>JAFQAS010000017.1 GCA_017399915.1 Muribaculaceae bacterium
ATCGCATCTTGAGGTTTCAGATGATAATGAAGTGAGAGCTTGGAATGAAGCCGAACTTGCCATTCTTGAGAAATACGATGTCGTTGATTCCTATGCTCAAACACAATATGAAACACCACTTGGAGATAGAAATCCGAGCGACCCGGAGATATTAGATCTTCTTACCATAACTGATGCCAAGCTCAAAGAGGAATATGGCATCAATAATCTTGATAATTATTCGGTCAGCATTAGCGAGCACGCGAGCAAACCACAGAAAACAGTCAGATATGAGTTGTATCTTTTCGGTTACAAAACATACGAGGAATACAGCGTGATAATTGATAATAATGGCACGGTTCTCAATTCTTATGATGCAAATGCAGGGGATTATTCTCGCTTTCTCCCTTACCTCACAATCGAGAAGATACAAGAAGCCGAAGAAAAACTCAAAAATAAAATGGCGGAATATGACAGCAGTAGCTATATGTATTTGGAGATCAATTCTAAAGGTCAGCTCTGCCTAAGCTTTGAAGTTATTGTAGATATTAACCCGCCCAAAGTACAGATGATTGACGGTGAAATTATCAATAGCGGTTGTAACATTGACCATAAGCACGTATTTGAGAGCGAGGTCATCTGCGATATCAATCAGTAAACGGAAATGAGATTTCCATGACTAAATCAGCGATGGTGAATAGCAACTGACAATTTCAATTATTTTGAGTAAAGGAGGCAACTTTATGAAACGAATACTATCAATACTGATCGTGCTATTGCTTTGCCTTTCCGCCTTTGTAGGGTGTGACGATGAAAAGCATATCTCAATGAACGACGAGGACATTCATACTGAATACGCAGGCGTGTATCTTACGCTTACATCGGTTGATGATTCGAGCGAACACAAAAAACTTAAAGCGGTATGGCACAACGAGACAAATAAAGAATATACGTTTGGTGAGGATTTCTATATCGAGATTCTTGAAAATGACGAGTGGAAAAGCGTTATGACGGAGGATATGATTGTAGCGTCGATAGCTCATGTGTTGCCTGCAAAAGCGACACAGGAAAAGACTTACTCCACCGAATATTTTGATTTGTCTAAAGAAGGAACATATCGTGTTCGTTGCGAGTTCTCGCCGGGTGATGGTAAGAGATATAACACTTGGGTGAGCTTTGAAATAACCGATAAAACGGCAGAGAAAACCACCTACTCGGGCGAAATGGTTATTGAAGCTATCAATTTATCAAGTACAGAAGCAACAACAGAATCGCAACTGATACTTGATTTGCTGAATAATGGTGAGTGGATTAACGATTTGTGTAAGTGCAGATGTGACTATCAAATCACAATCAACGGTAAAGAACTTAATTATTCTTCTGAGAATGGAGCGTTCAATAATAACACCGATGAACTATATTTGATTTTAAGCGATGATGATAAGGTTGCGGTAAACGAATATTTGGAAAAGCTTTTTGAGCACATCGACCCGAGTGAGGAATAAGCTAATAGGCAAGGAGGTCGCTTTATGAAACGAATAATACCAATACTAATTACGATGCTTATTTGCCTTTCTGCATTTTCGGGATGCTCAAATGTTAAGTACAAAGAACCTCTTTCCTGCGTGTCATATATTGGAATAGATGGGACAACAACTTTGATCGACTTGACCGAGGATGCACAAGCGGAAATTATATCTGCATTAAATAGCGGCGAATGGGTCGATGACGGAACGAACTGCGGTCACGATTATGAGTTCACCATTGATAACGCGATAATTCGTTATCATTCTGATTGTGGTAGCTTCAATGACATAACAAACAAGCGAGCTATGACGCTTTCCGAGGAAGGCAAAGCAAATATCAATAAAATCTTAGGTGTTAAAGCAGAAGGTAATGAAGGCAATAATGGCAGTACCAATGATGATGGTGACGAATTAACGGAGTCGGGTTATCAAGCTGCTATTAAAATGATGCGCTTTAATTGGGACGGATACGGAATATCGACCAAGTGGATCACAACTTGTGACCTTGCGTATTCGATAATTGATGCCGTTGAGGAGCTGACCCAAACGGGAGAAACCGTAGAGAAAATATCCGATGCTGTTGTTGACGAGAATACAACGCAGCCACCTATTGAGCGAGGAACGTTGTGGTTTGAGGTTGGTTCAAAGATATATCGTATAGATCCCGAATTTACACAGATCTGCCGTGTTGACGGACATTTAGGTAAGGGTTATGTAATGAACGCTTCAGAGCAGCTTAAAAAGATGATAAGCGATGCTTGGCAATATCACCCGCACGATACGTACATCGGAAGTTATAACAACGAGACCAACGAAATTGAGCTTAATCACGTTTACGATGCTCCATCTACCGTCCACGTCCATATAAAAAAGGTCGAGGTCGTAAACGATTATGACCCCGCAAACAAGATTATTCTTGAATTGACTTCAACCGTAGATCAATCTGTTTATATTAGCTTGTTTTGCAGCCAAAGCGGAGATAACCTTGCAGAAGGTGATTCAAAGGATCTTACCTTGCAAGCAGGTAAACCCGAAACAGTAGAGCTGACATTCGGCGGTTGGAAAGATTTTAATTATTGGATTGATATTAAGGTGGATAATACCCGTATCAATTTGAGAATTGAGCCTTAATGATAAATAATAAGGGTGTCGTTTTGGCGGCACCCTTTTTGTACTCTAATGGTCAACTTTTACTGTTAAAAAGTCGAGGTTGACACCTATGTGGAAATGTGGTATAATATGGTCAACAGAGAACACGGGGGTATAAAGATGGCAGAGAAGCAACCGGGCGAAAAAATATATAATCAAATAGTGAAAGCCTATGGCGAATGTCCTTCCGTGCAGGCGATCTCCTTAGTTCTTGGTGTATCAAAAATGACCGTGCAGCGCGTTCTTATTACCGAAGGGCTATGGGAAAGCAAACGAAGCCGCGAGATCGTAGAGTTGGCAAAGCAGGGAAAAACGGC
>JAFQAS010000018.1 GCA_017399915.1 Muribaculaceae bacterium
CCCTCTGGTGTGATGTCCGACACAAGGAAACGACTGCGCTTGGGAGGTGTAGGGAACTCATCTTTGCCAGCCTCCAATCGCTCCTTTTTGGTTATCGACATCGTGCGCTCATACTCGGCATATTGCTCCTGATACTCCTTGTTGTGGCGGTAGTCGTGTTCGATAAATGGGTGAAACGCAAAACTTAACGGATGGCTCTTGTTAGCTCCCGGTCGCCCGATGAGTGCCATATATAGAATAGGACTCTCCACCCACCCACGCTTAACCTGTGCAAGATGCGAGTTACCGATGCTCACCGCCAATGCCGAGAGCATAGCCGCTGCAATGTAGTCAATAGGATAGCCCTGCGAGGCGTGCAAATCGGTAATGATGCACTGAATCTTGTGAGGAAAAACACTGATAGGAAATTCACTGCCTGATAGTTCGGCACTCATACGCATTGCCGCACCCATTATGCCCTCTGCTGTCAATTTACCGTTCATAGCCGAGTGCATTAGAGGTTAAAGCCGCCTTTGGGTTTGCGTTTCACTCCGTGAACTATCTCTGCCGCTTGCTCTTGGAGGGTGAGTGCCTGAATAGGCTTTCGCCCCGACTCAATCCATTGCAATAACTCATCTTCGTAGAAGTAGAGTTTTTTGCCACGCTTGTAGGCAGGAATCAGCCCCTTGCGTGCGAGCGTGTAGATAGTAGGTTTCGCCTTGCGTGTGATTTGGCACGCTTCATCTATCTCGACAATGCGATGCTTGTCGATAGCCACCTGCGGTTGCAATGCCGCCACAATCTTGTGGATTCGCTCCACCTGTTCTGTCAGATAACCCACCGCCTGCGGCAGCTTATCAAAAGTAATTTCATTTGCCATACTCGAACTGTTTTTAATGTTTCGTTGGCAAAGGAAATCGGTGTTATAATGGTGAAATCACCCACCAAAATATAACTGCAAAATAACTTTTGGATGGTGGTTGAAGGTGAGTTAAAGTGCAGATTTTCGTAAAATGTGGAGTGTGTGATGATAAAATATGAGGTGTGAAATGCTATGTCTGATAAGTTTTAGGTACCTTTGTAAAAAGGTTAAGTATAAAATACATAGATATATGATAAGAAAACATGCAAGTAAAGAAACTATAGATAATTTGATTGAAAATGCTAAATCATCAATTCTGGATTCTGAACATTTATTGCAAAATACAGAACTGATAAAATCAAGGTTGTCTAGTTCTAATATTGCACATTATTTACAATTGCTTTTTGAATTATTGAGCGGTAGTCTTTTAGGTGTATATGAGATTTTCAGCGATATGAAGAATATGTTGTTTGCAGATAATGTATATGCAAAGCGTTATCATATGCAAATGATTAACCTATCACAATATGAATGGTGTGTGTATTTAGTTGGTAAAGATCATGGAGGAATAATTCTAAAACTAATTCATCATCTCAATGAGCAACACCAAGGTTTTAAGGAACTCGAGGATATTGCACAATATGTAAGATTACTTGGTAAACAATGTGATACTTCATTAAGAAATATAACAGCCCATTACGATAACCCTGACAAAATGTATTCAATGTTGATACTATTGAATGATGAAGATATCTATGCGAAAAGAGTTGGGGATCAATTATTGGTACATGATATGATATTACAATATATTTCTCCCATTCTACAAACGATTACAGAAACATTATGTACTAACAACAAAGAATGTACTTATACAAGGAGTGTAGATAAGCTCTCCATTATAGATGTTGTAAATGAGAAAGTCGCTGAGGCATTGCATAATAAGGAAAAACTCGATGATGTAATCGCAGAACAAATTGCAAATGCTTGGGAAAATATAGAGTCACACAAAAAGAGCTATACAATTTGTGAGAAGGCTATTAAATATTTAACAGATAGACAAGTAGATTATAGTAGACTTGTAGAAATACAAGCACTTGAAGAATTGCGATGGGAGGTTAGTTTTATGCAATATGATTTAGCTTGTTCTATGAATACCTATCTAAAAGCAGTTAGTAATGCAGAACGTTCTATAAGTTTTATGCGTGCTTATAGAATTGAGATTAGTGCTTTGTCTCATTTGTATGGTTATAATGATGAATACAGAGGAAAAAGTATATGGAACAAAATTAGGAATATTCCTGAGTTTAAATCCATTCCATTATCCAAAGAGATTGAAGATGAACTCATAGCCTTGACATCAAATTTTAATCCGAGTAAGAGGAATTTATATACCCATTATAGAGAATCAGCAAAATTGAATATTAGTGAGCGGTGGCAATGTGCCAATGATATGAATCATCCAAAAGAGTTAATGCAGATGCTTCGTCTTGTGACACTATGTAAAAAAATTAATCATTTCTTAGTTTTACTTATATCCTCAATGAATTCAACAGAGAAACGTAAAAATGATGAGATGCTAAGCCCTATAAGAAAAATAAAGGAACTTGCACAGAAAAACAACCAACAAGATATTGTTGCTATGTCCGATAAGTTTCTATCACTATTTTCTTTATTTGGTAAAAAGTCATAAGATATTTACACTATTCTCTCATCCAACTTAATCCTGCACTC
>JAFQAS010000019.1 GCA_017399915.1 Muribaculaceae bacterium
AGAGAACTTCCTCAGCCTTAATCGCTACGAGTCGTTGTCGCCTTCATTGCTCGATGAGCTTGACGATAAGGGCTACATCTTCCCGATTAAGTATGCCGGACGCGAGAATGGTATCTATATCTCGAAGGACCAGACCTGCTCTATCGGTGATTACCGCACGATTGCCCGTAACCGTACCATCAACAAGAGCCGTCGAGCCGTGCGTGCAGCATTGCTTCCGTATGTAAACTCGCCTCTGATGGTCAATCCTTCTACGGGCTTCCTCGCTCCATCGAAGATTACAGCGTTCAAGACGCTCATCAGCGATATTCTGGCAAAGATGCAGGCAGCACAGGAGATTTCCGGTTATGCTGTAACCATCGATGCCAACCAGAATGTGCTGGTGAACGACACGCTCAAGATTTCATATGTAATTGTCCCTGTCGGCGTGGCCGTCAAGATCTATGTCGAGGAGGGATTGTCACTAACCGCTAATAGTTAACAGATATGGCAGTAATCAATAATGTAGCATATTCGTGGTCTATGATCACACTCTCTTCTACCGCACTTGGTATCGAGGAGGGTTCTACGACACTCGAAGGCGTATCTGCCATCAAGTGGTCGAAGAAACGCAAGGTTGAGTCCAACTACGGAATGGGCGGCAAGCCCGTCTCCCGAGGCTTCGGAAACATCACATACTCGGCATCCATCACTATGGACTATGCTACGCAGCAGCTCTTGCGTTCGGTCTATGGTTCGTTGTTGGAGATTGGTGAGTTCGACCTTATCGTCTCGTTTGCTAACCCTATGGCATCGGATGACTGGACTACGACTACCGTAACTCTCAAGGGTTGTATCTTCACCGAAGACTGCTTGGAGTCGCAGCAGGATGATACGAACATTACCCACGAGTTTGACCTCAATCCGTTCGATATTCAGATTGGTTCTGGTGATACAATCTAAACCACCACTATCTTAAACAATAAACCGACCTTCACAACGAGGGTCGGTTTGTTTATGTTGGGTTATCTTGTCAATATCCATATAATAACGAGCCTATTTGCAAAATTTCTGCAAATAAGAGCCATATCTTTCGGAAAACAACAAAATATCAAAATTATAGTATGGCTTTGAAGCACTTATTTTTATTCATTAATACAAGATTTATAATCCTAAAAAGAGTATTTGAACTACTCTTTTATAAAAGATTATGAATGTAACTTTTGAAGGTAAATCATATACAGGTAAAAATGAATGGCTCACACCGCCACATATCTTGAGGCGGTTGGGGCCATTTGATTTAGACCCGTGTGCTCCCTTAAATAGACCGTGGGACACTGCCGAGCATCATTATACTATCGAGGACGATGGTTTGAAGCAACCGTGGTTTGGGCGTGTGTTCTGCAACCCGCCTTACGATACCGCACTCATCACGCAGTTCATAAAACGATGTGCAGAACATAAAAACGCCATTGCGCTGACCTTTGCCAGGACCGACACACGGCTGTTTCACGAACTGATATTCCCCAATGCCGACTCGATACTCTTTATCAAAGGGCGATTGAGTTTCTACCACGCATCGGGAGAGCAAGGCGGCACGGCAGGTGCTCCCTCGTGCCTGATTTCGTTTGATGCCGCAAACACGGAAATCCTAAAAAATTGCGGAATCGAAGGAAAATTAGTTATACTATAAGAATGTGCAAGGAAAAGTATTGATTCCTTGCACATTGCTTATATTTAAGGGTTTAGCAATTCTCAAACGCCATATCTCGTAAAAAACGATGATTTCAAACGCCATAATACAGACATAGGCGACAGCAAAATTATAAAACTTATTAATTTTCATCATATCTTAAACGATATGATAACGAAAAATAGAGATCCACCAATGTTTCTTATTTCCTTGCAATTAAACTAATTGTATAACAAATAAATAAGAAACAAGATGAATAATAAAGAACTTTTTGAAAAGTATATAATACCAGAATTAAACTACATTAATCATGTATGCTGGAAATATTGGGATAAAACAACTGAGTTTGAAGATTTGCATAGCAATGTCCTAGCAGATTTACTTTGCTATATTCACACTTATGATTCTTCAAAACCAATTAGACCGTGGCTGTACACAGCCATACGGCATGATATGGTTAGATTCCAGAAAAGACAGTGGGCATCTCCAATTGATTATGTGGATTTAGAACAGTATCCATATTCTCATATCTCTGTCGTCGATAATCATAATTCTTATGAGGATATACACGCTGCAATAGAATCCTTAAGTCCGCTACACTATAAAATAATATCGCTTCGAATGAAAGGATATAAGATTGTGGAGGTAGCAAAAATACTTTACGAACAAGGCTATATTGTTTCAGACAGTATTAGTGCGATAAAGTTACGAATAAAGGAAGCCTATAACTGACTGGCAAGTATTTTATCTAAAGATGGAACATTGTTAAAGCAAGTAAAGCCTCATAGTCAACCTGTAAAAGAAGTATTTGAGTCTACGGAGGTAGAAAACGATTCGGCTACTGACCCTATGAGAGAATGCATGTTTGATTACATCGACATTGTTTCTAAAATGATAAAATCAAATAGTATGCAGGTGTATACTTCATTTATAACATTATACACGATTGATAATATGGCAAAATTAAAGTCAGAAGTAGATAAGTGGATATCTATGCCCGACAGAGATTATTTGGAATTGGTAGAAGATCATATTCTAATGACAGCACTGCGTGCAGCTGGGCTGGAGGAATTACCAATATATAAATCGGCACAGAGTATCTTGAAAAATAAACATATTGAAGTACATCTTAAACCCATTAAACCACAATACAAATGAGAAAAAGTAATTTCAAAGCACCAACAATCGTGCTAATTTTCAATAGTGCTAGAGTCCTTGTCGCTATAATGCGTTCCGTTCACTGTGTGGCAGAATTAACTCATAACAATCTTCAATCTATATCACATTGTTGCACTGGACGGTACACTCATTCAAGAGGATATTATTTTAGACATCTTCATCCAGATGTGTTAATTGACTTGGATGATTTAGACAATCTAAGATTAGAAGAGTATGATAAATTATGTGGCGCTAAACGAAAATATTTACCCGTTAGAGTAATGGCACATCATCGACAAAAAGCAGAGAATAATTATCAAATGAAAGTAAGCATCGCCAAAGAGACTATATCAAATAATAAGATAGTAGATGGCGAATAACAAGAATCGAGCGGCAACATTCGTCGCTCGATTTACAATAAAAAGATCTGCCGATTGCGGTAAAAAAATACCTCAAACAGATAATTTTCCAACGAAATCAATTCGAAATTGCACAATTTTCACGACTAATGAAAACTGTGCAAAAGTTGTGATAAACCTAAGAATATCAATCTTATTCAACAAAATTGCACATTATCAAAGATTGTGAGAATGTGCATTTTCTTTGATAATAGCACAAAATTAGACTTTGTTTTAACCCTTTTCTCTTTTCTCTCCCTACACTTTAAGTGGATACAACTTACATGGTATAATTCACATAATACAATTTCATTTATGGAAGAGAAAATGCTCACAATGAAACAGGAGTCTGAGATTAAGGAGAAGGCTCAGAAGATTAAGGAGGAGAAGAAACTGCGCAAGATTTACCCTATGGTGGTCTTTGGCGAGGAGGGTGACGAGAAGGAGGTCTATGTGGCCTATATGTCGGAGCCTACTTTCCCTCAGTTCTCGAAGTTTATGGCAGCTTCGAAGAAGGATGAGGTTATGGCAATGCGCACGCTTGCCCGTGACTGCTTCATCGATGGCGACCGTGAACTCGTAGACAACGACTCGATGTTCCTCTTCGGTCTTATGGGTCAGCTCTCGGAGCTTATCACTACTCGTCAGAGTACGCTGGTAAACTTATAGACCGGTGGCGTATCACCGATGAGCAGCGCATTCGCCAG
>JAFQAS010000006.1 GCA_017399915.1 Muribaculaceae bacterium
GAATACTATAAGTCGCCGATAAATTCTGGATTGTTTAACGCTTTACAGGATATTCTAGAAAGTAAGAAAGCTTCTGTAAAGCGAAAATCAATCAAAGAAGAATGTAATGCCGCAATTGAGGTATTACAACTTTTAAGAGAGAGAAATTGTATTGATGATGTCGTTGAGCATATGTGCCAAAAATATCCTCCAAAGGATATCTAAATTGTAAAAGTTAGAGCCCACCTAGCTAATGTCAAGTGGGCTCATCGCGTCTTACTATGGCAAATAGGGGCTACTTCTCTTTTCTTACCCCTTTGAATGGTGTGCCATCCTTTTTGCCATCCATAAAGCGACCAGTGTCAGTATCTCTCTTTGTCCACACCCCTGTTTTGGTATTAAGAACTTGAGAACGATCCTTTACTGCGCCTATGCGACGCCCATCGCCATAAGGTTTATTTACAGCCATATGCTCTATTTTTTTACTCGCCGAATTATACAGCCGGTTGCACGCTGTCTATACTCTGTTTGAGTTAGCAAACATTCCACTATCAAACTGCTTGCCAGCGCAATATGTGTCATATTTTCATCATATTCCACCAATATAGACTGTCAAAATGGCAGTTTGAACGAAATATGTCGATAACTTTTTTCTGTCTTGTAAACTCTTTGTTATAAAAGAAACTAAACTGCACAAAAAAATCACTCTCTCGAAATGATATCTATGCTCTGTTCGCTTTTGTGTAGTCGCTTGAGTATTAAAAGTTTAACATGCCCAGCCTCTCATAGCATTGACCACAAGAACGATAATAGTATTTACTAATTGATGCCAATCGGCTCATTGCGACAACTTTTCTCTATCCACTTTTGGTGACCGAATTTATGAACAGCGGGAACGACAACCTTAATATACGATTTTGGCGAGCGGTTCGCAATCTAACAATATTTCGCACCATGTCTTATATTGTGCTGATTATGCAGCAATTACAATGTTTGCAATATAGAGAAGTAAACATCGTATGTACTCGTTTTGTACAAAGATTTCTGCGTTTTTCTCGCCCACAAACTGCTCAATAAAATCCCAAAAATTTCATCCTCAAAAATCATAACCTTTTATACAAATACAACCCCGCCTTTTGCGGACTTTGCAAAGAAATTACTACCTTTGCGACCCTTTATCAAAAAAATTACAGCTATGAAAGAGATAAATCCCCAAGAGACAACACGTGCATACGCCTTTGAGATGTGGATGCAGGCGCCCAATCCGATGGTTACATTTTTTAAGACACTCGATGTATCACGCCTCGTGAAATTTAGCCGCAAGCGAAGGCTGAAATTCAACATGCTGATGTGTTATTGCATCGGTCGTGCCGCCTCGCAAGTCAAGGAGTTTTATCTGTTGCCCGTCGGCGACAAGTTGGTGCAGTACGACACCATCGCTGTAAACACCATTGTTGCCAACACAGCGAGCGAGGTGAGTTCGTGCGACCTGCCTTTTAACGAGGATTTGGGGCAATTTGGCAGCGACTATCTGCGCCTTACACAGCAAGTGGCGGAGAGTTGCACCGACCACGACCTCTCGGCAGGCAGTATGGTTATCGGCACTTCGGCATTGGCGCAGTATGAAATTGATGGAGCGGTGGGTATGTATAGCGGTATTTTCAATAATCCGTTTATGATTTGGGGTAGGTACAAGCGAGGATTGTTTAAGACTACGTTAAGTGTATCGTTCCAATTCCACCATACCCAAATGGACGGTGCCCACGCAGCAAAATTTCTTGACACTTTGCAGCGAGAGATTGAAGGACTGAAGGCGTAGTTGATTTTGCGAAATCGGAACGACGGGAGAGCCGACAGCCGTATTAATGCGTGGATTTTCGGGCACTCAAAACTCGTCAATTGAAAGGAGTCAGGGAAGACTCAATATATGGCAAGCAGATTTGTGTCCTAGCAGAAGATTTGAAAGGCACAATCGAGCCAAATGTTCTCTATTCGGTTGAATTGAAGCCTATGCACAAGGCGAAGGGATATGTGGTAGTTGCCGCCACACCTGTTCAGTTTCCTGCGACTGTAGAGACCATAATCGTTTCCCAAACATTAGAAATTATATTCTTTAGTATATAGCCTAATCA
>JAFQAS010000020.1 GCA_017399915.1 Muribaculaceae bacterium
ATTAGGAGGTAATAGGATTGAACCTGAATTGGTGATAGATATATTAAATTCCTTTGAGTGAGATAAATGGTCAGTACAAGATATTGAAATATCGAGCGGTGTAGAGCATTTTGGGAAATTAAAATCTACACAAATTGAATCGCCGGTACTATCATTATGTTTTTGTTCTATGTTAATTCCGTCCCACCATATATCGAAAGGGTATGGAGAATTGTCAATTTTATAAAACGAATCTGATAAATGGGTCATCTTACATCTCGCTAAAATAATGGGATCAGGATCCCATATATTTGACCCAAAATTCAATGAATAAATAAAATCAGTACCATTTATTTCTATTTTATATACTTGTGAATAGGAAGAATAAGTTCCATTATGATGATTGGCAAGACCTTTATTTGCGGTCAAGAATAAACTTATTATCAAGAAATATTGTAATACTCTCATAGTTGTAGCTTGTATTGTTTTATCTCAGAAAAAGAACACTGATGTTTAACAATATTATTCCTTTCGTCAACTCGTTATTTTTGCAAATTAAAGGATTATTGCTCAATATATCAATGCTTTGAGCGGTGAAAATATTGCATGTTAGTAATTGTTAACAAATGGGGGGGGGTAAATTTTACTTTTGTTTGCAGAGCAAGAGGGTATCCTTGTTTTATAGGATATCTAATGTGAAAGGTGCTTCTTCGTCGAGGGAGTAGTTGAGGAAGTCGTTGAGAGGTTTTAGTAGGGAGAATCGCTCGGCGGCAATTTCAACCCAAGCGGGGTCGCGGAAGAATGCTTCTTTACAAGAGCATAGACGGCCATATTCTTTGAGTTTTAATAACTCGGCTTGTGGGTGTTCTTTGTCCCAGCCTTTGGGGACATTCTTAAGAGAGTCGCCAATCCACGAGGGGTAGTGCTTGAGGAGTGTGGGATTGTTGATTATTTCCTCAAATTCTTCGATATTGTCGACGATGGCATGGCGAAGTTTGTTGAGCATAGCCGAGTCGGGGCACCAGATGCCACCATACAGTCCCGAACCACCCCAAAGGTTTTCTTCGTCGATGCCCATGTGCAAGTAGAATCCGGCACGATGCGCTTTGCGTCCCCACGGACTTATTGCTGCCGAGAAGAAAGTTTTGTAGGGCGATTTATCTTGCGAAAAACGAGTGTCGCGATAGAAGCGATAGGCACAAGTTTTGGCCGATTGTGAGGCTAATTGAGGCTCCCACGCAGCCATGAGTGAGATTAATCGGTCGAGATCTTCCATCCACAAGGCTCGCAGTTCGTCGTATTCGCCTTTGTGGGCGTGAAACCATTCGCGGTAGTTGTTTGCCGCCACTTGGTGAAGGAAATCAAAGAGTCGATGGGTGTAGTATTGTGCCATGGGTGGGTTATTTTATGTTTAATTCGTCTTTTGTTTTGCGTGGAAGTTTTGCCATAACCAAGTCGTAGGAGTGAGCCACAAGCTCTTTAATGAACGAGTGAGATAGCGAGCCGGTGAGGTCGATTTGGTTCCAATGCTTTTTATTCATGTGCCATGCCGCATTTATTTCGGGGTAGCGTTCACGCAGTTCGATAGCTCGCTCAGGGTCGCATTTCACCAATATGAAGTGGGGCTTTTCGAGGGGGTAGAGAGCAAACATTTTGCCCCCGACTTTAAACACGAGTGTAGAGTCGTCGAAGGGGAATGTGGCTTGGGCATAAGGAAATTCCATGCACATTGCATATACCTCTTCTGAGTTCATTGTGTGGCGTGGATTATGGTGTTAGCTACTTGATTTCTTCCCACTCGGCATCGGTGATGAGTGGTTCATCTTTGATGCGTGAAGATTTTTTTGTGGAGCCTTGGTGGGGATTGGCTGATGATTGTGTAGAGCCGTTCACCTCTTCAAAGTCAACATATTCGCCCATTGATTTGCGACGCTGGCGATGTTGCTGACGTCGTTGCTGCGATTCGTATTCCTCGGCTCGTTGTTGCTGTTGCTTGTGGAACTCAGAGAAGGCTTTTTTAGCCGTTTTCTGAGCTGTATAAATCTTCCACCCCAATTTTATAACCGGGAACAGAAGGAAGAATATTATCAATAGAATAAAAAGAGTGCCCAAAGATGCCATTTTTCAAAATAGTAGATTGATAAATAATAAGGTAGATTGCAGTTATTTTATATTTTTGCGAGAGAATATTGATAGCAATATGTATAAAATAATCTCATATGCCAATCCGCAAATTCCAAAGAAAATAACAAACAATATGGCTGCAAGGATTATGATATATCTCTTAATATTCTCTTTCAAATTGAGATTGTGGAATTTAAGAGAGTACATCTTGATAGGTGCAACCATTAATAACGACATGATTATCAATGCGATAATCACCGCTGTGTCGCCGGGATATCCGAATTTGTAGATTAATGCACTCGCACCAATCCAAAATATTGCGTTAGCAGGGATAGGTAGGCCAATAAAGGTGTCGGTTTGGCGGTCGTCGACATTGAAACGAGCAAGACGTATAGCACCAAACACGGCAATCGCCAAGGCGGCATATGCCGAATATGATGCACCATTATGGAAAGTCATGGTGTTATACATGAGCATCGCCGGAGCCACGCCAAAGCTGATGAGATCGGAGAGTGAGTCGAGTTCCTTGCCAATGTTTGAGGTGGCATGAAGCAAACGCGCTGCCGCACCATCGAAGAAGTCGAAAATGGCAGCTGCACCAATGAGGATATATACTAATTCATAGCCTTTGAATGCCCCAAAAGTTTCTTGAGAATGAAATGCGAAGATACAAGCCACACAACCCGATAGGAGGTTGAGACATGTAATGGCATTAGGTATATTGGCTTTGATTTTTTTAATCATTTTTTCGTGGTTTTAGGCGGGCCACTTCGGTGATGCCGCCAGTGGTGATGTCGCCTATTTTTACATTAATTTCAGTATCGAGAGGGAGATATAAATCGACACGAGAACCAAATTTAATGAATCCCATGTGGTCTTCAATCGAGGCTTCATCGCCGGGTTGGGCATATGTCACAATGCGTCGAGCCATTGCTCCTGCCACTTGGCGCATAAGTATTTCATGTCCGTCTTTAGTGCGAATCACTACTGTAGAGCGTTCGTTTTCGGTGCTTGATTTAGGAAGGTAAGCAGCCATGAAGCGACCGGGGTGATGTTTTGAGAATACAACTTCGCCATCAACAGGGAACCAGTTGGCATGCACATTGAAAATGCTCATGAACACCGATAGTTGAATCACCTCGCGGTGTAGATATTCGTCTTCAAATGTGCGTTCAAGAGCCACAACCTTACCGTCGGCACTTGCCACCACCACATTTTCGCGATTTCCTGTGAAATTGCGACGTGGAGAACGGAAGAAATTAACTACCAACAACCAAAGGATTGCTGATATTGCCGAGATTGTGATGTTGAGAGCCAAACAATCCACATATAGCCATAAAGGGATATTGATTGCTAATAAGGCTATTAGCAATATTATAATAATATTTGTTCCTTCGTGGTGGATTTTTACTCTCATTGGGTCTTTTTAGTATTTATATCAATATGCAAAGATATATTAAAATTTTAAGAAGTCCAAAGAGAGAGGCGATTTTTTTAGAAAATGTATAGGAGAGGATATAAAAAAAAGAATGAGTAAAGAAACAAAATGTTTACTGTTACTCATTCTCCTCTCTCCTCTGCGGTATGGACGGGACTCGAACCCGCGACCCCCTGCGTGACAGGCAGGTATTCTAACCAGCTGAACTACCACACCAGATTTTTTTGAGGTGCATAGCGGTTATTGCCGTTTTGCGAGTGCAAAGATAATGCGAGTTTTTATTCTGTGCAAATATTTTTCAAAAAAAATGCGATTTTTTTCAATTTTCTTTGATTTGAGTCCTTAAAAAAGGTGTTTTTTGAGAAATATAGATGAAAATCGTTTTAATTTATCAATGAAAAAATATCGGGCTGACTGTTTTGGCAACCCGATATTTTTCAAAAAAACTGTTAAAGTTGAAACCCGATGCGACGGTGGTTGACGGAGGTGCAAATGGGTTTGGGAATGTCGCACTCCAAAATCGTGGTAAGGTCGTTTGTGGAGCGGGTGTCGATGATGCGAGAGGCCATTGCCGGAATGATATTGGTTTGAATTAGGTTCATCACATGGCGGGCGTTGCCAAATGATTCGTTGCGCGAGAGGTAATCGGCGTTAAGTCGTAGCGACAACGCTTGTCGAGCCTCATTGGATAAGGTGTAATTGTTTTTGGCGAGATAGCTCTCGGCAATTTCCATCAACTCCGACTCGTTAAAGTCGTCAAACGTGTATATGTTCGACTCGGGAATGCGTGATTTCAATCCGGGGTTGATTTCATAGAGGCGTTGGGTTTGTTGGGGATATCCCGCCAAAATCAACATCCAGTCGCGGTCGTTTTCGTCCGACAGCTTGGTGAGCAGTGTGTCGATAACATGTCGGCCGGGGTCGCGTGGGTCATGCTCGTCGAGGAGCTGGTAAGCCTCATCGATGAAGAGTATTCCTCCGCGCGCTTCCTCCAAAGCCTCCAAGGTGTTTTCGCATTCCGAACTATAGTATCGACCCAATAGAGAGGACCGTTCACGCACCACTACATGCCCTTTCGATAGTAAGCCTGCATCGGCGAGCATCTGCCCCAATGCTTTGGCTACGGTGGTTTTGCCGGTGCCCGGCGAGCCTAAAAACATGGCGTGTAGTGGAATGTTGAAGGTGGGCAATCCATTGAGTGAGCGTAGTTTGGAGAAATCGATGATTTTTTTGTAGCCATGAAGCTTCTCTTTTACCGACTTCAATCCGGTCAATTCGTCAAGATTTTCCCAACTGTTTTTGTGTTTCTTGGCGGGTTGATACTTGTATGTGGTAAGTTTCCTTTTTTGGGGTTGGCTGTTAAAAAACGTATTGTCGTCATCGTCGCCCTTATCCCATGAGGTGTCGGCCATATCTTCTTTATCAAGTTCAGCGGCCATCAAATCGAAAAAATCATCGATCAACTCATCTACGTTTTTAGGGTCGTAGTGTTTAATGGTGGAGTGGAAACGCTTTTCTCCATCGATATGCTCGTAATTGTATAATGGAGAAAGACCATCATTGGCTTCTTTCCACGACCCTTTTTTCTCGGTTTCACAAGTGTTGAAAAGAAAACCGGCGATAGGGGAGCCCAAAAGGCGGAGCTCGGCATAATGCACGCCTTTGTCGGCGAGAGAGAAGTGTTCTTTGACGAAAAACTCGTTTTTATTAAGGCCGGGCTCGTTTTCGTTTTCGATTTTAATCTCATGTTTATTGAAAGTGGGTGGTAGGATTGAGCTTTCGATATGTCCGTCGGGATAATGTAACATTATCTCAAGCTCTTGCATGAGAGGGGCGGAGGGGTCGAGTAGCGTGTAGCCGTGAAATGATATACATGGCCAAGGGGTGAGTTTGGGGTTAATCTCGATGTAACTCGTGCATTTGCGAGTGATGAGAGCATCTTCGATTTTTAGCCCTTCGCATGGCATATCGGGGAACTCTGCCAAATCAAACACGCTGAATTCGTAGGCTCCTAAAGTGATGTTTTCCGATTCGTTAAAAACTATCACTTTGAATTTGTCGAAGCTGTCGAAGTCGGTGTATTCAAAGGGGATTTCCTTTGTGTAGCTTTTAGAGGTTGTCGCTTTGGGCAGATAGGCGTAGAACGAGTCCTTTTGCAACTCTTTGCCGCTTGCCGCTTCAATAACCGTGATTGATATTTGTTGGCGTATGCCGGTTTTTTCGAGTCGCTCTTCGGTGGTTTCTTTGTGGAATGTTAAATCCACAAAGAGTAAGCAGGTGTAAGTGTCGATGGGGAATACGTGTCGTTGGTTCCAATGCTTAGCCTTTAGTTCGGTGTCGAAGTCAAGCATTGTATTGAGGGGACAAACACTGAGGTTTGTCAAGTTTAGTCTTGTTGGATTTTTCATAATGATTACAGTTTTAATTTATAAAAGTTGTTGTTTTTAAGTGAAAAAAGTGTGTAAGTGTTTGTGTGATGCGATATTCGCGTCTTTGCAGACGCTTGAGAGAGAGCCGTAGACCCGGGGGTATCGCTTTGCTCTACCCTCGGTTACTCATACGCTTCGCTTTCTCGTGCTTCGCACGGCTGCTGAGAGTGGTGGGCAGGGCTTACCACCATATATCGGGAGCCTTCTCCCGATGTGCGCAATTCCAAAATGTCAAAGTACGACAAGTCTACGGCATGTCGAAGTGTATCGACACACCAATGGCTGTCATCGTCTTTTTCTTTGATTTTTTAGTAGGGGGACAACAAGATTTCGCCCCTTTAACTCAAAATCAAAGGAGGCAATGTTGCCAATAGAAAGATTTGTAAATAGGGAATTGCGCCATAGCTGTTAAAAAAAGGATTAAAATAGATTAAAACTGTAATAAAAAATTATTGATTTTTAGTGTGTAAAAATTGAGCTATTATCCGCATCGATGCAAAGGTAGAGATTGTTTTGATATTTGCAAAGAAAAAAGCAAAAAAAATACTGCCGAGGCTTTTTGCTCGACAGTATTTCTTTTATGGATATGTTTTTATAGATGTTTAAATCAATTCAATGCCGGCTGCTTGGCATTGTGCAATTTGTTCTTCGGGCCAGATGCTGGCTTGCACTTCGCCCACATGGGCTTTTTGGAGGAGGAACATGCACAAGCGGCTTTGTCCTATACCTCCGCCAATCGAAGAGGGTAGCTCGCCGTTGAGCAACATTTGGTGGAAACGATATTGTGAGCGTTCTTCGCAGCCACGAGCTTTGAGCTGTTGCTTGAGCGACTCTGGCTCTACGCGTATTCCCATTGAAGATAGTTCAAATGGACATTCAAGGATGGGGTTCCAGAATATCATATCGCCGTTCAAACCGGTATATCCGTCGGAGTTGGGGGTAATCCAGTCGTCATAGTCGGGGGCGCGACCGTCGTGTGGTTCGCCGTTTGACAATGGATTGCCTATGCCAATGAGGAAGATTGCGCCATATTTCTTGGCTGCGGCAGCCTCGCGATCTTTGGCGTCAAGGTCGGGGAACTCTTGCAACAGTTCTTCGGCATGTATAAATTTTATCTCTTCGGGAAGCACAGGTGTGATGTGTGGGAAACTGCGATAAATCATCTGCTCGGTTTCGCGCACAGCATTATATATCTTCACTACGGTTTCTTTGAGATAAGTGAGGGTGCGATCTTCGGGGGTGATGGTTTGTTCCCAGTCCCATTGGTCAACATATAGAGAGTGGAGATTGTCGAGATCCTCGCAAGCGCGAATGGCGTTCATGTCGGTGTAAAGACCATACCCGGGAGCGATGTCATATGCTCCGAGCTTGGTGCGTTTCCACTTTGCGAGAGAGTGAACCACTTCGGCAGGGCTGTTATTCATACATTGGATATTAAACGTAACCGCTTTTTCGATGCCGTTGAGGTCGTCGTTGAGACCGGTGCCCGATAAAACGAATAGCGGAGCAGTGACACGGCGCAAGTTAAGAGCCGTAGCCAATTTTTCTTGGAAAGCCTCCTTGATGTCTTTAATAGCCACCTCGGTGGTTTCGGGGAGGAGCTTACGTTTGTATTTCTTTGGTATGATAAGAGCCATAATTATGCTTTAATTTCAAGTTTGGACTGCAAAGATAGTACAAATTTCTTGAATAACGCAAATTTTTCTTGCAAAATGATATAAATTTTATGTTTTTCACTGTCTAACTGCACAAAAATCGCATAAATATCCTCTCAGATTGAAAAATAATTTGGAGCGAAACCAAACGACTGCCTAACTTTTGTTGTTAGACAGCCGTTTGCTATTAGGTATTAACTACCTCCCGGCTTACGGGGGAGAGGTAATTAACATGGTCAAGTCTCGTTGAGCCCTTCGGTGCTCATAATTTTCACGCGACAGCCCTTATGCTCATTCTGTCATTCTGTCAAAACTCTCAATTCCGAACTCCGCATTAAATAGGCATTATGAACCCTTTGGTGCTCCCAACTTTCAATTTTCTACTCCTTTTCTCTTACATTGAAAACTTGAATGTGCAACCTTCGACTGAGAGTATATATATGCCATTATAATCGAGAGTAATTGATTTGTCAATGCCGTTGTATATTGTCGCTCCTGCTGTGTTGTATATTTCCACATTGGAGAATTCATCAGCTCCGGATATGGTTACAATATTCCCTGTCACGTGCACTTTTATATCGTTCTCGATAAGAGCATTTGCCACTCCGCCATCATTTTTTACAAACACAATGTTCAATTGTGAGTTAGCCGTAATTGCAGGTGTATTATAATAGCCATTAGCATCAATTTGATTTGTTACATCTGTACTGTTAAATGTTACAGAATGGCATTTCCATCCGTTAGCAGGAACAATTTGTAGTTTGAGAAGCTCACCATTATCCACCTCTTGTTTTATCACTCCGCCTTCGGGATAGGCTATTGTCAATATTGGTTTTTCTGCATCATCAACATCAAATTCCATAATCTGTTTTGCCATTTTCCATCCTTCAGCAGTTGCGTATGCCGTCATACTTCCTTTTGGCACATATAGTCGGTCTGATGTATAGCCCCCTCCGGTAGGAGGGGTTGGGTTATAACAATAACATATATCAGCACATGTATTGTATAATCCTACATATGTTACTGATTTGGGAAGATGCAAAATAGGTAACTTACAACCATCGAATGCATCATTACCAATAGAGGTAACCGAATTAGGAATATAGATAGAGGTTAAACTGGAACATCCATAGAATGCGTAGTCGCCAATAGAGGTTACTGAATTGGGAATAATCGTATTTTTACACCCTAAAACAAGTGAGTTTGAGGTAGTCTCTATTATTGCATTACAATTGTCGCGAGAATCATAATTACTATTTCCATTTTCTACTATAATTGATGATAAGTTGGTGCAACCTATAAACGCGTATTCGCCGATTGTGGTAACTGAATTGGGGATATTGATTGAAGTCAAGCCACGGCAACCGCTGAATGCGTATTTGTCAATAGTGGAAACGGAATTTGGAATTGTTACCGAGGTCAAGCCAGTGCATCCTGCGAATGCTTGATTGTCAATCGTTGTAACTGAATTTGGAATTGTTATCGATGTCAAGCCTTTGCACCCACCGAACGCATACTCTCCAATCGTTGTAACTGAATTTGGAATTGTTATTGAAGTCAAACCAGTACACCCACTAAACACATATTCGCCAATAATGGAAACGGAATTGCCAATTGTTACCGAAGTCATGCCGGTACATCCACTGAACGCGTATTTGCCAATTGTGGAAACGGAATTTGGAATTGTTATTGAAGTCAAACCAGTACATCCACTAAACACATGTTCGCCAATAATGGAAACGGAATTGGGTATTATTACAGAAGTCAAGCCGGGACACTCATAGAATGCTTGTTCGTCAATAGTGGTAACGGAATATGTAATACCATCGTATGTAACATTTGATGGGATTATTATATCGTTTCCGTATCCAATCGGACCTATACCAGGATAACTCCCTTGTGTAACTTCAACAGTTTTTGCATCTTTATCAATGTAATTGTAGTAAATTCCATCAACCACAAAGTCATGAGCATGTGATGGTAAACCTACAACGAGCATCATTGCTATCGCAAGGATTGCTCTTGAAAAATTATTTAACCGAGCCATAATAAAAAAGTTTAGGGACAAATATTTAACAAAAATATAAATTAAAAAGTAAAAACAAAAGAGGATAGGGTCGTAATAGCGGGCATTGTTGTCATACCATGCCAAGCCGTTGAACCCTTGGCACTCTTTGCCTATGTGGATTTGATCGTTTGAGGAGTGAGCGAATTTGGAGTCAATGGCACTCCCGATGGATAGTAGGCAGTGCTTTGCAACACATTGCCACTCTCATCAATCACAGCCCGAGTACTACCAAGATAATCACGCACATAATATCGATGCGTCAATGCCCCCGAAGTGGTGTTCAAATCGGTGTGATGGTAATATGTTGTGCAAGTGGCTGTCATGGTAATTGTTTCCTTTTGCAAATCAAATGATTATCGTTCGATATATCAATACTTTAAGAGGTGAAAATGTGGCGTATTAGCGATTATTAACAAATGGGGGGGGGTAAATTTTACTTTTGTTGACAGAATGAGATTGTGGAAAGAGGAGAGATAAAAAATAAAACATTTCGATAGTTGCCATAATGCGTAAAAAAAGCGGGCAACCCGATTGGATTGCTCGCTTGGTATAATGTTAACCACCTCCCGGCTTACGGGGGAGAGGTAATTAACATGGTCAAGTCTCGTTGAGCCCTTCGGCGCTCATAATTTTCACGCGACAGCCCTTATGCTCATTCTGTCATTTTGTCAAAAACTCTCAATTCCGCACTCCGCTTTATTCTGACCACCTCCCGGCTTTGCCGTACTGACTAAGTCTTCAATGGGCTGCACTCGGCAATAATCAAGTTCAAACCACCTCCCCCCTTCGGGGTACTCCTCCTAAAAATTACTTTGTAATTTTCAAGAGGAGAGTTACAGTTCTCATTGGCACCATTGTTCCTCCTGTTTTTGCGAAAAACAAGGGGCTGTGTCAAGTCTTGACACAGCCCCTTAATTATGCATTATGAACTTGCATTATGCATTACTTCATGTAAACTTTAGTGGCTTTGTTGCCTTGCTTTTTGATGAAGATTCCTTTTGCCGGGTTGTCAACTTTTATACCTTGAAGGTTGTAGTATTCAACCGGTTCTTCGTTAACAATTATGTCATCAATGCCGGTGGTGAGGATTTCCAATACTTGGCTTGAAGGAGCTGTGGTCAACGTTTTGCGAGCAGGGTTCTTCATTGTGTATGCCATAAGCCCATATTGACGAGAGAATAATATCAAGTTATCGGCAGGGTCAAACATCATTTGCTCGATTGCAGCTGAACTTGCAACTGCATGTCCTACGTTGATTTCGTAGCTGAATTTGAGCGAAGGAGTGTCGCCGTTCCAATTTACATCATAGATATTCACGTTTCCGTTGTTGTCGTTGGCAACAGCGAGTTTAGTCATATCTTTATTGATGGCGATACCGGCTTCGGGAGCTTCAGTCATGTAATTGGCATTAGCCAAAGAATAAGAATTGAATTTGATGTTACCATTGTGGTCCATGAATAGGAATGCAGGCTTGATTTCGTCGGTGTTGTCGTAAGTGATATAGTTTTGGCACACCCACACACCTTTATCGCATACAGCAACTTCAACGTTGTTGTTTGCAAGGTAGTCGGAAATTCCGTCAAACACATCGGTAGGAGTAGAGCTCCAAGAGTCGGCAGTACCTAATTTGTAACGAATCAATTTCTTTCCTGTGCTATAGTCTTCGCAGAAAGTATACATGTAGCGTTCGCTACCAGTCCCCCAGAAATCGACGCAAGTGCTACTTCCACCCACTACAGCACTGCCATTGGTCCATTGTCCGCTTGAAGCGCGAGTGCCTTGGAATACTTGGGCGAAAGAGCTGTTGGCGGGGTTGTAAACATATATACCGGCATTTTCATCGCTCCAGTCGCTGAGGTAGAGTTTGCCTGAATTTGCTTTGATGCGATAGGGCGAAGAACTTGTGCTTGCGCTGAATTTATCGGCTAAGATAATGCCACCGCTCTTAGAGAGGTCGGGGAGATATGCTTGAACACCTTCGGCATATCCAACAGAAGAGTAAACGTAGCCGAAGTATGGGCTTTCGGGGTCAAGGTCGATAGTGGCACCACCACGGCGGTTGTTGCTTGTAACACCACCTTGGTTGTATATTACTTCGGCACCGATGCTTTCTTTGTTAAGCACAGCCACACCCCAAGTGAATTTGCCTATTGGGAGGTCGCCTGCTTCTAATATAGCGCGGCACTCGCCTTTGACGAGAAGTGAAGGGATTGATGAAACATCGATAGATGTAACTTCGCCTGTTTCAATATTGGTAAACACAATGTCGAGGCCTTCCACATCATCGGTCAATGAGTAGATGAGAGTGTATAATTCGCCATTAGGTTCAGTCTTAAATCCGTAGGCAAATGCACCGCGATTGGCCGAAGGAGTTTCGGGTTCAGGCTCGGGCTCGGGAACAATAGGAGCTTCGCCTGTGCCGTTGATTGCTTGTGAAGCAGGGGCATTGGTTACGGTGTTGCGAGCAGGATTCTTCAAAGTGAACGCCATGAGACCTTGTTGACGAGAGAATAGAAGCATATTGTCGGCAGGGTCAAATGCAATTTGCTCAACATCAGAGGTGCTTGGCACTTCTACTGAATATTGGTAAGAGAGCGAAGGAGTGTCGCCGTTCCAAGTTACTGCATATATTGTAACATTACCAACCGAATTGGCTACAGCCAAACGACTCATGTCATTGTTGATAGCGATACCACTTTCGGGTGCTTGAGATATTGCTTCAAGTCCGCCAAGGCTGTAAGAAGTGAACTTGATGTTTCCACTATGATCCATGAAAATGAATGCAGGGGCAGCTTCGGTAGAGTTGGTTCCACGAAGGTTTTGGCAAATCCACACACCTTTTTCGCAAGTCACCATTTCCACGTTGTTGTGTCCGAGGTTGTTTGTGACAGTGGCAAATGTAGCCGAAGGAGCAGCACTCCAAGTGTCGTTGTTGCCTAAATGGTAGCGAACGAGCATTTTACCGCTTGTGTAGTCTTCACAGAAAGCATACATGCGACGTTCAGAGCCGGCATTATAGAATGCGATACCGGTTGTACTACCACCCACTACTGTGCCACCGTTGGTCCATTGTCCGCTTGAAGCGCGTGAGCCTTGGAACATTTGGTTGAGAGAGCCATTGGCAGGGTTGTAAACATATACCCCTGAATTTTCGTCGCTCCAGTCGCTTATGTAAGCCTTTGATTGGCTCACTTTGATGCGATAGGGTGACGAGCTTGTGCTTGAGCTAAATTTGTCGGCATGAATGATGCCGCCGTTTTTAGAAAGGTCGGGGTTATAGCGTTGAATACCACCGGCATAACCGGTAGTAGTGTAAACATGTCCGAAGTAAGAGCTTTCGGTGTCAAGGTCGATAGCCACACCACCACGACGGTTGCTTTCGGTTGTTCCGCCTTGGTTGTGATATGCTTGTGCGGCAGTACTTGCTTCGTTGGCAATAGATACAGCCCAAGTGTGTTCGCCCTCGCCAATGTTATCGGCGCTGATTGTTATTGAGTTGTCACCTTTATTTACTGCGCCCACTTCATAGGTTGAAGATGCGTTTGTAGCTTTGTTGGTGAGTATTATGCTTGCTTTGGGAGCAGTAGCGGTGCTCTTGAATGAGAAAATGTAGTCGTTACCGCTCTTTGTGAGTTTGTGAGAGTAGGCATAAGCACCTTGTACGGGAACGAGATTAATGCCTTCGCTTGAGATAGACGCTGTGGGGTAAGAGATTTTGTTGGCTTCCACGCTCACACTCATTGTGCTTGTAGCATAGTCGGGGTGAGAACATTCGATAGTGTAAGTGCCCGGAGCAACTTTGTCAAACACAAACGCTCCGTTGTAGAAATGGTCGGTAGTAACAGTTTGTAACACTTGGCCATTTTGAATCAACTTAACGGTAGCACCGTTGATGGGAAGGAAGCGGTCGAGTGTTGCTGAGTTGGGAGTGTAATAAGTGTGAGTGAATGTTTGTGATGCATGGCGAAGGATACCATAAATCATACCATATGAGTCTTTTTTGCCTAAAGAGAACCAATCGTTGATACCTTTGGCATAACCGATACCTTCGATGCGAGCCACTGCCGGATTCATAATCTTGTGACGTGCAGGTTGGTAGGTATGGAAGAAGCCTTCCGACATATACCCCGGCACATTAAGCGAACCAAGCACTTCGTAACCACTTGAGCCGGCAAGGAGGTGTGGAGAAGATGCATAGTTAGTCCACATCTGGTGAGGGTTTTCAATAAGATACCAACCGGCAGCTTTGGCGCTATTATATGAAGCACTAACGCGGTCGTTGTAATAGAGTGCCATATAGTTGGTGTTGGTGCCATCTATATAAGCATTTGAGTGGATTGAGATGAAGTAGTCAAAGTCGTTGTAGTTGGCTTCGGCAGCTACCTCGGTGAGGTCGCGGTTATAGAGTTCTTGAGTGTCATCGCCATACCAAGGGGTATTTTTTACGCGAGAGAACACGATAGGGTTTTTGAAGCTACGAGCAGCACCTATTTGGTGATGTTCGCCCGATTGGTTGAGAGTGCGGTCGAAAGGAACGCCCCATTCAATAAGTTTTTCCATGATACCAAACGCTTTCCAAAGATTGGTGTTTGATTCGTGGAACCCAGTGGTATCTTTGAGAGCTTTGTTTACCAATGGAAGGTTTCGTGTCATCCAACAGCCGTGACCGGGGTTGATATATACACGAATATCGTTAACAGTAACTGCCATCATAGAAGTCCACGCTATGACAGTCATTATAATCAATGATAGAAATCTTTTATTCATGATGTGGTATATTATGATGGGTTATTATTTGCTGATATTAATCACGTAGAGTTCGCCTTCGGGGGTAACGAACGAAATTTTATTGCTACCTGCTGATGGGTACATCGCTTTCACATCTGAAGTGGTGAGCACTTGAGTGGTGCTGCCATTGATGTTTTTGGCGATGAGTTTAGAGCTTGTAGTTTTTACGCCATCGTCTTTGTGATCCATGCCCACGATAGTGTTGTTGTCATACCACACCGATGCACGCAAAACACCTTGTGCAACAGGGTTGCTACCATCGATGTTGCACACAAAGCAACCTTCACCTACCACGAAGTAGAGGATTTTTTTGCCGTCGGGTGAAACTTGTGGCCACAAATAACTTTTACCTTCAACACCTTGAGGAGCCACGAGAGTAGTGATGCCGTTTTGAGTAATATACATGCTGCCACGGTTGATTGACGCAACAGGGCGCGACGCTTCGCTTGCGAGAGTGCCGGCATTTGCTTTTAATGTTTTTGCTGCATCTTTGGCAAAAATATGAGTGTTGCGAGTGGAGGGAGATACAATGCGAGAGACTCCGGTAGCGATATTCACGCTTTTAAGGGTTGTGTAGCGACGTTTGTCGGCTGCATAATTGATTTCACGGAAAATAATAGTTTTGTCATCACCCGAAATTTTAAGGTCAAAACCATTGCCGGTGTCGCTGATGCGGGTTAGCTTGTTGGTAGATAGGTCTATTTTGTCAAGACCGGGAACATTGGAATGGGAAATTACAGCCCATTGACCATCATGACTTAGTTGAGCAGTGCTCACTTTTACGTCCTCGGGAACATTCACCTTGTGGGTGCTGTTTACGTTTAAAATCTGGGCATTAACACCTAAACTGGCTAAAAGAGTTAGGCCGAAGATTAATTTTTTCATTTGGTATTATGTTAGTTTGTTGTAATTATTAGCATGGTATAAGAATATGCAAAGATATATAATTTATTGGGAAATAGGGCGGAAATGTTGATTTTTTTGTATTTTCCGTGTAAAAATGTATCAATCTGCTTGTAAATTGATATAAAAAACGACGATGTGCTTATTAATCATTGCACATCGTCGCATTGTTATATTGGCAGTCTATTACTTTATACTGTTTACTTAGAGAGGTAATTATAGGGTTTCGATTTTGCCTATAAAGAGTATTGCACCGGTGCTGCGTTCGGTCAACGCAAAGATAAATGGGTGGTCGAGGATAAATGAAGGTATGCTTATAGGAGCGGCTTCTCCTATTAACCCGCCCGAAACCGAAGCGGCAGTTGCTCCTTCTTCGTCGATTTTGAAGAAGTTGCTTTGAAAAGCATCTGTTATGCATATGTCATCTGTGGTAGATAAATTTGAGAAATCAGCAAAAGGAGTAAACACTCTATCTATCCCCATTTGTTGATATATGGGCATCATATTGAGGCGATTTTTCATTGTAAATTTGGGGATTTTTATTGTCGTTTTGCCACTATGATAATTATTTTTAATCGATTCCCACCCTGTTGTTTTAATTTCAGTTATACAATCGTCAAATGTTTTGTCCTTATTTGGCAGTAAAAATCGAGCAGCGTAAGCACCATTTCCGAACGTGAGGCTTGCCATTGTGAAAGTTTCGGCAGTAACGTATTCTATTTTCTTTCTACCGGTCATATAATAAACGGTGGGAAGACTATTGTCGATTGAATAAAAGAAACCTCTTTCAGTATCTTTTTTGTCAAATTTATCAGCCCATTCACCTTTGAAATAAAGGGCATTAAGCAATACCGCTGCCGTTGAGGGAGTAATACTTCCCTGAGGTAAAAGGTCGTTGATGTAACCATGTGTTTTGTCGGAACACCAATCATTTATTTCATCTTCGGCATTTGTGCCTAATTGAAAAACATCGGCATTGTAACTTGTTTTCATGCTTGAGATAAATGACTCAAGAATGTTATATCTTTTGTTATGCCATAGTGAATTGGCTATTGAGACCTCTGTTTTGGAATCAAGAAGCATGAGCTGGTTTGAGAGTTTATGCATATAACTGTTTACATCATCATTATTGCAATTCTCAAAACCAAATGCTTGATAAATCTCATCGCGAGTGGCACCGTTGGCGCCCTCAGCCGTCATGCACATTGCAAATGAAGCGCTCAATGGCGATACTATTGTGTTGCCACTTTCGGCATTTACATAGTCAAACATATTCCAAGCAAACATATTATTTTGCTTAGCCACAGCTAACTCTCCGCCGGTGAGATTAATGAATTTTAATTCTGATTTTTCACCATTAGGTTCGTCATTTTCATCACAACCTATCAAAATGAAACTTGTCAGTGCCAGCATTAATGCTGAAAATAATCTTACGTTCATAATAGTAATAATTTTTAATTCAATAAAACTTTTTCTATATGAAAGATACGAAAAAAATTAAAATACTGCATAGCAATTTACCAATTAACTCTAATACCAATAGGAAGCGAAATTGATATGGGGTGTTTTGTGCGATATGTTTCGATATCACTGCCGTTGGGTATGTAATAATAGATATTAGGCTCGGTAAATAACCCAATGTTAGGGGTGATTTTGTATTGTAACCCTATGCCTAATCCGACTGACCATTGTAGTGGAGCATCAATATGTTGAGATTTGTGGTATAAATTAGATTTGTATAGAATATAATCGGTTTCTTGTTTTGCTTGAATAGGTATATCCATCATAATCCCTGCCGAAGAATATATTCCCCAGTGAGATGTTTCAATCCAATTAAATGAGAGTTTTAATGGGATACCCAAGTAGTGAATGTCTTGATAACAGATGAGTCCGGCATTTTCTTTTCCTGTGATAAGTTCAGAGGATAATTTGCTATAACTTAATCCACTCTCAATGTCGAATCGTTGACTTATGCGTCGGCTTATGGAAACAGAAGCCGTGAATGGGAAATGGTGATTTTGTGAGCGAGAGATTGTTCGTAAGCCTTGAGAGATGTATTTATTGGCAATTCGAGTAATAGCATCTTTCTCTGCTTTAGGAATATTGGCATAATTTGCATAATCTATCGCTTCTTGCCAAGTCTCTAATTCGTTGAAATCTTTTATATGTATTATACCATCGGGGAAAGCTCCATCATTTGCAAGAACGTTGACATTTGAGTGTGGATAAAAAGATTTAATATTATTTGAATAGGCTAAATTTAGATTCCACTCGGGTGCGTCGGATTCAGATGATGGAATTGAGAAATCAAGATCGGTAGTGTCATTGATGGCAATATATTCATTGGGGGTATGGTTGGGCTTAATGCTGTCAATGGCGATTGTGTCGATCGACGATTCTTGTTTCGCAATGAAACTTGTTGAGTCAATAGGTGTATAAATAGTAGAATCGGATACGGGAACAGATTCCGTTGCGATATATTTGTTTTTTGCCTGAACCCTTTTTGTTATCTGAGGTGTTTTGGTGACAGATGGAGGGGTGACGATAGACGATGAGTCGGGTAGTTGTGCCGATTCTTTAGCCGGTTCGTTGTTTTTTGAAACAATAGAGTGGATAGCATTATTTGTGTTACGTTGCTTCGACATAAAATATATTATAGGAGCAGTTATGATAACCAATAATGCTACCAAATATTTTGATAGGTGTTGTCGTAACAGCCTTTTTGCCCTTGCTAATTGAGAAGCCGAGGAGCGTGCTGCAATGCCAAGAATGTCGGCAATTTCGTTATGGGACATTCCTTGTAATACCGACATTTTGAAAACCGACTGATAACCTTTGGGAAGCTGCTCGATTGCTAATAAGATGTCTTTGATATCGAGTGGTGTTTTTTGTTCTGATTCAAAAGTGTGAGTGTCGTAATTGTGTGGTGTTTCTTTCTCGTTGAGATCTGATAGTGAAATTGTGTTGTATTTCTCATTTTGTTCAAGATATCGAAAGGAAATATTTGATACTATGGTTGAGAGCCATTTTTCAAATCGATTTGGATTTTGGAGTTGATTTAATTTAGAAAATGCCAAAATAAAGGCGTCGTGAGTTAATTCCTCGGCAATCATGCGGTTGCCAACAATTTTAACACATATCCTCACCATCTTATGAGAATATGTGTTGTAAAGATGACAAAGTGCGTTTTCATCACCCTTTTTTCCTCGGTTTATTAACTCTTCAATTTCCATAAAAAAATGGCGTCATATAAATATGATACGACTTTGAGGAAAAGACTGCATCGAATAATGCAGAATTTACAATGCATAATGCCTAATTAATGCGGAGTGCAGAATTGCGCTTTGCTACTATCAATTCTCAACTTTCCGTTTTATTTGTCGCGGGAGATGATGAAGTCGATGATTGCGATGAAGAAGTCGCGTGTTTGCGATTCGGGGAATTGCGATATAATTTCAACGGCTTCGTCGCGAAGGCGTTGCATTGTATTGTAGGCATATTCGATACCGCCATGACGTTTGGCATATTCGATGAGGGTGTTAATCTCGTCGGTGTCGAGAATCTCTTTTTTAGAGAGTGCGAGCATTTCATCGTGTTGAGGCAATGTGTCGTTGAGCAACACATGGAGCAAGGGGAGTGTGATTTTCCCTTCGCGAAGGTCGTTGCCGGTGGGTTTGCCTATCTTTTCGTCGTTGAAATAGTCGAAAATGTCATCTTTGATTTGGAAACACAAACCGAGTAGACGGGCCACTTGGGACAGACGTTGGGTGTCGTCGTCGGAAGCTTCCACTGCAAAGGCTCCCACTTCAACACACGATACGAATAGCGAAGCCGTTTTGCGATAAATTGTTTCGAAATAGGCGTCTTCGTTGAGATTGTGGAAGCGAGCATTATATATCTGGTCAATCTCGCCAATAGAGAGCAGTTTCCCAAGGTTGGTGATTGACTTGATGATTTTTATGTCGTTAGTTTCAATGGCTTGGAGTAGGGCCGATGAAAGGAAGAAGTCGCCCACAAGTACTGCGATGTGGTTGTCCCAAATGTTGTTGATTGTGGGTTGCCCACGACGCAACTTGGTGTCGTCGACCACGTCGTCGTGAATGAGAGTGGCATTGTGAAGCAGCTCGACAGCAGTAGCGGCAGAGATAACATTTTCGTTGACCTCGCCGAGAAGCTTGGCACTCAAAATCACGATAATTGGTCGTATTTGTTTCCCTTTTGATTTAAGATACCCTTCAATCACTTGGTTCATCAACGCGTTGGGCGATGCCAAGGTGTCGGAAATGCGTTTGTTGAGCATCTCCAATTCGGGTGCGATTGATTTTTGTATTGATTGAAAAGTAGACATCAAAAAAGATTAAAAAATGAAATTTCGTGCAAAATTAGTAAAACTTATAATATTAACGAGGTAAAAAATGATAAAAAGGAGCGATAAAGTGAAAAAATGGTGATTTTTTTTAATTTTTAGGGCTTGGTTGAGGTTTTATGCGTATATTTATCGATTATTTTTATGAAACAAGTTTATTGCAATCTATAAGATGGAAGATAAAAAATTACTACTCATTGATGCTTATGCGTTAATATATAGAGCTTATTATGCGTTGATACGTGCTCCACGAATTACCTCAAAGGGATTGAATACCTCGGCGATTTTCGGGTTTTGCAACACCCTTGACGATGTGTTGCGCAAAGAAAATCCCACTCATGTGGCAGTGTGTTTCGACCCTAAGGGTGGTACATTTCGCCATGAGGCATATCCCGAATATAAGGCTCAGCGTGATGCGCAACCCGAAGATATAACTCTCTCAATACCATATATCAAAGATATTCTTGCCGCGAATAATATCACAGTGATAGAGGTGCCCGGTTATGAGGCCGATGATGTGATAGGGACAATTTCTCGCAAGGCCGAGGGTGAAGGGTATCTTACATTGATGATGACCCCCGACAAGGATTATGGTCAGTTGGTGACCGATCGTGTGTTGATGTATCGCCCTGCGTTAAAAGGTGCGGGATTTGAGGTGCGAGGAGTGAAAGAGGTGTGCGAAAAATATGGCATTTCTTCTCCGTTGCAAGTTATTGACCTTCTTGCGCTTGAGGGAGATGCGAGCGATAATATCCCCGGTTGTCCCGGTGTGGGAGAGAAAACGGCGGTGAAACTTATTGGAGAGTGGGGATCGGTAGAAAACCTTATCGAAAATGTCGATTCGCTTAAAGGTGCCGTGCAAAAGAAGATTTCAGAGAATATCGAGAAGATAAAATTCTCAAAATTCCTTGTAACGATAAAAACTGATGTGCCGGTTGAGTTGAACCTTGATGATTTGGCTCGCAAGGAGGCCGATGAGGCACGATTGATAGAGATTTACACCGAGCTTGAGTTCAAATCATTTTTGTCGAAGATGGGTGTGAAATCGGTTGCAGAACCGGTGTCACAGCCGCAAGAACCATCATTGTTTGATGGACCATCGCTTTTTGATGCTCCGCAAGAGGAACAAATGTGTGTGAAGAGTGATGCTGAATATAGAGTGGTGACAACTCTTAATGAAACTACCGAGGTGGTGGCTCAGACATTAGGTTGCGGAGTTGTGGGCATGGTGCTATATGCTACCGGAGCCGATGCGATGACCGCACGTTGGCAAGGGTTGGCATTGTCGACACAAGAATCGAAGGCCGTGTATATAAAAATACCCGCCGAGAGCGAGGCGCGAGAGCAGATGAAGGTGGTGTTGAAGTTATTGCTTTGTTCAAAGTCGGTGAGATTTGTGAGCCACGATGTGAAACGCGATTATATCGTGTTGCATAATGAAGGTATTGACATGGGCGATAATTATTACGACACCTCGGTGGCGCATTATCTATTGCAATCAGAGATGAAACATGCGTTGCCATCATTGGCATTCACCTATCTTGGGTGCATGGTGAGTAGCGGTGTAGAGGAGGCTCTTCAACGCAAAAACGGCGGAGCAATTGAAGATGCTATAGTGGGTGATGTGATGTGTGAGATAGCCGATGTCACATTGCGACTATATGAAAAATTTGTTCCAATGTTAGAGCAAGAGGGTTTGACTTCGTTGATGGAAGAAATAGAATTGCCCTTTGTGAAAGTGCTTGCCGATATGGAGATTGAGGGTGTGAGAATCGACGTGAATGAATTGGCAAAGATGTCGGAAAATCTTAGCTCTCGCCTTCATGATATTGAACAACAAGTATATGAACTCGCCGGTGGAGAGTTTAATATCTCGTCGCCAATGCAAGTGGGTGAGGTGTTGTTTGAACGATTGAAAATCGACCCTAAGGCAAAACGCACAAAACGCGGAGCCTATTCCACTACCGAGGAGATATTGGAAAAATATCGAAACACACAGCCTATTGTTGACAAGATATTGCAAATTAGGGGATTGAAAAAGTTGTTGAGTACCTATATCAACGCTTTGCCTGAATTGATAAATCCGGCTACAGGTAAGATTCATACTTCATATAACCAAACGGTGACGGCTACCGGGCGCATCTCTTCAACAAATCCTAATTTGCAAAATATCCCTGTGCGCACCGATGATGGTCGTGAAATACGTCGCGCATTTATTGCCGATGAGGGGTGTGAAATTTACTCGGCCGACTATTCGCAAATCGAATTACGATTGATTGCCGACATGAGTGGTGACGAAAATATGATTGAGGCGTTTAATTCGGGTGCCGATATTCATCGTGCCACAGCGGCGAAGGTGTATGGAGTGGCTCTTGAAGAGGTTACCGATGAGCAACGTCGCTATGCCAAAACAGCTAATTTCGGTATTATATATGGTATTTCGGCGTTTGGCCTTTCCGAGCGTTTGTCTATATCTCGTGGTGATGCAAAGAAGCTTATCGATGGATATTATGAAAGTTATCCGCAGATGCGTCAGTATATGGACGAAACGCTTGAACAAGTGCGCAAAGATGGCTATGTGTCAACAATTAAAGGTCGCCGTAGATATTTGCCCGATATAAACTCGCGTAATGCAGTGGTGCGTGGTTATGCCGAACGCAATGCCGTGAATGCTCCTATTCAAGGGTCGGCGGCCGATATAATAAAAGTGGCGATGATTGATATTGCCCGTGAGTTTGCCAAAGAAGGGTTGCGCTCAAAAATGATAATGCAAGTGCACGATGAATTGGTGTTTAATGTGGTAAACGATGAATTGGCTCGCGTGAAAGAGATTGTGAAGCGTAATATGGAAAATGCGTATCAAGGACGTGTGCCATTGACGGTGTCGGCTGGTGTCGGAAAAAATTGGCTTGAGGCTCATTAAAATTTATTGACAAAAAAAGTGACTAATTAGTGTTATATTAAAAATAAAAATTCTACTTTTGTGAAGTAAAAAATAAATAAAAACAATAATGTTATGAAGAAGTCTTTTTTATTAGGCGCCGCATTGTTTTTGATGGTATCATGTGGCTCCGGAGAAACAACCGAAAAAAGTGATGTGGATTCTACATTTGGTGTAGAAACTCCTCCCGAACAAATAGATAACGACCCTGCTTTTTCTCAAGAAGAATATCAAGGTTCGGGAAATGAAGCCGATGCCGATGAAAATGCCAAAGGTGTTGTAATGGAAGATGAAGAACCTTATTCAAAGGACGAGGCTAAAGAAAAAGACAAATAAGTATTACAAAAGGCTAAACTCCATCTTGCTAAGAGAAAAGAGGAAAAATAGCATCATTAAAAATATAAAGGTCGGCAGTTTGTCGACCTTTTTTATGCCGAGACAAAGAGATGAGACATAGTTTATTGCTATGATTTTGAGCCATCTCAAAAGTTTTTCCAATGGGCAAAAATCGACAAAATATGCACAAAAAAAGAAAGTTGCTAACAAATTGGAAGCCAATTATTAACAACTTTGAAAATGTGGAGTATAGCGGACTCGAACCGCTCACCTCGACACTGCCAGTGTCGCGCTCTAGCCAGATGAGCTAATACCCCTTGTTTCTGCATGCAAAATTAATACTATTTTTGGGTGGTTGCAAATTTTTGCGAATAAATAATGCTTAATAGTGAGCAAAAGAGTGCATTTGATTGATTTTTTAAGATATATTAATCTTTTTGGAGCGAAAAATTGTGTTAAAGTATTGATTTTGTTACTATCTTTACAGAATATTTTATATTGGATAAATATGGACTATAAAAAACTGCTTTTTGCGCTTTCATTTTTCATGGTGTCGGCATTGTTTGTTTCGGCACAAGAAGTGATTGTTGGTGCTGCTCGAGTGGATCAATATGTAGATCAACTTAAAGGGAAAAAGATCGGTCTTTTCTCTAATCACACAGGAATGGTGGGAGAGCGTCACACTCTCGATATAATGCTTGAAAACGGACTCGATGTTGAGGTGATTTATTCGCCCGAACATGGTTTTCGAGGAACTGCCGATGCCGGTGAACATGTAAATAGCTCTGTTGACTCTAAAACAGGCATTCGCATCGAATCACTTTATGGTAGCAACAAGAAAAAAGCATTATCACAAGCTGAAATCTCTAAGATTGATATAATCGTAACCGATATCCAAGATGTGGGGTTGCGTTTTTATACTTATTATTGCACAATGGTCGACTTAATGAATGCGGCTGTTGAAAATGGCAAAGAATTCATGGTGCTCGACCGTCCTAATCCCAATGGCATGTATGTCGATGGTCCTATACTCGATATGAAATACAAATCGGGAGTCGGTAAATTGCCTATCCCGGTAGTACATGGGTTGACCCTTGGCGAACTTGCCTTGATGGTTAATGGCGAAGGGTGGCTCGATAATGGAGCGAAAGTGCCTTTGCAAGTAATTCCATGTGAAAATTACACTCACCAAACACGCTATGTGTTGCCGGTGGCTCCATCACCCAATTTGCGCACAATGAAGTCGATATATCTCTATCCATCGATATGTTATTTTGAGGGAACGTCGGTGAGTCTCGGCCGAGGCACAGATGCTCCGTTTGAGATATATGGTCACCCCAATATGAAAGGGTGTGATTTCACATTTACACCTCGTAGTGTAGATGGTGCGAAAAATCCTCCATTGCTCAATAAAAAGTGCTATGGTCGCGACCTTCGCACTCTTGATGATGAAGAGATTATCGCTCAAGGATTGAATTTGGAATATCTTATCGATGCCTATAAATGTATGGGAGTGTCGGTTGATGCGTTTTTCGATAATGGATATAAATATAAGGGCGCTAAAGAGTTTTTTGAAAAGCTTATTGGTGACGAAAGTATTCGTGGCATGATAGCTAAAGGCATGAGTGCCGATGAAATAAAGGCCACTTGGGCTGATGATGTTGAGGCTTTTAAAGCACAACGCAAGCCCTATTTGCTTTATGAAGAATAATTTGAAAAAATAATATTAACCCACAAGAAAATATAATAATGGAAAACCATTGGATAGTAATTATTACGATAATCGCTTATTTTGCTCTATTGTTGTTAATCTCTTATTTCGCTTCACGCAAGTCGGATAACGCCACATTCTTTTCGGGCAACCGCAAGAATCCTTGGATATTGGTGTCGATAGCCACTATTGGTGCGGCAATATCGGGTGTGACATTTATCTCAGTGCCTGGAATGGTTGAAACAAAGGGATATTCATATTTGCAAATGTGTTTAGGCTTTATCGTGGGATATTTCTTGATAGCCTTTGTGTTGGTGCCAATGTTTTATAAGCGTAATTTGGTGTCGATTTATGGATACCTTGGAGAGCGTTTTGGCGTGGCTACATATCGAAGTGGCGCATGGTTTTTCTTTGTGTCAAAAATGCTCGGAGCATCGGTGCGTTTCTTGGTGGTGTGCTCAACACTTCAAATTCTTGTGTTTGACCCATTAAACATTCCATTCGTGTTGAATGTGGTTGCAACGATAGCGTTGATATGGCTTTATACAGCCCAAGGTGGTGTAAAGTCAGTGATATGGACCGATGTGTTGAAAAGTTGCTGCTTAGTGTTATCGGTGGTGTTGTGTATCTATTTCATCGCTCAAGGTATGGGCTTCTCTATTGGTGAAATGGTGAGCGCAGTGGCGGGTGATAGCACCTCTCAGATATTCTTCTTTGATGATCCTAAAGAGGGTACTTATTTTTGGAAACAATTTCTTGCCGGTGTGTTTATGGTGATTGCCACAACCGGTCTTGACCAGGATATGATGCAACGCAACCTCGCTTGTAAAGACTCTAAGGAGTCGCAAAAGAATATGATAGTTAGTAGTATTGTTCAATTCTTTGTGATTGCGTTGTTCCTTGTATTGGGTACTTTACTTGTGATGTATATGAACAAAACCGGTATTGCAATGCCCGAAAAATCAGATGATATCTTTGGTCTTGTCGCACAGAGTGCCGGAATGCCGGTGATTGTGTTGATATTGTTTGTGTTGGGTTTGATTTCAGCAGCATATTCGGCAGCTGGTTCGGCTCTAACTTCTCTCACCACATCGTTTACTGTTGACATACTTGACGGACAAAAGAAATATAATGACGCAAAACTCACCCGAGTGAGAAAAATGGTTCATATCACAATGTCGGTGTTGATGGGCTTGGTAATCATTGTGTTCTATTATGCAAGTAATCAAGATGCGATTAGCGCAGTTTACACGTTGGCGTCATACACCTATGGCCCAATTCTTGGTTTGTTTGTGTTTGGCATGTTTATCAAACTTCAAGTGCACGACAAATGGGTGCCAGTGGTGTGTGTGTTGGCTCCTGCTTTGTCATGGGTAGTGCAATGGCAACTCAAAGAGCAATTTAACTATACCACAAGTTTTGAACTTTTGATAATAAATGCTGTGTTGACAATAATTGGATTAGCAATGTTGTCAAAAGGTAAAATTGAAGAATAAATAATGTTAATCTCTCCTTATAATAACCAAAATTAAATAACCAAACTTCTATGTCAAAAGATCTTTTCAACCGTTACATTTGGTTGGTAGACACTATTAAACGTTATGGGCATATCACTCGAGAGGAGTTAAATGCTCGTTGGAAAAAGTCGCCATTCTCAAATGGTGAGCCATTGCCACGTCGCACATTCTATAACTATAGAATGGCGATTGAGGATTTATTTAAAGTAAACATTGAGTGTAATCCTTCTACATTTGAATATTATATCGATGAGGGAGATACACACAATGAAAGTGTGACAAACTGGTTGCTCAATACCACAGCGATGAGCAATGTGCTGAGTGAGTCGCGTAACATTTCTAATAGAATTTTTATTGAAGATGTGCCATCGGCTCGCGAATTTTTGGCAACAGTGATTGATGCGCTCAAGGAGTTTCATCAAATTAAATTTACGTATCAACCATATTCGCGCACCAATGCCACGCCCGATATTGTTGTGGAGCCTTATTTTTTGAAAATCTTCCGTCAACGATGGTATGTGACCGGTCGTAATGTGAAAGAGGATAAAATCAAAACGTATGCACTCGACCGTATGAAAGATGTGGTGGTGTTGCAAGATGTGTTTGAAATACCCGATGATTTTGATGCCGAAGCATATACTAAATATAGCTATGGTATTATATTTTCACAGGGAGAAATAAAAAATGTGTCGATAAAGACCGATTCTCGTCAAGCTAAATATTTGAGAGCGGTGCCTTTGCATTCATCTCAGCATGAAATGATTCACGACACATATTCAATATTTGATTATCGTTTGCGAATTACTCCCGACTTTGTTCAAGAGTTGTTGTCATATGGACCCAATATCACAGTGTTGGATCCTCCGGAGCTAAAAGCGATGATTATAACAAGTCTTGAAGAGTCATTGGCTAATTATAAAAAATGAAACAACGCATCTTCGGCATAGATTTATTGCGAGTCGTGGCGATGATATTTGTGATTATTGACCACACGGTAGCAGCTTATTTAGGTGCCGATGATGTTACTATGATGCGCATTATCGTTGGAGATAGCGTGTTGTTTTTTATGATATCGGGAGCTGTTTTGTTGCCTGTTGAAGGCAGTGGTAAGGCGTTCCTTTTAAAGCGTTTCAGGCGCATTATTCCCCCTTTTCTATCGTGGTCGATAGTATATCTGCTATTGTCGTGGTATTTTGATGGCTGGACTCTTGGCAAGTTATGGAAAGAGTTTTATTCGTTGCCATTAAAACCATCGTTTAGCGCTGCATGGTTTATGTATGTGCTTATAGGGTTTTATCTCGTGGCGCCAATCATGAGTGTGTGGATAAAGAATGTGTCGCGCCGATGGATTGAATATGCATTGGTATTGTGGGCATTGTCGACAATGATTCACTATGCGGCTTATTTTGTTGATTTTCCACAAGATATCCACGACACAATGTTGAGCCCGTTTGTCGGGTATTTGGGGTATATGTTGTTGGGGTATTACCTATGGCGTTATCCTCTACAAGAAGAGTCGCATCGATATCAAGTTGTGGCATGGGGAGTGTTGTTGCTCCTTGCCGTGGCATTACCCATAAGATTGTATTTCTTTACCGAGAAATATGGTCTCACACATATGCTTTATGATGATTTGCATATAAATATAGTGGCATATATGGCTATGTGTTTCATTTTAGTCACACGAGTGAAGAAGATGCCACAATGGATAACTATTGGGGTAAACCGGTTGGCAAAATTATCATTTGGCGTATACCTTTGTCACACTGCAATCTATCAATATGTGATATCGCCACATATCGTGGGGTGTGAGAGTGCGGCATTGATAGCACCGGTAGCCACTTTATTATGTTCGGCATTATTTATTTATCTATTGTCGATAACGCCTTTGAAACGATATGTGTGTTAAGGATATATAAAGAATAAAAGGAAACGCCTCTCGACGTTTCCTTTTTGTTTCTAATTAATTAAAATCTTTATTCTTGAAAAAAACGATTATTCTTCAACTAATTCAAAGTCTTCTTTGGTAACTCCACAGAGGGGGCAACTCCAATCATCGGGAATGTCTTCAAATGCAGTTCCGGGAGCAATTCCGCCATCAGGGTCACCTACTTCAGGGTCATAAATCCAATCACATACAGTGCAACGATATTTTTTCATAATCTTATTATTTAAATGGTTATTAATCTTTATTACTTAACAAATAAAACTTGTTGTTTGTTTTGTTCATTGCAAAGATAATGGAATATTTTAATCCCCGCAACTGATAAAATCTATTGCTCGATAGAAATTCTCAATATGGATATGTAAATTCTTAAAATCCAGTCTATTGATCTTGGTGAGAATGGTTGGAATAGCTGAAAAAAAGAGGCTGAGTTAATGACTCAGCCTCAAATCGTTTATGATGTTTTTTTGATACGTTGATATAAGTATCGTTTAATACTCTTTTTAGGAGTTCTTTCAAATGCCTCCGACATGACTTCTATTTTCTTCAGACGGGCGTAATTTGGAAGGTCTTTGTTGATGTCGGGTAGGGTTGATTTGATGTATTTTGCAAATTCTTTTTGGTTCATGCCGTCTTTTGCACCTTGGTCAAAGTCGGGGAATATCAATGCGGTGAGGCCTCCTTCATCTTCAATCACCAATGACTCCACGAAATAAGGTCTTACATCGAGCATGGCTTCGATTTCTTCGGGGTAGATGTTTTGACCTGAAGGGCCCAAAATCATACATTTAGAACGTCCACGAAGGAACAAACTTCCATCAGCGTCGATTATACCCATATCGCCTGTGTGTAGCCACCCATCTTCATCGAGGGCTTCGGCAGTGGCTTCGGGGTTTTTGTAATAGCCAAGGAACACATTTGCGCCTCTAACAAGCAATTCGCCTGGAATGTTTTGTGGGTCGGGCGAGTCGATTTTCATTTCCATGTTTGGCACGATTTCGCCACATGAATAAATCTTCTCGGTTTTCCAATCGGAATATGTGATGATAGGAGCACACTCGGTCATGCCATAGCCCACAGTAAATGGGAATCCCATTCTCTTGAAGAATGTTTCAACCTCTTTGTTAAATGCGGCTCCACCGATAATCACTTCATAGAATTCACCACCAAATGCCTTGATGAGCTCTGCCTTTATTTTATTGGTAATCATTTGGTCAAGACCGGGCACTTTTAGCGCAAATCTTATACCGGCTTTCTCCAATATAGGTTTTACCTTGTTTTTGTAAATCTTTTCTATAATAAGCGGAACGGCAATCACAACCGATGGTTTGACTTCGGCAAGAGCTTGCAATATAATCTTAGGGCTTGGAAGACGCGAGAGGAAGTGTACGTGGCAACCTCTTGACAATTCATACAATACCTCAAACATGAGCCCATACATGTGTGCGCAAGGCAACATCGAAACTACATTTGAAGTGTTGTTGATTGAAGGAAGCGCTTTCTCTCCAAATTCAAGATTTGATGCAATCGCTCTAAATGGAATCATTACACCCTTAGAGAAACCTGATGTGCCCGAAGTATAGTTTATGATAGCCAATTCATCGGGTTGGTCTTCGTGGTAGTTTAATAAATCGGGAGTGAATGCTGTTGGATATTTTTTGCCGAAAAACTCGTTAAGACGAGCTCTTGCTTCGGTGATTCGTTCGTTTGCTGAGTATAAGAGGCTGAAATTGTTTACCTGAATGATTGCTTGTAGTTCAGGCATTTCCGACTCTATTACATTTTCCCAAATAACTTCGTCGACAAACAAAACTTTTGCTTCGGAGTGGTTTACAAGGTGATGGATGTTTGATGGCTTAAATTCATGCATCAAAGGCACGGGAACTGCCCCATAGGTCATGGTAGCAAGAAACGATACCGCCCAATTGGCTTGGTTTCTTGAGCATATAGCCACTTTGTCGCCTTTTTCCAATCCACATTCTTCAAACATGATGTGAAGTTTTGCGATGAGACGGGCTACATCGCGGAAATGCAAAGTAGTTCCACGATAGTTTGAAATCGCAGGACGATCCCAGTTCTCACGGAAAGAAGCTTCAAATGTTTTGTTTACTGATGTAAAGTTCATAAAATCCTTAATTTAATTCGTTTGCAAAATTAATACATATTGACATTATTAACAAATTAAAAACGAAAAATCGAACAAAAAATAGGAGAAAAGAATGAAAAATGTATAATTTTTATCAGTCCACTCCTCTCAAAAACACGCAAGAGTAACCAAGAAAAACTCTCGGGAGCTCTCAATATGGATTGGCGGGTGTTGCCTCAATCTACTATGCGATAAATTTGCAATCGCCTGCAAATACCCATCAGTACAATGAGAAAGATGCAATTCATTTCAAAAACTTTTCAGTCTTATGCGAAAAAAGAAATGGATTTTATTTTTTTGGGGGGATTGGCTCTTATTTGTATAACATAAGGCCATGTTTTGCTGATTTTGATCATTAGACCCTAATTTTGGCGACCCTTTGGCCTCTCGAGAAATAAAAAAGACTGTTAATCATTCGATTAACAGTCTTTCGCGGTACCCAGACCCGGGATCGAACCGGGATGGGTTGCCCCACTGGTGTTTGAGACCAGCGCGTCTACCGATTCCGCCATCTGGGCTTAAATGCGTCGGCAAAGGTAGTGAAAGTTTTTGTTCTGAGCAAAAAAATGTGAGTTTTTTTGTGGTTTGGAGGTAAAAAGAGGTAGTTTTTTGATTTTTTAAAAGGGCGTGAGTAAAAATATGGGGCTAAAATTAAGGAAATACCGAATAAATTCATTAAGTTTGTATGTTATTAGTTTCTTATTAAACAATAAATTCCTTGACTAATGAAACCATTGAACATCATTAAGAATGACCCATGGCTTGAGCCTTATGCCGAAGCTATCACCGGTCGATATCAAGATGCAGTAAATAAAGAGCGCGAATTGGTAGGTAAAGACGGTTCGCTTGTTGATTTTGCCAATGCTCACAATTATTTTGGCCTTCATCGCACAGCCGATGGTTGGGTGTTTCGCGAATGGGCTCCGAATGCTACAGATATAGTGCTGATAGGTGATTTTACCCGTTGGCAAGAAATGGCAAAATATCGCTTGACCCGCAAAGAAAATGGTGTGTGGGAGTTGTTTTTGAAGCACAACGATCTTCACCATGGTGATTTATACAAAATGATTGTGTATTGGGAAGGAGGAATGGGAGAGCGTATTCCTGCCTATGCCAACCGTGTGGTGCAAGATGAAGTTTCGCATATATTCTCGGCGCAAGTGTGGGCACCTGAAGAAACATATCAATGGCAAATAGCTGAGTTTAAGCCTGATGTGTCGCCATTGCTCATCTACGAATGTCATATAGGTATGGCGCAGGAACGCGAAGGAGTGGGTACATATGTGGAATTCCGCGACCTTGTGCTTCCCCGCATCGCAAAAGATGGCTATAATGCAATTCAGATTATGGCTATTCAAGAACACCCTTATTATGGTTCGTTTGGTTACCACGTGTCGAGTTTCTTTGCTCCATCAAGCCGTTTTGGCTCACCCGAAGAGTTGAAATCATTGATTGATGAGGCTCACCGATTGGGCATTGCGGTTATTATGGATATTGTGCATTCTCATGCAGTGAAAAATGAGGTAGAAGGGCTTGGCCGCCTTGATGGTAGCTATAATCAATATTTCTATGGCGATCATCGTCGTGAGCACCCCGCATGGGATTCGCTTTGCTTTGACTATGGCAAAAATGATGTATTGAATTTCTTGTTGTCGAATTGCAAATATTGGCTTGAGGAATTCAAGTTTGACGGATTCCGTTTCGATGGTGTCACTTCAATGCTATATTATAATCATGGTCTCGGCCAGGCATTCGGCTCTTATGGCGATTATTATAATGGAGGCCAAGACACAAATGCGATCACATATCTCACTCTTGCCAATAAACTCATACACGAAATCAACCCCAATGCAATCACTATTGCCGAGGAGATGAGCGGTATGCCCGGTTTGGCTACAAAAATCAAAGATGGTGGTATGGGATTTGATTATCGCATGGCGATGGGTATACCCGACTATTGGATTAAGATGCTCAAAGAAAAGAAAGATGAGGATTGGCATCCAACGTCGATATATTGGGAATTGACCAACCGTCGCGCCGACGAAAAAACAGTGTCGTATGTAGAAAGTCACGACCAAGCATTGGTAGGGGACAAAACGGTGATTTTCCGCCTCATCGACGATAAGATGTATTGGCACATGACCAAGGGAGATGATGATATGACAGTGGGTCGAGGCATCGCGTTGCATAAGATGATACGTCTTGTGACATTGGCATCAATCAATGGCGCATATCTCAACTTTATGGGTAATGAGTTTGGTCACCCCGAATGGATTGACTTCCCACGCGAAGGTAATGGCTGGTCATATAAATATGCTCGCCGTCAATGGGATTTGGTCGACCGCAAAGAATTGAAATATCACTATCTCAACGATTTTGACAATGCGATGATTGCATTGGTTAAGAAGGTGAAGAATTTCCAAAAGTTGGCGGTTGAAAAGCTTTGGGAAAAAGATGATGACCAAGTATTGGCCTTTAAGCGTGGTGATTATGCATTTGTATTCAACTTTAATCCCTATAAGTCGTTCTCTGATTATGGTATTCTTGCACCAGCAGGTGAATATTCGGTAGTTTTGTCGAGCGACAATCCCGACTTTGGCGGATATGGAAATGTTGATGAAAAGGTATCGCATCTCACACAATATGATGAGTTGTATGCTCCTCACGGTGTAGAGTGGTTGAAATTATATCTTCCCGCACGTTCGGCGATAGTGTTGAAGAAAAAACGCACGCGTGCAAAATGTGCGACAACAAAACCGGCAGCGCCCAAACGCAAATGCGCTAAAAAGAAATAATTGCAATATATTATAATGAAAAAGAATCTGTGTCGGGATAACCCTTGACGCAGATTCTTGTTTTATATTCATAACGCATTAAGAATTAAACATCATGCACGATAAATTAAGCATTATGCATTATGAACTATGAATTATTTAAGCAAGTCGGGGCGGAGCCGGCGAGTGCGTTCAACCGCTTGCTCGTGTTTCCAGTCATCTATACGAGCTTGGTGCCCTGAGAGAAGAATATCGGGCACGCGCCAACCATTGTATTCGGCCGGGCGAGTATAGACCGGTGGAGCGAGAAGATTGTCTTGGAAAGAATCGCTTAATGCACTTTGTTCGTCGCCGATTGCCCCCGGGATAAGGCGCACTATTGCATCAGCAATAATCACAGCCGGAATTTCACCACCTGTGAGCACATAGTCGCCAATGGAGATTTCTTTGGTTATTAGATGTTCACGAATGCGGTAGTCGATACCTTTGTAGTGACCGCATAAGATAATGATATTGTCGAGCATCGACAGGTTGTTGGCCATAGGTTGGTTAAACACCTCCCCGTCGGGCGAAGTGAAAATCACCTCATCGTAGTCGCGTTGGCTTTTAAGGTGGGCTATTGCGCGATCAATAGGCTCGATTTGCATCACCATACCCGCTTCACCTCCAAATGGGTAGTCGTCGACCTTACGATGTTTGTTAGTAGAGTAGTCGCGAAGATTGTGGACAACCAATTCGGCAAGTCCCTTATCTTGAGCTCGCTTTAGAATAGAACAGCCAAAAGGCGATTCAAACATTTCGGGTAATACGGTGAGAATATCTATGCGCATAACAATTAAATGACTATTTGAAATAATAGTGCAAAGATAGCACAAATCTTAATTCTTAATTCATAATTCATAATTAAAAATAGAAAAGGACTCATAGATTCAGTGTTCCATGTCCAGTATCGAACATTATGCTCCTCGATTGTTCAACCCCGCCGAGTTAATCATGAATTATATGTCGTAAACATTGATGGTGTTTACCAGAGCGGTTTTTACACCAGGAATGTTGTTTGCGCTCTTGATCAGC
>JAFQAS010000021.1 GCA_017399915.1 Muribaculaceae bacterium
GACTGTGATTTCGACAGATTACTACTGCCAATATCTTCGATATAATATATGTCTATATTCTCTATATCGAATATCTCAATTATTTTATCCAATTTTTCAGGAGGCAACGGACTTCTACCCCTTTCTATATTAGATAAAAAGCTCTGCTTTACCCCAAGTTTCTCCGCCAAATCTTTTTGGCTGACACTATGGTCAGAGCGTATTTTTGCTAAATCTATTCGTTGCATTTTAGTTATATTCAATAAATATATTAGTTATATTTGTTGCAATATCCGATAAAATAACTTAACTTTGCTCTTAATATTATCAATATTAACCAAGTCAATAAGTATTTTTATTTATGCAAATATAATAATTTTTGCTGATATAACAAAATATTTATTGATATAATTAATTTTTATTATGTCATATAGTTTTAAGGAACTTTATCAATTAGAAAAGAAGAAGCCCACAGCAGGGCAAATCTTCATCGAAAGAATAGCAGAAATCACATGCAGACAACCCGCTACAATACGAATGTGGCTTAATGGAACGCAATTTCCAAATGATACTGCGATAAAAGCTATTGCAAAGGAACTTAATGTAGAAGAAGAATCACTTTTTCCAGATAAAAAAGCCACATTATGATAACAAGCACCGAACCACAAGTTGCAATAAACGGCAGATATTCAATTAAAGATACCTGTAAGGCTTTATCTATATCAAGAGAAACCTTAAGAAGATATACTTACGCAGGACATATCAAGTGTGGCTTTCGTAGAAACACAGCTCGCAAATTCTATCTTGGTAGCGAGATTCTGCGTTTTTGGAAAGCACAAATATAGATTTATGAAAGGCTGGATTAATCTTCATCGGGATATTACAAATCATTGGATTTGGCATAATCCACGCCATTTTCGTTGGTGGGTGCTTTTATTGCTTATGGCTCAATGGGAGCCTCGAAAGGTTGTTTTTGGCAAGACATCAGTTCAATTGCAACGAGGGCAAATATGTACCACAATAAGATTCCTTGCACGACAAATGGATGCTTGCAGTCATACCACCATAACATTTTTAAACTGCTTGGAAGAAGCCGACATGATTCATCGCAAATCGAATTCTCAAATGACTATAATAACCATTACAAATTATGATAAATACCAGTTAAATGAAACCAATAAAAAGAATCGAAAAGAACGCAAAGTGCAACAAAAAATGCAACAGATTAAAGAAGATAATAAAAAAGAAATTAAAAATAATTCTTCATCTATAAGCACGCATGAAGATAAAAATCAATTTATTCAAGAGATTGAATCATCTTCTGATTTTCTTGAAAGTGTTGCACAAATTTTAAATTGTGATATAATTCAAGTTCGAGAACTTTTCTCGGAATTTGTTTCCGAAATCAAATTGATAGGTAAATCCCATGCCGATATAGTTGATTTCAAAAAACATTTCCTTAATTGGACTCGCAAAAGAATTCAAAATGAAGAAAACAACAAACAACACCATAATGGAACAATCGAAAATGATAAATATGCAACTCGTAAAGGAAATAGAATCATTGCTAAGAAATCGGAGGAGTACGGAGAATCGTTTTAGATTTAACTTACCTACAGAAAACGCAGTGGCGTTATTAACTGCCTCTTATAAAATTGAAGTGGAACGGCGTTTACGAAAATTTGAATTTGACGAGAATACCCAAAGCAATCTTACGCGATTAGCTGATTATATTACTGCTATTACTCCCAAGTTTGGTGTTATGCTGTGTGGCACATGTGGAAATGGGAAATCAACTCTTATGTATGCATTTCAACAGGCTTTAAATTTCCTTGCAGACAAAAATCATTTTGATTTTATGGGAAATCATTTTAAGCCTAAAATGACAATATATGATTCTTATGAACTTTCTCAACTAGCACGAGACGTCAAAGAATTTACCTTAATCAAGAACAAACCATTATTAGGAATTGATGATCTAGGGAACGAACCTGTCGAAATTATTGATTTTGGCAATCCCATTCACCCTATCATACGACTTATTGAATATCGGTATATAAATCAATCATTCACTTTTATCACAACAAATCTTACAGCCAAAGAAATACGAACAAAGTATGGAGACAGAATCGCTGATCGTTTTAATGAAATGTTACATGTAATTATATTTGAAGATGGCTCATACAGAAAAAACAAACAATAGATTTTTTATATATCTTGACATCGACTCTTATTTGGCTCAATGGTTCATCAATGAGCAAGGGGGCAACAATCCGGTGCAACTTAAAAGAGGGTGCATGGAAAGTAATATCTTAGAACAATTCCTTAAAAAGACTCCCGAAAACGGACTCCCCAATTTAAATAAAGAACAAAAGCTCTCAATAATAATTCCTGAATTTCGTCACAAACCTCCGGCAACATACAATTACTTGCCTCCAAAAGCAACGCAAATGCTTATAAATTGTATTCGAAATAGATTTGACTTGGAATTATGGAACTCTCTTTACAAATTCACGACATTATTCAAGCGTCAAGATGAACTTATATATGCGTTTATGGAAAAACATAATATTGAAATCAATGATACCAATTGGAATGCAATTGCCAAACGATATCGTCGCAAACGAGACCTTTACCACACTTATGAACGCATAAAAAAATATAAGAAAAAAAAGAAAGATTCCAATGAGTAATTTTCGTAAAATATACGATATATACGATTTTTCCAACTATAACTAATTCTACTATGAAAAACATTTGTCAATCATTACCGGGTATCGCACAAATCGGCTATTGCCTCTGCGAGAATATTCAGCCCAACATCGTTCTCAAGTATTCGTCGGGCATTCCAGTCGGTGTCTTCACTGAGATTACACCTGTTCGCTTCTTCGGTCAGCCGTCGTATGATGCCGTAGAGGAATACGACAACAATGGACGTAAGGTGCTTTGCACTCTTAAATTTGTGTCAAACGACAACATTCCACTTCATAAACACCTCGCTTTCGTAATCACGGACGCTTCGGGAACTTCCTTTATCATCGGCTCTCGTGAACGACCGTACCCTATCGTCAAATCTTCTGCCACGAGTGGCAACCCCTCAGGTGAATCTAATGCCACTACCTACGAAATTAAGTGGTCATCAGTTGGTATGCCTATTCGTTGTGCCATATAAAGCAGTATCACTTTCTTCGTTGTTATTCATAGTTCTCTTGTGGTCGAGCAGTGATTTCATTGCTTGACCTTTTTTGTTATGCTTAGGCTGAAAAGAAATCTGCTCATACGAGAATTAAATGAACAATACTCCGTCGGGCACTTTTACGCCGCAAAGTTATTGCCGGTACTTTCAACTGCAAGGTCAAGCAACAGGTGTCGGGGCTGAAATCTCCACACCTCATTTCGGGTAGTATTTAAGCTCCGAATCTTGCATAATGTTGTGTATCGGCTCTTTTCGGGCAGTGTAAAAGTCGCTCCTTTACGGAGCATAGTGTTTAATCTTTTAATTCTATACGCTTATGTGTAATACATTTCCCTCTCAATCAGCCAACAGCGATAACAAGGTTGCTTATGTGAATAAAATCACTGGTCGCTCTTTCCCCACAAGTGATGAAATCCAATATCACAAATCTTCGTTTGATAGCGATAATCCTGCTGTATATTGTGACACATACGGCAAATACAATAATGGCTCAATCGAAGGTATGTGGATTGATTTGACCACTTTCTGCGATTATGATGAGTTCATCGAGTTCTGCTATTGCTTGCATGCCGATGAAGATGATCCCGAATTGATGTTCCAAGATTACGAGAATTTTCCTCGCGAGTTGTATTCGGAAAGTTGCTTCGGCGAAGACACTTTCGACACAATTATTAAATACGCTAATCACTCTAATCGTGAAGCTCTTGACGCTTTCCTATCATACTTCAATATTGAGGATATTGACAAATTCGATGAATTTTATCAAGGCGAATTTTGCAGTGAAGAAGCTTTTGCCGAACATATCGTTGATGAATGTTATGATATCGAACGAACTATGGGTAATCTATCATACTACTTCGATTATGGTAGATTTGCACGCGATTTGTTTATGTGCGATTATATTTTCGAGAATGGATATGTTTTTTGTAGATGTTAGTATCTATAAAAATTTGAGGTTATACCGAAAAGGCATAACCTCGTTTTTCCCTTTTTAAGTGTTGGTAAGGAGCTTTGTCAATACCGGCACTATTTTCTTTGCAAAGGTACTTCTTTTATTTGAAACAACAAAGAATTTTCCAAAAAGTTTTTCAAATTATTTTTGATTTAGTCTTATATTCTATTTTTAAATAAAATCCTTTTCATCTAATCCACTGATTGTTTGGATTATATTCTTAACCTCAGCCCTAACATTATATTCTTGTATTAATTTCAAGATTTCACTTTTTAAATCATTATAACGATTGATAGAAACTTGCTTTATCATATACAAGATTATTTTTATTGCTCCAAACAAATTTTGGCTTTCTCCAACACCTTTCATTAATGCTGGACCTTTTCTTATTGATTTGATTGGAGCAAAATCATATAAAATGTCCCCATGAGCACAAGTATTTCGAATATCAAGTATCAATTTTATATAATTTTCGAAAACGGCTACTTTATTTATATTATAATGTTGTGAAACGCGTTCCTTTAAAGTATTATCATTTAAGGCACAATACAAAGAAATGGCACTACCAAATGTCATAAACTCCAATGTTTTCCATGCAGGAGCATATTTATCATTAATATGTGTTTTATGATGATATGCAATAACTCCCGTCTGTTTAAATTTAGTAGTATAAACTTTTTCGTCAAATGTAGAAATTTGTTTTTTATTTACAACTGATGGATCTACAAACCATGTAGGAGACTTCGGATAAGCATTTGAAACTATATAAGTCAGACATGTCTTGAAATTGATTTCTATGCGACTTAAATATTTCAATAATATATTTCGCAACTTAAAATCAAAATAATATAGATTTACAGCATCATCAAAATCTGTACCACTATTAAATTTATGTGTCCTATTATTTTTATTTGGATATGTTTTTTCAAATGGGAACCAATAAAATCCCAATCTATAATATCCTACATCAAAGAGAACTTCTTTGGCTTTCTCCTCGTCTGAGATAATCATTCCTCTGCTTCGCAAAAGGTCGATTTGTTCATCTAATGTTATTGCTTTATTTCCCATGCTACAAAGTTAACACTTTTATTTAACATATACACTATTTATGCAATTTTTCTGTCTTTTACTAATTTATCCCTACCTTCTAACTTTGACATAGAAATAAATTTAATACTATGTCAAACACTTCTTATAATCTTCATCTTAAAGGCTTAGTCGGTGGTGCTGACTTCGACCGTAACTATGTGGACTTCGTGCTTGCCCAAAATAGCGAGCAATCGGTTTCTGTACTGATTGACTCGCTGGGAGGCTCGTTGGCTACGGCTCTGTCTATCGCCTCGGCGTTCCGTAATCACGGTGATGTGTCGGTGCATTTCGTGGGTATGAATGCGTCAGCGGCTACTATCGCTTCACTCGGTGCGAAACATATCTCTATCGACGCTAACGCTATGTACCTCGTACATAAATGCTCCACTGAGTTCTTCCGTTGGTGCGACCTCAATGCCGACAATACACAAGACCTTATCAACGAACTGCAAGCACAGAAGAATGACCTTGACAAACTTGACATCAACATCGCTTCGATGTATTCTGCCAAGTGCAAGAAAGATGTCAAAGATTTGCTCGACCTCATGAAAATCGGTGGTTGGCTATCGGCACAAGAGGCTCTTGATTGGGGCTTCGTGGACGAAGTTACCAACTCTAACGAGCAAGCACCTGTGCTTACTGACGCTATCGCTTCGGCAATGGCTAATGCCGGCATGCCGATACCGAACATTCCTGTGCAAGACAGAAATTCGCCTTTCGCCAAGTTTATCGCTTCGCTATCGTCGCTTTTCAAATCGGAAAAATCTTCTAATCATTCAAATACTATGAAAGTTACTGTAAACAACATCGGCAAGATCCTCAATGTAGAGGAACTTTGTGCCGACGACAATAAGGTTACGCTTACTGTCGAAAATCTGCAAGCAATCGAAAATGCCCTTGACAAACAAGCCAAGGAGATTGCTTCATTAAATGAACGCATTTCGGCTCTCGCTTCTGCTCCTGCCGATAGCTCTACTGCTGTAATCGAGGACAACAAGCCCTCTATGACTGAAAAATCTGATGTCGAAGAGTTTTACGACACCGTAAACTCTGCTCGCAAACTCTACAATCTTGTATAACTTTTAATCTTTTAATACTATGGCTGGTAAACTACAATTTACGCTCGACGACTATCAAAAGGCGGCCATTAAGTGGCGTAAAGACCTTTTGATGTTGCCTATCATTGGTATTCAGGACACGCTTCAGTATATGACTGGTCGCCCCGGAATACGATACAAAGAGAATGTCGGCACTATCTACGCTGACGCTCAGTTTGCTCCATACAAGGCTACTCGCTCAGGCGATGTAAACCTTAAACTTGATTTCCGTACGCTCGAAACGCATTTCGGTAATGTGGTCGCCAAGTTTGAACCTAACTCGGCTATCTCTACTTTGCTCGGCACTGGTGCTACCAAAGGCGACGGTCAGATGACCACTCCGACTGCTCTCCATGTGCTTGCTCAAATCGCAAAGGGATTGTCGGAACACCTCAATGACGCTATGTGGAATGGTGTGCGTAACGCTAATGGCGATACTACCAAAGACCTCTTCGACGGCTTTGATACCATTACACAAAAGGAAATCACTTCGGGAGCTATCTCTGCCGAGAATGGCAACTATATGAAGATTTCTGAGGAAATCACTTCAGCTAATGCTGTTGATGTGGCTAAGGAGATCCTTTTCTCGCTTGACCCTCGTCTTCGCTCTCAGGAACTCCTTATGTTCTGTTCACAAGACTTTGCTGACAAGTATAATGAAGCCTACCTAATGAGCCATGGTGGTATTCCGTACAATACGCAATACAATCACACCACTGTTGAAGGCTCTAACGGTCGTCTTAAACTTGTGCCTTTGTATAACAAGGCTGACAGCAAGTTTATCCACATCTGTCCGAAGAGCAATATGCTTGTAGGCTACGACCAAATGGGCGACATCGAAAGCATTATGGTCAAGGAATACGAACCGTTTATCCTTACCTACATCGCCACTATGTTCTTCGGTGTGCAGTTTGAATCGATTGACAAGCGTCGCTTCAAAGCTGTCGAAATCACTGTCTAATCTCTAAATTCTAACTACTATGGCTGAATGTCTTAATCTTCAAAAATCGGTAGCGTGGTGTCAAGGGACACCCGAACTACCGGGCATTATGCGACGCATTTACTATCTCGCTAAGAGCGAAATAGCTCAATGGCCTGCCCTAAAAGCAGAGAATGGTCGCATATCGGAAGCGAAATATAACGGCGACTTCGTGCTGAATGCTGATGTCAAGTGGAAATACATCGATATTTTGCCCGACAAATCGCAGTTGACTTCTGAACCTCAGGGCGAACTCCCAAGCCAAACCCAGCTCAATAAACTCACTGCCATTCACCCCGGTGTCGGCGAAGAGGCTTCAAACCTTTCGCTCTATATCAACAACTACGATGTGGTATATCTCGTAAAGGATATGAAAGGCAAATATCGTGTGGTGGGTAGTGTTAGGTGGCAAACAAAATCTACTGTCAGCCAAGACCTCGGTCAAGGGCCAACAGGTACGACTGCCACAACTATCACGGTCGAGGCTACCGATGTGTGTCCTGCTCCTTTCTACGAGGGTGTTATCGAAACTGAAATTGGCGACATCGTTGCTGCTTCCAAAGATGAACTCTTCTGAATCTCACGCTGAGAGCGACTTGATTGATGTGGGAGAAATCCTTTCGGAAATCTCTGTTCCTAACATCGACATGGACGCTCTTGGCGTTTCGCCTAATTCTCGCACTCCTCAAAGTAAGGACATCTTTGCCGAGGAGAAACGCAAAGCATGGGACAAATCGGTGGAAGCAAGGTGCGACTTTACTTATCGTTTGCGTCTAACAAGACGCTCAAATGTGAACTTTATTTCCATTTGGCAGAAGTCTATCTATGGTCGCACGCTTACTGAAATAAAGGCTGATGACGATATGGTGCAGTTCTTCGCTGACAGCATTGTTCCTGTTATAAAGGAAATGCTCGGCTACAATCTGCCTAATGGCGATTGGGCTGTCGTTACCACGCCTAAACGCCGACATCTGACGAAGAACTTTGCTACTCGTATCTCGGAAGTGATCGCCCAACAACTCGGTATTCCATTCTACGAAGATGTGGCTTCGTGTCGCTCAAAACAGCGAATGAATGCTGTCTTTACGCTGAATGTTTTGCCGAAAGAGGCTAACTTAATCGTGTTCGACGATTTCGTTACTACCGGGCAAACACTTGCCTCAATGAGAAGACTGCTCGAACAGCATGGCAAAAATCTTGTGTTCTTTACCGGAATAAATAATAGAATTTAATACTATGGCAACAGACAATAAATTTACAGAACTTATTAAGCAATGGCTCGATACTCCTGCCGACGAACGCGACTACGCTGTCGGTGCGTTGTATCTGCTCAAACTTTCGGGCAATCAGATTATGTATCGAAACATAATGGCTAACCCAAGCCGAAAGGCTGAGTTTATAGAGTATAACATTCGGAAGTATTACAACTTCCGTGTTCAAGCTCTCACGCACGCACAAGTCGAGGAAATGCAGAAGCAAGTCGATGTGATTGCAGAACAGCATTTCTCGCTTGAAGAGAACAATCCTGCAAATGATTTTAAGAAAGGTAAGCGTGATGACCACGATGACCTTCCCGACGATATTCAGGCTCTCTATGTGGAGAACCTTTCTATCGTGCAGCGTATGCGTGAGGTGCATCTAAAACTCCGTACTCTTTCGACGGAAAATAGTACTTGCCCGGACAGCGAGCGTTATCCATTCCTTAAAGAACTTATCGAACTCGATAAGCGTCTGCACTCAAATTGGGAGCAATATGACCACTATGTGGGTACGCAATCAGAGTTCCCTAAAGAGGAAAAGAAAGTTTCTAAAAAGAAAACTACCAAGAAAAAATGAAACGCAACACATCGATAGACTCTGTATTAAAGCCGTTGAGAGACAAGTCGTATCAGGCTTATCTCTCTAACGCTGTGCAAGTGGCAGATGTATTGGAATGGATTCTTGAACAGGTGGGAGAAGCCGAAGTGTGGCAAACTTCTTTCTCCATTTCGGAAGAGTTTTTGCGTCGCCTTTTCTTTATCGAAAAGTCTGGGCGTGTAAAGGCGTTCCACCTTGTTCTTGACCATAAGGCGACAAACAAGACGCTGAAGCTGTGGGCGTTCATTTCGCAAGTTATCGAGCAGACATACCTCGCAGACAATCACAGCAAGATTTTACTGGTAAAATCTACAGCCGGCGATACGGTTTGCGTCGTCACTTCGCAAAACCTGACACGAGGAAATCGCTCTGAATCTGCTTTCATCACTACGGATAAGGAAATATTCGCTACACTACATTGCCAGGTCGATGACCTTATTTCCAATCACTCCGTGCCACTGAACGA
>JAFQAS010000022.1 GCA_017399915.1 Muribaculaceae bacterium
ACACCACAAATGAACCATCGGGGCTAATTGTTGCTTGGTTCACCGATACGCCTTCGGGAAGATCAATCTTGTCGACCGATTGAATTTCCACTAATTGAGCGAATCCGAGAACGCTTGAGCACAACAACATTGCCGAAATGAGGATCTTTTTCATTTGGTATTGGTTTTATATTAGTTGATAATTTTAGCAAAAAGGTAATAAAATGCTAAATTATAAAAAAAAATCGACACATTAGTGCCGATTTTCATTTATTAACACATTGGAGAATCTCTATTGTTCAGTTATTTACTTTCATCTTCAGATTGTACAGGAGGGTAATCGATAGTGTAATGTAGTCCGCGTGATTCTTTACGTTCTTTAGCCTGACGCATGATTAAGTACCCAACGTTGATGATGTTACGTAGCTCACATATTTCGCGAGAGGCGGTAGAGCGTTTGAATAATCGTTCGGTTTCTTCATAAAGAAGGTCGAGGCGGTTCCAAGCACGATTTAAACGAATGTCGGAGCGCACAATGCCCACATAGGTACTCATTATTTGGTTCACCTCTTTGATGCTTTGGGTAATCAATACCATTTCTTCGGGCAATTGGGTGCCTTCGTCGTTCCACTCGGGAATGTCGTTGCGGAATGAGTAATGATTTACCATTTCCATAGCATGTGTTGCGGCGGCTTGAGCATATACAACGGCCTCAATGAGAGAGTTAGATGCCAAGCGGTTGCCACCGTGAAGGCCTGTGCAAGCACATTCACCCACAGCATAAAGGCGCTTGATCGACGACTCGGCATTGGAGTCGACTTTAATACCTCCACATAGATAGTGGGCTGCCGGAGCTACGGGGATATAGTCTTTAGTGATATCAATGCCTAATGACAGACATTTGCGGTATATGTTAGGGAAATGTTTCTTAGTTTCTTCGGGGTCTTTATGAGTCACATCGAGATACACATGGTCGTCGCCATGGCGCTTCATCTCGCTGTCGATAGCGCGAGCCACAATGTCGCGTGGGGCTAACGATAGGCGTGGGTCGTAGCGATGCATGAATTCATTGCCGCGAAGATTGCGCAACACCGCTCCGTAGCCACGCATAGCCTCGGTGATGAGGAATGAGGGGCGGTCGCCGGGGTGATAGAGTGCTGTGGGGTGGAATTGCACAAATTCCATATCTTGCACCGTACCCTTGGCGCGATATACCATTGCTATGCCGTCGCCGGTAGCGATAAGTGGGTTGGTGGTGGTTTTATACACGGCACCGATGCCCCCGGTAGCCATAACGGTGATTCTTGCCAAGAATGTGTCGACCTTATTGTTTTCGGGGTTGAGGATATATGCTCCATAACAAGTGACGTCGGAGGTGCGACGGGTCACAATGCGTCCTAAATGGTGTTGGGTGATAATCTCAATGGCAAAATGCCCTTCGTATATGTCGATATTGGGGTTTTTCTTCACAGCCTCAATAAGACTTTCTTGTATTTCGGCACCGGTGTTGTCTTGGTGGTGAAGAATGCGGAACTCGCTGTGTCCTCCCTCTTTGTGGAGGTCAAATTCGCCATCTTCGTTTTTGTCGAAATTCACGCCCCAATTTATCAATGAGTTGATTTCGGCGGGAGCTTCGGTCACCACTTTTTTCACTGCTTCAGGGTCGCTGAGCCAGTCGCCCGCTATCATTGTATCTTCGATGTGTTTCTCGAAGTTGTCTACTTTGAGGTTGGTCACGGCAGCCACGCCTCCTTGTGCCAAATGGGTGTTGGCTTCGGGCAATTTTGTTTTACACACCAATGCAACACGCCCGGTGTGAGCCACTTTGAGTGCAAAACTCATTCCGGCAATACCCGATCCTATAACGAGATAATCATATTCGTAAGTCATGATTTTGCTTACATTTAAAGTTATAATGCAAAGTTATGAATTTATTTCAATCATTAGACCTTTATTTTAAATAAAATTTGGCAACGATTATAGATTTTCTAACCTTAGTATTGAACTTTGTAAACCAAAATTAGATTCAACGAGGAAGAATATGAAACGCAAAGTAGCTATGAAAATACCTGTTTCTTAATGCAGTAACAAGAAAAGTTCTTCTGCATCTTTGGTTATTATATGCATCATATTGCATAGAATAGAATGTTAATCGGTGCTTTGATTGCATGTCTATTGGGGTTTATAAAGAGTGTAAATGGTATTATAAGTAAATCGGAAAACGCACCTTTTTAGGTGTAAAATTTGTAGGAAAACGCACCATTTTCAAAAATAAGTGTTATTTTTTGCTGAATGAAAAAAGAGGAAAAAGAATGGCATTTCTCTTTCCTCTTTCCTATTATCCTTTTTTCTCTTTTACTTAGTCCACACTTGGTATTCGCCGGGGTTGAGTTTTGAAGGGAGTTTCTTTGCTTTTGCATCAAAGATGTTGGTCATGCCTTCGATTGAAGGTGCTTCGCCGGTGAATTTCACCTTTTGTGCTTTTGCGCCAAGGTTGACCATTACTAACACAGCGTCATCGCTCACTGTGCGAGAGAATACATAGATGTCGTTGCTTGTAGTTGGATAACGCACCATTTTGCCACCTTGTTCGCCTGCAAGAAGTGCTTTGTTTTCGTGCTTGAGATTATTGAGCGTTTGGTAGAATGTGAAATATTCGTTGCGAGGTTCCCATTGGGGTGCATTGTCTTTCTTGAAGAACTCAAATGCACGGTTCATACCTGTTTCTTGACCGGTGTAGATTAATGGCATGCCGGGGAGAGTATATGAAAGCACTGCAAATGCTTTGTTGAGGTTGCCAAGACGGTCAAACTCAGTGCCTTCCCATGAGTTGAGGTCGTGGTTGGTAATCATATTCATCAAGTAAGAGTCTTGAGGATATGATGTAGCTTGGTCGGCAAGGAGAGAGTCGATAGCCACAGCAGTTTTTGTGGCGAAAGTTTTCATTGGTTCTCCCTCTTTTTTGAAAGTGTATTGACCCGAAGTGGCAGCTATTTCGCTGAAAAGGTCTTTCATTGGCCAGTTGTAACCCATGTCGAAGCCGTGAAGTTGTAATTCGGGCACGCTTGCTTCGGCGAGCATAAAGAGGTCGGGTTTCACGGCTTGAAGTTGAGGGCGAGTGTCGTCCCAGAAGTCGGTAGGCACTTCCATTGCCACATCGCAACGGAAGCCGTCGATGCCGGCATCGGTGAGCCAGAATTTCATGGCGTCAACCATTGCTTTGTGCATATAATAGTTGTCGTAGTTGAGTTCATACACGTCGGTCCAGTCAAATGGGCCATACATCTTGCCATTTTTGTCGAGAGAATACCATTCGGGGTGTTGGGTTACCCATGCATTGTCGCAACCGGTGTGGTTGGGAACCCAGTCGATAACCACTTTCATTCCCAATTTGTGGGCTTCGGCTACGGCTCGTTTGAAATCGTCGAGAGTGCCAAATTCGGGATTAACGGCCTTATAATCTTTCACAGCATAGTAACTGCCGAGTTCTCCTTTGCGATTTAGTTCAGAAATGGGGTGAATGGGCATAAACCAAAGGATGTCCATTCCGAGTTCTTTGAGGCGGGGAAGTTCTTTGACAAAAGCATTGATTGTGCCTTCGGGGGTAAACTGACGGAGGTTCACCTCATAAATCACGGCATTACGACTCCATTCGGGGTGAGTCACTGATGTGCGTGCAGGCGCTTGTGCCACTGCATCTACGCTACCGGTCAACCCCACAAGGGCAGCAACACCGGCAATAATTGATTTAAAAATGTTTTTACGCATAAAATATTAGAATTTATAATTATTTAGAATTAAGTAATCCTTTTTCAATATCTTCAATGCTGGGAAGAGATGATTTTATATCTGTAGGATATAGTTTTGATAGCTCATATTCTGAGATTCCAATAGGTTGAATGCTGGACTCTAATGCATATTGAGCCAAAACATTGTCTTTGTTTTTGCAAATAAGAAGTCCTAAAGTCGGATTATCAATATCTTTCTTTAAGATGTGATTGACTGCAGTAATGTATGTGCCTAATTGTCCAATATTTTCAGATTCAAATTTGCCGGTTTTTATCTCAATGACCACATAACAACGAAGATTAAGATTGTAAAAAAGCATATCAATAAATTTTTCGGTTTCACCAATTTGTATTCGATATTCGCGACCGATATAAGCAAAACCTTGTCCGAGCTCTAATAGAAAATCCCGTATATTTATTTCTAATGCATCTTTTAATTCTTTTTCTCTATAATTTTCGGTAATAGAAAGGAAGTCAAAATTATACGGATCTTTTGTTATTTCTTGAGCTAAATCACCTTGTGGGTTCGGAAGAGTTTTTGAAAAATTAGTGATAGCTTTTCCTTGTCTTTCAAATAAGTCTGTATCTAAAAAATTTAAAAGAACATTTCGACTCCAATTATTTTCAACTACTTTTTTTACAAAGAAGAGTGCTTTTTGTGGGTGATTGTAGAATTTGTCAATAATATATTTGTGATGCCCCCAAGGGATTTTCCATAGAATAGATTCCGGAATTTCACCCTCAGCCTGGGGGTGAATTAAATTATTGTTAGTTATACCCTCAACTTGGGGGTTGAATATGTCTAATTTATTATATAATATAAAGAATCGTTTAGAATAGCCTAAATTTGTTTCAGATAAACCTTTTATTCCTGGTAAAACTTGTTTCAAATCATAACTTAATTTCTTGAAAAATTTGTTTCCCCATTTGTTTTCGGCTTGCATTGTGACAATATCTCTACCTAATGACCAATAAAACTTCAACATTTCCTTATTTATAAAAGTAGCTGCTTTTAATTGACTGCTTTTATATCGTTGACTCAGATTTATTAACCAATTACGATAGTCGGTATCAGATGGATTTAATGCGCTCATTAAGAATTAGATATTTGATTAATGTGCAAAATAGTGATATAAAGTTGTTACAGCGGTAAATTTTACCACCGTAACAAAATTAATTATGATTTTGCTATTATACAATATCGCAGTGAGGATTTTTTTATAATAATCGCAAAAAGGATTTAATTTGATGTTGCAATTAAATGAAAAGTGTTGTAATTTTGAGGAAAATAAAAGTTGAAGTCTATGGAATCGATAAGAGAAATTTATAAGATAGGTATTGGTCCGTCAAGTAGTCATACTATGGGGCCGAAGCGTGCGGCCGAGAGATTTTTGGCTCGCACCGGTGGGGCGACACGTTATAGTGTAACACTTTATGGTTCGCTCGCGGCAACCGGGAAAGGTCACTTGACCGATAAGGCTATTCTTGATGTGCTCACTCCTGTGGCTCCCACTGAGATTGTGTGGAAACCCGACGTTTTTCTTCCATTCCACCCCAATGCGATGAAGTTTGAAGCGCTTGACGACATGGGTAAGGTTATAGATGAATGGGTGGTGTATTCCATAGGCGGCGGTGATATAGCCGAGGAAGGGCAATCGCGAGTGCATAACCATGTGTATGAGATGACGCGTATTGCCGATATACAAGCATGGTGCGAAAAGACCGGACATAACTATTGGGAATATGTGGAGCAATGCGAGGGGCCGGAGATATGGGACTATCTTCGCGAGGTGTGGCATGTGATGAAAGCTGCGGTAGAACGAGGCATTGAGGCTGAAGGGGTATTGCCCGGCGGACTTGGTGTGCGTCGCAAGGCTGTGACTTATTATGTGCATGCACAAGGTTATACAGGTAGTCTTAAAAGCCGTGGATTGACCTATGCATATGCTCTTGCCGTGAGCGAGGAGAATGCTGCCGGCGGACAAATCGTTACGGCTCCCACTTGTGGGTCGTGTGGCATCGTTCCTTCTGTGTTATATCATCTTCACACATCAAAAGGGTTCTCTGAAGATCGCATTTTACGTTCGCTTGCCACTGCCGGGATATTTGGTAACGTGGTGAAAACAAATGCGTCGGTATCGGGAGCCGAGGTGGGGTGTCAAGGCGAAGTAGGGGTGGCATGTGCTATGGCTGCCGCTGCATCATGCCAACTATTTGGTGGTACGCCCGCACAAATCGAATATAGTGCCGAAATGGGGCTTGAACATCACCTTGGGTTGACTTGCGACCCGGTGTGTGGTTTGGTTCAGATTCCGTGTATCGAACGCAATGCCATGGCAGCTGCGCGTGCACTTGATGCCAATCTTTATTCGCAAATTTCCGACGGCAAACACACCGTCACATTCGACCGCATCGTTGAGGTGATGAAACAAACAGGTCACGACCTACCCAGCCTCTATAAAGAAACAGCCCAAGGTGGCCTCGCCGCTATTCACGAGTAGGCTAAATGAAATAAGCAGTTAAAGTCTTTAAAGTCCTTAGGGTCTTTGAGGACTTTAATTGTTATAATATATTCTTTTCGATGATTTTTTTCAACACGAGGGGTGTTTCGGGACCCATGTTGAAGATGAGGTCGAGTATTGTGAGGTTGGGGATAAATCCTTGTTGAGAAGCTCTCACTTGGTAGTATTCAACCGGTGTGTCGAGGTCGAAATTGCTATTGCGGTGGTCGGTTAACGAGTGGTCGCCGTTGGCAATTAATTCTTTTTCTTCATTTGAGAGTTCGTAACGGACTTCGCTCTCGATGCCAGCAATGCGACGAATAACGGCATCGATGCCAATGTTGAGATCCATCAACGATTCGGGCTGAATGCCGTCGCGAGGTTGCATATAGGGCATCAATTCGTCTATATAGTATTCAAAGAAAGGGGTGCGACCATAGGCCGACCAAAGTGCTACTTTGTGGATATTCCACCACGCTCCATGGGCCGATACTCCTGCGTCGTTCCATGTGGCACCGGATCCAAAGTGAGGTTTTGCGATAGGCACGGTGAGGGTGAGGCGTCCATTCACATCGGCTATGTCGTAGCGATGCATTAGTTTGCGGCGTTTGTCATATCGGCAATAACGATCAATCACCACATCGCGGTGGCTTGCCATCAAAGCATAATAACCAATGCTGCCACACAATGCGGGCGGCAGCACAAGGGTTGTATCATTATATTTTATGAGGTGCGACGACATTTATTTGTCGGGGTTGGCATCTTTGAATATGCGGTTCCAACGAATACCTCCGTTAAATAAATTTTTATCTTTGTCAAACGAAATGAGCACAAACATTGGCGTTCCCACAATATGGTCTTCGGGTACAAATCCCCAGAAACGAGAGTCGAGCGAATTGTCGCGGTTATCTCCCATCATAAAGTAGTAGTCCATTTTGAATGTATATTTGTCGGTGGGCTTACCTCCGATATACACCTTGCCATCTTTAAAATATGCATCGTAGTTGTGTTCGTAGTTGCGAATACAACGATTATAGCGATTCCAGTTATCCTCGGTGAGGTCGATAGTCATACCTTTTTTAGGGATAATCAATCCCTTTTCGCCACCATAGTTGTAGCTAGTCCAACCCTCAGAAGCTACATCGGGGAATATATATTCTTCGCGAGCATATTGGGTGTCGTTGGCTTTTGCTATTTTTACCACATTGCCACTCTCGTTTAATTTCTGTATCATTTCGTTTGTGAGTGGTAGCATATAGAAATTATTTGATTGGTTCAAATCAAATTTGGCGTCTTCTAAAATTAATTTTATATCATAACTTTTTTCAAGATTAATAAAGCCTCGATCCTCTTCTGCTATTCCCAAGTTGTCCCATTCTAAATTAGAGAGTGGTGATTTGGTTTGAACGAAGTAGTTAAACTGTACATTTTCAGGTTGTTTTTGAGCCTTGCCATCGATGTATATAACTCCGTTTTTGATTTGGAATTTTTGACCGGGAAGCCCTACACAACGTTTCACATAGTTTTCACGGCGGTCAACCGGGCGATAAACTATTTCTCCAAATTGTTTAGGATTGTTTTTAATTTGCTCGCGACCCACCATTTTCACAAGAGTGTAGTAGTCGGGGTTTTGCACCATTAAGGGCACTGTGTCACCGGCCGGGAAGTTGAAAACCACGATATCGCCAAGTTCCACATTACGCAATCCTTTCAATCGGCGGTATTCAAGCGAGGGTGAGTCGAGATAACTTTTTGTGTTGATAAATGGCAATGTGTTGTGTACCAAAGGGAAATGTACGGGAGTCATAGGCACACGAGGGCCATAAACCATTTTATTTACCCATAAATAATCACCTGTTAAAAGTGTTTTTTCGAGCGAAGATGTGGGTATCTGGTAGTTTTGCCCCACAAAGGCAAATACGAAATAAACCAAAATCAATGCATATACAATGGCATCGACCCAGCTCATCACACCTCTTACCAATTTATTTTTGCTGTTTCTCCACCAGTCAAAAGGAATGATACCGGTGATGTAGATGTCGAAAAGCAAGAAGATGAAGATTGATAACCACCAATTGCCCATCCATGCCACCCAAGCAAAGAAGATTAGCGATACAACACCAAATCTTATCCAACGAGTGAGTCGGGTTTGCTTTATTTGTTTTTTGATGTATTCTTTGTTTAATCGTTTTTTCATAGCTATATTATTTAATATCAAGAAGATGAGAATTTTTTATTAGTCCGTGCATAAGTTGGTCCATAGTGAGGAATCCTTTGCGTCCGTTTACCCATTCGGCAGCAACAACAGCTCCAAGGGCAAACCCTTCACGGCTTTTGGCCTTGTGTTCGATAGTGATAGTGTCGACCTCTGAGTCCCATGCGATGATGTGAGTGCCGGGCACTTCGCCTTCGCGCTCATGGTAGATGGGGAGCGATGATGAGGGAGCGTTTTCGTCTTCGGTCCAAGCATCGATGCGTGCCACTTTCTCAATCAACCCTTCGGCAAGGGTGATAGCAGTGCCACTGGGGTGGTCGAGCTTGTGAATGTGGTGAATTTCCTTCATCGAAGGGGTATAGTTGTTGAAATTATCCATCAACTGGCCGAGATATTTGTTAAGCGCAAAGAATATATTTACACCCAAACTATAGTTTGAGGTCCAAAAGAAAGTTGCCTTCCCTTCGTCGCACAATGCCTTGATTTCGGGCATACGAGCAGTCCACCCGGTGCTGCCGCTCACAACCGGAACCCCTTGAGCAAATGCTTTGTAGTAATTGTCCACGGCAGTGGCAGGAGTGGTGAATTCGATTGCCACATCGGCACTGCGAAAGGCATCACTGTCAAAGTCTTGTGGGTTATCTATATCTATGGTGCACACTATTTCGTGTCCACGGCCGAGGGCAATACGTTCAATCGTCTTACCCATTTTGCCATATCCTATGAGAGCTATTTTCATTGATTATATAACATATTTCAACCACATAGTGATTGCAATTAACGATAAAATTTCCACAAATTTACAACAACAAAACGAATATCAAGCATAAAACACCCTAAAACACCCCATTTTTGCAATTTTTTAGCGAAAAACCCAAGAAACAGCTCATTAAACAACAATCTCCACACAAAGAATTTTAATCTAATACCATAGAAGCTCTTTTGTTTTGAAGTTTCACATTTGTAGATATTTTCCTCGTTTCATTTTTCTTCTTTGCACTTGTTGTGTTGTGAGAATTGATATAAATGAGTATTTTTGTGGGGAAATATATTATTTAAGATGAAGATAGGTTTTGATGCCAAGAGGGCGGTGTGTAACAACACCGGATTGGGAAATTATAGTCGATTGGTGATTGATGTGCTTTCGCTTTATTTTCCTAAGAATGATTATAGGCTTTATTCGCCGGTCGACCGCAAGAACGACCGATTGGAACCGTTGCTCAGTCGTGAGAATGTGGAGATGGTTTATCCCGACACTGCTATGGGACGCAAACTCTCGTCGTTGTGGCGCGTGGGGTCGGTTTCATCGCAACTTTGTCGCGACAATGTAGACCTTTTTCATGGGTTAAGCAATGAATTGCCTTTAAGCATTGCCAAGAGTGGAATTCCCTCGGTAGTGACTATTCACGACCTCATTTTCCGTCATTTCCCACAGTATTATAAGCCTATCGATCGCACCATATATGACTATAAATTTCGCAAGGCCGCCGAGAATGCATCGCGAGTGATTGCTATAAGCGAGTGCACCCGCAATGATATTGTGGAGATGTATGGCATCGACCCTAAGAAAATCGATGTAGTGTATCAAGGTTGCGACCCTTTGTTTCAAGTGCCGGTGACGCTTGACGCACGACAACGAGTAAAAGAGAAATATAACCTCCCTGAGCGGTTTATCGTGGCAGTTGGCACTGTAGAATCGCGTAAAAATCAATTACTTGCAGTGAAAGCATTGCGAGGGTTGCCCGATGATGTGAAACTTGTGATAGTGGGTCGTCGCACAGCCTATGCCACTGAGATTGACAATTACATCGCATCGCAACGAGGATTGGCATCGCGTGTGATGTTTCTCGAAGGAGTGCCTTTTATCGACCTACCGGTGATTTATGCATTGGCACAAGTGTCGAGCTACACTTCTCGATTTGAAGGGTTTGGCATACCGGTGATAGAGGCATTGTCGGTGGGTACACCAGTTATTGCCGCCACCGGTTCGTGTCTTGAAGAGGCCGGAGGCAAAGGGGGAGTGTATGTCGACCCCGACAATGTGGACCAATATGTCGAAGAGGCACGAGTATTGCTCGATAGCCGTTACCATTGCGACAAGTTGGTGGAACTTGGTCGCCGACACATAAAGAAATTTAATCTTGATAATTTCGCCAAAGGAATAATGACAACCTATAACAAGGCGATATTGGGACTGATATTAGATTAAAGAATATCAAGCATAAAACGTATTGAAATACCCTATTCCCCCATTTTAGCAAAATCATAGGAATTACTGAGGGATAATTGCGATAAAGGCACTATTGGATTTTTCTGCGAAATTTTGCAAAAAAATCCAATAGGGGTGGTTGGGTTGATATTGTTTTTGTGTAATTTGCGATAAACTAATGAAAATGATTGGGGATTGTGGTGCGTAAAATTTACGTAAAATATGGTGATTTCTAAATTACAAATTATTAAATTTGCATTGAGATAATGCAGAATGTTGAGAGAGAAAATTTCATCAGTGAGTATCAGCGTTATCTGCATATAATGTTATCTGAATTGATTTGTATTTAAAGATATGAGCAAGAAGTTATTAGTAGTAGGTGCCGGTGGATTTATCGGTGGGTTTATAGCCGAGGAGGGGTTGCGTCGCGGTTTTGACACATATGTAACGGTGCGTGAGTCTACATCACGCCGTTATCTCACCGATGAGCGACTCCATTTTGTGGTGCTTGACTATGATGATGAGCAAGCAATGGCAAAAACGCTCTCTGAGGCATTGCCCGAAGGGGAGAAATGGGATTATATCATTTATAATCTCGGTGCAACTAAGTGTGTGAATTTCATGGAGTTTAATCGCATCAACTTTATGTATTTGCGCACATTTGTGGAAACATTGCGAGCAATTGACAAAGTGCCTCATCGATTCTTGTTTATGAGTAGCCTAAGCGCATTGGGCATGGCAGATGAGAAGAATTATACTCCTATCACTTCAGCTACTCCTCCCAATCCCAACACTCGCTATGGCCTGTCAAAAATCAAGGCTGAAACATATCTTGAAACATTGGATAATTTTCCCTATATCATATTCCGTCCTACCGGAGTGTATGGCCCTCACGAAAAGGATTATCTCATGATGATAAAGAGCATCGACTCGCATTGGGACTTTGGCGTGGGTTATCGCAAACAGTTGCTCACTTTTATTTATGTTGAGGACTTGGTGAATGCGATGTTTGACGCTTACGAGGCCGGAGTGGTGAAGAAGAAATATATCATCTCGGAAGATGCTTGTTACACTCAAAAGCAGTTCCGCGACATTGTGGCGCGTGAGTTGGGTGGCAAATGGGTTATACCGGTAAAACTACCTATGTGGATAGTGTATATCGCTTCATATTTTGCCGAAAAATGGGCTGCCGCGCAGCTTAGAACAAGCACTCTCAATCGCGATAAGTTTAAGATTATGAAGCAACGCAACTGGTCGTGCGACGTGAGCGATGCCAAGCGCGATTTCAACTTCAATCCACAATTCTCGCTCGAAAAGGGAATAAAAGCCACAGTTGCGGCCTATCTTGAGGAAAAACAACGAGCTAAAGAGGCAAAGAAATGAGTGAAACCCCCGAAAAAATCAAATTCCCATTGTGGGCTAAATTGTTGATTATAATTTCTGCCCTACCTGTCGTGTCGTTACCAATGATAATCAACCAATGTAGTGCCGCCCGATATGAGGAGATAAAGATGTTTTTGATGATTTATCCCTTATATGTGTTGGCTTCGGCAGTGATGGCATGGATAAGCTACCGCCAGCGACGCGAGGTGTCATTAATCCTGATTGTGGTGATGCTTCTCACCCATGCAGCCATGTGGTTGCTCCCCTCGGCAGTGTGATTCTTGCAATATTATCTAAAAAATAAACAGCCAAGCATTTTGCTTGGCTGTTATAGTTCATAATAGTTATTTTTTTGTTTCGAATTTTAGGCGTCGGGCATTTTCACGGAAAAGTTCTTTGTCGCAAGAGAATAGGTGCGCCGGACGATGAGCTGTTCCTGAGGCTTTCTTGTCGAGAGGAATGAGGAACCCGCTTGTTTGTATTTTGCGGGCGAAGTTGCGTCGGTCGTAAGTCACACCTTGGATTGATTCGTAAAGCGCTTGTACTTGTGGGATTGTAAATTCTTCGCCAAGAAGGTCATATCCAATTGGTTCGAAGTGAATTTTTTGTTTCAGAGCCTCTTTCGCATTTTCAAGAATCTTAGCATGGTCAAAAGCTAAAGAGGGTATCTCGTTGAGGTTAAACCATTGAGCATCGCTGGCATCGTCGCCCCCTTTTACTTCGCTTGGGGTCACTAATGCTATAAATGAAAGAGAGATTACACGAGTGCGAGGGTCGCGGGCGGCCTCAGAAGATACGCCGAGTTGCCAAATGCGGTCGTTTGTCAGTATTAGGTCTGTTTCTTCTTTAAGCTCTCGTAGTGCGCATTCTTCGGCGGTGTTGTCTGATTCTCTCAAGAATCCACCGGGAAGTGCCCAACAATCTTTAAATGGTTCAACATTGCGTTTTATAAGAAGCACTTTAAGTTGCTTGCCTGTAAAACCGAATATCACACAATCGGTAGCGACAGAGGGTCGCCAATATTTATAACAATATTTCATAATGTCAATTTTTAAATAAAGACAATATAAATTTTGGGTTATTTTCACACAAAGGTACTAAAAGTTTTTCTTAATTCAACAAAAAAGAGAACGAGTTTGTTGCAAATCGAGAAAATTACAGCATTTTGGAGATTAAATTAGTTAAAATGTGTTTCAAATAGCGATGTTTTTGCTATATAAGCAAAATAATGTTAATAATATGCATTTTTGTATTAGAAAAGTATGTTTTATAACATAAAAAGTTATACCTTTGCAATGTGTTTTTCATGGTATTAGATTTAAGGTTAAGAAGATTGGTTGTCGGGATGACAATCAATTTTTTTTTGTGCCTATTCATAAGGGTTTATACAATGCCCTCAATTCCAGAACTTTGCATATTAATGTGTTATTTTAGTCAGAAATAGACGCCCCTTTAGAGGAACCCAAGAGCGATAGATTATTTTTCTACAATAACTTCAACCCCTTCGGGGATTGCATCTTCGTCAATTATTACATCGGGATTCTGAATTATAATCGATTTCAAGCTTGAGCAACCATAGAACGCCCCTTTGCCAATTTCAGTCACCGAATTGGGGATTGTGATAGATGTCAAGCCGGTGCAACCATAGAACGCCCTTTTGCCAATTTCAGTCACCGAATTAGGGATTGTGATAGATGTCAAGCCGATGCAGTCGCTGAACGCATCTTCGCCAATCTTTGTTACTGAATTAGGGATTATGGTGTTTTTACATCCGGTAATCAGATGATTTGTTTCAGTCTCGATTATTGCATTGCAATTATCTCTTGAGTCATATTTGGCATTTCCTTTTTCTACAACAATTGAAGTTAAGTTGGGGCAAAAACAAAATGCCATTTCGCCAATTTCAACTACCGAATTGGGGATTGTGATTGATGCCAAGCCGGTGCAACCACTGAATGCCCCTATGTCAATTTTAATCACAGAGTTAGGGATTGTAAATTCGGTTAATCCGGTGCAACCACTGAATGCCTCAATGTAAATAGAAGTTACTGAATTTGGGATATTGATAGCGGTCAAGCCTATGCAATTATTGTATTTACAACCAGTTATTACTCAATATTTTGCGAGTAATAAGTCAGAAATATGGTCATAACCTTTAAGGGCGCATTCTAAAAGGTGAAGATTTAACGTTTTTATTGTTTCTTAACGCTCAAAGCGTATCAATAAAGGA
>JAFQAS010000023.1 GCA_017399915.1 Muribaculaceae bacterium
GTTCGTCGACTATCATCATTTGACTTTTTGACGGGCATTGATGACTTTTCCCGTATGGGAGGATTCCGATTCAAAGAAACACTTGATGGCGAGTTCATAAACGCGGACAGCTCTTTGCGTATTCCACCATTGACCGACTTGCGAGAACTTATTGCCGCAAGCAAGGAAATTGAGAAAAGCGAGGAGACCAATGCACTACCCGAAAAACGGTGGATTGCCCAACTTGTGCAGCCGGGTTCTTCGCTCGGTGGTGCTCGTCCCAAAGCAAATGTTGTAGATACGGACCGCAGTATATATGTCGCAAAGTTCCCATCATTGAAGGATGATTATGATGTGGGATTGTGGGAACATTTCTGCCACCTATTAGCTAAAAATGCGGGCATCAACGCTGCCGAAACAAAGGTACTTGAAATAAACGACAAGCATCATACGCTCCTTTCTCGTCGTTTTGATAGAACGGATGATGGCAAGAGAATACATTTTGCATCAGCAATGACATTGCTTGGATTGAATGACGGTGACAATGCTACAACAGGAAACGGCTATTTGGATATTATAGATTTCATTTTGAGTGGTTGTAACGATGTTGATGCGAACTTGCGAGAGTTGTTCCGCCGAGTTGCATTCAATATATGCGTAGGTAATAGCGATGACCATTTCCGTAACCACGGTTTTCTTCTCACTGCAAAAGGCTGGACGTTATCGCCAGCATACGATATGAACCCAACGCTGAATGACCATCAAAGTTTGCTAATTAACAGCAAGACTAATAAAGCCGATTTGTCCATTCTGCTCAACTCTTGCGAGGAGTATATGCTCACACCTGAGGTTGCCAAGGGTATAATCAACGAGGTAGTAGTTGCTGTTAAAGACTGGCGCGTATTGGCAAATAGATTAGGTATTGCTAAACGAGAAATGAGTTTGTTCGAGGGTGTGTTTGATAATAGAATTGTAGATTTTAAATGAACTTCTATATGGAAAACAAAAGACGTGTATTCAAGAAGCTATTAGAAGAAACGGTTATCCCCGAAGTTATACCGTATGAAGAAAGAGAACCGTTATTTAAGCCGTTGATAGAGTATGTACATAGCATAACGCCTCAAAAATTATTCAGATATCGTGATTGTTCTGAGACGCAATTTGATGCTTTCTATAATGATAGAATATATGCCGGCAACGCCCAGAAATTTAATGACCCATATGATTGTCTTATTAGGTATGACAAACAATACATATATGACTCTATAGAACAAGGTGCTTCAAAAGATCATATTAAATGGTTAAGAGGCCGCCTGAAGAAAGGAGAGTCTTTACCAGAATTCATAGTATCATTATATGGCGAAGAGCGAACAAAAATACTGCAGGAAACAATCTTAAACGCTACTGACGAAGATATTGAAAGGAATAATCTAATCTTTGGAATGAGCAAAGAAGACTTTTTTAATAGAATAGATGAGTATATATTTAAAAATGCTGAATCGTTCACAAGACAAAGTAACTTTATTGCTTGTTTTAGCGAGACTATAAAATCAATTACGATGTGGTCTCATTATGCAAATTCTCACAAAGGTTTTGCTTTAGAGTACAACTTGAAAAACTTGAGAATCAGATGCGATAAATGTCCAAATATATCTACTTGCAAAGATAAAATTGTACACAATTTATATCCTATTGTTTATGACAATAAAAGATATGACGGAACATATTTCGTGGAGTGTTTCTTAGGTAGACATATGGGACTATTTACAAAATTAGATGACGTGATGTTCCATACTAAAACCGCATTATACAAATCGCCTCAATGGTCATATGAGAAAGAATGGCGTTTATTCCTAGATAAACAGAACTCATACGGCCTACCTTATTTGTGCACAGAAATACGTCCTGTCGCAATATATTACGGCAAGGATATTTCAGCCATAAACAAGAAAATTCTTAGTAATATAGCCAAAGAAAAAGGATTAAAAGAGTATCAAATGTACATCGATGTTCAATCTGAAAAGTACACAATGAAGTATAAAAAACATGAGGATTCTTGATTCTATATTTGGTGAATTAGGGATTCCGAACTAAGGTGGAGCAAAATTTCAAGGCATTTGCTTGTATTTAAAAATAAAGCAGTAACTTTGCATCAAAGTAGGAACTCGACTCTGCGAGACACTGCAAAATGGTGCAGAATTTAGGTGGAGCAATAGCGGGAGATTGCGATTGTTGCGATTCTTTAACACGAAGATATAGAGCCATTTAGAAATGAAACTCGTTTTCTGGTGGCACCACACAAAAGAGAGTTACAGAAATGTAGCTCTCTTTTGGTTTATAGCCTTTAACCCCATCTTTCCTCCCCCAAAAATCCATTGCAAAAAGATAGATTTCGTTCAGGTAACCGAGATTTTGTATATTATCACTAAATTTGACCATTAGACCAAATTTTGAAAATTTAAGCTGCACCCCGCAATAAAAAAATGAATTTATTTTGTACTTGCCTCGGTTTGCATTAAATTTGCAGTATACGCCAATAAAATGTATAAACATGAAAGGCTATATAAAAACTGGAGTTGAGCAAGGGCTTATTTCTTTTAATGATGATATGTCAAGAATTATATATATATCTACAATACGTAGTATCACAGATTTATACTTCATAATAATAAAGAGAGACAATAAATTCTTATGACAGAAACCAACCGCATAGAATATAAAAGAGAATTGACCTCGGAACTTGATATTGAGAAGGAGGTTGTGGCGTTCCTTAACTACAAGGAGGGCGGCTACATCTATATCGGTATTGATAAGGATGGCTCAACAGTGGGTGTCGGTGATGTAGATGATTGTATGCTGAGGTTAAAAGATCGCATCAAGCACAACATTTCTCCTTCGGCAATGGGGCTGTTTGATGTTGCCGAGGAACAAAAGGATGGACGTAGCATTATCAAGGTTACGGTAGCAAGCGGAATTGAGAAGCCATATTTCAAAACGAAGTACGGTATGACTCCGCGAGGTGCGTATATGCGTGTTGGGACATCTGCCGAGCCTATGCCACAGGAGCAGATTGACCGTCTGTTTGCTATGCGTACACGCAACTCTATTGGTCGTATTGTCTCGAACCGTCAAGATTTGAGTTTCGAGCAGTTGCGTATCTACTATGATGAGCGTGGCAAAAGACTCAATGACAATTTCAAGCGTACTTTGGAGCTGCTTACAGATGATGGCAAGTATAACTATGTTGCATATCTGTTGGCTGATGAGAATGGCAATTCAATCAAGGTTGCGAAGTATTCAAGCCTTGACCGCTGCGATTTGGTAGAGAATAACGAGTACGGATATTGCTCTCTTATCAAAGCGACTAAGAGTGTATTATCAAAGTTGGACATTGAAAACAAAGTGGCTGCAACCATAACTCCAATGGAGCGAATTGAAACCCCATTGTGGAATAAGGTCGCTTTGCGTGAAGCTGTTATTAATGCTATCGTGCATAACGACTACTCATTTGAAGTTCCACCTAAGTTTGAGATATTCCCCGATAGGCTTGAAATAACCTCTGCCGGTCGTTTACCTGAATCTCTCACACGAGAAGAGTTTTTTAATGGTATTTCAATTCCACGCAACAAGGAGTTGATGCGTATCTATCGTGATGTTGAATTGGTGGAGTCATTAGGGTCCGGGATTCCCCGTATTCTGCGAGCATACGGCGAAGATTGTTTCAAGTTTACGGATAACTTTATCCGTATTACTTTGCCTGTAAGTGCGCAAGATGGCACCCAGTCGGCACCCAGTCGGCACCCAGTCGGCACCCAGTCGGCACCCAGTGTTGAAAATGTTGATAAACTGATTGTTTTCTGTACCGAGGCGCATTCTTTTGGTGAAATGTTAGCTTTTATGGGTCTTACCGATAGAACTAAATTTAGGCGAAAATATATTCATCCACTTTTGGAGGCAGGTATCATAGAACAGACGATTCCAGATAAGCCTAATAGCCGGAATCAGAAATACCGCCTGACAGCAAAGGGAATGGCATTGAAAGAGAAACTGAAAGACAATAAGTAATTTTTGACCAATAGACCTAATTTTATTCAACCTATCATATAATATGCAAAAACTGCACTTTTTCTATATTTTATGATAGGTTAAGGCTTGAGTAATATTATTTAAATAAGCAATTTTTAATACGATACCGAGTTTATCTACTGCTTGGCTAACCTCGGATACCTACTAATCAACCCCTTTGAGGTTGCGTCTATTCGTGGAAAAGTTTTATCAGATATCCAATGATTATTATAGCTCCTTAGGTTTGGTGGCGCGGAGGATTTCGCGTTTTCCACCGGGAGGGCCGGGGAGGCGTTCTACGATAAAGCCCACACGTTGTAGGCGGCGACGAATCTCTCCCTTTGCGCAATAGGTGGTCAATATGCCGTTTGGCGCCATAGCTTCAAATATGCGAGTAAATAGCTCTTCGCTCCACATTTCGGGCTGTTTCTCAGGTGCGAAAGCGTCGAAATACACCACATCAATCCCTTTTGGGAGCTCGCATTTAGTGAAGTCGCATTTACGTTTTTCGAGCGCAAAATTAGGCGAAATATGTTCGGTCGATTCCCACGGAGCGCGATGAAGCGACATGAGAAGGTCATTGTCGACTATTGCTCCATAGTTGAGTTTCTCAATCATTTCACATTCCACCGGATATAGCTCGAGAGAGATATAATGAGCTTGTCGAGAGTCATCGCTGGCCATCGCGGTAACCACTGCATTCAACCCTGTTCCAAACCCAATCTCGAGCACACGCAAGCGTTGTGTGGTAGTGATAGGATAGTGCATGAAAGCGCAGTCGCGAAAAATGTGTAACGACTCTGTCAATGCCCCTTTCACCGAGTGATAATGTTCATCGAGATGAGGCACATATATCGTAGCCGAACCATCGGCGGTTATTTCAATTTTGTTCATAATCAATGGTGCTTATGTCTTATTTGATGTCTTTAATATCAAGACCCGATGGACTTTGGAAAATTTTAAGCCCGAAGGAGTGTGCCATGGCAAACATATGTTCGAGGATCTTAGCCAGAATACGCTCGTAGTCAAACCAAACTGTAGTAGCAGTGAAGAAATATAACTCGAGGGGCACGCCATAATTAGATGGTTGTAATTGTCGCACTAAAAGAGGCATATTCTCATTCACATCTTTGTGGTTTTTAAGGTAATGTTCCAAGTATAACCTAAAAGCATGGAGGTTGACGATAGGCCCCTCTTCCGATGCAAGTTCCTTAAACCATTCTTTCCCGGCAAATTCGGCGAGCTGTTCTTCGTTGAGGAATGTTACGCTGTTAAAGTCGATGTTGATTGAGCGTTTTACCCTTCGCCCACCGCTATCTCTCATTCCACGCCAGTTTTGAAACGACTCGCTTACGAGTGAATAAGGAGGAATGGTTACGGTGGTCATATCCCAATTCCGCACCTTCACGGTTGTGAGTGAAAGGTCGGTGACAATGCCATCTACTCCATGTTTTGGAGCGGTAATCCAGTCGCCCGGTTTAAGCATGTCGTTGGCCGATAGTTGCACCCCTGCCACGAGCCCCAAAATAGTATCTTTAAATACCAACATCAAAATAGCAGCCGAAGCGCCGAGCCCCGATAAGATGTAGAGGGGATTTTTATTTATAAGCAAACTGATAATAATAATCACTCCCACGCATATGTTTATAAGTTTAAGCAGTTGCAGTAGCCCTTTTAGAGGATGACGTGAAAGAGTTTCGGAGTGAAGTGAGGCATTATAGGCCGAGTTGAGAAATACATTTATAAACCTTATTGAAGCTAATACGATACATATATTGAGAATCTTTTCGCTTATCAGTAAGACCGATTGATATTCTATATTGTTTTCAAACACATAAGGAAGAAATATCAGCATTAACACAGGGGGCACAATATGGCATGCGCTTGATGTGAGCCGTTTGTTAAATAGTTCATCGTCCCACGAAGCCTTTGTGCGTACCACAATTTTGTGAACCGCAGCAATTAATATAAAACGAGCCAAAAGATATGATAATGCGGCAAAAATAAGCAATATCACCAGTTCGATTAATAAAGTCCAATCTTGTATGTGAGATGAGGCAACTCCCATTGATATCAGAGTGTCTTTTATGAATGATCCAATCATAAAGTTGAAAAGTTATAGTGTTGAAATACAATTTGAATGTAAAATTAAGCAAATAAGCTAAATGAGGCGTCTGTTTAGCTTTTCTTTTTTTTGTAAAAAACGTTAAATAAATAGTCCTATTTTATTATCGCCGTTTTTAACATTTGTTGCATCGTATCTTTGCATTGTGATTGCAATCCACTTATTCAAAAAGAAATTTAAACCAATTATCCTCAAAACAAAATGATGAAAAACAAAAATCAATCAACAATCAATGCTGCAATATCGTCGGTGGGCGAGATTGTAAATGAAGTGGGTGATGCGGTAGTAGATATTGCCGAAAATGTAGCTCAAGCATCGCAGGCGGTCGACGAAACAATCTCTACGATTGAAGACACAGTCGATGAAGTGAAACAAATCGCCGATGATGCACCCTCGTTTAATGAAGTGATGCGAGCCATTACAAAGGATGCGCGCGTGGGACATTTTATTGTCGATGTGCTTTCGGGAATGAATGTGATCGAGGCCTCGAAAAATCACTTCAAAGATGCTGGAGAGCCCTCAATCGATTCTCTTGTGAAGGAAGCCGAACAACGTGGCTATTTGCGTGGACGCAACGAGCAAATCGAGTTGAAAATGCGAGAAACGGCACCTGAAACATCGGCTCAACCCTCACGCAACGAAACGTCAATCCTAAACCGCATTCGCCGCAGTGTGTGGGAGAGATAGATATAATTCATAATACACTATTTATAATTCATAATTCATAATACACTATTTATAATGCACAATTCATAATCTCCTTGTGTCAGCCCTTATGCTCATTCTGTCATTCTGTCAAAATCTAAACACTCAATTGCCTCGGACAAGCCTCGTTGAGCCCTTCGGGATTCACAATGCATAATTAAAAATTTCGCATTAAATCTTCCGTTTTCTTATTCCTCTCCATTCAACTTTAATCTTTAAACATTCAATTTATTATGAAACAATTAAAACAACAAATTCTCGAATTATTCAACAAAGCCACTCAATGGCTTCTCAACAAGTATGGTATCTACACAATAATCGCAATGGCAGCCGTGATTTTATGGTGGATTATTGCCGGCGATGGTGATGTGACAATGGCTTCAGCTATGATTATCGGAGGCACTGCCGGTGGTAAGCATGTGGTTGATGGCCCGCTCACAACCTCTCTCTCAAACGAAGGCTCTCCCGAATTGCTTCGCAACGAAATAGACGAACGCATCGTGAAGATTCGCCCCATGTCTACTCCTATCGACCAACTATCGCGCTATGCCGGAGCCCGCTCGTGTGGAAGTATGGTGGTCGATTACTACTCGGTCGACACAAAACCTACCGAAACAACGCTCAAGGCTGAATATGATGAAGAGGCGTCCGACGGGAAAAGCGGCAATTTCTACACTGCTACAATTTATACCGATAACGATGATATTTTCGAACCATCTGAAACTATTCTTGTGCCTGAGGTGAATGGATATGATAAAGATGGCGTAAACTATAAAGGTTCATTGGTGCTTTATGTGTTGGCGAAAAAAGTGGGCGGCGGAATCTCTGTTATCGCAGCTAATGGCAAGGCTGTTTCAGGTGAACTAAATTTCGTTCCATCAATGTCGAGAGGCGTGAAACTGATAAGAATGGGACGTGCCGCCTCTGAACTCGATGTGCAAACAGCGCAATTCGAAGCTCTTCCCACTAAGATGCAAAATAATTGCCAGATTTTTAAGGCGCAAGTGGAGCAAAGCACCTTCCAAAAGATTGCTAACAAAGAGGTGGGGTGGAGCTTCTCCGACCAAGAAGAGGTGGCAATCATCGATATGCGTTTGGGTATGGAAAAAAGCTTCCTTTTTGGTTCTCAAGCTCGCTTGTACGACGTAAACAAGCACGAAGAGATACTTCTCACCGGAGGCATTTGGGATCAAGCCAAAAAGCAATTTGAATACTCTAAAGACAACTTCGACGCCAACACCATTATCGACCTTTGTCGCGATGCATTCACTGCCAATGCCGGCTCTAATCGCAAAATCCTTATTGGTGGAACAGGGTTGATTGAACGACTCAACAAACTCGAATACAACAAGGTGATTACAGCAACCGACACCGTCACCAAGTGGGGTATCGACTTCACCGAGCTGCGATCTAAATTTGGTTCGCTCTATGTGTTGCATTCCGAGGTGTTTGACCAATGTGGCCACTACGACGATGGGTTTGTGGTCGACCCCGAATATATCACCAAATATTGCCATGTGCCTTTCCGTGCCGAAAAACTCGACTTGCGAAAGAGTGGGGTGCGCAACACCGATGCCATTGTGGTCACCGAGGCAAGTTGTGTGGTGCTTCGTTATCCTCAAGCTCACATGCGTGTAATCGAAAAATCGACCGGAGCATGATAATAAAGCTCTCTTCCGACGAAATGCTGGCGCAGTGGAAGCTGCGCCGGGGTTTCGCCCCATTGCGGGTCGATTGCACGATTACCCGCTCCGATGGGGTCGATCTTGATGAGTTGTTGCGACTTGAGATGCGCGACTGGTATCTCAATTTGCTAAGCACTGCTCAGGTAGAGATGCTTGCAACCACAAACATTGCCGACGATATAGCCATCGTGCCTATGTCCGACGGAGAAGCCACAGTGATGCTCCCTCAAAACTGCCGGCGCATAGTGGAATTTCAGCTTGAGGGGTGGGAACGCCCGGCAATTATTCTCACCGACGCATCTTCACGCGAAGCTTTTATGCAGCAAAACCCATTCGCCCGGGGCAATAGCGTGCAGCCAATAGCGCTAAAGCATGGAAACCGACTCTTTCTCTATACTGTGCCTCAAAATCAACAACCCAAAATCACACGAGCAATAGCCGTCATGGAACCCACCGACGGCTCATACGAGATGGACGAAACAGCCCTCTCTACGATTAATAAAATACACAATTAAATTCCGCACTCTGCATTAAAAAAAATATGAATTATGCATTATGCCCCCCGGCAGTCTCAACAAGGCAATTTGGAGTTGATTATTTGACAGAATGACAGAATGCCAAAAATCAGAATTCCGCACTTCGCATTAAAAAAATTATGAATTATGCATTATGAATTATGCATTGAGTATTGAGTATTAAACCTTTAAGTTATGTTTTTACCAAAGAATGAAAAAGTGCTTGCTCTTGCACTAAACGCATGGCGCAGTGGCGCCCAACTAAGAGCCAACCGACACCGTTATAAACAATACACCTACGGAAAGCAATGGAACGACCCTGTGAAAGATGATAATGGCAACATTATCACCGAAGGCGAATATGCCTTGCGCTGTGGGAAGAAACCTATGACAAACAACCTTATTCGCCAACTGGTGAAATGTGTTGTGGGACGCTTTCGTAGCAATATCGACCAAACGCCCATCCCCGACAAGGCTACACAGCTGTTTTATGAACAAAACAACCTTAATGAGCTCGATAGCCGCATGCTTGAGGAATTCCTTATTTCGGGGTGTGCTGTTCAGCGCGTCACTCCTAAGCAAGCTGCAAATCAAGTGCCGAGAGTCGATAACATCAACCCGGCAAAATTCTTTGTCAACAACTTCAGCGACCCTCGTGGCTGGGATATCGAAATGGTGGGAGTGTTGCACGATATGAGCATTGCCGAACTGATAATGCGATTTGCCAACGGCGACCGACAACGAGCCAAAGCCTTGCGACAGCTATATAGTAGCGACTCTATTGATGTCGACGGCAGTTTCTTCAAACCTCCTCATGGCCGATGCCGTGTGATAGAGGTGTGGACTCTCGAATGTGAAGAGGTGCTGCTGTGCCACGATCCGCTCAAAGGAGAGGCATTTATGATTGCAGTCGATGATAGCCGTCAGATTGAACATGAAAATCGTGTGCGACAGCAAGAAGGACTCGAACCAATAACCTCGCAGTGGAAAATCAACACTCATTGGCATTGCCAATATCTTGCGCCCGATGGCACCATTTTGCATAGCTCAAAATCTCACAACACGCACCCATTTGTTATTAAATTCTATCCTCTCATCGATGGCGAGGTGCACTCGTTTGTTGAAGATGTCATCGACCAACAACGTTACATCAATCGCCTTATCGTGATGATTGATCATATCATGAGCACCTCGGCAAAGGGAGCGTTACTTTTTCCTGCCAACCAACGACACGAGTCGATGACATGGGAGCAGATTGCCTCTCAGTGGGCCAAAAGTGATAGCGTGATTCCTTACAACCCCTCGGCGGGCAACCCCGGGCCACAACAGATTGCCGCCAACAACACTAACATAGGCGCATTCGAACTCCTATCACTCGAAATGAAACTGTTTGACGAGGTGTCGGGAGTGGGGAATGCACTATTAGGGAAAAACACAGCTCCTTCAACAGGTTCGGCGCTATACGAAAGTCAGATAAAAAACGCCGTGATAGCCCTTGCCGACATTTTCGAAACATTCAACCACTTCCGCTCCACACGTGACAAGTTAATTCATAATTCATAATTCACAATGCATAATTTTCATGCGCCAGCCCTTATGTTCATTCTGTCATTCTGTCAAAAACTCAACACATAACAGCCTCGGACAAGTCTCGTTGAGCCCTTAGGGGTTCATAATGCATAATTCATAATTTTCATGTGTCAGCCCTTATGTTCATTCTGTCATTCTGTCAAAATTTCAACACTCAATTGCCTCAGTCGACAACTCCCCCCCTGCTCGAAGAGATAGGGGAGGTGCAACGGAGTGGCGGAGGGTTAAAGTTAATGCGGAGTGCAGAGTGCGGAATGTTTGATTATGCATTATGCCCCCCGAAGGGCTCAACGAGGCTTGTCCGAGTTAATTACGCATTATGAATTACGCATTATGAATTATGCATTAAATATTAACCCTCCTGTGCCACGAACTTGCCCTACTGGAAAACTACCTTTGTTATGTCTATTCAACGCCAGATATCCATAAACCTCACAATCCATTTATTCACAACCTTTAGTCGATAAAAATGTTAGAAGATTCAGCCCTACGAAAACAAGATTTTATAAATCTATTTAAGAAAATATCCTCGTTGCCTTATAATAAGTATTGCAACATGAAAACCCTGTTGATAAAAACAATAATGAGTACGGCTCCGGGATATTATATCACCTATGAATATGCCCGCCGGCTATTGCGACTTTTTCGCCGCAATTTGTTGCCGAAGTCATATAACCCACTGCGATATATGATGATAGCCGAGATAGCCCAACGCGTAGATGCTATTAAGCAATCCCCGGCTGCCCATGCCGAGGGGAGAGCCCTTGCCCGAGTGCTCGCTCAAGGAAATGCCTCTCGATTCTTTATCTCCCTACCCACTGCGATGAGATTAATTCATAATTCATAACTTTTTTAATGCGGAGTGCGGAATTTTGTTTTTTGGCTTTTTAGCATTCTGTCTAAATTCTCTCAATTTTCAACTATTAACTCTCAACTCTTATGACTATATCATTTAATTTTTCTACACAAGCAATAATGAAAGAAATCTATGCCGCCTCGGCATTAAGGTGTATAACAAACGATCCGTCATATCGAGTGCCGCCTGTTCTCACTCGGCATAGCGCACCGGCATTGCAACGTCTTGTCAAAGACGCTTTTGCCTTTGTGGTCATGAAGTTTATCGCCCATGTCGAAGCCTGCAATCTCAACGGCGAAACAGCCTCGGAATGTAACGATGCCAACAACGGCGATGATATGATACTCTCGGTCGATTTGCGTGTGCCCGACGGTATTTCCACCTCAATTATGGGGTCGATGCGAGTGGCTGTCGAGCATGCCATTGCGGCCTATTCGCTCCATATAGCCTATATCGGTCACGACGACCACGCTTCAAAGCAATATTCCCAAATTGCCAACGATGAAGTGGCTCATCTTCTCCAATCACTTTCAATGCAACACTTTAACTCCCCCACAATCACACCCCAATACTAATGGGAAACGACATAAGAACATAAGAGCTAAAGGGCTACCGCATTGAGATTCTATCACAAATCTTCTGTTCTTCTGTTCTTCTGTCAAAAAAAACAACCACGCGCAGCCCTTTTTGTTCTCTTTAGTCATAATTAGCGTGGCATTGTTAAATATGGTTAAAATTAGATTGGCTGAGCGGATTTTTATTTTCTATAATTTGTGAGGTTGGTGAAAGAATCTTAATTTTGTGGATTAATCGTTTGACGACTAACATATTCGCATAAAATTACATAAAAACATAAAATTACAACTACTATTATTAATCATGAAAAAGCTGTTAAAAGGCGCGCTAACTTTAGCGATTGCCACTATCGTGGGTATCCCGCAATTGCAGGCTGACAATAATCCGAATGATGACTTGTCATATCAACTTCAAGTTAAAAGTTACAAATTTAGTAAGGACAATGCTAATGGCCTAAAAGGAGTGGCATATAAGAATACTTATTCAAGTAATCCAACTTGGCCAATGACTGATGCTTATACTAAATTCGAAGATTACCAAGATAAATATTCATTTGTCGCAAATTATCAAGACTTTTATAATAATATAACTACCAATAATAAGACGTGTTATGTTAAGCAATTTGGTGTGTCAATGGGGGTTGTATATTGGATTGTTCCAACAAAAAATGTAATTTATTATTGGAACACAGTAACCGGAGAAGTTGGTAGTTTTGTTCCTCCAGCAGCAACTTACCAAGGCCAAACTTATTCTTTCGAGGGCGCTACAACTGGATATGGGAATATAACTCATGACTGGTATGGTAATCTTGTTCACCAATGGAACAAAATAGGAGTAACTTCCCCTGGAATTAATACTCCTGCACAAGGTTTTGCTATTTATAAAGCTCCTACGACATATGGAGAAAGAATTACAACGGCACCAAAATTGTCGGATATGACAACATGTAATGTTCCTTATGATAGAGCACAATTGAAATCCGGGTCAACAACTCAAGTGCAAATGCCACAAGTGTGGAATAGGATGTCAACACCTAATCCTAATATTCCAAGTAAAGCACGCCAAGCATTATGGAATCAATCTATTGGGGAAAAAGTTGCATTAGACTACATGGGTGCCTCTGGCGATTTCTGGGGAGGCTCTGACGTGTGGGCTTATTCTGCATATTTCCAAGGGAAAGCCTCGGGATATTTATTTTTTGCGTATAATAATCTTGTTTTTGGACAGATGATAGCCGAAGGCGGATATGCCAATTGGTATCTTAATTATATAATGAGATATCACTCTTATCGAACAGCAATAAATGCATCTTTATCAACAGCTGTTAATCCTGAATCATTAAATGCGACTTATGGGCACTCTCGTGAATTCTATTTTATGGAAACAGATCCTCTTGAGTATTTTTGGAGTGTACCATTTACTGGTATATATGAAACTCCAGGACCAGCTGCCGATGATGATACCTATCACAATGGTATATGCGTTTTGCCAAAGGGATGGAACTCTTCCGCTGACAATCAACAAACAGACTGGATGTCTGCACCGGAAATTGACTCTATTAAGGGGTATCGTTTATTGGTTAATTCAGTAAACTTAAATCGAGGCCCAGCAGAAACAGCTTATCGCACAGGTTCTATAGAAGTAAATTATTGTGAATATACAGGTCATGATTATGTGTTGAGCACAAAAGAGCCGGTTAGTAGAAATTATTCAACTCTAACAGCATTTTTCGCTTATAATAATACTCGTAATGGAAACCCATTAACCGGACATTCGGTAAATAGTTGGAATGAGTTGGAACGTGTGAATAATAATGTATTGGCGCTTTATACCCACGTTCCGGGCAAAGGTTTTTCAAAGTATTATATCACAGCAGTAGAGGAGGATAACCCGGTGACATATACAAGCGGCTCAACTGCAGTAGAGGGAGTGAAAGTCGAACGTCGTTGTTATTCTGAAGGTACTAATACGGTTCCCGGTTCGGTTGATGCGTTAATATCTTGGAATGCGCAAAAATATGACCGTGAGACGTTGAATAATTACGAAGTGTGGTATCGAACATATAAACGTGACGATAGCGGTAACCTTGTGACATTATGTGATGACACATGGTCTCTTGCCGGAACATCTTCTATTGCGTACACAGAACGTGACGCTGATGGCAAAATAATA
>JAFQAS010000024.1 GCA_017399915.1 Muribaculaceae bacterium
AACGGCACACCTGATGGATAATAGGCAGTGCTTTGCAACACATTGCCACTCTCATCAATCACCGCCCGAGTGCTACCAAGATAGTCACGCACATAATATCGGTGCGTCAACGCCCCATTTGAAGTGTTCAAATCGGTGTGCCCGGCATCGTGATACACACGCCATGTAGAACCGCTAATCTCAAATGCACCGATATATTTACGAAGGTCGGTGTTATATCGTGTTTGCTGACGCACGATAGTATCTCCATTGGCGTTGACCGTCGTTGTTACACGGATATATTTTTCAGCCGATGTGGATTGCGTTTTTCGCCCGTCGGGGCGATAGTCCCATGCCAAATAAGAACCATCTGAGAAAGTTACTCGTTTAGGCAGGTTCAAGAATGAATGATATGTAACCGATGAAATAGCACGAGTGTCATCGCGGGTGATATTCCCATTGGCATCATAAGCCACAGCATCAGAGTAAGTCCCCGATGGGAAGCGAGGAGCCAAGCCAGTTGATTCGTCTTCACTCGCATCATTAACCGAAATGATTTGGTTGCCGTCGTAAGAGATAGCAGCATCTTGCACATAATAGCCCTCGAAGGTGCGTTCAAGGCTTACGATATTTCCGTTTAAGTCATATTCAAACCATTCGCCAATGTCACTCCCAGCATGGTCTTCAATAGCCGAGCGTAATTGATTGAGTTTGTCATACTCGTAAGAGAATGTCAATTCCGACTCAAAGAAATCGCTTGATGTATTTACCACCGAAGATGTTGATGCACAAAGATTGCCATTTCGATACACTTGTGATGGGTTAAACGGATTTTCTCCATAATACAACCGTTGTGAATACCATGGAGAAGTGATAGAAGATATATTGCCATGTAGATGATAGCCATAGGATATGGCATTACTTCCACCAGACGAAACAAATGAACCCATTCTTTGTTTGCTTAAACGGCCAATTCCATCATATTGATTTGCGGTCATCTCTTTCCAATTGCCTCCATCAACTCTCATTTGAGTCATGGTAACGCGGTCGCCACCATCGTAAGTATAATTCCATTCCACATTGTGGCTTGTCGAAACCGTTCCTTCCAATAATTGCGAAGCCACAGATTTTGTTGCTAATAACAATCCTCGGAAAGAATATTTATTGAAAGTAGTGGCACTTGAGGCATTGGCATAGTAGTCGCGTTCGCATCGCATCACCTCACGCCCACGGTCATCGTAATAAATCGCTTCGACAATACAGTTGCCACTATTGTCATAAACTGCAGTCCCGGTCAACAATCCTTTTGCAGAAAGAGATGTGTTTACAGTGTAATTTGCATCTGTAGGGATAGGATAATTACCCCAATGAGAGTAATTATCATAGAAATATGCTCTTTGTGCAGTAAAGCCTGAAGGTCCACAATTGGTAGAGTACATCAAAGCAATCTCGTTAATATTGCCGGTTGTTTGTGGAGTGGCAATAATTGTAGAATCCCCCCAAGCAGCTTGCAACGATTCACGAGTAGCCCCGGGAATTGAGGCAATGCCCTCTACTGCAATGCGTTTTTGTGGGTCATATTTTATGACAGACCATTTTGACGCTGCTCGTTGTACCCCATCTTGTGAAAAAATGGGACGACTTAATTTGTCGTAAACATAATAAACTGGTTCAGAACCTGGAATGCGTTTTAGGGTTACCCTATGCCTTGCATCATATTCATAATAGAAACATAGCGAGTTTAATGTCTCTGAATCACAAGTTCCGTTTAATGGCAATAACGCAGAGGCTTTAGGCGAAATCATATATCTCAAATCACCATAGATATCATATACAAAATAAGTATCGGCATATTGGTTGTTATCGGCAATGGCACGGCGTAGAATAGTGTGTCCCTCACGATCGCGAACTTCAATAACCTTTTTGCCGTCTTCATCTTCGGTTGAAGTAGCAATAACAGTTGATTCTGGATAGTATCCTTTTGTTATTAAAGAGCCGTTGCCATCACATGAGAACCAACGACAATCGGAAATGGAATGGTGTGTGATATATGTTCTAAATCTGTTATAATATCCCGGTTTATAAACCTCTTGTACACCATCAGTATAAGTTTGATAAGTAGTGAAAGTGAATGGATTTTCGTCGTTGTAGAACGATGACGCCTCTTGAATATAGTCTGACGCCGGGATGAAAGCCCCATTGAAACTCCCCTCAATCGGTAGCCATTCTTTAGCAACCTTATTAAGGTGATTGTATTCAACTTTAGAAACGATATCGTTATAGTCACCCCCTTGTCCCATTAAGACCGTTTGAACAGGTCGCCCCAATCCATCAAGATATTGAATAGATGTACGCGATTGGTCAGAAATATATCGGTCGGGATCAATGGTGGAGTCATTCCCTGGCTCAATCGTGCGAATATAGTTTTGTGTCGCAGTTTGAGCTATCCCCAAATGAGTTATATTAGAAAGCAATCCTAATATGACCAATGAAATAATATGTTTATATTGTTTATTCATGGGAATTGTAAAATTAAATGATAAAAATGTTAAATCAAACTATTTCTTGATAAACTTGAAAGAGTATTGAGAATTTTTAAGAAATACGGTAACAAGATACTCTCCGGCAACGAGGTCATCAGTGGGATATGATATGTTACCTTGCGAATCGTATGCCACTTCCGACGCCTGCCACATTAATGCACCAGCCGAATTGTGCAGAGTTACTGCTACAACGCAATCGGGAGAAACAGAATAATTGATGTTAATGTGGTTGGAGTTTTCGGAAAGACAAATGTCGCAAGTTTCTTCTTCGGGTAGCAATGGCGCGGTATTGTCATCGTTATTTGGTGAAAACGAATCGTTTGAAAAAGAATTGCGCGATTTTGTGTTGGTGATGTCTCTAAAATTGTTTCGGAAAGCATTTGTAGCATCATCGAGTCTTAATTCATCATTTAAAGGGTCGGAAGCCAAATCATGAGCTTGCAAAGATTTGCTACAATATAAAGAAACAAAAGAAGAGTCGATAGTGGAGCCATAATAAAGCACTTTATGTAATCGAGTTTCTAAAATAGGATAGCGATAACCACGAGCATAAAGGCAATGGCACTCAATAAGGTGCGTTATACTGTCATTTTCAAGATGCCACATAATAGAGTCGGGGAGAATTACAGTAGAATCACCGAATTTATAACTATGAGAAAAATCATTGTCAATTATGGTTGAGCCATGGCGAATATATTTAGTGTGAAGAAGATTTGAGATTGTATCAGCCTCAGGGGTTATTAATGTGTAAACGTTATTGTCGGCAGAAAGAGTATATGAGCCGGATATTCGGGCATAATCACGCATTGCTCTTGTTCCCTCGGCAAAAAATACACCATTAATATTCTCTCCTTTTGAAAAAGGATATTTGAAAGCGACTTCAGGGATAATATAATCAAGAGTCAATCCCGGTTTACGGTGCGAGATTAGCAAAATAGAATCGCCTAAATCGTCAAAAATTTCTACCTCTCGATTTTGTGAACAAATTAGCAAAGAATCCTTAAACTGATTATATGTTATATTATAATCAGTTTCCCCCTTTATTGAAGATAAATCGATAATAGATGTATCATTAAGATTTATAATAAAAGGGATTTTGTATAGCTTAATATTATCACCAGGACGAGGTTTGTTTAAGTCTCTTGTAATAGCAATATTTGCATAAGATAATAAGCTAATTGCAAACGATATAAATATGAATGTTGCTTTTCTCATAATCGTTATTGTTTATAGTGATAATCATATTTGCGTATAAAATATCCATTATAATCTTTAACTGTTGACAAACGACCTTGATTGTCGAAAGAAAAATGAGTTGTAATGCCTCGAGAGTCAGTTGCAGATGATACGCCGATGAGCCAATGATATGTCATCGTTGTAATATCGTTGTTGGGCAAGGCATTTCGCAAAGAATTAAAGAATGAAGATAAATCTGATTCTACATTCCCTGTTGCAGAATAGAATTGTTCGGGATTTTTACCTAAACCATTGATGGTGGATAGTAATTCTGAATAAGGCAAATTCTTTGCTTCAACAATAGGATAACTTCCTCTATACCCCCAGAGATAAGACGCTAAAACTTCATTGTTATAACTAATTTGGACTAAATCGCCATGGTTATTATACTCATAGGAATATTCGGGTTGGTTGATTAGGTTAACTAGTTGTTGAGATGCCGATTTGCCACCTAAATCGTATCCACTTGCATTGATTCCTTTCTCACTTAATCCATAAGATTTAATGAGCAAATTATTATTATCATAGACCATGCGTTTTGCATCAACAATAATTCCATCAACAACAGTAACTTCTGTCTCGGGAATATTTAGATATACACCATTCACATACCTATAAGTATAGAATGTTTCTTTGTTTTTTCCATCTGAAGTAGTTTTAATTTTGGATCGTAAAAGATTGTAATCTAGGTTGTCGGTATAACTATCATAAAAATAAGTGTATTGGGTAGTATCGCAATACTTGTCTTCGATATAAATTTCATTTTTGATAGTTTTGTTATAGGGAATAAGATTGTATTTTCCTATACAATAATCATAGTCCCCAACTTTTGCATTAGAAATAGATGCTGAAGAAAAATCGGCAATACGGAATAAGTCAGTGGTGAAAACGCTAAGATTTTCAGGTTCCGGTTCAAATATATTATAATTATACTTGATATTGATTTTCTCATCATATCCTGGGCGATTGCTAAGTTGCTTACTCATTAGATTGCCTCGATAATGGGCTTTAGATGTCCACATTTGAGAACCAGTAGATTGGTAATCAAGGAACTCAGAGTTATTAAAATCTCGATAAGCTTCCGTTTGGTTTGAGGAATAATTATATTGAACGGTGTTGGAATTTGAATATGTGTCATTTTCTAGTTCAATTTGGTGTGAACACCATTCGTTGACTTTAAAATATTCCACTCCGACATTTCCGACAGGAAGGTTGTAAAAACCATTTGATGAAATTTGATAAAATTCAGAGCTTTCATTTCCAATAGGATAACTATTTTTTGTAATATAGTAATATTTACCTGCATAATCGAGGACATTAGATATGACGCCACTCGATTCGTCATATTTGGTATAAGCATAGTAATAACCTTTGACAATAGGCTCGCCATCTTCATCAGCTTTTGATATTATTCGAGAAATTCTTAATCCTCCCCAAATATCTTTGTGCGTTTTTAAACTCGAATTACTATTAGATGTCGTAGTGTATTTATTTAAGAAAATTTTACCACAAGGAGCGTCAGCGTGCATAAACTCGCGTTCAATTAGAGATTGGTTGTCAATTCCTTCATGTGCAAAAATAGACGTAGGATATTGTAATTCCACACGATAACTTACGTTCGGTTCTAAATGTACATCAACTTTGCCTTTATATTGGCCTGAAATAGTACAGTCGTCAATAAAGATAGTATGTTCGGCACAACTTTGATTGGTTGACTCTTTAATAAAAGTGACACGAGGATATTTTACATTAATACAATCATCATATTCATGGCAGAGTCCATAGTAATCAGAGTTGAGTAGTATTTGAGGATTAAAATTGAAGTACTCAGATAAATCGACTGTTACATATTGATTGCTACTTACATGATAGTTGTCTATAACTAACTTTTTTATAGGCTCTAAGGCTATCAGAGTATCGGTATGAAGGTGTGTAGTAGTAGTTTTATCTGGTTCTTCAACTTGTATATTGTCAAAATATCCATATTCGTGTGATTCCCATTCAAACTCGGTGGAACCTCCAGTGGGATATATAATGCTTTTTAACGCCCCATAATAACATACATTTGGATTTACAGAGCGATCACAGGGAGTATGATGCGAAAATTGATGATAACTTGGAGCTATCCCTGCGTTTCCTGCAGCATTATAATATCCACAAAAATCTTGATCCAACTCCCTAAATGGGATTTCATTAGTGTTAGGTTCTGTATAATAAGCAAATTGATATTGATTTATGCCATTTTCAGCTATTTTTGTCAAAAGAGTTCTTTTCTGACCATTGGTATTATTAAAAGGGGTATAATTAAAATTAAATGTTTTTATTGGAGTGTTGGTGTCGTAATTTGGATATACTTCAATTTTAGTGATTTTTTCGTTTTTAGAATCATTGTCGTATGTGAAGCGAACAATAGCACTGCTACTTTCTATAGCACAAAGTGAAACTGGATTATAAATAACTTCCCCACAAGATGAAACAGGACTAGGTAGGAGATGTCTTAAATCTGGATTGGATGAGGCATAATATGTTTGAACAAGAGCACCTGTTTTAGTCCTTTTATTTTTTGTTTTATAATGGAAGATTATACTATCATTTTGCAAATTTTTTATTTTAGTTAAATGCCATGCAGAGGTATAGTACATTGAATCTAGCATTTGGTCTCCAGGATTGCCATGATAGTATTCATATTTGGTTCGCTCAATTGATGGGTCTGTATTGTCAAATTTGACATGCCCAAAATAATATTTAGTGCCTTTATTATCGGTGATTATAAATTGATTTGGATAAAGACTCCCTACAATTTCATTTGGAGAAATAGATATCGGTTCTGAAGAACTTATTACAACATCTTTGTTGTCATTATATATAAATGTTCCTGATAACCCCATGCAACTAATCTTTAAAATGTCATTAGCCACATCTGCACGGCCAAAGTAATAATCGGTGTCCCAGTCTTTTCTCCCTAATCGATATTCAATAAAAGCGTTGGGATCACTAGGGTCATAATATCCAATAGTAGATTTCGCATATTCACGTAGAGAATCAGTTTTTATTGTTTTATTAAAAATGCCTCTGATGTTATTTACTATTGTAGAAGATCCAGCATCATCAGGATGTCCATAGACAGTACGAGAAACACATCCTCCTGCATTAAGAATCCAACTTAGCCCAAGATTTCCTGGCTGGTCATCAACTTTTAATCCTCCACTTAGGTATTGGACAGAAATTGGTACACTTAAATTGCCCTCACTAATAGTGTAGATAGGTAAAGAAATATCAACTTGTCCAGTAAATGGAGATACTGGATAATCAACATTTCTAACCATTGATGCAACTTCTGGTGATGGTGGAATGATTGTGTAATCTCGTGGTGCATAAGAGGAAATATCGGTAGCATCTTGTGCGGATAGATAAGTACTGCTCAATAGAATGATTGTTGATAATATTAGTTTAGTTAGTTTCATGGTTAAATTGGTTAATATGATTGGTAAAAGGCACCCGGCTCACAACGAGCCGAGTACCACGTGCTTATGATAACATAGGATAATTGGATTATTCAGTTATCAATTAGAGGGAGAAGTTCCCGGAGTAGCAAGACGCATCGTCGGTAACTATTGTTATATAATAGTCGCCTGCAGAGGTTGATGTAGTGATTGACACAGAGCCGAACGCTGTATCTTCGGTTTGTTGCCACATTTCACCGGTAGTTTCGTTAGTAACTGTGATTTCCACTTCGCCCATATCGTATGCAAATTGTAGATAAATCATACCATCTTGATAAAAAGCTGTGATGTCGCTACCAAAATTGGGAGTGCGTTGCTCTTGTTTGGTCTCTGGGTCTTTTTGAATTGGAATTTCTTTTTTCTCCTTGGCAGAAGAAAGAAGAATTCCACACGTTAAAAATAATAGAAAAAATATTTTCTTCATAATTTGAAAAATTAAAAATTTGACTTGTGCAAATTAATGAAGAAAACAAAGAAAAATAGTCGAAAATGACTTTACAAAAACTTTACATTTTTTTGCTTGTAGAAGCGGGGGGGGGGTAAATGATTGATAATTAGCGTATTGTGGTCTTAGATGTTATTAATAAAATTGTCCCAATCAGAAGCTTTGCCAGTGTCGTTTGTTAACTTTTTGTATAGTCGTGCACGAGTAAGTGACACAGAAGATTCAGAATGATTTGTCAATCGAGCAATTTCTCTAGGAGCAAATTTTGTTTTAATGAGAATAGAAACACGGAATTCATAATTGCTGATTTTAAATGGTAAATCGTGAAGAGTGTCAATAAATTCAGGGAATAAATTGGAAATTTTATCAATGAGATAGTTCCATTCATTTTCAGAAAGGATATTTTTTTCTTCGGGATAAACTTTTAAGCGATGATGAATTTCTTTTACAAAATCCTCATTGTTAAAAGTTAAGATTGCATTGTCTTTTTGTTTTTTATAAATAATAGCTTTTTCATTATTGAGAACCAATAATTTTTTTTGATTTTCCAATTCTTGGATAAGCGATTGGTTTTCGCAATTTATTGAACTGATTTGCGATTCTAATTGAGCAATAGTTTCATTATTCTTGGCGATGGTATTTTCGCTAACTTCATTGCTTTGTTTAAGCAAAAGTTCAACATTTTGGAGTTTTAATTTGATAATGCGTTTTCTTTTGCGAATTATAAGAAATACAAATATGCTAATGCTGAAAATAATAACAATAAAGCTAACCAAGCATATAATTTTGATTTCGTTTTCTTGCGCCTCTTGTTTTAGTTTGTTGTTTTCGCGTTCACGAATTTGATAGTTATAGATTGATGAAAGTTGACGTATTTCTTGGGGAGTTTGTAGTTTGCTTATAGAATCGGATAATTTAGTTGACATAATCATGGCATCATATGCTTCGTTAATACGATTATTGTGCATATGTAAATTAGCTAAAATATTATATCCGTTTAATTGTGTATTTAGATTTTTGGATTTTATAAGTTTTTTGCAATAAAAAATGGTAGAATCTATATTATTTAGTTGATAATATAGGAGTGCATATGTATTAGCTTCAGAAATAGAGTCTTCTTTTGGAATGAAATTCTTCATAGAATTTAGATGATAATATGCCTTTGAATATTCATGATTGAATAAATGTAATTCAGCTAAACTAAGATTAATTGAAGACGCAAGGGTTGTATATTTTTCTTTTTGAGCAAGTGTAACAGCGTTATTGTATAGTATTATGGCACTATCACTGTTGTTTAGTTTTGAATATACATCCCCCATACTACGAGTGTTGTATATTATTCCTAAGGTATTATTATTCTTTGCGTTTAATTCAATGGCTTTTTTATATGTTGGAATTGCTAAATCATATACTTTTTGTTTATGATATATTCCAGCCATTTGGCTATATGCAACAATCTCGAAGCGAGAGTTGATGTTTTCACAGTTCAAAGCTTTTTGGAAATATTCGAGTGCTTGTGGAGCATCTCCAAGGTCGGAATACACACGACCTCCATAATAGTAGGCTACTGGAAGTAAATTATAGAAGTCGTGATTTTCAAAATAGTTTATAACCGATAATATTGCCGAATTGGAAGTGTGAGCGATATATGCCTTATCGTTGGCTCTGATATTTAGTAGGTCGAAATAATATTTGTTGTCATTACCCCAAAGGGAATCACGGTTGATAGCATTTAGCATAACGATTGCACTGTCGGCATTAACTTCGGCAATTGAATCGATTTGTTGCAATTGTTGAAATTGCACACGCCCACTCTCGCCACAGGCGGTGAGCAAGAGAATGGATAATATGATTGGTAGAAGGTGTTTCATATTGCAAAGTTACTATAAAAGTTGAGACAAAGAAAGATGAAAAATAAATCATTTCGATATTTGCCATAATATGCAAAACAAGCGTGCAATCCGTTGAGGGTTGCACGCTTGGTATTTGTGTTAAGATTGCTAAGTGTTAACCACCTCCCGGCTTACGGGGGAGAGGTAATTAACATGGTCAAGTCTCGTTGAGCCTTTCGGCGCTCATAATTTTCACGCGACAGCCCTTATGCTCATTCTGTCAAAACTCTCAATTCCGCACTCCGCTTTATTCTGACCCCCTCCCGGCTTTGCCGTACTGACTAAGTCTTCAATGGGCTGCACTCGGCAATAATCAAGTTCAAACCACCTCCCCCCTTCGGGGTACTCCTCCTAAAAATTACTTTGTAATTTTCAAGAGGAGAGTTTCTGTTCTCATTGGTACCATTGTCCCTCCTAAAAAATACTTTGTAATTTTCAAGAGGAGAGTTATTGCTCTCATTGGCACCATTGTTCCTCCTGTTTTTGTGAAAAACAAGAGAGGCTGTGTCAAGTCTTGACACAGCCTCTTAATTATGCATTATGAACTATGCATTATGCATTACTTCATGTAAACTTTAGTGGCTTTGCTACCTTGTACTTTGATGAAGATGCCGTTTGAAGGATTGGCAACTTTCACCCCTTGAAGGTTGTAGTATTCGATAGGAGCGTTTTCGTTTTCGATTTGTTCGATACATTCGATGCTTGAAGTTCCGGGAACAGCGAAAGTGAATTTTTCGGCAACAGTACCGGCAACGAAGTGGTAGATGTAAACCGATGTGCTTGTATAAGGAACAGCGATGAAGCTACCAAAACCTTGTCCGATGCCTGTTTTGTTGTTTTCAGTGTGGTAAGCAACGATTTCACCATCTTGATCGAAGATTGCGAAAGCAATACCACGAGTGTTGGTTGTGCCATCGGTAGTCAAAGGCAAGATGTAGTAAGATTTGTTGCCAATCTTGAACCAGTCAAAACCTTCAACCGATGCATTTCTTGTAGCATAACCTTCGGTAGTTTTGTTAGAGAATGCAGTAGCTTCCATTGCAGAGTTGTCGGCATTCCAGAAGTAGATGTTTTCGGGATAACTGCGATGGCGCATGATAAATGCATTTGAGAGGTCGCCGTTTTCTTCGATAAGAGCATCGATTTCGGCAACAGTTTCAAAGGCAGGTTGAGCCATACAAGAAGTGGTTAACGCGATACCTCCATTGTTTGCCACTTGAGAGTATTCAGCATCAACTTCGCCATTTACAATCTTAGTTACAAGAGCGTTGTTGATTGTGTTAGGAGTGAGGATAATATATCCACCTTCGTCGCTGAGCATGTTACCACGAATGCGACCGATTTGGTCGATACGATATGGGGTATAACCTTCGATGCCAGAGAGGTCGAGTTTGTAGCTATTTTTCAAATCGGCAGATATAATCATGAAGTTGCTGCCTGAAACAGCTCCTGACCAACCGGTGTGAACAAGGATATTGCCGGCATCGTCGCAAGCGATAGCAGGACCCATTGCCGCACCACCCCAATGAGTAGCAAGATCTGATGTGCAGTCGTAGTAATCAGAATATCCTGTCTCGGTCAATTCAATAATTTTACCATTTGCTTTGTCAACGGCGATTAGGTGACCGTTAGAAACAGCAGCGAAACGAATATCACCGGCACCGGGCTGACCGGGAACGTTTGAAGTATTTTGCCAAATGCGAGTGAGTCCAACAGCAACTTGTGGTTCTGATGGCTTTTCGGTAGCAGTACCGGTCAATGCGATAGTTTTAGAAGCAGCACCGGTAGCCGAAACTGTGATAGTAGCAGAGTGGCTGCCTACGGCAGTAGGAGCATATGTAACAGTGATTTCGCCTGAGCCTGAAACTGAAGAGCTTGAAACAGAGAACATATTAGCGTTAGTGCCTGAAACAGCGATAGAGATGTTGCCGGTGAGGTTTACGCCCGATACGTTGAATTTGTTAGTAGCAGTTTCGCCTTTGTATGCTTCAAATGAAAGAGAAGCAGGGCTTACGCTCAATGTAGGTTCAGTAGTGTGAACTTTTGCAGCACCATAGCGATAGTGAGCGATACCTTGCATGCAGCAGTTAACCCACAATTCAATACCTTCGGTGCCGTTTACATCAACTTCGATGCCTGTGCTGAGTGTAGTGTTGCGAGTAGTGCCAAGACCATCGGCAGGATATTCGCCTACATTGATAGCGTTGTTCCAACCATTAGAAGCGTCGATGAGGACGGCGCGGCAAGCTGTCAATGTAGAAGAACCTGTTGCATAGGTTGTAGCGAAAGCATATTGTTTACCTTTGAATTTGAAAGGATAGAAGTCGTTACCATCGATAATGCCGTTGAGCACGTCAGAGTCGAGGGTGAGTTCAACGCTACCGCTTGAAGAAACCAAAGTAGGATAGATTCCACGGCCAATGAGCCAATATTTACCGTCGCCATTAGGAACAATGCGAGGAGAAGTAGTGGCGTCAATTCCGCTAACAGTGATAGTGGTAGGCGCGCTTGCAGCAACACCATTAGTTACTTTATATTTAAGGATTGTGCCGCCTGAGAGGAACAAGATATATCCGTCGCTGAGAGAGCCTTCGAAAGTCATACAGTCACCCACGCGAGTGCAACCACCGAGGTCGGTAGTGTTGAGGATTTCACGAGGAGCAGAGTCGTCGGTATCCCACACATACGCTTTGGCGTTTAGAGCCGAAGCGGTAGAAAGGTTTGTAGCAACCAATTTGCCATCAACAACTTGAGCGTCCATTACGGCGAATGTGCCACCACTGATGCCAGAAGTGTTGAGGTCTTTGATTTTTGCTCCTGTTTGAGCATTGATAACTGTGATAGTTCCTGCTGATGCGTTGATAGTATAAAGTTTGCCATTGCCATAAGCGATGTTACGGATAGCAGAGTAGTCGCTTGCCCAGTTTGTTCCTGAAGGAGTGTTGCCTGAGTTTTCGCTATAGTTCCACACTTCGTTGAATTTGAGGCTACATTTACCTGTAACGGCAACAGTAGTTGTAACTTCTTTGTCGGCTTTGGTAGTGCCTTTAAGAGTGATAGTGCCTGTAGAAACACCTTCGGCAGTGGGTTTGAATGTTACGCGCACTTTACCGCTGAGAGTGCCTGATGATACTGTAGTGTTGTTTTTAACGGTGAAAACAGAGTTGCTTGAAGAAACGCTGATAGCACCACTCATGTTAGAACCTGAAACAGTGATGTCGGCATAAACTGATTCGCCAACGCCTGCAGTTAAAGAAACCTCATTTTTGTCGGTTTTTATATTGCCAAGCATTGTAGTTGGAGTTGACAATGTTGGTAGGTCGGCAGGGTCAAGGTAGTCGGTAGTGATGAAGTCACAACCATAGTTGCCATAGGTCTTATAGCTAGAAGTGCTGTTAATAGACCAAGCGTTAACCAATAGTCCGGCATCGTGATATGCTTGTACACCGGCTTTAGTGATTTCGCTACCAACACCCGGGCCGATGTGACAGTCGTTGGTTTTACACCAACTTAAACTGCTGTCGAAACTTGAAGAGTAAACAAGAAGCATGATTTCTACATCGGGATAGTTCTTCTTTACATATGTAAGACAGTTTTTCATTGAAGTGAAGATGTAACAGTTGTTGCGGAATCCTTTCGCTTCAACAATCTTCATAAGAGCCGGAATGTTTGATTGGTCGTTAGAGTTGATACCATCTGCCCATTTAAACTCAATAACCGGAATCACGCCATATTCTTTGCAGATGTCGAGATAGCGTTCTAAAGTGGTGAGTTTGCCAGTGTATTTAACCCCTCCACGAGTTTGTGAAAGAGTTAAAGATTGAAGGTAAGATAGCGAGTGTAGATTGATTGTTGTGTTGTGTCCAAAATTTTCCAAATTGTCATCATGACAACAAACAAATTTGCCATCCATGGTTACTTTGATGTCGGTCTCAAGGCAGTTAAAGCCCTTCTTTGCACCATTGATGAAAGCTTCTTCGGTGTTTTCAACACCCCAATAGCTACCACGGTGGCCTACAAGATAAGGCTGCGCCGTCGCAGCAATGACTGCTGAAATAGCGAGCAAAAAAGTGTAGATTCTTTTCATGAGAAATTGGTTTAGATTGTTAGTTAATTTATTGATTTTCTATTTGAAATGGCAAATTTAGACGAAAAAGTTCTAAAAAGCAAAAAAAGTTAAGCAAAATAGTAGATTTGCTTAACTTTTTTTATGTTTTTGGGCGTGTGGCTGTTAAAATGATTATTTATTACATCTTTTTTTGAAGAAATTCATTCTTCTTTCTCAAATTGAGATAGAATGTTTTTTAACGACGTATTATAGTCTTAACAGTGCCAAGAGTGTTGACGAGATATACACCTTGTGGTAATTCATCTACATTGATTACCGCTTTGGTGCCATTAATATCTTTTACAACTTTCACTAACTGCCCGTCGGGTGCAAATATTTTCACTTCGTTAATAATCATTGGAGCCTCTAAAGTGAATGAACTTATAACAGGGTTGGGGTAAAGTTTCACTCCACCGCAAGCCTCGGTCAAGATGCCTTCTACGCCGGTAGTGATTTTTGTGTTTGCTACTGTCATATTTGTGAGAGCAGTAGGCACTGTCATAACGTCCATATAGCGATTGGAATTAACGATAACATAAGTTGAAGGATCTTGATCTGCAATAATCTCACATAAGTTTTCTTCGTCGGGGTAAGCGGTAGATATTTGAGGCCCCGAAACAATTACCGGATATTCTGCTGTTAATGTTACATCAAAGTTCACAGTCGATGCATCGGTGAGAGGCTTGTCGGCACTATACACATTGTGAATCAACAAAGGAATTTGTCCTTTCGTAATAGCTAAATCCGTCCAATTGGTTTGAGTGATTCCATCTACAGTTGTGCCGTAACCAATTTTTCCATCTTTTAAAGCGTCATTGCTATTGTTCATAAAATCAATTTCACTATCGGGTAACACTGAACCTGAATGGTATTGTACCCATGTGTCGCGGTTATTGCCTTCATAGTGCCCATAACATTTAATCTTTGAAGCGCCATAATAACCCATATATCGATTTAATGCATCTTCTTGACCCCAGTCAAACAATACGGCAGCATCGTAATAATAAGGGTAATATCCATTGGATTGGGCGTTGTCGTAATAGAAGTGTGGTTCTTTACGTTGATACAACGCTCCATCTACTGAGCCTCCGCTGTAATTTTCGATGTCCAATTCAGGTAGTTGAACTGTGCGGGAACTAAGAGGAGCGGTAGCTTCTTTAAAGAAAGAGAAGTTGTCGCTTTTGCGTTTAAATTCAACAAGAATTTTTGTTGAATAAGAGGCAGCCCCCGGTTTGTATACTTTACGATTACGTCCATCTTCACCATTTGTTGTAGCATCATAAGGAACTTCTAAGCCTAAAATATCGCATCTTACGTTTTGGGTATTTGAGTAACAAGGAGCATAACCAATGGTGCTGTTTTGAGTCTCAAATTCAGCTCGCTTTATTTGCTTCTTGTTTGCGTCATATACAAATAATGTATAGTCAATTATCCATGCATTGTTTTCATATGTATTTAATGTAGTGTTATACACACCAAGCACTCCATCAGTTACATAGATTGGTGTCAACATTGCATCTTGTGTGCCAAAATAGTTGGCTGCAGAAAGTGTTACAGGGTTAGATGGATTTTCGTCAAGTTTGTTGGTCGCAGGGTCAATGCGACGGAATGAACCCATTGGCATATCTTCATTGCCGGTCAATGAACTAAAATCACCATTAAGTTTGTGGAAATCAACGGGGGTTAATGACCATGAAGGCATAGGAATCGTCATCTCTACCTTATCGGGAGAGGCTGCCATGAAATTGCATTCGTAATTGCTTATGCCATAAACTTTTACTTGGTAGGGGAGTTGGGGGTTGGCGTTTTTCCACACTAAAGTAGGCATTTTAGTGCCAGCTGTTGATGACGCATTAGGCGATTTAACCACAAAGCAGTAGTTAGTAATGTCGGAGTGGTCACAGTTGTAGGCACTAATGGTTGTGCCGGCAGGATATTTTGTTAATGTAACCTCATCTGTTATATCGTTGCCGTTTTCGTCGAGTAACACGATGTCGCGAGCGCCTAATTCGGTCGCAATTTCACTTGCGTTTTCACCTGTGATTTCAACAACATAAGTGTCGATTGACGGTTTTCCGCCACCTATCAAGTAAGGTATTTCAAGATTACCATTGGTGGTAACATCGAGTTTGAGGTCAAATGAATATCTTGTCACATCGTCTTCTTCCTCGGTGATTTGAGAAAGAGTAGCGTCGATAGGAGTGCGTGGAGCCGCCGAAGGAATAGTTGGAGTGAGAGCCTCAACAGTGTATTCGGTGTTTTGTTCGCCACGGTCGTTAGTGTCGTAGGTGTAAACAGGGATAACACTAAATTGATATACGAGATCGTAGTCATCGCTTGGGTCGTTAGGTGTATCGGCACCGCCATAGGTCAATTCATATACAAATGATGCAGTGCGATTTTCTTCATAGTTACCGTCGCTGTAGTCAATGCTAACAGTTTCGATTTTGGTCCAATCAGTAACCACAGTGCTGCCATCGCTACGGGTGGTGCGATAGCGTATTTCGTAGTTATTGAAGATGTCGCGGTCGTAGGTTTGAGCTTCCCATGTGAGTCTCACTTTTCGGTGACCCTCATCAACGCTCACCTCATCGCTCATTTTGTGGCAATAGTGCTCAACTTGAAGATTTATAACCGGGTTGTCAATCACAATAGCACGAGCTATTGATTTCATACCACCTTCACCGGGAGCGTAATTAAAGAAATCGGTTTCGCGTTGTTTGTCGGTAATCACTTTTCTCACGTTTATGCTATGGCTCAAGAATGATTGGTCGGCCACTTGGTCATAAGGGGTGAATGAACCGATTTTTGTTTTTGTGGTCCAGTCATATAGAGTAATGCGATTTGCTCCAAGTTCGGTGACAGATCCTATTTTAACAGTAGAAGAACTTGTTCCTGTAGGAAGATTATTAATTGTGAATTTTTGAGAAGAAGGAGCCTCGGTTATGGTGTTACGAGCATTATTTTGAAGAGTATATGCCATGAGACCAAACTGGCGAGAGAATAGAAGTAGGTTGTCGGCAGGGTCAAAGACAATTTGTTCTACTGCACCGCAATTACCCGAAGTGGAATGTCCTAATGGTATTTCATATGCAAATGTTAAAGATGGGGTGTTCCCATTCCATTTAACATTATAAATTTTTACATTACTATAATTTTCATTACCACCACCTGCTACAGCGAGCTTTGTCATATCTTTATTAATTGCAATCCCCGATTCAAAAGCGTATTCGGTGTTATTGGTGCCTAAAATAGTGGTAGAGTTAAATAGAATATTTCCATTGAAATCCATAAAAAGGAAAACAGGAGTGCTTGTGTTGTGACCAAGAGTACCATAAGAGTTTTGGCATATCCATAGCCCTTTGTCGCAAGATATAACTTCAACATTTCCTCTTGTGAGATAACCTGAGACGGTACTATAGAAATGAGTAGGAGCATTACTCCATGAGTCGGAAGTTCCTAAATCATAGCGAACGAGTTGTTTTGTTGGATTTAAATCCTCTACAAAGGCATACATTTTCCTATCAGCGCCTTCGCCATGGAATGCTATACCTGAGGTGCTACCTATTATAATATCCCCATTGGCGTTTGTTTTTTGTCCTCCTGAAGTGTGTGTGCCTTGGAACATTTGTGTGCACGAGTTGTCTTTAGGGTTATATACGTGTACACCAGCCTTTTCGCTATCGCTCCAGTCGGAAATATAAAGTTTGCCTGAGTTTGTTTTGATACGATATGGAGAAGATGACGATGGGGATGCTTGAAATTTATCAGCATGAATAAAATCCCCGATTATAGTGAGGTCGGGGGTATATCGAAGGATACCACCACCTGCTTTTGCTCGTGCGGCATATACATATCCATAATAATCACTCTCAGTATCGAGGTCAATTGCTACACCTCCACGATTACCTGTTGCTTGGTCGGGAGTGGAGCCATAGTTATAGTAGTTTTGAACAGTATTATTCGCTGCATTTGCAATAGAAACCGACCAAGTATAGTCACCTTGAACAAGGTCGCTTGCTTCAATGGTTTTTGTGTTTTCTCCTTGATTGACCGGAGCGATTTCGTAATTGAAGCTTGCACCGGTGCTGCTGTTTTGAAGCGAAATAGTTGCTTTAGAAGCCGCAGCGTTGCTGTTGAATGAAAAAGTGTATTTTCCTTCCTCTTTAGAAACTTTGAGATCATAAGCGTATGCAGCAGGAGTAACTCCATTTTGGTATGCCTTAGGCGTTGCTTTAGGCTTGATAATCTCTTTTGATTGTGTGCTGTTGGTGTTTTTAGTATAATATGATTCGTTTCCACCTGGAACATCGGAGTAGGCAATTACTTCGTGGCCGTGCAAAATAAATGCAGTGGCACCATTACGGCAATAGTTAAGACCGGTATCTTCCCATGTAATTTTTGTTGAATTTTCAACAGTAGAGCCATCAAGAGTACCATAATAAATCTTACCTATAGTATTTTGCCCGCCAGTGTGGTATAATACTTTGTTAGGAGCAAATTGATTGATATATCCACGGTGGCTATTGAATTCGCCATCAGGGAGCATAAATGCCTTTTTGCCAACAACCGCTCCGTTTTTCATTATAATACATTCAACGAAGCATTGTTTTTGGGGAGTGAACCAAAGATGACCTGTGCCATTAAGACAATCTCCGTATGCACTCATGATGTCGGTACGATCCGAGATAATAGCATTGATGGTTTTCCCATCTTTTTGATATTCAAATTTTACCCCTTGACCTATTGCATTTTTATTTAATGAAGGGTTGTTTTCGGGAGTATAGTATGCAACCGAACCAATATTGTGCCCCCAACCAAAGGTCTCTGTAGGAATGTCAACATTTGTGTCGGTGCGACGAGTCGCTACCCAAAGAGTTCCGGCATCGTCGGCAGCAATAGCCGGTCCCATATAATACCAATCACCTTGGCTTTCAAATGGGAAGGTGGTGAGACTATTTCCTCCATACCACATGCCTTGGAGCCCTTTTTCAAAGAAATATCCTTGAGAGGTTTTGCCCGGGTAGTTATGTTCATAACCCGATGACATGAGTGTGAAAATCTTGTCGCCAACAATAGCACTCTGAAGGAAAGTCGATTTGTCGAAGTTGGGGAAAATCTCCATGAGAGAGCCTTCCGGAACTTTAACATTAAGTTCGCCAGCGTTATTTTTCTCATACCCCATGTATTCTGTCCAATCATGGCGAGGAATGATGATGCGAAATTTTGAATCTTCGAGCTCATCAATGTCTACTTGTGCTTTGACGGGTAAAATTATTGTCAAAGCAACGAGGAAGAATAAAAACTTTTTCATAAAATTATATACAATATAGGAAATAAGCTGCAAAGGTAGTTAATAACGTGTAATAGTGAGCCTTAGTGGCGTTAAATAGTGTTAAGCAATGGATTTGAGTCAAAGAAAGAAGAGGCTTTATTGGAGGAAGATAGGAGATGATTAAAAGGAGAGATAAAAATCTCTTTAAATTATTAATTGGAATCGTTTTGAAGTTGTTTGATGATGGTTTTTAACGATGGGGATTCAAGTAGCTCTTTTATTGTTTTTGTGGCTTGAGAGAGGTCGCCTTTTTCTTCAGATTTTTCGCAGATGCTTTTGATTTCGATGATGGTGAGGGCTATTGCTCCGAGTAATGAGAAGCCGGGGACGATGGGGAGTGAGGCTATGCCGATGGCGCGAAGGTAGATTACACCGGCAATAATCATTCCGTCGAGAATGGTGAGGGCGAGCAATGTGTTGAAATAGCGGGCGATTTTGTCGACGGTGCGACGCAAGGCACGCGATGTGCGGGGAATGCCTGCCGCTCGGGCTTTGCGTATTCCGCTCCAAAGGTCGGCCACGATGGCGAATAACACTCCTGTGTATTCGATGATGATGAGTAATAACGCAATGGTTAATGGTTGAAAGTAGGTGCTGTTCATAATGATAAAGTGTTTTTGGTGATTGATAAATAAAATAGACTGCAAAGATACAATCAAAATGTGGCCAAAAACTGCGATAACTGATTTAATGCATAATTCATAATGCATAATTCATAATGCGGAGTGTGGAATTGAGAGTTTTGACAGAATGAACATAAGGGCAATCGCATGGAAATTATGCATAAAATTTAACCCCTCCGTCACTTCGTGCCACCTCCCCTAAGGGCAGGGGAGGTGTAGCAAGCTGAGTTAATTATGAATTATGCATTTTTTTTAGTGTCTTGGGGGGTGTGTGGAGGTTAGAGTTGCTTTATAAAAAAAGTCTATCGCGTTTCACAACGCAATAGACATTGAAACCTTAATCTTAATTTAATACTATGAAAAACACATTGCAAAGATAATTTTGGGATTTTATTTTTCCTAATAAAATTGCGAAAAAATGTTGGTTTTAGTGTTTTTTAACAAAGTAGGAAGGGAGGGGGAGAAGTCTTTGTTAATGCGTGTTTCGCGCGATATTTGAGTTTGGGCTTGTTGTTTTGAATTGTATCAATAAGATAATTAGCAAGTAAGTGTTGAAGTGAGTTGTGAAAGTTCAATTATTGTTTTTAGTGGGGATAAATAAAAACGAGGAGCAACATTGTTGCTCCTCGTTGAGGGATTATGATAGAAAATGAATTAGTCAATTTCTTGATCAGCTTCGTAGCCACCCATTTCGCGGATTGCGTTTTTGAGGATAGCATATTGTTGGAAGAGGTGGTTGACAGGAACTTCACCCTTAGTGTAGTCGTGCATTGGGCTCTTGAGGAAGAAGCTGAGGAAGCGTTGAGTACCCCAACGGCCTGCGCGAGCAGCCAAGTCGCTCAACAATACGAGGTCAAGACACAAAGGAGCAGCGAGGATAGAGTCGCGGCAAAGGAAGTCGATCTTGATTTGCATTGGGTAGCCCATCCAACCGAAGATATCGATGTTGTCCCAACCTTCTTTATTGTCGTTGCGAGGTGGGTAGTAGTTGATACGAACTTTGTGGTAGTAGTCGGTATACAAATCGGGTTGTTCTTCGGGAACGAGGATTGATTCGAGAGTAGAAAGTTTAGAAACTTCTTTAGTGCGGAAGTTAGCAGGTTCGTCAAGAACAAGACCGTCGCGGTTACCAAGAATGTTAGTTGAGAACCAACCTGCAAGACCTAAGCAACGAGTGCCGATGATAGGAGCGAAACCTGATTTAACGAGAGTTTGACCTGTTTTGAAGTCTTTACCTGCGATAGGCAATTTAGTTTTTTCAGCCATTTCCCACATAGCAGGAATGTCGACAGTGGTGTTAGGAGCACCCATGATGAAAGGAGCACCTTCGGCCAAAGCAGCGTAAGCATAACACATAGAAGGAGCGATGTTTTCAACATCGTTAGCTTTCATTGCAGCTTCGAGGTCGGCAAGTGTATAGTGGATTTTTTCGTTAACAGGAACATAAACTTCAGTAGAAGCTGACCAAAGAACTACGATGCGATCTACACCGTTTTCTTTTTTGAAGTTACGGATATCTTCGCGAAGTTGTTCGGTCATGTCCCAACGGTCTTTGCAATCTTTTACGTTGTTACCTTCGAGGCGTTTTGCGAAGTTCTTGTCGAAAGCAGCCTTCATAGGCACGATTTTTTCGAGCTCGTCCTTAACAGGAAGGATGTCTTTTTCTTTAAGAACTTGGCAGTGCATAGCTGATTCGAAAGCATTTTCGGGATAAACGTCCCAAGCACCAAATACGATGTCATCGAGTTTTGCCATAGGCACGATTTCATCATATTTAAGATATTTTTTGTCGGCACCTTTGCCAACGCGTACTTTGTCATATTGAGTCATTGCTCCAACAGGTTTAGCAAGACCTTTGCGAGCCATCAAAACACCGGTCATGAATGTGGTAGTAACCGCACCAAGACCTACAACCAATACACCGAGTTTACCTTCGGCTTTTTTTACATTGTTACTCATTGTTTTCTTTATAAAAATAGGTTATTATATTCAGTTTAATTGCTTCCGAAAAAATGGTTTCTCGGAAATAGCGTGTAAAATTACATATACTTTTTGATATGCAAAATTATTTCTAATATAAACTTCCCTTATTTTTGTGAACCAATGTTAATTTTATTGGCATTTAGCAAAAAAAGACAAAGATTGACGCTAAAAGGGATAGTTTTTTGTTAACGAATTAAAATAGGGCAAGAGGGGAGCTAATTTATAATGCATAATTCATAATGCCTATTTAATGCGGAGTGCGGAATTGAGAGTTTTGACAGAATGACAGAATGAACATAAGGGCTGTCGCATGAAAATTATGAATTATGCATTATGAATTATGCATTATGAACCCATCACCCTTTAGGGTTCTCAACTCCCAATTTGTTTCAGCACATCGCTGAGTTGTGAGATGATGCAAGGGTGGGTGACGGCATCTTCATCGGCAGTCCAACCTTTACCTTTAATCCACGCTACTTTGCAACCGATTGTTTCGGCAGGCACGATATCTTTTTTGTAGCTGTCGCCAATCACGATTACTTCTTCGGGATTAAGGTTGAGGGCTTCCACTCCAAGAGCGAAGATGCGAGGGTCGGGCTTGCGCACGCCTACAACGGCCGATTCCACGATTTCTTTGAAATAGTGACGAAGGTTGAAGTCGGCAAGCACGCTTTCCACGTTGCCATAGAAGTTTGACACTAATACCAATGGGTATTTAGCATATAGAGCTTCGATTGTGGGTCGGGCTTCTTCAACGCATTGGCGAGCCGAATCGTAGCAATATTTTGCTACAGCCAAAGCTTTTTCTTCAACAATAGCTGCATCTATCAACCCTTGCTCGGCAAGATAACCGAGTTCGATGCGCATTTTTATGAGCAATAGGTCGTAGAAGTTGTGATGAGGAAGAATGTGGAGTGTGCGTGCCAATTCACGTTCGGCAAACACATAGCATTCGCGGAATTGTTCTTTAGTTACGTTGATTTGGGCTTCTTGGTATCCGTCCCAAATTATTTCGCTCCAGTGCACACCACGGCTATCGATAGTGCCACCATAATCAAATATTACACCTTTAATATTTTCCATCTTCAAGTTCTTTAGTAAAACGACGGCAGAATCGTTCATGACAACAAAGCATATATACAAGCATGATGTTGAGCACTGTCAACTCAAATGCGAAATATAACCAAGGCATTTGGGCAAATATCGCGGCAAAGAGAGCGAAAGTGCGAGTGTTGAACGATAGCATATTAGTATATTTCATCATGGGCAGAGATTTCGCTCTGAACGCATCGCGGAATTCTTGAGAAGGAACCTCTTTGCCCCATTTTTGAGCCATAGCCTTGCGAAGGCGTTGCATCCAAGGGGTGAGGCGTTCTTGTCCCACAGTGTAGTTGGTGTAGAATGTGAGAGTGAGTTTTTGGAAGAAGTTCTTTCCCCATGATAGTTGCGAGAGTTTCTCTTTTAGTTGAGCCGAGCTGTCGAGTTCGCTACCTTCTTCGCCTTTGAGGAAGTAGAGGTGGAAGTTGCGGTAGTAGTCGGCCATAGCTGCTTGTTGTGCGTGGCAAATACCGGCTACGATAGCGATGGTCCAAATGAGCCATGGCATGGAACCGAAGAAGTCGGAAGTGGCATTTGTGCGGAAACAGATGGCGAAGTATATAGAGAAAAACCATAGGTCGCCACTCACGCCGTCAAGAATGCGGCCAATTCGAGAGTATTGTTTAGTCATGCGGGCAAGTTGTCCGTCGGCACTGTCGAAAGAGTTGGCCCACACGAGCAATAAAATACCTATAACATTGAGCCAAATATCGTCGAAGTAAAACATGATGCCGGCTCCTACACCTAAAAAGATAGATGCGATAGTGATGGCATTGGGTGTTACTCCAAGCTTTTTAGCCAAGCAAGCCCAAGCATATCCAATGGGGCGATAGAATATGAGGTCGAAAGTTTCCTCGGTATCCATCGATTTCAAAGTGTCGCGATAGCTCACTTTTTGAGTATTTTTGTCGTCAGCCATTGTTATTTATGCTCTTTAATAGTGTTGAGAATACATTTAGCGATATGAGGAGCGGCGTCAACACGACAAGGCGCGAAGCTGGGCCAGTCGTTGAAGTCGATAATGCGGATATCACCTTCGGGAGATACGATGCAGTCGCCACCATAGATTTTCACATCGAGCACTTCTGATGCATTTTGGCAAATCTGACGCATTTTCTCTACATCAAATTCAATTCCTTGCGACTTGCCATTGATTGCTTCATGACCATATTTGCTATGCCCAAGGTCAAAAGGATAGAACCAGAAGAAGAAAGGAGTGCCTTGCACGCCGTAGAATTTTACCAAATCGCCCACTAAGTGCTTGTTGATTACCGCACGTTTGATGCCACGAAGGAAATATTCTTGAAGCACTTCTTGAGCTTCTTCGGGGTGACGTACATAGCTCACATCTTCTTTATGCATTGCGTGGAAGTCGCCACGTTTGATCCAACATTGAGAAAAACCTGCTTTTACGAGGGCGTCTTTGATGCCTTCGTCGGTGTTTACCATGAGGCTTTCGGGATAGGGGATATTGCTACCCAAAAGGATCCGTGTCATGCGTTCGCGAGTGCAATTCTCGATACCATAACCTGAGTTGATTACGATTTTGCCCTCATCTTCCATTTTTTGCAAAAGGGCGATAGATTTTTGTTCGCGACACATATTCACAATCACATTTTCGGTAACTTTACCTGCAATGAGTTGTTCTTCGCTATATACATTTACGATGCAACCACGTTTGCGCAAATGTTCGGCCACTACGTTAAATATCGCAGCATCGTTGCCAATGTGGTTGGGTGAATAAGCGCCGGCTCTCATTATGCCGGCAATTGTAATTTCAGCCATCGCTTATATTATATTAATGTGAATAATTTAATTCTATGAGTTTGTTAAGGACGTAAAGCGGCAAATGCAGCAGCAGTTTCAATATCGCCGGCATGGTCAACGTCGACGATTTTTTCAAATGGGAATGCTTTGAGTTTTAGCCCGGCATCGACGAGCGCACGTTGGTAATTGCGCATGCGCGACACCCCATTCTCCATGCAATTTTCAAGCACACGAAGAGCAGGTGGGGTCAAACCATATATACCGCCTGAAATGAATTTCACTCCGTCCCAAGCTGCGTCTTTGAACGCGGTGATATTGAGGTCGGTGTCGGTGTCGATATATAGAGGTTTCTCATCATCGATAAAAGATGTTACCGCCATAAACCCGTCAGCACCGGTGGTGTCGTTTTCAAAAGCTTCGATATATTTTTTGAATTCCTCTTCGTGGAAAATTGTGTCAACAGTGGTGAGGCAGAATTTTCCATCTTCGAAATGGCGGCTCACTTCATAAAAGCTGTGCATTGAGCTTGGAGTGGATTTCACTACAAGGCGGAAAGGCACGGGAATGTCGAGGCTTTCGAGGTATTCGCGCACTTGGTGCATCTCTTCGTTTACGATGATGCTCAACGAGGTGGCATTGCATCGCAAGAATATGTCGATAAGACGTTTAATCATTGGAGTGCCGTTGAGGTTGACCAATGGTTTGGGGAGTTTTACTCCCTCTTGAACCAAACGAGAGCCTTCGCCGGCTGCAATAATAGCGTAATTCATATAAGAATATATTATTTAGTCTTTATTATTATCTTTTGTAATGCTTCTATGGTGAAACAAGAAGCCTTTTATGTCGAGATCTTGAAACACAAAATAGCGTTGAAGTAGAATGTTCCAGAATACCGATACCACAAATGAGACCAATAGCTGGGCGGCCATGAAACAACCTGCATCTTTAAACCCTAAGTCGATAAGCCATTGCCAGTTGACAAATAGGTAGTGGACAAAGTCGGTGCCATAGGAATTGAGCAATAGGCTACCCACCCACACAAACGCATACTTGATAATCATTGCGCGTTTGCTCACATCATTGCCTCGGAAAGTCCATTTATAGTTGAGGAAACAATTTACGATCCCACCGGTTGTAGCTCCAATAGCCTTTGAGTATAGAGGGCCAAGGGGGGTGAATTCAAAGAGAATGAGGCTCACGATAAAGTCGGTCCACGACGACACTTGCGATGTCGCAGTAGCTTTGAGCAACATTTTGAATTCCTGCTTGTCGCGGAATTGTGGGGGTAAAAGTTTCTTTAAATTCATAAGTGAGATGTCGTGGCAAGGGGATTAGTCTTCGTGTTCGTCTTTAGTGAGGTCGAGAACCACGTTGTCTTTTCCTTTGTCGAAGTATTGTTTGCGCAATGGGTTGCGGTGGATATAAGCTTCATTTCGGCGGCAACGCACTATATCGATGGCATAATAAATCGCTTCGCGCAAAGATGCCTCCGAAGCCACGCCTTTGCCGGCAATGTCGTATCCGGTGCCATGGTCGGGCGAAGTGCGCACATAATCCAATCCGGCAGTGAAGTTTACGCCACTCTCCATCGCGAGAGTTTTGAATGGGGCGAGGCCTTGGTCGTGATACATGGCCAAGATGCCATCAAATTTAGAATATTGACCGCTGCCAAACAACCCATCGGCGGCATAAGGGCCGAAGCAGATGACTTTGTTTTCGCGAGCTTCTTCAATGGCGGGAGTGATGATTTCTTGTTCTTCTTTGCCAAGAAGTCCGTTTTCGCCGGCATGAGGATTGAGCGACAACACGGCAATGCGAGGTGCGTTAATGCCAAAGTCATTCTTGAGCGAATGGTTGAAAGCATATATTTTTTCAACGATACCCTCTTTGGTGATGGCTGAAGGAATCTCGGCAATAGGGAGGTGAGTGGTAACTAATGCCACTCTCACGTTTTCGTTGCAAAGAATCATCAACGCCTTTTGGTCGTCGTCGCCAAGTGAATCTTCAAGATATTCGGTGTGCCCGGGGAATTTGAAGTTTTCACTTTGGATATTGTCTTTGTTGATAGGAGCGGTGACAAGAGCATCGATAGAGCCGTTTCGCAAGTCTTCAACGGCTTGCTCAAGCGCAGTGAATGCTGCTTTGCCGGCAAGGGGAGTGGATTTCCCCGGCTCAACAATAGTGTCTTCGCCAACAACGTTTATGATGCTACAAGCATTGTCGCGTGCATCGGCGGCTTTTGCGATTTGGCACATTTGGAATTGAGGAAGACCCAATTGCTTGCGATAATATGCAGCGATTTTTGCCGAGCCATAAATTATGGGGGTGCAAAGTTCGAGCATACGGGAATCTTCAAGAGCTTTGAGTATTACCTCATAGCCTATGCCATTAATGTCGCCGTGGGTGATACCCACTCTTATTTTTTTATAATCTTTCATTTTATGTATATGATAATGTGGGTGATAATCAGTCTTTTAACTCCGTTTTGGGGTTAAAACGACCTATTTCACCTATTTACAATCGGTAAAGTTACTCATAATTCTTCAATCACGAGCAATTTAAATGGCAAAAAAGGACAAAATGGAGAATATTTAGGCCATTGGATTTGGAAAAGCAAAGATATGTAGCTAAATTTACACTCTAAAATTTATGAAAACGATGAATAAACGATTTATAACAAACTTCGTGTTATTGGTGTCGATGGTAATTTCCGTTTCGGCACAAGTCCCCACAAATTATTATAGCAGATGCGAAGGCAAAAAAGGCCAAGCTTTGTTGGTGGAATTGTTTAATGTGATTGGCGACCATGAGGTGGTGAGTTACAAGGGTTTGTGGGACGTATATAAAACGTCGGACGTGAGAAGTGACGGCACGATATGGGATATGTATTCAACGAAGCATTGGAGTGCCGGTTCGGAGCAATGCGGTAATTATTCTTCGGTAGGGGATTGTTATAATCGTGAGCACTCGTTTCCTAAAAGTTGGTTTAATGACGCTTCGCCAATGTATAGTGATGCATTTCATGTTTATCCCACCGATGGTAAAGTGAATGGCCAACGTAGCAATTATCCTTATGGCGAATGTGAGGGTGGTACTACATTGAGCGCATCGGGGAGTGTGAAAGCATTAGGACGTTTGGGTTCATCGACTTTTGCCGGATATAGTGGAACAGTATTTGAACCCGACGATGAATATAAAGGAGATTTTGCGCGTAGCTATTTCTATATGGCGGCGTGTTATAACGATCGTATAGCATCGTGGGATAGCCCCATGTTGTCGGGCAACAGTTATCCTGCCTATACTCAATGGGCAGTGAATCTTTTGCTCAAGTGGCATCGTCAAGACCCTGTGAGCCAAAAGGAATTAGATAGAAATGAAGTGATATATAGTTATCAAAATAATCGTAATCCGTTTATTGATTATCCCGATTTGGCTGAGCATATATGGGGGGATAAGACTTCGCAGGAATGGTATTCGACCGACGAGGTTACCCCGGTGATAACATATCCGGTTGATGGTATGGTATTAAATATGGGTATTACAGCAACAAATGTCGCTCTCGAAAAAGAATTGATTGTGAAAGGTATAGCCTTGAGCGAAAATGTGAGTGTGACAGTGTCGGGAACAGGATTCTCGGTGTCGAAGGCTTCGCTTGGATATGCCCAGGTGAATGCTGAAGCGGGAGCTTCGGTAGTGGTGAGATATTTGTCAAGTGCAGATGCCGAATCAGAAGGAAAGTTGACATTAACATCGGGCGATGTGACATCGGTAGTAACTCTCAAAGCACGAGCTCTTTCAAGTTTATATGCGCTGGAGCCAACAGAGGTTGATGAAACTTCATTTGTGGCACATTGGGTAAACGTGAATAGTGATGATCCATCGGCCACATACCTATTAAGTGTATATAATAATGGAGCGATAATGACTGGTTACCCAATAGAGGTTAAGGCTTCAGATGAAAAATATAAGGTTGAAAATCTTGAGCCTTCTACCACTTATTCTTATAAGATTGCATATGGAACATTGACATCAAATGAGGTGTCGGTAACAACATCGGATCCTATGCCATTTATCCAATTTATAAATGATGGAGCGATTGAACTCAGTGCTACAATAGGAGAAATGTCGCAAGATGTTGAGGTGGGGCTTGACACGTGGTATGTTGATGGAGATATAACGATTTCGGTTGGAATGCCATTTGAGTTGAGCGTCGACAAAAATAATTGGAACTCTACCATAACTCTATCGGGCGAGGAAAGCCATTTCTATATACGTTTACGAGGTGATGCGGTGGGTGAATATACATCATCAATCACGGCAACGAGTGGAGTGTGTGATGCCGAACCTCTTGATGTGACAGGTGTGGTGTCGCAGCCATCAACGTTTTTCGAGGATTTTGAAATGGAGGGCACCGACTCATACTCGGCACATGACTATATTGGCGATGCGGCACAATGGCGATTCTCCGATGTGGGAATATGGGGCAGTGATGCCGCTTATAGTGGCGAACAAGCTGTGCGATTTGGAAAAACATCGAGCAGTTATATCGCTATGAGTGAGGATAAAGATAATGGTATGGGAGTGGTAAGTTTCTATGCCAAGCAATGGAGCACCTCAGATGGCGCAGCGGTAGTGAAGGTTGAGTATTCAACCGATGGTGGTTCGTCGTGGGTGGAAGCCGGCGAGGTGACAATCGATCAATCATCATATACTCAATATAGTGTCAATGTAAATAACCCCGGTTCGGTGCGATTGAGATTGAGTCAGAAATCGGGTAAACGATTTATGCTTGATGCGCTTGAGGTGGGCAATTACGCAACATCGGTTGACGCATTAAACCAAGATAAATGGACGGCATATGGCTATAATAAAAAACTATATGTCGAACATGGTATAGGTGCCGATGTGATTATATATAATCTTCAAGGTATTGTGGTGTATAGTGCGCCAATTTCATCGACCACAACTATAGTGCCACTCCCTGCCGGATTATATATGGTTGTTATCGACGGTGATTTGCGCAAGGTGCTTATCGATTGAGCCGATTGGCAGTAATGTCAAACTTTAAATATTGTAGGCGAGAGTTAAAATGGACAAGTAGAGGTGATTTTTATCTCTTGTTGAGTGATGGGGTGGGTGAACTCTATTGATTGGGCATGGAGAAATAGTCGATTGCTATGAGTGCCGTAAAGGGTGTCACCTACGATAGGGGTGGCGAGTCCTTCGGGGTGTGATGCGTGAACCCGTAGTTGATGAGTACGCCCTGTTTCGGGATAAAAGAAGACGCGGGTTTTGTTATTTTTTTGCTCGATGACCTCATAACGGGTTATTGCTTGTTTGCCATACTTTGCACACACCATTTGTCGGGGGCGGTCATCGGGGTTGAGTATCAATGGAAGGTCGATTATGCCATTGTCGGGCACGATTATGCCATCAAGAATTGCTACATATCGCTTTGTAACCTCTCTCGATTCAAACATAGCTTGTAATCGCATATGAGCTTCTTTGTTTTTGGCAAAAACGAGCACTCCCGATGTGGCCATGTCAAGGCGATGCACTGCGAGTATTTCATCACGAGGAAACATTTGTTGCACTCGCTCTTGGAGTGATTCGACCGAAAGTTTTCCGGGGACAGAGAGTACTCCTTCGGGCTTGTTGACCGCTACAAGCCATTGGTCGTTATATAATACCTCAATAGGGGCAGAAGAGTATTTTGATTCAAGAGGATTGGGCTCAACATTGAGTCCTTGAAGCATCCACCCTAAAATAGGTTCGCATTTGGCTTTGCACGAAGGGTAGAAATGTCCATCGTGGCGAATCTCTTCTTTAGGAGAGCGGCCAATCCAAAATTCGGCCATTGCAAGAGGTTTTAACCCATTGAGATATGCATGTTGGAGCAATTTAGGAGCGGCACACTCGCCGGCGCCGGCAGGGGGGAGTCCTTGTGGAGTGGTTTTAAAAATGTCACAAAGGTCACGCCTTTTGCCTCGAGCATTGAGCATCACAAAGTTGCGGAATATGCGTTGTTGCAGAGCTTGGCTGCGTTGCTTGCGTTCGGCTTTCCAATCATTAATCTTTTTATCGCTCTCGGTTAATTGAGATTTGAGAGAGTCGATAATGGTGGTCCATCGTGAGCGAATGCGGCGTAACTCAGCTTTTTGGAATTGACTTTCGGCGATTAGAGAGGCTTCGTTGGCTCCCTCATGGCGCAGATTGTCGCGATTAATCTTTGATTGTTGCATCAATTCGCGGTATGCGTCAATTTCAATTTTAGCGTTAGCCGAAGCCTCGGTTAATTGCGCTATGAGCGATTGTCGATGAGAGCTGTTTTCTTCGGTCTTGATTTTGTGGTTTATCTCTGAAATTTCAGCCTCCTCGGGAGGGAAAAAGCCATCGAGAGAGAGTAAATCATAAACGGCAGGCACAAAATATTCATGATTGTTGCCATGTGCCAAATTGCCTGAGAATGCTGCGAGAAAACCAATTTCGTCATCACGTTTCACCACAAGCACTCCCAGCATTTTCCCTTGCGACAACTCTTCGGCCCAATCGTGTCGAGTGTCGAGATATGAGCGCAAATACTTAGCCGCCAACACACAAAGAGGGTGAGGCTCATAATAAAAAGGGAATGTGAACAACCCCGGTGGAGTTATCCCCTCAATCTCGTCAATCGAAAACTTATGAAAACGCAAATCGTTGCTCATATCAATAATTAATTCACTGCAAAGATAGTATAAATAATGAGGTTGTGAGGATAAATTGCTTGTTTATTCGAGAATTTTATTATCTTTGCAGATTATAATAATTTGTAGCTTCGTAAATTAGGCTACGTGTGTAACTCAGTAAATATTCTTTCTATGAATATAAAATTATCATTTGTGGCGTTAATGGCATCTATGAGCCTTTGCGCATCGGCAATAACAGTAACTTCTACCCCCGGGAATTTAAGCTCGGCAGTAGGTGATAATATCGGTGAAGCATCACTCGTTGTTAGTGGAGAAATCAATGCTGCCGACTTTGAGTTTATTGCAGAAAAAATGACATCGTTAACCTCGCTTGATTTATCAGGCGCTTCGATTGTAGCATATTCGGGCAATCCTATCTTGCTTGGGAGAACCGATTATGTAGCGAATTCAGTCCCTGCATATGCATTTGCCGGTACAAGCATTGAATCAATCGCATTGCCTAATACATTGACCGCAATCGAAGAGGGGGCATTTTCAACTTCAAGATTAAAATCAATTTCAATTCCTTCATCGGTTACTGCGATAGGAGTAGGGGCGTTTTCGAATTGTGATGAGTTGACTTCGGTAACAATTCCTTCAACAGTATCAAGTCTTGGCTCTCATGCATTTGTTGATTGCGATAAATTGGCAACTGTTGAACTTGGCGTGACTACTATCAATGCATCAACATTTGCCCGATGCATATCGTTAAAGTCGGTTACTGCAGTAAGCCTTGCTGAAATAGGAGAAAATGCATTTAGTGGTTGTGGCGCACTTGAAGAATTTGCGTTTGCGTCAAGCCTCAAAACCATAGGTAATAGCGCATTTCAGGCATCGGGATTAAAAAGTATTGACTTCTCGGCATCAGAATCGCTTGACTCAATTGGAGCATGGGCATTTGCTAAATGTAGCGCATTGACAACAGCTGTGATGAACGATAACACATCGAGAATTGGCGAAGGTGCATTCTTCGACAATGCGGCATTGGTTTCATTTAATATGCCTCTTGCTTGCACTTCTGTGGCAAGTTATATTTTCAAAGGAAACACAAGTATCGATACTACAAATGTGTTGAGTCATAATGTTGCATCAATAGGTGACTATGCATTGATGGATTGGAGCCATGTTACATCATTTACACTTCCTAATTCACTTGCATATATTGGAAACAACGCATTTGAAGGCTGGACTTCATTGACCAAGCTAAACGCTGAAGGGATTGCGAATGAGGTGCCTGAGCTTGGCGAAAATGTATGGAATGAGGTAGAGCAAGCGAACGTTACGTTAAGTGTGACTAAAGACTTGGCAAATGATTTTAGAGCTGCCGATCAATGGAAGGAATTTACAATCAACGAGGTGTCGTCGGTAGAGGATATCCTTGCCGAAGATGTCGTAAATCGTGTTTCGGCATATTTCAGTGGGTTTGACTTAATAGTAAAAGCCGACAGCGAAATAGCACAAGTGAGCATATATGATTCTTCGGCTCGTCAATATGCAGTGGAAACTGCCAATAGCGATGAGGTAGTAATAAACACATCGGATTGGGATTGTCATCTCTATATTGTGAAAGTGATACTTGCCGATGGGTCGGTTGTTACTATCAAAATTGCACGATAAAGCGAATTGAATTTGCGTAAACAATTAAAAATGATATAGATATTTTCAACCTTATATGGGAAAAAATAAACTAAAAAAGTTTAGGGATATGGAAACCATCGATTTCGTGTTTCAATATCCCTTCGCTGTGTTAAAAGAACAAGGATTTCCGTTGAAAGGAAATTGGCATAAAGAGTTTTTCAAAAACGACAACCCCATTGTGCTTGAGTTGGGTTGTGGAAAAGGCGAATATGCAGTGGGGCTTGCTCGTAAGTTCCCCGACAAAAATTTCATAGGCATCGACATAAAAGGGGCTCGCATGTGGACCGGTGCTTGCCAAGCTCGTAATGAAGGATTGAAAAATGTGGCATTCCTTCGCACTAACATCGAGTTGCTCCCACATTTCTTTGCCGCCGGTGAAGTAGCTGAGATATGGATTACCTTCCCCGATCCTCAAATGAAGAAAGTGCGCAAACGCCTCACCTCTACTCGCTTCCTTGAGCTATATCGCCAAGTGTTGAAACCCGAAGGAATTGTGCATCTTAAAACCGATAGTCCATTCCTTTACACATATACACATCTGCTTGTAGAACTTAATAAATTGCCGGCAATTGTCGACACTAACGATTTATATCACTCAGATTATGTGAGCGATATCCTCGAAATAAAAACTTTCTATGAGCAACAATGGCTCGACCGTGGATTGACAATAAAATACATCAGTTTCCCGCTTGACCACACAACCGGGTTGCAAGAACCCGAAGTGGAAATTGAATTTGACACTTATCGCAGTTTCTCTCGTGGCGAACTCCAATGTCCCGAACTCTGCAACCCCAAAGTAACCCCCAAAGAATAATCTTAAAACATATATAATGGAACGTTTATATCCGGCATTAATTATTGAGGCGCTCAAGAATGTGCGCTATCCCGGCAATGGGAAGAATATCGTGGAACTCGACATGGTTGAGGACGATATTCGCATCGATGGCAACAAGGTATCGTTCTCGCTCATTTTCGAGAAACCTACCGACCCTTTCATGAAATCGCTCGTTAAGGCAGCCGAAGCGGCTATCCTCACATATATCTCTCCCGAGGTGGAGATTAAGGGTAATATCGCGGTGAAAACACGCAAACCATTGCCCGAAAAACCGGCCAATCCGTTACCCGGTGTAAAAAACATCATTGGCGTATCATCGGGCAAAGGTGGTGTGGGCAAATCAACCGTGGCAAGTAACCTTGCTGTGGCTCTCGCTCGCGAAGGCTACAAAGTGGGATTGCTCGATGCCGACATTTTCGGTCCCTCTGTGCCTAAGATGTTTGGCGTGGAAGATGAACAACTATTTATGCATAAAGTAGATGGTCGCGACCTCATTATTCCTGTCGAAAAATATGGCATAAAACTGCTTTCAATCGGTTTTGTGGTCGACAAGAACTCACCGGTATTGTGGCGTGGCGGTATGGCATCAAATGCGCTGAAACAACTCATCACCGATGCCGATTGGGGCGAACTCGACTATTTCCTCATCGACATGCCTCCCGGCACAAGCGACATTCACCTCACTCTTGTGCAGACTCTCGGCATTACCGGCGTGGTTATCGTGAGCACTCCCCAACAAGTGGCTCTTGCCGATGCCCGCAAAGGTATTGCTATGTTTACCGGAGAGAAAGTAAACGTGCCCATCTTGGGACTGGTAGAGAATATGGCATGGTTCACCCCGGCGCCTCACCCCGAAGAACGTTATTATATCTTCGGTCGCGAAGGGGGAGTGGAACTTGCAAAAGAATTGGGTGTGAAATTGCTCGCTCAAATTCCGGTTGTGGGAACAATATGCGAAGGAGGCGACAACGGTGCGCCTATAGCTCTTGAGGATAGCATTGCCGGACAAGCATTTATGCACCTCGCCCACGAAACAATCGATGCAATAAATACACGCAATAACGACCTCCCACCAACGGTAAAGGTTGATGTTTCTAAACGATAAAAGCCTCATTTTGCATTATGAAAAAGTGGATTTTTACAACATTATTTCTTGTGATGCTTACTGTCTTTTTGGGTAAGGGCAATAATAGAGACGTAATGCAATCGTCGAATTTGACGGTGACAAGCGGAGAGTTAAAGCATCTCGACCTCTATTCGCCAGAAATGAATGAAACTATTAAGGTAGATGTGTGGACTCCCGATGGATATAATAAAGATGTGAAATATCCGGTGATTTATATGCACGATGGGCAAAACCTTTTTGATGCCAATTCCACTTGGAATCATCAGGCGTGGGAAATAGACTCGGTGATGGGCAAATTGCTTGCCACCGATAGTATTAAACCGGCAATTGTTGTAGGTGTTTATAGCGTTGACACCACTCGATTGAGCGATCTCATGCCCGAAAAACCACTTAAACATCTCACTACCGATAGTGTTAAGGCCTTCATTGACTCATATATGTGTAAAGGTCTATATCGTGCCGATGAATATTTGGCATTTATTGTCAACACATTGCGCCCGGTGATAAACGAAAACTATTCGACCGATACCACTATGCAGGCCACCTCGATAATGGGGTCGAGTATGGGAGGCTTGATTTCGATATATGGAATGTGTGAATATCCCAATATCTTTGGCTCGGCAGTTTGTCTGTCGACACACTGGAGCGGTGCGATTAACCGCAACGACGACTTCCCCTCGGCTATGCACCGATATCTAACCGAGTCGCTCCCTCGCACCGGAGAGCATCGACTATATATGGATTGTGGTGACAAAACTATCGATTGGGTATATATTCCCTATTTTCATCAAATGAATGCCCTTGCCGACTCGCTCGGATATAAAGGCGACCGCTTGATGACGCCTTTCTTCCCGGGGCACGCCCACGAAGAACGAGCATGGGCAAGCCGTGTGTCTAAACCATTGAAATTTATATTGAAGAAATAATACTCAGCTATGCCAAAAGTAAAGAGCAACAGGATTGTAAATTCCTATGATAGATTTGCTCTGATCGAATAGGGGGAAGCTATTAAGTGCGGAATGCGGAGTGCGGAATTTTGATTTTTGGCATTCTGTCTTCCCGACTATGAATTATTCTCCACTTACTTCTGAAATTTGAGGAGTATTAGGCAACTCATATATCAAATTGGGCAATTTGCAGATTTTTCATTTTAAAATAGGTTAAAATCCCGCCAAAACCTCAAAATTTCATTAAAAACACGTATTTTTGCATAATATTAAACTAACATAAGTAAATCTAAACCCAACACGGCAATATCTCAAAACTATAACTTTGTGATATAATGGTTTTAAGTGATTAAAACCTTGCCACAACATAACCCATTATGAAAGTAAAAAAACTTTTGTTGGCTACATCAGTAGCTCTCCTTTCACTAAGCGCATCGGCAGCAAATCCCGAAGATGTGCGCATCTACATCAACCCCGGGCATGGTGGCTTTAATTCTGGTGACCGTCCGATGTCGACTATTAAACATGGACATCAAGATAATTATTCAGTAAGTAGTGACACCTCAAGTTTCTTTGAATCAAATACCAACCTTCAAAAGGGTTTTGGTATGTTGGAAAAACTTAAAGAATATGGTGTCCCTTATAATAATTCACTTCCAGCAACAAGTGCAAGTCAAACAAATATTCGTTTCAGCCGTGTTGCAAGTGGAGGATCTGCTAATGGCACATATGATAGGGAAATGTCGACAATTGCAGCTGAAGCAGAAACATGGAATGCCGATATATTTGTATCTATTCACTCTAATGCGACAACAGGAGACCATAACGAACTTACGCACTTAAATCATTGTTTATATCTTTATCGTGGCTATGATGGAGATCCATCGGTAAAAGAAAGTGATAAGATGGCAGCTGCTTGTTGGCCTCACTCGATGAAAAATAAGCATATGCATTATAATTGGTTAGCTGATCCTACTCGGCCTCGAGATAAAAATTACACGGAAGGTTGGACTTGGGGCAAATGTCAATATTATCCATCAGGAAATGATGCAGATGGGAATCCTTATTGGATTAAAGGAGATTTAAGTTTCAACTACTATAAAGATACAGAGCATTATGGAGATTACTATCTTACAAATGGTGTATATTATAAAGGCTATTATGCAGTGCTTCGACATAGTGTCCCCGGTTTTTTGGTAGAAGGGTATGATCATACTTATAAGCCGGCAACTCATCGTGCAATGAATGATGATGTTTGTCGTCACGAAGGCGAAATATATGCACGCGGTCTTAATGACTATTATGGTTGGGGCAAAAAGGATAATTATGGGAAGATTTATGGTATAGTCCGCGACCATTCGGTTGTAATGACTCACGAATATTATGCAGTCAAAGCAGTAGGAAGCACAAAAGATGCAAACCAAAAAATCGACCAAATAGACAATAAAAAGCCTCTTAATAATGTGAGGGTGGGGCTTTATAATGAAGATGGTGTTGAAATCGATTATTATATTACCGATGATGAGTGGAATGGTGCTTATATTTTTAAGAAAGTAGCCCCCGGCACTTATACCATTAAACACTCTCGACCCGGATATGGAGATGTGACAAAAACAGTGACAGTTATAGCAAATGAAACAAACTATATAGATATTGATATGCGCACCAACACGGCATCAACAGCCGTGCGAGGGCATTATGCTTATGATTTATCTGCTTCTCAAAGTGGAACAAATAATGTGTTGAAATTTAAATCAACAGGAGCAATGCCCAACGCTAAAATTATTTTGACAAATACAACGTCGGGAGAGCAGCGAGTTGTTGAAACAGGTGCAGTTTCAGAGGGGGAGAATACGGTTACGATTAGTGGCTATACTTTTAATGAAGATGCACAATACACATGGGCTGTGGCATTTGATAATCCGATATCAACCGGTTGTAAACAGATTCATAGTGATCCATCGGTAAGAACGGTAGGAGGACGTTTAGGCGTAGCAATTGATAATGACCAAACCAGTCCACGCTTTGGCGCAATTTATACTATTGAGAATCTTGGTGGAGGCATTCAACGAATAAACCCCGACTTTACTAAAAATGGTGGTGTAGTGCTTAAAAATACGTTTGGTATAGGTGGATCAAACTATACAAATCGTATAACAACATCTAATGGAAAGGTGTATATAGCCAATTATTCAGGAACAAATCCCGGGGTTTGGGTATATAATCCGGGATTGTCAACCGAAAATAAGACAAATATTACAAACTATTATTACGAACGAGGAGTGGCGTTTAATGGCAAAGGTTCGAAGCGCATTATGTATACTACCACTACAACAAGCTCTTCGGCTTGTCGGATACAAGGTTATGTGATAGGAGAATCTGATTCGTGGTCGGGAAATTCAAGTAATCCATCTAATGGTTTTACAACAACGTTGTTGATAAATGATGGAAATATTCTCGCTACAGATAAAGGTGTTATTGTGTCGCAATGGCGTTATAAAGGAAATAACTCATCAAGCAAGCCTGCATTTGTTGCATATAGTACGAATATCGATTACGATGCAAAATCGATGATATTTTATACAAAATACAATTCGAGTGTGTTGTCATCACAGTTGCCGGGAACAGAAAGTGCCGAAACTCTAACCGGACACCAAATAGGAGGTATGGCAATAACCTCAGATTACAAAACCTTTGCAATAGTTGATGGTTACACCGAAGGGTCTCCATCTAATGTAAAAGTTCATATATATCAAGTGACATGGGATGAGAAAAAACCTTGGTTTAATCATCAATATTCTATTACATTAGATGGTACATATCAAGTGGATCAAATGGATTTTGACCATGCGGGGAACCTCTATATCGCATCACAACAAAAGGGGCTATTGGTGTATGCAATAAAAAATCCTGCGCGTCAAACCACAACAAATGCTCTATCTATATCTCTTGTTCAAGGATTAAAGGTTGTTGCTCCTACAAATGTAAAAGCTTCACGTAAATGCTATGGTGAAGGAAGTAACTCTACAGAAGGAACTATTGATGCAGAAATTACATGGGATGGAATAGAAGGATCAAATTATAAGATTTATTATCAAACTATGCGCCGTGATGCATCGGGCAACCGTGTTTATGATAATGGAGGCACATGGGTTGAACTTGGAACTACAACTATAGCATCGGGTTCGACTTCAGGTTCATTCACACACAAAAACCTTGTGTATGGAAGTGATGCTAATGGCAATTATGACCGTATTTATAATTATAAGGTGGCAACTTATGATGCATCAACCGGTCTTGATGGATTCTCTACTATTCTTGAAGGCAAAGGCAACACAGTTACATCATTCTATCCATCGGCTCCGGTAGATGTTGCCTTATCACAACCAACCGAGACAAATGAAAATGGATTGACACTATATTCATTTGATCTTCAGCTTAATCTTGCTCTTAACGAAAACTTCTCAACCTCGCGTATTGATGATGCCGATGCAATGTCGACAGTTTCAAAATATGTGATTGTTGTTGATGAAGAAACAGCGAAATGGTTAAATAATGCGTCGAATGTAAGCGAAATAGGTACTTTTGTTCAAGGACCGGTAACGATTATAGCAAATAACTGCACTCACCATGCGGTAGATGGTTGGTATCTTGAAGTTGATTTTGACGATATTAAACCATCGGGAAATCTTGCCGTTGCAACCAAAACACTCACTTGGAAGAATGTAAATCCTAGTGTCGCTTATAAATCGCAAGTATATGCAATTTCAACTCGTGCATTTAACTATATATCAGCAACCTCAACAGTAAAAGACAATTCTGATGCAGATGCATTGACAATGACTCTCCCTTCTCCACAATGGATTTCAACCCAAGATGATGGGTCGGTTGGCGTTGTAACTCTTGAAGGTGATTATTCATCACTTGTAACCACCGATGATTATCCTATGGGTACATTCCGAAAGGTAGGCGATATTGAAAATCCAACAAATCCTGTTACAATCACTCGCGCCAACTATATAGGATCGCTCGGTGCTATGTTGCAACCTCTTGCAGTGACTGACGATATAATGGGAACAAGAAACACCAACGGAATATATGAAAATGCAACATGGAATATTGCTTATACATTTAAATTGTATGAAAAGAGTGGCGAAGAATGGACTTTAATTCGTGAGGCACAGAAATATGATCAACAATCTACCGATGCAAATGTGAATTCGTTATATTCTAATACATCAGGATTGTCGTTCGATATCACAGGTATGTCTGTTGGTGCTGACGAGGTGGCGGCGCCCGACGGTCGCAAACGATTGGTTTATAATCCTCAAAAGAATAAGGAATATAAATTGGTTGTTGAAACCAACTATCGCCGATATATTAATGGCGAACAAGTTCATGCAGTGGGTGTGAGCGAAAATCTAATCACTATTAACCCAACATTCGCGGCGCCTTCAATAATTGCAGCGAAATCTCCCGGATTTTTGTTCATGGAAACAGCAACACACTGGGATGAAAATTGCACTACAAATAATGGGTATTATAAGTATTATTATGATGCGGCAGTAGATGTTGCATGGAACGCATTTAATGATAACTTAGCTCGTTATATGGGCTTCCACGCCACTCCAAAATTTAATTGTGTCGGTCATTATGAGGATAAAACAAGCACCGAGTGGTCTCCTTATTATGCTGCTTCAGTCTTGACCGATAGTCAAGTGGAATCATATAATATTCGTAAAGCTACAAGTAGTGGAGATGTATTAACCAAACTTGGTTATAGCGGAAAAGAAGATTGGTCAACAATGGCCACCGAAGAAAATCACATTCCATTAAAGGTTCATTATGTGTGGGCCGGAAATGATAAGATTGCGGATACGGGTGATGCCGAATTCGGTTTCGAGTTGAGTGCGAATTATCCTATCGTATCGGTGGAAACTCCCGAATTTAAAATTAATGAATATCCACAAAGTGGAGCCTATGAATTTGCGCTTGTCAATCCTCTTTCTCGAAGCACATCGGGTTATGAATTGCAGATGATTACCTCTGTTAATAAGGAGTATAAGACATTAGTAATGGATGGAATCATCGAAACACCAACTACCGGTGTTGAGAATGTGGGTACCGGTAATGGGGCTTTGCGCTTGTATCCAAATCCTGCCAATAGTGTTGTCACTCTTCAAGCTCCTATAACTATCACTGATGTGAAGATATTCACCGTTGACGGTCAGTTGATGAAAGAATTTGATGCCGACGATACTAAAGTGAAAATCAATGTGAGCGACCTCCCAACGGGTGTTTACATCGTTCACGCCGCCGGCTCTACAACACGATTGATTAAACGATAACCTCCAATAACTATCCTCCTACCACGCAGTGGATAGGAGGAACAATGGAGCCAAAGAGTACAAAACTCTCCTCTTGAAAATTGCTAAGTAATTTTTAGGAGGAGTACGGCGAAGCCGGGAGGTGGTCTGAACTTGATTATTGCCGAGTGCAGCCCATTGAAGACATAGTCAGTACCCCGAAGGGGTGAGGTGGTTAAAAAGAAATAAATTGTTTCATAAATATTTTTGGTTTAAAATGGATTGGGGATTGGATCACATCGATTCAATCCCCAATTTTATTACCATCAAATAAAAGTATCCTAACCCCAATCGTAATACACTACAATGACCTAAAAGAAGATGACGGAATCATATATCTTCCAATATATATGACGCCGTTGTTGATAGAATTAAAAAAGGGTGCAAATGCACCCTTTTCGTGTAATGATATTATAAAAGTTATCAATTGCAAATCCTATGTGACATACTATTCCAAGTGAAATTTTATTCTTCATACAACGATGGATAGAAAAACTCCAATTCCTTTCTTAGTTCCGCAATAGAATCATTCTTAATCATCAAATCATTTTTTAGATTGGAATAATCATTATTTAGGTTGTAATATTTATTGCGGAGTTCACTTAATTCAGATGATAACTGACTATTAGTGTCAATTTCATCGCGTAGTCGACTAACTGTATCGGCCAATTCTTTTGTCTTTTCCTTTAAGTCTTGTTGGGTAATTTTTAGTTCATTTTTGTTTTCACTCAATTGGTCGTCTAAAAATAACATTCCCACAACACATATTAATATCACAATACAAAGTGTTATCACAAAACTGTATTGTTTCTTTTTTCGCAGAATTTGAGCATTTTCCTCTTTAAGTTTTTTGTTGTCATCATGTAATCTCCGGAGAGTTTCTTTGTATGTACTCATTTTTGGTGTGTTGTATTGTTCGTATTTTTCTATAATTACATATCCTGAATTAGTTGTTGCTTGCGTGATATTTTGTTTACTTTCATTTGATGACAACCGAGTGATCTGATTATCATTAGCAGCATAGTCTTCAGTAGGTAATGGGAGGGTGTGTTGACTTTGAAGGGACTGTCTTATTTTGTCAAAAACACTCTCAATATAGTCAGTCCACTCATATAATTGCGTAGTGTTAGAAACTATATCGCCACGTTCATCAAACATGATTATTTTACCCGACTCAACCATTTGCTCAACAATGCCTTCAAACAAGGGGAATAACGACTTTACATTGCTAATTGCAGTGGAGTTTAGCTGAACACAGAATCCTATATAGTGATTGTCATTGTCGAGATGACGAATGTACACATAATACATGAGATTCCGTTTGCGATAAGTGCCTAATCGTGATACTGATGATGAATTTGCGACAATATGTTTTATAATTGCCGCAATGTATTCATCACCGGGAAATTGTGTATAGCCATCAGAAAAGCAGCCAAATGAGTAGAGTGAAAGATTCATTTAGATTATTTGCGTTTTATTATAATTGTCTTTCTCGACATATCTGTAGAAACAGACGTTACACTCCTATCTTTTTCAATGGCCGATCTCCCTAATAGTAATGGAGCTGCCAAGTTGGGGACTATTGTAGCCTCTACATTATGCACTTTAATGCCATTTTCCCCTCCAATTTCAACCTCGCGTAATCTCACTCTTACATTTTCAATGGTGCTGCCATCGGCTAAAGTCGCAGAATCTGTCCCAATAATATCGGAGTCTCTTATCTCCCCGAGCTTGCATAAGGTTAAAACCTCATTTAGAGACATTGATATGTGCGATGCGCCTGTGTCGTATATCATTTGCATACTCACTCCATTTATCTTTACCGGGATTGTTGGCACACCGCTAACCTCTTTATATGGTATGACTATCTCCTTGTCGGGAGTAGGAAATTTAATTGGAGGTGTTTTTTCTCCCGAGCTACATGATGCAATTGTCATTAACAATATGACACTCATTATTGTTTTGGCTAAATTACTCTTCATCATCTTCTTCGTAACTTTCATATTCATCATCTTCTTCACTACTATAAACGTAATTGTCCATATCAAGATAATCATAAGGGTCATTGATAGGATCGTTATATTCAGCTATATAATATGGATAAGGCTCAAAACCCTCTGTAATTGACAAAATGTTGTTATTCCCAATGCCAATTGCTCGCATTGCAATTATTTTATTGCCAAGGATAGCTATAATGTTCAGATAGCCATTTTCAGGAGCCTTAAAACTCTTGCTTGATATCTGTTCAACCGTATTATTTTGAATAATAATCCATTTAATCGAAGCTGAATCTTTATGAGTTTTTCTAGTTCTACTGGTAGCTTCTACTAAATCGAAAGTGAAATTAGAGTTGGGTTTAATAGTTTTATTTTTTATTTCCGGAATATCGATTCTCCACTTTGGGTCTAATGTTAATTGAAGTAAATCAGTTTGCGTAGTGGCCACTTCGTTATTGCTACTTTGGGTAGTATCGGTGGGGGTAATTTCAGTCGGTATGTCATTTGTATTTGCTATGGCGCTATACACCGATGAGAAACAAGTCGCAGATAATAGGACTAAGACTAAAATTGGGAAAAATTTTCGGGAAAATGATGTCGTTTTTTGGTTAGTTTGATCCTCAGGATTTTCACTTGGTTGCGGAGCATTGTGAGATGTATGAGTCCCACTTTTTTTCGGAATCTTGCTATTGACAAATTTATTAAAATCATAAATAATTGTTTTTGCATCTTCGACAAGTTTTTCAAGATCTTTAATTGAAGTCTGAACAGGTGGAACATTTCTTGCTTTTGCATCAAGAATAGTTACTTTCTGTTTCAATTCATTACATAGCCTTTCCATTGCCGTGCATTTGTTGTTAGCTGCGGCAAGTTGTTGAGAGGAATTAGACAATTGTGATTCGGCGAGAGTTAACTTCTTTTCTAAATCTTGAATACGCGCAGCGTCTAAGTTAGGGATAGCAACAATAGTAAGCCCTTTTAGAAGCTGTTCATTGATAAGTCCATTGGAGAGGTTTGCAGCATCAATTGTCAATCGTTTATTCGCTTTATTAAAGGTCGCCGGAATATTCAAAATGTCAGAAGAAGTTGATGCTACTTCAATTACACGATGAAACGTTTGCTCCATTTTCTGCAAATCACTTTCCGCCTCAGAGAAATCTCTATCACAAATATATTTAAATCCTCCTGTAGAGAGTTTAGTTAATATTTTACCCAACACCATTTTGTTGAATATCGAATCCAATGCGGCATATACCAATCTTATATCGGTATAAAGCGCGTCTGTCGAGATAGTTATGCCAAAATATGAGCCAGAGCGATTGCTTGAAGCATAAACATTATTAATGATATAGGTATAGAATGTTTTATAACCCGTTAAATCTCGATTTATTTCTATAAAAAAAGCCGAATTGCCACCGCCCCTAATTTCATCACTCGAGTAGAATTTTTTAGCGTAATCACTTTTTTTATTCCATATTGTGTGGCCAAACGACAACACGCCATGAACTTCAAAATCAATAATCATAACTATTAACCTTTTGTGTATTTAAGAATTGTGTCCCATAGTTGTTTTGGGTAATTGTCGTGTCCCGGGATGAATATTTTTCCACCGTCCGAAGCCATGTTATATACTCCTGTTTGGAAAGGTACAAACTTAAATGCGTCACTTTGGCCAAAAATGCCTTGTTTACGAAATGGAGTGTAGATGCCGGGGTAATTATATTCAGCGTCGTTATATGCAGCTTTATTGTTGATGTTTCCAACACTTATGACAAACCCCGTCAAGTCAATTTTGTTATATACAAATATTGTTTTATCACGAGGTGACATCTGTGTCTTAAGAACGCGTATTTTTTCCACGTAATTTAATCGGTCTGAAGAATCAGCCCAATTAGGTTCAATCATTATGCACCAAATCTTGCGGTTTGGTCCATGTATTATCTGTTGAACATATCTAGGGTATTGAGCTTTAGGTGCTCCCTTGTCGAAATAGTATTCTCCCGGGGCTTCAAGAATTTGACAGATAGGAGTGCCGACGCTATCTGAAACTTGAACAAGCATAAAACTAATGTAACCTGTACTGTCTTGAGCGTCACTTTGCGTTACCATCAAATTAAAGTCATCACACATCTTTTGATAATGTTTGTCATGAGCAGGACGAAAATTGCGCAAGGGCTCTACCCGATATCCTTTATCTTTAAGCCATCGCGTGATGCGAATAAGTGTCATTGTTTTGCCGCATTGAGCCGGTCCGTATAATACTACAACCGGAATTGTTGGGTTGGCAATAGTAACTTCTATTCTATTGGGATCAGTTTCTTCTTGTTCCGATAGCCCATGAATAGAACCGTTGCTTGGTTCTTGTTGGGTGTGGGTGAGACCTAAATTAGGCTCTTCTGTTATTGTTGACGCTCCATTCTCTACTATTTCTGGATTAAATTCTGCCATAATTAAATGTTTAAGTTATTGTTTGTTATTGTCGTTTTTTAAATGCAAAATCAAAGAACATAAATGCTGCAACATCAACAAGTAATGCCACGAAAATGGCATACAAGAACGATAGTGGGTATTTGCCTTGAATAAAATCAATCCATGTATTATACACGCTGCGTTGTCGCTCTATTTTTGTTTGAGGATTTTCTTGTATATATATGGCTTTATCATCAATGCCATTTTTTGTATCAACATTAAAGTTTACATAATTATAATTCTCTTTGATGAGATTATAGCCATTCTTTACAACTTGATTCACTTGGTTTATCACCCTTTCAGGTATTTCTCCGGCTTGAGCCAAGATGGCAATAGTGTCATTTAAGACATCGAGTTTCTTAATATAATCATTAGCCTTTTCAGATGCTTCTTGAGAAGCTCGATAACGAGGTGACAATTTTACTTCACCCAGTAAATCTTTATATTGCCTTTCGTAATCGTCAAGAAGCCTTTCATCTTTGCTATTTTTTGCAGCAGAGTTATAAATTACACGTTTTGTTGGGTCAGGAAGCTCTTTCTCGATTCTAAAATTTAGCTCTTCTATTCTCTGTCTAGTCAAGTCTCCGTTGCCGTTTTTCATAGAGGTTCCTCGACCACCAAATTCTTCCATGACAGCAATCCATAATTGATTCAGTTCGGTCGCGGTTTTATCGTATGTCGAATCGACAATTTCCTTGTTTTTTATCTGTGTTAGATACTTAGTTGTCGTAGAAATGTCATCTTGGACTGTGCTTTCAATGTTTGAGTTATAGAACAATGTATGTGTATTTGTTGGCATACTTAACAATAACCAAAAAATAGTGGTCAGGGTTATTCCAATCCAAAATGTTCTGCGGCGATGATCGATATATACATCTTGATTAAGGGCGTCGACAATTAATTTAGTGCCGTATGATGCGATAATAAAAAAAGCAATTGCTAATATCCAAATTAGAATCTCGGGACGAAATTTCGGTAAGGATAATGCTAAAGATTGTTCGGTCCAGTAGCAACTTGCTCCTGCCAAAGCTAAATAAAGGATTACGCAACCCCATCGTTTTAATTGTTCATTTGTGTCCATCTCTGTTTGTTTTTTAATGTATAGATTTTTTAATTATAATGTTTTGCAAAAATATCTTAATTGACAAAAAAATATACGATGAGCGAGGTATGAATAATTTACGGAAGTGTCAAATAATTTTACGTCACATTATAATTGGCGGTGCAGTTCCTTTAGATGACGTAAAATTATTTCCCATAGTTGTTTTGGGTAATTGTCGTGTCCCGCAGTGAACACTTTTCCACCGTCTAAAGCCAAGCTATATACTCCTGTTTGGAATGGGACAAATTCAAATTTGTCGCGCCAACCAAAAAGCCAATGTTTTTTTCTGAAAGGAGTGAATATCTTAGGGTAATTTTGTTCAACGTCTTTGTATGCCGCCTTTGTATCTGCGCAAGAGAAGTCTTTACAGAAAGGAGTGCAATCAACTTTATTATAGATGAATATTACTTTGTCGCGATGCGACATCATTGGGCCTAATTCATGTGTTTTTTTTACGTATTCAATGCGATCGTTTATGTCGTTTCTGACTGGGTCGATGATGATGCACCATATTTTAGGATTAGCGAATGAAAAAACATCTTTTGCAAATGAAGTAAATGGAGTATTAATCATGATTTCCGGGGTATCGCTCCATGTATCCAAATGAAATAGCCAAGGAACTTCTATCGTTTGGCATATAAGGTTGTTTTGACTGTCGCAAATATTTAAGGAGAGGACATCTGCAGGATAATTAATGACGACATGACTATATACCCTATTATTAAAATTGTCACAAGAATCATTATAATATTTTGAGTCTAAAAAATCGCGTGCACAGCATGCTTTATAACCTTGTTTGCGTAGCCAGCAATATAGTCGGGTCGCAATCATTGATTTACCGCACGAAACAGGTCCAAACATTAGTAGCAGCGGTGTTGTGGGATTAGAGCATTTTACTTTAGGATAATCATACATAATACAGATTATTTTGTTGAAGTGTAGTTAGAAAAATGAGACGGAAATAATACACAAATATAGATTAGATGCAAGTTGGGAAATGAGGATTGTGTGTAGGGATAATTTACGGAAACGTCAGGAAATTTTACGGATTATGGTTAAGGGCGGAGGTGTAGTATTGGAAAAAGTTGTGGTTGAGGGCTTGGGAAATGCGTAGGAGGAGCTCGGTGTTTATTGATTGTTGTGAGAAGATATAATACACGTTGGGACGCTCGCAGTTTATTTTGCGGGCGAGCCAGGTGGGGGTGCGTTCCTGGCGGTCGAGTTCTTGACGAATGAGTTGTCCGATATGTATCATAAAAAAGGCGGAATTATTTGAAGCTATCTACATCTGAGGCACCGCCAAGCGCCGTCGCACCGATAAGCATACAAATAATTCACACCCATAGGGGTATGAACTATCGGGAGATGCTTATTCTCGTGCTTAAAAATTGGCGGTTTTCAGATGTGAGAATAAGAGCCCAAAAGCTCAAAAAATCATTATTAATTATATGTTATAATTGTACTCTCTTTTTTTATTTGTAGTTTTATGTTTATAATTATTTCAACTACAAAGTTAATAAATAAATGTTGTGATTCAATGTGTGTGATTCATTTTATCAAAACAAATATGTATTTAAATGAAGTTTAACTCTATAGCTCGTTTTTATGTATAAGTAAAATGAAAATAGATGATTATTTAGATATAATCACTATTTTTGGAATAATCTCATAATCCGCTAAGAATAAAAAGTTTATGCGGAAAGTTCAAGAACGAGGTAATGAGTTGGCAACTGTTCTGATTTCTACACACTTGCGTGATTTGCATTGATGTACAACTCATCTTGGAACAAAGGTACAACTTTTTTATGAACGAGCAAAAGGACGGTGCATTTTTCATTATTGCAGGATAAAATTTGATTTGGTCTATCATCAATCTGCGATATGTATGAGTTTTCAGATTCCGTCATTCGCCCCTTTCCTTTGCTCGTCTGCGAAGGTAGTACATCAGCCCTTGAAAGTTGAAAGGTCAGGCGGCAAGCCGTTTCGGTC
>JAFQAS010000007.1 GCA_017399915.1 Muribaculaceae bacterium
AAAAATAAAGGAACTTGCACAGAAAAACAACCAACAAGATATTGTTGCTATGTCCGATAAGTTTCTATCACTATTTTCTTTATTTGGTAAAAAGTCATAAGATATTTACACTATTCTCTCATCCAACTTAATCCTGCACTCCGATTCGGTGTGCGACATTTTGCGCTCGATGGTTGAGATTTCCAAGTCGCGCAGAGCGTAAGCAAAGACACGCTTAATGAATGTAGCGGTGTGGATGCGCCTTTTGCCGAATGCCTTGCCGATGTTCCAGCCGAAATGCATCAAGTCAATGCTTTTGAGTACAGAATCAACCGATACGGGCGATACCTCGCATGGGGTGTCGCCCAAACTATATTCGGTAATGTAACCACACAAGCGGTCAAGTTCCACCTCGTTCATATAGGTAACCATTGTCTACTTGGTATAGTCAAGAACACTCTCCAACTTCGCTTGCGATGCTCGCTCTTGCTTGGCAATAGCATTGGCACGCAAAACCTCATACTGCGATGGCTGTGGGGTGGTCTCGGTAATAGCATCCTCCTCAATAGGCTCGGCCACGATAGCGTGATTTTCGGCTACAACTGCCACCTCCTCCAATTTTTGAAATGCAGGAAAACGCATCAGGAACTTATCCATTCGGGGTAATAGCAACTCATTAAGTGTCATTTGCAGACTGATATATAGTGCCGACAACACAACCACCGTTGCGAAGAATCCAACCGCCGCACTGAACTCATCATACCCTTTGACAAGCACGAACTTTCGCGCTAACACACCAAAGAGCAATATCGCCCCAAACACGAATAAATAGAGTGCAATATATTCCGTTTGTCTCTTATTCATAGTCATCTTTGTTAATCGTTCGAGAACAAAGATATATGAATAATCAACACAAAAAACGGTCCTTTTCCCTTTTGACCGCACGTGTCATAGGTTGTCCTATCGTGTCATTGGTAGGAAACTAATAAAATTGCTAAAAAAGAAGTTTTAACTATTTGATATAAAATTTAGCATTATCTCTACATTAGAAATAAAATAATTGCTAATTTTGTGCAAACTTTATAACTATGGACGACTTAATAGAATGCACATTGCAGCAACAATTTGATCAATTGCTATGCGAAATTAAAACAAGGTATAGCAATGATGAAATATCTAAATATAATGAATTGGCATATCAAGCCATTGATAATAATGAAAATAGTGTATATATAACTTATAGTTCTTCATATGGCGACTAAACATGAAATAGCTGAAGAGATTCTTACTATTAAGAATACAGCACAGGATTCTATTAGACGTAAATATCTAAAATCCCTTTCTGAATATACTAATAGAGATGTTATATTGTACTGTACAGCTTATTCAACATCTAAGGCAGAAGGTGCACCTAATAATGGACTATCATTAGTTCAAGAGGATATACAAGGTTTTATGACTGCAATGCATGGGCAAAGTAAAGATCAGTTAGATTTAATTATACATAGTCCAGGTGGACATGTAGAAGCTGTTGAACAGATTATCAATTACCTCCGCTCTAAATATTCACACATTCGTGCGATAGTACCCCAAAGTGCTATGTCGGCAGCAACAATGCTTGCATGTGCATGTGATGAAATTGTAATGGGTAAGCACTCAGCGATAGGACCAATTGATCCACAAATGACTTTCCGTATGGCTAACAATATTATCACTACGGCCCCAGCTCACTCTATTATTAACGAATTCAATCAGGCTAAATCTGAAATATCTCAAAACCAAAATTTGGCTCCAATATGGATTCCCAAACTAACACAATGGCCTGCAGGTATTCTTGACATATGTGAAAAAACAATCCGTTTGGCAAAAGAAAAAGTTGCATTGTGGTTAGAGTCATATATGTTTAATGGAGAACAAAATGCTCATCAAAAGGCAAACGATATTGCAGAATGGCTAGGTACATACGATAATCATTTGACGCATGGCCGCCCAATTGATATAAAAACTGCATCTGCAAAAGGATTGAAAATTGTAAAATTAGAGGATGACCAAGTGTTGCAGGAAAATGTATTATCTGTTTTTCATGCATCTATTCTAACAATCGAAATTACTAACTGTGTGAAAATGATTGAAAATGATAAAGGTATAGGAGTCTTTATACATAATCAAAATAGATGATTTTAGTGGTAATGATGCCGTTTTTAGCATCATTACCACATTTGTATGTCATTTCACATATATGATGATAATTAGGCAAAAATAATAAAGCTATTTTACCTCCCAATAACCGCCTTTGGCTGGACCAATATGTTCTATGATGCCATTGGCTTTAAGGTTGGCAAGGTGTTTTTCGACAGCCTTGGCTGAAATGCCAATCTTTTCGGCAAGAGCCGCTGCGCTCAGTTTGCCATCTTCCGATAGCAAAGCAACGATTTTCTCCCTACTTTTTCTCGGTTTTTCCCTACCTTTTGGAGCTTCCTCCCTACTTTCTTCATTCCCGATAGATTCCAAGTAAGTAGCAATTTCGTTTTGTAGGTTCTGCTCCATCATTGAGGTCATAAACCCTCTGAAAATATCAAGGTTATCATCCTCTCGTGTGGCAACTAACGCTTTGAT
>JAFQAS010000025.1 GCA_017399915.1 Muribaculaceae bacterium
TCCATACGCTCTGCTAATTGCTTTTGCGTAATACCATCAGCCTCCATTTTATCAAGCATACGCATAGCAATATTTTGAGAGTAGCGAAGCCATTCCTTGTTCGCTTTTCTCTTCTCAGCCTCCTCACGCCATCTTGAAGGAGTGGCTGATTGATGTTGTCGAAGTCTGTTTAATGTATTATCCATATCCGTATGTTTTTAGAGTTCACTAATATAATCGATAAAACCATCGTCATCAACAATGCCCTCGTCAAGTAAGAAGCGACGCACTTTCTCTATTTTATCAAGTTCGGCTTGAGTGTGTGGTCGTTCTTGCATTGTTGCAGTAAGTTTTATAGCACCACCTGTTATGATATATTTACCATCAGCAAGACGAATTGCATATATTCTTAACCAAGAATCATGGCGATTTGTTCTCTCTCCACGAGCTTTCATTTTCTCCAACATTTCAGCAATAGTACGATTATTGCTTAATGGGCGAAAAATCAAATCAAGGTCGGCCTCAGGCGAAATATCAAGAATTACACCTTCAAGTATTTCGCTGTCATCAATAGTGTCACTGATAGCCTGATTGATGTCAGTGATTTTGAAATATGCACTGAGGTCGTTAATGTTTTCTTTGAAAAAATTACGCAACCACATTACATCATTCCATTGGTCAAACAGACGAAACAATTCATTATCTGTTGCTCCATCATATCTGACTGCCCAAAGGCGACCATCACCGGTTATATCGTCAAAAGTCATATCTTTCTTATTTGGGGACAAAGATAAAACAAAAAATCGATATATACAACTTATAGGTTGTATTATTTCAGAATCAATAGCCTTTATTTTCTTTTTTGTTTACAAACTTAGGTGGCAAAAATGGTTTTGTCGTGTCGGAATTATGCCACTAAGTAAACTCGTCGGGGTTGTCGCCGAGATGTAGTTATCGCTCTTCAACATTTATATAATTGATGAGTCAACTAAATAAGAATGCATCATAATGCCAATTAGATAATAAATGTAATCGCTCATTTGTGAAAAATTACGCTACACTTATGCTTTTGCTTTATAGCAACTGCGAGATTTAATAATGACAATATTGGACTAACTTAAATACATCTCAAAATGAAAAGATTTCTATTCCTAACGCTAATCCTTATTTCATCGGCAATTATCGTTTCTTGTAGCAGCGACGATGAACCAAAAGCAAAATTCAGAGACATTACTCTTAATTGTGGTCAATCATATACCATAGCCGATGCTGATGCTGAATGGACTACATCTAATGAATACATCGTTTCAGTTTCAAAAAACGTCATTACCGCCGAGCGTGTTGGCGAAGCCCTTATTTCAAGTTCAAAAGGAGAATTTAAAGTAACAGTAAATGGCGTCGCTCCTGAGGCATATTTCATTCCATACACTAATTGGGGCGCAACACGAAGCACTGTAAAGAATTTCATGAAAGAATATACTATTTATGCTGAAGAACCTAAGGTATTAGGCTATTCCGTAGGGGCTTATTCATATGTTCTCTATTCATTCAACGAAGACCACCTAAATACAGCCATTACAATAATCGATGGCAATTATGTCGATGGTAATACTATTTTTGATTTTATGTATGAAAGATATATACTTTTTGACATTAACCAAGATATAAATACTTACTATTTCTTAACGACCGACCAAAAAACTTTAATAGCATTTTCATCAAATAAAATCGAATCGGGAGTTGTTTACATGATTGCATATATGCCTTATAACAAAAGCCGTTCTTTAAATGACATCAAAAATCAATTTGATTTTGCAATACCAAAGATGGCAGCAAGTCAATTTATTGAAATTCCCTTTAAATAACGCAATTAACTCGCTAAAGAGTAACAATCATATAATCAAATCACACGCCGAGGGAAATATTCTCCTCGGCGTATTTTTGTCACAAATATTCTCCTACTCTAACCATAATCTCAACAAATTAGTGTATCTTTGTAGAAACATCTAATTAATCGACAATGACTTTTACCGAACAAAATATTAAAGGTGTGTGGATAATAGAGCCGGTGCGACATGGTGATGCACGCGGCTACTTTATGGAAAGTTTCAAAAAGGCTGAATTTCAAGCCCATGTGGGCGAAGTGGAATTTGTGCAAGACAATGAATCGGTATCAACTCGTGGTGTGTTGCGAGGGTTACATTTTCAACGCAACGAATGGGCTCAGGCCAAGTTGGTAAGAGTGTCGCGCGGTCGAGTGATAGATGTGATTGTAGATATTCGCAAAGACTCCCCCACCTTTGGGCAACACCTTGCCGTGGAGTTGAGCGAGGACAACTGCCGTCAACTTTTTGTGCCTCGCGGCATGGCTCACGGCTTTATCGTGTTGAGCGACATAGCACAATTTCAATACAAAGTCGACAATGTGTATGCCCCTCAAGCCGAAGCCACATTGCGATTTGACGACCCTGTTCTCGGCATCGAATGGCCACTCCCTGCCAATGAACTCAACCTCTCAGAAAAAGACTCCCATGGTCTATCGCTCAGCGAAATCGAACCACAAGTAGTATAATATTCAATCAATATAACACAAAAAAATAGTTGCTATAGAGTCTTATAGCAACTATTTTTATATATTAGGATACTTTACTTGTTAAAGATATCGTAGAAATATTGGAGATGATAGCGAATTGAGTTTTTCCAATATGAATGAGAGTGTTTTCCCGGACGTTCGCTATAATCGTGTGGGATTTTGTATTTCAACATTTCTTCATGGAGTTCGCGATTCACTCCAATAAAGAAGTCATCAACACCACAATCAAATGTGATATTTAATTGACCCGGTTTAAGATTTTTCACGAGAGTGATTACAGTGTGATCTTTCCAACGTTGTGGATATTGAGCTTGAGAGCCCAATCGTTGTGCCATTTTCCACGATTTAGCCCATTTAGGTTTGTTGATATTCACACCACCACTCATGCTACCTGCCGAGCCCCAAATATCGCTATGACGCATTCCAAGCCACAAGCTACCATGGCCGCCCATACTCAAGCCTGTGATTGCACGATGCTTTGCATCGGCGATAGTGCGATAATTTTCATCGATATATGGCACAAGCTCTTCAACAAAGAATGATTCCATTTTGAGTTTTGGATCGGCGGGAGCATCCCAATACCAGCTGTCGCGTCCGTCGGGCAATACAAAAATCATATCATAATGCGAAGCAAGGCTATCCAATTTTGGTTCGGTAAGAGTGAGCCATGAAGTATAATCACCATCATATCCATGAAGGATATATACAACCGGATATTCTTTATCTTCAGATGTGGCATATGATTCAGGCAATATCACATTCACATCCATTGGCGATGCAATATTTGTAGCAGGCACTTGAATATGATTTACTTGCTTAAATGCTGATTCGACTTGTGCCACTTCATTTTGCTCAGCGACTTGCGTTTCTGATTGCAACTTAGCACTCTCTCCGGCACAAGCAACTGCTACGATGCTCATAGCCATTAAGATTGACAAAACACACTTTTTCATTGTTTATTAATTTTATTAGTTGTTAGTGAATAATCTATTTTACAACCACATTGTAGAATGTGAATCAAATTTATCTATTTAATAATATTTCACCACTACTTTGTGATTATATTATTGCAAAGATACAATTCTAACGATTAATTCACAAAATTATTTAGTGATATGAGCATGTTTTATTGCAATTTCATCGTAAAGTTGCTACCTTTGTATCATTAAATTTAATTCAGCTGAATGATTGAACGCATTGTAATTATCGACAATGTTGACCCGGTGATTTTCTATGGGGTCAACAATTGTAATATGCAATTGATACGCAACTTATTCCCTAAGTTGCGCATGGCAGCTCGTGGCTCTGTCATAAAGGTTATTGGCGACAATGACGAAACTGCCGATTTCGAAAAAAAAATCAAAGAATTAGAATCATATTGCGCTAAATACAACAAACTCACCGAAGAGGTGATTCTCGAAGTGATTAAAGGAGGAACGCCACAAGAGGTAAAAAGCGACGATGTGATAATATTTGGCATAAATGGCAAGCCCATTTCGCCTCGCTCTCCTAACCAACAATTACTCGTTGAAGCTGTATTAAAAAACGACCTCACTTTTGCCCTTGGCCCTGCCGGTACAGGCAAAACCTATCTTGCCATAGCACTTGCTGTGAGAGCTTTAAAAAATCGCGAAGTGAGAAAGATTATCCTTTCACGTCCGGCTGTTGAAGCCGGTGAGAAACTCGGATTTCTCCCCGGAGATATGAAAGATAAAATCGACCCATATCTTCAACCTCTTTACGATGCGCTTGAAGATATGATTCCCGCCGTGAAGTTAAAAGAGTATATGGACACAAATGTGATCCAAATCGCGCCATTGGCATTTATGCGTGGACGCACACTCAACGACGCCGTGATTGTGCTCGATGAAGCGCAAAACACCACCACTCATCAAATCAAAATGTTCCTTACCCGCTTGGGTATGAACGCAAAAATGATTATCACCGGCGACGCCACTCAAATCGACCTACCTCGCTCCACTGTGTCGGGGCTCATGCATGCGCTTCGTGTGTTGAAAGGCATTCCCGGAATCGGTCATGTGGAATTTGGCAAAAAAGACATTGTGCGACACCAATTGGTGCAACGCATCGTTGAAGCTTACGAAAAATGGGATAAATCCAACCCCAAACCCGAAGCATCAACACCCGAAGACAACGATAAAAAACAAAATTAACACAAACATATTATGGCAACATTATCAAACACCGACTTTAATTTTCCCGGTCAAAAAAGCGTTTATCACGGCAAAGTTCGTGAAGTTTACAACATCAACGACGACATCTTAGTGATGATTGCGTCAGACCGCATTTCGGCTTTCGACGTTATCCTTCCTAAAGGTATCCCCTACAAAGGACAAGTGTTAAACCAAATCGCGGCTAAATTCCTCGATGCAACCGCCGACATTGTCCCCAACTGGAAACTTGCCACTCCCGACCCAATGGTTACAGTGGGTTTGAAATGCGAAGGATTCCGTGTTGAAATGATTATCCGTGGATACCTCACAGGTAGTGCTTGGCGCGAATATCAAGCCGGTTGCCGCGAACTTTGTGGTGTGAAACTTCCCGACGGAATGCGCGAAAACGAACGCTTCCCCGAACCTATCATCACCCCAACAACTAAAGCCGATGAAGGTCACGACGAAAATATTTCTCGCGAAGAAATCCTTGCTCAAGGCATCGTGAGCAAAGAAGACTATGAAGTGATGGAACAATACACTCGTGCTCTTTTTGCTCGTGGCACTGAAATGGCTGCTGAAAAAGGTCTTATCCTTGTTGATACAAAATATGAATTCGGCAAACGCGACGGCAAAGTGTATCTCATCGACGAAATCCACACTCCCGACTCATCTCGCTATTTCTATGCCGAAGGTTATCAAGAACGTTTCGAAAAAGGCGAACCACAAAAACAACTCTCTAAAGAATTTGTGCGTCAATGGCTCATCGAAAACAACTTTATGGGCAAACCCGGACAAGTTGTTCCTGAAATGACAGATGAATATTGCGAAAGTGTTTCTCAACGCTATATCGAGCTTTATGAACACATCACAGGCGAAAAATTCGTCAAAGATGAAGATCCTAATTTGAGCCAACGCATCGAAAAGAATGTGGTGGAATGCCTCAATAACCTCAAAAAATAATTTCTGACAACAAGTGGAAGTAAAAGCCGAAAAAATCAACCCTTACGACAACAATCGAGCCAAGACCGAACAGGTAAAAGAAATGTTCGACTCGATTGCTCCCGCCTACGACTTCATGAATCGTGCCATGACCTTTGGCATCGACAAATTGTGGCGTGCAAAAGCCGTGAGAATGATTAAGGCTCACACTCCCAACACAATACTCGACGTAGCAACAGGCACGGGCGACTTAGCCATCAAGCTCGCCCGCAGCCTTTCTATAAACAAAATCACGGGGATAGACCTATCAGAAGGAATGATTGAGATAGGCCGACGCAAAGTAACAGAAGCCAATCTCGACAATGTCATTTCATTCACCACAGGCGACTGCTTGAATCTACCTTTCGATGACAATTCATTTGATTGTGTAACTGTTGCATATGGTGTGCGCAATTTTGAGCACCTCGACAAGGGATATCAACAAATGCATCGTGTGCTTAACAATGGGGGCATGCTATGCGTGATTGAACTTTCCACCCCCACATCAAAAATCATCAAGCCCCTTTATAATTTCTACACTCACCACATCATTCCCTTTGTGGGACGACTAATCTCAAAAGATGTTAGAGCCTACAGCTATCTTCCCGAAAGCATAGCTGCCGTGCCTCAAGGCAATGACATGTTGCAATTAATGAAAAATGCAGGGTTCAAAGACTGCAAATTTCATAGCATGACCTTTGGCACATGCACCATCTACACTGCCATTAAATAACCAATTTTTCATAATTACATTCAATATTCAGTCTATGAAAAATAGAGTAGCTTTTATCATAATTTTATTTTTATGCCATTTTTCTTTTTTCTCAATGGCACAAACTCGTCATTTCCCTCAACCAAACAAAGGACTTCGACTCGAAGGTGCCCTTGTTTCGGAAAATGGCGACACTCTAAAATTCGCTCACTCGCTCGACTCTGCCGAAATTGCCCGTAAAGATTCGGCTCGAATTATGGTTGCCGACTCCTCGGTGATGAAAAATCGTCCCAAGAGAATGCACGACACCTCTACACTCGACACTGTTTTGAACTCATTTTATGCCGACTCAATCCTATGCGATTCGTCTAAAATCGCTCCCGTTTTAGAGTCAGACACCGCTATAGCACTCCCTTCTCAACCGATAATTACTTCTGATAGCACTTTATCATCACCTAATTATCAAAATTGGATTAATCGTGAGGCTAATCTAAGCAACCAATATCAACCATTAAATCAACGTCAAAACACCTTTGACAACAACAAAATCAAATACAACATCGATAATCGATTAAAAATATCTCAAAGCTCTTATAAAGCCGACCCTAAGCAATTGGAAATTGAGGAACAAAGCAAAGAGGGAGTGTCATACGTAGGTGAAGCCGATATCAATCGTCGCAATTGGCTACACTCTTTCAATGGTTCGCTCCAATTCTCGCAAGCATATATCTCTCCCAACTGGTATCAAGGGGGTAACAATAATCTCAACATGTTGCTCAACACTGAGTTCAACATCAAACTAAACGAAAAATTCCACCCCAATCTATTGTTTGAAACAAGCTTCAAATATAAATTGGGTATGAACAGCGCACCCGAGGACACTTTGCGCAACTACAGTATTAGTGAGGATTTGTTTCAATTAAACAGCAAATTCGGGGTTCGCGCGGCAAAGCGTTGGTTCTATTCTATCCAACTTCAATTTAAAACTCAGGTGTTCAATGGATACAAAATCAACTCCAACGATCTCAAAGCATCATTCTTGTCGCCCGGCGAATTAAACGTGGGTCTTGGTATGACTTATAACTATGCCAACGAGAAGAAAACATTCTCATTTGATGCATCTATCTCACCTCTTTCTTACAACCTCAAATCATGTATTAATTCTCGTATGCACGAAACAGATTTCGGCATTCCGGCAGGCAAAAAAACTGCAAGCGATATAGGTTCGAGTGGTGAAGGAAAACTCAAATGGCAAATTGCTCATAACATTTCTCTTTCATCTCGTTTGTTTGTGTTTACCGATTATCAATATATCCAAGGCGACCTCGAAAACACCTTGTCGTTTGCCATTAATCGATTTTTGTCGACTCAAATCAACGTGAATATGCGCTACGACTCAAGTTCGCCTCGTATTCCCGGCTCTAAGTGGCACAAATTCCAATTAAAAGAGATACTTAGCTTCGGATTTGCATATAGCTTCAAAAATTTATAATCAACCATATCACTAATGCATCGAATATTATATTTCATAACCGTTTTGATGATATCGTTTTTTGCTTCGGCTCAATCGATACCTTCTCAATCTATTGTGATAGATGGTTATGAAAAAGACTCGGTGATAGCTCGTATGAAGCAAGCGCCACTACACAATGTCGAAGGAGTGTGGCAGTTTGTCGATGATGGAGCCGTTATTGCTATCGAACGTTTTAACCCCGATTATATTGCAGGCACACAAACCAACCATTATCGCATGGTTATAATAAAATCGCCCGTGCTATCCATTGAGCGAGGCACTGTGATGGGATATATCATATCCACTGCCAAACGCAACATTTTCGATGCTTATATATACACCTCAGGAGGGCTGGAAGGGTTGCTTTCAAAACCGAAAACCTTTACCCTAAACCTTTCTGACGACAACCTGCTATCATTCAACGAATATAAAACCGAAGTAAAAATAAATCTTTGGCGATGGCTGCCCTACATATACCAAGTAGGACTATCCATAACCAACTCTCGACCCAAAGGGCTTGATGGGTGCATTCGCATATATCCTCTATCAGCCACACAACCCCCTCTTAACCCTCGATATCTATGAGAATACTTGCCGTAATATTAACCATTTTAGCGATAGGATTAACTGCCGAAGCTCAACGCACTACCCGCAAAGGGCTTAAGGAGATTCCTCGCACCGATTCATCTGCGATCGCCAATGTTGATACCCTAAGAAACGCATCTACCTCGGTAGTGGAAATATCGGGTTACGACAAGCCCCTATCTTCTCACCTCGAAACATTCTTTGTTACTAACAAAGGTAACAACACGGTCAAAGCAATAAACATAACCTTCAACTATTTCGACCGCAAAAATCGCCAACTACACTCGGTGACAAAAACAATCGACTGTTCAATCCCTCCGGGACAAACTCGACAAATATCAACCCCATCGTGGGACAAGCAAAAATCATTCTACTACTATCGTAGTGCCAAACCTCGCCGACAAGCAACTCCATATAGCGTTACCCACACAATAAATTTCGTAGTTTCTCATCAGGCACAAAAACTTTAGCAAAAAATGACTCATAAAAACATACCCGATAGCAGTTGTAAATATTTCAACGAGAAAGAAGAGACTCTTTCGCGCCAACAAATTGAAGCATTACAACTTGAGCGACTGCAAGCCACTGTGAAGCATTGCATGAACTCTCCGTTCTATAAAGCTCGCTTTGAAGAAGCCGGACTTAAGCCCGAAGACATCACAACGCTTGAAGATATACGCAAAATCCCATTCACCACGAAACAAGATTTACGCGACACCTATCCATTTGGAATGGCAAGCACTTCGCTAAAAGACTGCATACGCCTACATTCATCAAGTGGCACAACAGGCAATCCCACCGTTATACTTCACACTCAAAACGACATTGACGAGTGGGCAAACCAAGTGGCACGCAACCTGTGGATGGTGGGGCTTCGCCCCGATGATGTGTTCCAAAACTCATCGGGATACGGAATGTTTACCGGAGGGCTTGGATTTCAATATGGTGCTGAACGTGTAGGCATGCTTACAATACCTGCCGCCGCCGGGAATTCGCTTCGCCAAATAAAGTTTATGACCGACTTCGGCACTACCGCCGTGCATGCCGTTCCTTCATATGTGACACGATTGAAAGAGGTGATGGATCAAGTGGGGGTAGACCCTCGAACCGACACTAAACTTCGTGTGCTCGCAATCGGAGCTGAACCTCACTCCGAAGAGCAACGCCGTCGCATTGAGGATATGATGGGAGTGAAAGCCTATAACTCTTTTGGCATGTCGGAAATGTGTGGACCGGGCGTAGGTTTTGAATGTCCCGAACAAAACGGCCTACATTTTTGGGAAGACTATTACATCATTGAGATTGTCGACCCCGAAACATTAGAACCCGTAGCCGACGGAGAAATCGGCGAATTGGTTCTTACCACATTGTGCCGCGAAGCAATGCCACTTCTTCGCTATCGCACTCGCGACCTCACCCGTGTATTGGGTCGTAGCTGTCCTTGTGGACGAAACCACGTGAGAATTGACCGCATAAAAGGTCGCTCCGACGACATGATTGTGCTTCGTGGTGTGAACATCTTCCCTATTCAAATTGAAAAGATTCTTATGCAATTCCCCGAGTTGGGCAACAACTACCTCATCACTCTCACCACCGACGAGGATAATGATAATATGACCGTAGAAGTGGAACTTGAAGAACTCTTCACCGACGACTTCCAACGATTGCTCAAACTCACAAGCGATGTGAAACGCGCGCTCAAAGACGAAATATTGCTCACCCCTCATGTAAAACTCGTGCCCAAAGGCTCATTGCCTGTCTCTGAAGGCAAGGCAGTGCGTGTAGTGGACAAACGCACAGTGTATCAATAACATTTGATATCTGAGAGCTATTATTTTTCACTAACTTTAAAACTCAACTACAATATGACAATAAAACAGCTTTCAATATTCATCGAGAATAAAGGAGGAACATTGATTAAAGTGCTTGACTTATTAAGCAATGCCAACATACAAATCATCGCATCTACCATTGCCGACACTAAAGACTATGGCATTTATCGTGTGCTATGCAACAACCCTTCACAAGCCTACACCATTCTCAAAGATGCCGGAATAAACGTGCAGTTGGCCGATGTCGTAGCATTGAGCATCGACGACGAACCGGGACGCGCGGCTAATGCAATCAAAACACTATCCGACAATGGAATAAGCATTCTATATATGTATTCATTCCTTTGGCGAAGCAAAGGAGTGTTGGTATTCCGTGCCGACCCTGCCGAGAAAGCGAAAGAAACAATTATGCTTAATAAACTTACATTCCTCACCGAAGCCGATTTCGCATAAACCATCATGACACTACAAGAACGACTAAACAACGATGACCGATTTGCCAAAAGCATCGGTGCCCAACTCGTAGAGGTTCGCGAAGGTTATGCGTGTGCCCGACTCACTGTTACAGAGCAACATCTAAATGGAGCGGGAGTGTGCCAAGGGGGAGTAATTTACACCCTCGCCGACTTGGCATTTGCTGCCGTAGCCAATAGCCATGGCATCTTGAGCCTCGGCATTTCAAACACCATAACATTCATAAAATCAGCTCAATTAGGCGAAACAATCAACGCCGAATGCACCGAACAAGTAAATCATCACCGACTCCCCTACTGCGACATAAAAGTGAGCAACGGACAAGGCGAAACACTCGCAATAATGACCGGCCTCGCCTACCGCATGAAAAAAGATTTCGATTTCGACTCGCTGATGTAGTTATAGAGTTAAGACACCAGGCACATTGAACAATTCTCAATTAGTGCATCTCTTGTATTTTTAATTATTTCTATCATTTTCTCAATAATATATTTGTAATTATGCAGCAAAATCATTATGTTTGCAATGCATAATATTTTTAGCATATGAAATTCGTCGATAGAATAGAGGAAACTATTCGCTTGAAAAACGTGCTTTCAAGTGAGGAATCAACATTCGTTGTATTGTATGGGAGAAGACGGCTAGGCAAATCGACCCTTATAAAACGAGTACTAACAGATAATGATATCTATTTTTTAGCGGATCAATCCGAAGAGCAACATCAAAGAGCATTACTTGCAAAAGTTATTGCACAAATTTTCCCTGATTTTGATAAACTTACATATCCGGATTGGGAAACGCTATTACGTGCAGTAAACTACCGTACTGATCACAAATTCACTCTATGTTTAGATGAATTACCCTATCTCGTAGAGCAATCACCAGAATTTCCATCAGTACTACAAAAATTACTTGATGAAAAATCTCTTAAATACAATATTATTGTATGTGGCTCATCTCAAAATATGATGTCGGGCTTATTCCTTGACTATACCGCACCTCTATATGGTCGAGCAAATGTTATTATGAAACTCGCCCCCATAAAAACTCCATTTATCAAAGAGGCATTAAGGTTAAATGCGGTTGAAGCTATAGAAGAGTATGCCATATGGGGTGGTGTACCTCGTTATTGGGAACTTAGGGAAGGATGTTCATCGCTAAATGATGCACTATGGCATAATATCCTATCAGTTAATGGCACGCTATATGAAGAACCTGCAAAACTTTTCCAAGATGACATAAAAGATATTGTAAAAACCTCAACCATAATGTCATACGTAGGCAGCGGAGCTAATCGTCTTTCCGAAATAGCATCTCGTTGCAATGAACCTGCAACCAACCTATCTAGGCCTTTAAGGAAACTAATAGATCTAGGTTTCTTGGAGCGTGAGGTTCCGTTTGGTGCTGATGAAAAGAACTCCAAGAAAAGCCTATATAAAATAGCAGATCCTTTTATGTCTTTTTACTATCAATTTGTTGTTCCTAATCGATCGTTTATTGAATTAAATCGACGTTTTCCGATTGAGCAAACAATGGATTTACATTTCTCGGAATATGTAAGTAAACAATGGGAAAATCTTTGTCGTGACAGCGTAACAGGCAACCTTATAAATAATGTTTTATACAACAAAGCAAAACGTTGGTGGGGAACGATTATCAATGAAGAAAATAAACCCGAGCAACTTGAAATAGATGTAATAGCAGAGTCGCTTGATAAGAAACATCTACTTGTCGGAGAGTGTAAATGGACTACACAAGAAAATGGAAGATTGTTAACCGCAGAGCTACTTCGCAAAGTCAACCTACTACCATTTGCAAAAGGATATACAATAGTTCCTATCCTATTCTTGAAGAATTCTCCTAAAAATGATGTTGGCAACACAATGCTACCAAGTGAGGTCCTAGAATTATTAAAATAACGTGAGGTCGATATAAGCATCTAATGAAGATTCATTGATATGCTGTGATTGGATAGGAAATGCTCTTCCCTTCAAGATGTACCTATTTTTGTATTATCTGCGTGATTTTGCGCATATTTCGTGGGCAAATTTGTGGATATTTCGTGAAGTTGCATTAATTTTGTAGTCAGAAAATAAAAAACTTGATATATAATGGAAAAGAACTTTAAAAGAACCCTTATAACCACAGCGTTACCCTACGCTAATGGTCCTGTCCACATCGGACACCTCGCAGGTGTGTATGTGCCTGCCGACATCTATGCTCGTTATCTCCGTCTTTGCGGTAAAGACGTGGTGATGATTGGCGGTAGCGACGAACATGGTGTGCCCATCACTATCAAAGCTAAAAACGAAGGTGTTACCCCTCAAGACATTGTTGACCGCTATCATGGTATCATTAAGGAATCTTTTAAAGGCCTTGGCATCTCGTTCGACATCTATTCTCGCACCACTTCGGCGATGCACAAAGAAACAGCGAGCGAGTTTTTCCGTCGCCTATACGACAAAGGTGAGTTTGTTGAAAAAACTTCAATGCAACTCTACGACGAAAAAGCCAATCAATTCCTTGCCGACCGTTATGTGACAGGTGAATGCCCTCACTGCCACAACGAACGTGCTTATGGCGACCAATGTGAGGCTTGTGGCACATCTCTCAATGCCACCGACCTCATCAACCCTAAAAGTGCGATTACCGGCAATACCCCCGTTCTAAAAGAAACAAAACACTGGTACCTTCCACTCGACAAATGGGAATCACACTTGAGCAAATGGATTCTCGAAGGTCATAAAGAATGGAAAACCAACGTGTATGGTCAATGCAAATCATGGATTGACATGGGATTGCAACCTCGTGCCGTGAGCCGCGACCTCGATTGGGGTGTGCCCGTACCGGTTGAAGGAGCTGAAGGCAAAGTGCTTTATGTGTGGTTTGACGCTCCTATCGGTTATATTTCTAACACAAAAGAGCTTCTTCCCGACACTTGGGAAACTTATTGGAAAGACCCCGAAACCCGCATTATCAACTTCATCGGTAAGGATAACATCGTGTTCCACTGCATCGTGTTCCCTGCCATGTTGAGTGCCTACGGCGACAACTTCCAATTGCCCGACAACGTACCTGCCAACGAGTTCCTCAACCTCGAAGGCGACAAAATATCAACATCACGCAACTGGGCAGTGTGGTTACACGAATACCTCGTTGACTTCCCCGGCAAGCAAGATGTGTTGCGCTATGTATTGACAGCCAACGCGCCCGAAACCAAGGACAACGACTTCACTTGGCGCGACTTCCAAGCTCGCAACAACAACGAACTTGTTGCTATACTCGGCAACTTTGTGAATCGTGCGATTGTGCTCACTCACAAATATTTCGGTGGCAAAGTGCCTGCAGCAGGCGAGCTCCAAGACGTCGACAAAGCGGCATTTGCCGAATTGGCCGAAATCAAAGCATCGTTGAGTGCTAACCTCGACACATTCCACTTCCGCGAAGCATTGAAAGATGCAATGAACATCGCTCGTCTTGGGAACAAATACCTCCAAGAAACAGAGCCTTGGAAATTGGCTAAAACCGACATGGCGCGTGTGGAAACAATCCTCAACGTAGCACTCCAAATTTGTGCTAACATTGCTATTGCATTCGAGCCTTTCTTGCCTTTCATGTCGGCAAAACTTTCAAATATGCTCGGTATTGAAAAACTTGATTGGAACACCCTCGGCGCAAGCGATATCCTCGCTGCCGGAGCCGAAATCGCTCCCGCCGAATTGCTCTTCGAAAAAATCGAAGATGCCGCTATCCAAGCTCAAATCGACCGTCTTGAAAAGACTAAAGAAGATAACAAAATCAATAGTTGGACACCAGCACCTCAACAACCCGATGTTGACTTCGACACATTCATGAAGCTCGACATTCGTGTGGGCACAGTGCTTGAATGTCAAAAAGTGCCTAAAGCCGACAAGTTGCTTCAATTCCTCATCGATGATGGTATGGAAAAACGCACTATCGTATCGGGCATCGCAAAATACTACGCTCCCGAAGATTTGGTTGGCAAGCAAGTATGTTTTGTTTCAAACTTTGCACCTCGCAAACTCAAAGGCGTACTCTCTCAAGGAATGATTCTCTCGGCCGAAAATGCCGATGGCTCATTGGTCGTATGTGGTCCAACAGGTCCTGTCGCTCCAGGCGCTCAAGTAAAATAATCACCACATATCTCTCCCCTATGACAAAGCAGAGTCGCAAACCGCATATTCTCATAATCTACACCGGTGGCACTATCGGGATGATTGAAAATCCCGATACCCACTCGTTAGAGCCTTTTGATTTCACGCACCTCATCGATAATGTGCCTAAAATCAAAATGCTCGACTATAATATCGACAATATCCAATTTAACCCTCCTATCGATTCAAGCGATATGAGTCAAAAGCATTGGGTGGAGATTGCTCGACACATCGAGGAGAATTTCGACCGCTTCGACGGCTTTGTTGTGCTTCATGGCACCGACACGATGGCCTACACCGCCTCGGCGTTGTCATTTATGCTTGAAAACTTACATAAACCGGTCATCATCACCGGCTCACAATTACCTATAGGCGAAGTGCGCACCGACGGCGAAGAAAACCTCATCACCGCCCTACAAATAGCAGCTGCAACCGATGCCAATGGCGACCCAATGGTGCAAGAAGTAGCAATCTTGTTTGAAGACTATTTGTGGCGTGGCAACCGCTCCACAAAGATGAGTGCCGACAACTTCAACGCATTCAAAAGCAACAACTACCCTTCGTTGGCAAAAATCGGCCTCGGCATTCACTTCAACGAAGAAGCCCTTTGGCGAGTTCAAGCCAAACGCCCTCTAAATGTGCAGTATGGCATGGATACCTCAGTGATGGTCATCGACCTTGTTCCGGGTCTTACCGAAGCGATTCTCCGCCACCAACTTGCCACACCCGGCATCAAAGGGATTGTGCTTAAGACTTTCGGTTCGGGCAATGCCCCCACTGCCGAATGGTTCACCTCGGCCATTCGCGAAGCGGTAGAACGTGGCATTGTAATCCTCAACGTGTCGCAATGTGTAAACGGAGGCGTTCATGCCCGCCGTTATGCCACAGGCAATATGCTTGCCGACACAGGCGTGATCTCAGGCCACGACATCACAAGCGAAGCCGCAATAACAAAAATGATGTACCTCTTCGGCCTCGGCCTCGCCCCCCAAGATGTACGCCGCTACCTCTCATGCTCGCTTTGTGGTGAGATGACGATATAATTTCGCGCTTTAATAGCATCTAAGGTTTAGGGGGATATATAGGACCTCAAATAACTAAAAATAAGCATAGACGCCATCTCAAAAGAGGTGGCGTTTTTATATTTTATCATTTTTTATCGCCAAAATTTATTTTTTACAAAAAAGTAGACGGCTATCTCAAAATATTTTCTAACTTTGCATATTACTCATTTACGAATATTAATCTTAAACCCTAAACATATGAAAAAATCTTTACTTTTAGCTCTTTCGGCGGCTTCAATCGCTTTGATGCCAACCGATGCAAATGCCGGTAGATACACCAAGACTATCGACATTCGTGGCGTTGAGTACAAACTCGACACAGTATTTCACGCAAAAGTTGGTCCCGGTACCACTCAAACACAATTACAACTTACCGGCCCCACTTCCAACTTGCAAGTATTCTATCTCACTATTGACAAAACCACTCCCGGAGTGTCAATGCGTGCCGTGTGTGCTACCGACAAAGTAGGCGGTACGGCAACCCCATCTTCAATGGCAAAAAGCAAATCTGTTGACGGTTTGACATATTTCGCCGGAACAAATGGCGACTTCTATTCAACAAGTGGGAATGCCACAAATGGTTCTTCATTCGTAGGTCGACCCACAACTTCTTGTACTGTTGACCGCGAAGTATACAAAACATCAAACTCTAACTACCAATTCACCATTGACACCGAAGGCAAAGCCTATGTGGGACGTCTTAACTACTACACAGGTACCGCTACTATCGGCGACAAAGTAACACTTTACAAAGGTGTTAACGTGATGTCACCAAATAATGGTATCACCATCTATACTCCACGCTATTTTGGCACTACCAACAACACCGAAGAAGCCGGTGCATGTGCCGAAGTTACAGCCAAGCTCGTCGAAGGCGACAACTTCTATGCAGGTGGCAAATATCGCATGGAAATCACCTCTACAGCTACTTCCGACGGCGATAGAGCTATCCCTTCTGACGGATTTGTCATCCATGGACGTGGCACAAGCACTTCAGGTTGCAACACAGGCGCTCTCGACTTTGTAAACTCTTTGCAAGTAGGCGACATCGTGGAATTTGACCAAATCATACTCCTCGGCGACCAACGCATCTATCCTGCTCAAATCGTATCGGGCAACCCCAAAAACGTTGGTGGTGGCGAAACTCTCGACACAGAAAGCGAACGCGGTGACGCTTCAGCTCTTCACCCTCGCACATCGCTTGGAGTGAGCCAAACAGGCGATAGCATCATCATGATGGTTATCGACGGCCGTTCAGCTCAATCAGCAGGCGTGCGCACTTCTATGCTTGCCGATGTGATGCGCTATGCAGGTGCTTACGAAGCTCTCAATGTCGATGGTGGTGGTTCATCTACCCTCTACACTCAAGGTCTTGGCGTGCGCAACAATTGTAGTGACGGCAAAGAACGTGCGGTAGGTAATGCTATCTTCGCAGTGCTCGAAGCTCCCGAAGATGATGTTGTTGCTGAAATTCAATTCAAAGATTGGGTTATGGAAGCTCCTAAATATGGTGCCTATACCCCTACAATCTATGCTTATAACAAATATGGCAAGATGATTAATAATGACCTCAAAGGTTTCACTCTCTCTTGTCCCGAAGGTCTTGGCGAAATTCTCAACGACTCTACCCTCTTTGCCATTGGCGAAGGCACTCATGCCCTCACAGCCACTTACAATGGTGTAACTGCAACTATCCCTGTAACTATCAGCACAACCGGCACTGCCGAATTGAAATATGACACAGTTCTCATCGACAACTATCGCGAATGGCCTGTTGATGTGCAAGCATTGGTAAACACCACTTACATGCCTCTCGACCCACGCGCCCTCTCATGGTCATCGGGCGATGCTGCTGTTGCTACTGTTAATGAAAACGGTATCGTAAAAGGTCAAGCCAACGGTTCAACCGACCTCATCGGTTTGTTTGGCGAAAACGAATACAAAGTGAACCTCACCGTTGAATGTCCTACCGACCACGTGATGCCTATCGAAAAGGAAATTGTTGATTCTACATGGTCAAAGAGTCTTAGTGGTGTGAAAGAGTTGACAATGAGCCAACTCCCTTCAGGTTTTGCTCTCGACTTCACAATTTCTTCTTCTCGTTCATCTAAGATTACATTGTCAAAAGACATTAAGATCTGGAGTCTCCCCGACACTATCCAAATCCGCATCAACCCCGGTGCACTCTCAATCACCAACGTTGGTATCAACCTCGTGCCTAACAATGGCCGTGCAGTGAACACCTCATTCACTTCAATCGAATCAAACAAAGAAAACGTTCTTTCAATCCCAGTAAGCGCAATTGGCGACCCCAACGATATAGGCATCTATCCTATCTTGTTCAAGACTATCTCTATCTCGCCAAAAGGCAAGACTAACGACGTAGGTCATATCGACATCAACGGATTTGAAGCTATCTATAAGAATGTGCCCGGTGCAGGCGTTGAAGGCATCATTGCCGATGGCGCAAATATGCAAGCATTGGTAGTTGCCCCCAACCCTATCGCACAAGGTGAAAATGCAGCTATCAACGCATCAGAAGATGCAGCATGGGAAATTTACACCATCGCAGGCTCATTGGTTGCAAAAGGAAACGGCAACAAACTTGCCACTGCATCGCTTGTAAGCGGCTCTTATATCGTGAAAGTAGTTGATAATGGCACTACTGCCGCCGCTCAATTAATCATTAAATAAGTATCACCTCAATAATATTGCCATAGGAGCCTGCTCCTATGGCAATTTATTTAAACAACCATGCGACTAACATTCTCATTAGCAACAATATTGCTACTCGCACCCTTTTATTGCAATGCCAACCGTCTTGAAACACTTCAAGGAGCAGAATTTTCCGTCGACACCTTGCAACACTACAAAGCCGGACCGGGCACTACATACACTGCTTTGAATATGCAATCGGGTTCAAAAAACCTCAACGTATTCATATTGGAAATGGAAATGAAAGGACATGACAATGTTGAATATCGCATGGAGATAGGCAATGACACCACGCTCACAACCGAGCAGATTTCAAGCATAGCCAAACGCAAGTCAAATGAAAACACCCACTATTTCGCAGCTGTCAATGCCGACTTCTACATCACCTCTTCATATGTAGCGCAATATGCCGGACAACCTCATATGGATTGCATAATGAATGGTGAAATTGCAGGAACAGGCTATCTTGCCGCTGCCGACTATGGGCATTTTTTCATGGATCGCAACAAAAATATGTGGTGCGATAATCCCACTCAATCGTTCACCCTCAACCTCCCCGACGGGTCTACGGTGAATCTCCCTCGCATCAACCAAGATATTTACGACAACGAAATAGTGTTGTTCAACTCTAAATATGGCCGTCAAACACGCGTAAGCGGTTGCACCAACGTGAAAGTGCGCCTTGCCGATGGCGAAACGTGGGGCATCAATCGCCCTATCAAACTTATCGTTACGGCAGCCCCCTCTACCACAGGCGCAACCCCTATCACTCTAAACGAAGTGGTTATTAGCGCAAAAGGTGACGAACAAGCCGCGAAATTGGCCACATTAAAAGTGGGCGACGAGCTAACACTCAACTGCAACATCGCTCTTCAAGACTATAACATCACCCCCGACATAAAAGAATGTAGCGGTGGCGACGTGGTAATTCTCAAACGTGGCGAAGTAATTTATGAAGCTATTCGCTTTATCAACGGACGCGACAGCAACAACCCTCGCACAATGTTTGGCTACAACGAAGACCGTAGCAAAATGGTGTGGTGCGTAGTTGACGGACGCGGAGTGTCAACAGGCTGCACCTATCCCGAAGGTGCCGACTTGATGAAAATCCTCGGTTGCTACGATGCTCTCAATGTTGACGGCGGTGGTTCATCGGGCATGTACCTCGAACCATTCGGCATTGTCAACCACCCAAGCGACGGCAAGGAACGCGCCGTTTCAAATGGCATCTTCGCCGTGTTAAATGCACCTGAAGACAACAATATCTCAGAAATTCGCTTTGCCGATTGGAGCGTAAAAATGCCTAAATATGGCAACTATACCCCTGTTATCTACGGCTATAACAAATATGGATTACTCATCGACACCGATGTCAAAGATTTCGCGCTATCATGCGACAACGAATTAGGAGCGATTATCAATAACAACTCCACCCTATTTGCCAAAGGGGACGGTACCCATTTACTCACTGCCACACTTGGCGACATAACCACTTCAGTACCGGTTACAATCGAAGGCGGTGTTCCATCTTTCCGTCTCGACAGCGTAGTCGTGAGCTCATTCTATGACTACAATATGGAAGTCCTCGCCACGGTTGCCGGCAAACAAATGCCCCTCGACAACATCGCATTAGATTGGAGCATAGAGGATAACTCAATAGCATCAATTGACGACAATGGCATCATTCACGGCCTCAAAAACGGCTCTACCCACGTATATGGTTCGGTCGACAGCATTTCCGACACAATCCTTGTGAAAGTCGAAATCCCCGAAGTGCGTTACCACGATGCTGAAACAAATATCGACATCGCATCTTGGAAACTCACCAAAAGCGGTGTAAAAAATCAATCTATTAGCGCTTTAGGCTCAAATGGCATAGCTGTGGACTACACTATCAGCTCCTCACGCAACGCATATGTGAGAATGTCTAAAGAATTGGCCATCTGGAGCCGACCCGACTCTATCGAGCTTCATCTCAACCCCGGAGCTGCTTCTATCAAGCAAATAACCCTCCAAGTTACTCCAAGCCAAGGAGCCAAAGCCACTAACATCACCATCACTCCTACTCTCACTGCAAACGCCGTTAACCGCATTGCAATACCGGTTGGAGACATCGCCGACATCAACGACGCCGGCATTTATCCTCTCACCATCAATGCTATCTCGGTTTACTTCAGCGACGCTGTAAACACCGCGGGACACATTGAGATTCCTCACATCTATGGTGTTCACACAGCCATCGCCCCCGATGCCGGTGTTGAGAACATCACAACCGACAATATCAACACCCTTATCGCATTCCCCAACCCTATCTCTCAAGGTGACATAATTTCACTCAACACCGACAACGATTGTAGTTATAAAATTTTCTCAATCTCAGGTCAGTTAGTGAAACATGGCGTAGGCAACAAAATCGACACTTCGTCAATACCTGTCGGCACATACTTTATAATGAGTAATAACCTTACAACGAAAATAATTATTAAATAACATAACCATTTTATGAAAAAATCTCTTTTAATCTCGCTTGCCTTATTAGCACCACTCGCTTCGTGGGCAGCAACGCAATGGACTTTGCAAGGCAACACCTACAATGTCGACACATTGTATCATGCACCTATCGGCCCGGGTACTACACAAACATCACTCCGTGTTGTAGGCGCTTATAACCTCAATGTGTTCTATACCACTACCGACCTCACTCACCCCAACGTGGAAATGCGTGTGGCTCCTGCCAACAACAACTCTCTTGCAGGGGGGGCCGGTGTGTCAACCATGGCTAAAAACAACACCACCGACGAGGTGCAATACTTCGCAGGTGTAAATGCCGACTTCTTTGGCAATAGCAAGCCTATCGGTTCTACTGTAATCAACAATGAAATATGGTATGCCAACAATAACGGTTGGACCGGTTGGGCTATCGATGCTAGCAAAAAAACACTTGTAGGCGCATCTTCATTCAGTGGCAGCGTTACTTCAAGCGCAGGCACATCGCATGCACTCACCACTATAAACAATGCCCGCTATGAAGACAACCTCATCATTTATTCTAAAAAATACGGCTCTACAACCGGGACAAACGATTATGGCTACGAAGTGGTAATCACTCCCGTTGATGGTGGTGTATTGAGTATGGGCGAAGTGAAAATGACTGTTGCCGAAACTCCTCACACCAAAGGCTCAACCACTATCCCTGCCGGCAGCTACGTCCTTTCGGGACACGGCACTGCCGCAACTTTTGTAGCCGGACTCACTCAAGGCGAAACAATCACTATCAACACTCAGATGAAACTTGGCGAAACCACTATCCTCCCCACTCAAATGGCAGGTGGCCAACCAATGATTCTTTCGGGTGGCGAAGTGCTCTCAACCGAAACAGCGCTCGATCACTTAACCGCTCTCAACCCTCGCACTGCTGTGGGTTATGATGCAACAGGCACAAAACTCGTGTTGCTCGTTGTCGACGGTCGCTCTACAGCCTCTCAAGGTTGTGTATCAAAAGTGCTTGCCGACATCATGCGCGAAGTGGGCTGTAGTGAAGCAATGAACTTCGACGGTGGTGGTTCATCGGCCATCTACACCAAGGTGCTCGGTGTACGCAACAACCCAAGCGACGGCAAGGAACGCTCTGTGACAAATGGTGTGTTTGCCGTATCAAACGCTCCTGTTGACAACACAGTTGCCGCTCTCGCTTTCGAGGACTTCAAAACCGCTCTTCCCAAATATGGATTCTACAATCCTCGCGTTTATGCGTTCAACAAATATGGCGTGATGATTTCTGACGATTTTGAAGATGCCACACTCTCTTGTCCTAAGGAATTGGGCGAAATTGTTGACGGTGGCAAAATCCTCTTCTCTAATGGTGAAGGATCTCACGTGCTCACTGCCACATATGGCGATGCAAAAGCCGAAGTTATCGTAACAATCGGTAGCGGCATTCCTTCTTTCCGTCTCGACAGCGTGTTGGTCGACTCTTATACCGACTACACAATGGAAGTTACTGCGACTGTTGAAGACAAACAAATGCCTCTCGAAAACACAGCATTAACATGGCGCGTTGAAGACAATTCTATCGCGTCAATCGATGCTGCCGGTGTGGTAAAAGGTATCAAAAACGGCACAACTCACGTTTATGGCGCGGTTGAAGATTTCGCCGACACTATCCTCGTGAAAGTGGAAATTCCCGAAGTGCGTTACCAAGATGCCGAAACAAATGTTGACGTAACGACATGGAAACTCACCAAAAGTGGGGTTAAAAACGAAGCGATAAGCGCATTAGGTTCTAATGGCTTGGCTGTAGACTACACTATCAGCTCTTCACGCAACGCTTATGTGAGAATGTCTAAAAACTTACCAATCTGGAGCCGTCCCGACTCTATCGAACTTCAACTCAACCCGGGGGCTGCAACAATCAAGCAAATAACTCTCCAAGTAACTCCAAGTCAAGGAGCCAAAGCTACTAACATCACCATCACTCCCACCCTCACTGCAAACGTCGTTAACCGCATTGCAATACCTGTTGGAGACATCGCCGACATCAACGACGCCGGCATTTATCCTCTCACTATCAATGCTATCTCTGTTTACTTCAGCGACGCTGTAAATACTGTGGGACACCTCGAAATACCTCACATCTATGGCGTTTACACTGCTATCGATTCTGATTCAGGTGTTGAGAACATCACTGCCGACAATGCCAATGATGCACTCATCATCGCGCCCAACCCGGTTGAAGCAGGTGAAACAGTATCAATCAACGCATCGGCCGATGCTACCTATGCTATCTACAACGCTGCAGGTGCATTACTCGCTAAAGGCAACGGCAACCAAATCGCCACCGCCTCACTTGCAACCGGCATCTACATCGTTTCGGTAAACGACAACGGCGCTCAACGCACCGCCCGCCTCGTGATAAAATAAAAATCCCTTAAAAAGATCTTAGAGGAGAGAGGAAATATTTTTCTTCTCTCCTTGTTTTTACCACCATATTTCACAACTAAATCGTTAATATTTCAAAAATCCCGACGAAAAATGTATTAAAAGCGCATAAAGTCCCGACAAAAAATGTAATTTTGCAACATAAGTAACGACGAAAAGTGTTAACAACACATCAATAGTCCCAACGAAAAATGTAATTAACGCTAATTATCACCAGATTATGAAACGTGAAATAATCAAACAATTAGAAGAATGGCGCAATAATAAAAATCGCAAGCCTCTTATTCTTTCCGGAGCTCGTCAAGTTGGGAAAACCTGGGTATTAAAAGAATTTGGCCATTTATATTTTAAAAATGTCGCTTATATTAACTTTGAAGAGCAAAAAGAATTATATAATCTATTTAAAGATGATTATAACCTCACTCGAATATTAATAACATTAAACACGGCATCACAAATAACAATTACTCCGGGCGAAACTCTACTAATCCTCGACGAAATACAAGCCGCAGAAGGAGGGCTGACCGCTCTAAAATATTTTTGCGAGAATATGCCTCAATTACACGTTGTTGCTGCCGGTTCGCTTTTAGGCATAGAACTTCATCGACACACATCTTATCCTGTGGGAAAAGTACAGCAGCTAACAATGTATCCAATGAATTTCCGAGAATTTTTGCTCGCTACAGGAGAAGACCAGCTACATTCTCTTCTCGTTAATAAGCATTGGGATATATTATCGACGTTTTCTCCACAAATAAAAGAACGATTAAAACAATATTATTTTGTGGGAGGTATGCCCGAAGCTGTGAAAACTTTTATAAGTTCTCTCAACTTTAAATCGGTAAGAGATGTACAAAATGATATACTTCTTTCTTATAGCCGCGATTTCTCCAAGCATGCACCTAAAGAAATTGTTCCTCGCATCAAAGCGTTATGGGAAACAATTATAAGCCAACTTGCAAAAGAAAACAAAAAATTCATCTATGGTGCAATTCGCTCGGGTGCTCGTGCTAAAGATTACGAATTGGCTATTCAATGGTTGCTCGATTGTGGACTATGTTATCAAGTTTTCAATTCCTCTACCATACAATACCCCATTAAAAGCGTTGAAGAACGAGATATATTTAAATTATTTGTGTTAGATGTAGGGCTCCTTGCCGCAATGGCGAATATTGACATCTCGACATTCTTAAATGGGAATGAAATATTTATTGAATTCAAAGGTGCTTTTACCGAGCAATATGTGTGTCAACAACTAATTTCAGCCACAGAATATGGCACTCCCCATTATTGGAGTTCTAAAACCGGTAAAGCCGAATTAGATTTCATTATCCAAAAAGATAATTATATTGTGCCTATCGAAGTAAAAGCCGAAGAAAACCTTCAAGCTAAAAGTTTGAAAGTTTACATCAGCAAATTCAACCCACGTTTAGCTATCAAAACTTCAATGTCTCCCTACAAAGACAATGGCTCTATAATTAATATTCCTTTATATCAAATCTCCGAAATTTAAGGGAACTACACTCTATTTTATGTGGAAACGCCACTGTCCCCCCCGGGGAACAGTGGCGAATGAATACTTTATTTATTGGGACGGTTGCATCGCATAACTTACCATTCCTCCATTGGGTGGCTCCGCTCACCCTTTTTCGGAATTGCAGTTATGCTCTGAATGTTTTTAGCTTAAACGAGATGGAGAAACCGGATACCTATGGGCGGAGAGCCAAACGGAAGCCGCTGTTGCTGTCGCGGATGCCCGGGTAGTCGTTGCTACGATCCGACACACGGCAGTACTGCGCGCTGTTGTTCCAGCAACCACCGCGAAGCACGCGGGCAGACCCGGATGTGGAGCCCGTGGGATTGGTCTGCGAGGATGACGAATATTCTCCATACCAATCACTACACCATTCATCCACATTACCACTCATATCATATAAACCTAATTCATTGGGTGACTTGGTGCCAACAGGGTGGATGCCATAGGCAGGGCTGTTTTTACCTACTCCATCACAAGCATTATCATAATACCACGCCACTTCGTCAATACTGTTGCTGCCTGCGTATTTATAGCCTCGGCTCTTGTTACCACCGCGAGCGGCATATTCCCACTCCGCTTCGGTGGGCAAACGGAATTCCTTGCCGGTTAGTCGATTTAGCTTTGCGATAAATTCTTGGCATTCTTCCCATGAGATATAATACATGGGATAGGTTGAGCCTTGACCATATAAACCCCAACCGAAAACATAATACTCCTCAGCCTCTTGGCGCTGTTGTTCTATGGTTGTTCCCATAACCGCTTCCCACAATACTTGGGTTACCTCGGTTTCGCCTATATAATAATCACTTAATGTAACGCTGTGAACCGGTTGGTCTTCTGAATCTGCTTCGCTGTCATAATTCTCGCCATTGGGGTCGGTGGATTGGGCGCCCATCTTAAAGGTGCCGCCCTCTACTTTTATCATATTGAAAGTGACGCCGTTGACGGTGATAGTTTGCTTCTCTTGTGCCATCGCACTTAAACTGAGCATTGCACTTATTGCTAACGTAATTATCGCTTTGATTTTCATATTATTTATTTTTATCATTAACTTTCACAAAGATAAAATTTATCAATATAACTCACAAGATATTTGCGATAATTCCCACAAATTAATTAAATTATAGTCATTGAGAATAAGAAATTATGCCACCCCAAGGCTCAACCGAAGCAAGGAAAATAGTGCCAATGAAAGCAGCAACTCTCCTCTTGAAAATTACAAAGTAATTTTTAGGAGGAGTACGGCGAAGCCGGGAGGTGGTCAGAATTCCTCACTCCGCACTCCTCACTCCGCGCTCCGCATTCCACATTAAATAAGTTCCGCACTAAATATGAATTATTTTACTGTTCCCTCTGTTTCGCAGAAAATAGGGGGACGAGGCGCTTGAGCCGGAGGGGGTAACCAAAATGCCATTTATTTTTCTTATCGTTTTTGCATTATCGCCGTTTTTAACATTTTTTGCGTCGTATCTTTGCCGTTGTTTTTTGCTCAATTCATTATCCACAAACTTTTATTCACATGAAAACCTATCAATCACACAACTACACAAAAAATGTCATCACTATCACTCCCGACACTCTTGCTACCGGTGCCAACCATTGTCATAATCTGCTCCCGACTGCCGACAATGAGTTTCTTAGCACAATATCATCTCTCGACGTTTGTGTCGAAGGGAATTTTGAGCCATTCCATTATCTGCAACTCGATGATGGCCGATTAGTGGTGCTGTTCCTTTCGGGAACAATGGTATATTCACTCGTTTTCAGCTCCATTAAGAACCAAACGGCCGCCACACCAATAAAACTTGTAACCACTCTCGATGCTCTGCCCTCTTGTGCCGTCAATTCGGGCAATTCCGTGTTTCTGATGATGCCCGAAGGTGCATATCGCATTGATTACGATGCCGATAATGACCGTTGGACCGACTTGGGATTTATGCCTCCACTCCCTCCCATTGAAATCACAGCAACCGAACACACCGACTTCGCGGCAACTATCCCCTCTCTCTCGCTCACCGGCGATTACACTCATTGGCAAGGCACGCTAAACAAAAACGACCTCAACACACTCTCCACCCACCTGCTCGAAGCATATTCACAGCTATCGCACAATGCCGCCACTGCCGGATTCTTCATTCAACCGGTGCTTGCCCGCTATCACCTGCTCGATGATAACGGCAATGTGTTATTCTCATCGCAACCTTCTATGGTGTCGACTCCCTCGGGATTTCAATGCATCGCCCCTCTCAACATCTCCACCAACGATTTCGCCACACTCAACAGCGTCAACCTCAATGCCACCGGCTACAAAATTGGGGTGTCGGCCAAATCACTCAACGACTCCCATTGGACTAATATCGTAGCATCGGCTATAATAGAGGTCACATCCTTGCTCGACCCTATCGACTCCAAAGCCACTGCCCAATGTCGCCTCGATGCCATAGATGCCTCCCATGGCAACCTCGTTGTGTATATGCCCGGCACCTCAATAACAATGAACCCCGCCGAAGAATATCGTCGCGACATGGTAAAAAACGCTATCGCATCGTTTGAATCTATCGCATCTGAATTGGCTCTATTCCCCTATCCCTACTCCAACGGTTTTGCGACCAAGGCTCTCTCCCCACAGTCGCACTTTGTCAAAGCTCGCCATGCCGCCACGCTACCATTCACTGCCATGTCGGCACTCGCCATGGGCGACACCATATTGTGGAGCGACCTCACCTCTCTACGACCATCTGCACCCTCGCTCCTCAGACTCTGTGCTACAACAAAGAGCGACAGCGGTTTTTGGCGCGCGTGTGTCAGCGTCACATTTTCATCGGGCAACGAGCGCATGGTGTGGAGTGGCAGTGGCGATGCCAACTGCCCTCAATTAATCAATCCTCTCATTGCCTATCCATGCAGCGATGCCAACGAAATCACGATCAGCATTTCATGTGGTGGTAGCATTGTAAGTGAATCGTTCCCTCTCACTCCATTACCCGGTCACAACTGCGCCATATACCTTCACCACTCTCTCAAGCCTTTTGCCATTACCACAGCTACAGATATGTATATTGTGCCGTCGCAACACACCATCGTCAACCCCAACTCGGGACGCATGGCAGTGTCATGCCTTTCCGCACCATTCAACCTCCTCGCTTCGCAACAGATAGGGTGTGGGAAAATCGTTGCTATCACTCCGGCTGTGCGCTCAACGTCATCATGGGACTTTGCCCGCACCCATGCCTATGCGTTCACCTCAACCGGCACATATGCCATTTCGGTCAACGCCGCCCGGAGTGCTATTTCGGCTCATATCATCGACAACCGTCACATTATTAATAAATATATGGTGGCATTTGCCAACAATGCCGTTTATGCTATCGCGTCGGGCGACTTAATTTCAATCACCGGCTCTCGTGCCGCAACTTTGCGACGCAACATCAATGCCACCGCCATTGCATGGGACAACAGCAAGCATCTGCTTTGGACTCTTGGCAATACCGCCACTGCCCGGCTACTCGATTTCGACCGCAATATCGAGGTTACATGCTCTGTACCCTATCCGGCTCTACTATTCAGTGCCGACGGCGTCCTACTCGTTTCTGACGGCAATGATGTAAAAATTTCCAATAACACCTATGCCGCATCAACTCCCGTGATGTGGCAACATTCAGCATTTATAGGCTCACCTCAATGTCGCATTATAGGCGTTACATTATTCATTTCAGCCTCACACTTCGACGGCACAATCTCACTCCGCGCCCATGGCGGCGCAGGGATAGACAATTCCTATCCAATCACCACATTAAATATAAACGGAGCAATAAACTCACCCATATATTTAAAGATTGTAGCGCCACACCGCCCCTACATCAACATCACAATCGACGCCAACACCTCCCCCGATTTCACACTCCACTCCGTCAAATTAAAAATCAATCCCTAATGATCTTAGCGACCCTTTAACCCCATTAAAATTATGAAAACCATCATCGAAGAAAACAATCGCCGCAACAAACTGCTCAACACCCCCTACGACCCGGTCAAAGGAATAGGTTGCATAGGCTCACGCACCCGCATTGACGCCTCGCGCTTGGGCTTCGGAGCCGAAGTGTGGCTCCCCGATGCCATGCTTGCCGACCCCAAATATCACGTTGCCTCAACCGATGCCGACAGTTGGGTGAAACTGCGATGCCACCACGACTTTGAGTTTTGGTGCGTGACCTGCGTAAAAATCAAGGACAAACTATCGGGGCTGGATATTCCGTTCCGCCTCAATGCCCCTCAACGCCGAGTGGCTGCTATCTTCGAGAGTCAGCGCACTGCAGGGCAACCCATTCGCGCCATAATGCTCAAAGCGCGCCAATGGGGAGGAAGCACCCTCACACAGATGTATATGGCATGGATTCAGTCGGTCCATTGTCACAACTGGCATTCACTCATCTGCGCCCATGTGAAAGACACGGCGGCATCAATCCGTGGCATGTATTCAAAAATGCTCTCAGCTTATCCCGAACAATATTGGGAAGGAGATGTCGCACCCAAGTTCTCTCCCTTTGAACGTTCTACCAACATTCGCGAGATTGCCGGGCGCGGTTGCCGTGTCACCGTGGGGTCGGCCGAGAACCAAGAGGCGGTGCGCGGTAGCGACTTTGCCATGGCACACCTATCGGAAACAGCCTTTTGGAGCGACAGCACCACCCGTTCACCCGAACGGTTTATCCGTGCCGTGTGCGGTGCCATTGCCCTTGTGCCTTACTCGCTTATTGTGATGGAAAGCACAGCCAATGGCGTGGGGAACTATTTTCACAACGAATGGTTGCGCGCCAAAGCCGGCGAAAGCGACAAAACACCCATCTTTGTGCCGTGGAATGAGATTGAGATATACCGCATGCCGGTGAGCAATCCTCAAGCGTTGTGGAACTCGATGGATAGCTATGAGCATGAGCTGTGGGACAATGGCCTCACACTCGAAATGATTAACTGGTATCACCACAAACGTGCCGAATACCCCTCCCACTCCATGATGAAAGCCGAATACCCCTCTAACGACATCGAGGCATTCACCTGCACCGGACACAACCTATTTTCGTCAGAAGCCATCGAGCGTTTGCGTCTTGACTGCCGGGAGCCTCAATGGATAGGCGAACTGGTAGGCGATTCCATTGTGGGCGAGGATTCTTTGCGTAACATCCGTTTTGCGCCCGACCCTCGTGGCAATCTGCATATATGGGAAAAGCCCGGCGAAGGGGCATCGTCATCGCGTTATGTGGTGGCTGTGGATATTGGCGGACGCTCACACTCGAGCGACTACTCGGTTATCGCCGTCATCGACCGTGAGAAAAGTAGGCCCGAAGTGGTGGCACAGTGGCGAGGACACATCGACCACGACATTCTCACTTGGAAAAGCGCGCAGATAGCCCGGTGGTATGCCAATGCGTTGCTTGTTATCGAGAGCAACACCCTCGAAACGGCCAATGGAGGCGAAAACTCGCTCTACACCCTCTCGCAACTCAATGGTGTGTATCACAACCTCTATCGTCGCCCACGACTCGCTCAAGCCTCCGACTCGCTTGAGTCAAAAATAGGGTTTCACACCAATCGCGCCACTAAATCACTTATCATCACCCACCTCATTGCCATGGTGCGAGATAGCGGTTATGTGGAGCGATGCAACGACGCTTGCAACGAACTAACCACCTACGAACAACTGCCCAACGGCTCCTACGCAGCCAAAGTGGGACACCACGACGACATACTAATGACTCGTGCCATCGCTCTCTATGTAGCCTCAACAACTCAAATCGCCCCACCTCAAGATTTCTCCGGTCTACTTTCTTATAAAAACTGGTAATTCGTTAATGCATAATTCATAATTGCCCACGCGGAGTGCGAAATGATTTTGACAGAATGCCAGAATGACAAAAAATCTCTTTTCTTTCCCCACGCGTCAGCCCTAACTCTCCTATTGCCACGCAGTAGATAGCAAGAACAATAGTACCAATGAGAGCAGCAACTCTCCTCTTGAAAATTACAAAGTAATTTTTAGGAGGAACAATGGTGCCAATGAGGGCAATATATCAAGTTTACTTGATTATTGCCGAGTGCAGCCCATTGAAGACATAGTCAGTACCCCGAAGGGGGGAGGTGGTTAAATCTAATTCATAATGCATAATGCATAATTCATAATTGCCATGCGGAGTGCGAAATGATTTTGACAGAATGCCAGAATGACAAAAAATCTCTCTTCTTTCCCCATGCGTCAGCTCTAACTCTCCTCTTGAAATTTCACCGAAATTTTAGGAGGAGTACGGCGAAGCCGGGAGGTGGTCATAATAATGTAGAGTGCGGAATCTTTAATTATGAATTATGGACTATGCATTATGCATTAATGGAGACGGCAGCCTTTATGTTCTTATGTCTTTCTGTCTAATTCATTTCGGACACGGCACGCCGTGTCCCTACAAAAAACATTCCGCACTCCGCATTCCGCATTAAGTAAGTTCCGCACTAAATAGCTATCAACTATCCGCGCTACAAGTGTTAATTATTATTAAACGCACTACCTCGTTATCAAAATTAGTTAAGTTAATATCTCTTTACTTTTTCTATATACATATATTTATATACCTTTGCAAAATATTGCAGAGGCACGTTAGATGCCTACATATCATACTTATAGAATTTTTATATCATACTTATTTAAACTTATATTTATTACTTTTATGAAAAAACTTTTATTGTTTTTAGTGGGATTGTATGCCCTCTTTGGCGCATTGCCCGCAAATGCTTTTACCGTTTATTTACAGAATGATATGGTATGGCCTGATCCACACCTTTATGCATGGAACAGCAATAACAACCAAATCACGGCAGGCTACACTCGCGAAAATTTAGGCAATGGAATCTACAAATTTACATTAGATGAAACTCCTAACGGGTTCTTATTTCGCAATACCGAATATTGGAATAACGGTCAATCTGAAAATGCAACAACCATAACAGACGGATCTTTATATAAAGTATCCTCAGAAAAAGGGGTTCCCACTATTTGCGATTGGTATCTCGTAGGGAATGCCCCTCTTGCTTGGAATGCATCAGAATCAAATGCAATCAAATTTGAAATTTCATCCAATGGGACATTTATCATTAAAGACTTCACACTATTTAATGGATTGACTCAAGATGGGAAAAACAATACAGGTTTCAAACTTTATAATACCGATGGGACTTGGTTAGGTGATGCTTCTTACCAATTTAGCCCTACAAGTAAAACACACAATATCGTCAATAATGGAGACAACAATTGTGGTTACAACTTTTCCAACTCAACAGATACTTGGACAATAACGTTTAACCCTTTTGACAATAAAAAATTAAAATTTTCATCATCAAACGAAGAGATTGATATCCCTACAGGTGTAAATATGCCATTGAAACCTGCAGACTTTGCTAATGGCAAGGCTCACTACTTTATCGTAGGTACTCGTATGTCGGAATGGCGTCTTCAACCCGAATGGGAATTAACCGTAAGCGAAGATGGCACTACTGCCACTATCGACGATCGTCTTTTCTATAATGGCCGTATCGCTATTGCTAAAGTTGATAATTACACTGATTATAAAAACCATCGTTATACACTATTCACAAACAACCAGAATTGGTATGTAAAAGAAGGTGCAACTTCCAATATCGCTCTTTCTAACTATGGGACTAAATCTTGTGTCCGTTATTCAAATAGTAACACCGATCAGGTAACGCCCTCAGACGGTCTTTGGTTTACATATTACAACGAAGTCGATCCCGGTAGCAAATATCCTGATGATGAGGCGTCCAAAGCTGCTAAAGACGCGACCATATTAAAATGCCACCCTACATATGTGGGGCAAGTGGTTATCACCCTTGATAAAGGCACTCCTTCTCATATTTCATTCAATAATGTAACCAAAAATAGTTCTGACCTAAACCTCAACAACGAATATACCTTCTCATTGGTTGGTTCAAATATCGGTTATGATGGCTATACCGACCAAGATGCGTTAAAGACTCCTCTTGAAGCACAAAGTGGGTTCAATGTTAAGAACTGGCAAGAATCATGGATTCAATATGACCCCGAAACAGGAGAGCCATATATCGACGGCAATGGTGATGCTATTTACCAAACATGTTTCCAAAAAAGTTGGTTGGTAAATCACCCCACTAAATTCCGCGATGCATCGGGAGAAAAACCATTTGAATACTCTTCTCGTTCAATTACATTTACCAATGTCAACTCATATACCGATGCAGAGTTAAATGCCGACCCATATCGCGACCTTTATGCCAAATATGCCGTATTATATGACGACAATGGCAATAAAATAACAAATACCGGTAGCGATAATTCCATTGGGAATGATACTGATGAATATCTTTATAGACCCGGTAGTGGCATGTCAGATGCAGATGCAGATGCTCGCACTGCCAATTGGCAATGTTTCGTGGTAAAAGATATGTGGATGTCTCAACAGTTTAAAGTATGGACCGGTTGGGGTGGTGCAAACAAAACCCACGATGAAACAGATACAAACACCGCAGATGCTCGTTGGTATTATGAAAATGGTGGTCACGATATCGAACACGGAAAATATCCGGTCAAAGCATCAAGCAAAAATGACCGATTCTATGCAACTTGGCGAGACAAAAATGGGGCTGACTTCCAAATCGGGGATGGCACTGATCGTGTATATTTCAAGCGTGTGATTGTGTGGTATGACCCATCTGGCTATTTTGACAACTCTGCTATTCAACTTATCACTGAGTTAGGTGGTCCAAACATCTATATAGGTCGTGAAGACAAAAATCACTTACACTACACCTACTCTATCCCCGAAGAAAACGACGAACTTGCCAACGTGAAAGTGAAAGAGTATTACATCTATCGCTTTATGGTTGACGAAACAGGTAACGAAATTGAAGGCACTCGCATTCTCGTTAAGTCGGAAACCGGATTAACCGCAGATCCCGAATATGTGGCAGGTAATGCAGTTATTGATGCTAACGAAGTGGGCGCCGGAACATATAAATATGAAATCGCGGTTGTGTATCATGGCAATGATGCTGCAGCAATTGAAGATGGCACTACCCGCATCGCCTACTCAAACGAAATCTCAATCTATGAGGCTTCTGTTCCTGTAACAGCGACAGCCGTTCAACAACGCGACAGCGAAGGCCGTTACTCATTCAATATCGAACTTAATGCCAACATCAAATCTTCGGCACTCGACAAAACTACCACCAATGGTAACGCAGTGAAAGACCTTGCAAAATACTATACAGTAGTTGTAACCGACGAAACATTGGCATTGCTCAATGCCGGCACTTCTATCGAAGCAGATGGCGCGGCTAAATCATTTGCTAAAGGAGACGTCAAAGTTGCCGACGCTGGAGAAGTAAAGACCCTCTCAAATGTAAACTACATGCAATTTAACGTCCCCACCGGTGACGCAAAAGATATGCCTACAGTTGTGTTCCACAACATCGACCCATCAGAAACTTATCCATTTGATGTATATTTGACATCGGAAGATGGTGATATCGAAGAATTTGCTCAACTCAACTTCGATGTAGCAAAAACAACTGCGACATTGGTTATCCCCGCTCCTACCATTGAATTTGAAAATGTAACACTCAAAGTTCATGGCACCGACCTTGACGGAGAAACCGATCCTTCGCTTATGCCTCTTGGTTCACACCGTTACTTAGGCACTTGGCAAAATCCTAAAATCGGACTTACCGACCCTATCCACTATCGTGGCGTGAACTATGCTACAACTACCGGTGCTATCAGCGCCCTAAATGTGACTGATGAAGTTGTAAACAATTGGGCAATAAGCTACGACATCAACATCAACGGCACTTACGCTTATAACAATGAAGTGAACAGCCTAAAAGATGCCGACAATCACATCAACAACACTGTCGCAACGCTCGAATATTTCCCTATTGACTTTGCTACAGAAGCCGTGGCTGCAGAAAACGCCAAAGATGGTCGCGCATATACCACATATAATAATGCTAAAGAAGACTATCTCGCAGGTATCACTGCCAACTACTCTCGTAGCAACATTTCAACCTCTTCCAATGGAAATGGTAGCGCATTTAGTTACACTCCTGCATTTGAAGGAATGGTAATCAAGAGCGAAGATGTTCAAAACTGCGCACTAATGTATGATGCCGGCAGTCACTATTTCGAGAACGATGTTTACCATGCTCACTCTTACGATGCTCTTATGCAAGTATCATGGACTCTTGATAACGAGCTACATAAATATATAGGTATTTATGCCGATGCTCAAGGAATGGATTGCGCCGGCCACTACATCAAACCAAACGATGGATATTGGCACATGTATATCCCTTCAACAGTTTTAACTGATGCATCTGTCAATGAATACAACAAACCGACATTGGCATCAATAGCTTACACTGCTTATAATGGCGATTATTCCGACGACAACAACTGGGCTCTTTTGGCAACTAAAAACAATCACATGCCTATCAAGGTGCACAATGTTTGGTCGGGCAACACAACTATCAATAGCGATGCGAAGATTGACATCACTACCACAACCAACTATCCTGTATTGGTAATGGATCAACCTTCAATGACTATCGGAAACGCCCAAGTTGCAGCCAACGAAGCACCAACTCTCAAAGTTATTGCAATACCAGCCACTACTACAGTAACTCTAAATAGTGCCAACGTGTTTGCATTAACAGGCGTTGAAGATATCTTGATTGAAGCCGACTCTGATGCTCGCTACTACAATTTACAAGGTGTAGAGGTAGTAAACCCATCAAATGGTGTATATATCATGGTAAAAGGTCAAAAAGCTACTAAAGTGTTCATAAAGTAATAAAAACCGAGAGTAACACTCTCAAATCTACAATCACTCTATAACGAAAACGGTGTGTCAATCTCCCTGACACACCGTTTTTTTTATCATTTAACCGAAAAACTTATAAAGGGAGGAGTGTTTCTTCCTCACGCACCAGCCCTAACTCCCCTATTGCCACGCAGTGGATAGCAGAAACAATAGTGCAAATGAGAGCAGCAACTCTCCTCCTGCCACGCAGTAGATAGGAGGAACAATGGTGCCAATGAGGGCAATATATCAAGCTTGCTTGATTATTGCCGAGTGCAGCCCATTGAAGACATAGTCAGTACCCCGGAGGGGGGAGGTGGTTAAATTAATGCATAATTCATAATTCACAATGCATAATTCATAATTCCCCACGCGCATGCCTCAACTCTCCTCTTGAAATTTCACCGAAATTTTAGGAGGAGTACCCCGGAGGGGGGAGGTGGTCAAAACACTAAAACTTGGATGATTCACAGCATGCAATAACAATAAATATAGTAATTAACATAATATTAGCGAAAACTAAAACGTAATATATGTATGAAACAAAATAATAAACCTGAACTGAAACAGATTCGCCAAAATTTGCGTTCACATGGCACTGCTGCCGAAGCAACTTTATGGCGAATTTTGAAAAACAAACAATTTGATGGTTGGAAATGGCGACGACAACATTCTATTGGAAATATTATCTTAGATTTTTATTGCCCAAAAGCCAAATTAGGGATTGAATTGGACGGGAACCATCATTTTGTTGCAGGAGGACAAATTGCTGATGAAATGAAAACAGTGTTTCTGCAAGACATCGGCATAAAAGTGATTCATATTGAAAATAAATTACTATGGCAAATGCCCGACGATGTACTTGAATTGATTAGACGTGAGTTAGATGGCTCTAATTCTGTTTAGTCCTGTGTTTCTGACCACCTCCCGGCTTCGCCGTACTCCTCCTATTTTTCTACGAAAAACAAGAGGAGAGTTGCCTCTCCACATACTTAAGCAGAAACATTAATATTACCTTTTATTGGATATTTTCCTCACGCACCAGCCCTAACTCTCCTCCTGCCACGCAGTGGATAGGAGAAACAATAGTGCATATGAAAACAGCAACTCCCCTATTGCCACGCAGTGGATAGGAGAAACAATAGTGCCAATGAGGGCAATATATCAAGTTTGCTTGATTATTGCCGAGTGCAGCCCATTGAAGACATAGTCAGTACCCCGAAGGGGGGAGGTGGTCAAATTAATGCATAATTCACAATGCATAATTCATAATTAATGCGGAGTACGAAATGATTTTGTCATTCTGGCATTCTGTCAAAATCATTCCGCATTAAATAAGTTTTGAATTAAAAAAAACTCCGCCCTCTCCCCTTTTTTAGTGTTAAAAATGCGATTTTTGACAAAAAAAGTTTGTGGAGTGAAAAAAACTCCGTAAATTAGCACCGTGAAATATATTATCAAAATCAAATATTTTTATTACTAACTTTAAATTTTAAATTTATGAAGAAATTTTTACTCCTCGGTGCAGCCGTTTTAGGTCTTTCTTCAATGGCATCTGCACAATCAGTAGCTGTTAACGTAAATGACGGCCACACTTATGCTACAGACACTGAAACCGATGTTACATGTAAAAGTAAATGGATTATCGACCGCGTTCACACTTCAGACACTTTCATGGGTCTCCAATTCGTAAAAGATTATGCTACAAAAGCTCGTACAGCTGTTATTGATACTGAACGCAGCAAAATTTATGTAGGTTATTCTAAATCAGCTGTTGTTGACTCTACTTCAAACGACTACGCTCACCTCGTAATATTTGACCTCGAAACAGGTAAACTCGAAAAAGAACTTCCTTTGACTTACAATGGTACAGCTATCAACGGTCTTCTTTGTGCTAACCAAGTAGGTATCGACGACGCAGGTAACGTATGGATTTGCGGTATGTACTCTGATGTTAACGCTAAACCTGCTCAAATCTACGTTGTAGAAGACTTCGAAACAGGTGCTTGTAAACTCGTTGGCGAATGGAAACTTCCTGATGAAGAAACTGACGCTGCCGGTCGTATCGACTACTGGGACGTTGTAGGTGACATCACAGGTGCAAAGTCTAACGCTGTATGTATGGGCGCTGTAGGTACTACTGCTGCTGGTGAAAAACTTTGTCTCTATCGTTGGGAACTTGCTCAAGGTGCAACTGAATGGGTAGCTAACGAAGACGACTTCGCCGGTTATGTATCAAACACTGACCTCGCTGAAACTTATCCTGCTGACCAAGTTACTTGGGGACAATCATCTGCTACTGTAAAAATCGTTGCTGAAGAAGGTCACGTAGGTTCTATGTTCTATGTTGACGGTTTCACAACTTGTCCTTCACTTTACCAAACTTCTCTCACAATGGTAGAAAGCTTCGCTTCTGCTACTGACCTCGCTCCTGCTGTAGGTTGTAATGGTGTTAACGAATTCGTACTTGACGGTGACGGAACAGAAAAACCTTACATCGCTTACGCAGAAGCTCAATATAACGTATCTCCAGGCTGTCGCGTAAACATCTGCCAACTTGGTGAAGGTATGACCTTCGAAGGCATGCGTAAACTTTGGAGCGTTCCTGAAGCTGGTCTTGGTGAAGTATCTGACGGTGGTACTCGCGTTCACAATATCGCTATCGCAAAAGAATCAGACGTAGCTGGTAAACAAGGTGTTTATCTATTGACTTACAAATGTAACAATGGTCTCGGTCTTTATTGTATCGCTGAAGATGGCTTCATTGACAGATTCGTTGATGGTAATGGTGTAGAAGGCATCGAAATGGACGAAACTATCGATGGTGCAGCTGAATACTACAACCTTCAAGGTGTAAAAGTTGCTAACCCTGAAAATGGTCTTTACATTAAGAAAGCCGGTAACAAAGCTACTAAAGTTCTTGTTAAATAATAAAAACAACAACTTATATACACAGCGAGCAACCCACTTGGGTTGCTCGTTTTTTCATACCCTCATTTTCTCATCATCTAACAAACATCATCTCAAAAGCACACGAGTCATGAGCGCCCTTACTCTACGAAACAAGATGAGATGAGGATAATACAAAAAACGCGTAGAACACGGCTCAACTCTTGCTTTCGGCCCTTCTTGCAGCAACAAAATAAATATTATTTTGTTTTTATAATTGGCAAAAAAGGGTGGCAATATTGTTGAATGGTAAAATTTATTTTCTCAAAAAAAAAATGTTTTGTAACTTCGCAAGTTGAAAACTAGGCTCATGCCTATCCTTTATATATTAATAGTGAAAATTAATAATTTCAAGTAAAAAAGATATGTTTAAGAAAATGGATTTGTTTAAATCAACCGGGGCCGTTCTCTCAGGCCTCGTATTGACAGTTTTATCCTCATGTGGAGGAGAACAACAAGCTCAACAACAAGGCCAAGCTCCCGAATTAGCCGTTATGACCGTGGGTGTTGGCGACTCAGAGCTTAATCGTAGTTACCCAGCAACTATTAAAGGTAAAGCCGATATTGACATTCGCCCCCAAGTGAGCGGATTTATCACTCGTGTGCATGTTGATGAAGGTCAACGTGTTTCTAAAGGTCAAACTTTGTTTACTCTCGACCAAGTTCAATTTAAAGCAGCTGTAGACCAAGCACAAGCAGCTGTGAACCAAACCAATGCAGCTATCGCACAAGCACAAGCAGCTTTAAATGTAGCTGAAACAGCTGTTGCGACCGCTCAACTTACCGCCAACAACAAAAAGACGCTTTATGAAAAAAACATCATAAGCAAATATGAATGGGATCTTGCTGAAAACTCACTTGCTCAAGCAAAAGCCAACCTCAATCAAGCTAAAGCAGGCATCAGCCAAGCAAAAGCCGCTCACGAACAAGCAAAAGCAAGTCTTGTATCGGCTAAAAAGAACTTGTCGTATACAGTGGTTACAGCTCCTAGCAATGGTGTTGTCGGTTCAATTCCTAATCGTGTAGGTGCCCTCGCATCTCCATCAATGCAGTTGCCATTGACAACAGTGAGCGACAACACAAGTGTATATGTATATTTCGCTCTTAATGAAAAAGATATCATTGCAATGACCAAAAATGGTGCTATCTCATTGGAACAAGCAATCGCATCTATGCCTCGCGTGAACTTGCGTCTTGCCGATGGCAGCATTTATGGTTGCACAGGTGAAGTGGCTACCGTATCGGGGGTTATCGATGCCTCAACCGGTTCGGCTACAGTGAGAGCTCTATTCGACAACCCTGCAGGTATGCTTCGCAGTGGTAGCACCGGAACAGTTCTCATTCCTTATGTTGAAAATGATGCAATCATCATTCCTCAAAAGGCTACTTTCGAAATCCAAGACCGCAAATTTGTGTATACTCTCAATGATTCAAACAAGACTGTGAGCACTCCTATCACTGTGTTTGAAATCAACGATGGTCAAGAATATCGCGTGACAAGCGGCCTTAAAGCCGGTGACCGCATTGTAACTGAAGGTATCGGAACAACCGTGAAAGAAGGCATGGTTATTAAACCTAAAACAGCCGCTCCTGTTAAACAACCTGCACAAAGCGCACAACAAGCCCCTGCTAAAGCAGATTCTACAAAAGTTGATTCAACTAAAAAAGACTCAACTGCAAAAAAATAATCTACAATTAGGATAAAAACAAACAATTATCAATAAATTAATATGAAACTTGATAATTTTATTAACCGCCCGGTACTTTCGACGGTTATATCAATATTCATCGTGTTGCTCGGGTTGATTGGGCTCTTTGCTCTCCCGGTAACTCAATATCCCGATATTGCGCCCCCTACAATCTCGGTTTCAACCTCCTATACCGGTGCCAACGCACAAACTGTGCTCAACTCGGTAATTGCTCCTCTTGAAGAGCAAATAAACGGTGCGCAAAACATGACCTACATGACATCATCGGCGACCAATACCGGTGCTGCCACAATCACTGTTTACTTCAAACAAGGATACGACCCCGACATGGCTGCTATCGACGTGCAAAACCGTGTGGCAAAAGCGCAAGGTCTACTCCCTGCCGAAGTAACCCGTGTGGGTGTGATCACTCAAAAACGTCAAACATCAATGTTGATGGGTATCGCGCTTTATGCTACCGACAATTCCTACCCTGCCGACTTTGTGGAAAACTATATGAAAATCAACATCATTCCACAAATTCAACGTGTGGCCGGTGTGGGTGACGCGATGGTGCTTGGTGCCGACTACTCAATGCGTATCTGGCTAAAACCCGATGTGATGGCTCAATATGGCTTGATGCCTTCGGACATCTCTGCCGTGCTCGCCGAACAAAATATCGAGGCTGCTCCGGGTCAATTTGGGGAACAAGGCGGACAAAGCTTCCAATATGTGATGAGGTATAAAGGTCGCCTGGTTAAACCCGAAGAATTTGAAAACATTGTAATCAAAGCCACTCCCGACGGAGAAACATTATATTTGAAAGATGTGGCAACCGTGGAATTGGGACGTATGAGCTACGGGTTTGCTTGTAGTGTGAATGGAAAAACAGCCGTAAACGCTATGATTTACCAAATTCCCGGCACAAATGCGACTGAAATTATTAAAAACATCGAGAAAGAACTTGAAAAGGTTGAAAAAGATCTCCCTAAAGGATTGGCTATCACTGTGCCAATGAACTCAAACGACTTCCTTGAAGCATCAATCAACGAGGTAATCCACACTTTGATTGAAGCGTTTTTGCTTGTGTTCTTGGTGGTATACCTTTTCTTGCAAGACCTTCGCTCAACAATCATTCCTGCCATCGCAATTCCTGTAGCCCTTATCGGTACATTCTTTGTGATGAACCTTATTGGCTTCTCGGTCAACTTGATTACGCTATCGGCTCTGGTACTGGCGATTGCGATTGTGGTCGACGACGCCATTGTGGTGGTGGAGGCCGTCCACGCCAAGCTCGATGTAGGCTATAAGTCGGCTCGACGCGCCTCAATAGATGCGATGGGCGAAATTGCCGGTGCGTTGATTTCAATCACATTGGTAATGATGCTTGTGTTTATCCCTGTATCTTTCATGCCCGGCACAAGTGGTGTGTTTTATCAACAATTTGGTCTCACAATGGCCATTGCGATTGCCTTCTCGGCGGTCAACGCGTTGACACTCTCACCTGCCCTTTGTGCCGTGTTCCTCAAACCTCACGAAGAACATGAAGAAGGGAAGAAACGCAACTTCGTAAAACGCTTCCATGTGGCATTTAATGCTGCTTATGACAGCATGCTCGGCAAATACAAAAAAGCCACTCGTTTCTTCGTCAAAGCCAAAGCATTGGCATTGCTTCTTGTAGCCGGGGCTGTAGCCGTTCTTATGTGGTTGATGAATTCAACTCCATCGGCTCTCGTTCCTAACGAAGATACAGGTACAATCTTAGGGGTAGTCGACATGCCTCCTGCCACTTCGCAAGAGCGCACTATCGAATTGCTCAAACAAGTTGATACTATCGTAGCTCAAATCCCGGCAATCGAAACTCGTGTGTGGGTAAACGGCTTCAGTTTCACCGCCGGACAAGGTCCTACATATGGTATGTTTATCATCAAATTGAAAAACTGGGAAGAACGTACTCCCGAAGAAAGCTCCGACAATATCATCAAACAATTATATGGTATGGTGGGACAAAAAATCAAGGACGGACGTATAATGTTTATCGCTCCTCCTATGATTCCGGGGTATTCGGCTACCAACGGGTTTGAGCTTCAATTACAAGACAAAACCGGTGGTGACATTAACAAATTCTTCGGTATAGCACAAGGCTTCCTCGCCGAATTGAATAAATGTCCCGAAGTGCAAATGGCATATACTACATTCAACCCCACATTCCCTCAATATATGGTGGATATCGATGTGGCAAAAGCTAAACAAGCCGGAATAAGCCCACAAACAATCCTCACCACATTACAAGGTTATTATGGTGGTATGTATGTGTCAAACTTCAACCGTTTCGGTAAACTTTACCGTGTGATGATGCAAGCATCACCCGATGCTCGTGTGTCGCCCGAAACACTTAACAGCATCAAGGTGCGCAATGGCGCAGAGATGGCTCCTATCAGCAACTTCGTATCGCTCAAACGCATATATGGGCCTGACTTGTTGAACCGTTTCAATATGTTTACATCAATCTCTATCTCGGGTGTGCCTAACCCCGGTTATTCATCGGGTGAAGCTATCGCCGCGATCGAGCGAGTAGCCGCCAAAACACTCCCACAAGGATATGGTTTTGAATATGCAGGTATGACTCGTGAAGAAGCCGGTTCATCATCAGGTAGCACAACAGGCATTATCTTCGGTTTGTGTCTATTGTTTGTATACTTGTTGTTAAGTGCCCAATACGAAAGTTACATCTTGCCATTGGCGGTAATTCTCTCAATCCCATTCGGGTTGATGGGTACATTCGTATTTGCTAAGATAGGTGGTATCACCAACAACATTTATCTACAAATCGCCTTGATTATGCTTATCGGTTTGTTGGCGAAGAACGCGATTTTGATTGTAGAGTTTGCCGTTGAACGCCGCCGCACCGGTATGAGCATAGTAAATGCCGCTGTAGCAGGTGCCGCCGCTCGTCTACGTCCTATCTTGATGACCTCATTGGCATTGATTATCGGTTTGTTGCCATTGATGTTTGCCTCAGGTGTAGGTGCAAATGGTAACCAAGCCCTTGGTTATGGTTCGATTGGTGGTATGTTGATTGGTATGATTCTCCAAATCTTTGTGGTTCCCTCATTGTTTGTGATCTTCCAATCAATCCAAGAAAAATTCACTCCTATGAAGTGGAAAGACACCAACAACGAAGGCATCGAATCGGAATTAGAACAATATTCACAAAATTAATAGTTATAGGATATGACTAACAAATCATTATATCTCGCAGTAGTAACTCTCAGCATTTCGATGCTGAGCAGTTGCGGGCTGTATAAAAAATTCGAGATGCCTCAAGACGAGAATACTCTCGCTTCGGAATATGCTGAGGCAAAAAATGCAGAGGTCGATACCACTACATTCGGAAATCTCAAATGGCAAGATGTATTTACCGACCCCGTTCTTGTCGATTTAATCAATCAAGCTCTCGCAAACAATGTGAATATGCAAAATGCGAAGCTTAATGTCGACATGGCTCAAGCTCAACTCAAAGGTGCTAAATTAAGTTACTTCCCCGCAGTGGCACTTGCTCCTAACGGTGCGTTTGCTTCTTATGCAGGCAGTGATTTCATCGGTACATACCAAATTCCCCTATCGGTAAGTTGGGAAGTTGATATTTTCGGCAAATTACTTAACAACAAACGTAGTGCCGAAGCTACCGTGGCTCAAGCCGAAGCTTATAATCAAGCTGTTCGCTCTCAAATCATTGGCGGTGTTGCCAACTGCTATTATGCAATAGCCACTATTCAACGCCAAATAGAGCTTAACCGTGAAACAGCGACATTGTGGGCCGAAAGTATCGAGGTGATGAAAAACCTCAAGCTTGATGGACGCATGAATGAAGCTGCTATCGTGCAAAGCACAGCAAACTACTATAACCTATTGGGTGCAATCACCGACATGGAAGTGGCATTAAGCGAGCTAAACAACACTATGTCGCTATTACTTAATGTGATGCCTCAAAAATGGAACATCTCATCGGGTGCTTATCTCACAATGCCTAACGTGGTGAGAGCCGGTGTGCCTATGGTGGAACTTGCCGCTCGTCCCGATGTGCGTGCTGCCGAAATGGAAGTTGCAAAGGCTTATTATGCTACCAACCTCGCTCGTGCCGCATTCTATCCCGGATTGACTATCTCGGCTAATGGTGGATTTACAAATGCTCTCGGTTCGATGGTTGTAAATCCCGGTGATTGGTTTGTGCAATTAGCCGGTTCATTAACAGCTCCCCTATTCTCTCGTGGTAGAAATATCGCCACTCTCGAAGCTTCAAAAGCCGCACAACAACAAGCTATGAACAACTTTGAATACACCTTGTTGAGCGCAAGTGCCGAAGTGAGTGACGCCATTACAATTTGCCAAAAGAGCGATGAAAAAGTGAAATTGTTGGACAAACAGATAGAAAATCTTGAGAAATCGGTTGAATATACACAAGAATTATTAACTTTGGGTACATCAACCTATCTTGAAGTGCTCACTGCTCAACAATCACTTTTGGCAGCTCAAATGTCACAACTATCATGCGAGCACACCAAAACTCAAGCTGTGATAAACTTATACCAAGCTCTTGGTGGTGGTCGATAATTAATGTATAACACCTTAAATTTAAAAGAATATGATTAGCCCATTAGCTCACGTTGACCCATCGGCAAAACTCGGTGAAAACGTAACAATACACCCCTTTGCCTACATCGACAAGAATGTAGAAATAGGCGACGGCTGTGAAATTATGCCCTACACAAGCATTATTCGCGGCACTCGCATGGGAAAAAACAACAAAGTATATCAAGGCACCATCATAGGCGCTGATCCTCAAGACTTCCGCTGGAAAGGGGAGGATACATATTGCTATATTGGTGATAACAACGTGATACGCGAACATGTGATTATCAATCGTGGCATTAAATCTGAGGGTGGGACACGCATAGGCGACAACACCTTTGTGATGGCAGAATCTCACATTGGTCACGACACCCACATCAAAGGCAGATGTGTGGTAGGTAATAGTGTGATGATTGCCGGTGATGTTACCGTTGATGAATGCACTATCTTGTCGAGCGGTTCAATCCTACACGAAAAGAGTAAGGTAGGTAAATGGGTGCTCATCAAAGGCGGTTGCCGCATCAGTGGTAATGTGCCTCCATTCGCAATCTTTGCCCACAATCCGGTGAGCTATTTCGGCATCAATGCCGTGGTGATGCGCAAACATGGATTTAGCGAAGAGGAAGTTGATGATGTGGCAAAATGCTATCGCCATGTATACCAATGTGGCACCTCGGTGTTCAATGCTTTGCGTCGCATCGAAGCCGATGTTGACGACAACAGAGTGCGCCAAGAAATCACCAATTTTATCCGCGAAAACAACATGAAAATCGTGGCTATACCCATCGAAGTAGACTAACTAACTTCAACCATAACTCAGGAGTGGACTCATAATTAAATGAGTTCACTCTTTTTTTATGTGATAATTTTTGTAACTTTGTGATATGAAATTGCAACGGCTGTCGATAGATAATTTTAAGAATATTGCAGAGGCTCGGCTTGAGTTTTCGCCTAAGGCTAATTGCCTGTTGGGCAATAATGGCATGGGGAAAAGTAATTTGCTCGACGCAATCTATTATATGAGTTTCTGCAAAAGTTTCAATGGAGTGCAAGATGCGATGCTTATCAAGCGCGATGAGGATTTCTGCATCGTGAATGCCACTTACGACCGCCGTGAAACAACCGAGGATTTATCTCTCGGCATTGCCCGTGGCAAACGCAAGACATTTAAACGCAAGGGGAAAGAATATCAACGATTGAGCCAACATATCGGGCTGTTTCCTCTTGTGATGGTCGCGCCCAATGATATTGACATCATTCGTGGCAATAGCGACGAGCGTCGCCGACTCATCGATATGATTATATCGCAAAGCGACCACCGCTATCTCGACCAACTGATACGCTACAACCATAGCCTTGAACAACGTAATAAACTCTTGCGCGACGGTTGTGTTGACCATAGCCTATATATGGCCATAGAAATCACTATGGGAATGGCCGCCGAATATATCAACCATTGCCGCAAGGAATGGGTAGATAGATTGTCGGAAATATTCAATAGATATTATAATGCGATTGCCGGCGATGGCGAACAAGTGGAGTTGAGCTATCGCAGCAGTTTGAACGAGCCGGGAGCAACTATGGAGTCACTACTCGACAGCGCCCGTCGACACGATGAGATAGTGCGACACACCACTGTGGGCATTCATCGCGACGATATTGATATGACCATTGCCGGAATGCCGGTGAAACGTACCGGATCGCAAGGCCAATGCAAAACGTTTACTATTGCCCTTCGCTTGGCTCAATATGAGCTATTGAGCGAGACCACAAACCTCAAGCCCCTACTCCTTCTCGATGATATATTTGACAAACTCGACGCCACACGCGTGGAGCATATAATGGGAATTGTGATGAGCGACACTTTCGGTCAAATTTTCATCACCGACACCAACCGCACCCACCTCGACCGCATCATTGAACGCACAAGCGGTGATTACCGCATCTGGGAAGTTGACAATGGCATATTCACTCCTCTAAACACCTCACAGCAATGAAACGTCGCGACGCTCAAAGCATAAAAGACATCATCGACGTGGCTCTCTCGCAAAGTGGAGTGTCGGGGGTTATTGATGAACAACGCCTATGTTACTTGTGGCCCGAGATTGTGGGACCCGGCATAAATCGATATACAACAAAACGCTATGTTGAGCGAGGAGTGTTGCATGTATACCTCTCCTCGGCCGCATTAAAAAACGAGTTGCAATTTCATCGTAGCCGTCTTGTCGAAGAATTAAACAAAGCGGTGGGAAAGAATGTTATAACAAATATAATGATTCATTAAAAATGGAAGCCATAACCTACCCCGATTCAACCAACCCACGTGTACCACAAGCCTCTCAGCCTTTTCGCCACGTGACTCCTATACAGATACGATTTAACGACATCGACGTGATAGGCCACATCAACAATAATGCCTATCTCGAATATATGGACTTGGGCAAGACTGCCTATTTCAATGCCGTAAAGCCCGAATTGGTCAACTGGAAACACATAAATGTGGTGATAGTGAACGTAAATTGCGACTTTTTCTCACCCGGATATATCAAAGAACCTATTGCCGTGCTCACTACAGTAACCTCAATTTCTCAACGCAGCTTGAAGTTGGAGCAACGCATCATAAACATCGAAACCGGCGATGTGAAATGTGTGGGTCGCACTGTGATGGCAGGCTTTGACCCCACTACAGCACAAGGAGCCGAAATTGACCCCGAATGGGTTAAAGCTATATGTGCCTATGAGGAAAAAGAGTTGTTCACCCCTTCGCATAGATAAATATTATCCTACAATTTTGTCCATTTAACCGCTAAACATTGTCATATAAGCTTTTCACTCATATGATAATTGAAAAGAAATGTGTAACTTTGCACATTGAAAAAATTACTCATCGAAAACTATCACTATAGCCTATTATGGATATTCTTGAAACAATGCGCAGTATTCTTGAAGCTGAAAGCAAAGCAATCAGCAATATTCCTGTAACTGATGATTACACAAAAGCCGTTGATGCCATTATCGAACATGTGCACAACCGCAAAGGAAAACTCGTAACATCGGGCATGGGTAAAGCCGGACAAATTGCAATGAATATTGCCACTACATTTAGTTCCACTGGCACTCCTGCCGTAAATATCCACCCAAGTGAAGCTCAACATGGCGACTTGGGATTATTACAACCCAACGACATTATGTTGTTGATTTCAAACTCAGGCAAAACCCGTGAGATTATCGATTTTGTGACTCTCGCACGCAACTTATATCCACAATTGCCATTAATCGTCATCACCGGCAATGCTGATAGCGAATTGGCTCACGATGCCGACTATGTGTTGGCTACCGGCGGTGCTGCCGAAGTGTGTCCGCTTGGGCTCACTCCCACTACTTCAACCACAATGATGACCGTGATAGGAGACGTGCTTGTGGTGAGTGTGATGAAGAAAACCGGATTCACAAAGGCCGACTATGCCAAACGTCATCACGGAGGATATTTAGGTCACGTGTCACGAGGCGATAAATAGCATATATCTTTGTTGCGAAATGGGAATGAAAACTTCGCTCGACCCTGTTTTTTTAGTTTTTGAGAACAAAACAGCTCACAACCTGCTTGACAATTACAAGGCCGGGGCGACCATTTTTGCACTACGTCATAAACTTGCAAATGCTTCTTTGTTGACTATTATCGACTCAACAAGAACTATTGCAAATCACTTGATTGCCGATGACAATATAAGCAAAGCAATCGCGCAATTTAGTTGGTTAAACACGCTTTTCACTCGTTCTCATCGCGAAAGCATAGCTGATGTACACGTGGCAATCAAGCAAATACTTGTTGCGCTTCTTATCGAAGACGGAAAAGTTGACTTGGCAATGGGTATTGCCGCCGAAGCACTCTCGATGATGGTGCAAAACTCCCGACGCAAAGATGAAGGATTTATGTGTCTGCTTGCGATGTTGCTATATGACCTTGCACAAATTCACTGCATAAAGAAAGAGTTTAAGCAAGCCGAGCGCGATATTGCCAAGTCGATGAAACTACTCGAAAAGCTGTCAAAAATAAATCAACAACGATATGGAGCCGCTCATATCACAGCGTTAAATGCGTCAACCTCAATATATCGCTCGCGAGTGGATCAAGCCAACCTATTAGCTCAATATCAAGAGGCTACAACAACATATCTTGCCGAGGTAAACTCAGGCATCATGGACGCCACTACTCGATTGATAGCTTCACTTCAAAACGAGGGCAACACCCTCTCGCAAATGAATCGTCATCGCGAAGCTATTCACTTCTATACTCGTGCGCTGAAATATCTCACACGCATCGAGCCGGAGTTTTCGCTTCAACAGTTACAACTATCAATATCACTTGGCGAGGCATTGATACAAACAAAAAACACTCGCGACAAGGGTGTTCACTTGCTCAATACAATGCTTCACAAGGCCACAAAACTCAATGCAACCGATGAGCATAAACGCATTGTGCAGATTTTGCTCAACGCTCGTAGCAACCGACTCGACATATTGGGTTTATGGCATAAAATGTTCCCCAAATAAACAACAATACAATCTTCATAATAAATTTTCATGGCAACAAATCTATCTCACAGCGCACCTCAAGGTGCTATCCCCAAAGTTGAAAACATGAGAGTGGCTATCGTAGCCGCCGAGTGGAATGCTCATATCACCGGTGCCCTCACCGATGGAGCTTTGAAAGTATTCTCTTCACAAGGATTTGCCCAAGAGGACGTTGACGTGTATCATGTTCCCGGTGCCGTTGAATTGACCTTTGCCGCATCACAACTAATCGAAGCGTCATTATATGATGCTATTATCGTGTTTGGTTGTGTGATTCGTGGTGGCACTCCCCACTTCGATTATGTGTGTCAAAGTGTGACTCAAGGCATCACCGCTCTTAATACCGATTGCGACACTCCTGTAATTTTTGGAGTATTAACAGTTGATTGTGAGCAAGATGCGCTCGACCGCTGTGGTGGAAAACTCGGAAACAAAGGCGAGGAAGCAGCTGTTGCTGCAATTAAAATGCACGATTTCGCTTGCAAAGTTAAAGAACTTTGATTATCTTTGCACACGATTTAGGGCGAATACCAGAGTGGCCAAATGGGGCAGACTGTAAATCTGCTGGTTTATACCTTCGGTGGTTCGAATCCATCTTCGCCCACAAAATTTTTTCATAACGTTGCGGAAGTAGCTCAGTCGATAGAGCATCAGCCTTCCAAGCTGAGGGTCGCGGGTTTGAGCCCCGTCTTCCGCTCAAAGAAAAGCCTCGAAGCAATTTCGAGGCTTTTTGTTTTATAACATAAAGGTTAAACCTTTATTGTGACATTGGACTTAATCTCCACAATATAACACGTCGAAAATCGTTTATATTATGGATAAAAAGCGAAAATTGCAATGAATAAGATAAAAACACTCATTGGGATATGTGGATTGCTATTAATCATGGGGCTTTCGTCGTGTATTGAGGACGGAATTTCGTCTAATAGCAATGACCAGCCCACATTCTCAACCGACACCCTTGATATGGGGCCTATATTTACCGAAGCGGGGACTCCCACACACTCGTTTACCGTGTATAACCGCCACGATAAAATCATCAACATCAGCAGCATTAAGATGCGTGATGATGCCGATGGTATGTTCCGACTCAATGTCGACGGAGTGAGCGGCAAGGAGTTTCAAAACGTTGAAATTCGTCCTAACGACTCAATATATGTGTTTGTCGAAGCTACATTAAAAGCAAATAATACCGATGCTCCGGTAGTAGTGGAACGACACCTCGATTTTGTGACTCAAGGACTCACGTCTACTGTGGTAATCAGTGCACAAGGGCAAGATGTGGAGCGTCGCAAAGGCCTTGTCATCGACACCGACACACGTCTTACCGCCAATAAGCCTTACCAAATCTTTGACTCTATCGTAGTAAAAGAGGGGGCGACTTTGACTCTCGATGCCGGCGTGACACTTTATTTCCACAACAACGCAACGATGAAAGTGGAAGGCACTCTTGTGAGCAACGGCACTGTGGAAAAGCCTGTAAACATGACCGGCGACCGCATCGACAATGTGGTAAACGACCTACCTTTTGAACTTATGGCAGGGCAATGGGCCGGACTTGAATTTACCTCAACAAGCCGCAACAACTATCTCACACACACTTCAATACGAAACACCGTGTGGGGTGTATTTGTCGATTCAATAGGTTCTCAAGAAAATCCGGCACTGACACTTATCAACTGTCAGCTACGCAACTCACAAGAATATTCTCTCGCCTCAATATATAGCGACATCAAAGCTGTGGGCTGCGAGATTGCCGAAGCAGCTGCAGGATTGGTTTTCTTGCGTGGTGGAAAACATATTTTCAACCACTGTACTTTTGCCAACTATTATCTATTCTCGGCTCTCGGTGGTCCGGCCATTCAATTTGACCACATTAATGCCGAAACCGACGACAACTCAGGTCTGCCATATATGGAAGCCGACTTCACCAACTCAATAATCTATGGCAACGGCTCGGAGCTATCGCATGGCGACCTCACAGGCACGGCTATCACGTTGCGCTACTGCCTATTGAAATCGGAAGGTAGCAATGACGACAACTTCATTTGTTGCATATGGGGTGAAGATCCGCTATATTACACTGTGCGCAACGAGTATATCTTTGACTATCGACTCAAAAACGAATCTCCTGCAATAGGTGCTGCATATCTCGATTATACTCTGCCCGAAGCTCAATTTGACCGCTACGGATTGCCTCGCGGCAGTCAACCCGACATGGGTGCGTATGTATATGTTCCTGCTGAGGAGGAAAATAAATAATTCACAATGCGTAATTAAAAAATAATCGATATGAAAATAGGAATTATCGTGGCTATGGGAAAAGAGTTGAAACTCTTGTTACCATTAATTGAAAACCACTCTACCATAACAATCAACGACATAGCATTCCACACCGGAAAAATCCACAATCACGAAATTACCGCCATGCAATGTGGCATAGGAAAGGTGAATGCGGCAATAGGCACTCTCACGCTTATCGAAAATTTCCACTCCGACTTGGTGATAAATACCGGAGTAGCAGGTGGTGCAGGCGGTGGCGCAGGCATTCTTGATGTGGTAGTGGCTGAACGAATCGCATATCACGATGTGTGGTGCGGTCCCGGCACCGAGTGGGGCGATGCAGCCGGTTGTCCACGTTATTTCACGAGTGTGCCCGAATTAGTGGCACTTCCCTGCCTTGCCGATGACCCCAAAGTGAAACGTGGCCTCATCTGTTCGGGCGATATCTTCATCTCTAAAGTTGAAGAGGTAGAACGCATTAAGAGTTTATTCCCCGACGTGATGGCTGTAGATATGGAATCGGCATCAATAGCACAAGTGTGTCACCTCAAAAATGTGATGTTCTTCTGCATGCGCGTTATCAGCGACACTCCGGGAGGCGACGACAATATCGCTCAATACAAAAACTTCTGGGAAGATGCTCCTCAACACACTTTTGAGAAATTGACACAATTATTATCATGTTTCTAAGCCACTTCTTCAAATGGAAAAGATAGCAAGTTTCACAATCAATCACTTAGACTTAAAACGTGGCATTTTCGTGTCGCGCAAAGATACTACTACATCGGGTGATGTAATCACCACTTTCGACATTCGCATGAAGGAGCCCAATCGCGAAGAAGCTGCCGATGGTGCCGCGTTGCACACTATCGAGCATCTTGCCGCCACATTCCTTCGCAACCATGCGCAATGGAAAGAACGCATTATCTATTGGGGCCCGATGGGTTGTCGCACAGGCAACTACCTACTTATCAACGGCGACTACTCCTCAACCGACATCGCTCCGTTGATGCGCGAAACGTTTGAGTTTATCGCTTCTTTTGAAGGCGAAATCCCCGGGGCTACCGCTCGCGATTGCGGCAACTACACCTACAACGACCTCGACCTTGCTCGTAAAGAAGCAAAAAAATATCTCGATGAGGTATTGATGAATCTACAACACGAAAACCTCAACTATCCTCAATAACACCTCGCCTCAATAGTGAAAGATATAAAGGCCATAAAAGGCAAATTTTATATCCAGCGACTCATCGAGGAGGGGGAACATGAACATCAAGACTTCAAATTCTCCATCTCCGATGCTCGCAAGATAGCTCGCAGCGTGTCGGCTTTTGCCAACAACGATGGCGGGCGATTGCTCATTGGAGTGAAAGACAATGGCAATATTGCCGGAGTGCGCAACGAGGAGGATATATATGTGGTGGAGCAAGCCGCACAAATGTATTGCCGTCCGGCTCAAAAAGTGGAATTTACCGCATTTAAAACCGAAGGTGGAGCCATCGTGATTCGTGCCGAGATTGCCAAAGCCTCTCACCGCCCCGTGCAAGCCCAAGAGCCCGACGGCTCATGGCGCACCTATTATCGCATGAAAGATGAAAATATCGTTGCTCCCGACCTCATGGTGCGAGCTTGGCGCAAAAAAGAGTCGCAAAAAGGAGCCTTACTCTCCTTCTCCGAAGCCGAAAGCGCGCTTATCAACCACCTTGAAGAAAACGAGATGACCACCATTGAAGAATTCATGAAAATAGCACGCATATCACGCCGCACAGCCGAAGAAATCATCATAAAACTATATGCCGTAGGCATAATCGACTTCACCTACACCGGCACCACATTCAAAATCACCCAACAATAAACGCCCTCCCACTCAAATAGGACAAAAAGTTAATCTGATTAGCAAATGAGGTAAAAAGTAAATCCGATTTGCTAATGGGACAGAATGTAAATCCTATAAAATACCGATTTTTAGGTATTGCAAAGCTAACACCCAGCATCTATCTTTGTGGCAGATAATTATACGAATGTTCTTTACCACAAGAAGTAATCTATTGACTATTTAAGGGAACGAATCAACATATTCCCACCCTTATAAATAGACATCGCCCACACTACACGTTTGCGAAAACCGAGTGTGGGCGAGATATTTTATTCTACTCTATGACGAGTATCGATTTATTTCATTTTTTCTACTAAGGGGAGGAGGACGGGGAAGAGTTTTGCGGCGTAGTATTTGAAGCCGAGATCGGTGAGGTGGATGCCGTCGACTGTGCCGTCATCTTCCACTCCGTCGAGGTTCACGCAGTCAACGTAGTAGAGGTTGTTGGGATTTTCGGCCATCAATTTTTCGTAGTTACGACGGAAGGCAGCGTTTTTGCGTGGGAGATAGTTGCCCATAGTCTTGTCGTAGCGCGCATAAGGATAGATGGGACCTTCAACCATCACAATGGGAATATCGGGACGTGCTTTGCGAATAATATTCACGAAGTCGTAGGTGAGGGTATCGCACATCATCTCTGTGCAGTTGGGGATTGGGTCGAGGAGGAAAAGGTCGGCATCGGCAATGTCGGCCATGGCACGAGCCATGCAATAGTCCATTTTTCCTTCGCCACTGATACCTATGTTTACTATCTCGCAGTTGAGTTCACGGCTCAAGATGTTAGTAGCCGCCATACCTGTGCGAGAAGCACAACCTCCTTGAAGTATACTTGTGCCGTAAGCGATGATTTTCTTTTTGTCGCTAATCAATTCGGGATTACCGCAAGTGATAGTGGCTGTGCTGTCAACTGCGATATAAAGTTCTTCGACGCCATCATATAGAGGGAGATATACCATATACTCTTGCATGCGAGGTTCTACGTTTGACACATAAGTGCTTTTACACCATTTGAGCGAGTCGGTATAAGGACGGTTAGTGTTGACATGACGCCACACCGAGTCGCCTTCGAAGATATAAAGATCGGTACCTTTCAAACCTGTGTCGGCCATATGTTTCATGTGAGTGTCCCACAAAAGACGATATTTCACACCCACCGATGTGGAGTTAGTAGCAAAACGCACTGCAATACCCGAGCTGCATTGGCTACGTTCCCACAACACACTGCGCACACTGTCTTTAAGGAAAGCCGGCAAACGGTCATAATCGCGAATAGTATTGGTCCACCCACGATTGATGATGCGAAGATCTTTTGCATTGATATACTTCACTGGCTTTTCATCGGCAGCCTTTGCCACCGAGCCACACAACATTGCCACCACGAGCAATAGTAAGAGTCGATTGATTGTTTTCATTGGTTTATCAGGTTTTTACGTTAATTTTCTATTAATAGATTGCGCCATGTCAATCATTCCTTATGCAAATTTACAAGATATTACGGAAAAAGCCATATTGAAATGGGTGAATTTGTTGCAAAATCAACTAAACACGAGTTAATAATTTCTCAAATCGCAATATTTCATTAAATTTGTGATTGATATTAATTTCATAATAAAACTAACTTGACATGAACATTCCTATTGAATTTACTCCCGAATTTATTACTCATCTTAATGAGGGCGAGATATTTGTGTTTGGCAGTAACTTGGCGGGCATGCATGGAGGCGGTGCCGCGCGTGTAGCACATCGCTATTTCGGTGCCGAATGGGGCGTTGGCGTGGGATTAACCGGGCAAACTTATGCCATTCCCACAATGCAAGGCGGAGTGGAAACGATAGCACCTTATGTTGATGAATTCATTGAGTTTGCGAGCAATCACGAGGAATTGAAATTCTACGTTACCCGCATAGGCTGTGGCATCGCCGGATTTCGTGATGAGGAGATTGCTCCACTATTTAGAAAAGCCCTTGACAAAGCAAACATTATCCTCCCCGAAACGTTTTATAAGATATTAACCAACTAATAAATATTACTTAATTATGAAAACGAAAACAGCATTATTAGTGTCGCTTCTCATTTTTGTGTCCGGCATTGTGTTATCAATAATACACACCCTCGATGTATTTACCGGGCTTATCATTGCCACCGGAATTGTGTTTATCATTCCCGGGATTATAAACATCGCCACGCTATCTTCGGCAAAACAAAATGATGATGACGATGAGAAAAAAGGGAAACAAGGTTCACGCTTCCAAGTTATATGCGGACTGATTTCAGGCGTGGGAAGTGTGATTATGGGTATTTCAATGATAGGTTGGAATGAAATGTTTATCAAGTTCTTACCTTTAATCTTTGGCTCAATCCTCGTGTTTGGCGGTTGTTTTCATATATGCGCAATGGCAATGGGGTTCCGCCCTATCCGTTTGCCTTTATGGCTTTACATATTGCCAATTTTACTGATTGCAATGGGACTATCCGTGATTTTTATCAACAAGGACACACTTCTTGACCATCACATTGTGTTAATGACCGGCATCGGACTTATCATTTTCGCTATTAACGCTTTTATCGAATTGTGGTTTATTCGCAAAATCAAATCTCCGACTAAACGAAAAGCCGAGTCAGAGGTTATTGATGTAGAAGAGGCAAAATAATATAACATTACATAGTAATACAACGCGGTGCATCTGAATTGATACACCGCGTTGTTATTTTTTCTGATTTTATAATGCTATACCAAATCGCCTACGGATATATTCGGCAATAATCGCCACAGCATCTTCCATTTTCAATAAAGAGGTATTTAGTGTGAGGTCATAGCTTGCCGCATCGCCCCATCGCTTATCGGTGTAAAAATTGTAATAGTTGGCACGCAATTTATTTGTTTTATGTGCAATGGTGCGAGCTTGTTCGGGTGTGGGCTTATCGCCACGACGCATTATGCGTTTGATGCAGTCCTCCTCCGATGAATGAACAAATATTTTAACGCATCGTGGATGGTCGCGCAACACATAGTCGGCGCTACGCCCTACTATCACACACGATTTATCATTGGCAATGCTTCGGATAAAGTCGCTTTGTGCGTTATATGCGCCGTCACTTGCCAATGTCGACGAACAAGAATAGCACGATACCGGATTATAGCCGGCGCCAAAGGCAAACATACCACTCAAAAACGAAGGAGCACGTTCATCGCTTCGCTCAATGAATTCAGTGCAAAGACCGGCTTGTTTAGCGGCTTCATGCAACAACTCTTTGTCGTAATATTCCAATCCAAATGTTGACGCAAGCAATTTGCCCAACTCACGGCCTCCGCTGCCAAACTGACGGCCTATTGTAATCACCACATTTTTATTCTCGTTCATAATCTAAAAATTTAAGGTATGTCAAAGTTAGCATTTTTCAATCTATAATCAAATTTTATTGCTACTTTTGTATAACAATTTGAAGATAAAAATGGCTGAAATCATCAATCTCATAAATAGCATGTCGCCTTACTTGTTGTTGGGATTTCTCCTTGCAGGGGTGATGCGTGCTTTTGTGCCCGAGGGGTTATACCAACGTTTTTTGAGTGGTTCATCATTTCGGTCGGTGTTTTTTGCCGCTATGCTTGGAGTGCCGTTGCCGTTATGCTCTTGTGGCGTGATACCCACGGGCATGTCGCTTCGCAAGCAAGGTGCGTCGAAAGGTGCCACTGTATCGTTTCTTATCGCCACCCCTCAAACCGGGGTCGATTCCATCATCGCCACCTACTCATTGATGGGTTGGGCATTTGCCATTGTTCGTCCCATTGCAGCATTTGTGACGGCAATATTTGGCGGGCAGATGGTGAATGTGATAGAAAAAGACTCATCGGTTATCAACACACCTGCGACAAAATCACAATCTAAAGGATTTGGGGCAAAAGTGGTCTACACTCTACGATATGCCTTTGTGGAGATGATGCAAGATATAGGCCGTTGGCTCATATTAGGACTTGTTGTGGCAGGATTGATAACGGTGTTTGTTCCCGAAAGTTTCTTCGCTCTCTTTGCTCATAACTCACTATTGAGTATGTTCATAGTACTCGTTTGCGCCGTCCCCATGTATCTATGTGCCACCGGATCAATACCCATTGCAGTGGCATTGATGATGAAAGGCTTGTCGCCCGGCACAGCGTTGGTATTGCTTATGGCTGGTCCGGCAGTAAATGTGGCGTCGATGCTTCTGATAGGCAAAGTAATGGGTCGCAAAACGCTATCGCTCTATCTTTTGTCGATAATTATCGGCTCCATGGCATTTGGGCTGGCAATCGACTATCTATTGCCTCGCGAATGGTTCACCTCGTCAATTACCTTGATAAAAGATTGTTGTAACACCGCAACACCCTATTTCAACATAGGTTGCTCTATACTGCTTATAATATTACTAATAAACGCTATGATACTACGATTTTTCAAAAAGAAAAAAGATGATTGCGGTTGCGATGCGTGCGACTGCACCACATCAAACGAGGCTACAATCACTATCGAAGGAATGCACTGCAACCATTGCCGTGCAAGCGCAGAGAAAGCGATCCGCGCTGTTGAAGGAGTTGAAGAGGCTACTGTCGACCTTCCCACTGCAACAGCCACAATCAAAGGCTCCTTTGACCTCAACCAAGTCGTCAACGCCATTGACGCAATAGGCTTTAAGGCGACAACCAGATCATAACGGCAATTCTTAATTAATGGTTTAGAATATCGACTCTTTTGTTTCGGTAGTGAGTAGTTCGAGGGCTTTAATTCCCATTATAGAGTTGCCTTTGGAATTTAATCGGCCTGCTTGCCCTCTTTGGCATATGGCAAAATTGATTGATATATTCTTTCAAGTATTTGCTGATAATCCTTAATGCTACTTTATAATTTTATTGTCGAAATATTACCACAAATTTAAGATTTCATATTGAAATAAAAAACGATTAAAATAAAACATCGCCACCGGGCTACCCCAATGGCGATGCATTTATTTAAGAATGATATTTTGCTTACTTAGTGACGCGTTCGAGCCATTTAACCATGCCGAGCATCACACCCATTGAGATGAGACACACTACAAGGAATACAGTCCAACACAACCAGAGAGGCCATTGGTTATACATCAATGGACCGATCCAAAGCAACAAGTTACCTACTGCAGTGGCACCAAGCCATAGACCTTGACAAAGACCGAGAAGATGTTTTGGAGCTACTTTTGACACAAATGACAATCCAAGAGGCGAAATAAACAACTCAGCTACAGTCAAGAAGAAGTAAACTGCAATTAATACCCACCAATGAGCTTGTTGTGCTGTTTGTTCGGCAATAGGAAGCGCTTTATATGCATCGGCCGAAGGATAACCTTTGATAAATGAGAACACGGCGAGGAACAAGAATGCCAAACCTGCGATAAACATACCAATGGCAATTTTACGAGGTGTTGAAATTTCTTTGCCTTTACGAGCCAAACTTGCAAACAAAGCCATGATAATTGGAGTCAACACGATCACGAAGAATGGGTTGATTGCTTGCCAAATCTCGGGAGCAACTGCTGTTGAGTCAACAAAGTCGCGAGCAAAGAATGATAGTGACATGCCATTTTGGTGGAATGAGAACCAGAAGAAAATTACTACACCAAGCACAGCGAAAAGAGCATACATGCGTTGCTTGATTTCTTTAGCCATTGCAGCTTTTTCTTCGGCAGTATATTTCACTGATTCAACAGCTTTTTTCTTAGCAGGAGTAGGGAATATTCTTTGATAAACCATAAATACTACCAACGAAATAAGCATTGCTACAACCGAAGCGATAAATGAGTAGTGAATACCTTCATTAAACACTTGGAGATAGCTTTGACAAGAGCTTGCAAGGTCGGTAATCGAACCACCTGCTTGAGCCATCATATCGTTAAGGTTGGCAAGTGCCGAAGCTTCCATTGCCGATGAATTGGCAATGAATTGGTGACAAAGTTCGGGAAGTTTCGCATTATAGATGAAGTTATTAGCTTCGAGCCACCACTCGCGAAGAATTGGAGCCACAAATGGAGCAATAAGACCACCTACATTAATAAACACATAGAAGATTTGGAAACCTGAGTCGCGTTTATCTTTTGCTTGAGCAAGAGCTTCGGGACCTTTCTTTGCAGCCTCTGCTTCAAGGTCATCATACATTTGACCTACCACTGCTTGCAAGTTGCCTTTAAACAAACCATTACCAAACGCAATCATAAACAAAGCCGCACAAGTAAGAACTAATAGCCATGTAGTGTTTTCGCTTGTAGCCAAAATGGGAATTGACAACACAACATAACCAATTGCCATAATGAGAAGACCTGTTTTAATCGTTCCTTTATAATTTTGCGATTTGTCGGCAATAAAACCGCCAAGCAAAGCAAGAATATAAATTCCCGCATAGAAACACGAATAGATTGTTCCTGATGTTTCTTCACTTAGCCCAAATTTAGAGCAAAGGAATAGCACCAAAACCGCATTCATGATGTAATAGCCGAAACGCTCGCCCATATTGGCAAGAGCGGCCGGGATTAATCCTTTAGGGTGGTTTTTAAACATAAATCTGAATTTTATTTAGTTAATAATTAATTTGATTTCAATTCATTATCCTTCGGCTTGCATCTTTGCATTGAAAGCAAAAGCATATACTTTCATTTGCTTCACCATCGCCACAAGTCCGTTGCTACGAGTAGGCGAAAGATGTTCCGATAGTCCTATCTTGTCGATAAAATACAAATCGGCATCGAGGATTTCTTGTGGAGTATGCTCTGAAAGCACTTTGATGAGTAGTGAAATGATTCCTTTCACAATAATGGCATCGCTATCGGCGGTGTAGATGATTTTACCTTCATCGTTAAGTTCGGCATTGAGCCACACTCGGCTTTGACACCCTTCGATGATATATTGAGGTGTTTTATATTTTTCATCGATTGCAGGTAGCGCGTTGCCCAAGTCAATGATATAGGCGTAGCGGTCCATCCAATCTTCAATATCTACAAACTCATCGATTATTTCGTCTTGTATCTCGTTGATAGTCATTTTTGCTATTATTTTTCGTTATAAATTACGTTTAACACTACTTGACCCACAGCCTTCAATGAAGTGCGGCTTATATTACTCATATTATCGGCATGAGTGTGCCAAGTGGGAGGGAATGAGCCTGTTTGGCTATTTTGATTTTCTATAATATCGATGCAAGGAATTCCAAGTTGGTTCACATAGACATGGTCGTCCATCACTGCGCCACCAATCTGATTGATAAATACATTTCCATATCCCGACATTGAGGCTGTGCCCCACACTTTGTCAACTATAGAGCCAGCCAACTGATGAGAAGCTATTTCGCGATGGAATCGAGCGTCAAGACCACCCACAATATCGAGCAGAATACCATATATCGGCATATTTTCGACAGTATAAGGGTGTTTTGTCACCCAATATTGAGTACCCAAACACCACGAATTTTCAGATTGGCCTTGTGATTCACCATAATCCTCGGCATCAACAAATAAAATATCCACCCCTATTGCAGGCTTTTCGATTTGCAGACAGCGCGCCACTTCGAGCAACACCCCAACCCCACTTCCGCCATCATTGGCTCCGGGAATAGGTTGCTTGCGACGACTCTCGTCGGGGTCTTCATCGGCCCAAGGACGAGTGTCCCAATGAGCCAATAACAACACTCTACGTTTTGCATCTTTATTAAAACGACCCATAATGTTGTTAATGGGAAGTTTATCGCCATTAAATGCCGTTACTGTTGTTTTTTGTTCTATAACAGAATCTGCTCCATATCTTTTCAACTCATTCACAAGGAGTTTTGCACACTTGCTATGCCCCTCTGTGCCGGGAACACGTGTGCCGCAATCTACCTGTGCTTTAACATTGCGATAGGCACTATCGGCATTAAATTCAATGCGAGGTTTCATCGCCTCAGGCTCTTCGTTTGTAGCCTGCTGAGACTCTGATTTTGCCGAACATGCAATCATAAGCCAACACAATGATATGGAAATTATATTCACTAATTTCATTACTTATAATACTTTTAACCTTCAAAATTACAAAAAACTATGGTATAATCCAATTTTATACCATAGTTTCAATATTTTTTTCATCAGCGCACTCTCTCACAAAAAAAGTGGTGAATGAGAACCACTTCATTCACCACTTATAATACCCCTATCTATCAAACGATTAAACTACCGAAAGATAGAACGAAAAATTCTTACCGTCACGAGAACGAGTGAAAGTGCCTTTATATACTTTCCCGTCAAATGTTCCTGTATAAGTACCGGTATAAGTACCCTTAGTCGTTTCATCAAGAGTCAACTTATTGCCAATCAATGAGCCTGAAATCTTTATCGTTTTACTATATCCTTGGCTTGTATAATACATAAAACCATTATAATTTTTATCAAGTTCAAATCTCACTCCATACTTACCATTCAATTTTCCTGCAAATTTGATCTTACCATCATTAGTTGCAACTATTGTTGGAGCTTTGCTTTCGGCCGTTTTATCTACTACCGGTTGACCTCCTATCGATTCGAGATATTTATCAAAATCCCCACCTTGTGGTTCAAAATATTTTTCAAATTGTTGTTCTTTTGTTGCGGTATATACCACACTTGCCCCATCTACAATTGTCCACATTCCACAATCGATTGAATAAGTTGTAGATGCACCAGGAGCCAAATCGCGTCCCGCCATTGATGGTCGAGATGGGAAACCACGATCCTCTCTACGATAAACAAATCTATATTCTTTGCCTGAGATTGGCTTATCTGATTTATTAGTAACAATATATCGAACAATTCCATGGAAATCCATTGCAGTCATTCCTCCATTATGCGAACCTCTGCCTTGCGTTAAAACAAGCGACCTGGGCGCTTTAAAATTAGCAAGAAGATATTTACGGAACGGCTCTTTTTGTGACATTCGGTCGGCATTTTCAGCATCGGAAATTGAGTCAACCAACATACCTGTTTTCTTCGCAAAATCTAAATCATCTTCAGGGAAAACGAACAAACCCTTTGACTTGGTGACCACCAAAGAGTCCTCTCCTTTCTTTTCAATAGTAAACTCTTTCCCTTTGCCCAAATCTACGACATACATTCCGATCGAATCAGCCGGCTCAACCCTAATACTATCAGCGATGAATGACAACGCCAATGAATCAGCTTTTGCCGCATCGGGATAAAGCATTACCACAGAGTCTTTTTGGTTTTTGCTCACTTTTGTAGCTACATCAATGGCAAAATCTTTTACCGCACTATCCTCATCTCCGAAGCCTACAATATTGCACGAACACAATATCGCCGCACTTAACACACTTAAATAGATTTCTTTTTTCATGATAATTAAATATCTAAATTGTTTTATTGCAAATTTAGCACAAATTTATTGTTTTTACAATCTCATTTTTTATTCGCAAGAGAATAATTCTTTATTGATAGTCAATTTCTCCAATAATTTGTTTTCAATAGTGATTGTTTCAAAAAGAATTTGTAAATTTGAAAATGCAACTTGAATTTGAGTGATTATGAAGATACTGCTCCCTCCCAAGAAAAACAACGAACGGCAAGAATTATCGGCCGGCAAGCATCAGATTACCATCATCGGAGCTAACGGCTCGGGCAAAACACGCTTTACCGAACGACTGATAAAAGACCTGTCGGGCAAAGCTTTTCGTATTTCAATAATCAATGCCATATACGAAACCCGTGAGAGCGACCCCCTTCCAGGGTCTATCGATATTCTTTATAAGGAAACTGCCGAACGCACAAACTTGCTTCGCAATGATAATGTGACACAGGCCGAGCGCTTGATGTCGCTCCTTCTGCAAGAGGAGATGGTAAATCTTATATCATATAAAATGACACTCGCTCAAAATCCTCATGCGAAACTACCGAAAACAAAACTCGATAAAGTAATTGAGGTGTGGCAAGATGTATTTCCCGGCAGCAAGGTGCTTATTGAAGGGGGCAAGTTGCTCATTTCGCGCGAAACCGATGAGGAATGTTATTCATCAGTAAGACTCTCAACCGGCGAACGCGCCGTTATGTATTATGTGGGAGCGGCATTGATGGCAATGGAAAATGCCGTTATCTTTGTTGACAATCCCGGCATTTATCTACACCAGTCGATAATGAAACCATTGTGGGACCGCATTGAGCAATTGCGTCCCGACTGCACTTTCATTTACACTACTCACGACCTCGACTTTGCCTCATCACGCACCGATAACGCCGTGGTGTGGGTGCGTGAATATGACGCTACCACAAGCACTTGGGATTATGATATTCTACCCGACCATGCTGAATTGTCGGACGACATATATCTCACTATTATCGGCGCTCGCAAACCGGTATTGTTTATCGAAGGTGATGGTGTTCACTCTATCGACTCAAAGCTGTACCCTCTTATTTTCCCCGATTACACAGTGAAACCATTGGGTAGCTGCAACAAGGTTATTGAGGCCACTCGTGCATTTAACGATCTCACCACCTTCCACAAAATGGATAGTTATGGCATCGTTGACCGTGACCGTCGCGATGAAGGCGAGGTGAAATATCTACGCACAAAAAAAGTGCTCGTGCCCAACGTTGCCGAGATTGAAAATATCTTGATGCTCGAAGAGGTGATTCGCACTGTGGCTTCGCGACATCGCAAAGACGAAAACAAAGTTTTTGCCAAGGTGAAAGCCACAATTCTCGACCTATTCAAACAAGAGGTGCGACAACAAGCGCTGATGCACACTCGCCACCGGGTGAAACGCACGCTCGAATATCGTGTCGATGGCCGATTCAACAACATCAATTCGCTTGAAGACCACATCAACGACCTGGTGAAGGAGATTAATCCTCGTGGCATGTATGAGGCATTTTGCCGTGAATTCCATGGCTATGTAGCAGCCGGCGACTACCAAAATGTGCTACGCGTGTTTAATCGCAAGTCGATGATTCCATCGAGCAATGTGAGCGGACTTTGCGGTCTCTCCAACAAAGATGCATATATTCACACAATCATAAAAATATTAAAACAAAACGGGAAAGATGCTCAACGCATTCGCAATGCCGTAATAAAATGTTTCGGTCTCGATGACAACAATCTTAACTCATTGAAAATCGAGGCTCAACAAGCTATAAAAAATAATACACCGAAATGATAAAATGTTGGATCGAAGCAATGCGCTTGCGCACCCTGCCCGTGTCGCTCGCCGGAGTGATTATGGCGTGGGGATTTTGCGCTCTCTATGATAATTTCAATCTCATACCGGCAATTTTATGCTTGCTATTTGCGCTATTAGCTCAGATAGCTTCGAACTTTGCCAACGAATACTACGATTTCAAATCGGGACTCGACCGCAAAGGGCGCGAAGGGCCTCGTCGTGGTGTAACCGAGGGGGATATTACTCCTCAAGCCATGAAATTTGCCACTTTCGGCACATTGGCATTAGCTTGTGTGATAGGCTGTTCGCTCATCTACTATGGTGGTTGGTGGTTATTGCCCATTGGCATCTTTATCGCACTCGGGGTGATGGCATATAGCACCGGTCCCTATCCCCTATCTCATCACGGATTGGGCGAAGTGGCTGTGCTATTTTTCTTCGGTATCATACCGGTAACGCTCACCTACTATGTGCAGTCGCTCCAATGGAGCCTTGACGTGTTGCTTGCATCTATATCCATTGGGCTGATGGGTGCCAACGTGTTGATAGTAAACAACTATCGCGACCACGACGATGACAAAGAGGTGGGCAAACGCACACTTGCAGTGATTTTTGGTCGCCGAGCCGTGTCAAATCTATATCTTTTCAACGGCTACATCGCTGTGGCACTGATGATAATGACATGGTGGGAACTGCCGGTTTGGAGTTGGGCTGCCCCTATTTTATATCTTGTAGCCCACACAGCGATATGGTGGCAACTCGGCATTCGCACCGGCGCTCGCCTCAACCCCCTACTCGGCATGACAGCCATGACTATGGCCGCCTATAGCCTCGCCTTCGCCACCATCGCAGCAATTTAAAAAAGTGAGTTAAAGAATTAAAGAAATTTAGAATCATTAAGGTCGCTAAAGACCCTAACGACCTTAATGACCCTTATGACTCTATAAACTGTGCTAATCTCGTCATATTTTGACGAGATTAGCACGGTTTTCACCTTTAAGGAAATGAGAATGGGAGTTTTAACAATATAAATAATCCTCTTTTAAAAGATAGTGCATGCTACGCCCACCTTCGTCAGAGGCGATTAATATTCTCTTTTCAATCAAATCATTAATATCTCTCAATGCCGTGGCTTGAGATGTCTTAGTAATTTTAGCCCATTTTGAGGTTGTGAGCTTGCCCTCAAATCCATCCCACAACTTATTAACCACCTTTACTTGACGCTCATTCATCGCGACATCTCTATTTTCTTGCCAAAACATCGACTTCTTAACAACTCGTTTTATCATTGTTTCAGAACGCAATATTGCACTGCGAAGAGTCAACAAAAACCATTCAAGCCATAGCGTTATATCCACACCTCCGGTTGTTGTCTTTTCGAGCACCTCATAATAAGCTTTTCGTTCTCGCATAATCTCAGCCGACATGCTATAATATCTATGCGACATGCCATCGGCTCGAGCCAATAGCATATCTGTTATTGTTCGAGTCAATCGACCGTTTCCGTCATCAAATGGGTGTATGGCTACAAACCACAAATGAGCGATAGCCGCCTTTATAACCGGATCAACATCATTACAATTATTAATCCACTGCAACAATTCATTCATCATATCTTGTACCAACTCTGAGGAAGGCGCCTCATAATGCACTCGTTCTTTGCCCATTGCTCCCGATACTACTTGCATCGGCTCTTTGCCTACTCGATAAGAGGCTACTGTTATAGGATAGATCCCACTTCGTCCGGTTGGGAACAATGCTGCATGCCAATTAAATAATCTGTCGTGTGTCAATGGCACATCTTTATTTCTCACTGCATCAAGCATTACTTGCACCACCCCCTCGGTATAATGGTCGGGCTCGGGCAGTCCCTCCACCTCTATGCCAAGGTGACGAGCAATAGATGAACGCACACGGTCGGGATTGAGTAATTCACCCTCTATCTCACACGAACGCAACACATCTTGCGTCATCACATCAAGTGAAGTGCGATTTTGAAGTTCCAATCCCAATCCACTCATCAACCCATACACCCTACCTTCAAGATTTCGCACTTCCGAAAGCAAGGTTATCAACCGAGAGTTATCCCAAGTAAACTTAGGCCATGATGCCTGTTGCCATATATATATTGCCCTCATAACACAAATTTTGCCACAAAGATAACACAATGACGCGAAAAAACAAGCTAATCTCGTCAAAATATGACGAGATTAGCACATTTTTCTCTGCAAATAAAATTAGATAAAGGATTCCGTCTCTTAAAAATTACTTAAATAAATCCTCATTCTTCTTTGTATTCAACAATTTATCAAGGATAGAATTATAATCTAATTGATTAATCAAACTATCAAAATCTTCTTCTTTTTCAAACACGAAATAAATGGTCTCATCAATATATCTATTCGCCGATGAAACAACCTTAGGACACCACATTGCCACCATATTGCCACTATCTAAAATCACGAAACTTATATCAATAGTTTTATTAAAAGAAAACCAATATTTTGAGCCCAACCACGCAATATCGACTTTAGGGAATTTAATTCCAAAATCTTTATACATTTTGGTAACGCTATTTTCTTTTGCTATCTTAACCCACTCAGTATATTTATCTCGCACTAACCCTAATGATGTTTTAAATAATTCCAAGTCTTTTCCATCTATAGACACAAAAGCTTCTTTAGAACTTTTCGCGTCTATTTCAATATACACTGTTTCTAATTTATTATTTTTCTGAGATGCTTGAATTTCAAAATCTTTCTCAAAATAACTGCAATAATAAGTCCCAACAACCTGCTCTGCATCAACAGAAAAGCCCAACGCAATCCCAATAAGAATTAATAAAATCTTTTTCATAATATAAAATTGACACCATCGGCTCTCGGATAGTGATTTAATATTAAACAAAAAAAGCGTGAGAGCCGTACTTGTTGCTCGTCCCGCTTTTCGAGGCTCTGGAATGCCCATTGGAGTAGAACGAGCAACGCAGAAGCCTCACGCAGAATATGATATATAACACCACACAACAAAATAATGTTGCACAGCAATGATATACATATCCACAAGGCATCTACTACTGCTTCACTCTTGACTCCAATGTGAAATTTTCCAGATTTCGAAAAGCCAAGAAAGAGCGTAAGTAAACGCTTTTCTAAAATATGTCAGCACCCGCCCTCATTACCCATATCGGGTTCCTGCGAGCGATATGCATCACAAAGTTATGCTAATTATTTCTGATATCCTATATTTTCTCAAATTATTTTTATTAAATTCTGCCATTTTGCACATTTTGTTCATTCTGTCGAAAATCAATCATAAATATATGAGTTGTGAGAATTTTCACTAACTTTGCATTATGGATTTTCTTATTAAGTTGAAAAGCGATGGATTGCGTTATCGTGAGATTTCGATTAGCAACCCTCATCATGTGACTATTCCTCGTGGTGTTTCGGCCATTATGGGGCCTAATGGCGCGGGCAAAACTATGCTCGCCAATATCATCGAAAAGGGTTGGAATTTCTGCACCAACCGCATTGAGGGCTATCGCGAAAAACTGAATATCAAGAAAATCGAGTTTGCCGACATTCATTCTCTTGCCGGGTTTAAGGTGGAGTATTATCAACAACGCTTCGAGTCGATGATGAACGATGAGGTGCCTACCGTGGCCGAGATTTTCCACGACCGCATCAGCTCTGACCGTTGGCAAGAATTGGCAACCCAACTACGCCTCAACGATATTGCCACTAAACATATCAATTTCCTCTCGAGTGGCGAAACCCGCAAGCTGCTTATCGTGAATTTACTGTTTGACCTACCCGATGTGTTGATTCTCGACAATCCATATATCGGTCTTGATGCTGCATCGCGCGAAATTCTTAACGACACGATTTTGCAGATTGCCAACCAAGGGGTATCGGTGATATTGCTTCTTTGCAATTCGGTCGATCTACCTCCGTTTATCGACTGTGTGATACCTATGCGCAATATGGTGATTGAGGAACCGGTGATGCGCAATGGCATTGAGATAGAGCGATTCCAACAATCGTTTCACTACCTCTTTGACTATGCCATCAATCTCGATGAGCTTCCCATACAACCTACTCGCGAATACAATGCCGAGGAAACCGATGTAGTGCTCGCTCTCAACCATTGCAAGGTGAAATATGGCGCACGCACTATTATCGAAGATGTGTCGTGGACAATACGCAATGGTGAATGTTGGGCGTTATTCGGGCCAAATGGGTCGGGCAAATCTACCCTCTTGAGCCTTGTTCATGCCGACAACCCTCAAGGATATTCCAATGACATCACCCTCTTTGACCGCCGCCGAGGCAGTGGCGAAAGCATTTGGGAGATAAAACGTCGCATTGGTTATATCTCGCCCGAAATGCATCTCTATTTCAATGGCAGTGGCGACATCAAAACGATTGTAGCACAAGGGTTGAACGATACCGTAGGGTTATTCTGCCAGGTTAAACCGCAACAAATGGAGCGTGCCAAACAATGGCTCCGACTATTGCATATCGAACATCTTGCCGACCGCCGATTTAACACCCTCTCGGCCGGTGAACAACGAATGGTGCTTCTTGCCCGCACCTTCATCAAACACCCCCAACTGCTCATTCTCGACGAGCCGTTGCACGGACTCGATGCCACACGCAAACGCAGCATTCGCGGCATCATCAATCACCTCGTGGCACGCGACAAAATCACATTAATATATGTGACGCACTACCTCCCCGAAGTGCCCGAGTGTGTAACTCACACCAAATCGCTATGATTCTATCCTCATCAACATGATATACAAAACACAAAGAGCTGAATCTTAACCGACTCAGCTCTTTGCATTATATATGAGAGAATTAATACTTGAGAATCCAAGCATCGGGATAGCCGTCATTAGCCACATCAGCTTTCACGTTTTCGGCTTTTAATTTATCGGTTGAAGAGTAAATTGATACGCGATATTTTTTCTTACTTTTTTCGTAGAACATTTCGGCGTCAGCCCATTTGCTTAGTTGTTCATATTTTGCCTTTGCATTGTCAAAATCATCAAATGAGCCGATTATCACGTGATATTTACCTGTAGCATTGCTATCTTTTACTTTTACTGTTTCTTTATCTTTACCATTTGATGAGGCAATTGGTTTTATGTATCTGCCATTGATATACCCTTCTTGCTCGCCATCTTCGGTCCAATAGAATTTATACCACTCCGAACCTTCTATTTTTGTGACATAGAATTTCTTTTGTGCTTTTACCTTGAAAAGCTCTCTTGAACCGGTGGTTGGCTCTTTTCTCACTCGGGTCCAACCTTCGGGTGAATCTATTTCCATTGCTTGGCGTTTTACTTCAGCTTTAGGTTCTTCTTGTTGGGGCTCCTCGGCTGGAATCGCAACAGAATCTTTTGCTATTGAATCACTCTTAATCACCTCCGACGGAGATGGAATCGATGTTGATGGCGCATTTGGGTCTTCAACCATAACATCTTCACTATTAATCTCTCCATCAATTATTTCTAATGAATCCAGGTTTTCTATCTCCGAAACATCTTCTACCTCTTCAGTAGCCTCTACAACAGGAGCGATTTCGGTTCTCTTCGTTTCGCCACATGACGTTATCACACAAGCACTTGATAAAAGCATTGCGAATGCTCCAAGCATATTAATCGAGATTTTTTCAATTGATTTCATTGGTATTTTTATATTAAATCATTTACTAAACGCAAAGTTATTACATTTAGCCAACTACACAAATTTATTACACTATTTTTGTTTCAACATTTTAATATTAAAACTAATATCTATTAAATTAGGTATTTAGAGGCAATGTTTTTTCATATCCCGACCGCACAAGAAGCGTTGCAGCTACAAAAGATGATGTTGACGATGAATTATATTTTATATGGTAACGATCGGGGGCAAAGAAATCGAGCACAAATGTAGCTGTATCAATAGGGTCATCGATATCTTTCCCCGGCACAATACGTTCCTCTATCGTCACATCAAAACCTATTATAGTAACGGCAAGCGATACTGCACCCGAAGTTGATACCCCTTGAACTCCGTGGCGAGTGAGCACCACAGCACCATCATCGCGCACACGAAGGGATATTGAAGGTTGCGTCGTTGCAGTATCGCTCCACGAGCGATTAGATTCATTCGACAGTTCACCGGCGAGAAGATGTTGGCGCGCCTCACCTCGCGACGACGGCTTGGCAAGAAACCCCACTATCAACGCTGCCACAAGCGTAGCCAATACATAAAACTCTACCGAATGAAAGAAATCAGTCATATACTCTCCTATTAATTTATTAATGCGTTAAGATTCTTGCGTTTCTTCGCAATCAGCATTTGCCTTTACTCGTTCTTTTGCTTCGTTGATTTGCGTCAACGTATCGTTAATGTAATCGGGGTCGTCTTCGCCATTTGCAAGCATGCGGTTAAGGATAATCTCAGCATCGCCATAGCACTGGTATTGCATATACACATACACCAATCGGCGATTGAGGAACCTAATATATTCGGTAAATCCTTCTTTAGCTTCGGGATTTGAATTGACATACTTTAAAATATTCCCAAGAGCGTCCTTTATTTCATATTCCACTCCAGGCGACATAAGCATACATAGGCAATCATAGTATAGCATTAATGAAAAGACGAAATTTCCTCTACGGGCAATATCTAAATAATGGAAAGCCTCTTCGGGTTTGCCATTCATCAATAATAAATGACCAATGTATGTGTTAACCTCAATTAATGTATCCTTACCATTTTCATCCAATGTTGGTGCTTGTTGGCGAAGAAATGAATTTACTCTATATAAATGATACAATGCTTGATGAATCAAATTGTGAGCACCCGCTTGAGTGCAAAATTTATAATACTTTCGTCCCCAATAAAAGCCGTTAGCGTATGTAGGATTTATCACCGAAAGTGTTGCCAATGTTTTAGCCGACATATCGGCTTCGTCTTTCTTTTTCTCAACTTCGGCAAGAGCTTCATCAATCATATATTTAGCTTCCCAATAGTCTTGATTGGAATCGGCAAAACTCACCTCAATAAGAGATGAGAAAGATGAATATTCATCTGACGGGAGCAAAGTAAATGCTGTCAATCTGAAATATCGAGCATGAGCAGTATCTTCATTATTTGCAACCAAGGTCATTACCACATCATTGCTTTCATATTCGATATGGAATGTAATAATCCTTACGGTTTTCCCCTCGGGGTGTGATTTTATAAACTCGCGAATATCAAAACTCATTATTTGATATTCGTCGGTGAGCTCTTCAATTTTGTCCCCACATTTTATAACCATTTTTATTGGTTTGCCTAAATGTGAGTGGTCAAGCTGGTCGATAATGCTCATCAACAACAAATCGGCCGATGATGGTTGCTCATCGTTTTTATTTTCACCCTTACCCACTTCAAACCTTTGTCGCAAAAAGTTTTGTTGTTGCTTTAATTGAAAAACCGTGAAAAGTGGGCTCTCCGTTTTTTGGGGAGAATCCGTGCTTTGATTTGTGACTGGCGACTCAACATAGCCCGATTCTTGTTCTTCGCGTTGGTCTTTCCATTGCTTGATCTTCAAAAAGATATTATATACAGCAATGGAAATAACAGCAGTAATAATAAATTCCATATCAGTATTATTTAAAATAAATGGTTTATATATGTTTAATTATATTCTTAAAAACAGGCTACATCGCGCCCAAAGCACTAATCAATGCCGAGCTGATCGCCATATAAATCACAACCCCCACGATGTCGTTGGTGATAGTGATAAAGGGACCGGTAGCAAGCGCCGGGTCGATATTGACACGTTCAAGAGTCAAAGGTACAAAGGTGCCAAATATTGAAGCAAATATCACTACCGCAAACACCGACAAAGACACCGAGATAGGTACTGAAATTGCTGTGCTATGGAATATTGCAGCATAGCCAAACACTACTAATGATATTATCAAGGCATTAAACAATCCCACTCCAAGTTCTTTGAATATTTGTTTCCCGGAATCCTTTAATTCAAGCGAACCGTTTGCAAGACCTTGAACGATAATCGCCGATGATTGAATACCCACATTTCCTCCGGTTCCACAAATTAGCGGAATAAACAATGCCAAAACAGGGTCGAAATTACCAAATAATCCAAGCAACCATGATGCAATCAATCCACCCACAACCCCTATCAACAACCAAGGCATACGAGCCTTTATTTGGGTAAACATAGAGTCGTCGGTTTCCACATCGGTCGAGAGACCCGAAGCCAATTGGTAGTCACGTTCGCTCGATTCACGCACTTGGTCCATCACGTCGTCGACAGTGATGCGTCCCACAAGTCGGCCAATCGAATCGACTACTGGCATAGCCACAAGGTCATATTTTTCGAAGTCGTGAGCCACATCTTCGATAGGAGTATCATCTTTCACCGACACCGGGTCGGTTTCCATCACATGCTTGATTTTCGACACCGATGGGTGAGTAATCATCGTTTTAAGTGGGAAAATACCTTTTAGACGATTATCATTATCGACCACATATATATTATATAGCTCATCGATTTCTTCGGCTTGCATGCGCATCTGCTTGATACACTCAGGCATACTCCACTCTTGATTTACCACAATCATTTCCTTACCCATGATACCACCGGCAGTGTCCTCATCATATTTCAAAAGGTCGATGATGTCGCCGGCTTGCTCCACGTCGTCGATGTGCGAAAGAATCTCTTCGCGATCTTCTTCGTCGAGTTCTTGGATAATATCTACAGCATCGTCGGTGTCGAGGTGGTCGATGTGGCTTGCGATTTCTTCGACAGGCATGTCGCGCAAAAGTTTGCGACGATCATCCTCATCGAGTTCCATCAAAACATCGGCAGCAATGTCCTCATCAAGAAGGTCATAAAGGAATTCAGCCTCTTTAAGATTGAGATTTTGATACAACTCAGCGATGTCGGCAGGGTGTAATCCTTCGAGTTCTTGACGTGCTACTTCGATATTTTGGGTATGAATCACCTCGCGGATATGTTCGAGGTATTCGGGAGTATATTCCTTCATTTTATTGAATCGTGAGAGGGTTAATGAATGATGTTTTGAGTCTCTTAGCCACGCAAACCGGCTATAAGATTGGTGAGGTAGATAAATTCCTCAACACTCAGCTGCTCCGGTCGTCGGGTAAAAATAGGGTCATCGGGCACCGTCGACTCTGGCGGCAACAACCCGCGCAGGGAGTTGCGCAACGTCTTTCGGCGCTGACCAAACGATGTTTTCACCACCGTCTTAAACAATCGCTCATCGCAACCGAGGTCGGTCACATCATTACGGCGCAATCTCACCACTCCCGATTTCACCTTGGGAGGAGGGTTAAACACATTTTCATTAACTGTAAACAAATATTCCACATCATACCATGCTTGCAACAACACGCTCAATATGCCGCGTGTTTTTGTACCGGGACCGGCCGCCAATCGCTCAGCCACTTCTTTTTGAAGCATACCCGAGCAACAGGTCACCTTATCCTTATAGTCAAGGACTTTGAAGAATATTTGAGAAGAAATATTATAGGGATAATTTCCTATCACACAAAAATCTTTCCCCTCATAAAATTCATCAAGACGCATCTGAAGGAAGTCGCCTTCAATGATACGTCCTTCCAAATCGGGGAAATTCTCATTAAGATATGCAACGCTCTCAGTGTCAATCTCAGCCACATTCACATCATGACCATTATCGAGCAAAAAGCGAGTAAGCACCCCCATACCGGGACCCACTTCGAGCACCGGCATACCCTTATAATCATCGAGCGTAGCCGCAATGCGCGCCGCCACACTCAAATCGGTCAAAAAATGTTGACCAAGAGCTTTTTTAGGTTTTACTTGTCGCATAATACTTAATGTTTCTATTTTCCAACAACTATAAAATTGCCGCTTTAATTTGCAAAGATAATGCAAGCCAAGCGCAAATGCAAATTAAGTTTGCTTAAATTTGTTTTTATCGACACATAGCCTATATAACGCATAGACATCGATAACTTAACTAACAGAACGTTGATAACGTTTAATCATAAATATTACAAATATTAAGCCAAAAGAATTTTCATGACACTTTTTTTTGCTCAAAGAACCTCTACTATGTGACAAAATGACACATTGGCGTATTTTTGATATAAAAAACATTTTTATTGGGTTTAATTTGCTAATATACACTATTTGCACTACCTTTGCACCGAATTTACAAAACGTGGAAAAATTTGGCTGCTTGCAACCACTATAAAAAATGCTAAAACCGCAATATCATATATCTTTAATTTGTGGCTTTTGGTGTGGTAATCAGCGAAATTTCTTCGTTGATTTTTTTGTGTAACAAATTTAAAGACAACAATATGAATTATCTATTTACATCAGAATCGGTGTCGGAAGGACACCCCGACAAAGTTGCCGACCAAATCTCTGACGCAATCCTTGACGAATTTCTCGCTTATGACCCACAATCAAAAGTGGCTTGCGAAACTTTAGTGACAACCGGACAAGTTGTTGTTGCCGGTGAAGTAAAAAGTAACGCTTATATCGACCTGATGGACGTGACTCGTCGCGTGATTGATGGCATTGGTTACAATCGCAGCGAGTTGAAATTCGACGCCGAAGCATGTGGTGTTCTCTCAGCCCTTCACGAACAAAGCGCCGACATTAATCGTGGCGTGGAACGCGAAGAACTCGAAAACCAAGGAGCAGGCGACCAAGGCATGATGTTTGGTTACGCATGTAACGAAACCGACAGCTATATGCCCCTCCCCCTCGACCTAAGCCACCGTTTGCTTAAAGAGCTATCTAATACTCGTCGCGAAGGCAAGGAGATGACCTACCTCCGTCCCGACTCTAAGAGCCAAGTAACAGTTGAATACACCCCCGAAGGCAAACCTGCGAGAATTCACACAATAGTGATTTCAACTCAACACGACGACTTCATCAAACCATGCGAAGGCAAAACACAAGAGCAAGCCGACGAAGAAATGCTCTCAATCATCAAAAATGATGTAGCGTCGATTGTAATTCCTCGAGTAATCGCACAACTCCCCGAAAAAGTAAAAGCGCTTTTCGACGACAACTATATACTACATGTAAACCCCACCGGGAAATTTGTGATTGGCGGGCCTCATGGCGACACCGGATTGACCGGCCGTAAAATCATCGTTGACACATATGGAGGTCGTGGAGCTCATGGAGGTGGTGCATTTTCGGGCAAAGACCCCTCAAAAGTTGACCGTTCGGCAGCCTATGCGGCTCGTCACATCGCCAAAAACCTCGTTATGGCAGGCGTGGCCGACGAAGCCCTTGTGCAAGTAGCATATGCAATTGGGGTAGCAGAACCTGTGAGCCTTTATGTAAACACCAATGGCACAGCTAAAGTAGACAAAACCGATGCCGAAATATCTGCCATCGTAAAAGAGATTTTCGATATGCGTCCCTATGCCATCGAACGTCGCCTAAAACTACGCAACCCCATATATCAAGAAACTGCCTCTTACGGACACATGGGTCGCACACCAATGACAGTAACCAAAACATTCACTTCAAAATATGAAGGAACAAAAACCATGGAAGTTGAATTATTTACATGGGAAAAAGATGACTATGTGAATGTTATCAAAAAACAATTTGACATTTAACCCAACTAAAGGCCGTTTTTATCATCTACTTCCTATTTTTTAGAAATTTGTTTTGATAAAAAAGGAAAAAGATGTATCTTTGTGCGCTAATTGCATTTATTCCCTAAATGTGGTTAGCGCAAATTGTAGAATATTAAAAAATAAAACACTAAATAAAAAATGGCAACATTAGAAAAAATCAGAAGCAAGTCAGTATTGCTATTCACTGTTATCATCGTGGCACTACTTGCATTCATTCTTGGCGACTTGTTCACATCAGGTCGTAGTTTATTTGGCAATGGCACTACAGTGGCTGAAATTGGCGACCACAAAGTTGACATTCAAGAGTATCAACAACAACTTAACATTGCATCTCAAACAGAGCAACAACAAGGAATGCAAACTCCTCCCGAGTTGCTTCAATCACAAGTGCTTCAAAGCATGCTTTTTGAATCAATGATGAATGAAGAGATCAACAAACTTGGCATCACAATCACTCCAAAAGAACTCAACTTCGTCATTTCTCAAAACCCACAATTTGCGCAAGTTCTCGACGCTATTAAAAACCCAGGCAAATATAACATCCCCGCCGACGCACTTGCTCAACTCAAAAGCAACTTGAAAAACATTGAAGTTCAAACCGAAAATGAACTAAAGCAAAACTTCTATAGCTATGTATTTGGAGAGCTTTTCTCAGCTAACGAACTCGATGCTAAAGAAGTGTACAATGCTATCAACTCAAAACATATCGTTTCATTCGCAGCTAAAGAATTAGCATCACTTCCCGATGACAAATTCCAAGTAAGCGACGATGAGCTTAAAGCCGAATGGGAAAAGAACAAAGGTGTGTATAAATTAGAAAACGAAATGCGCACTATCAGCTACATCACAGTAAGTTTAGATCCATCAACCGATGATACTAACAAAGCTGACAATATTGTTAAAACCGCATTCGATTCTCTTAGCGTTACTAATGGTTTAGAAGCGATTGCTTCAAATGTAAATTTCAACATCAAAACCAAAACCTACGTTCCAAGCCAAATCAGAGATATTTCAATCAAAAACTTTGCCGACTCTGCAAAAGTTGGTCAAGTAAACATGCTTCCTAAAGCCGGCAATACTTACCGCATGGTAAAATTGCTCAACAGCAAAATGGAAATGGACTCTGTTAACATTTCATTTGTTCAAGTTGTTGACACTGCAGCATTCGACTCTGTAGTAAATGCACTCAACAATGGTGCTAACGCTAAATCATTTATCGGTCAAAATAATGGCAAAACCGATGGCGCCGATAGTGTTTGGATTCAATTATCTGACCCCAATACCGATGCAAGCTTGAAAGCAAAATTAATCAAAGGTGTTGCCGGACAAAAAATCGTGGTTGACACAGTTATGGGTCAACAAAAACTTCAAGCTATTTACGTTGTAAATAAAACAACTCCTGCTGTAAAAATTAGCGAAATCGCTGAAATCAGCTACGAGTCAGAACCTTCACAAGCCACTATCACAAAACTCACTGGTGATTTAGCTAAGTTCTTAGAACAAAACAACAACACTGAAGCATTTATCAAAAATGCGCCAGCAGCAGGATATCAAGTGAGAACAACAAGAGTTGATGCAACAACAAGCCTTCTTGACAACATGGTTCCAGAATCACGCAACGTGATTAAATGGGCAATGAATGCCAACAAAGGTGAAGTTTCATCACAATTCTCTGACACTGATAACACTCGCATAATTGTTGCAGCTGTTAACGACATTTACAACGACTACATTCCTTACGACAATGATAATGTTAAGAAAGCTCTTACCGAAATTGTTCGCAACAACAAGAAAGCTGAAAGCATTATCAATGACTTCAATAGCAAAGGTGCTAAAGATTTCAACTCATATGTAGCTCTCACAGGCGACTCAATCAGAAGCGCATCAATCTCATTCACTTCTTCATCAGTTGCATCTCTCGGCAACAATGAATCAGCATTTGTCGGTCAAGTTTGCGCAGGTCAAAAAGGTCAGCTCATCAAACCATTCAAAACTAACAATGCTGTAGTTGTAGCTCAAGTTAATGACATCACTACCGAAGGTCGTCCTTACAACTTTAAAGAATATAGCTCACACTTCAACCAAATGATGGGTAGCAGAGCTATGTTGAACAACTTGTTCCGAATCTTAAAAGGGAACAACAAATTCAAATCAAACATTCTTGAGTTCTACGAAAATAGCGAAAACTAAAAAAATACACATCACTCGCTGATGCATAAAGAACTACGCGAGAGAGCGAGCGTCGATTTAAATGACTCTCGCTCTCTTGTTTTTATAAAAACAGCTTATATTCATTAGTGTATCACATTAAAATATAAATTATGACACATAACGCTTCGCTATACTTATTCCCCGTTCAATTAGGTGATGCCCCGCTTCAAGAGGTATTGCCCAATCATAATATAGCGATAGTGTCGACCATAAAATATTTTATTGTTGAAAATATCAGATCGGCACGAAGATTTCTTAAAGCATGCAACAAAGAAATCAATATCGACGAACTAACTTTTTATACACTTAATGAACACACTCCCGTTGACACCATTCCGGCAATGCTCGACCCTATGAAAAAAGGGCACAGCATGGGCATCATATCCGAAGCCGGCTGCCCAGCAATCGCCGATCCCGGAGCCGATGTGGTGGCAATAGCTCAACAACGAGGATATAACGTGGTGCCATTAGTAGGACCATCAAGCATACTCCTCTCGTTAATGGGTTCGGGGTTCAACGGACAAAGTTTTGCATTTAATGGATATCTTCCTATTGAGCAATCAAGCCGAAATGCAAAACTAAAAGAGATGGAACGACGAATCAGACGCGAACGCCAGTCGCAAATATTTATAGAAACGCCCTATCGCAACAATAAGCTCATCGAAGAATTGTCGCGAGTATTGCCCGGTGATATGCTTTTATGTGTAGCAAGCGACCTCACAGGCCCTAACCAATCAATTATCACACAAAAGCTGTCGCAATGGAACAAAGCAAAATATAACTACAATAAGATTCCTACTATATTTTTATTATTTTCATAACCAATTCTAATAATGGCTCGCAAAACTAAACAAAGACCTTTACAAGACCTACCGGGGTTATTTGATAGCTTCGCCGGCAGCTCCCCTGCTCAAAGCGAAATGTCAATTAACTTTGGCAGTGCCAATACTAATGCTAATACAGCTACAAATCAGAGCAAAGAGCCAAATAAAAGTGTCACAACAAAAAATGAGTTAACCAAACTCACACCTATTACTCACAATCAAAATTTGCGGTTTATATCTTTTGGCAGTGGGAGCAGTGGCAATTGCGCATTCTTAGGTGATGACAAAAGTGGGATACTCATTGATGCCGGAGTCGACAACAATAAAGTAGTGAAAGAATTAGAGAAAAACGGCATATCGATGGATTTCATCAAAGGCATTTGCATCACTCACGACCATGGCGATCATATAAGATTTGCCTACTCTATTGTGCGACGATATCGCCACATAGGCATCTACTGCACACCTAAGGCCTTAAATGGAATTATGCGCCGACACAACATTTCACGCCGATTTAAAGATTATCATCGTCCTATATATAAAGAAATACCTTTTGAAATTGACAATTTCAAAATCACCGCATTCGAAGTTTCGCACGACGGAACCGACAATGTAGGATTCTTTATTGAAAATGGCAATCATCGCTTTGCCATTGCCACCGACTTAGGGTGCATCACACCTCGAGTGGATCACTATATGCGTCAAGCTCAATATATAATGCTTGAAAGTAACTATGACCACGAAATGCTCGTAACCGGCAAATATCCCGAATATCTTAAAGCTCGTATTAAAGCCGATAACGGACACCTCGACAACACTGTTGCAGCTCGATATATCTCTGAAATATACAGCAATAAACTCAGCCATGTGTTTTTATGCCACTTGAGCAACGATAACAACACTCCAAACATCGCATTGGCAACCATGACCAAACCGTTATTTGAAAAAGGTTATAAAATTGGCGATGGCACTGAAGGTGTGCTTTCTATCGATGCCGATATACAAATAATGGCCTTACCCCGATTTGACTCTTCACAATTATATGTATTAAGGGCTAAGTAATTGAACCTTTCTTACATTTTATTGTTATATAATTCCTCATTACGACTTTGGGGGAATTAGTAGTGTAATCTCATATTTTCTCTGATAAGAATCTTTCTGTTTTTATACTCGAATATCCACATCGACCTATCTTTCCAATAAATTCCACATATAGCCCAACTCGTTTGTTAAAAATTATAAATACGGAAAAATTTCCTTATTACAATGCTCATATCCGAGAAAAAGTTACTACCTTTGTACTCGATTTTAAAGGTGTAGTTTGATTTCACTGAAAAATTTTATTAACTATTTATATATTAAAGTCTTACAAAATGAGCAAAATCGATTTAAGCAAGTACGGTATTTCAGGTACTACTGAAATTGTTTACAATCCTTCTTACGAGCAACTCTATCAAGATGAAACATGCTCTTGCCTCGAAGGTTATGAAAAAGGTCAAGCAACTGAGCTTGATACAGTGAATGTGATGACCGGTATCTACACTGGTCGTTCTCCTAAAGACAAATATATCGTTAAAGACGCAACAAGCGAAAACACTGTATGGTGGACTTCAGACGAATATAAAAACGACAACAAGCCTGTAACAACAGAAACTTGGAACACTCTTAAAGATATCGCTGTTAAAGAACTTTCTAACAAAAAACTTTATGTTGTTGATGGTTTCTGCGGTGCTAACATGGCAACTTGCTTGAAAGTGCGCTTCATCGTTGAAGTTGCTTGGCAAGCTCACTTCGTTAAAAACATGTTCATCCGTCCTACTGAAGAACAACTCAAAGATTTCGAACCCGACTTCGTTGTTTACAACGCTTCTAAAGCAAAAGTTGAAAACTTCAAAGAACTCGGTCTTAACTCTGAAACAGCAGTTGTATTCAACTTGACAACTAAAGAACAAGTTATCATCAACACTTGGTATGGTGGTGAAATGAAGAAAGGTCTCTTCTCAATGATGAACTACTTCAAACCACTTGAAGGCATCGCTTCAATGCACTGCTCGGCTAACACCGACATGGAAGAAAAGAGCACTGCTATCTTCTTCGGTCTTTCAGGTACAGGTAAAACTACTCTTTCTACCGACCCAAAACGTAAACTCATCGGTGACGACGAACACGGTTGGGACGACGAAGGTGTATTCAACTACGAAGGTGGTTGCTACGCTAAGGTTATCAACCTCGACAAAGAAAGCGAACCCGATATCTACAACGCAATCCGTCGCAACGCTCTTCTCGAAAACGTAACTGTTGACGCTGAAGGCAAAATCGACTTCGCTGATAAGAGCGTGACTGAAAACACTCGAGTAAGTTATCCTATCGACCACATCGAAAACATCGTTAAACCGGTTTCTAAAGGTCCTCACGCTAAACAAGTGATCTTCCTTTCAGCTGACGCATTCGGTGTACTTCCTCCAGTTTCTATCTTGACTCCTGAACAAGCTAAATATTACTTCCTTTCAGGCTTCACTGCTAAATTGGCCGGTACTGAACGTGGTATCACTGAACCAACTCCTACTTTCTCAGCTTGTTTCGGTGCTGCATTCCTTTCACTCCACCCAACTAAATACGGTGAAGAACTCGTGAAGAAAATGGAAGCTAACGGTGCTAAAGCATACTTGGTTAACACTGGTTGGAATGGTACTGGCAAACGTATCTCTATCAAAGATACTCGCGGTATCATCGACGCTATCCTCGATGGCTCAATCAACAACGCTCCTACTAAGAAGATCCCTATGTTTGACTTCGAAGTACCAACTGCTCTTCCCGGCGTAGATCCTAACATCCTCGATCCTCGCGACACTTACACTAACGTGGAAGACTGGAACGTTAAAGCTAAAGACCTCGCTGAACGCTTCATCAAAAACTTCAAGAAATTTGAAGGTAACGAAGCCGGTAAAGCACTCGTTGCTGCAGGTCCTCAACTCTAATCGAGCATAACAACTCAATCATAGAAAGCCATAGCCCATTAGGGCTGTGGCTTTTGTCTTTTTATTGCCCCCTAATCTTACTTTCCCAAAAAGTTGCTAATCCAAAATTCTACTATAACTTTTTGGATTGTAATCCAAAATTTCACTATGATTTTTTGGATTAGAGGATTTTTTGACCTATCTTTGTCAAAAATAGGAACTTTATGATACGTCGACAATTACAATCAACCATCGAGTCTCGACTCTTCAAAGGCAAGGCTATTATACTAATCGGAGCCAGACAGGTGGGCAAGAGTACTCTTTTTGCGCAGATAGCCTCAACTCGCGAGGAGTCTATTATAAACTTAAATTGCGATGAGCCCGAAGTGAAAGAGTTATTAAGCGATTTAAACACCCAAGGGTTGCAGACATTGATAGGTAAAAATAAAATTATGATAATTGATGAGGCACAAAGGGTTAAAGATATAGGAATGACTCTAAAGCGTATAACCGACAATTTCCCCGACGTTCAATTGCTGGTTACAGGTTCGTCAGCTCTTGGATTACAAGACAAATTAAATGAACCTTTAACCGGTCGAAAATATGAGTATCATTTATATCCAATCTCCACTGGAGAATTATATAGCAATGATGGTTTATTAAGAGTCAAACAATCGCTTGAAACACGTCTCATCTATGGCTCATATCCCGATGTGATTAATCATGCCGATGAGGCAAAAGAATTGTTGATGAATATCGCCGATAGTTACTTGTATAAAGACTTGCTGTCGCTCGATGACATTCGTCGCCCCATGCTACTTGAAAAAATACTTATCGCCTTAGCATTACAAGTGGGGTCGGAAGTGTCATACAACGAGATAGCCCAAACAGTGGGTTCAGACAGCAAGACGGTTGAGAAATATATCGATTTACTATCGAAGTGTTATATAATATTTCAACTAAACGCATTTTCGCGAAATATTCGCACCGAATTGAAAAAGAGTAAGAAAATATATTTCTATGACAATGGGATACGTAATGCCATATTGCAAAACTTTGCTCCTATCTCTCTGCGGCAAGATATTGGCGCGTTATGGGAGAACTTTATAATCAGTGAACGCATTAAAGCCAATCACTATAACCGGCGATATGTAAAAAGCTATTTTTGGCGCACCTCAACTCAGCAAGAAATTGACTATATTGAAGAATGCGATGGTGCATTTAGCGTTTTCGAGATGAAATGGAACCCTAAAAAAGCAAATACTACAATCCCTCAGTCGTTTCAAAAAAATTATAATGTAGCTGAAATCGCAATTGTCACCCCTATGAACTATTTGGAACATATAATCTAATAATTTCACTATGATTTTTTGGATTAGAGGATTTTTTCATAGGTAAAATTTGGGTGAGAGAGGTAGTTTTTGTAATTTTACAATCCTATTTTTGAGGCTAAAATCAGCCCCACTAACCATTAAAAACCTATAGCCGTGGCAAAGAGAATCGTAGAAACTCCTTTGATGAAACAGTATATCGAGATGAAACAAAAACATCCCGATGCAATACTCCTTTTTCGCGTGGGCGACTTCTACGAAACATTCTCGGACGATGCAATAGCGGCATCGGAAATTCTCGGCATCACACTCACTCGCCGCGCCAACGGGTCGGCACAACATGTGGAACTGGCAGGGTTCCCTCACCATGCGCTCGACACTTATCTGCCCAAACTGGTGCGCGCCGGCAATCTCTGCGCAGAGCATAAGCCCTAATAATAAAATCACATACCTATACATAAATGCAATAATTATAACGATTTTATAATCATTAAACATTGTTGTGATAAGTTAAGTTCATATGCTATAACTATATTGGAGTAAAACAATTATATTTGCGCAATGATAACCAAAAGACGAATGCCTATGTAGCAAAACAGTCAAAAGACATATAGATAAAAAGCATTAGCTTTATTCTTGTTTCTGAAAATCGGCAAAATTGAAGGAGCGACAAAGAGTAAAAGTTGGTGCTCACGCTTGTTGCGTGGGCTTTTACTTGTTTAGTCGCATGGTGTTTGCCGATACCTCAGAAACAAACAAAGTTATAGCCCACGTTTTTTGTCGGTCTCAACTATATATTGGGCATATATCTGATATTTATAACACATTTATAAACCATGTGATTCTTGGGTAAATCCAATAAAAATACAAAATTATGAAGAATAACAGATTAAACGACATAATGCTTTTTGCGCTTTGTGCATTATTCTTGGTGGGGTCATCAATTAATGCTGACGCTCAGAAAAGGAAACGCAAATCAACAACGTCAACAATTACAATCTCAGGCGACACTTATACAACGATAAATAGGGGTGGAGTAAAGATGAAAGCCCCTACTAAAATCAAAGGATTTGAGACAGATATGCAGTTTGTAATTTCGACGATAAACGAATTGGCATTTGATGATGAAAACAGCACCACATTTTTGTCGGCGGCAAATAAATATATTCAACAACAAAGACAATCGGGCGAATGTGAGGAATGGGGTGTGACGGTGTCTCCTTATATCTCATCAGATGATTTTGTGACATTTCGCATCGAATCTTTTTGTAGTGTATTTAAAGATATGGGTGAATCAGAGCAATTTATCACATTTATAAAGGGTGGCTATTTGCGGGAGAAGGGCCGAAAAATATTGTCAGATGATGATGTGTGGGCAACAAGTATATATGATTCCCGGATATTGTCATTGATAAATGAGGAAATCGGCAAGCATGAGATATTTAGTAGGGCAGAGTCGGTGGCATCTAATTATACGATAGATAAAGATGGCATTACTTTCCTTTATGATAAGTTTGATATAGGAGCAAATGCTATGCTTGACAAGGATTGCCATATAACGGTGAGTTACTCAAAGTTGAAGCCATTTCTGACCCCTGAGTTTTATGAGTTTATTACCGGTACAACAATAGTGAAACAAAAATTGCTGACCAATTTTTAGATAGCAATTCAATTTCAATATCGATTTCTTTTACATGCGTCACCTGGCTTTTAGGTGGCGCATTTTGTGTCCTATTTATTCCTAATCCAAAATTTCACTATTATTTTTTAGATTAGAGGAGGTCTTGAGAACATTTATCTACATCGACTTTAAATTTTAACCACAAAATTTGGGTGAGATATGGAGTTTTTGTAATTTTACATCTTAGTTTTTAACCATTAATACCCTATTGTCGTGGCAAAAAAAATCGCAGAAACACCGCTTATGAAACAGTATATCGAGATGAAGCAAAAACATCCCGATGCAATACTCCTTTTTCGTGTAGGCGACTTCTACGAAACATTTTCCGACGACGCAATAGCCGCTTCTGAAATTCTCGGCATCACACTCACTCGTCGCGCCAACGGGTCGGCGCAACATGTGGAACTGGCAGGGTTTCCTCACCACGCGCTCGACACTTATCTGCCCAAACTGGTGCGCGCCGGTAAGCGCGTTGCCATCTGCGAGCAACTTGAGGACCCTAAATTGACAAAGAAACTCGTGAAACGTGGCATTACCGAGCTTGTGACTCCCGGTGTGTCAATCAACGATAATATCCTCGACCATCGCGAGAACAACTTCTTGGCTGCAGTGCATTTTGCACGCCACGGAATGGTGGGTGTGGCATTTCTCGACATAAGTACCGGTGAATTCCTCACTGCCGAAGGCACTGCCGACTATATCGACAAACTGCTTGGCAATTTCGCGCCTAAAGAGGTGCTTGTGGAACGTGGAAATCGAAACCTCATCGAAGATAATTTTTCGGCCCGATATTTCACATTTGAACTCGACGACTGGATTTTCACCGATGAGGCGGCAATGGATCGACTGCTCAAGCAATTTGAGACTGTGAGCCTCAAAGGGTTTGGCATCAACAAAATGCCGGCGGCTGTAATAGCATCTGGAGCAATCCTTCATTATCTCGACATCACGCAACATAATCAAATATCGCACATCAACACTCTATCGCGCATTGAGGAGGACAGATATGTGCGCCTTGATAAATTTACAGTGCGCAACCTTGAGCTCGTCGATAGTTTTGCCGACGATGGCAAAAGCCTGTTGAGCGTCATAGACCGCACTTTAAGCCCTATGGGCGCACGATTGTTGCGCCGATGGGTGTTATTCCCTCTGAAAGACGTAAAAGCGATTAACGCGCGCTTAGACGTGGTGGAACACTTCTTCCGCCACCCCGATGAACGCGAAGATATAAAATCATCGCTCGAACAGATTGGCGACCTCGAGCGCCTCATCTCGAAAGTGGCGGTTGGGCGCATCACCCCTCGCGAAGTGGTGCAGTTGCGCAATGCCCTCACAGCCGTTGAACCTATCAAAGCATTATGTTCTGAAGCCGAACTCGACGCGCTGCGTGCCATTGGCGACCAGCTCAATCCATGCGCTGTGATTCGCGACCGCATAGCCCGCGAAATCGTCGATGATGCTCCCTCGGCGCTCAATCGTGGCACAGTGATAAAAGATGGCGTCGATGCCGAACTCGACGAACTGCGTGAGATTGCCTTCCAAGGCAAGGACTACCTCATGAAGATACAAATGCGCGAGAGCGAGGCCACAGGCATTCCAAGCCTCAAAATTGGCTACAACAACGTGTTTGGCTACTACATTGAGGTCACAAACACCCACAAAGATAAAGTGCCCGATGAATGGATACGCAAGCAGACTCTTGTCAATGCCGAGCGATATATCACTCAGGAGCTCAAAGAATATGAAGAAAAGATACTCGGCGCTCAAGAACGCATTGCCATCATTGAAGCCCGATTATATAACGAACTCGTGGCTGCATTGGCGCAATACACTCCTGCCATTCAGCTCAACGCCTCATTGATTGCCCGCCTCGACTGCCTCACAGCATTCACTCGTGTGGCAATGGAAAATCACTATAACCGCCCGGTTGTAGATGACTCTCTCGATATTGAGATTATCGAAGGACGTCACCCTGTAATTGAGAAAGAATTGCCTATCGGCGAGCCATATATCACCAATAGCGTGTCGCTCAGCAACACCGGCACCCAGGTGATGATGATTACCGGGCCAAACATGTCGGGTAAATCGGCTCTACTCCGTCAGACGGCTCTCAATGTGTTGATGGCTCAAATAGGTTGCTTTGTGGCTGCCGACAGCGCTCGCATTGGCATTGTTGACAAGATTTTCACCCGCGTGGGGGCAAGCGACAACATATCGTTGGGCGAATCAACCTTTATGGTTGAGATGAACGAGGCCGCATCTATCCTCAACAATATGAGCCAGCGAAGCCTTATATTGTTTGACGAATTAGGACGTGGCACATCTACCTACGACGGTATATCTATCGCATGGGCCATTGTGGAGCATATCCACGAATATCGAGGCATTCACCCCAAAACACTCTTTGCCACACACTACCACGAGCTAAACGAAATGGAAAAGACCTTCTCGCGCGTGGTCAACTATAATGTGTCGGTCAAAGAAATCAACAACAAGGTGGTTTTCTTGCGCAAATTGGCGCGCGGAGGCTCGGAACATAGTTTCGGTATACATGTGGCAAAACTCGCCGGTATGCCTCAATCAATCGTGAAACGCGCCGACCAAGTGTTGAAGCAACTCGAAACAGCCAACCGCAAAGACAATATATCAAAGGATCTCGGTGCCGTGGCAGAGCAATGTGGTGGTATGCAACTTTCGTTCTTCCAACTCGATGACCCGGTGTTGAGCCAAGTGCGTGACGAAATTCGCGACCTCGACATCAACAATCTCACCCCCATGGCTGCACTCAACAAGTTGCACGACATTCGCAAAATTATAACAGGAAAAGATTAATCATCAACTCTATATCACCTCGCATTATGCAGAAATTGCCATTAATAGGATTGACTCTCGAGGGGTTGCGCGACGTGGCCTCAAAATGTGGTATGCCCGCATTTGCTGCCAAGCAAATGGCACAATGGCTCTATGAAAAGCGTGCCACCTCAATCGACCAAATGACAAACCTTTCGCTCAAAGCTCGCGCTCGATTGAGCGAGGAATATGAGATAGGTCGCGAAGAACCTATCGCTGAAGCCCGGTCAGTCGACGGCACTGCCAAATACCTCTTTAACGGAGCCGGCGGACGTGATATTGAAGCTGTGTATATCCCCGATCGTGACCGTGCCACAATTTGCGTATCATCGCAAGCAGGGTGCAAAATGAATTGCCACTTCTGCATGACCGGCAAACAAGGTTTTCACGGCAACCTATCGGCTCAAGGTATTATCAACCAAGTGCTATCCATTCCCGAAAGCGAAAAGCTCACCAACATAGTGTTTATGGGCATGGGCGAACCGATGGACAACCTACAGCCTGTGCTCGATGCGATTGAGATACTCACTGCTCCATGGGGACTCGCTTGGAGCCCTAAGCGCATCACGGTATCATCTATTGGCAAGATAAAAGAGCTAAAAACGCTTCTCGAAACGACTAAAGTGCATATCGCCATAAGCGTGCATTCGCCCTATCCTACCGAAAGGGAGAAAATTATGCCCGTGGAACGAGCCTATCCCATCGTGGAGGTGATGAATTTGCTCAAAAACTATGATTTCGCCCATCAACGCCGCTTGTCGGTTGAATATATCATGTGGAAAGGGTTTAACGACGATATTCGTCATGCCGACGCCTTGGCTCGACTTCTCCGTGACACAAACTCTCGTGTAAACCTAATCCGATTCCACGCCATTCCGGGTGTTGAGCTCAAAACCACCGATGAAAGAGCTATGACAGCCTTCCGCGACCACCTCAACCAACTCGGCATCACTGCCACAATACGCGCCTCGCGTGGCGAAGACATCATGGCAGCCTGCGGCATGCTCGCCGGCGAAAAAAGGTCTTAATGGTCTAAATGCAAAATTCAATATAAACAAGCAATAAAAAAAGGCTCACATCACTGTGAGCCTTTCTCAATTACAACTACTATTATTAAAATTAAGGTATATAAAGTGATTATTGTTTAATCATAATTTTTGCTATGCCAAGAGTGTTGACAATATACATTCCTTGTGGCAATTCATCAACATTGATACTTACCATTGTGTCATTGATATCTTTAACCACTTTCACCAATTGACCTTCCATTGTGAAGATTTTCACTTCGCCCATAGCCATTGGTGCTTGCAATGTAAATGTGCTACCCACGGGGTTAGGATAAAGCATAACTCCTCCGGTAGCATTGGTGATAACGCCTTCTACACCGGTTACTGTTGTCGTAAAGTCAACTGACACATTCTTTAACGTTGTAGGAACAGATATCATATTCATAGTTGCTACAGGTTGAGATTCATCATCAGCAAGAGATACTGCATTTGACATCATTGAGTAATCTTTATCAGCGTTATACTCATTAACCTTTAACATTACGCCCTCTATCATAGGATAATCCGTTGTGATTATAACGCTCATCTTAATAGCGCTTCTTTCCTCCGATGTTGCAACTAAACTCGAACCGCCCCACACATAGTGAATATTCATAGGTAATTTGCGTTGTGTTGAAGCCAAATCCGACCAATCTGTACTTTGGGTTCCGTCATATCCTATCCCTGAAAGGAATTTTGTGATACCACTTTTTTCAAGAGCGGTATTGTATTCTTCAACTTGCGTATCTGACAACACATTTGCAGCATAATATTGTGTCCATGTTGTCGACGAAGTCGTTTCATAATGACCGGCACATTCTGTTTGTGTAACTGCGTGATATCCGATATATTTATTCAAATTATCACTATATTCGCCCCACACCCATTGAATTCCTGCATCATAATAATATGGATAATATCCATTATTTTCTGCATTTTCATAATAGAAGTGCGACCCTTTTCGTTGGAACAAAGCCCCAAGGGAAGATTCTCCTGTGATAGACAACTTGCTGAATGGTGTGGTTGGGTCTATTGAAATTGTTGATTTCGTTCCATTGGTATTCGATACCATTACACTATTATTCTTTCGAGTGTAGGCAACATCTACTTTAGTTTCAAACAAATTGGCAATAGTTGCGGGTGCATCATATTGTTGCTTGGTTATATTATCATTTACTGCCTTTTGTGCATCGGTTAAATTCATTTGGTCATAAATATTCCAATCGGTTTTCTCTATGGGCAACCCAAGTACATCTACTATAACTGGTGCATCTTTTGAATACAATGCGGCATTTTCATCGGAAGACTCTAATGTAGATGTTTTTATTACTGCACCATTTTGCAAAACATGATAAGTATATTGCACTTTCCAATTGGCCAACACTTCTTCAGTCACATCTAATGGATTAATTACACTTCCGCGTGTTCCAAGTGTATTTGCATGCTTTAATGCAATGGGGTTTGTAACTTCGTCGCTCCCTTTCCGCAATTTCGCCCCCATTGGCAATATTTCATCACGTTGCATACTGCTATAATCGTCATCGGCATGCAAAGGAAGGAACTCTGCCATACTCATACTTGTAGATGCTCCGGGCACTGTCATTTTTGCTATGATATCGCCTGTTCCCACAAAGTTATAGCCGCGATTTGCAACGCCATATACTTTCACTTTATATTCCACTTCGGGATTTACATTGTGCCAAACAAGTGATGGCAATGCTGTTCCTGACGCCGATACGGCTGAGAAGCCTTCTACTATGGCATAAAATCCATTAGCGGTATAGTGACTGCAGTTATGTGACGCAAACACCGGAGTGATTCCTTGTCCTGTGGTCACTGTCATACCGGAGGTCAAACATTCCACACTTGTAGCTTGCGACAATGCTGTGGCGGTTTCTTCATCTTCGGCTACCAAAACATATTTTGTGATTGATGCTTTTACTTTATTATCAGCAAATGGAACTGTGAGATTGCTATTGGTTTCCACATCAAGCTTGAGGTTGAATGAATATTTATCTCCCTCCTTTATTTGTGACAACGTTCCGTTTACCGGAATACGAGGAGCCGACGATGTGATTGTTGTGTTTCCATAGGCTTCTGTTCCTCGATGATTTGATGCCGAATAGATAGGAATAACCATGTATTCATAAACTATATCATAGTCGTCACTTGTATCTTCTGTATCAGCGCCACCATAAGGTATCGCTTTATGGGTAAACGACCCTTTAGGAGCATTTTCCGGATTATAATCACCATCCACATTATCTCCATCTGCATAATCAGGATAATATATTATTTTGCCATCAGCGTCACGTTCTGTGTACGCAATAGAAGATGTTCCGGCAAGAGACCATGTGTCATCACATAATGTCACAAGGTTACCGCTATCGTCACGTTTATATGTTCGATACCACACTTCGTAATTATTCAA
>JAFQAS010000026.1 GCA_017399915.1 Muribaculaceae bacterium
CATAATAAGTTCAGTCAGTGTTTCCTTTACACTTATAATATACCCTATCGGGTGTAATTTGCAAGTGCTTAACCCATATTATACCTTATAGGGTATAATCTAAAACTTGCCTCGATAGCAACTTTGCAATACTCGCTCAATGTCGCTTTCACGATAAAGGATTTTTCCATCTGGTTGGCGGTATGGCAAAATGCTATTGTTGCGATAGTCTTGCAAGGTGCGGCGAATCATTTTCATGCGCAGATATAGCTTCATGCAAGTGTCCTACCCTCCAAAGTCGGGTGGATAGGATGTTTTTATTGCCAACACACTCACTTGATACGCAAATTTTATACTCCGAATAATCATATGAACTATTGAAATTTTCATTCCTGAATTATATATGCGATAAAAAAGTTACTTCAAAAAGACATAGTTTCGCATATTGTCACTAAATTTTGATAATTTAAGCAGCACCTCGCAATAAAAAATAGATGAATTTATTTTGCTCTTGCCTCGGTTTGCATTAAATTTGCGGTATACGCCAATAAAATGTGTAAATAATGAAAGATTTAAATAGACTCAAAGTAGTATTGGTTGAACAAAAGAAAACCGGCAAATGGCTTGCCGAGCAGTTGGGTAAAGACCCCTCAACAGTTTCCAAATGGTGCTCCAACAAGATGCAACCATCGTTGGAAATGCTGACTAAAATTGCCCAAACTCTCAATGTGACAACCAAAGATTTAATAAATTAGGAATACCTAAGACATTATTATGGCAGTCAAAAAATCTGAACTATATAGCACTCTATGGAAATGCTGCGACGAGCTTCGTGGCGGTATGGATGCAAGCCAATACAAAGATTATGTATTGGTTATACTCTTCGTGAAATATATTAGCGACAAAAATCGTAGCGATGCAGCATTTGATATCGAAATTCCAGATGGTTGTTATTTTGAGGACTTTGTTGCACTCAAAGGTAATCCCAATATCGGCGAGGAGATAAATAAAAAGATGCAGAAACTTGCTGAGGCCAATCAACTTGAGGGCGTATTCGTTGCTGACTTTGACGACGAAGCAAAACTCGGCAAGGGTAAAGATAAAGTTGAAACGCTTAGCAAGCTTATCGCTGTTTTCCAGAATGAGAACCTCGATTTTAGCAAGAACAGAGCCGCAGATGATGACCTTATTGGCGATGCTTACGAGTATTTGATGAAGAACTTTGCTACCGAAAGTGGTAAGAGCAAAGGTCAATTCTACACCCCTGCCGAGGTTAGCCGTGTTATGGCGAAGGTTATCGGTTTGAGTAATGCTAAAAATGGCAAGCGAACAACTATATACGACCCCACTTGTGGTTCTGGCTCATTGCTATTGAGGGCTATTTGTGAAACGCCAGAAGGAGCCACTGTTTATGGTCAGGAGAAGGATAATGCCACTGTCGGTTTGGCGAAGATGAATATGATTCTTCACAACGAAATTTATGCCGACATTAAGCAGGGCGACACTATCAATGACCCACAATTCAAGGACAATGACCAACTCAAAACATTCGACTATATCGTTGCAAATCCACCATTCTCTACAAAGTCGTGGCTAAAGAGTGCCAAAGCGGAAGATGAATACCATCGTTGGGGCGAAGGTATAAAGATTGGCATTCCTCCGGAGAAGAATGGCGACTATGCCTTCTTGCTTCACATCGTTCACTCGCTGAAGCAGACAGGTTGTGCAGCTTGTATCTTACCTCACGGAGTACTGTTCCGAGGCAATGCTGAGGCGCAAATCCGTAAATACATCGTTGCTGAGAAACGATATATTAAGGGCATCATCGGTCTCCCTGCTAACTTATTCTTCGGTACAGGAATTCCTGCCTGCATCATTATCATTGAGAAGTCGAAGGCGGCGAGTCGCAAGGGCGTCTTCATGATTGACGCCAAGAGTGGTTACATTAAGGACGGAGCCAAAAACCGCCTGCGCGAGCAGGATATCCGCCGCATTGTCGATGTATGGCAATCGCAGCGTGATGTACCAAACTTCGCCCGCTTTGTGCCTATGGAGGAGATTGAGCGGAACGACTACAATCTCAATATTCCTCGCTATGTTTCTGCGCCCGACACCGAGATATTGCAAGATATCGACGCACACCTCTATGGTGGGCTGCCTAAGCACGACATCGACCAACTAGTGGCTTATTGGGATGTATGCCCATCGTTGCGTGGCGACCTCTTCTCGGAACATCCTAGGCGCGAAGGATACTATTCGCTCAACTGTGAACAAGATACCATTCGAGACACCGTTTCCGCAAATGCCGATTTCCAAAAGCAGAGCGAGGTATTCAAGCGCAGTTTCGCCGATTGGTGCGACAAGCATCGTGGCGAACTCAACTCACTTGTTCAGGGCTTTGCTCCCAAGACGCTTATCGAGCAACTCGGCAACTCGCTGTTGGAAATTTTCGGTGCTGACAGGTCGCTTGTCAATGCCTACGATGTCTATGACAGCCTGATGAACTATTGGGGCGAGACGATGCAAGATGATTGCTATATGATTTCGTCTGGTGGCTGGACGGTGCAACTCTACACGCCACAGCCCGCATCGAAGAAAAACGATGACAAGAAAAAGGAGAAGAAGGCCGCCACTCCCGAGGATATTGTTTGCGACCTCCTTCCTGTGCCTATTGTTGTCGATGAGTATTTTGCCGATAAGCGCGATCTTATCATCGCCGCCGAGGAGTTGCTCTCGCAGAACGAAGCTCAACTCGTCGAGCTTATCGAGGAACAGGCGGAGAACTACCTCGATGAGGACAATTTCCCCGATAGCAAGATGACTGATGCCAATATCAAGAAACGCATCAAGGCACTTGATAAGAAGGCAGATGCCGAGGAACTTGCCGTTTTGCAGAAATATCTCGACCTTAAGGGCGATATTTCGCTCAACAAGAAACTTATCAAGGAACGTAAGTACGACCTGCTTACTGCACTTTTGGTTAAGTATGCCGATCTCTCGGAGGAGGATATCAAGCGATTGGTCATCGAGAAGAAGTGGTTTGCATCGCTTGGCTCACGCCTTGATGGCGAGATGCAACGCATCAGCCAGTGCCTCACCTCCAAGGTGTCTGCTCTTGCCGAGCGTTACGCACAAACCCTCCCCGAGATTGATTCCGAAATTGCTGACTTGGAGATAAAAGTTGCCAATCACTTAAAATTAATGGGATATTAAAAATTATAAATTGCAATGATGAAAAATCTAAGTATAATACTATCATTAGTCGCACTTGTTGGTGTAATTTCTATTTGCGTGCTTTGGGCTTTAAGTGTTGTTGATTTTGCAGTTGTAACAACTGAAACTTTTACAGGTGCTATGGTGGGAATTTTAGGTTTGCTAATAACATTTGTTGTAGGGTGGCAGATTGTAAATGTGTTAGAAATAAAAGACAGGATGCAGAAGGTAGCCCTACTTGAGAAACAGCTAAATTTATTAAAAGAGGCAACAATTATGTTGAACCACAATATGCAATGTCAAATAAGTTGCAATAATGGTGAAATGTGGGAGAGGGAAGGAGCCTATGATTCAGCATTTGCTGCATACAATGCAGCCTTCAGATTTGCTATTTTAGCTCAATCGCAGAATTTAGCAAAGTATATGGCACCGCTAACTCGTCTCGTTTGTCATATTCAAAACATAGGTGCAATGCAGGCAGAATTGATTGCTAAAGATGCAGAAGTTATCCGTAATACAGATGCATACCTCCAATATTTTAATAAAGAATACGACAATATAATAAAAATTGTTCTATCGAAGCCTATTAGAAATGAATAATAACATACTACAAGGATATAAGCAGACCGAGTTAGGGATAATACCCGAAGATTGGGAGATGATCTCAATTAAGGAGCGAGGTTATTTGGTTAAAGATGGCATAAACCCAATGCTATCCCCTAATGTGCTTTTCTGGGAGTACAGTATGCCGGCATTTGATAATGGCAAACAGCCTACATTGTCATTAGGAGAGGAAATGCATAGTGATAGAACCGTAATACGAGATTCGGTACTGTTGTTCAACAAACTAAATGTTAGACAACAACGAGTATGGTTTGTTGAAAGCCTTTCTGGTAACTCTGTTTGTTCTATGGAGTTTCTACCCTATGTTTCGAAAAGTATTAATCTCGAATTCCTATATCATTATCTTAAAACCAATGTCGTAACTGATTACTTTAATGGTATATCAAAAGGAACCTCTAATAGCCAAAAAAGAATTACCCCACAAGATTTCCTTGACTATAAAGTAATTTTGCCTCCTATTGCGGAGCAGAGGGCGATTGCGGAGGCGTTGAGCGATGTGGATGGATTGATTGCGGCATTGGATAAGAAAATCGCCAAGAAACGACTCCTCAAACAAGGTGCTATGCAGCAACTCCTCACCGGCAAAAAACGCCTCCCCGGCTTCACTGACGAGTGGGTAGAATATGAACTAAAAGACTATTTTGAAATTACGGCAGGCGGTGATGTGGATATAGATAAATTCTCAAGTGTTAAAACATCATATTGTAAGTATCCCATATACTCTAATTCATTAGATAAAGAAGGATTATATGGATATACATCACGACCTAATTATAGTGCTGGAAGTGTTACAATAACAGGTCGAGGGACATTAGGACACGCAGAGTATCGAGATTATGCATTTGATGCTATTGTGAGACTAATAGTAATGACTCCAAAAGGTAACCGTGTTTGTGGACTGTTTATAAAAGAATTATTGAACCTCACAGAACCATTTATTTTTGAAAGTACAGGAGTACCTCAACTTACATCACCTCAAGTTGGTTCGACCAAGATTAAAGTTCCACAAAAAATTGAGGAACAACAAGCAATTGCTACAATATTGAGCGATATGGATAAGGAGATTGCTGACCTTGAAGCCCTGCGCGACAAGTACCGCCTCCTAAAATCGGGTATGATGCAAAAACTTCTAACCGGACAAATTCGTTTAGTTAAACAACAAGCGAAGATTATTCCATTGGGTGTAGAAGTTCCTGCGGTAAGAGAGATTCCTATTGATGCCCATATTATTGCAGGTCATATTGTTAATAGGTCGTACCAATCAAGGGGATGGGGTCGCACAAAGTTGCAAAAGTCATTGCACCTTATAGGCTACTGTATGCAGTTAAATCTCGGGAACGAGTATATCCGCAACACAGCAGGACCAGATGACCAGCAATTGATGAATTACATTGACCAAAAGTTCAAGCAATATAGGCACGTCAAAAGAGTCTGCGAGAAATTACCAGATGGTAAAACGCACTATTCATACACTCCTACGCCTATGATACAAGAAGTAGAGATAGCCTATGAGCAATATCCAAAAGAGTTGCGCGATAAAATTGATGCTCTGATTGACAAATTAAAAACAATGAATTTACCGTGCGCAGAAATGATTTCAACATTATATGCAGTCTGGAATAACCGCATTATAAAGCAAGAACAGATAACGGATGACTTGTTGATTGCTGATTTCTATGCTTGGAGCACGCACAAAGCAGATTTTGAAGAAACACGCGTGAGAAAAGCATTGAATTATATGCGAAAAGAAAATATAATACCAGTTGGCTGGGGTAAATATATTGATAAGAGATAAATTATGTCAAAGCCTAAACATAACAGAGAGTTAAAGGTGGATCGAAATATTTCACCTGATTCATATATGGCATTAATTGATTTATTCCAAAATAATAAATGGGATATTCAAACTGAAGATTATGGCATATTTGAGCGCTATGTTCGTACTATGGGAAGCCTTGAATCCGAAGAACAGAAGGAACTATTCTTAGAGTTGTCTAAAAGATTTATTCACATTCCATTATGTAAATATATGGACTATATTCCCAATTTAATATCTGAAATAATTAAAGATTATCCAGAAAAAAACTTGTGCTTTACATGTTGTTTACCCAAAGATGATATAGGGAAAGTGAAAAGTGCAGCAACTGTATTATATCAAATAAAGGGGACATCCCTAAAAACACGAGTTGATTTGCGAAGCGTAAAATATTATTGTAAAGATAGTATAGACGATTATATAAAACATAATATTGTCGACGATGAACATATATTAATACTTGTTGATGACTTTGTTGGGAGTGGAGAGACTGCTCTAGGAGCAATTGATTATGTTAAAGAAGTCATTCCAACAATTACGAATGACAATATTATTGTTCTATCCATTGCAGCATTGCAAAAAGGTATAGATGAATTGGCTTCATTTAACATAAAAGTATATACTCATATTAAACTTAATAAGGGTATATCTGATTATTATACAGGAAACGAAATGAAAAATGCATTGGATGTAATGCATCAAATAGAATGTGGTCCGATAAAAGTAAAACCTAGATTTGCTCTAGGATTTAAGCAGTCAGAAGGATTAATTTCAATGGAGAGATGTCCCAATAATACATTTCCCATATTTTGGATGAAAAATAATGATGCACCATATGAACGATAAAGAATTAGAATACACTATTTTAACAATGGTTAAAATGAAATGCAACCTTTATAGTTTGCGAGCAGCCAATGTCCCCAATAAAGATATTATAAGAGTGTTGCAACAATCTATAGATAAAAGAATACTGAAGCAGACTGCAAATGGAGTTGTGCTAATTGATTACTTTTATTGGCGCAAACTTGGTAATCAATTAAAAAAGAAAGGACTATATAGATATGTAATGCCAGAGCATTTTTATAAACAAGAAAAGATGAACTTAGATGAAATTTATATACCTTTGCATATCCGTAAGGAATAAGGGCTTTTTAGTTTGTCCACTTCGGTGTGAGGATTATCGATTCGTTAATCTACTGAGAACCTTCTTTCAAGCCAAAGTAATGTTTATTTTTTACTTCTTGGAAGAAGTCAAAACTAAACATTACTTCGGTCGCAAGACAAGTCTTGCTTCCCACTAATAAATAAATTTCATAATTATATATAATTCTTAAATTTATTTATTAGCGATAATTTAGTAAAAAGCCCTTATACTTATGGATTTTAAAGAATACAAAAAAGCATACATAGAGCAAGCGCTAGCATTAGGAGTTTCTACTAATGCAATTAATATTGCAATCGAATATGCTGAGCAATTACATAATAGAAAGCTTCCGATAATTTATGACCAGCAACATTTCTTTCAACTTGTTGGTTATGATGAGGCATATGTTATGGCGATTGTTAATCAACCAAAATCATTCTATAAAGAATATAGTATTCCTAAAAGAAATGGCAAATATCGTATAATTCACGAGCCATTACCAAGCCTGAAAGAAATACAGAATTGGATACTTAAATATATTCTAACTCCGATTGCGAATACTTTTGTTTCACCAGTGGCAAAAGCATACATGCCAAAGACAAGTGTTCGTGATAATGCTCGTTTCCATAAAAGGCAAAAATATGTCCTATGCCTAGATTTGAAAGACTTTTTTGGTTCGATTACTTTTCGACAAGTCCATAGTATTTTCAGAAATATGGGTTATAGCAAATCATTATCTGTTTTACTATCAAATATTTGTGTACTGGATAACTCTTTGCCACAAGGTGCTCCAACGAGTCCGATGCTTTCTAATATGGTATTTAAATACTATGATGATAAGATTTTTGATTATTGCAAATCTAGAAACATTCGATATACTAGATATGCGGACGATTTAACATTTTCTGGGAATTTCAACTGCAAGGAAGTAATATCATTTATTCGGAAAGTGCTATCTAAGACTTCTTTTGCTATTAATGATAACAAAACAAAGTTTGTATCTAGGGGAAATAGACAAGAGGTGACAGGTGTCGTAGTAAATGAAAAGCTTCAAACCGCGGCCATATATAGAAAAAAGATTAGGCAAGAAGTATACTACATTATTAAATTTGGAGTTGACAAACATCTAGAGGCGATTGAATGGAAGCGACCAATAATAGAGTATTTGCATCATCTTTTAGGACGAATAAACTTTACGCTTACAATCAATAAAAATGATTCAGAGATGCGTAAATACTACGAATACATACATTGTGTATTAAAAAAATATAAGGAAGAATAACTATGGACACAACTATCGGGGCAAAGGAGCGTGTTACGCAAAGTAGATTGATAGGGCTTTTTAGGCGTGTATTGAAGTACGCATATCTCGGCAATTGGGAGAAGCGAGAGGGCAATAGTAATGTCGAGGAGGAGTATCTCACTGCATATCTTGTTCGTCGTGGCTACACCGACAAGGATATACGCGGTGCCATCGCAAAACTCAAGCAGGCGGCAGGCTCGCTTGGAGGCGGACTGTACAACGCCAACAAGGAGGTCTATACCTTATTGCGTTACGGTGTGAATGTGCAGGCGGAGGTGACCGAAAAGAAGAAGATGGTGCACCTTATCGACTGGGCAAATCCGATGGGGAATGATTTTCAGATTGCCGAGGAGGTAACAATACACGGCACAAGCGACCGCCGCCCCGATTTAGTCGTTTATGTCAATGGTATTGCCCTTGCGGTAATAGAGCTAAAGCGTAGTACTGTGTCCGCACACGAGGGTATTCGTCAGAATATCCGCAACCAGCAAGAAGGTTACATTCCCCGATTCTTCACAACAATACAACTCCTCTTTGTGGGTAACGACACCGAGGGTTTGCACTATGGAGTAATCAAAACGCCCGAGAAGTTCTGGCTTCGTTGGAAAGAGCCGTGTGGTGAGCCTTGCGCAAAGCCTCATTTTACCGCCGAGGAGTATCCCAATGAGTTGGACCGCAGCGTGTTGCAGTTCTTTGAGCCTGCGAGATTGTTGGAGTATATTCACGACTTCATAATCTTTGACGGCGGTGTCAAGAAGGCAGCACGACCTAACCAATATTTTGCCATCAAGGCGGCGCAGCCACGAGTTCGCAACAAGCAAAATGGCATTATTTGGCACTCGCAAGGTTCGGGTAAGTCGCTAACGATGGTATGGTTGGCGCAGTGGATACGCGAGAATGTGGAAGATGCCCGTGTAGTAATCATCACCGACCGTGACGAGTTGGATAAGCAGATAGAGAACGGTTTTAAGGATGCAGGCGAGCAGATTAAGCGAGCAACGAGTGGCGATAAGCTAATAGGTATGCTCAACGCTGCCGAGCCGTGGCTGATATGTTCGTTGATACACAAATTTGGCAACAAGAATGATGGCGACACTATCTCGGTAGGAGGCAAAAAGGCGACCAAATCGCTCGACCTATACCTTGATGAGTTGGCAAAGTCGTTGCCTACCGACTTCCGAGCAAAGGGTAACATCTATGTCTTCATTGACGAGTGTCACCGAACACAGGGAGGTATGCTCCACGAGGCGATGAAGCATATAATGGGCAATGATGTGATGCTCATAGGTTTTACAGGTACACCACTACTCCATACTGAAAAAAAGAAATCAATCGAAACATTTGGCTCGTATATCCACTGTTATAAATTTAATGAAGCAGTAGAAGATGGCGTTATTCTTGATTTACGCTACGAGGCTCGCAATGTGGAGCAGTATCTCGGCAAGCGCGAGAAGATAGATGAGTGGTTTGATGCCAAGACAAAGGGCTTGAGTTCTATTGCCCGAGCTGCACTAAAAGAACGTTGGGCAAAGATGGAGAAGTTGTTTAGTAGCAAGGAGCGCATAGACCGTATTGTGGCAAACATTTGCCAAGATATGAGTACGAAGCGTGCTTTGTCGGGTGGATATGGAAATGCTATGCTTGTAGCCGACAGTATCTATCAGGCTTGCCGCTATTGGGAGGTATTCCAATCGACCGAACTCAAAGGACATTGTGCTGTGGTTACAAGTTATGATGCAAGCACCGCATCGGTGAAAGATGAGTATCAGGGCGATGGTGAGACCGAGGATCTGACAAAGTACGAAATTTACCAAAAGATGATAGGCGACCAGACCGCCGAGCAGTTTGAAGCGTGGGCAAAGCAAGAGTTTATCGACCATCCGGGAGATATGAAACTCTTGATTGTGGTGGATAAGTTGTTGACCGGCTTTGATGCACCATCTGCCACCTATCTCTATATCGACAAGAAGATGCGTGACCACAACCTTTTCCAAGCCATCTGCCGAGTTAATCGTGTGGATAGCGAGGAGAAGGACTATGGCTATATTGTCGATTATCAAGACCTATTCGGGGCTGTCAAAAGTGCAATTGAGGATTATACAAATGGTGCGTTTGACGGATACGATGCAGATGATATCAAAGGGTTGCTCACCAATCGCCTTGCTGAGGCTCGCAAAGCGCTGGAGGAGGCATTGCAGGCGGTATGCTCAATGTGCGAGATAATACACCCGCAGACAAGAGAAACATTTTTCGCTTACTTTGTCTATGCCGAGACTACTCCGATAGAGGAGCAGCAAAAGGAGTGCGAGGCAAATGCAAATAAGAGAGAGACATTCTACAAACTTGTATCTCGTTTGGTGCGCCGATACATCGACCTTGCCAACGAAATGGAGGTGGCAGGCTTTACTGCTGACGAGGCGGCAGACATTAAGAGGCAGGTGGATTATTACAATGACATAAGGGATGAGATTAAGTTAAAGAGTGGCGATGCGCTTGATTTGAAGTATTATGACCCAGTAATGCGTCAGCTAATCGACAACTATGTTCGCGCAGAGGATAGTGAGAAGTTGGTGGATTTGGCAGATATCTCATTCCTTGACTTGATTGATACGGATGACGATAAGGCTATTGATTCGCTACCGAAGAAGATTAAGCAAAATGAGCGTTCTGTGGCGGAGGTATTGGCTGCCAATATGCGTAAGATGATTATCAGTGAACGCCCCAATAATCCAGCATATTTTGATAAAATGTCGGAGTTGCTTAATCAACTGCTTCAAGAGCAGAAAGATGGCAAACTGCAATATAAAGAATTGATTAGCAGGCTCATTGACAAACTCAAAGAGGCTCGCTCGACAGTAAAGGCCAAATACCCTGCATCAATTGACACAAAAGGCAAGCAGTCGTTATACGACAATCTCGGCAACGATGAGGCTTTGACGCTCCGTGTTCACGACACAATCAAGGCAAATGCCCGAGATGGCTTCCGTGATATGGATGGTAGCGGCATAAAAAAGATGAGAGCACTGCGAAGAGCAGTTGAGTGTGTATTGCAAGACTTTGAGGCAGATAGAATAGATGATATTATGCAAATTATAGTTGCACAAAAAGAGTACTAATGAAGATTATTAACGTATCTGATATATCTGCCGAGGTCGAGTGGAAAGAGATAAAGAATGTGCATCTCACAATCTACCCGCCTAATGCTCGTATTCATGTGTCAGCCCCTTTGTCAATGACAGAGGAGACTGTTAGACTCTTTTTGATTACGAAACAACCATGGATCAAACAGCGTGTGGCGCAGATCCTTGACCAGAACAGACAAACACCTCGTGAATATGTCTCGGGCGAGAATCACTATTTCAAGGGACATCGTTATCGTTTGAAGGTTATTCAGCATAATGGACCTGCGAAGGTGGAGTTAATGGGTAATGAGTTTATTGTACTGTATGTTCGCAATGGTGCTACAGAAGAGCGCAAGGCAGAGATACTTCGCGAATGGTATCGTGCAGAGTTTAAGGCATTACTCCCTCCAATGATTGCTAAATGGGAGGAGATTTTGGATGTCAAAGCAAATAAATGGGAGATCAAGCAGATGAAGACTTTGTGGGGAAGTTGTAATCATCGTACTCGCAATATTATTTTCAATCTAGAATTGATAAAGAAACCTCTACACTGCATCGAATATATTGTTGTACACGAACTACTACATATAAAAGTACGTCTTCATAATGAAGAATATACAACATTATTAAATCGATATTTTCCCAATTGGAAGCAACTAAAAGATGAGTTGAATAAGTTTATAGTATAAGATTATGTCAGAAACCAACCGCATAGAATAAAAAAGAGAATCGATGCGCTAAAAAGAAGGTTCCTTTTCTATGGAAATAGGCGCCTTGAACACCATAAAATCCTTAAAAATTGTTAAATATTGAATTCCCAATAAGAAAACCCCATTTGTTAAATGTTTTTTAGGAAAGAGAAAGTAAAAAACATAATTAGCAAAAAATCATGAATGAAGAGGAATTTATGCAGGCATTGAGCGAGTGCGAAGAGGCACTTATGCGCTTTGCCTTGAAGCTGACGGGGAACATC
>JAFQAS010000027.1 GCA_017399915.1 Muribaculaceae bacterium
TGCGGTAAAGTAGTTGTGCATGGACTACTGAAACCGACAATAAAGTGATGATTGATAATATGATTTTTTTCATATATATTATTATGTGTTTTATTCAGCAAAGATAAAGAAAAAATATGCAACTCGGCAACAATACGAGCATTAATGTTGTTTATTTTTAAGTAAAGAATAATATAGTATGCGTTTGAGACTAATAGGAGTATTATTAATAATAGCAGTATTTAATATAAATGCTGAGGCGGGGAATGGGTTATATGCATTGAGGGCAGAGGTGTCGGCGACATTGCCTCAAGCCGATGAAATTGCAGAATATCAACTTGATATTTATTCAGTGGCGACAGACGATGATTCTTTGTCAGTATGTGATTATATAGTAACATGGCGTTATGGCAATGGTATTTCTACAATACAAGAGGGCGTTACGGCGTATTGTGATGGTGTGTTATATCGTTACTCCGATTCGGTGCTGAAAAAGGAGCCGATTACTGATAATGTTGAAAGGGTGAGTACTGCGCAATTTGCGTCTTTTGTCCCTCAATTTATTGAAAAGGATATACGAGATTTGAAAACAGATGTAATGTGTAGGGGCTATGCTGTATCTGACACATTGGTGGGTGGTGATTTCTGTCGGGTGCATATCCTCGAATATGGATCAGCTGAGGATTTATGGCGACAATATGTGTATGTTGTGAATATTGACAAAAATTATCCTATATATTATAGGTGTAGGAATAATCCCGGTGAGTTGTCGGAGTATGGTACGGTTGTTTATTTTACGCCGATATCTCAATTATTCCCAGGTGGGATTAATTTAAGTCTTCTCAATGTGTTTTTCCCTGAAGTGTTTAAAGAATAAATTGAATTGACACAAATAGTGAATATTATGGAAAATGTTTATTTTAAAGGCTCGGTTTGCCACACAAATGGCTCATTACCGAGAGTGGGAGATAAAGCCCCAAGTTTTAATTTGGTATCACCCAAACTTACAGAGGTGAGCAGCTCTGATTTTCTTGGCAAACGGGTGGTGTTAAATATATTCCCAAGCCTTGATACAAGTGTATGTGCAATGGCGGTGCGTCAATTTAACAAAAGAGCAGCCAGGCTTGATAACACTGTTGTAATATGTGTATCGATGGATTTGCCATTTGCTGCGGCGCGGTTTTGTAGCGCAGAGGGCATCGAAAATGTTTTGGTCGCATCGGCATTTCGCTCGCCATTATTTGCTCAAGAGTATGGTGTGCAATTGATTGACGGAGTGCTTGCCGGTTTGTTGACTCGCGCGATTGTTGTATATGACGAAACACGTCAAGTTATTTATACCCAACTTGTCAATGAGATCACAGATGAACCCGATTATGAATCGGCATTAAATGTGTTGGATGCTACATAATTTGATAATATAGCGGAATAAATCGCATTAAATGTTCTTTAGCGTCATCCCATGGGATATAAATTTTGTCGCTGTCGGGGAGTAGAGCAATTGGGTGCTCGTTGTGATCAATGCGAATGTAATAGTCTCCTTTGTTGGAACGAAATAGCACTATCTGTAAGTTGGCTGACATAGGAACGACATTGAAATCTTGCCAATTGCGCGCTACAGTGTCGAAATAATTGGTTAAGTAGTAGCACCCTTTAAGGCGCATAAGCGATAGTAATGGCATAAGGGTTTCGGCATGACCAAAACGTAGTATGACAGAGTATTGTCCATCTCCTTTTGTCGCATTGTCGGTTGTCGTGATTAAATCAATAAGTAATTGTGATGCGATTTCGGCAGGTGTAGTTGAAATGGTTGTTGCAGTGCGTTGCAAGTATTGGCGTAAGTTGAAACAAGACCATAATGCATTATATTCCTCAGTCGTGAAATACTTTGACGCATCACATTGCATCATCATAGCACTCATACCGGCGATAACATAGTATTGAGTGAGTGCTAATTCTTGCGCGTCAATTTGTTCATAAGGGTATTTGTCTCCAAGTACTCGTTTGAGCGCGGTGGTTGGGATTGTTGCTTTAGTGTATTCGTCGTAGGGAATTTTCCATTCGTTGGCATTGCGAAATTCTGCATAAGATGCGTCAATATCAAAAGGTCGCATTAAAACCGAGTGACTGCGTCCTGAGGCAGTAAACAGTTCGATGCGGTTGTTTAGACGGCTTAGTTGGTGAGTGAATGAGAACATGCTCATAACGCAACGTGGTGAATATGATGAAATAGCATTTATTTTGGCATTGTTAAA
>JAFQAS010000028.1 GCA_017399915.1 Muribaculaceae bacterium
CAACATGATTTCGGCAAATGGTAACAGCTTCGATCTCAAGATCGCTGCTGATGGTACAGTGGTGTTCCGCGAAAGCCGCACCGCTGAAAACAAACTCCGTTACACTTCATTGAAAGCTGTTGACGCTCGTGGCGTGGAAACTACTCTCGTGGCTCCTACCCGCGACCTTAACGGTTTTGCTGTGAATGGTACTAACGTGATGACTGTTGACAACAACAAAGTTGAAGCTAAAAGCCTCAACGGCGGCGTTGCTGTGCAAATGCCTGTTGCATCTATCCGCTATGGTCAACTTTGCATCGACGGTAAAGTGATTTCTCCTAACGGAGAAGAAGGCGCAAGCTACTTGTGGCCATCTATCTCTCCCAACGGAACAAAAGTATGTTACTACCTTGTGACTAAAGGTTGCTATGTAGCCAACATCGATGGTTCTAACCCCGTTTACATTGGTCAACTCCGTGCAACTAAATGGCTCGATGACCTCACAGTTGTGGGAATGAACGACCTAGACGACGGTTCGGTTGTGACTTCTTCAAAACTTATCGCCGCATCAATCGACGGTCAAGTGAAACAAGAACTCACTGTAGACGAATCATTTGCAATGTTCCCATCAACAAACGGTAAGAGAATAGCTTATTCTACACCGATGGGTGATTTGTTTATTATTAACCTCAAATAAGAAGCGCTATGAAGAAAATATTATTATCAGCTGCAGCTGCGCTTCTCGCTTTAGGAGCGTCGGCTCAAACAGCTAAAGAAGATGTACGTATCTACATCAACCCGGGTCACGGCTCATGGGGTCCCAATAACCGCCACATGGCTACTATTGGACACGATCCAATCAGTTCAGTAGACCCCGATACTACCGACTTCTATGAGTCAAATACTAACCTTCGCAAATGTCTTGCGTTGCTCGACAAATTGGAAGAATATGGTGTTCCTTTCGACCGCACTAAAAACCAAACAAACGAAAACCCCAATCGTATTGGTGCTGCTCTCGACTTGAGCCAAAACATCGTGATGAGCCACGTTAAATGTGGTCCTTATCCTTATGTTGAGGTAGATGGAGTTAACCCCGACCGTTATAACGACTTTAACCGCACATTGAGTGATATCGCAGCCGAAGTAGAAGCAAACAACTTCGATATGTTTATCTCGGTTCACTCAAATGCTGCTACCGAAGGGACTACTACCAACTATCTTTATTTCGCTTATGACGATGACTATACCGGTAATGATAAAACCGCGTCAATCGAGATGAGCCGTTGTGGTTGGAACCACCGCATCCTCGACCGTCACACTAAATGGACACACTATGACTATACAATGACTGCTGCCGATGTTGCTGCAGGTAAAGGTAAAATCGGTTACCAAGGTCTTGGAGTATTGAACCACTCTGTATCGGGTTACTTGGTAGAAGGTTACTTCCACACTTACCAACCTGCTCGTCACCGTGCAATGAACTTCGATGTATGTCGCATTGAAGGTATCGACTATGCTCGTGGTGTTGCCGATTACTATGGTTGGGAAAAAGAATCTTATGGTGCTATCTATGGTATCGTGCGTGATAAATACAACAAGTTTGCAAATTCACTTTATACTCCAAATGCTGCTACAAGCGATGTCTACAAGCCTCTTAACGATGTTGTTGTAACACTTAAGAACAACAATGGTGAAGTGGTGGCTACTGATACAACCGACGTAAACTACAATGGCGCATTTGTGTTCCAAGGTTTGCAACCCGGCAATTACACTGTAGAAATGGCTCACCCCGGATATTTCTCTGACATTTATGTCAATACTAATGCTACAACAAAACCGGCGCCTCTTGCTGTAACAGTTAAAGCCGCTGCTACTGAATATCCCGAAGCGTTCCTTGTTGACACTTCATGGGTGGCTCCTGAATTTGTTTATGTAAACTATCCCGACTCATTGGCCGATAAGAGTGGTTTCGCTCTTGCTGATGAAATCAATTTTGCTGCTGAATATACAAATAACGCAGTCCTCGAAGGCAAAACAGTGCGTCGTACAATCGTTCGCGACAACAACGAATATATCCTTGCTTTCGATGCAGACAATGCTCCATACGTATATGTATTTGATACCGATACTAAAGAACTTAAAAAGACACTTGGCACATCTGCGGCTGTAGGTGATATCTACAAATTGTCTGACATTGCAATGACTGCCGATGGTTATCTTGTGGGTATAAATAAAGCCAACCAAGCTTATGGTGGTGCACAAAATATTACTGCCTATAAATGGGATAATGACTCAACAAAAGTTCCCGATGGAGAACTCAAAATTTGGTGGACCAACAACTTTGCCGGAAACTGGACAAATGGTATCGGTGGAGAATCTGTGATTTACAATGGTTCGCTTGAAGAAGGTAAAATGATTTATACCGGCACTACTACTGCATCAAGTGGTAATACCCGTCTTGTTATCGCATCTATCTCTGAAGGTAACTACCTCGGTTATATGCGCAACAACCAAGATGGTACTTATTTGGCAACTTCTTACCTTGGTGCAAATTACCAAATGACACTTTCTCCTCGTGCCGATGACCAAATCATCTTCAATTCAGCTGCCGTACAACCATTTGAAATAAAACTTGCCACAGGCGATGCCGGAATTCCTACAATCCTCGCTCAACTTGGCGAAGGTGTGCTCGATAAAGCTTCAACAGGTGAATCTTACTTCAAATATGCCGGTAAAGACTTGATGGTTGCTCCAAACGTAACCGATGGAAAAGTTGATGGTGTGAAACTTATCGACATCACCGATGGTCTTGACAATGCTACTGTTATTGCTACTAACGGCACTACATCAATTGATGCTGCAGAATATAAATCTATCGCTGCTAATGGTGAATTGGCTCTCACAATCGACCCTGTAAGCGGTTACACTACTGCTGCTGCTATCGAATTGTTCCTCACTGTTGATGGCAAAGTGTCTAAGTTTACAAATAAAGGCGTTAAACAACCTGTTTATAGTGGTGTTTATGCTTATGATCTCAATGTAACCGAAGAAGGTACTGTATCATTCAAGCTCAACAACAAATCATCAAATGTTGACCTCGTTCTTACTCCTGCTGAAGGTAATGACGAAGCTACTGAAGATATTGTTATCAACCTTGGCGCTCTTGAAGCAGGTGAAACAACTTATGATATTGACCTTAATGAATTAATCGGTGACTATAATTGGAGTGTAGTTGTTGCAAACAAAACTGTTGCTACCGGCGACATTCTTGCTACAATAAACACTTGGGGTGCCGGTGCTACTTATTATCGTGGTGGTATAGGTATTGAAACTAACCCCGAAAGCGATAACTTCGCTACTACTTACCTTGGCGTAGGTCGTTCTAAAGGTGTGTTCTTGATCGACCCAATGTATCAAGTTAAAGAAGGTGCTCCTTACTGGGTTGGTAAATTTAATACCGGTAACGCTTCTTCTACTTTCCGTGCTACTCTTTACAATGACAAGTTCTACTTGACCGACTGGAGTGACGCATATCCCGGTATCTGGATTTTCGACCCTGCTAACCCAACTGAAATCAACAACATCTTTGCTGGTGCAACCAATGATGGTAAGGGTAAGTTGACTATCAATGGTGTTGCCGTAGGTGGTGGTTCTACAGGTGTTGCATTCACCGGCTCAGGCGACGATCGCAAGATGTTTATTTATGTAGAAGACCTTCCAACAAGTAATGGCGGTAACAAACTATATCGTTACGATATTGGTGCTAACGACACTTGGGGTGCAAAAGAACCAACCCAACTTGCTACTGCATCAGCAAAACTCGTCAACACAAATACCGGTATGCTCGGTAGTGCATTGCACAATGTGGTATTCTGTTCACAAACCCGTAATGCCGACCAAAACAATACAAGCGTTCCTGCATTTATCGTAATTAACGAAGCAGGCGACATTATCTTTAATGGTGGCGACCTTGACGGTCTCAATGGTTGTCTTGGTGGCGGTATGGCTCTCAATGCCGATGAAACTAAGTTTGCTATCGTTGATGGTAGCGCTGCTATTCAAGTTTACGATGTTGAATGGAGTGATGACAATGTGCCTACATTCACTCACGCTACTTCTATCCCAACAAAAGATCAAGAAGTGTGTCAAATGGCATTTGACTATGCCGGAAACCTCCATTGCATCAACCGCAAACATGGTTACTACGTACATGCAGTTCCTTGCGAAGCTCGCGACGTTGAAACTCCTGCAAAGGCTGAATTGTTGCTTAAAGGTAAAAAGACCGGTGTAGAAGATGTAACAATTGAAGAAGTTGATGAAGATGCTCCTGTTGAATACTACAACCTCCAAGGTGTGAAAGTAGAAAACCCATCTAATGGTATCTACATCAAGGTTCAAGGCAAAAAATCAACAAAAGTTTACATTAAGTAAAAGGTAATTCACCCGTTTGGGTATCTATATTAAAAAGGCTTCCTTAGGGGAGCCTTTTTTTGATTATGAATTGAAATCTGTAGCTTGATTATGAATATAAACTTATCGTATAATTGTTAAAAAAGTGCTAAAAATGTAGATTTGTCAATTTTTATTCATAATTTAGAGAAATTTTATTCATTTCTAACAAATTCTAACTCTAATTGCCAATGAAATAAACTGCTACTTTTCTATCAAATGCCTAATTGCCAGGCAATTCCCTTTGTAAATAAATAATAATAAACTAATAATATCACATTTATGAAAAAAATCCTTATTTCGGCACTATTGTTATGCTCGGGTGCGATGGCATATGCACAATTGCTCAATGTGCAATCAATCGAAAAGGTTGTGCTTCCCGAGGGGGTAACTGTAGGCTCTGCCACAATCAGTCCTAATGGCGATTTTGTGGTTATATCACAAAATGAAACATCGGGCATTCATCGCCTCGACCTCGCCACAAAATCAGTGACAACTATTTCTCAAACAGGTATTCCTCACGAAGTGAAAATTTCAAACGACGGCTCAACAGTAGTGTTCAAAGAACCACGAATAAACGCAAATCGCATGCGTCAAATCGCTCTCAAATCGTTTGACCTCAACCGCAATGTGGAATCAACTATCGTGCCTTTCTGCCGCGACCTACAAGGTGTTGCTTTGATCGACAACAACGTGGTGGCTGTTAACACCGACAAATTAACAGCTAAAACTCTTGACGGGGCTGAAGCAAAAGTGACAATGCCGGTTGCTTCAATTAAATATGGTCAACTTTGCATCGACGGCAAAGTGATTTCTCCACAAGGCACTACCGGTAACAGTTATTTGTGGCCATCGGTATCTCCCGACGGCACTCGCGTGCTTTACTTCCTCGCCACTCGTGGTTGCTTCGTGTGCAACATCGACGGTTCAAACCCCGTGCGTCTTGGTTCATTGCATGCTCCTCGTTGGTATGACAACAACACTATTATTGGCATGTATGACCGTGATAATGGTCACGAGATATATGCTTCACGCATCGTTGCTATCTCGGCCGATGGTAAAGTGAAACAAAATCTCACCGAAGATGCGTCTTTGGCGTTATTCCCAACAACAACCGAAGCCGGTGATAAGATTTCTTATACCACACCTGCAGGTGAACTATATATTATTAACATCACTCGATAAAAATTAGCGTTATGAAACTCAGAAAAATATTTATTGCAGCATCATTGGCGCTTTTGTCGATGGGTGCTAACGCACAAGATTTCTTCCCCGAAGATGTGCGCATCTATATCAACCCGGGTCACGGCTCTTGGGGTGGCGCGAGCAATCGTCACATGCCAACAATAGGACACTATCCTATTAGCGATGAAGACCCCGATACCACCGACTTCTATGAGTCAAATACCAACCTTCAAAAAGGGCTTTCAATGCTTTACAAACTCATTGATTATGGTTGTCCTTTCGACCCCGAACTCAACCAAGAAAATGAAAACCCCAACCGCATAGGTGCTGCTCTTGATTTGAGTCAAGGTGTGGTGATGAGTCGCGTGAAATGCGGTCCTTATCCTTTCGTTGAAGTAGATGGTGTTGACCCCGACTCTGACAATGACTTCAACCGCAACTTAACTGAAATTGCCGAAGAGGTAGAAACAAACATGTTTGACGTGTTCATCTCTATCCACTCTAATGCATCAAATTCAGATGCTCAACTCGTAAACTATCTTGCATTCCTATATCGCACAAATCGCGGTGCTAATGGTAATGACTGCTTGGCTCTTTGCAACACCGGCTGGGACCAACGCATTCAAGATCGTCACACTCAATGGACCATTTACGACAATCCCGTGGGTGAAGGCAATGTGAAAATCGAAACAGGTAACTATATCGTGCTCGGTCACTCTGTGCCCGGATATTTGGTTGAAGGTTATTTCCACACTTATCAACCGGCTCGTCATCGTGCCATGAACTTTGATGTTGATAAAGTGGAAGGACACGACTATGCTCGTGGTGTTGCCGATTATTTCATGTGGGAAAAAGAGGAAAATGGTAATATTTATGGTATCGTGCGCGACAAAAATGAATCTTTCGAACACGATCTTTATACCTACAATCCTAAAACGCCCGATAAATTCAAACCACTTAACGATGTAGATGTGACTCTTAAAAATAGTGAAGGTGCGGTTGTGGGCACTTACAAAACCGATGTGAACTACAATGGTGCATTTGTGTTTATGAATGTCGATGCCGGTGATTATACCGTAGAATTCTCTCACCCCGACTATCAAAATGCAGAGCCTATCTCAGTCACAGTTGAAGCGGCTAAAACATCTTATCCAACAGCTTTCATCGAAAACACTTCAAGCGTTGAAGGAATCGCTATCGATGAATCAGATGAACCAGCCTCTTATTACAACCGTCAAGGTATCAAAGTTGCTAATCCTTCAAATGGTGTATTCATCAAAGTACAAGGCGAAAAGGCATCTAAAGTATTAGTTAAGTAATTCATAATGCATAATTGCCTTTGGGCAAGTTAACGGCGAGCGGTCCAATGGGCTGCTCGCTTCTTTATTAAGTAGTGGGTCTGTAAATTTTGATGATTATTGTTTGGCTAAATTATAAACCGGGCTTATCTCCCTACGGAGCTAAACCCGGCTACGACTAATCAACCCCAAGAGGGATTGTCTCTGTTTTTTTATAACCTTTTATCGGATAGGAATAAAGAGATTTTTATCCTATTTTGTCAACTTCGAGGTCGCCACCGAGCACTTCGTGCCAAGGTAGACCTTGTTTGTTGAGTTGTTCCATAAATGGGTCGGGATCAAATTCTTCTACATTGTGAACGCCCGGTTTGTTCCATTTGCCGGTGAGGAACATCATTGCTCCAATCATGGCAGGAACACCTGTGGTGTAGCTGACGGCTTGCATACCGGTTTCTTTGTAGGCTTCTTCGTGGCTACAGTTGTTGTAGATATAATAGTTGAGGTCTTTACCTTCTTTGTCTTTACCGGCGATGCGACAACCGATTGATGTTTCGCCCTTGTAGTTTTCGCCAAGGTCTTGAGGATTTGGCAACACTGCTTTGAGGAATTGCAAAGGCACAATCTTCACTCCATTATATTCCACTTCATCGATGCGAGCCATGCCGATGTTTTGGATTACACGCAAGTGAGTGAGATATTCTTGACCGAATGTCATCCAGAAACGTGCACGCTTGATTGTTGGGAAGTTGATAACGAGCGATTCCAATTCTTCGTGATAAAGAAGATATGAGTCGCGAGCTCCGATATTAGGGTAGTTTAATGGTGCGTGAATTTCGAGCGGACCGGTAGTAACCCATTTGCCATCTTGATAATAACGGCCGTTTTGGGTTATCTCGCGGATATTGATTTCGGGGTTGAAGTTGGTAGCGAAAGCTTTGCCATGGTCACCGGCGTTACAGTCAACGATATCAAGGTATTCCATAGCCGAGAAGTGATGTTTAGCTGCATAGGCAGTAAACACGCCCGACACACCGGGGTCGAAACCGCAACCGAGGATAGCTGTCAAGCCCGCTTTCTCGAAACGTTCGCGATAAGCCCATTGCCATGAATATTCAAAGTGAGCTTCATCTTTAGGCTCATAGTTGGCTGTATCGAGATAGTGAACGCCACATTCAAGACAAGCGTCCATGATTGTCAAGTCTTGATAGGGTAGAGCCACGTTTATTACCAAATCGGGCTTATGACGACGGAAAAGCTCAACGAGTTGAGGCACACTGTCGGCATCAACCGAGTCGGTTGTGATATTTGAAGCACCAATAGCTTTAGCTATCGCATCACATTTGCTCTTTGTGCGCGAAGCAAGCACTATTTCATTAAATACATCGGGGTTTTGAGCGCATTTGTGAGCCACAACGGTACCCACACCACCGGCTCCGATAATAATAACTTTAGCCATTCTTATAGTTCTGAATTTATAGAGTTATGATTGTTGTTGATTAATTTTTCAACGAAGATACATCTTTTTGTTGAATAATTCATTTTTAAGTCAAAATATTTCACAAAATCTACCCAATAGAGGGCAAAAGTTTGAGAACAGATGATGCGATGAGATATAAAGTTTTGTAGTTAATATACCTTAATTGGTCGGCAAATTATATCAATATGTAGTCAAATTATCCGTTAATATATACACTACGGCTATTTTTTTTTGAGCATTGGCTGGCGAAAGATAATTTTGTATATTGAATAAGACTTGATAAAGAATGAAAATGGCGGAAAAATTTATAAGTTTTATTAAATCAAAGCAACATTCATTGGTGAATCTTCTCATTCACCTTTCGGCTGTTTCTTTGTTTGTTCTCCCCGAAGTAATTACCAATATAGACGACCAACGACCTGTGCCCGATGGCATAATCATCAAAACCATCATATATTTGGTTATTTTTTATATCAATTACTTCTTGATTGAGAGGTTTCTTGATAAAAAAGGTGGCAAATGGCACTTTGTTGGAATGAATATTGTGTTGTTAGTTGTAGCATCGGGTATTATATTAACTACATCTCATGGATATACCGATAAAAATTTTCACCCGGTGCCCAAACCTCCGATTCATGAAAAAACATTACCTCCTCCTAAATACGAAACACCCGAAGGTAAACCATTTGAGCATGTACCTCCGCCTCGTCATGAGCATAAGAATATTTATCTCCATGCCGCAGGTAGATTATCACGCGACCTTTTGATTGCAATTCTTTCCATTGGTTTGGCTTTTGCAGTGAGGGTAACGGCTCGTTGGCTTGAAACGCAACGCAAGCAAGCTGCATTGATGGCCTCGCAACGCGAAACCGAACTTGAAAATCTTAAAAGCCAGATTAATCCACACTTTCTATTCAATACGCTCAACACCATTTATGCTCTCATTGCGGTCAAGCCTGAGCAAGCCCAAAAAGCAATTCATGAGTTGAGCGGAATGATGCGGTATGCTCTATATGATACATCTGAAATGGTGACTCTTAAGCAAGAAATTGATTTCTTGAATAATTTCATTTCGCATATGAGAATGAGAATGAATGAAAAGCGACCTATTGAAACTTCATTGTCGTGTAATGGATATTCTGATTACAAAATAGCTCCACTCATTTTTATCCCTATAATTGAGAATGTTTTTAAATATGGTAATACCGGAAATACTTCCCTTCCCATAAAAATAGATATTTCGGTAAATGATGGGATTGTGAGATGTTACACTTTCAATCATTTTGACAAAAATAATCATATAGATAAAAAAGACTCAGGTATAGGCTTTGCCAATTTGAAGCGACGCCTAAAAATTATTTATGGCAAAGATGCTTCATTCAATGTTATCCAACAAGATGACACTTTCCAAGTAGAATTAATTATCAACCTAAATAACTCAAAATATAACCAAGATGATAATTCTTAAATGTTGTGTTATAGATGATGAGCCGTTAGCTGCGCAGCTAATAGCTTCGTATATTGAAAAAACTCCTTTCATGCAGTTGGTGGGTACATATTCATCGGCACAAGAGGCTGTAAAAACAATTCTTGAGAATCAAGTTGATTTAGTGTTTCTCGACATTGAAATGCCTCAGCTAAATGGATTGGAATTTGCGAAAATAATACCACCTACCACGCGTATTATTTTCACCACGGCATATGACCAATATGCTATTCATGGATTTAAAGTAAATGCTCTTGATTATCTTCTTAAACCGGTGAGCTATGAAGATTTCTTGGCATCGGCCAACAAGGCACAACGTTGGATTGAGATACAACGAAACGGGTCAAATCAAGGCTCTTCACGCGACTATATTATCGTAAAAAGCGAATATCGACTTGTGCAGATTCCAACATCTGACATTCTTTTCATCGAAGGGCTAAAAGATTATGTGAAAATCTACACTATCGATGAGCAAAAGAGCATTATGACTCTTATGAATATGAAAACTCTTGAGCAATCTTTGCCGTCATATTTTATGAGAGTGCATCGCTCATTTATTGTTAACACAAACAAAATAAAGATAATCGAACGAAATCGCATCGTATTTGGTAATAAATATATCCCCATTAGCGACACTTATAAACAAGTATTCTCCGATTACATTGCATCTCATCTGCTTTCGCAAAATCGTGATGATGTAAACTTATAAATCTTATAGATAGATATAGAATGGTGAGTTGTTGCAATAGCAATGACTCATCTTTTTGTTTATAGGGCGGTTTTTATAAGTTGATTTAAATACCTTTGTCGCTTTCGATGAATTTCACTACTTTTGTATGTCTTATTAAAAATTATTATTGATATGCGATTGGTTATACAACGTGTGAGCAGAGCCTCGGTTACTGTTGATGGAGAGGTAAAATCATCAATCGGAAAAGGATTGATGGTGCTTGTGGGGGTGGAACATGGCGACACTCTCGATGATGTGAAATGGCTTGTGGGTAAAACGGTGGCATTACGCATTTTTGATGACGAAAATGGTGTGATGAATCGTTCGGTGATTGATGCCGGTGGAGAGGTGCTTGCAGTGAGCCAATTCACATTGACAGCATCTACTCGCAAGGGTAATCGACCTTCATATATACGAGCTGCCGGTCATGATGTGGCTGTACCTCTTTATGAGGCTTATTGCGAGCAGGTGAGTGTCGCGACAGGTAAAGAAACCGGGCAAGGTGTCTTTGGTGCTGATATGAAGGTGGAATTGATAAATGATGGACCCGTTACAATTATTATAGACTCAAAGCTAAAAGAATGAAAAATAACACCGATATAACTATTCGTGAAGCCCAAGAGATGGTTGATAAATGGATTACGACCATCGGCGTGAGATATTTCTCTCCTTTAACCAATATGGCGATTCTTGCCGAAGAAACAGGCGAGGTGGCGCGTATAATGGCGCGAAAGCATGGCGATCAATCTTTTAAAGAGGGCGAAAACCCTAATTTGGCCGATGAATTGGCCGATTTGCTATGGGTGACCATAGCAATAGCAAATCAAGAGGGCATCGATCTCACCGAGGCGCTACAGCGAAATATCGATAAGAAAACCTCGCGCGATAAAAATCGACATATAAATAATCCCAAATTAAAATAATAATTAATATCTTTGTAGTTAAAGATGATAAATTAAAAAATATAGATAATTATGAGTGATAAATATAGAGATACGATTGCAGCAAGCAATGTCGTTGCTGATGATGAGAAGGTAAAAGCTGCTGTAGCAAAAATTCTTGCCGACCATTTAGAAGAAAATAAAACACAAGATGTGTATAAATTTCTTTTCAATACCATCGACTTGACCACACTTAATTCAACTGATTCACCTCAATCGGTAGCCCGATTTGTGGAACGTGTCAATGCCTTTGAAGAAGAATATGGCGAATTGAAAAATGTTGCGGCTATATGTGTTTATCCATGTTTTGCTCAAGTGGTGCGCTCGGTTCTCGAAGTGAGCGATGTGGAAATCGCTTGTGTGTCGGCTTGTTTCCCCACATCTCAATCGTTTATAGAAGTGAAAGTGGCTGAAACAGCTCTTGCAATCGATGGAGGTGCCGATGAAATCGACATTGTGTTTAATCTTGGCAATTATTATGATGGCGACTATGAAGCTGTGTGCGATGAAATCGCTGAATTGAAAGCTGTGTGTCGTGATGCTCACTTAAAGGTTATTCTTGAGACAGGCGCATTAAAAACAGCTGCCGATATCAAGGCGGCATCTGTCCTTTCTCTTTATTCCGGTGCTGATTTCCTCAAAACATCTACAGGAAAAGGATACCCCGGAGCTACTCTTGAAGCTGCTTATGTGATGGCTCAATGTATTAAAGAATATTACGAAAAAACCGGTAATATGGTGGGCTTTAAAGCATCGGGAGGTGTGGCTACAACCGAAGATGCGGTAGCTTATTACACTATAATCAAAGAAGTGCTTGGCGAAAAATGGCTCACAAATGAGTATTTCCGCATCGGAGCAAGTAGATTGGCCAATAATCTTCTTAGTGATATAGTGGGTAAAGAAGTGAAATTTTTCTAATTAACACATATCCCATTTATGGAATATTGGATTTATTTAAATGAGGAAAAGAAGGGTCCTTATACTGTAGATCAGTTGAAAGATCTTCATATTTCGGCCTCTACACTTGTGTGGGGAGAGGGCATGGTTTCGTGGAAAAATGCGAATGAAGTGCCCGAATTGGCTTCGTTGTTTGAAGATGAGGATAATCAAGAAGAAGCGACCTCTGAAGCGGTTGATAATATTGAAGAACCTCAACAAGAATATAAGAAAAATATCACTCCGCCTCCATATAATCAAGGTTGCTGCAATAATTATGGCAACCCTTCGCAAGAGATTAAGAACCAATATCAGGAATGTCCGCCTACCTATTTAGTTTGGGCAGTGTTATCGACCTTGTGTTGTTGCTTCCCTTTGGGTGTTGTCGCAATTATATATGGGTCAAATGTGCAATCTAAATTTTATTCGGGCGATTATGAAGGAGCCGTGAAATATTCCGAACGGGCAGCTTTGTGGGTAATTCTGTCATTTGTGATAGGGTTGACGCTTACTCCTTTGTTTTCACTTCTTACTATGTGATGAATAAAAAAACGCTTAATTGGATAATGGGGTTGATAGGGGTAGTAGTGTTGATTGCGTTATACTTCTTCTTCAACCCCGAAAACCATTTTTTCCCTAAATGTATATTTAAGCAACTCACAGGTTGGGATTGTGCCGGCTGTGGTAGCCAGCGCATGTTGCATGCCTTGCTTCATGGCGATTTTGCCAAGGCGTGGAGCTATAATTCCGGACTGATTGTGGGTATTCCTATTATCGCGATAATGTTTATTTCCAGTGCATTTCGCGACAAAGTGCCACGATTATATAAATTCCTCAACTCACGAACTGTGATAATTGTGATATTGGTAGGGGTAGTTGCGTGGACAATAGGGCGAAATATCTTTTAACCTTTTATCTTAAGCATTGTGGCAGTGTGATGAGATTGGCGTCTATATCGATGCGATAGGGAAACCCTCTTTGCCCATGAATGCAGTATGATTCCGATAGCTTGGGGTTGAGGATTGAACTCTTCACAATGTGATTAATCTTTGATAATTTTTGACGTAAAGAATCGCTACATGGGTCGCATAAATCATCGATAGAGAGTTTCATGCGGTCGTCATCGCCTCCCGGTTTAATGAGGAGATAAATATTGTCGATTTCTTTGCGATAGTCACTTATCTGTTTCAACACAATACCCTCGGGGTGGCATAAGAACAGAATATAAATAGTGCGCAATAGGGGAGAGAATCGCATCTCAAGCTCATTATATGCAGACAAAATCACTTTAAGGTCGCGGTTAACAACTATAGGTGATATGTTGTTTGATGCGATAGTGAGTTTGCCTTGTAATAATTCCTCTAATTGTTCGATTGGGGGTACTTCATTGACGCGTGTTACATAGTCGAGCACAACGGCCGATATGCGGTCGAGATACATCTTTTTGTCGAGTTCGATGGCATCGACAGCCGAGTTATCTTCTTGATTGGTAGCCTCGATTGCTTCAGTTGCCAAATCATTATCATCTTCTTCATCATCACTTTCTTGAAATTTTGAAGATAGAGAGGCTTTTAATAAATTAAATAAACCTCTAAATCCCTTTTTCTTTGATCTTGAAGGAGCTATTTCCTGTGCGCTTGATTTATTATTATAACCGCTCCTCTTGCAAAATTTATTTATAGAAGGGAAGTGTCTTTCTTCAAACACTTCATTTTTAGATGTGTCAACATCGAAGTTGTGTTCCGATGAAGATGGTGCAGGGCAAGGTGCAGGGAGTTCAGGATCAAGAGAGTTTATGACTATTTCGGGTTCTGAATCGAAACTCGCAATATTGAGGAGTGTAGAGGCAAATTTATGAAAAGCAAAGTAATCAATACCTCTAAGTTGGGGATTAACCCCTTTTAAAATCACTACAGAGTCTTTGCCAAGGTTTCCGATGTTGAATCGTTTGGCTACAATTGTGACAGCCGCATCGAATCATATTGAGAAACTATTTCGGTTTTGAATATTCCTAATCCCACGCGATTTAATCCCATGCGGATTTCTTCGATGTATATGTCATCGAGAGAAGAATATATAGTGATATACCCAACGGGAAATATTGTATATATTTTAGATAAAAGTTTCATGTTAAATGAGGCTTGTTGATTACTTTGCTAAGTTACTGCTTATTTCTCAAAAAAAGAAATACAGAGTCAATTATTCATCGTCATCATCGTCGAAGTAGTTTGATGCACATTCGCAAAGGTCGGTATCTATAGGCAAAGCATTTAACATCCATTTTGAGCGAGCTGATGACTCTTTGGCCGACATTGCACTAAATCCGGATCTCGTCTTTTTAAACTGCATCTTATTGTCGATTGAGAGAGAAAATGCCACACTTTCCACATCGTGATCTGTTCCGATATAAGCAAAAAGCCAACCTTCTTTTTTATATCGTTTGATAAGGGCTTTTATCGCTTGGTGATTCCACTCGCGAGAGGCATTTTCATAGCCATCGGTGATGATTGTTACCGACACTGCCGCATTTTTTTCTTTTATTGAGTCGTGAAGGCGAGTGCAACAGCTGCCTATGGTGTCATATAGTGGTGTGCAGCAACATGGTTGATAGTCGGAGTCTTTAATGCGCTCAACAGTGTGAGCCGGTTGCATATTGCAAATATACTCTTGAGAGCAGCTACAGAATGTGACAAGCGAAATGGTTTGTTCCGATTCGGGATTGTTTTTGATGAATGCTTGTATTGTACCTATTGTTTCGTTTACACTTGCCACTGCTTCGTGTTGCATTGAGCTCATAGATCCACTGCGATCAAGAATGATAAGGTTGTGAATTTTTCGTGCCATAATAAATTTATTTAAAATGATTAAAAATGTTTTTGATTACAGCACAAAGGTAGAATTAAATATAAAGCATAGCCGATTTTGGCAACGTTGCCAAAATGTATGTGGTTGATATTTAGAGAGTTGTTTAAGTGTGTTTATTTCTTCACCATGAAGGTGTTGCCCCACGAGGCGCGGTCGAGGTTACGATATGATATTGCTTCGCGCATGTGGACAGGAGTGATGTTGGGCGATGCATCGAGATCGGCGATTGTGCGTGCCACCTTTAGAATGCGGTCATAGGCACGGGCCGACATATCAAATCGAGTCATAGCATCGTGAAGAATTTTCTTTGTAGGCTCATCGAGTTTACACCATTTTTCGAGCAGTCGCGAATTCATTTGAGCGTTGCAATGCACCTCTTTTTCATCTTTGAAACGAAGAGTTTGGATAGCACGGGCAGCAATTACCCGCTCGCGTATTGTTGCGCTGCTTTCTCCCTTTTGGAGCGAAGATAGTTTCTCAAATGGCACAGGAAGTATTTCCACTTGAAGGTCAATGCGATCTAAGAGAGGACCCGATATGCGTCCAAGATATTTGTTTACTTGTCCGGGAGCGCAACTGCATTCCTTTGTGGGGTGATTGTAATATCCACAAGGGCATGGATTCATTGACGCTACAAGCATAAATCCGGCCGGATAGTCGATAGTATATTTGGCGCGAGCCACAGTGATGTGTCGATCCTCAAGCGGCTGGCGCATCACTTCAAGCACGGAGCGATTGAATTCGGGAAATTCGTCAAGAAAAAGAATTCCGTTATGGGCAAGTGAGATTTCTCCCGGCATGGGGTTGGTGCCACCGCCCACAAGGGCTACTGGCGAGATGGTGTGATGAGGAGAGCGAAATGGTCGCTGTGTCATCAATTTTGAGCCACTTTTAAGCTTGCCCGCCACGGAGTGTATTTTAGTCGTTTCTAAGGCTTCCTGGAGCGTGAGAGGGGGTAATATTGATGGGAGTCGCTTGGCCATCATGGATTTTCCCGACCCGGGAGGTCCTACGAGCAGAATATTGTGTCCTCCGGCCGATGCTACCTCAAAGGCACGTTTCACATTTTCTTGACCTTTAACTTCATCAAAATCGTAGTCAAACACGTTGCTCGCTTTATTGAATTCTTCGCGTGTGTTTACTACTGTTGGAGATATCTGATATGTGCCGTTGAGATAAGATACCACTTGAGCGAGATTGTCGACGCCCAGTACTTCAAGATTATTTACCACAGCGGCTTCTGTGGCATTTGCACTTGGCACAATCATGCCTTTAAACCCCAATTCGCGAGCTTTAATAGCCATCGGTAGGACGCCTCTAATGGGCAATACCGAGCCATCGAGCGACAATTCTCCCATAATGAGATAGTCGCTGAGTTTTGACCCGTCGAGCTTTTCATCGGCGGCAAGAATTCCTATCGCAATAGGCAAGTCATAGGCTGCTCCCTCCTTTTTTACATCGGCAGGCGACATGTTCACTACTACTCTACGGCGAGGAAAATCTTGACCACAATGCTTTACTGCCGAAAGAATGCGTTGATGACTTTCTTTGACGGCGGCATCGGGCAACCCTACAATGCAGTAGAGAATGCCTTGCTCCACCGACACTTCGATGGTGATTAAAATGGCATCAATGCCATCAACGGCTGCTCCAGAGGTCTTTACAAACATAATGGCTACTATTTAAGTACTTCCTTGATTTTTGTTTTGGCTTCGTTTATTGAGGTGCCTCGATATAATTGTTTTCCGGTAGAATCGGCTACGATATAGAAGGGGAGTCGGCTAATGCCAAGGCGTTCGATAGAATGTGCCGATGCGCCACCTACAACCCAACCTTGCTTCCACGATGCGCTATCGTCGCGAATCGACCGTTTCCAGGTCATTGTATCGGGGTCAAAAGATATATCAACGACTTGAAGTCGTTTGTTTGGGTAATCTTCGCGCAATGTGCGAAGGTCTGACTCTAATTTTGAATCTTTGCGAGTGGGGTCGTTTGAGAATGTGATTATGGAATATGACGACTCGTGAGGCACAAAGGTGCTTAGAGAGTCAGTGCTGCTAAAATAAGAGGTCATCGACACTTTTTCTCGTGCTTTGACATTATTCCCTCGGTCGAGAAGAGCCTCATAGCTTTCTATCAGATGTTGTGGACGAGCCTCGGGAGCTATCGAAGCCAATAATTTAATAGCCTCGTCGTTATTTTCGGGGGTGATATATTCGGTGATTAGCAATAAGGTCGATAATATATCCTGTTTGTTTGAAGTGATATATTTAGCTATCATCGAGTTGATTTTTTTTGAGTCTCCGCGGGCAAATGTTTCGATATTATCGTTAAGGAATTTACACCAACGTTCCGAAACGTCATTCCCTTTCACATTTGCTCTTTGGGGCGAATTCTTTATAAAACTACATTCCATATCATCGCCTTTATCCACATAGCAACGACCTAATAATGTTTTATTGGCGCCATAAAACTCAACAATAGTTGGTTGAGTTATTTCTGCTTTAAACTCAAATTTGTTATCTTTCACAGGGACGGTGAGCAGTTGTGTGCCGTCGGAATAATACACAACACGCATATTTTGTGAGCCCAAGTCCTTTACTGTGCCCTCAGCAGAGAAGGTCGATCCGTCGCCGCAGGCCGATAGCAATAGTGTTATTGCAAATGATAATATAAAAACTATTTTTTTCACCTTTATCGCATTTTATCTCACAAAGTTAAACATATAAGTTAAACTCTCAAAGAAAAATCAGCGATAATGGACACAAAAAACACCTTTTAATTTAATGGTAGCTTAGTTAATATTTATATCTTTGCAGATAAATTCTCTTATCAATAAATGAAATTCTTGCGTAGCTTCATATTGTGTATTTGTGTGTTGATAGCCGGCGGTGATGCGATGGCTCAAATTGTTACACACAATGACGAGGCATTAAGAGCCGATAGTTTGCGTCAAGAGTTTGACAAACGACCTTATTTTGGATTATATAAGGACAATTATTTTGTGTTTGGAACAGCTATTGGTGATGAGCCAACGGTGAGAAATACCAATGTGAAGTTTCAAATATCTTTTTCTCAACGACTCACTAAAAGCACTCTTCCGTGGAATACATATCTCTACCTTTTCTATTCCCAAAAGTGTTTTTGGAATGTGCTGGAGGAGTCGATGCCCATGACCGACCTTAACTTTAATCCGGGTATTGGTATTGGTAAACCTCTTTTTGTGCGAGATAGGTTTATTGGCGAATTAAAGCTTATGGCTGAGCACGAAAGTAATGGTAAAGATGGAGATAATTCTCGTTCGTGGAACAAGATTTCTCTTGTTGCAAATATCTTGATCGGACCGAACTTTGTAGTGCATGGTAAGGCTTGGATTCCGATTATTGATGGTCAAAACAATAAAGATATTCTTGATTATTGCGGTATATATCAAGTGGGAATGTCGTTAACTACATTGAATAAAAAAATCGGACTAAGCACCTTGTTGACAAAACGCCGTGGGTGGAACCTTAATTATAATGCAATGGTTGAGTTGAGTTATCGGTTTAACAACAACCAAAACCAATACTTCTTCCTCCAATACTACAATGGTTATGGCGAAGGCTTGCTTGAATACAACAAATTCCACTCGCAACTCCGCGCCGGCATTGTCATCAAACCACGCCTATTCAGCGACTTCTAATAATCTAATCTCAACCCTTTGCGGCGAATAAACCGCAAAATCTGCGGTTAATAATCAGTAAATGCCACTTTTTGACCATTAACCATTATACCCATAAATAGATATTCCCTCAACAAATCTTTTGGGATAGGTGTTATCACATAAAGTTGTGATGCCTATGATGTTGAGGTATATTGTATTGTTTGGGGTTGTGATAGAATCTGTGATACAGATTCAAGGCGCGGTGTCGCTCGATTCGTGCCGTGCTATGGCGTTGCGAAATAATAAGCAGATGCTTATAAATGTCACGCGCATCGAAGGGGCTGAGTATCAACGCGAGGTGGCGCGTGCGACTTATTTCCCGTCGATTGATTTTGTGGGTGGATACACCTATAACCAAAAAGAATTGTCGATATTTGACTCCGATCAAATGTTGCCGGTAAAAACATTTAACTCGGCTACGGGGAGTTATGAGTTTGCAATAGCGAAAAATCCTATTACCGGCGAGCCAATCACCTCTCCCGATGGGCGTCCCGTGCCTCAGGAGGTGGCTTTGATACCCAAAGAGGCGATGACCTATAATACTCATAATCTGTTTTTTGGTGCGCTCACTCTCACTCAGCCGGTGTATATGGGTGGAAAGATAAAGGCTCTCAATCGCATTACCGAATATTCCACACAAATGGCCGAGATGCAACACCAACGTGATGCTGAAGATATAATCTATAACGTAGATGTGGCTTATTGGCAAGTGGTTTCGCTCGATGCCAAGGAGCGGCTTGCCGAGAGTTATGTGTCTTTGCTCGACACATTGAGCCGTAATGTCAAGGCAATGTGGCGAGAGGGGGTGGCCACTCGTAGCGACACATTGATGGTGAGAGTGAAACTCAATCAGGCTCAAGTTGATTTATCGAAGGTGAAAGATATGCTCTCTTTGTCGCGAATGGCTTTGGCTCAACTATGTGGATTGCCTATTGATAGTCCGTTGCGATTGGTCGATGAAAATCGCCAAGATATATTGTCGGCTACCACTTTATCGCCTCAAGGATATGATTTACAGCAGGTTTATGACCGTCGAAACGATATGCGCCAACTCGAACTCGGAGCCAAAATGGCTCAACAGCAATCAAAGATTGAGTTTGCATCAATGCTCCCCAATGTGGCGTTAATAGGAGCCTATTCTTTTAGTAATCCCAATATGTTTAATGGGTTTAAACGTAATTTCGATGGAAATTTCTCGGTGGGAGTGATGGTGACCGTTCCGTTGTGGCATAGTGGGGGCAACTACTACAAATATAAAGCGGCTCAAACCAATGAGACAATTATGCAACTCAATATTGCCGATGCAAAAGATAAAATAGCATTGCAAGTGCGTCAAGCGTCATTTAAGGCACAAGAGGCGGTAAAGACGTATAAAATGACCCTTGAAAATCTCGCAAGTGCCAAGGAAAATCTGCGCCAGGCACAAATAGGCTTTCGTGAGGGTGTGATGACTATTGACAATGTGATGGAAGCGCAAACGGCATGGCTTAAAGCTAATTCGGAGTGCTTAGATGCTCAAATCGAAGTGCAGCTATGCAACACTTATCTGTTGAAGGTGTTGGGATTATTGTATTAGTGTGAATAATATTATTTACTATGGATAAAAAGCAAGAAAAAAGAGAAAACGTGGTGTTGCTGCTGTCGTTGGCCGTTATTGTGTTAGTGGTGGTGGCGTTGGCAGTTGTGGGCTTTTTGATGATAAACAAGCCGGTTGAGGTGGTGCAAGGACAAGCCGAAGCAAGTTCGGTGAAAATATCGGGCAAACTCCCCGGTAGAATTGTGGATTTTTATGTGCAAGAGGGTGATTCTGTGGATATTGGCGACACTCTTGTTCATATTCATTCATCGGTGGCCGAGGCAAAGTTGATGCAAGCGCAAGCCATGACCACTGTCGCTCAGGCTCAAAATCGCAAGGTTGATGCCGGAGTGCGTAAGCAAGTGATAGAATCGGCCTACAGTCTTTTACAACAAGCCAAAGCCGCAACCGAGATTGCCCGGAAATCCTATGATCGCATGGAGTCGCTATATGCCCAAGGAGTGGTGTCGGCTCAGAAACGCGATGAGGCACAAGCAGCATATAAAGCCGCGCAAGCTGCCGAAAATGCCGCCAATAGTCAATATCAATTGGCTCAAGCCGGTGCTCAAAAAGAGGATAAAGAGAGTGCGGCGGCTATGGTTACCGCTGCTCGTGGTGGAGAGAAGGAGGTTCAAGCGGTGTTGCAAGACCAATATCTGCTTGCTCCATGCAAAGGTATTGTTGATGAGGTTTATCCTCAACGTGGAGAGTTGGTTGCGCTTGGTGCTCCCATTATGAGTGTGTTGCAGACCGATGATAAGTGGCTGACCTTTAATGTGCGTGAGGAATTACTGAGCGATTTGCCCATGGGAAAGGAGATTGATGTGATGATTCCGGCTCTTGGCGACACGATTGTGGCCGCTAAGGTGTATTATGTGCGCGACATGGGTGATTATGCCGTGTGGCGTGCCACAAAAGCCACAGGGGAATGGGATAGCCGCACATTTAAAATCAAGGCGCGACCTATGGTTGATTTGCCTAATCTCCGTCCGGGTATGTCTATTATTTATCAGCCCAAATAGTGTTGACATGAGTGGATTGGTGTCGACAATGAGGCGTGAAATGCGACGACTTGCGAGCCGTCCTATCTATCTGTTTGCTATGATGGCCGTTCCCATTGGGTGCGCCTTGTTTTTCATGTCGTTGCTTCGTGAGGGATTGCCTACTAAAGTGCCGGTGGCGGTGGTTGATAATGATAATTCGGCATTGTCGCGCCAAATGATTCGTGACCTTGATGCTACACAATTGCTCGACATTAATAGCTATTACGATAGTTATCATGCTGCACTCGAGGCGGTGAGGCGAGGGGAGATATATGGATTTTTTGTCATTCCCAATGAGTTTGAGAAAAATGCCGTTGCCGGACATTCGCCCACTTTGAACTATTATAGCAATATGGCATATTTCATTCCCGGGACACTCTCGTTTAAAGGCTTTAAAACCATTGCAGTGACTACAACCGGGTCGGTGGCAGCGATGCAACTTGTGTCGACAGGTTTGGAACGCGATGCGGTGGGTGCTTTAATTCAGCCTCTTGCCGTGCAAGACCATCTCATAGGCAATCCGTGGAGTAATTATTCGATATATTTGTGCAACTCGTTTGCTCCCGGTGTGTTGGCGTTGATGATTATGCTCGTTACGGTGTTTTCGATATGTGAGGAGATAAAACGTGGCACTTCGGTTGCATGGCTTGAATCGGCGCGTGGCTCCATTATTGTGGCATTATTGGGTAAAATGTTGCCTCACACGTTGATTTTTTCGATTGTCGGGATATTTATTCAGTCGTTGATGTATGGTTACAACCACTATCCTTTGAATTGCCCGCTATGGGTTATGATATTGGCAATGGTGCTGTTTGTTGTTGCTTGTCAAGGCTTTGCATTGTTTATATGTAGTGTTTTGCCTAATTTGCGATTGGCGTTGAGTGTGGTGTCGCTCCTTGGTGTGTTGTCATTTTCTATCACCGGTTTCTCTTTCCCGGTAGAGAACATGTATGGAGCGGTGGCGATATTCAGCCACATTGTGCCGGTGCGATACTATTTTCTGATATATGTCGACCAAGCCCTTAATGGCATTCCGTTGTATTATTCGCGGTGGTATTTTGTGGCATTGGCAATATTCCCTCTTGTAGCCACAACAATGCTTTGGCGATTGAAAAAAGCGTGTAAAAATCCCATTTACATACCTTAAATGATTAAGTGCGATGAAAAAGGTTGTGAAATATGTTGTTTCGTGGTTTGTGTCGCTGTTTCGTGTGTGGCGTCGGGAATTCTACCTTGTTACGCATGATGCCGGCGTAATGCTCTTTTTTGTTGCTCTGCCATTGTTTTATCCGGTGGCTTACACTCTCATATATAATCCCGAATTGGTTGAAGAAGTGCCGTTTTGTGTCGTTGATGACTCTCGTTCTCCACAAAGTCGTGAGTTGGTGCGAATGGCCGATGCTACTCAGTCAATGCGATTCATAGGGTATGCCTCTGATATGAGCGAAGCTCGGCGGTGGCTCAACGAAAAGGCTTGTTATGGCATTTTGGTGATACCGAGTGACTATTCAGTGAAAATCGAAACTCATCAGCAAGCAGTAGTGCCGTTTTATTACGAAATGAGTCTATTGATGCGATATCGCACCTTTATGAGCGCACTCACTGATATTCAGATGGCTGTAGGTGATGAGGAACGACAAAGATTGGTGGCTGAAGCAGGTGATGCGGCTGCCGGACTTGATGTGACTGCTATTGACTCGCAAGCTTTCTTTCTGGGTGATGTAACGCAAGGTTTTGCTTCGTTTGTGATTCCCGGCATATTGATACTAATCATTCAACAAAGTATGATACTCGGCATTGCTATGCTTGGTGGTACCTCGCGCGACCGCCAACGGATAAATGGAGGCATCGACCCTCTCGCCATTGAAGCCACGGCAGTAGCAACGGTGATAGGTAAAGTGTTGTGCTATATTCTAATATATGCACCGCTCACATTGTATATGTTACATTATGTGCCACTAATATTTGGGTTGCCACATAGTGGTGTTGCTACCGATTATCTATTGTTTATCGTACCCTTATTATTATCCTCTGCATTTATGGGAATGGTTATGCAAGCATTTGTTAGTGAGCGAGAATCCTCATTATTGGTTGTAGTGTTCACCTCATTGATATTCCTATTCCTTTCGGGACTCACCTGGCCACGCTACGCCATGGACTTCCCCTGGCGACAGCTTGGCGACATAATCCCCGCCACATGGGGCGTGGAAGGTTTTGTCAACATCAATTCCAACGGTGCCACCCTCTCACAAGTCCCAATCCCCTACACAATGCTCTGGCGCCTCACCGCCATCTACTTCCTCCTCGCATGCCTTTTGTGGAAAAAGTAGTAAAATTTTGAACAATAAAAGAATTTTTACTTCCTTTTCTGTTCAATTTTTTACTATTATGGCAATTAATACACATTGCCACAAATAAAATCCAATAAAATATTAAAATGGCACCATCGTGCGAAGCACGCGAAAACGAAGCGCATTTAATAACAGGGGATCTGGCAATGTCCGATAACCCTTGACTTTTTCCCTACTTTTTTGTTTTTTCTCCCTACTTTTTGTGGTTTTCACCCTACTTTTTTGAGCAGTGGCGGTTGTTGCGTTGTAGACCGGCGAGTTTTGTGCGTTTAATGGCTGAGTGGCGGAATATGCGTGAGAATTCCTCTTGGGTCATTGCGTCGATATCGTCGTGGGTGAGATTGAGGATTTCTTTGCGGGGTAGGAATTCTGCAATATTGGTAGTGGGTGCGTTGAAGTTGTGAGGGCATACGCTTTGACACACATCGCAGCCATATACTCGATTGCCAAGGTCGAGTCCATCGGGTAGGTCTCCACGATATTCGATAGTGAGATAGGAATGGCATTTTCGTGCATCAATCATGCCGCTGAGTGAGATGGCTTTGCCGGGGCAGAGGCGAATACATGCGTTGCAACCCATGCAGTTGAGTGTGCAAGGTTCGTCGGACTGAAATTCAACCGATGATAGAATTATCCCTATAAACACATAGGAGCCAATTTGAGGCACGATAAGCATTTTATTATGTCCAATAAATCCCACACCGGCTTGTTGCGCCCAATATCGTTCAAAGATGGGGGCTGTGTCGACACACACACGAGTCACGCCACCCCATTTTTCTTGTATAAATGTGGCAAGTTGTGATAATTTATCGCGCATCACTTCGTGATAGTCATCACCGAGGGAATATGATGCGAATTGAGGTGTTTTAAGGGCGTTTTGAGCAGGATAATTATAATTGGCAACTACGACAATGATTGAGCGGGCATCGTCGAGCAGAAGGCGTGGATTGCGGCGAATATCGCCGTATCGTTCCATGTAGGTCATTTCGCCGTGGAAATTATTTTTAATCCACAGCTCATATTCGTCAAATATGGCTTGCGGCACTTCGGTAGCTTTGGTCACTCCTACTTTAGAAAAGCCCAATTCAACGGCTTTGCAGTGCAAATCATTGCTACATGGTGATGGGGAGGAACTCATAACCTTCTTTTTTGAGCCATTCGATAGCGAGAGGAAGTGCGTATTTGAGATTGCGTTCGGCTCGCAGTGAGTCGTGAAACACGATGATAGAGCCGTTGCGAGTGTAATGTTTCACGTTTTTAAGCACCTCTTCGCCATTGAGTTTATAGCTATAATCGCGAGTCACAAGGTCATACATCACAATATTGTAATGGTCTTTGATAGCCTTGGCTTGCGACCAACGCATTAGTCCGTGGGGCGGACGAAATAGCGATGAATCGATATATTCATTGGCTTCGGTGATGTCGCGCATATATCGCAAGGTTGTCACTTTGAAGCCTTGTAGATGGTGCATAGTGTGATTGCCATAGCTGTGTCCGCGTTTTTTTATATCTTCCACGAGCCATGGATGACGGCGAGCATTGTCGCCTACCATAAAAAATGTAGCTTTTATGCCATACTTATCGAGGGTGTCCAACACCCAAGGTGTCACCTCGGGTATTGGACCATCATCGAATGTGAGATATACCACACGTTGCTTTTTGCGTTTTATGCGCCATATCGCTTCAGGGAAAAGTATGCGATAAAGCAATGGTGGTTGTTCGATAAGCATAGATGTCGATTATTTATTATACAATCTAATAATTATTCGGCTTGAGCATGTTTGGCGACAGCTTTAGAAAGTATAGTTTCTATATCATTGCGACTCAAATTATACTTGCCAAATAATTGAGCCAATGCATCAATATAATTTTCTGGCTTGTAGTTTAGCATATTATAGTATTCAATCATAGAAGGAATGAATGCCATAATTTCATGATTAGGATTTTCACATTGTAAGAATCGTAATCTCAAGCCCATCACATCGGTTATGCTTATGCCAAGTTCATTGAGTTTCTTGTCAATATCGCCGCCAACTTGTTGCCAAAGGGTAATTAAATGAGGCAATGCTCGGTTAGGAATGTGTTGTTCCTCACGAATGATATGTCTTAATTGATAGTCGTTGAGGCTCATTAGGTATGGGATATGTTTCACATATCGATTGAAACTACCGTCGACAATTGTTTTAGCGCGATTCATGTCATCTTTATTGCCTGTTTGTTCGCTAAGTTTCAAATATAAGCGAGCAACTTCTAATTCGGTAAGATGTTCAAATGGCATAGCGCTTGCAGGTAATTTTTCTTCCAAAAGATGCAACACATTACGGGCTTTGTCGAAATATTCTTTACCGGCAACTTTATTGGTTGAATCATTTTGAGCTTCAATCATGCCATTAATATATAATTCGTCGGCGAGCGACAACAATGTGCCTCGAGTTGTAGTCACCATTCGGCGCACTGTTTCGTCGAGATACAAGTCATTGCTTTTATCAAGGCCCCCCCATAGATATTTGTTTGTTACCACATCATACATCTTATCTACATTGATGCCGTTGTCGCCATCAACACCGGTGATAGCAGGAGTTACTTGGTAGGCCATACCTGTTTGTTGTAGATATGGAGTGAGTCCTAAATGATATGAATTGGGTACGGTAACAGCATAGTAAATAGGACGAGTCCAGCCGTTTTCAGCATTCTTGGCAATCATATCAAGAGGCAAGCTTTGATTTAACGCCAAAGAACCACGGTTGCCTATTCTCACAAACATTGTGTCGTTGATTGCTTCGTGATAAATCTTGTTTACAACGTTGTTTTTAATCACTTGAGAGCTGTCAACAGGGATATATACATAGTCGTATTTAAATACGTGGTTAGGATCGTTGAGCATTTCGGTGAATACTTCTTTAGCCGATTTCATAGAGTTGGCAACTACCGGTCTTACTTCGCAATATGCCATCGCATCATTTCCATAATCTTTAAATGAAGAGTACATGTCGATAGCAGGAGCATCATAAGTGGGGTGTTGAATTTGGTTGGCATACCAATCGGTTGAGAGGTATGACAAGTTTACAACCTTCACATCAGTGCGATATCCTTCAACTTCTTGAGCATACCACAATGGGAATGTGTCGTTGTCGCCATTAACGAAGATGATGCCGTTTTTGTCAACACTTGATAGATAGTTCTTGCCAAAATCGCGAGCTGTGTAACGTCCTGAACGGTCATGGTCGTCCCAAGTTTGTGATACCATTTGTAAAGGCACGATTATGCCGATGATAGCTGCAACTACTGCAATAGCAAATGATTGTTTGCTTTCAGAGCTTTCTTCTTGTGATGCTTTATTGTCTTTTTTCTTGAGAAGAGCTTTTACACCGGCCCATATTCCGGGAACAGCAAGACCAATCCATATCGCAAAGGCATAGAATGAACCGGCAAAAGCATAGTCGCGTTCACGAGGTTGCCCCGGTGTTTGATTGAGGTAAAGCACAATTGCAAGACCTGTCATGAAGAACAAGAAGAAAATTACCCAGAAATGTTCGATGCTGCGTTTAGAGGTAAATGTTTGCCACAAGATACCAATAATACCCAAAAGCAAAGGTAACATATAGTATACGTTATGTCCTTTATTTCCTGTGCCAAACTCTTCGGGAAGAAGCGATTGATCGCCAAGACGAAGATTGTCTATCGCAGGAATTCCTGAAATCCAGTTACCATAAATTACTTCACCATTACCTTGAATGTCGTTTTGACGGCCTGCAAAGTTCCACATAAAATAGCGCCAATACATGTGATTGCATTGATAGTTGATGAAATAGGTGAGGTTGTCGGTAAATGAAGGAACTCTTACATATCCATCAACAAGTTGTGTTTGGTCGTGTGATAGATATAGAGTATTCTTTAGTTTAGCTTCTTTAGGGTTATATGTTGACCACCCTTTGTAGCCAATAACGTGGTTGGGATCTGTGCTATAAATACGAGGGAAAAGCATTTTTAAATCAGGGTTTTCTTTATAGCTACGTTTCTTGCCCACAACAATATATTTATCGGGGTCATCGGGAGTGTTTTTGATTTCTTTACCCCATATATCAGCTCCTTCGATTATATAGTTAGATGGGTCGGAGAAGTCGATATTGTTAATTGTGCGATATTTTATCTCTTTGCCATATTGTGTTTCTTCTTCATATTCCTCTTCGGCAAAAACTGTTCCATGGAATAATGGGCGTTGGCCATATTGTTCGCGGTTGAGATATGATGCAAGAGCAAACACATTATCGGGTGCATTTTGGTTCATCGGAGTGTTGGCATTGGCACGGATAAGCAATAATGCATAAGACGAATAGCCAATGAATATAACAAACACACTTGTTACTGCGATGCTTAATATGCGAATAGGCAATTTAGATGCAAAAACAAAATATGCTATGAGACCAATCATGAAAACAATAGGAATCACGATAGATTCTCCAATAAAAGGCATACCTGAGAAGAAGATGCTTGTGCAAGTGAGAATCTTGATTCTTGCGATTGATTTTTGAGTATAAAGCTCGTAGATGTTCCAAATAAACAATGCAACAAGCACAAACGCATAGATAAGTGTACCGGTATTGAAACTCATGCCACAAGAGTTGACAAAGAACAACTCAAAATATTGAGCCATTTCAACGAATCCGGGAACTAAACCATAAAGGATTAAACCAACTACCACACACGAAATTCCAAGAGTGATAAGTGAACCTTTTACGTTAGTGTCTTTAAACTTGCGATAGTAAATAACCAATCCTATTGCAGGGATACACAAGAGGTTGAGCAAGTGCACTGCGATTGAGATACCTATCACATAAGCAATCAACAATAAGTAGCGGTCGCTGATAGGGTTGTCGGCACGATTTTCCCATTTCAAGATGAGCCAGAACACCAATGCCGTACAGAATGAAGAGAATGCATATACTTCACCTTCTACGGCCGAGAACCAGAAGGTGTCGCTCCATGTAAAGGCCAATGAACCACATAGTCCCGCTCCGAAAATCACAATCATTTGAGTTAGAGAAATCTCAGAGGCATCATCTTTCACGATTATGCGACGAACCAAGTGGGTGATAGTCCAGAAGAGGAGCAATATTGTACCGGCACTAAGCAACGCCGACATAACATTGACCATCAATGCCGCTTGCGACATATCGCCACCGGCAAAGTTGACGAAGAAACGAGCTGTAAGCATCCAGATGGGGTTGCCGGGTGGGTGACCAACTTCTAATTTAGTACCTTGAGCAATAAACTCCGGACAGTCCCAAAAACTTGCCGTAGGCTCCAATGTGAGGAGATACGTTACCGCTGCGATGACAAAGCATAGCCAACCGAGCGAATTGTTGATAATATTATACTTTTTCATGTTAAATTGATTATTCTATTCGCGTAATGACACTCTTAGCCATTATATCAATTTGCAAAGATAGCATAATAAATGCATAATGCATAATTCATAATTCATAATTTCGGTTAAATTGGCGAAGAAGGTTAATTTATAATGCATAAATCGTAATGCATAATTAACTCGGTCAAGCCTCGTTGAGCCCTTCGGGGTTCATAATGGGGAGATTTTTGTGTGTTATGTTATTGTATCTTGGGGATAGTATGAAAAGAAAGGACATCGCTTTGGTGCGATGCCCTTTGGTCGTATTGTGACATATCACAATGGAACACAATCGATTGCGATAGTTGTCTTATTCAATCTTGTAGGTGATGGTGCCTCGTTGTTTATCCTTTGCGGTTGCTAAATTGACTTTAAAGCTACAACCTTTAGCTGCCACTTCACAAGCCTTTCTTATCTCATCGTTGTTTATAAGAGCCGGTGTACCTCCTACCACATTGGCCGATAGTACTTTGCCGCTTTTAGATACTGTAACAGCCACAGTGACCGAACCGGGTTTGTTGAATCTCTTTTGAGGTTTTACCCAATGAGCAATAGAATATCCGGGAATATTGTAATCGCCTGAATTGCCTATTAGTTTGCCTGAATTGTTCGAATTTCCATCTTTTTGTCCCGGGTTGTTTCCTCCGTTATTGCTTGAGCCACTGCCCGGGGTGTTGAACTTCACCTCTTTCATAGTTGATTTGTTGTCTTGTTGTTGAGCGGCGGGAGGATTGTTTGGCTCGGTTTTTTCAGGTTCTCTTGTAGGCCCGGGAGTTGAGGGAGTAGAGTTCTCCTTGATAGGCATGTTTGACTCTTCGGTTGAGGTAACAGGCTGAGGAGGAGTACCTATAGCACCATTGTCGGCCATGTCGTCGGCTTCGATGCTTGGCTCAATGTTGGCATCTTCCGATGATGATTGGTCGGGATTCTCCACATCTTCGGTCATAGTTTCAATAGCATCTCCAATCATCACATATTCGCCACCGAATAGAATTTCACTTGAGTCGCGTGGAGGCCATTCTTCAGCAAACAGCTCGGTAATGGAGTTGTCGATGCTATAAAAGAATGAAATGAAAAATATAGAAACATGTATAATTATTGTTCCTACAATGGCTATTATGCGTGATTTGTTTAATTCCATAGCACGAATAGGTTATAGAGTTTCAGAAGGAGCTTGAGTATCTCCCTCGGTGATAGGCATAGCCGAATCGGGCGCAGGCTTTGTGGCAAGCACCATTTTCAAGCTGTTTTTAGCTGCTAAGTTGAGCACTTCAACCACTTTGCCATAAGGCACTGCTTCATCGGCATATAGAGCAATGAAACTGCCTGGAGCTTGTTGCTGAACGGTAACCAAGTAGCTCACAAGGTTATCGATATGGATAGGTTGAGGCTCCTCTTTGTCGTGCGACACAAAAAGATTCATCTCTTTGTCGAGATACACGCGAGTGCCCGGTTTTATCGATGTTTGTTCCGAACTTTGAGGCAAGTTAACTTCAAGAGCCGTGGGGAAAACAAACGTAGATGTAACCATAAAAAAGACGAGCAATAGGAAGATAACATCGGTCATTGATGCCATCGAGAATGTCGCCTCTATTTTGTTTGGTCGTTTAAGTGCCATGATTGTTATTTTTTAGGCTCGTTGATCAAGTCCATAAATTCCATTGTGCTTGCTTCGAGTTGGTTCATCACCTTGTTGATGCGTGCCACCAAATAGTTGTAAGCAAAGAGAGCGATAATACCCACGATAAGACCGGCCACGGTAGTAATCAATGCGGTGTAGATACCACCGGCAAAGTCACCGATAGATGCAGCGTTACCTGAGTTGGCGATGCTGAAGAAAGCGTCAACCATACCGATTACCGTACCTAAGAACCCAAGCATTGGGGCACCGGCAGCTGTAGTGGCAAGCCAAGGCAAACCTTTGCTGAGGTTTGCTATTTCGATATTACCTGTGTTTTCGATGGCCACAAGCACATCGTTTGCAGGGCGGCCGATTCGAGCAAGACCTTTAGCAATCAAGCGTGCTGCAGGCGATGAGTTTGAGCGACAAAGATTTTGTGCGCTTTCAATTTCGCCATCGTGAACGTAATCCTTGATACGTTTCATAAACGAAGGATCTTGTTTTGCGGCTTGAGCAATAGTGATAGCTCTTTCGATAAAGATATAGATAGCAATTATTGAAAGAATTGCAAGGGGTATCATGATAATGCCACCTTCTAAACATAACTCCCAAATAGATAGTTGAGAAGTTGTTGTAGTGGTAGTTGTTGCAGTTTCAACTGTTTGTGCCATAGCTGTTGTGGCAACGGTGTCGACAGTTTGTGCGATAGCTGTTGAATTTAATAAAATCATGGTTGTGAGATTTTTGTATATAAAGGTGATTACCAATAAATTATTTCAAGCATTTTTTGTATCGTTTGATAGTTTCCTCAAGTCCTAAATAAAGAGCGTCGGAGATGAGAGAGTGACCTATCGATACTTCATTGAGGTAGGGCACTTGTGCGTGGAAGTACTCCAGATTTTCAAGGCTGAGGTCGTGACCTGCATTTACTCCGAGTCCCACTTTGTGAGCAGCTTCGCTTGCGGCAATGTAAGGCGCAACAGCCTCTTCACGATTTTTTGCGTAGTTGTCGGCATAGGGTTTTGTAAACAATTCCACGCGGTCGGCGCCGGTTTTGGCTGCCATCTTGATGTTGTCGACATTTGTGTCAACGAAAATAGATGTTCTAATTCCGGCTTCGCGAAGTGCATCAACGATGCCACTGAGAAATTCCAAATTGGGTTCCACTTGCCAACCTGCGCTTGAGGTCAATGCATCTGGCGCGTCGGGCACCAATGTAACTTGCTCGGGTTTGATTTTTAACACCAAATCCATAAATTCGGGAGAAGGATATCCCTCGATGTTGAACTCGGTTTTCACCAACGGACGTAGCTTAAACACATCGTCATATTTGATGTGTCGTTCATCGGGTCGAGGGTGAACGGTGATGCCATTTGCTCCGTATGCTTCGCAGTCGACAGCTACTTGTTGCACATTGGGCTGATTTTCTCCGCGAGCATTGCGAAGAGTGGCTACTTTGTTAATATTTACGCTTAAATTTGTCATTTTTTATTGCAATAAAATCTTTTTAGTATGTTAACGTGTTGAATAATTGCGGTTATTAAAGAATTATTCGTAAATTTGTCAACATTTTGACCACAAAAATAGTCAGAAATAATAAAAAAGCGAAAGATTTGAGCATAAAAGATGAGATATTAACGCAATTTGACAACCCCGAAGCATATTTAACGGCTTCAGAGGGCGAAAAATTGGCTCGGTTGTTCCCTCCGGTAAGCGATTCGTGCCGGTTGGTGATGACTTGCCGCAAGGACGATTATGCAGCGTCGATAGTGGCACGTGCCGTAGAGGATTGCGATGCTCATTTGCTTAATCTTAACATCACTTCCGAACTCACCGAAGAGGGGCATATGGTAGTGGAGTTGCGCGTGGGCATGAATAATGGAAAGAGTGTGGCTCGAAGCTTGGCTCGTTATGGCTATGAAGTGGTGAAAATTGAGCATGATTCGATGGTCGATGACGACACAATGCGTCGTCGCATCGATGAGTTGATGCATTATATCGAACTATAAATAAAACTCTTAACCCCCAATCAACCGCAATGAAAATCGCTATCTATGGCAATTCCTATCAAGAAGATTATCTGAATCATCTCTATGATTTTTTGGAGGCGTTGTCGCGTTCGGGCATAAAAGTTGAGATAGAATCAAAATTCTACAACTATTTGAAGCAATCACTATCTGACGAAATCCCTGCCGACGGAGTGATTATAGGTAATGATTTTCAAGCCGATATGGCGATAAGTATCGGTGGCGACGGCACCTTCCTTCGCACGGCTCGTTGGGTGGGGAATAAGCAAATACCCATTCTCGGTATTAATACCGGACATCTTGGCTATCTTGCCGACATCACTGTCGATGAGATGACTGCGGCTATCGATGACTTGAAGAATGGTCTTTATAAAGTGGAGGCACGCTCGTTGATTGAAGTTACAAGCACTCGCAAAGAGGCGATTGTGGATTGGAACTATGCATTGAATGAAGTGGCTGTGGTTAAGCAAGATACATCTTCGATGATTTCGGTTGAAACAATGGTTGACGACGTGGAATTGGCTACATATAAGGGCGACGGATTAATTGTGGCTACACCAACAGGTAGCACCGGCTATAACTTGTCGGTGGGAGGTCCTATCGTAGAGCCTACTGCTCCCAACTGGATAATATCACCAATCGCAGCCCATGCACTTACGATGCGTCCGCTTGTGGTGAGCGATTCGCGAGAATTGACCATTACCACAACTTCGCGTGCAACAAATTATCGCGTGAGCCTCGACGGCCGCTCGGTAACACTTCCGGTAGGTACTACAATCAAGCTACGTAAAGCTCCGTTTGTGATTAATGTGGTGCAACGCACAAAACACAATTTTGGCGAAACACTGCGCAACAAGTTGCTTTGGGGCGTTGATAAGCGATAAGGAAGATGATATCCTCGGCTTATGAATTTCAACACTCTCAGTTGGGGATAGTGCATGTTGTTCCCCGACGCAGTTCAGGTCGCATCTCGGCTCGTTGGCGCGACGGAAAAGTCTATATAAACGTTCCATGGGGTATATCCCAATCAGAGATGATGAGGGCTCTCGCCACGTTTGAACCGCGATTGCTGTCGTCGCGTCCCGATATCCTTTACTATGATGGGCAATCGTTTGAGCTCGATGGGGTTACGATAACGATAAGCCGACAATCCTATGCCCCCAATCAAATCATCACTCAAGCGCAATTGCCTCACTCGGTGATAGAGGTGGGGCGCAACTTCGATTTTAACAAACCCGACACTTCGCGCACCATAAGCAATATGATGTGTCGTATTGCTCAGCGCATAGCGGCTGATATTCTCATTCCTCGTGCCCGGGAGTTGGCTGCAGAGGTGAATCGTGCACCGGTGGGGTGGACTATCTCAAACGGACATCGAGTGTTGGGACGTTGCGATACCAACGGCGTTATTGCTCTCTCGTATATATTAGTTTTTCTCCCTACACAATTGCGTGATTTCGTGATATATCACGAACTTGCACATCTATCTGAGATGAACCACAGCCCTCGTTTTCACGAGCTTTGCAACCAATATTGTGGAGGCCGCGAAGCCGAACTAACAGCTATGCTCCGTGCCCATAAATGGCAGGTGTATAGGTGATTCATAAAGCATAATTCATAATGCATAATTAACTTGGGCAAGCCTCGGTGAGCCATTCGGGGCTCATAATGCATAATTCATAATTTTCATGCGTCAGCCCCTTATGTTCATTTGGGTCTTCTGCCTAAAAATCATTCTTCTTGTGCTTTGCACGATGGTGGGTGAGGGTACTATTGACGTTTTTGGTTTAACTTGATATATTCTTGGTTGAGAGCATCGTTATAATCAATTTTGAAATATTTGTTGAATAGAGCTTCAATATTATCTATTTCGGAATGATTAATGTTGAATAATAATATGTTACAATTGCCGATATGTAGGATTTTATGTTTTCTGTTTGAAGTTTCAGCAACATGACGCAATGCTTCAAAATCAACCCCACACGTATCTTGGCTATATCGGTCATCGAGGAAATCAAAAAAATTGGAGATATTGTTGTATAATGGTGGTGTCGTCTTTTTTAAGCCTCCAAGGTCTTATTTTGAATAACCAATAATCATTATGTATTGGTTGTCAGTTAGTTGGTATATAAAATTTTCACCACCCAATTCCCTCATATCTTCTGTGTTTTTGGGGATAGGAATTTCATAATCACTGCCCGCAGCGCGGTATCCGTCGGCGTGAAATGTTACAGTAGAAGGGGTGTGAATGTAATAGTCCCCATAGTCAATGCATCTATGAGTGCCAATAGCACTATTGGCCTTAAATTTAGCTTGTTGTGATATGTTATATTTGAAGAGGTATTGTACTAATGAATTTTTGTTAGGCTTTTCTTTGAAGTTAAACGCGGCAAACCAACCATCGCCAATAGGTATGTAATATCCCCACCCGGGAGTGTAGTTATCGTTCTTACATTCAAATTCAATTTTTTCGACATCACAAAATGATGAGATGCAATCCCCTGTTTTTATTCCATTTATAGAAAATAACGTATCGGTTGTGGATATAAAAATGACTTTGTTGTTGTCAGATAGCCCTAAGCTATACTTAATGCCTTCTTCTTCAATCTCAACACATTTTGCCAATGCATTATTAGGCAATAAAATATAACCATTTGATTTGGTTGCATCAATTGTATCATTCAAATTAATGCTTTGAGCCAATAACGTATTGGATAATGCAAAGCACGCAAATAAAATAAAAAATATAGTCCTATTCATAATGCAGAAGACTTGGTTTAGATTAGTCGGTCTTTTGCAAAGGAAAGTATTATCCCTCAATATATCAATATTTTGAGTTGTGAAAATGTTGGAGATTAGTAACTATTAACAAATGGGGGGGGGGTAAATTTTACCTTTGTTAGCAGAGAAGGTGCAAATAAAGCAATAGGCATCACTTTTGATGGAGATGCCTATTACATATTGGTTAATGAGATTGAGTTGTTATTTGATGTAGAATGGGCTTGTTACACCGGTTCCACCGGCACGTAGTTTGCCGTATTTTCCGTTGCCTATATAGTCTTCGACCCACATGCGAGGCAGACACATAAGTCCTTGTGCATCTTTCACTACATAGTAGCCATATATATTGCGATTAACGGGAATGAGTCCATTCATTTTTACGTCCCATTTAGCACTTGTAATGATGACATCTACTACATCTTTGTCATCGGCTTTAGCCACAGCGAGAGCTTTTGCTTTCATAGAAGCATGCATGGCACCTGTTGCAGGACGTGGCTTGCGTTCAATATTTTCGGGAGTGTTGGCTTTGCAAGCGTCTTCAACAGCGTTGGCATATATTCCGCAGTAGTTATAGAGCGCGCGAAAGTTTGGATCACATTTTTCGCCGGCTTCTTGTCGCATAACATGGAATGCATAGGTGAGGGTTTGCAATTTACGCATGCGTAGCGCAGCCTCTTTTGCGGTTGCGAGGTCTTCGTTGCTAAGGAATGCGCCATCTCCACTGGTTACACAGAATCGATAATTGCCATCTTTTTTCATAACCCAATAACCGATGCCTCCGCCTTGACGAGAGGTTACAAGTAGATGAGGATCGCTGGTGTCGAGGGCTCCATTATTTAGGGGTACGTTGCTTACGTTGATGCGTACAATCATTTGAATTTCATGGTAAAAGCGCATTAGATTCTCATTTTCCATTCGAGCTTGAGAAGAACCATCGCCCATGTTTTTGATAATCTTGGCGTTTTCTTTATAACGCGAGTACATTTCTTCGCGTAAAGAGGTGAGGTAATCATCGCTTTCGTCAACGATGTTATACAAAAATGCGCGCACATCTCTGCCTTTGTAGGAGGGATTGCTACTCATGGGCCAAGGGGCATTTCCTCGTGCGGCCGATGCGGCTTCCCCGGCAATATTTGCGGCGCCGACACCTTCGGTGATATTGCCAATATCTTTGCCGGCCTTTTTAGATGTTTCCTTAACTTTCTCTTTTACTTTATTGCCTAAATTTTTTAATTTTCCAAATTGAGCGTTGGCATTTGTAGGCAAAAGGAGTGCCATAACAAGTGTCACGACAAATAAGATAGAATTGCGTTTCATAAGCTAAATGTTTAATGTGAAAATTATAACCAAAGATATGAAAATCCTCCCATAATTATTTAAAAATCAAAAAATAAAATAAGAAGAAAATGGGGGCATTAAATGTTTTTAACAAACATAGGTGCTAATGGGTTGGCATAATAGTGCGTTATGCACGATTTTGCCAAATAGGTTAGAGGGGCTTGGAATTTAGGGATAGTTATTTTTTATAGTTATAACGAGATTTCAGTCACCTCAGGGCGATAGTTGTAGTTGTTGCGAAGAGCTTCGAAATTGCCGAAATTATTGTCTCTATATGAAATAGGAATGGAAAAATGTATAATGCTTATTACTAAAAAATGAAACTAATTGCAGATTTTAGTTGTCGTTGTTTTGTACAATTAAAAATAATATATTATTATTGGAATAATCTCATAATCCGCTAAGAATAAAAAGTTTATGCGGAAAGTTCAAGAACGAGGTAATGAGTTGGCAACTGTTCTGATTTCTACATACTTGCGTGATTTGCATTGATGTACA
>JAFQAS010000029.1 GCA_017399915.1 Muribaculaceae bacterium
ACGAGCGTATTCCATCCTCCTTTTGGTTGCGAAGATGTTGCGAAATCGCCTGCTTGAGCGAATCTTTGATGTCGGGTCGCTTGCACTCTATCACACACAACGGAATACCATTTACGAACAATACAATATCGGGGCGATATGTGTCGCTCATTCCTGTGCGGCTTACAGCAAACTCCTCGGTAACGTGGAATGCATTATTTTCGATGTGCTTCCAATCGATATACTGCATCACATAACTCTTCTTGTCGCCATCGACAATCTGTTCGAGCGTCTTGCCCGCAGTCAAAAGGTCGTATGCCACCTGCGAAGCAGTCATATATCCCTCCGCCATAGGGAGGTTTCGCAGAGCCTCAATGCCCGCAGTTATGTTCTGCTCCGAGAATACGGTTGTACGTTGCGAACTAACCTGCACAGTGTTAATCTTTGCCAACTGCTCACGCAAGATAGGCTCCAACAACACATTGCTGGCGTTTCCACCACGCAACTCCATTGCCTCGGCAGGCGTCAGATAGGTGTAACCCACCTTCTCCAACATCATCAATGCCGGGATCTGACTAATATGATCTTCTTTGAAGGAGAGTGTCATAGTTATTGTAATAATTTTATTGCTTGCTCTGCCAATTTCTCTATTCCAGTATCTGCCAACCCTAAAATTGCCCCTTTGATAGCATTAAATGCTAATCTTAAAGGTGTTGTTCGAATACTATCTTCTTTTAGTTCTTCCTTAACTGCAATAATGGCTTCTGCGATATCAGTTCTGTCATCATCAACATCTTGTGCTAATGCCTCAATCTGACTAACAATAGCATTGAGTTGTTGCTTAACATCAGAAGATACTAATACTTGATTGTCCTTGCCTCCGATAACTGTGCTATCTGAAATCACGACACTACCTTCTCCCGTATTTACAACACCTGCATATATTGTATTATTTACAATCCTTTCAATATCATTCTTTTTTGTCATAACATTAAAATCTATTTCATTGTCCAATACCGTATCGTTAAGTTCAAGAAAGAAATCTATAAGTGTTGCTTTCGTTTTATCCACAATTCGTTGATATTGTTGACTTGATACGACTTTATACATATTCATAATTTGACAATGTCCTAAAACCTCTTGAATATCCGCAGACTCGTGAGGTCCAACCGCCAAATGTATATCTTCATCAGGTTTAATTGCATTTTGAATTATAGATACCGTATCCCATACATATATTTTAGCAATCTTCTTGTACCTTTCTGCCCCCAAATTCTCAATAGGGATTTGCTGATTTGTATATTTTACCACACCTCCAAATCTTGCTGGCGCAATATATGATGCCCTCACCCCTGCTATATACATCGCTCTATATTCAGGAGTGTCCTCATCTGATTTATATCCGTAAACAAATTCACAATCAACCCACTTCCTAAATTTATCATTTTTTAGAAGTCTTGAAATGACTTGTACCTTACTTGATATACTATCAAGTGTACAATTATTAGCCAAATCGGTTATTACATCTTCTATCAATTTTTTGACATCCATTGCTCTTTTTATTGTGTATTATGAATTTGCTAAAATACCGTTTTAACCGTTTTATCTGTTCCTGCAATCAACTCCTCGATATTATCTTTTGTAGGCTCAACATCTTTGTGATGATCACACATATTTCTCAAATCAGCCAATCGCTGAATATTGCGCCATGCGGGAATATCAATGACATCGTTTGATTTCAGCTGCTCGTTGTAGTCGTTAATGCCAGGATTCTTTTTAGTTACTTTTATTTGGCGTTGCATACAGACTTCGCTCAAATGCGTTTCTATTATAACTCCACAAATAGCCCCAGCTGCGCGATAAAATCCTTTTTTACATAATTCTCTTGCACTGTCAATTTCGGAGTTGAAAACATCTGCGTGGAGTATTTGTTTAATATCATACAACGAACTCTCAAATCTGGTAGCCACAGCTTTAAGAATTAAAAATTGCTGCTGGTATAATTTAAAATATATTTCACCAGCACTTCCGAAATTAACACGACCCGTATCAATCAAAATCATTGATATATCAAGACCAGATTTACCTTTTGGCTTTTTGTAATATGATATAAAATCATCCAATCTTGACGGTAACAATTGTTGTATTAGCATATACGCTTCACTATACCATATTTGATATCTATCAGTGAATGTTGCTTTTTTGTGTTGATAGATAAATTTCCTATCATCACTATTTAATATGTGTTGTTGTAAATATGCTGCATCAAGTTCATTATATAAGCCTGCTAACAATATATACCCTTCGTGTATCAGTCTTTCTAAATCTTTTCTATATTTTGTTAAATTCGTTTCCATAGTTTCTAAATTTTTACTCGTGTTTTGCCAGTTAGGAGTTGTTGCATATGACCGCGCTTTTGGAGGCGCAGAGCGTCTAACCTTTTGCGGTGGGTGGCAATCTCATTATCTGCCGCCGTAAGCACTTCCGCAATAGCTTTTTGTTCGGGGAGGGATGGTATTGCTACTTTCACCTGACTAAAGTCGTGGAATTTACAATTTAGTGTATCGCCAACCAATCCTTGTGAATGAGTCCAAAAATCATATACAACACGAGGTTGCTTAATTAACTCCGATATAAATAGAGGATCAACCTCTGCTTTCGGCGTAACAATTGTGTAAGCGGGACTTACAATACCTTCCATTGCAGATAAAGCACTGCGTCCCTGCCACATTCTCATTGTGTTATAGCCTATATCATTCGGGCATATTCTCTTATACTTTGATTTATCTTCGTTAGAGGTGTCCTTTTTGTCTGATTCCGATTGTAAAATAACGCCTCTCTCTGCGGTAATTGACAAGAGCGGGAGATGTTCACACTTCGTTTCATTGCGCTCTTTGCATATTTCGCCGAGTTTGACTTTTTGCCAAGGGGTGGTGAAGCCGGGGAGGCGGGTGCGGCCGGTGAGGAGGCGCTGCATAAGACCACGCTTACGCAATTCCAATCGCTCAACAAGTCGGCTCTGCTTCTCAATCGCCTCGTCCCATACACCCAATATCTCCGCAATCTTCTTCTGCTCCACCATCGGCGGAACAGGAAGTTTAATTTTTTCGAAATCACTCTTATTTATGATGGGAACAGCTTGTTCGCCAGCAAGTAATTTAATACGATTTGTTCTATGCAGAAGAGCGTAATATAAAAACTCTCCACAATCATTACATATTACTGCATTGATTTGTTGGTTTGATGCTAATTCATCTGAAGCAATACCTATTTTACCGATAGTGGAACCAATACAGGTATATAAAACTGAACCTTGCGGTATCTTGCGAGCTTGCGTATACCCCTTTGCGGATAACATTTTTTCAGTCCGCAATATATATTTCTGGTCATCCAATAAATCGGCAGGACTAACAAACATATATTCGTTGCCATAGTTAGATGAGTCAGCAGTTGGGGGCGTGTTACCTGTTATAACGCGTCCTAAATCCCTAATCTGCATCACCTCCCACTCCTGCGGAATTATTCCCACCGCCGAATCCTTATAGCCTGCCGGTATATTATTTTGGGTCGTCATTGGTTATTCTTTAACACATTCTTTAATATGCTTTGCAGTATCTGCTATATCTTTTGACTTTAGGGAAATGGAAATAATCTCATCGCGCGATATTGTTGGTTTTGTGTAAAGTTTTTCTACCGTATTCATCAAAAGAGTACACTTATTCTTATCAGCTTCTCCATTCAATTGGTCTAAATATGCGGTTAATGTAGCAGCAACAGTTTCTCTAAATGCATACTCTTCCAATAAATTTCTTTCCTTTTTGTATTGTGCTAAAACAAACCAAAATAATACGATCATAGGAGATGTTTTTGCTATATTGATAAACAAATTAGCGAAAACTATTGCTGCAGAATTTTCTATAATAGATCCTTCTGCAATATTAGTATTTAAGTATTTAAATACAATAAAGATCCATAGTCCCATTAATATTGCACTAACAACACTTAGAACCTGCCAAACAATAACAGCGGTTTGGATAGAGTTCTTTCTATTATTAAAACTATGCGCCAAAGCTCCATCCTTAATAAAATGCATCATTTTGCGAACTTCATCCGCATTATTTGACACACTCTCATAGTCAGATGTTATCTTTGAAATTTTAGTATTTGAGTCTGTCGTAAAATCTTCAAGAGCCTTATTTGATTGAGTGATTATAGTATCATTCGTTTTTATTTGCTCCTTTATTTGACTTTGAGCCGACTCTAATGCGGTTACAATATTATTGGCTTTACCATTCAAATTTTCTATTGCCTCTTGACTTGTATTTGCATTTTTTTGAGTATTCTTTATACTTTCCAATATAGTATTGGACTCTGATTGATTACTCTTTAGTGTCTCTAATTCCTGCTTTTTTGTGTTAATAAGATTATCTAAATCATTTTTTCTTTTTTCCAGTTCATCTATAAGAGAATTAGTTCTATTGACTTTTTCGTCAACCAGAGCATTCGATAGTTTAATTCGGTGCTCTAATTTACTAAGTGAGGATTCTCTGACTTTAAGTTCAAAGGTCTTGGATTTTTCCCAAAAACCATATAACATTTGGAAATATATTTGCGCCTTTATTGAAAGAGCCGCATCTTTATAATTAGCCTTCAATAGGCGATCTGTAATATTGTTTATATTAGTACACAAGGTAACATTTCCATAAATTGAGAGCGGAATATTATCGCTTGGTAAAACTTGCCACACATTAGTATTCAATATGCTCTCTAATTGAGAAACTGCACGATTGGCTAATGTAATAAGTTCGGACACAGAATAATCTGAAAAAGTAACAGTATCTACCGTTCCTTCATTGCCGTATTTTTCCTTAAAAGCCGTGTAAAAATCCGCTTTTTGGAAAGTTACAATGGCATCTAATGTGTTTTGTCGTTGGGTAGTATTCATATCTTCTTTATTTATTTTTCTACTTCTTTTTTATCATCGATAATAGGTTTCCACCACTTATTATACTCTTTTATTGCCTCCTCGTATTTGTCTTTAATCAAAGGGTATTTCGGAGATTTCTTTATATTCTCATCAGACTTTGCCATTACTTCGCTATCGCTCTTATAACAACGCATAGAATGTGAATGCGATGCAAAAACCTGTAAGTTATGCAATAGAGTATTTAAGTCTTCATACTCATCGATTTTTAAACAATGTTCAATGGCCTCCAAAGTGCAGGCAAATGCCTTGATATGTTCTCCAATTTTATGCAGAGTATAACTGCGATTTACGGCTGCATCATAGGCTATACGAGCAGCGATCTTGTCTATATTATTCTGTTGCGTGTTTACATCTGCTTTGATTTTTTCAATCTCGGCAAGTTTGCTCTTTATCTCCAACGCATTGATAATCTGCCAGCCGACTGCAAAGGTTACAAGTATTCCTATCATTGCAACCATAACTCCAATAAAAGTGTCGAGCGATACATCGGACAATGATACATTAAGGCACGCCATTACAACGGCTAATACGATAACACCAATAAGCGCTATCAATGAAAGTATTATACTGAGGTTTTTCTTCATATAACAAATTTGTTAGTTTCCCAACATCTTTAAGTATGCTTGAATAATGTCATTCTGGCGTTTTTGATATTCAAGCCATTCTCTATGTAATTTTTCTAATAAATCAGACTTATCCTTGCTGTCAATGGCTTTGCACATTGGATCTGCGATCTGCGGAGCAAATGTTTTGCGAATTAAGTCCTTTTTAAATTCACTTTCTGCTTTCTTATAGATAAGGTTCCAAAACTCTTGTTCTGTCATAACTATTTTTCAGTTTCAATACATATTAACTCTTTACAAAAAGCGTCATTAGCAACTAATTTAGATAATACCATTGTAAAATTTCGCAACTCTCTATCCTCAAGCAATTGCTGTTCTTGTGTCTTTCCGATATGACCTTTACGCAAATACATATCAATTGCTTTGTCAATGCCGTTAAGCGTTGTAGGCATATCACTCAGCACAACCTCATTTCCTTCTTTTTCAATAGAAACATATAAAGGATAGCTTCTACTATCAGTTGGAATCTGTAATTCCTTAAATGATTGCTTCCTGTGATAGATAAGAGCTCGTTTTTTAATATCAGCGTCTAGATCACGAGGAATTACCACCTTGAATTTTGAGCAATGACAATGTTCTCCATCAACATCTATAGTTTCGTGAATTGTTAAATATTCACATACAGGTTTGATGAAATTTTCAAAATACCCAATTGCCAATACGGTTGATGGCAACATTCCGAGTAAGCCTATCTCAATTTTACCTATAATTTCATTATGCAATCTCTCCAATAAAATATCAAATGGTTCTCCATATGATGTTACAACACCATCATTAACTTCAAAAGAGGCTAATGTTATACCTTGAAGGTCACTCGGCAATTTCACGGCTTTATCATGTATAATATAAGCTCGTTCTCGACCTAAGCGACCCAAGAATAACCCATATTCAAAGATAACATTATCGCGAGGAGTTCCTTGTTCTACGCCTCTTGATTTAGTCCAATCATCATTGGTGCATACCATAAAACCAAAATCAAATAGGCTTGCCTCTTTCATTAATGTTTCAAGATAATTATCATTATACTTAAATATGTCATCACTCCATAGATAGCAGTCAAAATCTTCAGAAAAGTAGGCTTTTATTTGTTCTGCTATATACAAACCCTCTTTTGAGGAGCCAATGAAAATTCTAGGTTTCATAGTAAATGTTGCTCTTTAAGTATGGAATAGATGTCGCTTACATATTTCAACATTACAGCGACTTCCTGACGCTTATTACTATCTCTGAATATATGCTCTTTTCCATCAACAGATATTACTCTATTTGCATAAGATTCATCGTATGCAATCTTATGTAGCTGAAGAAAAACGATTGTTACTAAATTCAGGTAATGTAGATCTTTATATGTATTAACATCAATATCATAACAAATGGCATTGATGTCAAAACTTGATAAATTAATTTTTTGTTTTGAGTCAGCCTTGATATTCTTTAAGAACCGGATCATTCTTTTTAGCCGACCACCAGTATTTGCACTCTTGGTATTTATGCGCTCAATACTCAAAAACGGATAATCTGCTGCACATCTAACATTGGCGACCTTATCATACACTTGAATGCCTCTGTATGTTATACTTTGATCATTGATGATAGAATTTATATCATCATACCAACCAGCTGAGACTATATCAACATCTCTATGAAGATCCTGATTTGTTATTTTTATTGCCTTAGGATGGCTGGTGTCACATTTAAAATATTTTCGAGAAAGAATACTTTCACTTTGAACTCTAATTGTTCTTAAATCGTCATATACATTTCCTGCGTAAGGTGATGCATTGTCTACGGCTCTTAATTTTGACATTTCAGAATAAGTATAATTGGGATTATACGACTCTAAAATTCTTTTAATATTTACTGAATCATAGCTATAATACTTTTCACATATAACTAACAAATCAATATCACTATATCCTCTGATGTGTGTATCTGTCATAACAGAACCTTGATAATGATAAGATACATCTGTTAAGCCTCCTTCTTGGAGATGAGTTTTTACCCTTTGTCCGGCCTCTTTGGTTTTAGAGGTGTAGTTATCATCTACAGCCATCATAGCTAGATATACATACCTTTGTAAATCACTAATATCGCTAGGTAATCCTGTAAACATCCTTGACTCTACCAAATATTGTTTTTCAGGGTTATGGCGAGTCTTTATATCGGATAACAATTGTCTATAGTCTGTCATATTTCTCTAATTTTTTACATTCCCAACTCTTTCAAATACTCTTTCATTTTGGCTTGCACCTCGGCAAGTTCGGTTTCGAGGGTGTCAATCTCCTGCTGAACAGCTTGGATATCAATTTCAGCCTCCTCTTCATAGGTATCGACATAGCGAGGGATATTGAGATTATAGTCGTTCTCCTCGATCTCCTTGCGAGTTGCTACATAGGCATATTTCTCCTCAATCACGCCAAGCGGTAATTTACCCTCGGCAAAGGCACGATAGGTCGAAACAATATGCTCTATGTCGGCATCGCGCAGGCGGTTTTGGTTTTTGCCATTCTCAAATTCGCGGCTGGCATCTATAAAGAGTACATCATCGCCCCTCTTTGCCTTATTGAAAATGGCGATAGCAGCAGGGATACCCGTACCATAGAAGAGGTTTGCTGGCAGACCGATAACCGCTTCGAGGAGATTCTCCTCAACAGTCTGCTGGCGGATCTTACCCTCGCTAGCACCTCGGAACAGTACGCCGTGAGGGATAACAACGCCCACCTTACCGTGTTCGTTGGCTACCTCCAGCATATGGCTGATAAATGCCCAATCGCCCTTACTCTTTGGCGGAATACCTCGCCAGAAGCGGTTATATTGGTCGTTAGGAGCTTCGTCTGCTCCCCATTTCTCCAACGAGAACGGAGGATTAGCGACAACGGTGTCGAACTTCATCAGTGCATCGCCATCTTTGAGTTTCGGGTTACGCAAGGTGTCGCCCCAGCGGATAACGGCGCTATCAAAGCCGTGCAGCAGCATATTCATCATAGCCAATGCCCAAGTGCTGCCATTGAGTTCCTGTCCATAGAGCGAGAAGTTGTCCGAGCCAACCTCGCGACCGGCCTTGATAAGTAACGAGCCCGAGCCGCAAGTAGGATCACAAATGCGAGAGCCAGGGGCGCTCTTGGTTAGTTTGGCGAGCAGAGTAGAGACCTCCTTAGGGGTGAAGAACTCGCCCGCCTTCTTGCCTGCGTCGCTGGCGAAATGCTCGATAAGGAACATATAAGCCTCACCAATTACATCGTTATTGTCGAGGTGGGACTCGTCGAACTGCAATTTTTCATCAGCAAAGTCCTCCAAAAGTTGTTTAAGGCGCACATTACGATCCTTTACCTCGCCAAGATTGCTGCTATTGAAACTGATATTGCGGAAGATGCCGCTACCATCTTCACTGTTGAGTTTCTCGCGGTTGGCATTTTCCAAATCGACAAGAGCAATATCTATCAACTCGCCGATATTGACCGCATTACGGTTATCATATAAGTAGTAGAAAGAACTATTTTCAGGCACCTGAAAACGCTCTCGGCGCATAGCTCGCTGAGCACGCTCCTCATCGCCTTCGTAACGATTAAGGTATTCTGCGTATTTCGATTTGTTGACATCGCTGACATACTTCAAGAAGAGCATTGTCAGGATATAATCCTTGTATTGGCTCGGATCAACAACGCCACGGAAGGTGTCGCAGGCTTTCCATACAACTTTGTTGATTTCGTCTTGTGTAATTTTTGTGCTCATAGCTATATATTTTTTATCATTTTATAATCTAATAAATGTTTGCGCCTTTCGGCAATCGCTTCATATAATTGTTGCTCTCGTTTTTGTAGTTGTGAAAGCTCGATATACTTCTTCTGTATCCCCAACGGAGGTATCGGTATTTCCAGTTCACCCAACGTCGCCTTCGAGAGTGACATAATAGATGTTCCACGTGCTTGCGTCGCTAACACTTTTTGCGTTGTGGGTAAATTTATATACCATGCAACATACTCGGGGAGAGTTGCACTCTTGTCGTGTAAGCGTATTACCAAAAATGATGGCGACGCAACGCTTTGCTGCTCTATCTTTGGAAGCACAACGCATATATTATTATTACCCTTAGAGGCTAACAATAAATCGCCCGCTGTTAATAGATGCTTTACGTTATCAGTGAAGATTGCGGGTTGCGCCGTACTACGTAGATCCCCATTATCATCAAAGTCACTTTGTTGAAGGTAAAGCGCATTGGGGGTAGGTGAATTTTTGGCAAATACACCTGTTTGTATTGTTGCTATGTTGTGTAATTTTATCATCATCTTTAATTTTTCACTACAAAGGTATAAAAATGCTAATTAAACTACAAAATATTTCTCAATAATTTTTCTACTAAATTTGACATGCCACAGGTTTCTTCACAAAGTGAAGAAAAAGATTTTATGCAATGAGCTAGATAATCGAACACCTAATATGGGCAAGGTATGTAACTTAGGTTTTATATCTTACACCATAATACAAACAAAAGGTTTCACCATATCCGTTATCGCATCTCCGACAATAGTAACTTTAGCCAATCTATATTCAATATTATGATGATGCATGTGTTTATAAAAGCATTAAATCTACCCGACTTTGGAGGGGTAGATACCGATAGGTAGTTTTGGGACGCCGAAAACATTTCGGGTGCCCCAAAACACAACTTGCTATGTTCGCTTGAACATAAATTTTCAGTGCCTGAAAATAGGCATACCAAAGCCAAAATTTTAAGCCAAATAGGCACTAATAGTTTGGTGATACCACTTGTTGTTTACTTGTTTATAAACAACCAACAAATCAAGCAATAAGTAATGAGTGTAATCATTAGTGATTATAACAAGTAATGCAATCACTCAATCTGGCAATCGGTCTTACACTCATTCTTTCAATCTTGCACTCACTCATTCGCTCATTCGGCATAAACTATCATTTAGTTTTCCCCGAAAATTCTATGGATTATGCAATCTGATGACAGGAGATGACACCTTATGTCGGGTTTGCAGAGTGTATTATTTTTTGTTTTTACTTAGCACTCAGAAAGCCACGAGTAAGCGAGGGCAAAGGGAGTTTACTTGCTTTGCCGAGCGAAAGTGGGTTCGTGAAACAATCGAATGTTTAATGTAAAAATGAAATAGTTATGGAGATTATCAGCATTGAGAAAAAGACCTTTGAGGAGCTTGTGACGCGTCTCGGGCAGTTCGTTAAGCGAATGGATAGTATTAACCGCCAGCGTAGTAGCAGGCGTATGAGCGATTGGATGGACAATCAAGATGTCTGTCAGGCATTGAAGGTTAGTCCTCGTACATTACAGACCTTGCGGGATAGTGGGCGATTGCCACACTCTAAGATAAACAACCGCATATACTATCGCCCCGAAGATGTGGAGCGACTTATTGAAAATGATGTTTAACCTATAAATTCTATGCCTATGAGTAACGAAGTTATCACGCA
>JAFQAS010000030.1 GCA_017399915.1 Muribaculaceae bacterium
ACAGGTCAGAAAACCCCTGTTTTTGACAAATTTGTTGCTAATTTGTTGCTCAACATTCTGAATGAAACACGTAAACTCCTGAAAACCACCTATATTATAGGCTTTTCAGGAGTTTCTGCATCGGCAATGACACTGCTCGGGTTAAATGATGGCGATAACGCTACAACAGGACACGGATATATTGACATTGTTGATTTTATCATTAGCGGTTGTACCGATGTTGATGCGAACTTGCGAGAACTATTCCGCCGAGTTGCGTTCAATATATGCATTGGCAATAGCGATGATCATTTCCGTAACCACGGTTTTCTGCTCACTGCAAAAGGCTGGACGCTATCGCCTGCATACGATATGAATCCAACGCTGAACGACCATCAAAGTTTGCTCATTAATAGCAAGACCAACAAAGCAGACCTATCAATTTTGCTCAACTCGTGCGATGAGTATATGCTCACCTCAGAGGTTGCCATGGGCATAATCAACGATGTTGTAACTGCTGTCAAGGATTGGCGAATATTAGCAAATAGATTAGGTATCACCAAGCGAGAAATGAGTTTGTTTGAGGGAGTATTTGATAATAGGATTAAATTCTAAATAGGTTTATATATGGAAACAAAGAGACGCATATTTAAAAGCAAGTTGGAAAGCACAGTGATTCCTGAAAGCATGACATATGAGGAAAGAGAATCTTTGTTAAAACCTTTATTGGAATACGTGCACAGCATAACGCCCGCAAAATTATTTAGATATCGTGATTGCTCAGAAACACAATTTGACGCATTTTACAACGATAGAATATATGCAGGTAATGCTCAAAAATTTAATGATCCATATGATTGTCTTATCAGGTATGATAAACAATACCTATATGACTCTATAAAACAAGGTGCCTCAAAAGAATATATAAGAAAACTAAGAGATAGTTTAAGAGAAGGAGAGCCTTTCCCTGAGTTTGTTGCATCATTATATGGTGAGGAACGCACAAAAATACTGAAAGAAACCATCTTAAACGCAACCGACGAAGATATTGAAAAGAATAATCTAATCTTCGGAATGAGTAAGGACGAGTTTTTTAATCAAATTGAAAATGTGTTCCGTGAAGCAGAATCTTATTTAAGACGTAGTACTTTTATTGCCTGTTTTAGCGAAACTGTCAAATCTGTTACAATGTGGTCACATTATGCAAACTCTCACAAAGGTTTTGTTTTAGAATACGACTTGAGAAACAGACAAATCAAATGTGATAATTGTGAAAACAAATTTACATGTAAAGACAGGATAGTACACAATCTATATCCAATTATTTATGACTATAAAAGATATGATGGGACATACTTTGTAGATTGTTTTTTAGGTAGGCATATGGGGCTTTTCTCAAAATTAAGCGATGTAATGTTTATTAATAAGGCGGCATTATATAAATCACCACAATGGGCATATGAAAAAGAGTGGCGTTTATTCCTAGATAAACAGAACTCATATGGCCTACCTTATTTATGTACAGAGATACACCCTGTCGCAATATATTACGGCAAGGATATTTCAGCCATAAACAAGAAAATTCTTAGTAATATCGCCAAAGAAAAAGGATTAAAAGAGTATCAAATGTATATAGATGTTCAATCCGAAAAGTACACAATGAAGTATAAAAAATATGAGGATTCTTGATTCAATATTTGGTGAATTAGGGATTCCGAACTTCGGTGGAGCAAAATTTTAGTGCATCCGCTTGTATTTCAAAATAAAGCAGTAACTTTGCATCAAAGTAGGAACTCGACTCCGCGAGACACTGCAGAATGGTGCAGAAATTAGGTGGAGCAATAGTGGGAGATTACGTTTATTGCGATTCTTTAACGCAAAGATATAGAGCCAGTTAGAAATGGAACTCGTTTCCTGGTGGCACCACTTGAAGAAACCGCTAATAGATTATATATCAATCTGTTGGCGGTTTTTTTATTTCTTGTATTCAAACTCTGCGGCGCAACGGTAGCCCTCATTATACAAATCAAGTAGTTTGCTGGTGTCACGTTCCATACGATCGACTACAATCGGCTGTTGAGGGCGGATGACAATCAGTTCGCCTTGTTCCTCCAAACGTTCCACTTCGGCTATCTGGCGGTTATACAGTGTGTTGCGATCGCGGATGGCTTTGCGTAGAGCTGGGTATTTATGATAGAAAAAGGGAGGTACGGTGCCTGGCTTATCGGGTTTGCGATAGCCTTTGTTGCGGGTCAGTACCACTACATTGCGATCATACCCCAACGTGCGGGCACGCTCCAATGGAATAGAGTCCGCAATACCTCCATCAAGCATCGGAGTCCCATCAACGTAAGATATTGGGCAGACAAAGGGCAGACTGCTCGATGCCTTTACGATGTCGATAATGCGTTTGGGATTGTGCTTCTCCTCATAATAGCAGGCCTGACCAGTAAGGCACGATGTGGTGACCATCTCGAAGTGCTCTTCGCAGCGGGCATATACATCGTAATGGTAGGGGATAATCTGCTCGGGAAAAGTATGGAAGAGCAGGTCGAAATCCATAATATTCCCTTTCAGTAGCAACTGTTTGATACCTATGTAACGATATTTCTCGAGCAGATCAATATTGCTGAACTTACCTCGTCCGCGTTGGCGCGACATATACGAAAGCCCATTACAAGCGCCTGCGCTGACACCGATAGTATAGGGGAAGCGTATGTCGTGATCCATAAAGTAATCCAGCACGCCGCACGTAAACACACCGCGCATTCCGCCACCCTCAAGGATAAAGTAACTATGTTTGTAATCTATTGAAAGACGCTCTCAGGGGCTTGTCGGCCCCTGCCGCTTGGCAGACCCCCGAGAAGTTTTTCATATAAAAGTTAAGCTACTGATATTTTTGCTAAATTTATTTGGCATCAATTA
>JAFQAS010000004.1 GCA_017399915.1 Muribaculaceae bacterium
CAAATAGCTCAGCCATTCGCTGTTGCGATAGCCAAAATGTATTGGTATCGAAAATGACCTGCACCTGAGCCTTTCCTTTCGCACCTTTGTAGAGAAGAATGGTCGATTCCATACTGCGTACAGCCACACCGTCAGTTAATGTTGCAGAGAAATACTCTTGTGCAACCTTCACCATATCCTTCTTTTGGTCGGCATTCATAGCGATAGCCATACAAGCAGTACGAGATAATCTGACGCTTGTAACTTCACGTACAGCACCGCTTCCGAGCTCTGCCAGTTCAATAAACTCCACAAAGTGTTCTTTGAGATGATAGCCCTTCTGTGTTACCCAAGCCTGAGCCTTTGCAATCACGCGCTCGAAGTTCCAATACTTCCCATAGCCCAGCACCCGCGCCAACTTACGCGAGTTCCACCATTCCTTCCCATTTACATCTACCTCACGAAGTTGCTCGAAAGGAGATTGTAGCTCTGAAATATTGTTATTGCCTTGTATAATATCGTTATATATATTTCCCATCATTAATAATTTTACAACCGCCTAATCTCATTAATTAATGCCATATGACATGGGAAAAAATCGCCTTGTGCATTAATAAAATCGATGTATAATTGCACTATGTCATTAGGTGTTAATGCCATGCCTATTATAGTTGGATCAATTTGTAGCAACCTTCTATGTATTTCTTCATAATACCACATCGCTATTTGTTTAGTCATGATATATTGTATATTTGCATCACTAATTTCATTTAAAACATCAACGAATGTGACATTGTTATATATCTTATATCTTGCGATCTTCTGTCTGTCGAAATGTTGTTCTTTTAATTCTTTATAAATACGGTTATTCGTGTCATGTACATCATTATTAAATTGTCGATTAACCTCTGCAATAATCGCTTCAATGTCAGGGATGCTTACTGTTAAATAATGGGAATGCAGAATTTTTGATAAAATGGTTTTATCTGTCATATAGGTCGATTCTATCCCGTAACCATCTTGGTAATATATTTCAAAATCAATATTACGACAAATGCCATATTTAATGTTATTCTTTTGATTATTTATCTTGCTTATTGGGAAACAATCTGTATCTCTTATTAACAACCACTTTTTATTAGGGATGATACCATCCATCGCTCGTGTTAACACATCCATCTTTGCATACAAATAATCAATACCTTGTAAGCGATAGAATTTCAGTCTCGGGGCCTGTGTGCCCGAAACTAATTCATACTTTTCAAGAAGTCGTATCAAAACCGTCTCATCTGTCGATCCCTCAACTAATATTAATTTTTGTGCTGTGCGCCACTGGTCTAATTCGTTTACAATACCCGTCAATCCTTCTATTAACAATGGTCTAATGATTGGGTCTATATTAGTTATAATGTTAGCAGGTTTATCTAAATCTTTTATATAGAATAATTTTTCATCTTGAGTTTCATTGACAAATCTGTCATTATGAGATATAATGAACAACTGATAGCCATAAAGGCTTTGGAGGCGCTCAACTAGCTTTCTTTGTGTTTTGATATGGATATGAGCATCTGGTTCATCTATCAACAAAATCTTTATTAGAGAGTTTGAATATTCAATTGAAGAAAAAAGTTCTACTAATTGGATAAATCCGCTACCATAAGACAAAATATCTTTACCATTAACCTTCATCTCAATATATGCATTTTTATCAGTTGACGTAAACATAAGTCTCTCACCTGTAATTTCATATATATGATCGGAGATTTTAGATTCATTTGATATAATTTTGTTTCTTAGCACTTCATGTCCCTTTCCTTTTGCAATCTTGGTTCTAATTTCACCAACCGTCATTTTAGGCTCATTAGCAATCATATTTGCAACAGGACGTGATTCATTTATAGAAATAACATTTGATATATTATGATCAGGGAAAGTTGCTATCTTACTAGCAAAACGGACAAATTCCCGATTATCAACATAGCTAATTTGGAGATATGCATCATCAATAGATTGAGGTTTATTTATAACGAAGCCTAAATCATAGTTATCCCCATCAATTGAGAAAGTCAATGTTATAGTACATTCAAGATTATTTTTAGGTGAATCTAAAGGGAAAATATCCCTATCGTGAATGACACGAATCATTTCCAAATTTCTAAATAATATATTCTTTGCAACAGAATAGAAACCGTCATTCTTTTTTTTGATATTAGAGTCATAACACCTCTTCCATAAATGTATTGCTTCAAATATAGTAGTCTTACCAACATTGTTTTCTCCTATAAAGACATTGTAGTCTTGTTTACAAGCTATTGTTGTCTCAACAATTCGTTTGAAGTTTTTTATATAAATTTTGGTTAGCATAATTCATTTAGTAAAAGAGGTGTTAATAATTGCAATATGGGTACAAACCATATTATTATGATTGTTAAATATCATTATATTAATTAATATCTATCCTGGGCATTTTGGTTTTGAACTCAGGATCAATATTGTGACATTGTTCCTTGACAATACCTCGTCTATGTATTGCCGGGTTAAGACAATACATTTCAAATTCCTCTTTGTTTACATCATCCACATTGCGCCAATGAGGGAACAATAATTTCATATATCCGGTTGCAATGCGTTTGATAGCTTTTTTATCACGGACATCTGCTTTTTCCTCAAATTTAGCCAGCTGGTCGAATAGCAGTCCATATGTATTGTTAGTACGCATTGAGTGTAGTATCTCAGAGAAATATTCTACATTAATTGTCCAACCTTTGAAAATCATACTCGTGTCTATACGAGGTAATAACCAACCTTCAATAAAGCAATGGAAGCGATCAAGCAATGCTGACTCTCTGAAATTCTCAGGTAGTGAACCGAAATAGAATGTTGATACAGGAAGATGGTTTGCGGTCAATGGGATATTACCCATAAGCATCAAACCACACTCCGAGGTAAACTCATTATTGTCAATGGTTGTCTTGCCGCTCTCCAAGTATGATTTTAGAGCAGCCTGAATCTCTGCTGGCTCTTGGAAAACAATTGTCTGGATTTCATCAAATACCGTAAAATCGTGGTTCTTGATTATGCCATTTTGCTGCTTTGTTTTATCATAAAACAATTTAGCACGAGTAACTTTACCACCACTCACAAGCCATCCATATTTTGACAAATTGCCAAACACATAAGACTTACCAGTCCCCTTGGGCGCAAGTTCAATAACATTAAGCCTAGGCTCTGCAAAAATCAATAATCGAGTTAGGAACTCCATTTTCTGTGTAAGATTGGCAAAACCATCTGGATCATACTCCATCGCAGACAACAACAAGTCCATCCACTCTTGCGTAGTAAAATGTCTGCGAGCCTCTGCCAAGTAGTTAACATCTACCGAGCTATATGGTCTGAATGGCTTGTAATCAACCATCTGAACATGATAGCTTCTGCCATTGTCATCAGGCAATAAACAGAGTTTAACAATGCCCCATTTCTCACCATCAACAAGCTCTCCTTGGTGTTTTGTATATGTAAACTCTGGGATAATACCTTCTCGTAGTTTTATTCCATAATCAGGTATGGCAAATTGCTTAACACCCTTTACCAAATCGATATAAATAATAAAACGGCACAACAACACGACCTCCTCTCCGGATACTATGCGATCCTTCACAGAACCTGAGTTAGTAGGTATTACTTGGTCGAGAAATTGTGTAAGGCTTAAAGTATCAATATCTCCAGTCTGCACATTCAGATATCTCTTCATTAAATAATCCTTAACGAATGCAGGGAGATTACGACCAGCAAATATACTATTTGTCTTTTCTGGATCTTTATATATTGACATTGCAGAGAAATACTGCCTTACTTTTTCTTCAATTTCGGGTTTCATATATTGTAATCTTAAAAGTCAAACAAATCATCCTCTTGCGCTCCAGCATTTACTGAAATATGATATATACGAGTAATGCTTCCTATAACAAGAGCAATTTCGCGAACATTTTCGTCAATCACTATCGGCTCTGACCTATATACATCAGTTCCAATTTGGTTAAGGGAATATCTAATTCCATTATACTCAATCATAGGAATATGCATAGTAGGCGCATTCTTTATCTTGAAATCGATTGTTGGATTGGCACCAGACACTTCCAATGTTAATATCTCTGCGCTCCATTCGGCATCAGCCATATAGCTAGATATTACGAATATGGGTACCAGAACCTCTTCCGGTGTACATCCTCCGTGGATACCTTGTCCTTTGGGAACCTTATTACACAATGATTGATGACGAAGTGCGCACACAGTTTTTCCATCCTCTAATTTAATGTAGTTGTCGTCAGTCGTCCAATTCCCATTACCTTTGATCGCCAAGCGCCCGTGATGGTCGGAATTTACTCCTGCGATACCGAGTCCGTTACATAATTGCGACATATAAGTTAATCCATGATCTGAGATAATGGCGATCTTCTTACCATTATACTTGGCTAATATCTCTTCGATCACAGATCGAACTAATTCGACCTCTTTGATAACGAAAGTTGGCCACACATTTGTTGGCTGATGTGCAAAGTTATCCAAGTCTCCAGCTTTCTCCAATTTTTGAAAATCTGGGAGTAGCTTTTGTAAATCAAGCTTATTTGTGCTTGTAGTAGATGGCAACAAAGCCCTTGCTATTTTTACTTCGTTAAGGAAGATATTTTGATTGCTCTTTTCTTGTATAATTTGCTTTATCAGAGGAATCCACTCAATGCCCAGACCATCAACCCAATAAAACACTTCAATATCTCCTCGACCTTGCAAAAGTGTGCGAGTTGTACTAAACTCCTGATACCATTGGTCAAAGGAAACATCCGAACTATTCAACTCTTTTATCCTCTCTTCTATCTCTGGGGTATAAGTGTTAGCAATTTTAGCTTTTTTATACTCATTAATGTATGGCGCAACCCAAGAGGGTATGTTATATGATACCCCCAATGGTTCCGACAAGTAATAATATAAGTCAGGGAAGAACGGCTTAATCTGGTCTATGGTAATTACTTTTTTACCAAGCCAAGCAACTGCAAGTTCTTTCTCCTTTTGACATATCCCAGTAAAATACCTTATTGCGCTTGTGTAGTTGTATTTCTCGGCCATTGCCACCAATCGAGCTGATAGTGTAGACTGTACGGCTTCTCTTAACACAACTCCGCGTTTTTGAGCCTCGCATAAACAATAAGTACGCTCTTGCATTTCACTCTCAATTTCACTGAGATATAATGTAATTTGTTCTATTAAATCATTTCCAGTGATCGAAGTGATATTATCTAATATTCTACAGATGAGGTCTGTTTCATCTTTGTGCTGTTTGTAATAGCGAGTAAGCAACCAACGATGGTACTGGTCGGGATAATCAAACCACAATTTTATAAATGAAACATAGTTCTCTATACTATTCACAGAGAAGTAACTGTGGACATACTTGCTAAATTTAAATCCGTGAGTGATATCTATCTCATTCGCTAATATCTCCCAGTTATTATTATCAGTTACTCGTTTCTCTATTCCCCCAAATTGGAGTTGTAATCCTCTGGTTAAGAAATCATAAGCATCGTTACAAACCACGAAACTAAAAGCGTTATCAGGCTGTGCAAATATCGCATTTGCAAAGATGCTATGTGAGGTGCAAATAATGTTGGGTGTCACTTGTTTATTCACATCCTTCCATATATTCAACCACTCTTGCATAGAATTAACTACTGTATAGTGATTGCTTAAACCATGCACGCCAAAAGTTTCCTTATCAGTTATGATTAGACGATAGGTTAAATCCTTTTCCTCGCTTTTTAGTCGCCAAATGGTACTTTGTGTATCCTTACTAAAGGATTCCATTTTACCCTCCAGTCCCACTATAGGAACAAATACTCTTTGGTGTTTCCCAATTGCTTTCGGACTTGCCTCAATTGCTTTAATTGTTTTAAGCAGGGCATCAAAGGTCTTATTTACATCATTTTCATAGAAGCGAGCCAACTCCGAGAATGGGGCAATAACACAGTCTGCTCCATTCATCTTCTTAATATGATCCTTGATTCGTTGCGCCAACTCTGTGTGAGTTATCATTAAATCCGGATAATTAGGGTCAATCCATTTATCTACACTTTGTACGGTCGCACTAATCTCTTCTTGAACGAAATCGACAAATAGGCTACAATCCCGAAAGTTGTCGAACAAAACAAATCTAATCGGATATCGATTTCTCATATCGACACCGAGACCGATAGACTCTTTGTCCTCCAAGACGAGACTCTTTAGTTCTTCAAAGTTTTTAACCTCTTTATACATTTATTTCAAGTATTTTAGAAGTATATCAAGTATTGTATCCTCAGACTCTATAATGTCGTTAAGTAGGTCTTTTGCTTCGTTGGCAGGCATAAATTTTAATGCCTCTTTAAGCTGACTTCTCTTATGAGCTACATTTGATACAGGAGGTATAGGTCCATTAGAGGATCCACCCATCCCCGATTGGTTGCCACTTGAAGCACCGCTTGCACTACCTCCCTGCCCACCATTGGTCGGAGTGGTTTGAAGAGACAATCTCCAGTCTTTTAGGCAATCTTTGACCTCGGCTTCTTTCCAAAGTCCAACTTCTGCAAGATGCCCTTTAAGATACACTATTGCATCATCGATTTCGTGGTCTTGGATCTTTACATTCTCAACACTCTTCAAGAAGTTGATAAATCCATCTCTATAATTGCCGCCATTATTCTCAACCAGAAGATTTCCCCACTCAAATCGTTGTGCCTCATAGCCATTTATCGTATCATTAAGGAGTGCAGGATTCTTCATACTTTCAGAATCGCCTACAACTTTGATAACATTGTCAATTAGCAGACGTACATCTTCTGTATTATAATCGCTACTGCAATATTTTAATGACCACAATGGATAGCCCTTTTCCTTTGCATATTCATTTTGAATGGCCCATCTTGCATCTTTCAAAGAGCTGATGTCTGAGTAGCCTTTGAGTTTCTTAAGCGAAAACATCGCAATCAAATGCTTGCTTAATTTACCAGCCTCTTTACTTTCGAACAAGAAGTTCAATTTATTTGAACTACGACCGCTTTCCCATGCCTTAAACAATTCGACTACATCATCAACAAGATGCTGGGCTGTACGCTGTTTGCCATTCGTGTCAAATATCTGGTTTACATATTTACGCATAGCAAATGCAACCATTGCCATTGGAGCGTATCCTTGGAATAATCCGAACGGAGCTTCGGTAAGGCCAATCAACTTCTCCCCTAAATTAAAAGTCTGGTTCTTATTTGTATGACGACCAGATAGCCACTCATCAATGTAATCACAAACCCTCTTTAACGGATGGTTAGGATCAACATCACTCTTCCAATCAAGATTGTCATCAACACTATCTTGCAATAGGAATTCTACATGTCGTGCAGGTCCGCCACACGCAGCAACAATATCTTGTTTTGTATTAAATGACAGTACTGCATCGACGGTAGCTTTAACCGAAGCTTTTTTCCAATATGTGGTAGAGTGCTTAATTCGAACAATCTCCAAAGATTCCGGACCTGCTTCAAAAACACTAGGAGCAATCGAGTTATTTATTGTTGAAGCCATTTTGCTACCAACGGTCGTCATATACTCGCCACGCAAATAGAAAGTAGCATTGCCACCCTTCATTCTTGTAGCCCAAGCATCAATCATATCTGATGCGTTTTTCGAATAAGTCTTTTGCTGATTAGGCAAACTATGACGCTGAGCACATTGGGCATTTGCTTGATATTCGATAAAACGCTCGTAGTTCTTATCCTCGAAGAATGTTTCCATAACAACAAATGTTGTATTACGGAATCTCTCTTCTTGGCTATTCCTTTCTGCAATATCTTTGAGGGCAATAACTTCCTCTTGGTTGCGGCCTACAAGAATTGCAAGGAATATTTCATATGTTTTGGTTTGCTTCTGAGTATTCTCAATCTTACTCAACAAAGTATATTCGTTTGCCTGCTTCGAGAAGAACTGGAAAGAAAGAGGTCTACCAATTTGTTTGAAACTCTTATCAAAGCTTGCATATGCAGCATCACCAAATCTAATGACTTGATCCGTGTAAAGGTAATTACTTGATATTAACTCCTCTTTAATCTTTTGTATTTCCTCGCCGGGCAGTGCAGTGAAAAGAATTGAGAAATTGCCATTAGGCTGACGCTGAATAATACTCTTGTCGTTGAGGAAATCAAGAATATCAGGTAATTCATCCGCTACTTCTGTTCCAACGAATAAGTTTTCAATATTCTCTTGACTAGGTGTAACAGTATCACTATTAGCAATATTGTTCAATGCATTAAGCAACAATATTCCTTTGAATACTTTCGAGTAATTATCTCCAGCAGCCTCAACCGCAAGATGGTGGCTGTTGTAGCGTTCTGTTACAGCACCAAATTTGGTTGTGTCACTCTCAAAATATTCCTTCACATAGTCCCATAAGTAGTCAGCCGTAATTGTTCGCTCATTTGCATAATTTTCTTCACAATCAAGAAACTCCTTAACAGCATCGCAAGCCAAGAACTCAAATACGCTTCGACTTGAAGAGCCCGCCTCTCGTGCATAATATGTTGCGAGGTTGGCTGTCGAAGGATGAAGAGGGAATAAATTCTGAATATTCTCGATAGTCTCACTTGTGTTGGTTGACGACGATGAGAATGTATTTAGCAAATCATTATGCAGGACAAAGAATCGTTCTTTACGCTGATTATAAACCATATCATTCACAATCTTGAACTTCTTCGACATAATTTTAAATGCCGAAACAGGCTCCATATTGTAGGCTACATAGTGATAGCGACCTTTTGTTTTTTCACGCTCTTCTTCTTTTATCGAATTCAGAGCAGAAGGGTGCGAAATAAACAAGAAGTATGAGTCATTCTCATTATTCATCATCGCCTCGGCAATCTCTTGTAGGCGAACAAGTAGACGAACACCGATACTAGATGTCATAATCTCGGTAAACTCATCCCAGATAATGAGGAGACCATCATATACACCTTGCTCTTTGAGTTTGTCCTGAACCTCGAATATCCACTGTTGAATATTGTTGCTCTGCAAGCGAATGTCGATACCTGCGATTCTTTGAGCATTGCGAACACGGTCCAATACTTCTGTATCGTAGTTGCACAATAACTGCCTCAACTTCTTCAAATCTGGGGCAACACTACTCAATACTGTGTTATTATCAATCAGTGATTGCCAAATTGCAGGCTGCTCATCAATATGCTGAACCATAACATCAAAGTCGGTCTTAACGGTAATATTGATGTCCGCTTTGTTCAACGCATTTCTAATCTCTTTTTGCAGCTGCAAAGACAAATCCTCTTCGTGAGCGATGCTCTGCTGACCATATAGATTGACAGGGAAAAGACGCTTATGCTGGCGCACCGACAAAATCGACGAACGAATCAAAGCATATTTGTCCTTCTTGTATTCGTCCTCGATATACTCTTGAATCTCTTCTATTGGATCACAGAAAAGGTGTTTGAGAACAGCACCTGCGTGACTCTTACCAGTACCATAGGTACCAGCAATCCATATTGACTTATGATGGTCTGCATCGTTGTTGCGAACCGCCTTAATCATTCGGTTAAGAATGTCGTTGAACTGATCATTTGCAATAAATGTTTTCCATTCACCTATGCCCTCCTCTTGAATATTGTAGGCAGGACGCATTGATCTAAGTTGTACAATGTCGCTGTATCTCATAGCTATATATCGGTTTCTGTTATTCAGCTTTTAGGTAGTGTGTTATAATCGCTTCTTTATACTCTTCTCTTATGTCCTTATCTTGGAGTAGTTCCCACAATGTATCATCTAAATATGCATAATCAACATTTTCAGTCAAAAACTTACCTGAAGGCGTATGCCATTTGTGTGGAGGTTTCGTTACTGTCTTCCATTTAATGCTGTAAAAATCATCCTTAATAAAATGATAGTATGGTTTAAAGAAAGGCGTAACAATAGTGTTAGGTTCGTATTTCTGGCACAAGAGTTTATAAGACAAGTTTATCTCCTTACTATATGGAATTCTATTACCTAATATGACACCGTCCTCAATACCCTTAATTATCGTTAAGAGAAATAATGGCTTAGCATTAGAATATAAGCCATTCTTCCATCCACGGTGAATGGATAAAATGACATTCCTATAATAAGATGTTTGTAAACTCATATCATTACTCTATTAATGACTGTAAACACGAAATCGCATCTAAATCTTCTCTTAATGTAATGCTATCAAGTCCCATAGACAGTTCAGCAATGAGGACTCTATTGGCAGAAGAATTTAAGGATTTAAGAGCATTGGTGAATACCGCCTTACTTATTCCTAATACCTTATAAGGTCCGCTAGTACATTCTGCGCTGTAAAAATCAGATACACGCAAAGAGCGTATTCCTTTCTTCTCGGCATATTTGTAAAGACAATAAGCCAAACCGGCATTGGTTACACTCTCATAACTGCCTCGTATATTATGTTTGCCATCCTCTGATGGCATACGAAGATTTAATGTATCTCCTATAGGTGAGTAGTCAAATGTTTGCACTAACGCAGCAACTGCATTGGCAACAGTTTTTCCTTTTGATGAAAAACCTTGCTCGTTAATCAGTCCCTCTAGTACTTTTCTATCGTACTCCTGACCAATCTTAATATTGTTAAGGAACCAATTAACAATAAATGAATTGTATGAAAGATTTATTAATATCAATTCCCAAGTCAAATTGACATCGTCTATATGTATCTGTTGAATTAATTCACCAAACTTTGTCAATTGATTCTTTGCATCATTGATTTCGGCATCTTTTAGCCACGCCTTAAAACCGTCTAGCTGGGCTGTGCCCAAAGAATTGCTTTGCCAGAAATACTCTGGATCCACCAGATATTCCTGCAACCATTCTTCTCTAAATCCAAAGGTCTTATAGCCTTGGATTTTGGTATTTTCATTGTTGTTCATATTTTTAATCATTCTTACACAATCTGCTGAAATGCACCCTAAATCGTGAGAGGTTAAGCATTTGTGGCAATGAATACATTTAGTTTTATCTATTTTAACTTCCGGCACAATAGAAAGAGCTCCTGTAGGGCAATCCACCTCACATACTTCACAATTCACGCAATATGCACTTTTGTAAATAACCCTACGCATCAAGTAGCTTAATTGTGTTGATGGATTCTCTACTATAAATGTGTATTGATTTTTAGTGGGGATATACTCAACACTAAAGTTATATATCTTTCCATCAAATTTTAATGTGCCTAAATCTTTCCCTTCTTTGCTCTCCACAACATACTCACACAAACTAGGCAGCCATGTATATACGGAATACCTAGAATTAACAACATTTGCCACAAATGTGTGATTAGCATCTGAAAAAGAGACTAAAGTATTGGTTAATGGTGTGTCTCCAATAGCTTTGATTTTCCAACGACGCTCTTTTATAAATTCTTTTACGTCTCCAATCCTATTCTTCTTAGACCATTCAATCAATCTTCCAGCAAAAGGCTTAAGTTCTTCGCCATATTTTTTGGTTGCTATCATATCATCCCACGAAGATGAGAATGGACATATAATACATCCGACACGAGCCTTTCCATATCGATAAGCCTCATTAATCGGAAGATTATACCTAAAGAGGTATAAATATATTTCCACTGCATTCCAATTCAATATTGGATGTGCATTGTATATAGTTGTGTGTTTGCCTCGGCCAAAACGAACATATGCACCTCGTTTTGTACTTTCTTCTGCTCTTACTCCATCAAATGTTAATACTTTCGCCTGCTTGTTCGTCCCCTCTATTTTAAGCATTCGATATAATGGCGCAGTTTTCATTACCGAACAGCACCAGCGGTGAGTATCACTAGGAGTGCCTATCTTATCCCAATAATTCAATACACTCTCGTGATTTCTGGCCACCGAGAATTTCAGGTCTGGATAGAGTGCTTTATAGTACTCTTGAACCTCTTCGTAGAGTTTCAATGAAGATGGTAGCTCGTACCCTGTATCACTATATATCACCTCAAAATCTGTAGAAGGAATAGCACGAGTACATAAATCGAGGATAACTTGAGAGTCCTTACCACCAGAGAAGGATGCCAAAAAGCGGTCGATTTTAGTTGTCTGAAAGATTTTCCTACCTTGCTTTTCAGCCTCTTCTAATGGTACGATGTCAAACGAATCACAATTCTCCTTAACGATCGCCATTTTGGTCTTGGTACGCTTTTCGGTTCTTGCAGCAAGTGCATCATAATCGAGTCTATTTGCAGCTACTGCTTGAATACTTTTTTGAGCTCCAGCATATTGTTCGTAAGTCTCGTGAATAAACTCTATGGCTTCGCTTTCGAGAAGGAACATATACTCCTTGCATCGCTCCAGCATCTTCTTGACATCGACAGGTTTAAGTTTGAGTTTTTCCTTACCATCCTGAAAAACGACTGTCGCATCATCGTATATATTGGCACCTTTTGCCTCAAAAACCAATTCACCTCTATACCAGTATTGCTTATTTATTGTCCACAAAAGAGGCTCCTTGCAATGAGGATAAACCCATCCGAGTTCGTTTAATTTAAGCAAATCCAATTCTTCCCAGAAGACAGGACGAGGAGAGGTGCCAAGCGTCCCCTCCACGATGCGAGAGTGCAATCTCACACCTCCAGTTTCCTTATCCCAGGTTATCTTGTACATATTATTTTTTCGTCTTAATAAGTTCGATTAATTCAACATTGAGGAGTTCTGCTATCCTCATAAGAATTTCAATAGATGGCTGCGACTTATTTGTACACCATTTTGAAACAGTTGCAGGATCTTTACCTAACTGTTCAGCCAACCATTTACTCGTATGTTTGGTCTCACATAATACGGCTTTTAACCTATTTATATCTTTATTGACCATAGATTCGTAGCATTTTAATGTGTAAAGTTAGCAACTTTGGATGAAATGACAAGCAAAAATCGCAAAATAGTTGTCTGTTAAAGACATTTGTTGGCGTTTTCGTCAATTTCTCATTTTATATCCCCAAACAAAAAAGAGAAAAAGCCAAAACTTTTTCTCTTCTCTCGCAAACCATAAGGTTATCCTCAAGTATGTTTGCCTCTGAATTCTGGTAAATTCGTTGTTGTTTTTATTCCTACGGCTCCACTGCCACCTTAATCACGCCATCCAGCTTATTCTCGAACAGGTGGTAGCCTCGGCGATGTCGGCGAGTTTGTAGCGGTGTGTAATCAGTGGCGTGACATTAATCTTGCCTGTGGGGATGTTGGCATATGTGAGCATAAGTTATTTCTTTTGTAGTGAAATTATATTAATCACTGTGTTTATTATTTCAGAAGTACCAGCCCGATCAAATGAGTTCTGCCTTTTTGTACATCTTTGAAGTTGCTCTGTTAATATTTGCAAATAGGCGCATTCCTTTGATAGCAAATGAGGGTGATTCTGGTATCTATATTCAAAAAAGTCCTTAATAAACAATTTACTATCAAATGATAAGTTACAGATTGCTTTAGCCGCAACGGCAATATTAACATCCTCAAAAACCTCTTTTTGCATATATGTTGCGTTTCCTTCTGCGATAATCTCGTTAAAATACTTCCCAATATTTACTGCTTTATCATTATTTATGTATTCCCAGAAATCTTTACAGTAGCTAATGTCTAATGTCTTAAAATATTTAGCACGCTTTTCAATAGCATAGTTCAAAACATTCTTCAATTCTGGAGTGTCAATTGCTGTATACATAGCTCCCCAAGCAGCTCCATGCCGTCCTACATCTATCCTATTTTTGAAGTCAGTAGAGTGGGAAAACTTTGCATAAATACTATCAATTTGCTGTATGGCTTTTTTCTCAATGTGCTTTGTGGAGCATTTGGAAATTGACATTGAGTTGAATTTAAGTAAGAGTCCTACAACATGTATTACAATTGACACATAACCTATTTCACCGCGATAAAAAGAATCTTTAACATTTTTATATGTGGTGTAAAATTCCTTACTCGTCAAGCCTGCATATTGGATCAGTTTTTCCCAATCTGCAAGAGGCCTTCCATTCAATATATTATTCGCAAATAATATATCTTGAAGATTCTGAATACTACCATTCTCGATATAATAAACAATATCTGCTAAGCGTATCCCATACTCAGAACGTTGAATACCATACTTTGCAAGTATTCTATTGTATTTCTGTTCGTATGAGCGAATTCTATTTTTATCTTCTTCCGTCTTGCTAAAATGGAATGTCTGAAAATAGTCGTGAAATGTTGTGTCTCCAGATTTATATTCACAATATGATATGGTGAAATATGCTATTACATTTTGTATGAATTTGTCAAACAAACTGGAATCGTATTTACTTTGATCTATCTCTGTTAATAGAATTTTGAAATCTGAAATGAATTGCTTGATGATTCGCAAATTTTGAACTTCGGATGCGATAAATATAGTAGCGATAAGATCGCTGTTAGATTGCAGATGTTTATTATCACTTTTGTCTACCATTAATTTGGCAATGGTATATAGATCATGCTCAAATGAGATTGTTTTTCCTATAAGCTTTTCCTTAAACTCATCGTACTTTATTTTTGAATCAGGCTGATTACATAGTAATTTAAGCTTATCTTCTTCACAAACAATAATAACCTTGCATCCAGAGTGTTCTACTAAATTGTTGATATAGCCAAATAATTCATCTGTCGCCAGTTTTGCTCTCTCCAGATCGTCAAATATCAATATCTTATTCCCTGACACAGATGCGTTAGGCTTTGATAAGATATCCAAAATTATTTCAGTGTCAAAGATGCTGGATAAATCATCAATATTGCCATCTTTATTCAAATCAATCAATGATTTTGAGAGAGCTGTTATTGCCCCACATATTACTTTCTTTGCTACTTGAGCACCTTTTGAATATAATATTGGATATAATGCTCTTTTTATAAGAAACGATATTGCAGAGCACGATGATACACCATTTAAACTGACATATATTGGTTGCAGCTCTATAGTATCCTCCGCATTAGATTTAACTTGCCAGCGGTCTGCCAATTGTTTGATAAAATAAGTTTTACCACAACCCCATTTACCTTTTAGCATAACAGCATATTGTGGATTATCCTGCTTTATATATTCACTAAGATAATTTTCTATACCTGTAATATTCATAAGTCTTATTTTTGATCTGATATTTCTTTTACCCTTCTTTTATATTGTTCCAATCCCTGCACGGTAGCTTTGGACAGGGTTCCCCTTTGTTCGTATTTCTGCTTAAACTTTCTGGTGGTAGTCATTGAATTGTTTAGACACCTTACTCCAGTTATTTCCACTATACCTGATTTGTAGGAAGTCTTATTTCGGCTGATTCTAAACCCATCTCGTTCCAAGATTCTAATCATTTCAGGGGTTAGGTCCTTAAATTGAGATTGCGATGATATTGTTACATCATCTACGAATGTTGTAAGCCTTAATTGATGTTCTTCTGCAAGTTTTTGCAACTTTTGACCAGTGGGCTCAAATACTAAATTAGCAATTGTTGTTGAGGTCGGTGCACCTTGCGGGAGATGACCTTTATAGGTGGTTAGTTTTGTTAATTTTGAGGCAACATCGGCAGAGAATCCTACTCGAACAAACATTCCGTAAACCCTTTTGCTTGATATATATGGGTAGAAGTCCGTCAGGTCAGTTTGAAATACATACTTTTGTCCCTTGTGTCGTTTCGCATTTAGGATGTTATCCTTGCCTTTTACTCCACCATATGCAAACTCTGGCATAGGTATATTATTAATCAAATACCCATTAATGTTCTGCTGAATACGCTTCAGTTCTTCGCAAGGAGGATTTATGGTTCGAGACCAATATCGCCCAAATCGTTTCGCGTATTGAGGTTTATTAAGACGCTTGGCACCGTTCTTATCTAACTTAGGCTTTTGATATTCCCCATAGAATCGCTCTATATTGCTAACAATATAGTTGAGGCGTTCAATGCTAATGTGTAGCACTGTACTACATAATATATCAACCTTTTGAATCAGCATTATTGTCTGTTAGATTTTGTAGCATAGAATCTATTGAAGGCTTAATAACACTGAAAAACTCTTTCCTCGATTCGGGGATATCGTCTTCTGTGAGAGCCGAGAATAATAGTATGGGCAATGGGACTTGCAAATTATTTGCAATCGTTTTGAGCAAAGACAATGTAGGTTCTTTTTTGCCATTCTCAATCAATGATAGATATGTGACTGTAATATCACACGACTCCGCCAACTGGGATTGGTTTAACCCATTGCGTTTTCTTAATAGTTTTATAGTTTCGCCTAAATTCATACGATAGAAAAAAATTAGAAGGGGGTGTTAATGAAATAAGTTCGTAATGTCGTCAGATGCGGATAAAAGTCTTAATGCAAATTCTGCTATTTTACCGACGGTCTCAAGAGATGGCATTTTGGTCTTCTTGCTACTCTTGATAAACTCCAAACAATCATTTAAAAGAACTAAATCTTCATTAGAGAGTGAACAACGGTTCCTCGAAATGAAAGCCTCAATACCTTGTATTAGGCTTTCCTGATAATTGCTGTATTTCATTGCTATAAATTTTTAATCGGGACGACATTGCCCCGTGCTCAATAGCAACATCACGACTAAAACTCATATGCGCTGTTCCCGTGTTCACCCCCTTCCTTTCCGTGCTCAAACTCTATTTAACAATTACCATATACGATAAATACTAAATAAACAATTTAACACATCAGGTCATATCACTTTATCTCTATTCACTTATTAGCCTAACCAATTCATTTGTTCGCTTAATCGGCGAATAGTTGATACACGATACGGCCCCGAAGACCTCTTTAAGGTTGCGAAACTTAATTCGCTTCAAGAACTAAGTTTTGTCGTGCAGTATAATTATCTCAAAGAACTCGATGCAAAGATATGTAAATTTTAATCAATAGTTAAAATTTTCGAGTGGAATTTTATTAGAAAGTTATTAACAATAAATAAAAATATGCACAGGATGCTCCTGCAAGGCATCTTTTGCGATACAAATTTATCATAGTTGGTGATTATCGTAAAATATACACCGGCGTGTTGCTATAACGGTCAAGCGTAAAATGGAGCGTGCTGAGCGAGCTGGTGTTGTCGAATTGGGTGAAATAGACCTCGTCGGCGAGGCTGGCGGCGCCCCAGTTGCGTTGTTGGGCGGAGTTCCAGTTATGTCGCGTGTAGCCACGAAACGAAATAAACAGCAAATTCCCCTCGTCAAAAGCCGTTTGTAGGTGTGGCGGAACCTTCTTATAAAGTGCTCTTCCAAGCGCAAAAATCACGGGGTGATGGTGTTCAAGCAGGTAGTTTAATACCTCTTTTTCGAGTGGAGAGTGAAAGCCGCTGATGACGACTTTGTCGGTTTGGCAGATAGATTCGGCCCAATGCAGCGCCAATTGCGTGTCGTGTGGCGTTGCTTTCCGCGAAGCGAAGAATGCCACCAACTCTCTATCGAGCAAGTCCTTATTTCCGGATAAGTCCATAAAAAAGCGCAGGCCACTGCATTAACTTACTCCGTACTCAGGCCTTCGCTGCCATCTATCAGAATAAGCAACACAGAAAGCCCACGCCGGATGTATATGCAAGCATAACCTACGCCAAAACGCAGGTTGCGACATTACATCGTCGTTGGACTCCTTGTTGCCACTCTTCCGATAGATTTCAAAGTTGCGAAGTTTGAGTACAGAAGAATCGCTCAAAGCGTCTAATTATGTTCACGGCTCAACGGCAAAAGCCATAAGCCATTACAAAGATAAGCAAAAATTTATAGAAACTCCGAATTTTGGCAGAAAACTATTTTGCTGTCCGTCAAACGCCGTGTCGAAAAAACACTACCTTTGTACCCGAAAAACCGATTGACAATGAAGATAGAAACATTTACCGAAGAGGATATTCGAGAGGCGGCACGGCTTGCTTATCCCGTCTGGGGTATCGGTCACGCTGCTAACGGTCAGGGCGAGGAGTTCGGACTGCTGATGTGCGAGTATATCATCCGCTATGGGTGGTATGGTGCGCCATTCGCCTTCAAAATTACCGACGAGGGCAAGATGGTGGGCTGCATCCTTGCGGGCAATATCGAGCAGGATAACCGTTACAACGAGTGGTTGGACGGCGTAATGCCATCGTTCAATGAGCAGCAGTGCGAGGAGGCGTTGGCTCTGCGTGAATACTTCGGCAAGACCTCGCCAAAGGTCTATCGCCATATGCGGGCAGATAAGGATTTGTATTTGTCGTTCTTTATCTCAGCGGTGCAGGGTTGCGGCAAGCAACTGCTTGCGGAGATTGTGGCATTGGCAAAAAGCGAGGGATATGAGAGTCTCTACCTTTGGACAGACTCATCGTGCAACCACAGCTACTACGCCCATCACGGTTTCGAGAAGGTCGCCGAGTTTAAGAGTGACGAGTGGAAAACCGACTCCAACGACTATCTGACCTACATCTACCGAAAAAGTTTATGATAGCAGAGCGAAAGCGGCAAAGAGATAAGGAGAGAAAAAGTTTCGGCTTTTTCTCTTTTTGTTTTTGAATTATGAGTACCTTTGGAGAAAATAACCGCGATATGAAGATAACAACCATATATTTTAGTGCCACTTATACCACAAAGCGAGTGGTTGAGGCGGTGGCAAAAAATCTTTCAAGCGAGATTAAGGTCTACGATATAACCAACGATACATCAACTGACGAGGTCGCAATTTCTGCCGACGAACTTGTGATTGTTGGCGTGCCTGTATATGCGGGTCGTGTGCCTGCAATGGCAGCGGTGCGTCTGCGTCGTTTCCGTGGCAACAACACCCCTGCGGTAGTCGTGGCAGTATATGGCAATCGCCACTATGACGATGCCGTTTTGGAGTTGCACGATATTATGACCGAGCAAGGATTCTGCACCGTTTCGGCGGGTGCTTTCATCGCTCAGCACTCTATCTTCCCGAAGGTCGGCAAGGCTCGCCCCGATGCGGAGGATATATCAGACATTAAGGCTTTTGCAGAGAAGAGTGCCGCATTGGTTGCGAAAGGATTTGGTGGGATATCACTCCCCGGCAACCGACCCTATAAAGTACCTGGTGGAATACCAATCTGGCCTACCGCATCGAAAAAATGTACCGCTTGCGGAGCGTGTGCCCGCCTCTGTCCTACGGGTGCCATAGATCCCGAATCGCCAAAGGGTGTGAATAAAACGAAGTGCATCAAGTGTGGCCGCTGCATTGTAGTATGTCCAACAAAAGCACGCCGTTTCTACGGTATAAAATACTCCCTCGCAGCCGCTCGTTTCAACTCCGCCTTCGCCGCCCGCCGAGGAAACGAAATGTGGTTTGCGGAATAGTGTGGCGAGAAAATTGGATGTAGCAAAGTAAAAACAGAGCGATATGAAAAAGATTGTGATTGTGGATGGTGGTCCACGAAAGAATATGAACACCGCGCAGTTGTTGCAGCGATTTGCCGAGGGCGCGAAGTCGGCGGGCGAGGATGTTGAGGTAAAGATAGTGCGACTTTACGATATTGATTATAAGGGTTGTATGTCGTGTATGGCTTGCAAACTCAAAGGCAAGGCGTCGAACATCTGCCGCTTTCGGGATGCGCTCTCGCCACTCTTGGACGAGATTGCCGAGGCTGACGGCTTAGTATTAGGCTCGCCCATCTATTTTGGCGAGGTGACAGGCAAGATGCGTGCCTTCTTGGAGCGTTTGGCATTCCCGTGGCTCTCGTACAACGATTACAGTCTGACCGCGCCGAAGCGTATGCCTGTGGTGCTTATTGAGACTATGAACGGCACACCCGAGCGCAACAACAGCAACCATTTCGGCACGATGGAGTGGTGCCTCACAACGGCCCTCGGCGAGCCTGAACGCATCATCGGCTACAATACTTGTCAGGTGGCGAAATACGAAAATTACGAACTCGGCAGCTTCTCCGAAGAGGCAAAGCACGCTTGGCGTGATGAGCATTGGGAGGAGGACTTGCAGCGGGCCTATGATGCCGGCCGCAAGATGGCGGAGTGAGAGTGAATATAAAGGCTATTTTGTCGTTATGCTCGCTCCCAAAGTGGTGGTGGCAGCGATTATGAGATAGAGAGAAAAAGTTTCGGCTTTTTCTCTTTTTATTGTCGATTGTCAGAAGTTGTCAAAAACTTGGGGTTACTTTGCGCAAAGTAACCCTTAATTATATTTGTTATGTCACTTTGGGATTGGCTGCTTGCAGCGTGGATTTATGAGGAACTGTTCGATGATGACTTGGACAACACTTCGCACGATAACACTCGCGTCTATGATTCGTCATACGACTACGATGATTGTGAGGAGGAATTTTAGTGTCCTAAATACGCTGAATTGAAATATTAACTAACTTTGAGGTACATTACAGCGAAGTTACCGAAAACTACTATATATGAATAGAATTATCATTATAGGAAATGGATTTGATTTAGCGCATCAACTTGCGACTAAATATGAAGATTTTATCAATTGGTATTGGGAGGAGTGGGGACACTCGCTAGCAACTTCTATGAATCGCAATTTAACAGATGGTCTATGCTCCTTTAGATTAAAAAAGGATGTAGAACTTGCTGGTTGGTATTATGTCTGGGGATGGCACTATCGTATATCTCCACGAGATTACTCCTTAAGAGATCTTGTTGAAGTTGCCAAAACAGACACTAAAGTATGCGAGTTTACGGTGCATAGCATCTTTTTCACGGAGATATGTAAATCCATAGAAGAAAAAGGGTGGGTTGATATTGAGGCAGAATATTATCGCATGCTTAATTCTGTGTATTTATCATCGCCGGAGAAATTGAATAATGAGTTTGCTATTGTGCGCACTAAACTCATAGAATATCTAACATCTATACAAAATCGTAATATCAACAATTCTATAGTAAATCAAGCTACAAGAGAATGTATGATGGCTCCATTTTGTACTAAAGAAATTTCCATAGAAGGACGTGACAAATGGGTAAACTTTCTTAAAAGCAGAATTGAGGATGAGGACTTGTCGGGAATAATAAAGTTGTATGAAAAATCTGATGTCCGAGAAAGAGTTGCAGATATTTCTAATTTCAAGAAAAAATGGCAAGATCAAATAGACAATATAGGGATAGAATCAATAGAAGGGAATAAATTGCCTTCAGCTATGCTTTACCCGGATAGAATTATGCTCTTAAATTTCAACTATACCAAAACAGCCGATATGTATATGCCGGCGGATGAACATCATTTCCCTATCAATCACATACACGGTCATTTGGATAATCCGGATAGTGTTATTTTCGGATATGGCGATGAGCTGGATAATAAATATCAAGAGATTAGCAGCCTCAACAACAATGAGCTATTAAAGAATATTAAGTCTATTCGCTATTTAGAGGATGTGAATTATCGAAATGTTCTTGAATTCGTAGAATCAGCTCCATACCAGATTTATATCATGGGACACTCTTGTGGAACTTCTGATAGAACATTGCTGAATACTCTATTTGAGCACCCAAATTGCGTATCGATAAAACCGTTCTATTACCAGAATGATGAAGGCCAAGATAATTATATTGAGATAGTGCAGAATATATCTAGAAATTTCAGCAATGCGCAGAAGATGCGAGATCGAGTAGTGAATAAAACATTTTGTCAGCCCTTACCTCAGAGAATAGTTTCAAATGAGTAATGATGCAATAGTCTTATGATTGAACACCTTTTACAGCCATTGGTTTGCGAGCGTTTTAGGAATGATACGCGGTATCGGGAGGGACATTTGCGAGTGGTGAATGCGTTGCCCGAGAGGTGTGTTATGGGGCTTCATTCGCCCGAGATTAAGCAGGTTGCAAAGCTACTTTCACGCGAGGGTGGCGATGTTGTTATGTCTGATGGAACGCACCGATTTCGCGCTAATGGAGCCGAGCTTATTCGCGCGTTTGAGGCTGTACCGGGCGAGAGTCTTTGTTACGAAGAGACCGTCGTTTGGGGCTATCTCATAAACCTCGAAAAATGTTCGCTTGATGAGCGTTTGGCAATGCTCGGTCGCTATGTGCCCGTGCTGGATAATTGGGCGGTGTGCGACTCCTACTGCGCTCACGCAAAGTGGATGGCGCGTGCTGATAAGACGGCTCTATGGGCATTCTTGGCACGGTGGTTTGACTCCGAAAGTGAATTTGAGGTGCGCTTTGCTGTGGTTGTAGCGATGTGTTATTTTCTCGACAAGGAGTGGCTCGACAAGGTTTTTGAGCGCATCAACGGACTCGATTTCGGGCGCATAAAGTCAAAGTATAAGACTGTCAAAGGCAAGCCGAATGTGGCGCAACAAGGTACTGTGCAGGGTGCGGAGCCGTACTATGTGCGGATGGGCGTTGCGTGGCTGTTGGCAACCGCGTTGGCGAAGTTTCCCGAACAGACGAGGATTTTTGTCCGCTCGTCAAACCTGCCTGCCGATGTGGTAAAACTCTATATCCGCAAGGCTCGCGAGTCGCTGCGCACACGCAATATAATAGCATTATAACAATATTATTCCTGTTGGAAATGAGCAAGATAGCAAAATTTAACTCCTCACTACGAAGTAACCACCCTCTGTTCAAACAGTTGATAAGTAATGCGC
>JAFQAS010000031.1 GCA_017399915.1 Muribaculaceae bacterium
ACGAAACAGGTTCGTCACAATCAGGCTTGTCAAAGTTGATTTCCACGCGATAATTATCCACTTGTTTTTGTTCTACAACCCATTGGCCATCTTTCTCAACCCATTCATCGACAGTTTGATTCGCTTGTTTGAATGCGAAAGCAGCAAGATTTTGAACAGGTTCAGCAGGGTAGTCATTGTTGTCAATAGCAGAGTTGAATTGTGATTGCTTGATTGCTCCATTTGAGAACTCATAGTTCACAGCCACACGTGCAGTATAGGTTTGGAAATCAAGATCGCAGTTATCTACGTTTTCGATATTTTTGTCGGAAACATAATCAAATTCATATACAAAGAGTTCTGACTCTTCGGTAGGATTGGTTCCTGCTGCATAGTCTTTGTCGAGCACTTCATCCTCATAAACCACTTCACCCTTAGCATTGAGCAACTCAAATGAATAAGATTTCACCTTCACGTTAGCATTACTTGCGTCACTCAAACCGAATTTCTTAGGACGCTTCCAAGTTGAAACGCCACCAAAGTGAGTAATTTCAGTTGGATTTTCCGCATTGTCATACTTAGTGGTAATATCCAATGTTGGAGTTACTTGAGGCAATTGGTTGTCGGGGAACAAACGATATTTAGCAAAACGCATACCGGGCACATATTGATAGATATATACACATTCTGCATTTGCATCTGTAGCACTTTCGTATGTTCCGGGTTCAGCATGGAACCAGTTACCATTGGCGTTAGTTGCAATATTAGAACTTGTATTTATTTGCTTAAATTGAGCCACAGGCATAGGTGGAGAAAGTTTTGATTCAGAAGCTGCATCTCCGATATTATCTTTAATACCACGTGTCACGATAAAGTCACCGGTATTTCTTGAATACATACATGCAGGAGTAATCAAGAATGTTTCACCATCACTATCGTCAGCCGCATTACCAAATGCTACGATTGATGTACCACCCGAGTTATTGATACGGCTATCGGTATCGAAGATTGCGTGCCAATCAATTTGACCATTACCCTCGTCATGCACACCAAAATAACCATTTGAACGAATTTGAGCCATCCATGCATCACGTCCGGCAATCTTGAATCCGTAGTTTTCTGAACCGGTTGCAAGAATATGTTTTTCAAGTTCTCCGGTTGTTGGGTTTGTTTCAGTGTAATCGCTAAATTCGATCTTTTCGTGTGACACGTATGCTCCATTAACTATCTTAACCTTAAACGCAGTGCGAGTCCATGATGGTGCTAAAATCAAATATCCACCTTCTGCGCTCATCACATCACCCCACATGTGGTAGTAGTCGCTTCGTCCGGCTACTTGACCATAGCTCTTTCCACTGGTGTATACCATATTGTCGATCCAGCGATTATCGAGCCACAATGCTTGAAGGTCAAGAGTGGTTGGAGTAGCCGAATATGAACCATCAGCATTACGAGTGTAAAGATGCCCTTCAGTAATACGACGGCCGAAACCATCATGCAATTTTGCCACTTCAGTAGCATTACCATCTGACGGAGTAGTTGCAGCCAACTTGGTAACGTTGTTATTACGCATAAAGATAGTTCCCTTGTCGTCCATTGCGATACCCACATTTTCAAATGCATCATTTGTGAGAATCTTGCCGGTAAAGCCCATGCGCACATCGGGTTCTTCGGTTGCCTTTATCACAACAACACCACCGGTGGCATCGGCATTATCCGACTTCATATCATCTCTTACTGAATTGGTGATGCCATTAGCCTTATCTTGGTCTTTTTGGCAAAGGTCGTCGGCACGTTGAGCTATATACCAGTGTCCATTGTAAAATTGACCTTGACGATAGTAGTCATAGTTAGTGAAGTTGTTAGGAAGATTTCCTATCGCTTGGTTGATAGGCACATTATATATTTCCTCAATCATGTAGCCTGCCAAAGCCCAGTCGCGATAAGTAATCTTAACCGGTTCGCCTAAACTTTTTCGTGTTGCATTGTTATATGTATCACTATAAACTGCCTCCACATAATATGTATATTCTTTGTCTACATCAATTTTGGGTAGGCCATCGTCGATATAGTTATATTGAGTGATACCACTTTCTATCAATTGGTCACCGCGATAGATATTAAACGAAACCGGTTTAATTGTTGAAAGCGATGGCATCTTGAAGAAGAATTGCGCAATAGAATATCCATTATATGTACGCATTTCAGTGATGATAGGAGCATACATAACAGTTTCTACCTCGGTAGTTGTCACACTCTTGCCAAGAGATTCATCTTCTGGAACTCCATCATAATATGGAATTACTGTATAAGTGTAGTTCGCATTTACTTTTTCGTTGGTGTAAGTCAATTCCGAACCATCTACAGTTGCGATAAGTGTTCCACCACGATAGATTCTATAACTTGTTGGAGTATCTCCTTCGGGCGCACCCCATGTCAACTTAATGTCACGGCGAGTGCCCTCATCGGTAGGAACTTCAAGATATTCATATACAAGCGATGTTAATGGACCGGTAACAACATAAATAGGCGTTGTGCCGATTCGATAACATGATGCACCATGGAATGGAGAATATACATACACATCTGCTGTTTCGTCGTTAACTTTTACCGCACGAACGATTGAACCTATTTTGGCGATACCTGAAAGGGGATTAGTCTCTCCGGTTGTTCTTTTTCCTCCAAAAGGAGTGATAACTCGTTCATTATTATATGTAGCAAAACCACCTGTTGTAGTATTATAAATTTCAAAACTAATATCTTGGTCTGCCACACCGGCGTTGCGTATATTTAATACGTTACCTTTTAAAATAATCGCATCAGAACTGAAGTTATTAGTTTGTGTAGTAGTCAAACTAACGTTTTCTACATTGGCAGAAGGAATTGCCCCACCTCCTGCGGGAAGCGTAAATATTTTACACTGATTTTGGTGATTGTGGAAATATAGGCGACCATCTTCAAGTGGACGAACAATTACTTCAGAACTATTATCACTGAAACTATGAGTCCAAGTTGTGATTTCGGTAGAAGTTGGAACACCCGATTTATTTTCAATCTTTATTCTCTTAATATCCTTTGTTGCAGCAGGAGCAAACCATAAATACCCTGTTCCATCAAATATATCACCGGTAGCACCAATATAGTCGGCACGACCTCCGGGTAAGTGGGCATCGCCCAAAGTGAATTCTTTTTTATTTGCATTGCTTGTAGCTCCGGCCGGATATACCGCAAATTTCTTAGGAGTTGAAGTACCTACTGAATTTGCTGCTACAATAATATTGCCTGCATCGTCATTATCCATGCCATAACCAAATGCACCTTTATTATAGCCTGAATTGAAATTCGGCCATGTTGAATTATTATTATTAACATAACTAATTGTGCCATATTGGTTCATTGCTGAAACATATAACATTTCATTTGAAACGGCAATACTTTTACCTGCAGGAGTGGTTTCGTCTCCATCATTATTTAATGTTCCCGACGCCTCCCATTTTTTTGACACAGTAAACACATAGCCGGTAGGAAGTTTCTCTTGCATGTAAATCTCAGCACTTTTTACTTCTGCACCATAAGTGAGATATTGTTCGTAATAAGGCGATACTTTAAATGTATATGTTCCAGTAGGGAGACCAGTGAATGTATAAGACAATGCTGTGGTTTCAACAGGATCTGACCATGTTGTGCCACCATCAGAAGAGTATTTTATCACATATTTAGAGGGCACATCGGTAGCCGGAGCATTCCATGATAGTTTTACTTCTTTTTTTGTTGAAGCATCAACATAAGCTGTATTCACATTTGTTACAGTATTAACTGTAACATTTGCAGTCACGCGATAACAAGATACACCATGATTAGATGAATACCCATAAATATCATAGTTGCAGGCATCAACCTTAACTGCTCGCATTATCGTTCCTCGTCCGGCAGAAGTAGTGACGCCATTTGTCGCATTGTCTTTATCAACACCATTAAAAGGAGTAATTATACTATTACCATTGTAAGTTAATGCACTGCTTGTATTTAGATTATTAATTAAAAAACTAATGTCTTTGGTACTCTCGCCTGCACTCCTTACATGAAAAACATTCCCTTGTAAAATAAACATATCAGAGCCAACAACATTAACCGGATTTGTTCCTCCTGTTGGAGCTGTAGTTGAAATATTTTGAGTTATACTAGTGGTGATATTAGTTCCAGATGCTGGAAGTGTTATTATGCGAAAAGTATTTGACCGACAATGATAATAAAGACGTCCATCTTCTAACGGGCGAAGTATTACTTCCGATGATGATGGAAGGTCATGAGGCCATGATGCAACCTCAACAGCTTTTTTATTCTGAATAGTAATTCTCATTATTTTTTTTGGATCAGAATTTGGAGCTAACCAAATATAACCAATCCCATTATATAAATCTCCTTGAGCCGCAAGGAAGTCGGCACGAGCTCCAGGCAGAAAATCGCCACTTAAATCGATAGAATAATTACTATTCAAATCGCCAGCTTTATATATCACAAATTTTGCGGCAGGATCATAATATATACCTGCAACCTTTACTATTACATTGCCTACATCATCATTATCAACACCAAAACCGAATGTGCCAGATGTAAGTCCAGTCGAAACTTCAGGCCAACTATTATCCGAAGTTTTAGAATCAACTACTGCAAAGTTTGCAGAATTATATGATGCTAAATAAACTTTGTTATTTGACACGGCAATGCCTTTTGTCCCCGTGCCATTAAAAGTCCCTTTCACTTCCCATTGCTTAGATACAGAGAACGTGATATTTGCGGCATTGGCGATAGGGATCGCGGTTAGGAATGCCACAAAAATTGATAATAATTTAAGTAATTTTTGTTTCATAAAGATTATGGTTTATTTGTAAAATAATTAATTAATCGGGTTAAAATAAAACAGTTAATCAAATTAGGCGACAAATATACTAAAATTTATCTAAAAATGCAACAAAAAAATGCCGATGAAGTGCATTTTTGGGGTTTATTTCTTAAATTTCTTTAAATCGAGCCGGAATATGCATCTTTTTGTATAAAAATGCAAGATTGCAAGTTTTTGACTTTCCTTGAGTTATCAATCTACCTCATTGCATATTTATTACCCTATGCAATGTTTATGCGTGCATTTTATCGGCATTGGTCAGTTAAAAATAATAAATTAATAACGTTTTTTTATATATAATGCCCAATTTTGTAGCATCGCATTGTTAAATTAATTTCTTTTTTATATATTTGTGAAACAAGTTGGATTATTAGCTAATTTTGTGAATGATAGAATATTAATAACCCTAAAAAATATTAAATTATGAAACAAAAACTACTACACTTTTGGTTCGTTATCGCGGCCATCATCACGGCAATCCCAATTGCCAATGCCGCAGCAAGTGATTATAATGTAGCAGCGCAAACTCCTGGTGAAGTATGGAAAAAAACATTTACTACTCCTGGTGGTGATGCCTATCAAGCAGCGATATTACCTAATGGATATCTTTACGTTATTGGCACGGCAACAAATTTCGAAACTTATACCTACAAAACTTTATACCGAATAAATCAAAATGGTGTTGCTACCGGTTCTTCGGGATATACCAATGTTAATTATGGTATGGCAGCCGATGACAAAGGGTGTATCGCAATAATCACTCAAGCTTGGAATACATCTAACAACCTTGCAAAGGATTTATCTTTACGGACTCCAAACGCAAGCACCGGACACCTTGAATATGTCTCAGGGTCAAGCAATATCGACTTATCTGCAGCAACAATCCCTGCATACACTTATTACTTTGATGCAACTGGCGACCTCCAAAATGGCACAGGCTATTTGTGGTTTCCTCCGGTAGCAAACAATAATAAGATTAAAGTGGTAAAAACCGTAAGAAATGCCGATGGAACATGGTCTTCATCAGCTCAATCTTATACGCTCCCGTTCTCTCCGGGTGCGAGTAATCCATATTTACAAGTATATGAATCAGATGCAGCAAATAACATATGGAAATTTTTATTTTTAAACCCATTTGGAGACATCTATGATTGCACTCTTAATAATGGAACAATTACAGCAACTGTAATTTCTTTGCCGGTAGCTCGTAAAGCGGCGGGTCTATCAAATGCTCAAATTTTCTTCTTAGGAGGACACAAAATGTTGGCATACAACACCGGTAATAATAACGGTTCTGGGAACAACAAAGCTAATCAATTTGTCATCTACGACATGACGACAAAAACGACTATTGCTACCGTTCAACCATTTACTGCTACAGTCTCAGGTTCAAAAACTTCAATTGGGTCTTGGATAAATTCTCAAAAAGTAAGTGAATCTCAAACAGATTTATTCATTTATTGCCCTGCCGTTGGAGCTTCTCGTCTATCTCTAAAAGCAACCCCTATCACAAGTGCTGTTACATCTCCTAAAGCAGCTCTTGCATCAGGTTCAACAAGTGTTGTTAATGTAACATGGGGCAAACCGTCACAAGGCACTGCCACCAAATATGCAATCAGCTATTCAAGCGATGGTGGCTCAACATGGTCGACAGCAGTAGAAACAACTAATTTGAGTTATACATTTAACAATTTAGAAACTGGCACTTACAAATTTAAGGTAACTCCTTACTTCGGTGGTTCATCAACTTGGGGACCTGAATCTATCGCTCCTGAAAGTATAGAAGTGATTACTGCCGTAGGTGCGCCAATCAGTAATCTTGCATACACTTATTTAAAGAATACTGAAACAAACATTGGCCGTCAGGATATCACATTGACATGGAACGCTCCTACCGGCATGGTAAACACTACTGTAACCGGCTATAAAGTTTATCGCAATGGTTCGCTTCTCACTACTCTTGGTGCAGAGGAAACAGAATACACCAATACCGGTGTGAAGCAAAACTACACTTACAAGGTAGTGCCAATGTTTGACGGTCTTATCGAAGATGCATCTTTTGGCTTGGAGGTGACCACTACCGAGGTGCAAGCGGGTGTATTAGTTGCGCCTGTCATCTCTGAAACACGTAACTATGAAGGTTACTCACTTGTTGAAATCTTCTTCAAGATGCCTAATTATGCTCCATACAAGCCTCTATATTTCAACTTGTATCGCGATGGCAAATTGATTCAAGGCAAATTGCAATCGTATAACACGCTTGACGAATCGTTGGTGCGAGCATCGGTTGAAACCACTGTGAAATATCAAGTAGAGGCCGTTTATGGTTCGGCTGCCGATGTCTATCCTCCAATCGACTCAGTGAAAAGCGACATAACCACTCTTGTTATCGCACCACGCGACTGGGCTAAAACAGGTTATATCCTTCAAGAAGTTTATAACGTGCCTATTAATGAAATTGCCGATGACAAGAAACCTGCGTTATTTGATAACAACAACTACTACCGTCAAGGACAATTCAACACAGTAGACAAGAAATGGTATATCGCTCAACGTTCCGACAATCTATCCAAAACTGATGCAGGGACTTCAGGCGGAGGCCAAATCAGTTCAGGAGTCGAGGGCTCAACCGGTGGCGTAGTTGTATATAGTGCAGAGAATGCCGACCAAGTAATGAATGGTTTTGAAAAAATCATCACTAAGCCTGAGTTTGAAAACGTTGGTATCGCAATGGATGATGCAGGAACTCTCTTTGTTCGCAATAATAATAAGACTAAATTGTCGGCGACAAATCAAGCCGGCTTTACAATCCCTACAGGCGATTGGTTTGCCGATGCATTTGAACGTCGTATTACCGAAGGTACCTTCTACAAATATGATGCTACCACAGGAAAATACACCGAACAAGCTACAAAACTTGACCTCACCGCATTGTGGACTCAAAATGCTTGGATTGAAGATATGTATTTCACCGGGGTCGGTTCTGATTTGGCAAATGCAGGCACCAACAGCAACTTCGGACAAGTCAAAGGACGATGCGACTACTACCACATGTGGGGTGATGTATTAAGCGCTGAGGGTGGTTATTTGATTCTCTCACCATCATGGACCCGCACTGCATTTAAGGTTAAGATTGCCAATGGCGCGTATGTGTCACATGAGATAGTAGAGTTTAACCGATATGAAAACACCGGATATCTATTAGAGCCAAAAACCGGTACCGAAAACTATGGTTTCAAACTTGATGGTCGCGATGCTGTAACAGTACAAATTCGCTCTAATGGGTACTATGGTGTACACGAATGGAACAAAGCCGGCACAACCGGTTGGCACCCAATCTATACAGCCGACAGCCGTATCAACAACGCCGGAGGAACATCTATCCAAGCATTTGGTGAAGTAGATGGCACCGGTCGTCACACAGGCGAATTATTTGTCATCACACCTCAATCAATGCACTCTCACAATGTGGGCGACTTCCTTATCTCGCGTGCCACAAAAGAGAATGCCGATGACTATGCCGATGAAGGCTCGTTGATGCCTTCAACTCCGGTGGCTCAATATATTCAAACCGATGCCCGCTCTAACTCAACCGCGACCAATGCCAATGGCAACTGGTTCCATGCCGAAAAAGGGACTTATGCAAGTGCGATGAAAGATGATGACGAATGTGTTGATATTTATCAATATGTGCCGGGCACACGTTTTGCTCGTTATCGTTTGATTCCAAGTAACCAATTCCCACCGGTACAGCCAACGTTGGATATCACTACCGCATATAACGATGACAAAACCGATATCACTCACTTTGACGGAGTGGCAACATGGCAACGCCCTGCCGGATTTGGCCGTTCAACAGGTAGTGCCAATGCAAAAGTAGTGTCATATCTCTTTGAAATGTATAACAACAAGAACGAGCTTGTGACATCGGCCGAACTACCTGAGTTGTACAAGACCGACGGCACACCGGTTGATGATGAATATGTTTACGACTTCAATTATACCGACACAACCGGTAATAAAGATATCGACTTCGGTCGCTATTCAGTGAACGTGCGTGTTAAGTATCAAACAAAAGATGGTTTGTATCATATCTCCGACCCATTGTATGCCGAAGATATTCACGACTACCCTGCTGAAGCTGTTCAAAATCTTGCTACTTTCGCATTCAAACAAGCGAATCAAACTGTCGATGAATGGGTTGAGAAAGATGGCCAATGGGTTGTAGAACAAAAACAAGTGGATAATTATCGCGTGGAAATCAACTTTGACAAGCCTGATTGTGACGAACCTGTTTCGT
>JAFQAS010000008.1 GCA_017399915.1 Muribaculaceae bacterium
TTCATCGTTGGAAATCTATCCTATCCCTGCATCAACCGAAATCACAATCAAATCGGCTGAGACAATCAACTCTATCGTGATTTACAACGAAGCAGGTGCCGAAGTGATGAACCTTGACGGCGACAATGAAATGGTTACTACCGTAAATATCGAATCACTCGCAACCGGTTACTACTTCGTGAAAGTAAATAGCAATGCTCCGGTGAAAATTCTTAAGAAATAAGTAATAATCAAATACCAATAACAATGGCGATGCCGTGGCATCGCCATTGTTGTTTTTTGGGGGAGATGTCGCCCGGAGTCCGGAGGTTTCGGGCTACGCCCTCAACCACACGGTTATTGCATACGCTCCGCTTTCACGTGCTCCGCACGATGCTCCCCCGAAGCTCCCCCGAAGCAATTGAGGGTTGTTTTGTAGGGACACGGCGTGCCGTGTCAGAAAAGAATTAGACAGAAGAACATAAGAACATAAGGGCTGCCACGGAAATCTTGAGAGTTGATATTTTAGACAGAAGGACAGAATGAACATAAGGGCTGCCGCGGAAATCTTGAGAGTTGATATTTTAGACAGAAGGACAGAATGAACATAAAGGCTGCCGCATGGCAATTATGAATTGTGCATTAACTTAACCCCTAAGGGCATGAGAGGAATATTTCCCCAAAATAACTTTATGTCATTCTGGCATTCTGTCAAAAAAATTCCGCACTCCGCATGGCAATTATGAATTATGAACTATGCATTATGAATTAAATTAAACCACCTCCCGGCTTCGCCGTACTGACAATGTCTTCAATGGGCGGCACTCGGCAATAATCAAGCTCAAACCACCTCCCCCCTTCGGGGTACTCCTCCTAAAAATTCCTCTGTAATTTTCAAGAGGAGAGTTATTGCCCTCATTGGCTCCATTGTTCCTCCTATCCACTGCGTGGCAGGAGGAGAGTTGAGCTTACGCTTTAGGGTTGCCGCATGACAATTATGCATTATGAACTATGCATTATGCATTATGAATTACGAATTGTTATTGGCTATTTTTGTAATAAATTTTATGGTGTGGGTAGATTTAAGTGATAAATTGTAGGTAGGTTGTGGATTTTTTAATAACTTTGCCATGTCAATAGAATTCTATATAATCAATCATATTTCACGATGAACAAAATAGTTGAAAAGGAGCATTTCTCTGAAAAAGTTGTAAAATTTGTTGTAGAAGCTCCGCTTATCGCTCGTTCACGCCGTCCCGGGCACTTCGTTATCGTGCGCACCGGTGAGCATGGTGAACGCATTCCTTTGACAATCGCTGATGCCGATGTCGAAAAAGGAACAATCACCCTTGTGGTTCAAGCAGTGGGTGACTCATCATCAAAAATCTGCGCTCTTAATGCAGGCGACTACCTCACCGACGTGGTTGGTCCGCTCGGACAAGCTACTCATATTGCCAACGTAGGCACCGTGGTGTGCTGTGGCGGTGGTGTGGGTGTGGCTCCACTCCTTCCTATCATCAAGGCTATGAAGCAAGCCGGCAACCGTGTTATCTCGGTTCTTGCCGCTCGCACAAAAGACCTCATTATCCTTGAAGACCAAGTGCGCGAATATTCCGACGAGGTTATAATCATGACCGATGACGGTTCATACGGAACAAAAGGTCTTGTGACAAATGGTATCGAAAGCGTGATCCAACGCGAAACAGTGAACCAAGTGGTTACAATCGGCCCGGCTATCATGATGAAATTTGTGGCATTGCTCACTCAAAAATATGAAATCCCCACTGTGTGTTCGCTCAACACTATTATGGTTGACGGTACCGGCATGTGTGGAGCTTGCCGCATCACTGTTGATGGCAAAACCAAGTTTGTGTGTATCGACGGTCCGGAATTTGATGCCCACAAAGTGAATTTCGACGAAATGCTTATGCGTCTTCGCTCTTATAACTAATCTCAAAGACTATAATCACTATGAGTGAACAAATAACATCGGCTCCTCGTGAAGCCCAATGGCGCGAAGAGCTACGCAAAAAACATACCGCAAAAGAACGCACTGCAATTGCTCGCGTGAAAATGCCTGAGCTCGACCCTGCTTATCGCGTTACTTGCAACGAAGAGGTAAACCAAGGTCTTAATGCTGAGCAAGCTGTTATCGAAGCTACTCGCTGCATGGACTGCCCCGACCCTCAATGTATCAAAGGCTGTCCGGTAAATATCAATATCCCCGGATTTATCAAAAATATCGAGCGTGGCGACTTCCATGCCGCTGCTGTGGTGTTGAAAGAAACAAGTGCGTTGCCTGCTGTGTGTGGTCGTGTGTGCCCTCAAGAAAAGCAATGCGAATCAAAGTGCCTTTACCACAAAATGAAGAAAGAACCGGTGGCTATCGGTTATCTCGAACGTTTTGCAGCCGACACTGAGCGCGAAAGTGGCAACACTGCCGTTCCTGCTATGGCTGAACCTAAAAACGTGAAAGTGGCGGTAGTTGGTTCAGGTCCTGCCGGACTGTCATTTGCCGGCGACATGGCAAAGCGTGGTTACGATGTGACTGTGTTTGAGGCGCTCCACGAGATTGGTGGCGTGTTGAAATATGGTATTCCCGAATTCCGTCTCCCCAACGCTGTTGTTGAGGTTGAAATCGACGGATTGCGTAATATGGGTGTGAAATTTGAAAAAGACTGCATCGTGGGTAAAACCCTCAGCTACGACAACCTTCACGAAATGGGATTCAAAGGTGTGTTTGTGGCATCGGGTGCCGGTCTTCCTCGTTTCATGAATATCCCCGGCGAGAACCTCAATGGAGTGATGTCGAGCAACGAATACCTCACTCGCGTTAACCTCATGGGCGCAGGCCGCCCCGATTGGGACACTCCTGTGTTGCGTGGCAAGCGTGTGGCTGTGATAGGTGGTGGTAACACTGCTATGGACTCGGTGCGCACAGCTCGTCGCATGGGTGCTGAAGTGGCTATGATTGTGTATCGTCGTAGCGAAGACGAAATGCCTGCTCGTGTTGAAGAGGTGAAGCATGCCAAAGAAGAAGGTGTGGAATTTATGACACTCCATAATCCTATCGAATATCGTGCCGACGAAAACGGCCGTGTAAATATGATGGTAGTGCAACAAATGGAGCTTGGCGAACCAGATGAATCGGGCCGTCGCTCTCCTGTGGCTATCGAAGGGGCTATCAAAGAAATTCCGGTTGACTTGGTAATCGTGAGCGTTGGTGTGTCGCCCAACCCACTTATCCCTAATGCTATCCCCGAACTCGAAGTATCACGCCGTGGCACTATCGTGGTCAACGAGGAAACAATGAAATCATCACTCGGCGACCTCTATGCCGGTGGCGACATTGTGCGTGGTGGTGCTACCGTAATCCTCGCCATGGGCGACGGACGCCGTGCGGCAGCAGCCATGGCCGAAGCCCTCGGATAATCTTTTGGCGATTTAGACAGAAGAAAAACTACATAAGCAAAAAGGACAGAAGAATTTTTCTTCTGTCCTTTTTGCATTTATTGTTGAAATGAGGGTTTATTCGGGTTTATAATCTTCGTCGTACCATTTTGAGTACATGAGGTAGTTGCGGGCTATTTTTTGGTTTATCTCGCGGCTTTGTGCCGGGTCTACCATCTTGATGAATTTGGCTGGAGCGCCTCCCCAAAGCTCGTTGGGGCCGATTTTTGTTTTAGACAACACGACGCTGCCGGCTGCCACTAATGCGCCTTCGCCCACTTCGGCGTCGTCCATCACCACAGCTCCCATGCCAATGAGTGCGAGGTTGTGGATTTTTGCACCGTGAATGGTCACGTTGTGGCCTATCGACACATCGTCGCCAATCTCGATAGTTGATTTTTGGTAGAGGGTGTGAAGCACCGAGCCGTCTTGAATATTTACGCGGTTGCCTATGCGGATAGAGTTGACGTCGCCACGCAACACGGTGTTGAACCAAATGCTACATTCGTCGCCCATCACCACATCGCCAATGATGGTGGCGTTGTCGGCGAGAAAACAGTCTTTTCCTATTGTAGGGGTAATGCCCAAAAGTGGTTTTATAAGTGCCATATTATATATAATAATGTGTGATTATCGAGTTAATTTAGCTGTTTTTGCTTCAAGCCATGCAGCTTGTTCGGCATTGAGGTGAGGGGTGAGGCGAGTGCGCACCATGTCGTGATACTCGTTTACCCAAGCAATTTCTTCGTCGCTCATTATCGAAGTGTCGAAGAGGTTGAGGTCGAATGGGAAGAGTGTCAATGTCTCAAATTTGAGGAACTCGCCAAACTCGTTAGCGAAAGCTGGAACGGTCAATACCAAGTTTTCGCAACGAATGCCATATTCGCCTTCGCGATACACACCAGGTTCGTTAGAGGTAATCATGCCGGGCATGAGTGGAGTGGGGTTCTCGTTGAGGCGAATGCTTTGAGGTTCTTCGTGAACATTGAGGAAGTGACCCACACCATGCCCTGTGCCATGAAGATAACTCAATCCTTCTTTCCAAAGGAATTGGCGAGCGAGGGCGTCGAGTTGTGCGCCACGAGTGCCGGCGGGGAATATCATAGAGCCAAGGGCAATGTGTCCTTTCATCACAAGAGTGAAGTCGCGTTTCTGTTGCGCAGTGGCATTGCCGAGCGACACTGTGCGAGTGATGTCGGTAGTGCCGTCGAAGTATTGAGCTCCCGAGTCGAGAAGAAACATGTTGTCGGGAGTGAGAGTTGCGTTGCTGTCGTCGGTAGCTGAGTAATGAACGATTGCGCCGTGAGCTCCAAATCCGGCAATAGGGTCGAAACTATCGTCGAAATAAAGGTCGCTTTCGCTACGATATTGAGCAGCGAGATTTCCCACTTCGATTTCAGAGAGTTTTTCGCCATTGCTTAATCGTTTTTCAATATCTATGAAAAGTTTCACGAGCGCCACTCCATCGCGAATCATTGCTTTGCGAGTGCCCTCGATTTGAGCCTCGTTTTTAATTGATTTGAATAAGGCAATGGGCGATTTGCCACTCACAATGCGGTTGCCTATCATGGGGAGAATGGCGATGGCTGTGTGAGGGATGTCAATTAAAATCTTTTCGTCGGCGGGGCGATTAGACAAGAAACCATTGATTGAGTTGTAAGGGGCGGTTGCTACGTTGCAGTCGGCAAGGTGTTGTTTTGTCTCATCGGTGAGTTTTGCATCGTCGATGAATAGGGTAGAGCCTTCGTGTGAAATGAATAAGAATGATGTGGCAACCGGATTGCATTTCACATCACGAGAACGAATGTTCAATACCCATGCAATTTCGTCGAGAGCCGAAATAAATGTGCTGTTGGCTCCTTGAGAAGCTACTTCGGCTAATACTTTTGCTATTTTGCTGTTGGCTGACTCTCCGGCATATTTTTCGTCGTGAATGATGATTTTGCAGTCGGGGAGCGTAGGGCGATCGTTCCACATCAGAGGAATGGGATTGAACGAGTCGTTTAGGTTAATGCCGTGAGAAGCAAATACGGCTTTCATGCTTTCGGCCTCGCTCGCTGAGTAAATCATGCCGTCAATTCCGACTGAAGAACCGGCCTTGATGTTGTCGACGATATATTGAGTGATAGATGGAGTGTCGATTAGTCCATCTTTCATTAATTTAATGTTAGTGCCGTCAAGTTGTTCGGTGGCTTGGAGGAAATATCGCGAGTCGGTCCAAAGAAGAGCTTCGTCGTTGGTGACAACAAGCGTACCGGCCGATCCGGTGAATCCGCTCATCCATCGGCGCACTTGCCAGTGGTCGGCGATATATTCGCTTTGGTGAGGATCGGATTGAGGTATAATCGCTACAGCGATATTTTGTGCAGCCATTTCTTTGCGTAGAGCCGAAATGCGTTCAATGTATTTAGTTTTCATATTTATATATAGTAAAAGTTGAGATGCAAACTTACTAAAAAAAAAGGATATATGCTAAATTGAAGGCGATTTAAATGTCAAATGTTGCGAATAAAGGAGGAACGGGGGTGATTTAAGATTAAAATTAGCTGGTATTATATTTAAATATGATAGTGAAATAAAAAAGTGAGAAAATGTTGCGTAATTTGAGGAATGTTTATATCTTTGCATCGCAAATGCGACGATGAGTTGTGTTGCCTAAAATTTTTGAGATGTGTAAAATCAAGAAAATGAGGGCGGTTTTGAAAAACTTGAAAAATTTCTTGAAAAAATATCGAAAAAAATTTGGTGGAACGAAAAACTTGCAGTACCTTTGCACTCGCTTGAAGGTTGGAACGCAACTGAAAAGCAAAACAACGATAATGCCTCTTTAGCTCAGTTGGCCAGAGCACGTGATTTGTAATCTCGGGGTCGTTGGTTCGAATCCGACAAGAGGCTCAAAAAAATAACGGAAATAAAATCGAGACTTCGGTCTCGATTTTGGTCAAAGGGCGAATACCAGAGTGGCCAAATGGGGCAGACTGTAAATCTGCTGGTTTATACCTTCGGTGGTTCGAATCCATCTTCGCCCACAACTCTTTGCGGAAGTAGCTCAGTTGATAGAGCATCAGCCTTCCAAGCTGAGGGTCGCGAGTTTGAGCCTCGTCTTCCGCTCTATTGCCAATGTAGCTCAGGGGTAGAGCACTTCCTTGGTAAGGAAGAGGTCACGGGTTCAAATCCCGTCATCGGCTCGAGAATTTTGAAAACGGACGACGCGATAGTGCCTTGTGCTGTCGTGATGTTTTGTTAGAAAAGTTAATCATTTAATCAATAAAAATATTAAAATAGCAAAGTTATGGCTAAAGAGAAATTCGAAAGAACCAAACCGCATGTTAACATCGGTACAATCGGTCACGTTGACCACGGTAAGACTACTTTGACTGCTGCTATCACTACAGTGCTCGCAAAAGCTGGTCTTTCTGAATTGAAGTCATTCGACCAAATCGACAACGCTCCTGAAGAAAAGGAACGTGGTATTACTATCAATACTTCTCACGTAGAGTATGAAACATCTAACCGTCACTATGCTCACGTTGACTGTCCAGGTCACGCTGACTACGTTAAGAACATGGTTACTGGTGCTGCTCAAATGGACGGTGCTATCATCGTTTGTGCTGCTACAGACGGTCCTATGCCCCAAACTCGTGAACACATCCTTCTCGCTCGTCAGGTAAACGTTCCTCGTATCGTTGTATTCTTGAACAAATGCGACATGGTTGACGACGAAGAAATGTTTGAACTTGTTGAAATGGAAATGCGTGACCTTCTTTCATCTTATGAATATGATGGTGACAATACTCCTATCATCCGTGGTTCTGCTCTTGGTGCACTTAACGGTGAACCAGAATGGGAAGCAAAAGTTATGGAACTCATGGCTGCTGTTGACGAATGGATTCCACTACCTCCACGTGATATCGACAAACCATTCTTGATGCCTGTTGAAGACGTATTCTCAATCACTGGTCGTGGTACTGTAGCAACTGGTCGTATCGAAACTGGTATTATCAAAGTTGGTGAAGAAGTTCAAATCATGGGTCTCGGTGCATCACTCAAATCAACTGTAACAGGTGTTGAAATGTTCCGTAAACTCCTCGATCAAGGTGAAGCTGGTGATAACGTAGGTCTTCTTCTCCGTGGTATCGACAAAAACGAAATCAAACGTGGTATGGTAATCTGTCACCCAGGTGTTGTTAAACCACACAGCGAATTCAAAGCAGCTGTTTATATCTTGAAGAAAGAAGAAGGTGGTCGTCACACTCCATTCCACAACCACTATCGTCCACAATTCTACATCCGTACACTCGACGTAACAGGTGAAATTTCACTTCCAGAAGGTGTTGAAATGGTTATGCCTGGTGACAACGTAGAAATCACAGTTAAATTGATCAACCCAGTAGCTTGTGACCAAGGTCTTCGTTTCGCTATCCGCGAAGGTGGTCGTACTGTAGGTTCAGGTCAAATCACTGAAATCCTCGACTAATAAGTATTTTACTTATAAATATAAATCAGTCCTCTTGCAAGAGGTTCTTAATAGAGGACTGATTTTTAATATACAGGTTTAGCTCAGTTGGTAGAGCACTGGTCTCCAAAACCAGGTGTCGGGAGTTCGAGCCTCTCAACCTGTGCTAAAAGAATAGATAAAGAAATGAAACTACTTACGAATATACAGGAGTCATACGAAGAACTTCGTTACAAGACTTCGTGGCCAACAAAGAAGCAATTGTTCAAAAGCGCAGTAATCGTGATGATCGCTTCCGTTATTATCGCATTGATAATTTTATTCATGGATACTTGCGTTGAAGAATTGTTGAAACTTGTTTATAATTTGGCTTAATTTTTAAAGTGGAGATTTCAATGGCTGAGAACAAAAGAGCTTGGTACGTTTTGCGTGCCATTTCAGGTAAAGAAGCTAAGGTGAAAGAGGTGTTGGATGCTGCTATCCGTAACACTGACCTTGGCAAAAACGTTTTTCAAGTGTTGATTCCCACTGAGAAAGTTTTGACAGTGCGTAACGGGAAAAAGGTTGTTAAAGAAAAAAACCTTTATTCCGGTTATGTTTTTGTCGAAGCTAATCTTCAAGGTGAAGTATTGCACGAATTGCGCAATACTACAAATGTAATTGACTTCCTCGGTGGTAAGGGTAAAGGATCAGCTCCGGAACCTTTGCGTGAGAGCGAAGTTAAACGCATGCTCGGCCTTGCCGATGAAATGCAAGAAATTACAGATGATGACACTTGTGATTACATGGTAGGAGAAACAGTGAAAGTTACTTTTGGTCCTTTCAATGGATTCTCAGGTGTGATTGAAGAGGTCAATGCCGAGAAGAAAAAACTAAAAGTTATGGTCAAAATTTTCGGTCGAAAAACTCCGTTAGAATTAGAAAATTCGCAAGTAGAGCGTGAATAATTTGTGTGGTTACGAACATGAATTAGTTGCGTTTTCGTGTAACAAATTAAATTAAGTTTTACAAAATGGCTAAAGAAATTGCTGGACAGATCAAATTGCAGATTAAAGGTGGAGCAGCAAATCCATCTCCTCCCGTAGGTCCTGCTTTGGGTTCTAAGGGTATTAACATCATGGAGTTTTGCAAGCAATTCAATGCCCGCACTCAAGACAAGGCTGGCAAAGTGCTTCCTGTTGTAATCACTTATTACACAGATAAGAGCTTTGACTTCGTTGTAAAGACACCACCGGTAGCTGTTCAACTTCTCGAAGTGAGCAAGAAAAAAAGTGGTTCGGCACAACCCAACCGTACTAAGATTGCGGAAGTAACTTGGGAACAAGTGAAAGCGATTGCTGAAGACAAAATGCCCGATTTGAACTGTTTTACTGTGGAATCTGCAATGCGCATGGTTGCAGGTACAGCCAGAAGTATGGGTATCACCGTAAAAGGGGCATTCCCTGAAAATAACTAATAAACTTCAATTGAAATGAGTAAACTTACAAAAAATCAAAAGTTGGCTTTAGAGAAGATTGAAGCTGGGAAGACTTACACTCTTGCGGAAGCGGTTCAAAAAGTGAAAGAAATCACTTTCACTAAATTTGATGCATCGCTTGATATTGATGTGCGTCTAGGCGTAGATCCACGTAAAGCTAATCAAATGGTGCGCGGTGTTGTTACATTGCCCCATGGTACTGGCAAGCAAGTAAAAGTGCTTGTTCTCTGCAATCCCGACGCTGAAGCTGCTGCTAAAGCTGCTGGTGCTGATTATGTTGGTCTTGACGAATATATTGAAAAGATCAAAGGAGGTTGGACTGATATCGATGTAATCATCACTCAACCCGCTATCATGGGTAAGATTGGTGCACTTGGTCGTGTACTCGGTCCTCGTGGCTTGATGCCTAACCCCAAAAGTGGCACAGTGACTATGGATGTTGCTAAGGCTGTCGAAGAAGTGAAAAAAGGTAAAATTGACTTCAAGGTCGATAAGAATGGTATCGTTCACTCATCAATCGGTAAAGTATCATTTACTCCTGAACAGATGAAGGAAAATGCTCGTGAGTTTGTAAATACTCTCATCAAGCTTAAACCTGCTACTGCAAAGGGTACCTATATTAAGAGTATTTATCTTTCAAGTACTATGAGTCCCGGTGTAAAGGTTGACTCTAAGACTATCGACGATTAATCTTTAAAAAGTTAAGTGAAATGAAAAAGGAAGATAAATCTCTCGTTATATCAAATATAGTAGACACTCTTAAAGAGTATAGCTGCTTCTATGTAACTGAAACCGCTGGTTTGAACGCCGAAAAAACTGCTGCTTTGCGTAAAGCATGTTTTAAAGCTGACGTTAAATTGTTGGTTGTAAAAAACACTTTGCTCAAACAAGCTCTCGAACAATTAGACGGCGATTATAGTGAACTTTATCCTACTTTAAAAGGCTCTACTTCATTGATGTGTTCAAATGTAGGTAATGCACCTGCAAAACTCATCAAGAGCGTTGTAAAGAAAGATGACACTCTACCTCGTTTGAAGGCTGCTTATGTTGAAGAAACTGTATATGTTGGCGCTGATCAACTTGAAACTCTTGCTAATATCAAGAGCAAAAATGAACTTATCGCTGATGTTGTTGCTCTTCTTCAATCTCCAGCGAAGAATGTTGTTTCGGCTCTTACTTCAGGTGGAACAAAACTTCACGGCATCCTTGAAACATTATCAAACAAATAATTAACAGAAAAAAATAATCAATAAAATCATACTAAAATGGCAGATTTAAAAGCTTTTGCAGAACAATTAGTTAACCTCTCAGTAAAAGAAGTAAACGAACTTGCTCAAATCCTCAAAGAAGAATATGGTATCGAACCTGCTGCTGCAGCTGTTGCTGTTGCTGCTGGTCCTGCTGCTGCTGGTGCAGCTGCAGCTGAAGAAAAAGATTCTTTCGATGTAGTTCTTAAGAGCGCTGGTGCAAGCAAACTCGCAGTTGTTAAACTCGTGAAAGAACTCACAGGTCTTGGCTTGAAAGAAGCTAAAGAAATGGTAGATGGTACTCCTTCAGTAATTAAAGAAGGCCTCGCTAAAGCTGACGCTGAAGGTCTTAAAAAACAACTCGAAGAAGCTGGCGCTGAAGTTGAACTTAAATAATATTGCCTGATTTTCAGGTAAATAGGTTAAGAATCCTCTCGATGGATGATTCTTAACCTTTTTGTGTTATTTTTTAATTTGAGTTCCCTTTAACGTTATTTTAGATGTCAGTCTCAACAACAAAAAAAAGAATTAACTTTGCCTCGGTAAAGAATCCACTCCCTTATCCCGATTTCTTAGAGGTACAGTTAAAGTCGTTTCAAGACTTTTTACAATTAGACACTCCTCCCGAGAAAAGAAACAACGAGGGGCTTTACAAGGTATTTGCTGAAAATTTCCCTATCGCAGATACTCGTAATAACTTTGTACTCGAGTTCCTCGATTATTATATTGATCCACCTCGCTATACTATTGATGAATGTCTTGAGCGTGGATTAACATATAGTGTGCCATTAAAGGCTAAGTTGAAACTATATTGTACCGACCCCGATCACGAAGATTTTGATACCGTGATTCAGGATGTATATCTTGGTCCTATTCCTTATATGACTGAGAAGGGTACTTTTGTAATCAATGGAGCTGAACGTGTCGTTGTGTCACAATTACACCGTTCTCCAGGTGTATTCTTTGGTCAAAGCACTCACGCTAATGGTACTAAGCTTTATTCGGCTCGTATCATTCCATTCCGTGGTTCTTGGATCGAATTTGCTACCGATATCAACAATGTGATGTATGCTTACATCGACCGTAAGAAGAAGTTGCCTGTAACTACACTCTTGCGTGCTATCGGTTTAGAGAGCGATAAGGACATCATCGAGATTTTCGGTCTTGCTGAGGAACTCAAAGTAACCAAAACCAATCTTAAGAAAGCAGTAGGTCGCAAACTTGCTGCCCGTGTGCTTAAAACATGGGTAGAAGACTTTGTTGATGAAGATACCGGTGAGGTTGTTTCTATTGAGCGTAATGACGTGGTTATTGACCGCGAAACTGTGCTTGAAGAAGACCTTATTGACGAAATCCTTGAATCGGGTGTAAGTCACATTCTTCTTCACAAAGAAGATTTGAATTCAAGCGATTACTCAATCATCTTTAATACGCTTCAAAAAGATACAAGTAACTCTGAAAAAGAAGCTATTCAATACATCTACCGCCAACTTCGCAACGCGGAGCCACCGGATGATGCAAGTGCTCGCGAAGTCATCACTAACCTTTTCTTCTCAGAAAAACGTTATGACTTGGGCGATGTGGGTCGTTACCGTATCAATAAAAAATTAGATCTCGGTATCCCCATGGAAGTGCGCGTGCTCACTAAAGAGGACATTATCGCTATCATCAAGTATCTAATCGAGCTTATCAATTCAAAAACTGATGTAGACGATATCGACCACTTGAGCAACCGCCGTGTACGCACTGTAGGCGAACAACTTTACAACCAATTTGGGGTAGGGTTGGCTCGTATGTCACGCACTATTCGTGAACGTATGAATGTGCGCGATAATGAAGTGTTTACACCAATCGATTTGATTAATGCGAAGACTATTTCTTCGGTAATCAATTCTTACTTTGGAACTAATGCGTTGTCACAATTTATGGATCAAACCAACCCATTGGCTGAAATGACCCATAAACGCCGTATGTCGGCTCTCGGTCCTGGCGGTCTCTCTCGTGAGCGTGCCGGTTTCGAGGTTCGTGACGTTCACTATACTCACTACGGACGTCTTTGTCCGATTGAAACTCCTGAAGGTCCTAACATTGGTCTTATTTCTTCACTTTGTGTGTATGCTAAGATTAATGAACTTGGATTTATCGTTACACCTTATCGCCAAGTAACCGATGCGAAAGTAAACCTCAATAACGACGAGGTTGTATATCTTGCAGCGGAAATCGAAGAAGGTAAAGTTATCGCTCAAGGTAATGCTCCATTGAACGATGATGGCACATTTGTGCGTGATCGTGTAAAAGCACGTCTCGATGCCGACTTCCCAATCGTAGCTCCCGGCGAAGTGGAACTTATGGACGTTTCTCCAACACAAATTGCTTCTATTGCAGCATCACTTATCCCATTCCTTGAACACGACGACGCGAACCGTGCGTTGATGGGTTCTAACATGATGCGTCAAGCTGTTCCTGTGTTGATTTCAGAGGCACCTATCGTTGGTACCGGTCTTGAAGGCCAGTTGATTCGCGACTCTCGCACACAAATCACTGCCGAAGGTCCCGGTGTTATCGAATATGTTGACTCTCGTGTAATCCGTATTCGTTATGACCGCACCGAAGATGAAGAATTCGTTTCATTCGAAAGTGCAGTTAAAGAATATTTTATTCCTAAATTCCGCAAGACCAACCAAAGCACTACAATCGACCTTCGTCCTATCTGCGAAAAAGGTCAACGTGTAGAAGCCGGTCAAATCCTCACTGAGGGTTATTCAACCGAAAAAGGTGAGTTGGCTCTTGGACGTAACCTTAAAGTGGCATTCATGCCTTGGAAGGGTTACAACTATGAGGACGCTATCGTGTTGAACGAACGTGTTGTTCGCGAAGATATCCTCACTTCAGTTCACGTTGATGAGTATTCACTCGAAGTGCGTGAAACAAAACGTGGTATGGAAGAATTGACTTCTGATATACCTAATGTGAGCGAAGATGCTACTAAAGACCTTGACGAACGTGGTATTATTCGTGTAGGTGCTCATGTTGAGCCGGGTGATATCCTTATCGGTAAAATTACTCCTAAGGGTGAATCTGATCCTACTCCTGAAGAAAAACTACTTCGTGCAATCTTTGGTGATAAAGCCGGCGATGTGAAAGATGCTTCACTCAAGGCTAATCCTTCACTCAAGGGTGTAATCATTGGCACAAATCTCTTCTCTCGTGCTGCGAAGAAAAAGAAAACCAAAGCTGCAAATTCTCCATTGGTAAAACTCGATGAAGAATATGAAGTAAAACTTGGTAAACTCAAAGATTTGCTTGTTGAAAAACTTCTTGTACTCACTTCAGGAAAAACTTCACAAGGTGTTAAAGATTTCATCGGATCTGAAATTATTGCTAAGGGAGCTAAATTCTCTGCAGCTGTGTTGAAAGAAATCGACTATGATACTATCAACCTCAGCAAGTGGACTAACGATGCTTACAAAAACGATATGATTCGTGCAACTATCGTTAACTACCTCCGCAAATCTAAAGAGATTGATGCCGAACTTCGTCGTAAGAAATTTGATATTTCAATAGGTGACGAACTTCCCTCTGGTATTATGCAAATGGCAAAAGTTTATGTTGCCAAGAAACGTAAAATCAGCGTAGGGGATAAGATGGCGGGTCGCCACGGTAACAAGGGTATTGTATCGCGCATCGTGCGTCAAGAAGATATGCCATTCCTTGCCGATGGTACTACTGTCGACATCGTATTGAACCCACTTGGTGTGCCTTCTCGTATGAACCTTGGTCAGATTTTTGAAACTGTACTCGGTTGGGCTGGTCGTGAATTGGGCGAAAAATTTGCTACTCCTATCTTCGATGGTGCAAGTCTTGATGACCTCAATGAATGGACCGATAAAGCCGGTCTTCCTCGCTATGGTCGCACTTATCTATATGATGGTGGTACAGGTGAACGATTCGACCAACCTGCAACAGTGGGTGTGATCTATATGTTGAAACTTGGTCACATGGTTGAAGACAAAATGCACGCACGTAGCATTGGTCCATACTCACTTATTACTCAGCAACCTCTCGGCGGTAAAGCTCAATTCGGTGGTCAACGCTTCGGGGAAATGGAAGTTTGGGCGCTTGAAGCATTCGGCGCAGCTCACATTCTCCAAGAAATCCTCACCGTTAAGAGTGACGACGTTACCGGTCGAAGCAAAGCCTATGAAGCTATCGTTAAGGGTGAACCTATGCCACCTGCAGGTATCCCCGAATCACTTAACGTGCTTCTCCACGAGCTCCGTGGCTTAGGCTTGAGTATCAACTTACAACAATAATAATCGCTTTTATAATCAATTATATATGGCTTTTAGAAAAGACAATAAGACAAAGACCGGATTCTCTAAAATCGCAATTGGGCTCGCTTCGCCCGAAGAGATTTTGGAAAAATCAAGCGGTGAGGTGCTGAAACCCGAAACAATCAACTATCGCACATATAAGCCTGAGCGTGATGGTTTGTTCTGTGAGCGCATTTTCGGTCCTGTAAAGGATTATGAATGTCATTGCGGCAAATATAAACGCATTCGTTATAAAGGTATTGTCTGCGACCGTTGTGGTGTGGAAGTAACTGAAAAGAAAGTGCGTCGTGAACGCATGGGGCACATCAAACTAGTTGTGCCTGTAGCTCACATTTGGTATTTCCGCTCTTTGCCCAACAAGATAGGTTATCTATTAGGCCTTCCTTCAAAGAAACTCGATGCAGTGATTTACTACGAACGTTATGTAGTGATCCAACCGGGTAATGTTGAAGAAGTGCAACAATTAGACCTCTTGTCAGAAGAAGAATACTTTGATATCCTCGACAAGTTGCCAAAAGAAAATCAACTTCTCGAAGATTCTGATCCCAACAAGTTTATCGCGAAGATGGGTGCTGAAGCAATCTACGAATTGCTTCAACGCATCGATCTCGATGACTTGTCATATAAATTGCGTCACCAAGCCGATACTGATGGCTCTCAACAACGTAAAACAGAAGCTCTCAAACGCCTCCAAGTTGTTGAATCATTCCGCGCTTCACGCAATATCAACCGTCCCGAATGGATGATCCTTCAAGCGGTGCCCGTAATTCCACCCGAATTGCGTCCATTGGTGCCTCTTGATGGTGGTCGTTTCGCTACAAGTGACTTGAACGACCTTTATCGTCGCGTAATCATTCGTAACAATCGTCTCAAACGTCTTATCGAGATAAAAGCTCCTGAAGTAATCCTACGTAATGAAAAACGTATGCTTCAAGAAGCTGTTGACTCATTGCTCGACAACTCACGCAAATCTTCGGCCGTTAAGACCGATGCAAATCGTCCTTTGAAATCTCTCTCTGACAGTCTCAAAGGTAAACAAGGTCGTTTCCGTCAAAACCTCCTTGGTAAACGTGTTGACTATTCAGCTCGTTCGGTTATCGTCGTAGGTCCTGAGTTGAAAATGCATGAGTGTGGTCTTCCTAAAAACATGGCAGCCGAACTTTACAAGCCATTCGTTATCCGTAAACTTATCGAACGTGGTATCGTAAAAACAGTGAAATCGGCTAAGAAAATTGTTGACCGCAAAGAACCCGTTGTATGGGATATCCTCGAATACGTTATGAAGGGTCACCCGGTATTGCTTAACCGTGCCCCAACTCTTCACCGCCTTGGTATTCAAGCATTCCAACCAAAGATGATTGAAGGTAAGGCTATTCAATTGCACCCACTTGCATGTACTGCGTTCAACGCCGACTTCGACGGTGACCAAATGGCGGTTCACTTGCCACTTGGTAACGAAGCTATCCTCGAAGCCCAAATGCTCATGCTTGGTGCACACAACATCCTTAACCCTGCTAATGGTGCTCCTATTACCGTGCCTTCTCAAGACATGGTACTCGGACTCTATTATATCACAAAACTTCGCAAAGGCGACAAAGGTGAAGGAACAAAATTCTATGGTCCCGAAGAAGCCGAAATCGCTTACAACGAAGGTCGTGTAACTCTTCACGCTCCTGTTTCGGTTGTAGTTGAAGACATCGACGAAAATGGCAATCCTATTACACACCTTGTTGAAAATACATCGGTGGGTCGTGTGCTTGTGAACCAATATGTGCCTAAAGAAATTGGCTACGTAAATGAAGTCCTTTCTAAGAAATCATTGCGCACAATCATCAGCAATGTTATCAAGAAATGTGGTATTCCTCGTTCAGCTCAATTCCTTGATGACATTAAGAACCTTGGTTACAAGATGGCTTTCAAAGGAGGTCTTTCGTTCAACCTTGGCGACGTTATCATTCCTGCCGAAAAAGAACAACTCGTTAAGGAAGGTAACGAACAAGTGCAAGAGGTTATGGCCAACTATTCAATGGGTTTCATCACCAACAACGAACGTTACAACCAAATCATCGATATTTGGACTCACGTAAACTCTCGTTTGTCAGATACTTTGATGAAACAAATCTCGGCCGACCAACAAGGTTTCAACCCGGTATACATGATGCTCGACTCAGGTGCTCGTGGTTCTAAAGACCAAATCCGTCAGCTCTCAGGTATGCGTGGTCTTATGGCTAAACCACAAAAGGCCGGTGCCGAAGGTGGTCAAATTATCGAAAACCCAATTCTTGCGAACTTTAAGGAAGGTCTTTCGGTGCTTGAGTACTTTATCTCTACTCACGGTGCTCGTAAAGGTCTTGCCGATACCGCGTTGAAAACAGCCGACGCCGGTTATTTGACTCGTCGTCTTGTCGACGTGGCTCACGATGTGATTATCCACGAAGAAGACTGTGGCACATTGCGTGGTCTTGTTTGCACTGAAATCAAAAACAACGACGAAGTTGTTGCTTCTCTTGGCGAACGTATTCTTGGTCGTGTTTCTGTTCATGATATTATCGATCCTATTTCAGGCGAACTTATTGTTGCTGCCGGTGAGGAAATCACTGATGCAATGGCCAATCGTATCAACGCATCACCAATCGAATCGGTTGAAATCCGTTCGGTATTGACTTGTGAGGCTAAACGCGGTGTATGTGCTAAGTGTTATGGTCGCAACCTCGCTACCAACCGACTTGTACAAAAAGGTGAAGCAGTGGGTGTGATTGCAGCTCAATCAATTGGTGAACCTGGTACTCAGTTGACTCTCCGTACGTTCCACGTCGGAGGGGTTGCATCTAATATCGCAGCCGTTTCATCTGCAACATCTCGTTATGATGGTGTGCTCGAAATCGATGAGCTTCGCACTGTAGTGACTGAAGAGATTGGCGCAAATGGCAAACCGGTAGAAGTTGTTATTGGTCGTCTTGCCGAAATGCGCATTATCGAGCCTAAAACTAAGATGATGTTGACCAACGCCAACATCCCTTATGGTTCTAAACTTTACTTCAAGAATGGCGACACCGTGAAGAAAGGCGATGTAATTTGTGAATGGGATCCATTCAACGCCGTTATCGTGAGTGAAGTTGCCGGTAAAGTTGAATTTAACAACGTAATTGAAAACGTTACATATCGAGTTGACTCAGATGAGCAAACCGGTCTTCGTGAAAAGATTATCATCGAATCAAAAGATCGTACAAAAGCTCCTGAAGCTAACATCGTTGATGCCAACGGTCAAATCATCAAAACATATGCACTCCCAGTGGGCGCTCACTTGATGGTTGACGAAGGTGCCGAATTGAAAGTGGGTGAAATCTTCGTTAAGATACCTCGTGCTACAGGTAGCGCTGGTGACATCACCGGTGGTCTTCCTCGTGTGACTGAGTTGTTTGAAGCTCGTAACCCATCTAACCCGGCTATCGTTTCTGAAATCGATGGTGAAGTCACCTTCGGTAAGGTGAAACGTGGCAATCGTGAAATTTCAGTAACTTCTAAACTCGGAGAAGTGAAGAAATATCTCGTTCCATTGTCAAAACAAATCCTTGTTCAAGAAAACGACTATGTGCGTGCAGGCACACCACTTTCTGATGGTGCTATCACACCTGCCGACATCCTTAACATCATGGGACCAACTGCCGTTCAAGAATATATCGTGAACGAAGTGCAAGATGTGTACCGCATGCAAGGTGTGAAAATCAATGATAAACACTTTGAAGTTATCGTGCGTCAAATGATGCGCAAGGTTAATATCATTGATCCGGGCGATACCGGTTTCCTTGAACAACAAGTTGTTGACAAACGCGACTTCATGGAAGAAAACGACCGCATTTGGGGCAAAAAAGTTGTTGTTGATGCCGGTGACTCAGAAAATGTTAAACCCGGTCAAATCATCACAGCTCGCAAGCTTCGCGATGAAAACTCGGCTCTTAAACGCCGTGACCTTAAGACTATTGTAGTGCGTGACGCTGTTCCTGCAACTTCAGAACAAATTCTTCAAGGTATCACTCGTGCTGCATTGCAAACATCAAGCTTCATGTCGGCTGCATCATTCCAAGAAACCACTAAAGTGCTCAACGAAGCTGCTATCAATGGCAAGGTTGACAACCTTATCGGTATGAAAGAAAATGTGATTTGTGGTCACTTGATTCCTGCAGGTACAGGTCTTCGTGAATATGAACGCATTGTAGTAGGCGGAAAAGATGATGTAGACAGCATCTTCTCTAACGCAGATCTTCTCGACATGCGTCGCAAATAATCCCTTTAGAGATTAAATAATTGCTCTATATATTTAAATCCGGTTGCCTAAATTAAAGGCAACCGGATTTGTTTTAATGTAAATATAGCAGTATTATGGGGAAACTTTATTTACCCTATTCTTTATTTAAGTAAAACAAAGAGATTAAAGGCTGTAGCCTTTAATCTCTTTTCGGTCTAATGTAGAAGAACGGTATTATATGAAAATTCGTTCAATCATAATTAAGTAGTAGGCGAGGTAGCTTAGGCCACCGGCGGCAATGAAGAGAAGAATTTGTTGTGTGGTAGATAGTTTGAGCCCGAGATATTTAAAATCTTTCCATTCTTTGCGTTTCCATAAGTCGAGATTTTCATCGAGCCAATTGCTGAAATGCATCATGTCGGGCTTAGTGTTTTCGAGGAAATAACCTTCGACTTTTACTCCCAAAGAGGGTTGATCCATCCAACTGAAGGTGTGACACCAATCCACTTTTTCCCCGTCCATACCAAGACATATAACAAATTCATTTTTTGCTCCGCCATTCCAATATGCTCTTTGTCGCTCAGCAACTTCAACGTGGTGCTTCTTAGAGTCAAAAACGAGGATATATATGCGTATTTGTCGATGTAGCCCTTCTGTGGCATTGATATAGCGGAAACGTTCATGGACACGACGGCTAAAGTTGTCGCCTACAATCGCTTCTTGGTCGTTGTGGGAGATAGGTGGATAGGCGTGAAGATTTAGTTGTTTGGCCTCTTCTTTTGTTACTTTCTTGTATCGGAATACCGAGTTGGAATGTTTGAGCGGGTTTATGTAACTTTCTTTATAAGTGAGGGTTATACACGATATTTCTTCTCCATTCCAATAACAACGATATGCGTCACCATCAATAGTGTGATAGCTACGATGCATGTCAATAAATTCTTCTTTTCCTCCCCACATCCGACACAATTCGTTGTAATTGCTTTTTGAAATTATTTCTTCTTTTCCTGTATTCGTGACCCACGACCAATAAGGGGGATGGTAAACCACACGAGTGCGACGAACCCGGCGAGTGCGATAGGCTGTTCGTCCAGTTGAATCAGTGTATGGCTCGCTTACAGTTTCGTAATATACCACAAGCTCGTTCCATGCTTCATAATATGTCGCATATATCACGTAGGCTCCATGATATTCTGTGCTACTATTATAGTAGCGTTTAAAAAGGTAATGAATGAGGTATAGCAAGGCCAAGGAAATGGCCGCTGTTATTCCATACCCCCAATAATTTTGCGAGCCGGTTAATAGCAAGAGTACCACCAACGTAGTTAGTGGGATTAAATATACAATCCAAATCATTGGTTGCTGATAATGCTATTTTTTAAATAACTCAACATCGTCATCAAGCCCTGTTTGCATCACTGTTTTAGTGCGAGTTGATGAAACGATAGTGTATTCGATCTTAGATTTGTTTGAAATAAACCAACAAGCAGGATAGGAGTCAATTAATGTTTCGTGTTGGCGAATCACATCAAGCATGCGAGCTTGTGCATTTTCAAAATATGAGCGTTGTACTTCGATTGCTTGCATAAGGTCGCGATATAGCGAAGTGTCGAAGGCGGGATTTGATTCTTGAATCCATTTCATGGCAGTGCTGCCTTCTTGTGCATATCGTCCTGAAATAAGTTCGGGATATACTTTTTCAAATGATTCGCGATATTGATCGGTAACACCAGCTTTTTGTTGGATTGTTTTCCACATCATATCATGAACGCCTTCAACTTTCCCACGTTGAGCTTCAGCTTCTTTTCTAAGAGCTATTTCTTTGTTGTTGTAGTTGAAATACATTCCAATTAAGATGATGAGAATAACAACAGCTGCAATAATTGCAATAAGTGTAGTTGACATAATAAAAGGTTTTAAAGTTTATAATATTAAATGAGTTCTTTTAGCGATTTTACCACGCGAGTCACCTCTTCATCAGTGAGAGAGGGGTACATAGGGAGTGAGAAAATTTCATGAGCGGCGGCTTCGGTTTGAGGCAAAGCTCCTTTTCGATAGTCGTTGCTATTGTATGCCTCCATTAAGTGAATGGGGGTAGGATAACTTATATTGAGGTGGATTCCTTTTTCTTTGAGTTGAGCAATGATATTATCACGGTTTGGGTGACGCACCACATATAGATAATATACATGACGTCGCCATGAAGCCTCTTTTGGTAGCACAAGCGATGTGCCGGCAAGTTGTTCGTTGTATATTTGTGCGATTTCACGACGACGATTAATATAACTTTCAATGCGACGCAATTTTGTGCGCAATATTGCTGCTTGCACTTCGTCGAGGCGCGAATTATATCCATGAGTTGAGGCATAGTATGTTTTTTCAGCCCCATAGAATCGTAATCGGCGAAGAATTGAATCGAAGTTGCCGCTATTTGTTAGCATCATGCCTCCATCGCCATATGCTCCAAGCACCTTTGTGGGATAAAAAGATGTGGTTGAGATGTCGCTCATCGCTCCGGCTTTCTTGCCCTTATAGGTTGCACCATGAGCCTGCGCGCAATCTTCAATGACATGCAAATGATGACGCTTGGCAATGTCGTTAATGGTGTCCATATCTACGCATTGCCCAAAAAGGTGTACCGGAATAATGCAACGAGTGCGAGGTGTGATGGCTTGTTCTACTTTTGTGACGTCCATCAGATAGGTGTCGGAGTCGATGTCAACAAAAACAGGTTTTGCCCCAACTGATACGATTGCCGAAACCGTGGGGATCGCAGTATTCGAGACTGTAATAACCTCATCGCCGGCTCCTATGTTTAACGCATGTAGAGCGAGTGAAATGGCATTGGTGCCGTTATCACAGCCTATGCCATAGTCTACACCACAATAGTTGGCATATTCTTGTTCAAAAGCTTTTACATTTTCTCCAAGAATGAGCATGCCCGACTCAAACACACTTTCTACAGCGCGCATAATGTCGTCTTTTTCCGAGGCAAATTCTTTAAGGTAGCCCCACACTCTTATGTCGTTGTTGTTTCCCACGAAGAAATGTAGCTATATAATTAATAATGTTATGCTAATGATTGGGGGTGCCCACTCGATGAGGTCATGTCTTCATCGTTGTGATTAGTTGGACTTATGGTGCGAGCGTCGGTAGGTCTCATTTTTAGTTTTACTTCGTCAAACCCTTGTCCGTATACGCCATTAACATTGGCTTGAGTGATAAAAGCATCGTTGTCGATTGACTTAATGATGCGGAAAATTGTTACCGATTCGATTTTGCGACACATCACTAAAAGCACTTTTATCTCTTTCTTACTATACCATCCAATGCCATTTAACACGGTGCAACCTCGGTTTGCTTCGTTGTTGATTGCGGTTGCAATTTCTTTCCATTTAGGAGAGAATATGGTGAATTGTACGGCTTGGCGGTTGGTGTTAATCATCATATCTGCAATAATAGAGGCGGCAAATAACACAATAAAGCCATAAACGATTTTATTGATGTCGTGGAATAAAAAATATGACGAAGAAATGATAAAGAAGTCGGTGTATAACATTGTGCGCCCCACACTCACATTACTTTTCTTTGATACCATAGCGGCCACAATATCAGTGCCACCGGTGCTGCCATTGTGAGTGAATGCCATGCCAATGCCAATACCGCAGCATATACCACCAATAATGACATTCATAAATGTTTCGCCTTGCACTAGTGGTTTGCCATCGAGTAATTCAAAAAATAGAGGTTGCATAATCCCTATCATAAGGGAAATCACAGTTGCTCCAAAAATAGTGCGAAGCACAAATTGTTTTCCCACAATTTTGTAGGCAAAGGCAAGAAGAAGCAAGTTGATGCCATATTGGGTGATAGCAACGGGAATCTCAAATGGAAGATATTTTTGAGAAGCGAAAAAAACTAAAGAGCCTATACCTCCTACGCCTCCCATTACCACTTCTTCGGGAAGAATAAACGCGGTGAACCCAAATGAATATATGGCAATCCCAAGGATTATCATTATGTAATCTTTTGATGAAAGCCAAAGGTCTTTATTAAATTGCATAGTCAAATAATTTAATTATTCAAAGTTAATATTAAATTTGTAATCAACAATTCTTTCTAAGATAAATTTTTTAGTGAAAAATAGAAAAAAACATTATCGAGTGGGATAAATAGTAATAATGTTGGACGAATTATTGAATTAAATAAAAAAAGCGTGTGTATTTATCTCGAAATTTTATAAATTTGAATTCTGAAAAAAAAGAATATCTAATGAAAAAATTTATACTTATAATTTTAGCTTGTTTTTTGTCAATACCTGTGATGAACTCTCAGACTAAGCCGTTTTTTAGTGTTGAGCGACCTGATAAAATATTAGAAATCGATGTGCATGCATTGGTGGGGACTTCGGTGTTATCGCAAGATTATGCATCGCATGTGCCTTCAATCACAAGTGTAGAAGCATCTCCCGGCTGTGGATTTGGTGCAGGAGTGTCGGCTCAAATGGTGTTTAAGGATTTCTTTGCGTTGGGCACTCGTTTAGACCTATTGGTAAATAACAACAAATATTCAATGGCGTTATTAGATGTAGATGGCGCCGGTGCTCAAAGTTCGGTATTTGTGGCGAATAGGTCGGTCAGTGCCAATGTGCCAGTTTTTGTATCGGTGCGGTTTAATATCTCTGATAATGTGAGATGGAATGTCGATGGAGGTTGTTATTTTAGTTTAGGATTAGGAGGCTATCAAAAGGCTGATACATATACTACGATGTTAAACGATTTGGGACAAATGGTCTCAAAATATCAAAAATATAAATGGGATTATTATAATGAAAAGCAACCACTAATTCATGGGATTGATGATGTGGATATAGGGTTGTATTTTGGGACCGGATTGTTAATAAATGATCATTATAATGTGGGAATTGAAACTCGAATAAGTACAAAAAATGCATCTACCGACGGGGGGGTGATTCATCCCAACATGTACAACCATTTGTTTGCAATGAAATTAGGATATCAATTTTAAAATATATAATTTATGAAAAAGACATTAAGTGTAATACTTTTGACTATTGTGGGGCTGACCGTTGATGCCCAGTCGATTGTGGTTGACCAAGGCAAACCTGAAAATACATTTGAATTAGGCGTGAGATTAGGATTTAATACCTCTAATGTTACAAATAATTATACCGAAGCAGTGCCAAATATGGTGCAAGCTCATAATAATTGGCAAGAAGGATTGACTGTTGGCGCACTGGTAGATATGAATATTTATAATTGTTTCGCGGTTCAAACTGGGGTGTTTTATCAACGTCGTAGAAGCGATTATCAAGATCTTCTTATAAAGGAGGGCAGTGCTTCGTTTGAATATTATGATGGGAAACGTCATGCTAACTATTTCCAAATTCCGATTATGGCCTCGTTTAGATTGAAGTTGAATAAATATATCGAAGGTCAAGTTGACTTCGGACCATATTTCGCATTTGGATTTGGAGGTAAAGATAAATTTACAATGTATGAGACATTAACCAATGAGGGAGGTGGTGTTGCTATTGTTAAAGCACCGGTAAAAGCTGACTACTTTGGCGGTCATGGAGTGTATAACTCGTTTGATTGGGGCTTTAAATTCGGAATAGGAGCAATGGTGTTGGATCACTATTATGTGGGTATACACTATGATGCCGGGGCTCGCAATGCTTTAGATAGGTCACCTTATTCGGCAACAAGTGTGACTGGCATAAATAAAGCATGGAACTTTACCTTAGGATATAATTTTGCTCTTCCAATTAAATAGATTTTCCATGTAAATATTATAGCGCACTCATCAATGATTAATTGATGGGTGTGTTTTGTTTTAATTCAGCTGCGTATTTCTGAGCTTGTGATAGCACGCGAATGAAATTGCCACCCCATATTTTGGCGATATCTTCATCGCTATAACCATGTTCGATCAGGTGCATGGTGATTTGTATCATATCATTATCTCCATAACATCCTTTCACTCCGGCACCTCCATCAAAATCACTGCCGATTCCCACGTGGTCAATTCCGGCAATTTCAATCATATGATATAGGTGGTTCATATAGTGCTCTAAAGTAGCTTCTTTGGGATTGGCAGTGAGAAATTCGTCGACTAAGCAAGCCTGAGCCACTCCTCCTGTTTCGGCGATAGCACGAAGTTGCTCGTCAGAGAGATTGCGGTCGCAATTATACACGGTTCTTGATGATGAGTGTGAAGCAAATACCGGCACCTCAGAGAGATTCAACACGTCCCAAAAAGTATCGTCCGATGCATGTGAGAGGTCTATAAGAATCCCTAATCGATTCATCTCAGCGACAACTTCTTTGCCAAACGGACTAAGCCCATTCCATTTGGCTCCTGCTTTGTCGGATGAACTATCACAAATGTCATTGTTTTTAGAATGGCATAGAGTGATATATGTAACACCTTTGTTGTGATATTCTTCTATTAACGAGAGGTTTTGTCCAATGGTATATCCGTTCTCAATTCCAATCAAGAATGCTTTCTTTCCTTCGTTTTTAAGGTTGATAATATCTTCGGCATTGCGAGCTATTCCACAAAGGGATCTGTTGCGCGAAACTTGGTTCTCAATGCGAGTGATTAATTCGTCAACACGATTTTTAGCATTGAGTCGTCCGGCATTTGTTAGCTCGCCTTGTCGCACCCAGCAAGCAAGATATTGTGCGTCGAGATAGCCCTCTTGCATTTTGGGAAGGTCAACAAGATATTTGCCTCGCTTGGCGATCGTGTAATTGCCTTTGAAATCGAGTGGTGAGTCGGTGTGTGTATCGATTGAGACAATCTTTCCATGCAGTGCCTTTGCGTGGCGAAAAGTTTGAGATTTTTTTATAAAGAAGTCAAAGATATTTTTTGCGACATTGTCACCGTCTGCAATCATCTTTTCGGGGTGGAATTGCACTCCCCAAATAGGATAACCTTCAACGTTTTCGATTACTTCAATTACGCCGTCGTCGCTCCATGCCGAGGCGATAAACCCTTTTGCAACTTTCTTTACGGCCTGATGATGAAAGGTGTTGGCCGTGAATGTCTCTGATTTTGCCATTTGAGCAATCCAAGTATCGGGTTTCACATTGATCGGGTGGGTGGTGTTGCGATGTTGTAGAAGAGCGTCTTTTTTGTATTGAGAGGGTAGGTCTTGATAAAGAGTGCCTCCAAAAGCCACGTTAATCAATTGCTCGCCACGGCATATGCCTAACATGGGTATGTTGTGTTGATGTGCCATTCTAATAAGGCACATGTCATATATATCGCGATCGGGGTCAACATCTCCTAGTTCTTCGATAGGGCGTTCGCCAAAGTATGATGGGTGAATATCGCCTCCTCCCGATAGGATAATGCCATCGAGAAGCTTTATTGTGGCACGGAGAGTTAAGCTGTCGGTCGAGACCGGAATCATTACAGCGATTCCTCCCGCTTGGGTCACTGCATCGCTATAGCTTTTAGACAATGAAGAGCTATGCTCGGAGTTGGAACAAGATATACCTATAATGGGTTTGCTTGAAAAGGCATAGCAATTACAATAAGCAGCTAAACAAAATGTTATGATAATGATTGATAGAATCTTTTTCATTGTAAATTTAATTGAATCTGTTTTGATGATGCAAAGTTATAAATATTATTGACAAGAAAGGTGGATTTTTGAACAATAAGATTTTGCTTATAACTAAATTTGCATTAGTTTTGTGAATATTAAGGTAATGACATAATTATTAGCAACGTATAAAATATATATGGCAAGAGAGATAGAGTTTGTGAAAATGCATGGAGCAGGCAATGATTATATTTATGTCAATGCAATCGAAAATGAGATCGCTGAGCCTCAAGAGTTGGCAATACAGCTTAGTCAACGGCATACCGGTATAGGCGCCGATGGATTGGTGCTGATTGAAAAATCTTCGGTTGCGCATTTTGCTATGCGCATATTTAATGCCGATGGCTCTGAGGCATTGACTTGCGGTAATGCCTTGCGTTGTGTGGGTAGATATGTGTATGATTTCGGATTATTTGATAGCTCAGAGGTGGAGATTGAAACTAAATCGGGAGTAAAGAACTTGCATTTAAATATACGCAATAATAGGGTAGAGTCGGTAACCGTTGATATGGGAAAGGCTTCAACTCAAAGTGAAACACTTTTATGTGAAGGAAAAGAGTCGCTTATAAATGAAGCGATAGAGGTAGATGGTGTCGAGTTTTATGCAACGTTTGTGAATATGGGAAATCCTCATGTTGTGATATTTGTAGATGATGTCGAAACGATAGATTTGGCTCGCATGGGACGTGTAATTGAGCATCACCACTATTTCCCTCATCGCACAAATGTGGAATTTGCCAGTGTGATAAATGAGAAGTCAATCGCAATGCGAGTGTGGGAGCGGGGCTCGGGAGAGACAATGGCTTGTGGCTCGGGCGCTTGTGCTACATTCGTAGCTGCGCATCTCAACGGATTGGTAGAACGTGAGGCAATCGTAAGAATGCCCGGTGGTGATTTAATAATATCAGTCGATGAAAGCTCTCGGCATATAATGATGACCGGTGAAGCCGTGAAGGTGTTTAGAGGAGTCGTTGAGGTTGAGGTTTAGATAAAATGAAGGCAATGCTTTTCGGCATTGCCTTCATCGTATAAAATAGATAAGATTGATTATTTTTTTATGATTTTTATAGGCGAATTATTATTAACCTTAACGAAATAAATACCGGTTGCAAGGCTTTCGATGTTGATGTCGAGAATAGTTTCATCATTACATTTAAGACTTAATTCTTCAGCACCCTTTTCGTTATATATCACAATAGATTTAATCGCTACACTTGATTTAATTGAAATAGACGCGCTTGCGGGAATGGGGTAGATTTGCAACGACGAAGAGTTGTCTGCCGAAATATCTTCTACGCCTGTTTCAATCAGCCCATCTTCAGGGTTGGGTGAAATATATTCCGATACAGTTTTGGTGATATATCTGTTACTGCCGGCATAGTTGGCTACTACGATATATTTCCATTTGTCGGGCTCGTCAAATTTTGAAGAGCGAGTCGTAATTCCGCTTTCATTATAGGTGCCGTTGTCGACCAAGTGATGCCATGTTAAAACTGTGTTTTTGTGTGATTCGCTTCCCTCCCATTTCCCGGTTGAATAGAATGGTGCTTTGCTGTTCTCAAAATTATATGTGCCGGGTATTTGGCTCTCGGTGGTGGATTTCGCACGAGTGACACCATTAATAACTTCCGCCCCATTATGTAATTGGAAGTTAACAACAGGTATAGTGTCGACAATTTCTTTATTCGCAGTGCGTGCCGCAAAAATTGTGTAAAATGAAACCGGTTCAACATCTGTTTTATCATATCCATCCCACGAAGGAGGCATAAAGTCGAGCTCTATGCGATAATTGTCTTTTGTATTGTTGGCAATAACCCATTGTCCGTCAATTTCAGCCCATTCTTTCACTTCGGTGTTGTTTTGTTTAAACACATGAACCGAAAGTTCCTCGGCAGGCTCGGCAAAATAGTCGTTGATGTCGCGGGCATAGCCAAACTTAGATTGAACCGCATTGCCGTTTCGTGTCATGTAATTAACCGCTACACGCGCTGCATATGTTTGTGATGTGAGGTCGCTATTCTTGTAGTCAAAAGAATAGCTCATTGTGGGATTGCCGGTGTTGTCATATGTTTCAGGAATTATATCGGTGACAATCACTTCACCTTTTGCATTTAGCAATTGGAAAGTGTATGACTCAATCCACATTGATGCGTTTTCTTTGTCTACAATTCCGAAACGCGAAGGACGTGTCCATGTTGCTGTTCCCGAGAAGTGTGTAATGTCGGTTCCGTCGGGGGAATATGCTGTTGCAATGTCTAACGTGGGGGTTGTTGACGGATAATCGTTTTCGGGAATAAGACGATATTTTGCAAACCTAACTCCGGGTACATATTGATATATGTCGACACATTCAGCGTCCTTGCCTGAAGCATTGATATAATTCCCTTTTTGGGCATGAAACCAGTTGCCATTGGCATTTGTTGCGATGTTTGTGTTGATATCTGTTTGGCTCCATTGCGCTACCGGCATAGGTGGAGAGAGTAATGATAGTGATGCATCTTCATCAGTCTTATTCTTGATGCCTCGAGTAACAACAAAATCTCCCTGATTTCGAGAGTACATACATGCAGGTGTAATTAAGAAGGTCTCGCCATCAGTTTTGTCTTGAGCCGAATTAAATGCCACGATTGATGTGCCACCGGCATTGTTGATGCGACTTGCCACATCGTAAATCGCATGCCAAAGTTTTTCACCATTGGCATTTTTTTCATTGTCATGTACTCCAAAATATCCGTTTGAGCGAATTTGAGCCATCCATGTGTCGCGTCCGGCTATCTTGAAGCCGTAATTCTCTGTTCCGGTCGATACTTTGTGCGTTTCTGTTTTGCCGGTGGTTGGATTTACGTCGGAGTAATCGCTAAATTCGAGCACTTCATGACTCTTATATCCATTTTTGTCAATGTGTACTTTGAAAATGGAGCGAGTCCAAGAGGGAGAGATTAATAAATAGGCTCCGGCTTCGCTATACACATCACCATACATATGATAATAGTCACTTCGACCGGTTACTATGCCTTTATCATCTCCGATTATATTACCGTTTTTATCTTTGGCCGAGTAAGAGCACACCATTTTGTTGATCCAATCATTATCATTCCATAGTGGGTTGAGGTCGATGATTAATGGCGTTGATGAATATGTGCCGTTATCGGCATCTCTTTGGTAAATCGCACCTTTTGTGATGCGTCGAGTATATCCGTCTTTAATGTATGTAGGCCAAACGGTAGGAAGCCCTGTTATAGCATCAACAGCGGGAGCTGTTGTCGACATATCGGAGTTGCTCTCATTGTTGTGGCGTATAAAGATATTCCCTTTATCATCAATGGCAAGGCCAACTGAGGCAAATGGAGTAGTGGTAATATCCTTGGTTGCAGAGAACCCATTTTTTATGTCATTCTCAGATGTTGCCGCAATAGAAACAACCCCACCGGTAGTGCCTTCTACCCCCGACTCAATGTCGGTAGCTTTGTCGGCATCAGTATATGATGGATCGTCGTTTTTTGCAAGGTTATCGGCGCGTTGAGCGATATGCCATTTGCCGTTGTAGAAATGACCTTGACGATAATATTCATAGTTTGTGAAAAGGTCGGGGGTATTACCTGTAATAGAGGTGATAGGAACATTGTAGATTTCATTTAGAGAATATCCGGTCAGTGACCAATCGCGAGCCTCAACATCAACCGATTTTGGCGCGCTTAAACGAGTGTCATTGTCGTTTTTGGAATAAACGGCTTCTATGGTATATGTGTATGTTTTAGCTTCTTCGGGATTAATCTCATTGTCAATAAAATTATATTGAGTGACACTTTCTTGCATCAATATGCCATCGCGATAGATGTTGAATGAGGTGGGCGTTGTTTGCGAATAATTTGGCATCGAGAAGAATAACTGGGTCAATGAATATCCGGTGTAGTTGCGGATCTCAGTAATAATTGGTGCAACAAGCACAGTGGTCACTTCGGTAGTAGTGACTTCCATGCCAAATGATGCATCTTCATCGAGCCCCTCAAACAACGGCACTACTTTGTAGGTGTAGTTTTGAGTTACACCTATATTGGTATAAGTCAATTCATCGGCGGCGATGGTAGCGAGATGTATTCCATTTCGATAAATCTGATAACCTGAAACTGATGTGCCAACCATCCCTATGGGGGCGTCCCAAGTCAATGTGATATCTTGGCGTCCGTAATAGTCTTGTGATGCATCATCGTTTAATGTATAAGTGGCAATGAGATTGGAGATAGGAGCACCTACTGAATTCATCTCAAGTTCTACACTATTTGAAATTACCCCTGCCCCAAAATATGAATATTGCTCATAGTATGGCACAACTTTAAATATATATGAGCCGGAAGGTAGGTCGCTGAAAGTATATGATAAGTTAGTGGTTTCAATGGCCTCTGACCAGGAGACGCCGTTGTCGGAAGAATAACGGATAAGATATTTTGATGGAGATTCAGTTGATGGCTTATCCCATGAAAGAATGATAGAGTTGGCCCCTACTTCAATGGCGGTAGGAGCATTCATTGATTCAATGTCGATTGTGGCCGATACACGATAGCACGAAGCTCCATAGCCCGGGCTATAGCAATAAATATCGCATGTGAGGTCGTCCACCTTTATCGCTTGGAAAATAGTGCCGACACTTGAAACGGTTGATACCCCTATAGTAGGAGGTGATGATATAGGAACATCATTAAATGGGGTGATGTTGGAGGCAAGAGAGACTCCGGTTGTGGTGTTTTTTATGTCAAAACTGATATCGCCTACCGTGCTGCTACTGCATGCTATATGAAACAGATTACCTAAAAGAGAAAATGTGGTGGAAGGGATAGTCATAGCGCCACCTTCGCCCGAAGCGATAAGTGTTTTGGAAATAGTGGCGGCACCCCCATCAACGGGTGCTTTTAAAATATAGCATCCTCTACGTCCGGCGACACTATTATGGAAATATATAGAGCCGTCATCGAGCATATATGCCAACGACATACTCCCGGATAAACCTGTAGTGTGAGTCCACTCAGTTTTACTTATAGCTACACCATCAACGATATTTACTCTGACAATTTTATCAGTATTATATGGAACAAACCACACATACCCTTTGCCCGATAAAACATTCCCTTGAACACACATATAGTCCGATCTGCCATCGGGTAATGCGTTTTCGAGTGATATTTCGGTTTTATTGGTCGCGCTAGTTGCTCCGGCAGGGTATACCGTTAGTTGAATAGCTGACTCTTTGTAACCATTCCCACTTTTTATCACAATATTTCCGGCATCATCATTATCCATGCCAAATCCGATAGTTCCGGCATCATATCCCGAATTAAAGTTAGGCCATCGACCATCAGAGTCAATCAAATGTTTTACGTCAGAACCAATATAAGGAATGTCGGCATAAGAAGGCGAGGAGAGATATATTAGCCCATTTGACACCGCCATTGTTTTGGCTTTATCTATGGAGCCGGGGATAGCCCAACGGGGTGTAGAGTTAAATGAAAAAGAAACTTCAGCAGCAAAAACAGGGTTTATAAAAGAAATAAGACATCCCAAAAGGAATGTCGCAAAAGACCGAATCTTCATGAGCTATAACGTTGATTATTAAGTGAAAACAAAATTATTCCAAAACCCCAACCCCACAAAAAGAAACCTCAAAAAAATGCACAAAAATGCCAATATTTAACATTTTTTACGGAGATAACGTGAGGAAAATACATTTTTTAGCAAAATGTTCAGTGGAGCTAATACATAAAACAATCGCTATTGACTTTGTGCCGTTTTGTGAAATCTGAACAAAAGACTTCAGAAAAAATGAGGTATAATGGTTGTGATTTTTGGTTATATTCATATAATCGATAAAAAGTCTCTCCGAAAAATTCTTAAAATAATTTATATTATTATTGTTATAATGATACTAAATGCCTATCGAGCCGGATTTAATATGTTTTCTTCCTTTTCGAGCAAAATTAATTTGCTAAATGTTTTCAACAAAACATTTCATAACATCACTATAAAATTGTATGAGAGTTAAATTTGCCAAAATTAAAATAGTAGGACTAAATGCATGAATAAAAAATCGCTAAGTGTTGTTGCTTCAACTGCTTAGCGATTTGTTGTGTGGTCCCACTTGGGCTTGAACCAAGGACTCCCTGATTATGAGTCAGGTGCTCTAACCAACTGAGCTATGGGACCGGCTTGGTGGTCATTGTGACCAAAAGCGACTGCAAAGGTAAGTGTATTTATTTTATTTTGCAAGTAAAATTGCGATTTTTTGTTTTGATGATGTGCGTTAATGTGGATTAACTATATTTTTGCGAAAAAAATGTAATATATTTTATGTGAGATTTGAAAATATTATTTATCTTTGCCACATATTGTATCAATTAGCGAACAACCAATTTATTAACTAAATTTACTAATATGAACATTTTTACTACTCTAAAACGTGCTACATTGCTCAGCGCAGCTGTGCTTTGTGGATTCGTGGCAAATGCTCAATTTGACTACGAAGGTATTACCTACAAGGTATCGGGCACTACAGTAATTATCCAAAAGCCATCGGCTACTATTGGAACTTACTCTGGTGACCTTGTTATTCCCGAAACAGTTCCTTACAATGGTAAGGATTACACAGTAGCAAGTGCTGTTGCTGGAGCATTCAAAGGTAACGAAGCTATCACAAGCGTTCAATTGCCTAACTCTATCAACAAATTTATCAAAGGTCAGTTCTCAAAATGTACTAACTTGAGAAAAGTAAACATCCCAACAGGTGTTACTGCTTTCCCTGGTAACGTATTTGAATACTGTTCTTCTCTTGACTCAATCGTTATCCCTGCTAACATTACATCTATCATTGGTGGACAATTCAACGGTTGTACCGGTTTGAAATATATCGAGTTTGCTGAAGCTGAAACAGAAATCGAAGTTGACAATGCCAGCGGTCTTCAAGCAAAATATACTGCAGGTAGCGGTGATGCTGCTGTAGATTATATCAGCACTCTTGAAGAAGTGGTAGTAAATCGTCCAATGAAAGCAATGCAACCTGCTAAAAACCCATGGCGTGGCAACGCTTCAATCAAGAAAGTAACATTTGGTGGCAAATGTACAGCTGTTTACTCAAATATGTTTGAAAACTGTACTTCACTTACAGAAATCAACATCCCTGCAACAGTGACTTCTCTTGCTGCAAATGCATTCGCTAACACAGGTATCGCTTCTCTTGACCTCCACGGTGGTATTGCTACAATCTCAAGCTCTGCTTTCCAAGGTTGTAAAAATCTTACTACAGTGAAACTCAACGAAGGTACTACTTTCATCGATGCTCTTGCATTCAATGGCTCACCAATATCTTCTCTTTCATTGCCAGCTTCATTGACTACTATCGGCAAACAAGCGTTCAACAACTGTGCTCTCACAGGCGACATCGTTCTTCCTGCTGCAGTAGCTCGTATCAACGACTTGGCTTTCTCTGGCAACACTGCAATGAAAACAATGGCGCTTCCTGCTTCACTTACTAACCTCGGTGAAGGTGTGTTCCAAGGCTGTACAGGTCTTACTGCTATCACAGTTGACGCTGCTAACACTGCTTACAAAGTAAAAGAAACAGGTGTTGTAACAACTATCGACGGTGCAACTGCTCTTGCTTATCCAATAGCTTCAGCTAACGCTTCAGTTGTAGATGCTGAAATCACAAAAGTAGGTGCTTATACATTCCAAAACGCAACTAACCTTACTACTATCACTCTTGATAACTGTGTTAACTATGGTGACTATTCACTTGCTAACACAGGTGCTGAAACACTTGCAGTTAAAGGCACAGTAGGTCGTTATGTTGCTGCTAACAATGCAAAACTAACTTCTCTTTCAATCGATTGTAACGAAGTTCCTGTAGGTATCGCTCAAAACTGTGCTGCCCTTGCTACATTTACAAGCGCTCAAGATGTTCTTGTTGTAAAACAAGATGCATTCGCAGGTACTGCTGCATTGAAAGAAATCAACCTCGGTGGTCTCCTTTGTATCCTCGAAGCAGGTGCATTTGCTGACTGTGGTGTTGAAACACTTATCGTAGGTGCTGCTACTCCAGCAGCTATGGCTCAAGGTGTGTTTACTGAAGCTAACTCAGGTATTACTTGTAAAGTTCCTACTTCAGCAGTTGAAGCATACAAAGCTGCTGCAGGTTGGCAATATCTTAACGTAGTAGGTGATGCTAACATCGCACTTAAGGGTGAAAACATCACAATGCCTTATGGTCTCTACTATGCAGGTAAAGATGGTATGATCCACGGTATCGGTAACATGGGCGAAAAAGCTACTTATGATGTAGGTGGTGTTCCTCACACTTTCCAACTCGTTGAATTCAAAAACCGTATCTACGGTGCAAGCGCAGGTGTGTCATTTACTTATACTGCTACTGCAGGTAATGAAGGTGATGGTAAATTGTTCTACATCTCACAAATCGACGGTAATACATTCCAAGCAGTCGTTCTTGACAACGCAGGTAACAATGCCTACAAAGACCCAATGGGACTTTATATCTATGGTGACACTCTTTATGTAAACGACCGTAACGTTTGCGTTCGTAAGATTTCAGCCGACGCTATCGCTCTTCCTCAAGACTATCCTTCTTGGATGGAAAACAACTGGATGGGTTACTATAACATGAACTGGGTATATGGTTGTATCAAGGCCGGTTTCGCTATCACTCAAGAAGAAGGTGCTCCTCTTTACTGGGTAGGTATGCGTTATAATGGTAATGGTATCTATCGCTTCAAACAAGAAAACATCGGTACATCATCAGTTCCAGGTGCAGTTCCCGATCAAACTAAATATGCTCCAATCTTGGCTAACGTAATGTCACAACCAAGTGCATTCTATATCGACGAAGCAAACAACCACTTCTATGTATATATTTGTGCAGGTAATGGTATCAGCGCAGGTCTTTACCGTGTAAACTTAGATGCTCTTCTTGCAAATCCTGATCCAAGTGACTTCTCAGCTCTCAACCCAATCTTGGTTGACGGTTCTCCAATCAAACTTGAAGGTGCTGCAGGTTCACAAGAAACAGCTATCACTCAACTTGCTCCAAGTGAAGACGGTTACCTCTACTGGTGTTATATCGCTCCAAGCGATGCAACAAAAGTTGTAGGTACTCCAGCTGAAGCATTTGACGAAACTAACCCATTGCACAAAACAGGTATCAAACGTATCAAACTCGGTGAAGAAACTCCAAAAGTAGAACTTCACATTGCCGACGTTGAAGGTTATGGTGTTGTTCCTGTGAAATATACTCCTGGTATTGACGGTGTTGAATCAGTAGTTGTAGCAGTTGATCGTCTCCAAGTTATTGGTGATGCTGTAACAGTAATGGAAGATGCAGTTGTTTATGTTTACAACACTGCAGGTGTTCTCGTAGCTCAAGAAGCTGTAAATGGCGTAGAATCAGTTTCATTGGCTGACCAAGCTAATGGTGTTTACGTTGTTAAAGCTGTCTTCGCTGACGGTGCAGAACAAGTAGTAAAAGTTGTTCGCTAATACATACTTCTATTTATATATTAAAGGTCTCGGGATTTTCCCGAGGCCTTTTTTGTTTTTTAATGAAAATCACTACCTTTGCAATTAGAATAGAAAAATATAAACAAAAAACATAAATAAGATGAAGAAAGTATTAATGGCAATGCTTGGCGTTGGGGTAGCAATGAGTGCTATGGCCGATGATAAAGCAGAAAAGAAAGACTCGGTAGAGGGTTTTAAGTTTGAAGATGTGAAAGTGGTGAAAACCACATCGGTTAAAGACCAAAATATGTCGGGGACATGTTGGTGCTTTGCCGGAACATCGTTTTTTGAAGATGAAATACTTCGTAAAACAGGCATGGAATTAGACTTGTCAGAGATGTTTACCGTGCGTTATTGCTACGAAGAAAAGGCCGACCGCTATTTGCGTATGTATGGCTCAACCGCATTCTCTCCCGGGGGTAGCATTCTTGATGTCCCCTTGGTGTGGGAAAAGATTGGCGCAGTGCCCGAGGAGGTATATTCAGGATTGGGTTATGGCGAAGAAAAACATAACCATGGCGAGCTTCATGAAGTGCTTCAAGCCTATATGAAAGGGGTGGAGTCAAATCGTAATCGTCGCATTTCAACTGCATGGCGCAAGGGATTGAATGGAATTCTTGACGCTTATCTTGGTGCAGTGCCCGAAACATTCACTTATCAAGGTAAAACATATACTCCACAGTCATTCGCTCAATCATTGGGGTTGAATATGGAAGACTATGTAGCGGTGACATCATTCACACACCATCCATTCTATAAACCATTTGTGCTCGAAGTAGCTGATAATTGGTTCTGGGGATTGTATGAAAATGTTAAGCTCGACGAGTTGAAAGCTATCGTGGATAATGCCGTTGAAAATGGTTATTCGGTAGTGTGGGCAGCCGATGTGAGCGAAAAAGGATTTAAATATCGCGAAGGTTATGCGTTGATGCCAAAGGGCAAAGATGTATCATCATTGGAAGGAACCGAACTTTCACGTTGGGTGACATTGAGCGACCAAGACCGCGAAAGAGAACGTTATAAAATCGAAGGTCCTTGCGAAGAAATAGAAGTGACACAAGAGATGCGTCAAGATATGTTTGACCGTCAAGAAACTACCGACGACCATGGCATGGTAATCGTAGGGGTCGCTAAAGACCAAAAGGGCAACCGCTATTATAAGGTTAAAAACTCATGGGATACCAACCAAGTATATGGCGGATTCTTCTATGTTTCTGAACCATACTTCCTCGCAAAAACAGTGAGCATTCTTGTAAATAAAGAAGCACTCCCTAAAGATATAGCAAAGAAGATAGGCAAATAATTTTTGCTCTGATAAAATTCTAAAAGGAATAGAAGAGGTCTCGGTCGCGGAATTAAAGCGATTGAGACCTCTTTTTAAGTGAACAATAGTTTTGGTTGCATAAACCGGCTTTGTAGCAAAAAGGTGTGGGAATCCGTGCGAAGCACGGATTCTGAGAGAGGAGGGCAGTCTCCGTCCGGAGGTTTTGGGCTAACACCTTCAACCACGCGGTTATTACATATCGCTTCGCTCTCCGTGCTTCGCACGTTTCCCCTCGTTTTTTGCCAGTGAACCGTTTTCTGCTTGCCTACACTAAAAAGATACTGAGCCCATAAATCCCCTTCGAGTAGAGGCTAAAGGCTTATAGTATGTTAAAAAAAATTTCAACCGCAAATATCCGTGATTAAGATAGATTATATCGTCATTTATGTATAATTATTATGATGCATGAAAAAGAAAAACATCAGCTATAAGTTTTATTGTGCTAAAATCAAGACAAATTGAGTTAAAATAAGTTAAATGGGGGGGGGTAATATATTTAATTGTATATTTGCACCTATCTCATAAAAAAACTAACATATACGCAGTCTACATATAACTACATCAATTGTTGTACTTTTGAGCCCAAGATTTTGAAAGAGCTTCAAATGTGATTTTTGAAATATATGTCTATAGAGTTTCTTAATACACCTATAGCATTTTTCATATACATAGTATGTAACGATAGTTTGAATTGAAAAAATAATAAATACTAACTGATCAAAGATTTAATCATGAAAAGACTTTTTGCAATTTTACTTGCCGTGGTGGTAGTGTCGGCATCGGCAGCACCCAAATTAGTTGGGCACCGTGGTAGTATATGGGGAGTTGAGAACACCCGAGAGGCTTTTATCAACGGTGTTAAAAAAGGAGGTTACGACTGCCTTGAAACCGACATCAAGGTTACCTTGGATGGAAAGTTTATTTGTTGGCACAATGATGTCATCGAAGCAGGTCAATTTGGATTTACCAAGGAATGTACAATCAATGCACATTCTCTCAAGTGGCTTCAAACCCAAACATTAATCCAAACACGCGATGGTGTGACTTACACAGGTACATTTTGTTCCTTTGAGGAATATCTCGACATCTGTAAAGAATATAATGTGACTCCTGTGATTGAGCTAAAATGGGCCGATGGTATAAACTCTAATGACCAATCTAACATTCCGGCTCTTATGCAAATCGTGATTGATAAA
>JAFQAS010000032.1 GCA_017399915.1 Muribaculaceae bacterium
GAAACACAACAATCACATCGTCGGCTCCTCGTATTCCGGTAAACGGAACGTTGTCACAAATAAAGGAGGGAGATAAATATTCATTCAACCTCAAGCTTGATGTGGCAACCAATAGTAATCTCACAGTTCCATTTGCTGATAATAAAGCAAAAGCATCAATCACAAAATATGTTTTGGTAGCCGAAGATGAAGAAACCGCCACAGCATTGTCGCAAGCTACAAGTGTGGAATGTTTGACCTCCGGTATGACAGTTACCACAGGAAAAGGAATCACTCCGGTGTTTGCGTCACATAACTGCAGTCACTATACCGCTAATGGATATTATGCCATAGTAGAAGGCTTCTCAGCCGTATCGGCGTCGGGAACAGCATTGCCATCACTTGTTTGGCACAATGTAAATCCCGAAGTGGAATATAAAGTGAAAGTATATGGCGTTGCAAATCGCGGCTATAACTTTGTGGGAACAGGCGATATCACAGCAACAATGACAGTGCCCGAATTGGTGTGGTCAACCACTCCTGCCGGTTTTTATAAACTTGAGGGAGATTATGGCTCATTGACCGAGAATGAAGATATGCCTATAGGTTCATTTCGTCGCATCGATCCTGCTACCAATGCCCTTGATGAAAATCCATCTAACCCTGTAACACTTAATAATGCCAACTATTATGGCACAAATGGAAGTACGCTTAAGCCTATAAGCGTTACAGATGAAGTGCTTGGAACTTTAAATAATGGAGTTTACGAGAATGCCGGATGGAAAGTCGCATACGGGATTTATCTTTATGATGAAAACGGAGATTTATTCGCGCAAATACAACTAGAAGACCAATTAAATTCAGCAGCATACGCAGCATGTTACTCTAATGTAAAAGATGTGATATGTGATGTGATTGGTATAAAAGTTGATTATGAAAAGCAAACCGGTGAAGATGGTCGCACTCGTAAGGTCTATACTCCAACTAACAAGACATATACCGCAAAAGTGGATGTTGCATATCGTCGTATAACAGATGGCTTAGAAGTCATTAAGTCTACCTATGCTGACCTTGTTATCGGCTCTACATCTCTATCCGGATTAGAAGTAACCAATAAAGCCGGAGGTTCGGTATTAGGTGCATTGCATCAACGTTCAGGTTCACATTTCTATTACGACAATGCGACAACCAATGGATATTATCCCTACTATTATGATGCCGCAATGTTGCTTGATTGGACAGCGGATAATACACTTAACCGCTATATGGGTTATTATGGAGCATCAAAAGCAGTGTGCTATGGACACTATGAAACTCCTGATAAAAATCCCGATGAATGGGTACAATATCATGCAGGTTCAGTTTTGAGTGATACGGAAATTTCCTCATTTACAAACCAAAGTGGCATGGAGGTGTTGAAAGATGGAGCAATCGGATATGATGGTGCTACAAATTCCAACTGGTCGGCTCTTGCTATTGCAAATGATAAGATACCATTGAATATCCACTATGTTCATGGCTCAAATACCCCTCTTAACAGTGCAGAAGCAATTGGCGCTGTGAAATTTGATGTCACATTGACTGCAGAATATCCAATAGTCAATTTAACAAACCAAAAAGCCGGATTTATGGTGGCAGAAAATCCGGAAGAGTATGCCCTTCCATTGGAAATAAGTGCTATGGAGGTAATGACCGTTCCCACTCCACTCACAAGTATGCAAGTTAGTTCAACATCTATCACTACCGGTGTGGAAGGTATTCTCACCAATGCGGCCGGAGGAGTTGTGCTTTATCCTAACCCCGTGGGTAGCACATTTACATTGCAAGCACCTATGGCTATGGGCGAAGTGAGAATATTCACAACCGATGGTCAATTGGTGAAAGTGGTTAAAGATATCAACGACACAATGGTAAGTATCAATGTTGATGAATTGCCACAAGGAATGTATATCGTCAACACTCTTGGAGTGGCCAAAATGATGATTAAAGAGTAATACAATCTAAGAATAGTAAGTTGTTTTCTTGAAGGAGTGGCAGCGCATAGCTCGCCACTCCTTCTTTGATATTAAGGTATTATTAAAAATTGTTTTTTGTCATTCCGGCATTTTGTCTAAATTCCGCACTCTGCATTCCGCATTAAATAGTGCATAATGCCCCCCGACGAGCTCAACGAGGCTTTATCGAGGCAATTGAGTGTTTTAGATTTTGACAGAATAACAGAATGAGCATAAGGGCTGACACAAGGAGATTATGAATTGTGCATTATAAATAGTGTATTATGAATTATGCATTATGTATTATGAATTATAAATAGTGTATTATGAATTATAAATTATTTATTGTACCTTTGCATAGACTAAAAATCTTAACTTGACTTATTATGGGCTCACAAAAACGTAGACGTCGTAAACGGTCGTTGTTACCGGGATTTTCAACCATAGCGCTGCTGTTGGTGCTTGGTGGTGCATACTACTTTTTCCATGAAATGTATTTGGTGAAAGAGGATCGTGCCGATCAAGAAAATGCACAATATGAAGCGGAATTGGTGAAAAACAAGATATTGCCAATCGTAACATCAATCAACGATGCATTGAAGGGGACAGAGCAATCGCCCGAAAAACAGGCTGCCGAGATGAAAAATAAATTAGATAGCGTGTATATCGCCAATCTCGACACTTTTTTGTTGCGCAACAATCGTTATGAGCACTTCCGTAATGCCCTTGATGAGCAATTGATATTGCCACGCTATAATCATCAAGCCGATAGCGCAAAGGTGGCCGATGCCGATAAGATTTTGCAGTTATTGACCGAATATGAAAAGATAGAGAACCATGCCGTTGCCGACTCATGTGTGGCGATTGTGCGTGATTTAATAACAAATAAAAAATAACCACAAGCAACATTGATTGCTTGACTAAAATTCAATAAAAATGGAAAAGATTCAACAAGGAAAATATGTAGAGATGGTCTATGACCTATATAAAGTGAATGCCGACGGTAGTGAAAAACTCGTGCATCAAAGCGACGAAGCCGACCCCGAACGTTTTGTTTATGGTGTTACCCCCGGCATGATTATCCCATTGGAAAAGGCTATCTTCTCACTCGCTGCCGGCGAAAAATTCAACCTCACAGTGAAGGCCGATGAAGCTTTCGGTCCTTATGACCCAAATCAGGTGGCAGAGCTCAGTCGCGACCTCTTCTTGGTTGATGGCAAGTTTGATAGCGAATATATCAAAAAAGGAGCTATCGTGCCAATGATGACAGCCGACGGCTTCCGCATCAATGGTGTGGTGCTTGATGTTACCGACGAAATCGTGAAGATGGACTTCAACCACCCATTGGCTAATGATGATGTGCGTTTCGACGGCAAAATCCTTACCGTGCGCGATGCTACTCCCGAAGAGTTGAACCCATCATGTGGCTGTGGCTGCGGTTGTGGCGACCATGGTTGCGGTGATGATTGTGGCGGTTGTGGCGATGACCACGGCTGTGGTTGTGGCTGCCACTAATAAATACAACGATAAACCACTACGATGAATCGTAAAGACTTTGAAATAATGGCTCCCGTGGGGAGCTACGAATCGCTCTATGCTGCGATAAATGCCGGTGCCGATGCCATTTACTTTGGTGTTGAGGGCTTGAATATGCGCGCTCGCTCGTCGGTGAATTTCACTCTCGACGACCTTCGCAACATCGCTTCGATATGCGACGAAAATGGTGTGAAAAGCTATCTCACGGTCAATACCATTATTTTTGATAACGATATTGCCACATGTCATGCTATTATCGACGCCGTGAAGCAATCGGGCATCTCGGCCATTATCGCTTCGGATATCGCTGCTATCACTTATGCGCGTAGCATCGGGGTAGAGGTGCATATTTCCACACAGGTGAACATCACCAATATTGAGGCGGTGAAATTCTATGCTCAGTTTGCCGACGTGGTGGTGCTTGCCCGCGAGATGAACATGGAGCAGGTGAGAGCCATCTACGATGCCATTCGTGAGCAAGATATCCGTGGTCCTCATGGCGAATTGGTGCGCATCGAGATGTTTTGCCATGGAGCCTTGTGCATGGCAGTGTCGGGTAAATGCTATTTGAGTCTGCACGAAATGAATTACAGTGCCAATCGAGGCTCATGCGCTCAAATCTGTCGACGCGGTTACACTGTTACCGACCGCGAGAGTGGTGCGCAACTCGATATTGAGAACCAATATATCATGTCGCCTAAAGATCTCAAGACAATACATTTCCTCAACAAGGTGATTGATGCCGGGGTGAGGGTGTTGAAGATTGAAGGGCGTGCGCGAGGTCCCGAATATGTGAAAATCGCCGTGGAATGTTACAACGAGGCTATCGAAGCTTGTTGCAACGGCACCTATAACGAAGAGATGATTGCCGATTGGGACGAGCGTCTAAGCAAAATCTTCAACCGTGGATTCTGGAACGGATACTACTTGGGACAACGCCTTGGCGAATGGTCGTCGAAATATGGTTCATCGGCTACGCGTGTGAAACAATATGTGGCCAAGGGCATCAGATATTTCTCAAAAATAGGTGTGGCTGAATTTCAAATGGAAAGCGGCGAGCTGCATGTGGGTGATGAGATTGTTATTACCGGACCAACTACCGGAGCATTGATATTGACTGTTGATGAAATACGTGTCGACCTCAAACCGGTAGAGAAAACTGTGAAGGGTGAACGGTTCTCAATAAAAGTCGCCGAGAAGGTGCGTCCGAGCGATAGAATGTATCGTTGGGCATCCACCGAGGATAGATTGCCCAAACATTAACATTATTTTAACTCAAAAATATTTGTTTTTATTCAATTATACACTATTTTTGCATAAAATTAATTGCAAATTGCAAGCAAAAACAAAATAGACAATATAATCACATCCCTGTATACACTTTACAATAAGATGAAGAGAATCATGTCGTGAGACACGATTCTCTTTTTTTATTCTTGAAAAATCACAATCGGAAAATCTCTTCTTGACACATGTCTATTATTTGGGAAAAAACATAGATGAATATTTTAATTTAGATTTTATTTTGCCCAAAAAAACTCAAAAAAGCACATGAAAATAAACAAAAATAAAAAACAAAAATCTTAGTCGTGTTTGTCGATAAACATTAAAAAAGTCGGTTTATATAAAAGCCATATGTATATTAAAATTTATGAAAAAAACCATTTTTTTTATTTTTGTCGCTAATTATTAACGGTAATACCAATTCTGAGAAACAAATACTAACAACATAAAACTACTATTCTAAAATGAGAAAGCTATTTAAACGAGTGCTATCTTTAGTTGCTATCGCCATTGTGGGCATGCCACAGGTTTCGATAGCAGATAGCAATCCTAACGATGATTTGTCTTATTCAATGCAGATTAAGAGCGTTGGATATAGTAAACAAACTACAAGCGGATTAAAAGGAGTTGTTTATACCGAGCCGATTTATACCGATTATGCTACGGCTACAAATAAAAAAAATTGGCCAATGGTTGAAGCCAAAACAAATTATAGTGATTATCAAGACAAATTTTCGTTTGTAGCGAATTACAAGGATTTTTATAATGGTACTACCACTACAAATAAAACTTGTTATGTGAAACAGTTTGGTGTATCTATGGGGGTTGTGTATTGGATTGTTCCAACAAAAGATGTAATTTATTATTGGAATACAGTTACCGGTGAAGTTGGAGAATTTACTCCTCAAAAAACGTATGATGGAGCAAATTATGCATTTGATGGAGCTACCACCGGATATGGTAATATAACTCAAGACTGGTATGGGAATCTTGTTCACCAATGGAATAATGTAACTGGTGCTGATATAAATACTCCGGCTCGAGGCTTTGCTATTTATAAGGCTCCTTCAACGTATGGTGTGGCATTGACAAGTGAAACGGCAAAACCAAAGTTGTCGGATATGACAACCTGTAATGTGCCTTACGACCGAGGCACTCTAAATGCGGCCGGGACGGGAGTTATCGTTGATTCATGGGATAGAATGACAACACCTAACCCTAATATCCCAAGTACTGCCCGTCAGACTCTTTGGGGTAAATCTGTAGGAACTCCTGTGGCGATGGATTATATGGGGGCTTCGGGTGATTTTTGGGGCGGTAGCGACGTTTGGGCTCCATCTACTTATTTTAGAGGTAAGGCATCGGGTTACTTGTTTTTTGCATATAATAATTTGATTTTTGGGCAAATGATTGCCGAAGGTGGATATGCCAATTGGTATTTGAATTATGTGATGAGATATCATCACTATCAGACTTCTATAAATGCCAATTTGTCGACAGCACCAAATTCAGTGTCGTTAGATGTCGCAAATGGACATTCTCGAGAGTTTATGTTCCGCGAATGTGATGTGAGAGAATATTTTTGGAGTGTACCATTTACCGGGTTATATGAATCTCCCGGTCCATCATCAACGACAACAGTTTATCATGATGCTATTTGTGTAATGCCTCGCAATTACTATTCAGGAAATACTTATCAAAAAACCGATTGGATGTCGGCGCCTGAAATAGACTCAATTAAGGGATATCGTGTGTTGATTAATAGCTTGAATCTTAACACAGAGGCTGCAAGTTTAACCGGACGAAATGGTGCGATTGATATAAATGTGTGTGAATATACCAATCACGATTATGTGTTAAGTACAAAAGAATCTCCGAGTCGCACTTATACTCGCATTGGTTATGCTTTTGCTTATAACAATGAAGATAACACAAACCCATTGACCGGGCATTCGGTAAATAGTTGGAATGAGTTGGAACGTGTGAATAATAATGTATTTGCATTATATACTCACGTGCCGGGCCAAGGCTTCTCAAAATATTTTATCACAGCAGTAGAGGAGGATAACCCGGTGACATATACAAGCGGCTCAACTGCAGTAGAGGGTGTGAAAGTCGAACGTCGTTGTTATTCCGAAGGTACTAATACGGTTCCCGGTTCGGTTGATGCGTTAATCTCTTGGAATGCGCAAAAATATGACCGTGAGACATTGAATAATTACGAAGTGTGGTATCGAACATATAAACGTGACGATAGCGGTAACCTTGTGACATTATGTGATGACACATGGTCTCTTGCCGGAACATCTTCTATTGCGTACACAGAACGTGACGCTGATGGCAAAATAATA
>JAFQAS010000033.1 GCA_017399915.1 Muribaculaceae bacterium
AAACCGTCCGCTCTCATTACCTTTCATTTCCTCGCACTTTTGCATCGGCGAGGCTTTCATCATAAGTCCTCATAAGTCATTGAACACCAGTGTTGCCATCATTATTTTCCCTCATTCGTTAGATTTTTCCAGAGATAATGACTATCTTTGTGATTATTGATTGAAAACTAACCCTGAGAAGATTATGAAACGATTGATTTTGATTGCGCTATTTGTTGCGAGTGTGGTGGTGTCGAATGCTGCTACTGAATGGACTTTGCAAGGAGGAAAGTATATGGTCGACACAGTAAATCATGTGAAGGTGGGGCCAAGTACTACTTTGACATCGTTGCGACTTACCGGTGCGCAAAATTTGAATATATTTTATACCGTTACCGATTTGACCAATCCTCTTATAGATATGAAGGTGTTGAAGGCGAAGAACACAATCTTTGCCCGCCAAGAGGTGTCGGGCATGGCATTGGATAATGATTGTGATTCGGTGCAGTATTTCTTAGGGGTAAATGCCGATTTCTTCAATATGCGCCGCGGGAATTCGATTGGTTCGCAGGTGTCGGACGGCAAACTCGTTTATGTCGACAATAATGGCCGCACTCAATGGGCGTGGGGAGATAGTCGCACTCCTATTATGGATGAGATGAAGATCAGTTGCACCATCACTGCCGGTAATAATGTGATGAATGTGTCGGGGGTGAATGTTGAAGAGAATATCGACGATTTAAATATATATAGCTCGCTATATGGAGAACAAACCGATAGTAATGGAAATGTGCTTGAGGTGGTGGTGTGTCCGTTGGAAGATATTGCAATAGGCAAGAGGGCGAAGATGCGAGTAGAATCGGCTCCTACAACGGGAGGTCGTTTGCCGATTCCTACCGATGGATATGTGATATCGGGCAGTGGCAGTCAACGATTTTTAATCAATCAAATAAAGGAGGGTGATGTTATAGAGGTTTCGACATCGGAGGTGATGCCTAACGGCACTCAGATAACACCTTCGGAGGTGGTGAGTGGATATCCGGTGATATTGCGCGATGGAGTGACAACAGACCCTGTAGATATACTGAAACACCTAAATGGCTTGCACCCTCGCACTGCAGTGGGGAATAATGCTGATAACACAAAGTTGGTCGTTTTGATTGTAGATGGCCGCTCAGATGTGTCGGACGGTTGTACTTCAAAAGTGCTTGCCGATATTATGCGCTATGTGGGTTGTGATGATGCTATAAATCTCGACGGAGGCGGTTCGAGTGAATTGTATGTAAAGAATTTGGGAATATGTAATGTGCCAAGCGATGGCAAAGAACGCACAGTTGCCAATGGTTTATATGCAGTAGCCAATGTGCCTGTCGACAACGAGATTGCATCGATAGAGTTTGCACAATATCGCCCCTCGCTCAATGTCAATGAGCCATATACTCCTATAATATATGGATATAATAAGTATGGCATCTTGGTAGATACAAATGTGAAGGGGGTAAAACTATCGTGTGATAAAAAATGTGGAAAAATTCTCAATAAAGGGAGGGCGTTGCAACCATCAAAAGAAGGGGAGTTTTTATTGACTGCAAAAGTGGGTAATATCTCTACTCAAGCGATAGTGAAGGTAGTAAAATGACACTCTTTTATAGGTGATGCTCACCTGTGTCCTTTACAAGAATGACTTTGAGCTGAGGGTCATAAAGCATTTCGTAGCAAGAGGGGGTGACGAAAAACTCAAATTGAGTGGTGCGGTGGCACCAAGTGAGTAGGTCGATATCTTCATTGCCCATCTCTTCTTTAATTTCATCATACCACCATGAGGGGAACGAGATGGCATCGCAATCGGTGTTGTCAACGATTGTTTGTAGCATGGTTAAACAACTGTCTATTTGATTATCGTTAAGTTCTGATGGTTTGTCAAAGTTTACATAATAAGATGTGTAGAATCCGTTTTTGTCGAGATGATTAATTGCATTAGTGTCGTTGCTCTCGACTATGAGTTGAGATTTGTTGAGTTGATTATGAGCGATTAGTTGATTTAGCTCATCAGTGGCACGAGCGATATTGTTGGTATTGAGGTTTTTTGTGTCGAGCCACATTTTGCCCCCCCGACGCCTTTAGCTGTTGTAGGAAAGGAGCCAATTTTTGATTAAAAGAGGTGTCGATATCGTGGGTGACATCAAATCCGGTGTCGTTTCTCCACACCACATCTATTTCAATATTATCGTAGCTATCAGCTTTCTCGTTCCATTTTTCGAGAGAATTGCAACGATGTAGCCATAGTTTGTGGGGATAGTTGTCGATGCGATACCAAACATTAATGGTAACGCATATAACAATAATAGCGCAAATGATGAGGAGTGTTTTTGTGAATTTCGTTTTCACTCTTATAACAATGCTTTAAAGAAATGCCAAATAGCGATGCCTCCCGACACCGATACGTTGAGCGAATGTTTTGTGCCGCATTGAGGTATTTCGATACACACATCGCAAGCGTCGACTACAGCTTGCTCCACACCGTTCACTTCGTTGCCTAATACAATCGCATATTTTTTGCCTCTTTCGACTACGAAATCTTGCAAGGCAACACTATCTTTTACTTGTTCGAGGCAACAAATTGTATAACCCGATGCTTTTAATGCGTTGACACAATCAATCGTAGATTCAAAATATTGCCACTCAACCGAATCTTCAGCACCGAGGGCAGTCTTGTGTATTTCGTTGTTTGGAGGAGTGGCTGTGATGCCACAAAGCATTATTTTTTCTACCAGAAACGCATCGGCAGTGCGAAAAACCGAACCCACATTATTGAGGCTTCTGATATTGTCGAGAACCACCATAAACGGGTGCTTTTCGATGTTTGATTTATATTCTTCGACCGAAACACGGTTTAAATCCCATATAGTTTTCTTTTCCATATGTCTATTTGTTTATACGTCGACGAGTGAAAAACGAGGTGACTTGTGAAGTGATAAATCCCACAGCTACCACCAATATAAATACAATCAACAAATCAGTTGCAACCACTCTCACCGGATATGAATCAATAACCAATTGAGAAGGGTCGCCATTTAATTTGATGAAGTGTCCCCATTGTTGGGCGAGGCAAAGAGCTAACCCTATGATTATGCCGATAACGCCTCCCGACATTGATATTAACCATCCTTCGAGCATAAATATGCGTGTAATCATTTTGGGAGTTGCTCCAAGAGCATTAAATGTAGATATATTGTCGTCTTTTTCGATAATAAGCATTGATAGAGTGGAAATGATGTTGAAAGAGGCTATCACAAGAATAAAAGCAAGCATTAAGAACGTAATCCATTTTTCGATTGAAATCATCTTGAATGATTGCTCTTGTTGTGCATATCGGTCTTTTATCACATATTGGTCCCCGATTTTTTGCGCAATGGCATCGGCCACGAGATTGATGTCGGCATTATCGTTGACAGCTACCCCCACAGAGTGCGCTTCGGTAGTGTATTCGAGAAGAGCGCGAGCATTCTCGATGGGTAGGATTATGCGGTCGTTGTCGTATTCGGGTTGGTTGACTTGAAACACTGAGGCAACCAGTAGCGAGTCGGCACAAAAGGCCGTCATTGGGTTTGAGGGGTTTATGCGCCCTGTGCGAGTGGGTGCATAAATGCCAATGTAATTAAATCCTCCGGGGCGAGCGTTGAGTTTTACTGCAACGCCGGGGCTTAGTGTGGCGTAGCTCACCAATGAATCTTTAAGCATAAAATATCCATCGATAATTGTAGAGTCGATATCAATCAATTGTTGACATAAAGAATCGACACCTTTAATCACTACCGGCATTTGTTGTTGCCGGTAAATGGCAAATGCTTGTTCTTCAATTTCGGGTAATGCTATTTTTACACCGTCGACAGAACTTATGGCTTGAGCCAATGAGTCGGCATTGGCAATAACTTTTCCTTTGACCGGGAGTATCTTGAGCTGAGGGTCAAGCTTAGAGAGCGATTGCGCGGCAAGGTCTTCAAACCCATTGAAAACCGATAATACACACACAATGGCAATTGTAGCAATAGCTACCCCCACAACCGAGATCAATGAAATCACATTGACCACGTTGTGAGTTTTTTTTGAGAATAAATATCTAAGAGCTATTTTTAGTGAAAACATCACTCAATTATTTGTCTTTAAGCAAGTTCTCGATATTTTCGATATAATCGAGAGAGTCGTCGATAAAGAATGATAATTCGGGAGTTTTGCGAAGTTGATAACGTACCACTTTGGCTAACTCATAACGAATTTCGCGAGCACTATTGTTGATGCTTTCGATAAGGGCTTGAGCTTTATCTGAAGGGAAGATTGAGAGATAAGCACGAGCAATGCTCAAATCGGGTGATACTCTCACAGTGCTAACCGAAATAATCACGCCATGAGTTTTAGCTGTTTGTCGGCGAAATATTTCACTTAGTTCTTTTTGTAATAATCTTGCTATTTTAGCTTGTCGTGTAGATTCCATAAACTTTGTTTTTAATTGTGTTATTTTACAAGCGCCTTGATGGGGCGTTGCATTTGGTTGGTCGTAATAAAATAAATTCCGGTGGGGAGATAAATCTCCATATTGTTTTCAATAACAGGTAGGTTTGTAATAAGAAGTCCGGCTGCGTTATAAATGCAAGCGTTGTAGTGAGGTTCTCCACAAGTGAAATGCAAAGAATTTCCATCAATTCTCACCCCAAGAGGGAGGTCGGTTATCACGCCTGAAATGCCAGAGTGCTCAACCGTAATGATGTTTGACATCGCCGAACGATATCCCAATCTCACAGCTTGCACAGCATATGTTTCAGAGTTGGATTTGTCGAAATCGGTTATTTCAAGATAATTTTCTTCGGCAATAATTTCTTCAGAAGAGGCCACACCATCGATATAACGAGTGCGAGTGACGATATAGTAGTCGACAATGGGGTCGGACGAAGCTTCCCAATTAGCAGTATATGTTGAGTCGGTAATTTCAGTCGCATTAAGGGCTTTTACCACAGAGACAGATGGAACTTCAAGACACTCGCCATTTAAGACGATGCCACGAGAACCTGTGATGCCACCGTCGGAAACGATGAGTTTTGTGGTATGAGCACCAATCGCAGTGGGAGTATAGGTTATCTTAAGCCAATATCCGTCGGCCGAGTTTACAAGTGAAGTTTTAATGCTTTCATCAGAGAGAGAAAACATAGCTGCATCGTTTCGCGAGAGGGTGAGGGTCAATGATGAGCCGGTGAGGTTTTCTCCTTTGAAAAAAAGTTGTTTTGTGGAAGAAGAACCTATTGCCACTTGCCCGAAATCAAGAGTCATTCCTTGTGTGGGAGTGATGAGGTTGGGCTCACCAGAGGGAGTTCCGGCATTGTCGGGATAGAATAATTCTCCAATTTTGTCGCCCCAAATATATTCGGCAAGAGATGGAAAATCAATAAATGGATTACGATTGTTTTGAACAAGGTAAACCTGTTCGTTACGATCAACCTCTTTTTGCGACACCGGGTCTTGGCGATGCCATTTTAATAGTAACTCTTGCGACCAGGCATTGAGTGTAGGGTAGGAGTTGTTTTGGAACATATATGTATATTTCCAAGTGATATCTTGGTATCGAGTGACCATGTAGAAATAAGTGCGGGCAAAGTCGCCTTTATATTCATCGGCCGGCTCAAATACATAATTAGCACCACCACCTTGACCGGTAATGGCATATCCAACCTTACTCACGGTGTTGTTGAATTTTACCGACTGAGTCATATCGACAGTGCCAAGAGGATAATTACTCTTAGCTGAGTTGGCTTTCATCTCTGATGGATAAAGATGATTTAAGTCGGTATAAGCTTGAGTGTCCGACGAACCACCCCACCAACTTTTGGGTACCGAGTGTTCTCGATTCATACCGGTAAAACTTGGGAGATAAAACGTTTGGTTAGAGTACATTTCCCACCAACGATCACCATCGGGGTATACATCGGTTTTCTGAAAATACTTGGGGAGATCGCTATATGATGACACCGAAGTGTGCTTGCAGATGATATTGTAAACAGCTGTTTTTAATGCAGCACCCCCCATTTTCCCATTAAGAGAAGTGTAATAGCCCGAAGGTATATCGGCCCACACATTGAAACATAAAGATGCAAATAATAAGTATGAGATGAATTTTTTCATAAAAATTCGCATAATATGGGTAATTTATTAAAATAACTTACAAATATAGCACAAGAAAAAAAGAATTGCAAAGCTTAAATCGTTTATTTTATAAAATATTATAAATAAGTGGGAGTATTTTTCAAAAATTGATTGTTTTGCATTATCTTTGTGGCAATGGAAAACAATCAACAAAAATCGAAATTTGAATGGCTTAAGAGGTATATTAAATTCCCATTAATCATAGCCATTGCATACTTGGCGTTTGTGCTCTTTTTTAATGAGTATTCAATCGCAAAATATGTTGTGTTGGAGCAGCAAATAGATAGTTTGAAGACTGAGATAAAATATTATCAAGATACAACACAACGATACATGCTCCTAAATGACCAATTAAATAAAAGCACAGAAGAGATGGAGCGTGTGGTGCGTGAGCGACATCATATGAATCGCGTCAATGAAGATGTGTATATTTTTGAATAAAATCATTTAGAAAATGAAACAAGAAGATGTAAAAGACACTGATAAGGTCACAACAGAAGTGGTTGTGACATCAAACACTATATTTTTATGGTTCGTGACGATAGGTATGTTACTTATCGCGGCAGGAACAGTAATGCCATTGTTGATGCAAGAAGGCGATTTGTTTAAGTATGTTTATGGCGGTGGTGCTGTGATATTGCTTATTGGAAGAATCTTCACTACATATAAGGGGACTAACCTTCGCTTAAAACGCCTTTATCGAATAGAGGCATGGGCATCGATATTCTTCTGCGTGGCAACATTTTTTATGTTCTATGAAAGTGCCGGTAATCGAGATTGGCTGGCATTTACTCTTGCCGGAGGTGCAATACAGATTTATACCTCAATAATGATTCCTCGCACCATTGCAAAAAACAAGTAATCAACGTTAATATTCTTAATAAAGAGTAATTTATAAGGCTATTTAACGAGTATTTAGTATCTTTGCCACGCAAAATGGGATATAATCTCACCATAGACCAAGGGAACAGTTCGGCAAAAGTGACTGTTTGGGACAAAGTTGACGTTGTTTATGATGCCAGCTTTGCGACATTGGGTTGTGATGATGTGTTGGGTATCCTAAAGGATTATCCTTTGATTGATAGAGCGATTTATAGTTCTGTGGCAAATGAAGGGGAAGAGATAATAAATCTTTTAACCTCTCACAAAATCGATACGATAAACCTAAGCTCAACAACATCATTGCCAATTACTAATGCATATAAAACTCCCGAAACACTTGGTAAAGACCGCTTAGCGGCTGCAGTGGGAGCATGGAGTCGGTTTAAAGGCTCTGATATTCTTGTAATAGACCTTGGGACGGCGATAACATATGATATAGTGACCGAACAAGGTTGTTACATAGGAGGTAATATCGCACCCGGAGTGACAATGCGCTTGGAAGCGTTGCATCATTATACACGGCGATTGCCGTTGGTTGACCCGCATGGAGATTTGCCTATGTGGGGAACAGATACTGAAACGGCTATCCGCTCGGGAGTGGTAAATGGTATAATTGGAGAGATTACCCATTATAAAAATAAATTAAGTGGTAGTTGCAAGGTGGTTCTTACCGGAGGAGCGGCTGCCGCGATAAAACAGTTGCTTGATTTCCCGGTAGAAATTGATCAACATTTAGTAACAAGAGGATTAAACAGTATATTGATATACAATGAAAATAACTAAACAACTATTAGTATTGGCGTTGTTATTGAGTTCATCAGTAGCAATGTTGGCACAAAATGCAATGACACCATATTCACGTTATGGTTATGGTATACTACAAGATAATGCTACATCTACTCAACGTGCAATGGGTGGTGTGGGTTATGCAATGAGCTCAGGTCGACAAATCAACGTAATGAACCCTGCTTCATATGCATCAATCGACTCGCTTACATTTCTTTTTGACATGGGTATAGGCGCGACAGCGTTGTGGAGTGAAGAAAATGGAAGAAGTGGAAAAGACTTTGGTGGAGGATTGGATTATATCACCATGCAGTTCCCAATCTCGAAATATATGGGAGCAAGTGTGGGTTTATTGCCATTCTCATCAGTGGGATATTCATTTGGGAATGAAATTGTGCATGGCTCGAATGCTTATGAAGGAAGCGGTGGTTTGAATCAATTATATGCCGGATTGAGTGGCCGATTCTTCAACCATTTCAGTGTGGGTGCAAATGTGTCATATCTATTTGGTACAACGATTAATGATATCTATGCCTATACCTCTGAAGGTTCGACATCGCTTTTCGAACGTGTGATGCAAGTGCGCGACTGGCGGTTGCAAATAGGTGCTCAATACTCATTTAATGTTGACAAGAAAAACAAGTTTACTCTTGGTGCGGTGTATACTCCGGGAAAAGATTTGCTCGGAAAAACATGGGGTATGAAATACGACATCGATAGTGATGAGGCTCCCGACACAATCGGTTTCACTAAGACAAAAGGCAAATATTCATTGCCAAGTAGTTGGGGTGCCGGTATCAGCTATGAATGGGATAACCGATTAATGGCTGAAGTAGACTTTACTTATCAATTGTGGAAAGACGCGAAATATTCGGCGCTTGAAAGTTTTGAGAATACTCGCTTCGACAATCGATGGGAGGTATCGGCAGGGTTGCAATATACACCTAAACCTCGAGGAAATTATGCACAACGCATACAATACCGCGTGGGAGGATTCTATAACCACGATTATTTGATGGTGAATGATAATAATGTGAAAGAATATGGCGTGACAGCCGGTTTCGGTTTGCCGGTAAACGGATTAAAAACAATTGTCAATTTAGGCTTTGAATATCGTCATCGTCAGGCTTCTCCACAAGCACTTGTTAAAGAAGACTACTTTAACATCACAGTGGGCGTGAACTTCAATGAAATGTGGTTCTGGAAAAACAAAATACGCTAATATAGAGTTGTTAGGTAGATGCAGCGTCGCATAATGGCACAAAAATTTCTTCCTGCGATAATAGGTATTTTCATTGTGGCAATGACAATAGTGTCGTGCCAAGATGAAAAGAAAAACGTTGTTCCAAGTATCGACAATACACAAGAAATACCTACAATGGTGACGCGCGATGTCGAAACGTTTATATCCGATTCGGGCATTACGCGCTATCATATCACAGCCAAAATATGGAATATATATGATGAGGCAAAAGTGCCCCGATGGACATTCCCTTATGGCGTTTTCCTCGAACAATACGATGATAATTTCAAGCAAAACGCCAAAGTGTTGTGTGATTCGGCTATATATTTCAGTGAAAAGAAACTCTGGCGACTTGATGGCGAGGTGATAATGGTGAATGAAAAACGCGACTCGTTTTTGACCAAAGAGCTATTCTGGGATCAAAGAGCAAAACGATTGTATTCCGACACATCGTTCGTTAGAATTGTGACCGAAGAACGTGTGATTGAAGGTTATGGTTTTTCATCGAATGAACGTATGACCGATTATTCAATCAAAAAGCCAACGGCTTTATTCCCGGCAAAGAATTTCAGAAAGAGCGCACAAGGAGATAGCTTGCAAAAAGCGAAATCGCCCAATAATGTTGTGGCCGATTCGGCATCGGTCGCAAAATCGGCATCGCCGGTTGAGAATGCTCCTGCTCCCACGCCGGCTCCACCTTCTCCATCCGGTAGAAATCTAAAGATGGCAACTAAAAACGCAAAAGCTATTAATGATTAATAATTATACTATATGGAACCAACCTGGATAATCATCGCTTTAATCTCTCTGATTTTCTCGGCGCTTTTCTCAGGCACCGAAATCGCATTTGTTACGTCTAATCGTGTGAGAGTAGAGCTCGATATGAAGAAAGGTGGATTTAGAAGCAAAATAATTAACCGCTTCTACTCCGATCCCGAGTTTTTCATTTCAACAATATTAGTGGGAAACAATATCGTGTTGGTTATTTATGGTATGGCAGCAGCAGCTCTACTCGACCCTTGGTTGGAAGGTATTTTTCACAACGATGCATTAGTGTTATTAATGCAAACGATTATCTCCACTGCCGTGATATTGCTCACCGGAGAATTTCTGCCCAAAACAATATTCCGCATCAACCCCAATTCTTCACTTAAAGTAATGGCTGTGCCCATTTCGTTTTTTTACTTCATCCTATACCCCATTTCATTATTTACTTCAGGGTTGTCTAAACTATTGATGAGACTATGCGGAATCAAGGTGAAAGACTCCAAGACGGGAATGTTGTCAGTGGGCGATCTCAACCAATATCTCGAAACAACTATCGACGACATCGAAGAAGAACAAAAACCGGTAGAAAACGAGGTGAAAATTTTCCACAATGCGCTCGACTTTTCATCGACACATTTGCGCGACTGTATGATTCCTCGAAATGAGATTTTTGCCGTTGATATAAACGAAACTACCCGAGAGCAATTGAGTGAATTGTTCACCACATCGGGCCGCTCGAAAATCGTTGTTTACAATGAAGATATTGATAATGTGTTGGGATATATACATGTGAGTGAGTTGTTTGATCCACAAAACGATTGGAAAGAATGCCTCAAGCCGGTGGTATTTGCTCCCGAAACGTTGCTCGCCAACAAGATGATGCGCCGTTTGCTCTCTGAGAAACGTTCTATCGCTATTGTGATTGATGAGTTTGGTGGCACAGCCGGAATGGTAACACTCGAAGACCTCGTAGAGGAGATTTTTGGTGACATTCAAGACGAGCATGATAAGAGTGGAATTATTGAGAAAGAAATCGCACCCGGGGAATGGGAATTCTCAGGACGTGCCGAAATCGCACATATAAACGACAAATACCACCTCGACATACCCGAAGACGATGAGTATCAAACACTCGCAGGATATATATTGGTGAAAACAGGCGAAATCCCGGCTGAAAACGAAAAGATTTCGCTGGGCGAATATGAGTTTGAAATATTGAAAAAATCGGCAAACCGACTTGAATTAATCAAAGTGAAAGAGTCGGGAGAGGGTGAAAAAGAAGAAAAATAACAAATTTGTCGCAAAAAATTTGCACATGTAAAATATAATCCCTACCTTTGCATCGCAAAAATCAAGGTGCCATAGCTCAGTTGGTTGAGCAAAGGACTGAAAATCCTTGTGTCCCCGGTTCGATTCCTGGTGGCACCACGAAGAATCACAGCAAAAAGATGAAAACCTCTGAATTTCAACGAATTCAGAGGTTTTCTTTTTGTTTCAACTGTGCAAAACATGCAGA
>JAFQAS010000009.1 GCA_017399915.1 Muribaculaceae bacterium
AAAGATATTCAGATAGAAGAGCAAAAGCGTTCAACGATTTTCAATGTGTATGGTGACGATTTGCAAAAAGAGGCGATTAATGCCCCGGTTATTACAAATCCTACGAATCCGAATCCTACTACTATCACTCCGACAACGACAATACCTTCTGATGATGATGTTGATAATGCCAATGAAGACCGTTTCAAGGTTGAAAAAGAGTGGCGTGAACGCGAAGAGGCTCTTAATCGTATTGCATACGCTACCGGTAAAAAATCTTATGAAGATTATACCAAGCGTATGAATGAAATTGAAGTGGAGTTTTACAATAAACAACTTGCTCATACTGACCTTTCGGAAAACGAAAAACTCTCTATTCAAGCTCAATACTACGAGGCAGTCAAGAAGCAAAATGAAGCCAACACTAATTTTACTCTCGACGCTGAAAAACAATCCTATAACGAACGACTTGCTGAAGCTAAGCAGTTCTTCGTTGACGGCAAATATTCTATTGATACCTATAACGAGGCTGTCGCTCGTATCGAGGAAGAACATTTGCGTAATATGGTTACTCTCACAAAAGAGGGTACTAAGGAGCGAATGGACGCTGAAAAGGCTCTCGCTGACTTCCAATATCAAGCAGCTCTCAAAAAACAACAGGAGTTGAAGAAGCAACAAGACGCTATAAAAAAGTCGCAAGACGACCTCAAAAATGAGTATTTCGGGCTAAACGCTAATGAACGCAAGAACGCTTATGACAACGATCTTGCTAATCTGAAAATCGTATATGAGGCTGAACTTGCTGCAACACAAGGCAATGCTGAAGAGAAACTTCGCATTGAGGAAGCATACCAACAAGCGAAACTCGCTCTGCAAAAGAAGTACGGTTTCCTTGCCGTAGAGGATAATCGCAATGCTCTTGAATTGGCTAACGCTGAACTTGCTGAATGGCTCGAATCGGAAGCCGGTAAGGCTGTGATGCAATCGTTCGACACGGTTATGTCGGGTATGGGTGCGATATTCTCTCAAGTTTCATCTATCGTGCAGTCGGAATTGGAAATACAGACGGCTGCGATTGAAAAGCGTTACGACAAGGAAATATCTCTTGCTGAGGGTAATTCTTATAAGGTGGCGAAGCTCGAAAAGCAAAAGGAAAAGGAAATCGCTAAGGCGAAGAATGAGGCTAACAAGAAAATGTTTGCTATGCAAGTCATTCAAGCAATAGCACAGACCGCAACCAACGCTATAAATGCTTATGGTTCGGCAGCTGCTATTCCGGTGGTCGGTTTCGTTATGGCTCCGATAGCGGCAGCTATGGCTGTCGCAGCCGGTGCGTTGCAGATTGCGGCTATCAAAAAGCAACAACAGGCATCGGAATCTCAAGGCTATGCTAAGGGTGGTTTCACTCCCAAAGGTGCTGTTGATGAAGAGGTGGGCGTGGTTCACGCCGGTGAATGGGTAGCGTCGCAGAAGTTGCTCGCTAACCCGGTGGCTCGTCCTCTTATCAACGCTCTGGACTATGCTCAAAGAACTAACACTATCGGTTCGCTTCGCTCTGCCGATGTGTCAAGGGCTGTCGCTCCTCAGGTGGTGGTTCAATCTGCACCTACTATCGTAGTGGAGCAGAATGGTGAATATACCTATATAATGAAAAAGCTCGCCGAAAGGCTCGATGAACCTTTTGTTACTGTGAACACCATTACAGGCGATAATGGTATCAAAAAGGCTCAAGATGAATACGACAAACTTATTAGAAACAAAACTCCTAAATCTAAACGAAAATGAGAATTATAATTAACGGCAAAACTGCCAAATTAAAGAAGAATACTTCCTTTGAGTTCGTGGCTGAAAATCGCTCTTTCACTGGTTCGGACAGCTATACGCTTTCCATTACTTTCCCTTTGCGTGGTTGCCCCGAAAATATTGATATTTTCAGCTACATCAATCGTACCGACATCGACAAATCAAAGGTGGTCTTTGATTGCGAAATTCAAGACATTAATTTCTATTCTGCCGGTACTATCACGATTGTAGAGATTAACGAAAAGGAAGTGAAAACGCAATTTCTTGAAGGTCGCTCGGAACAGAATTTCGACGACACTTTCGATGAAATCTACATCAACGAACTCAATTTAGGAAGTTATCCACTTTCGACTCTTCCAAATGAACCGGCGTCGCAATGGCAAGGACTATACTATGGTCAAGAGGCTGTCGCTCTGCCGTGGGTAAATAATTCTTCGGGAAATATCCAAAACGAAGTGGTGTACTCTAATGGTGCTTATTCTTATCACGAAGATTGTAAAGGTCTGTCTTATCAGCCTTATCTTATTGTTGTAGTTCAGCGTATATGCTCGGCTCTCGGCTATTCTTGCGATGTGTCGCAGTGGAACAGCCGTCAAGATTTACGCTACTTACTTGTGTGCAATGCGTTGCCTTGGGCTTGGGAATTATCTCAATTTGCTCGTGCTTTACCTCATTGGAGCGTTACAGAGTTCTTCGAGAAACTTGAGCAGTTCCTTGGTTGCGAGTTCGACATCGACCACAGAAATAAGTCAATAAAGTTCTCTTTTACATCAAATATATTGACCAATGCACAATCTATAAAAATTGACAAGGTGGTTGACAGTTACACTGCCGAAGTTTCTGACACCAATGAAAGCAATTATATAGAGGCTTCTAATGTTCGCTACAAGGAGTGTGAACATAATATGTGGAAGTTCTATTGCTGTCCTTGGTTCTTGCGTGACACTTCGCCTGTTGTTTATGAAACACTATCGGCTCTTATTAGTGACACGAAGTCTTTTGCTCGTGTTCGCTCTTATGGGCGTGGCTCGAATATCCACAAAATATTCTACGCTAAAGATGTGGACGCTTACTTTATCATAAGGTGTATTCGTAATGAATATGTAGGCACTAACGCTCTTGGTCGAGATATCTATGACCGAATATGTGTGCTTCAGCCTATTAATCAGTTTGGAGATAAAATCGTGGACGAGAACAATGAGGACGCTATCGAATTGGACTTTGTGCCTGCTTGGATTGATGAAACGGAAACAAGCAAAGGGAATTGTTTGATCTTAAACATTGCCGGATATGAAGAAGACAATGCTGACTCTACTGCCGGAACTCGACCCGATGACAGCGAAGATACTGCATCTAAAATTTATCAGCCTAATTCTATGCAAAGACTGCAAAATGGCGAACTAACAGAAAAATCGGAATATTTTGATAAAATCTATCTCGCTTTTTGGGACGGCGTCAATTACAATATCGGGAAATTGCCGTGTCCTAATGTTGACCATTTTGTCGTGCGTGAAGATTGGACTGCATATAACGCTATCGGCTCGCTACGGCTGCATGCAAATGTCAAGTACAAAATCAATCCTAAACAGAAGTACAATTTCTCTTTTATCTCCAATACGATTCCAAATGTTCGCTCGGTATTTCATATCAATGGAAGAAAATACCTCTGCGAAAAAATAACTGCAACATTCACGGAAAATGGAATGTCGCAGTTACTAAAAGGTTGTTTTTATCTCTTATATGATTAATATGTAAGATGTTATTACAAGTTCAAACATAATGTAAAACAATACTATCTACGCATAGTTCTACAAAAATTGCAACTAATAATCACACAAAAAACTCACCAAAAATTGCAACACGAATTTATACAAATAATGCCACACAAAACATTAAATTCCGTGTGGCATTTCCATTTTGGAGATTAGCTATTTAGTATAAAATCTAATACTCTACGATTTGCTGTATCAACTTTCTTTTGGTTGAATTTTATGTATATAGAAGTGGTAGAGCAACCATATGAATGTCCCAATGCAGCAGATATGGTTTCTATCGGTATATCAAGTTCTGCAGCGATTGTCGCCCAAGAATGACGAGCCCAATATGAAGATATACAAGGTAATTGTTCCTTCTTGTCAAGACTTTTGTTTATATGGGTTATTATTGCATCAAGTCCTCTCTTTAATCTTCTGTTAAAATCACAAGGCTTTCCGTAGTTATCCATAATATTTAACAACCAATCTTTACCTTTATATTTGTTGATTATTGCTATTGCTTCTTTTTCTACCTTTATTGAATAAAGTTTATGTGTTTTTGCTCTACGGTACTCTATTCTGCCATTCTCAATATGTTTAAGATTGCATAAATCAACTATATTAATACCACATAGCATAAAACTAAGCATGAAAATATCACGATACCGTTCTTGCCAATCTTCTATTTCTGCATTGATAAATAATCTTAATTGCTCTACTGACAGGGAACGTTTTTTCGTTTCGGTTGATTTTATCTTAAACTTTCGGAATGGATAGTTTGTCGTTATTTCATCATCTATCGCTGCATTAAATATTGTTCGGATATTACGATAATGGACTGCTTTTGCATTTTCAGATTTCATTGTCTTAGATAAAAATGTATCGAAATCTGTCAGCCAACGCTTTGTAATATCTTCAAATTTTAATGTTAATGCCTTTTTGTCAAATTTAAGTACCTTATCCAATGTTTGACGGTATATGCTTCTAGTTCCATCGGTCTTGCAAGTTTCAATGTATGCTCTAAATCGTGCTACAAATAAAGTATCATCTTCTTTGGGGGTTATAACCTCAGGATAGATTATTGAGTTTATGGAATCTCTAATTTCCATTGCACTCATTGTTTCTGCTTTTCCGTCACGCATCATATCGTAGATTATATTATCTACATCTAACTTCTTTTGACGGATTACAAACCCCAACGCTTTTACAGAACCTACATATTGTTCTTTTACTGCGTCCCAATCATTGATTGGGACTTTAATTCCTAAGTTAAGAAATGCTTGTTTTCTTTCTTTGCGAACAATGACTTTCATTGTCGCTGTTCCTGTTGTGGAACTTCTCGAATCGAGATAAAGTCTTGTTGTGACCATTTTTTATCCTCCAAGATTTTTCTCCAAAATGCCTTTTGTTTGGTGTGTGAAGATAGTTTTACCTTCACACAATCTTCACACACTTGTGGCAAATCGTGGCTTTTTACGGCATTTTTTGGCAAAAAAATCGTTTTTTTTAATGGCTGTTGAGAATGTTTTGACGCCATTTTTGCAGGGGATATAAAAGAAAAACGATTGGCAAATGCTTGATAATCTTAATTTTATCTTCATTTCCAATCGATTTTTGTTTCTGTGGGCGTTGACGGATTCGAACCGCCGACCCTCTGCTTGTAAGGCAGATGCTCTGAACCAGCTGAGCTAAACGCCCTAATTGGGTTGCTTTCTTGAGAAGGAATTTTGTGTTGTGGGCGTTGACGGATTCGAACCGCCGACCCTCTGCTTGTAAGGCAGATGCTCTGAACCAGCTGAGCTAAACGCCCTTTCTCCGAGAAAGCGATGCAAAGGTACAACGTTTTTTTTAATCTACCAAACAAAAAAGTAAAAAAATATTACTAAAAATTTCACTTATTGTTTGTAACTTTGTAGTTCAATCGTTATTAAACGCAAATTATTAACTACTTATATAACTTATAATGGAATTAACTTCACTTACCGCAATCTCTCCTGTCGACGGACGCTATCGCAGCAAATGTGAACGCCTCGACGAATATTTTTCGGAATATGCGCTCATTCGCTATCGAGTGAGAGTTGAAATAGAGTATTTTATTGCATTATGCGAACTCGGTCTCGAGCAATTAAAAGGCGTAGAGCCTGCTAAATTCGAGCCTCTTCGCGACATCTATCGCAACTTCACTGTAGCCGACGCTTCTCGCATCAAAGAGATTGAAGGAGTTACAAATCACGACGTGAAAGCCGTGGAATATTTCATCAAAGAAAAATTCGACCTCCTCGGGCTTGAACCTTACAAAGAATTTATCCACTTCGGCCTCACTTCACAAGACATCAACAACACCTCTGTGCCAATGTCGATTAAAGAAGCGATCGCCGATGTATATCGTCCTGTACTCGTAGAATTGATCGAGCACCTTGAAGCTCGCGCCAAAGATTGGTATGAAATTCCCATGTTGGCAAAAACTCACGGCCAACCGGCTTCTCCCACTCGCTTAGGTAAAGAAATCATGGTATTTGCCTACCGTCTACGCCAACAACTCAACGCACTCGACAATGTAGCTATCAGTGGCAAATTTGGCGGTGCTACAGGTAACTTCAACGCTCACCTCACCGCATTCCCCACTATCGACTGGCGCGAATTTGGTGCAAAATTCCTTAGCAACAGCCTTGGAATCGTGCGCGAGGAATACACCACTCAAATTTCAAATTACGACAACCTTGCCGCATTGTTCGACGCTCTTCGTCGCATCAACACCATAATCATCGACCTTGACCGCGACGTATGGCAATATATTTCAATGGAGTACTTCAAACAAAAAATCAAAGCCGGCGAAGTAGGCTCAAGCGCAATGCCTCACAAAGTGAACCCTATCGACTTTGAAAACTCTGAAGGCAACCTCGGTATCGCTAACGCAATTCTCGATCACCTTGCAATGAAATTGCCTATCTCTCGCCTTCAACGCGACTTGACCGACTCTACAGTGCTCCGCAACGTAGGCGTACCCTTGGCTCATGGCCTTATCGCAATGCATAGCACTCTCAAAGGGCTCAACAAACTCCTTCTCAACGAAGCCGCAATCAGCGCCGACCTCGATACAATGTGGAACGTTGTGGCAGAAGGTATTCAAACAATACTCCGCCGCGAAGGTTATCCAAAACCCTACGAAACACTCAAAGAGCTCACTCGTGTCAACACCACAGTGACCGCCGAAAGCATCGCTGCATTTATCGACACCCTCAACGTGAGCGACGATGTGAAAGCCGAACTCAAAAAACTTTCACCACACAGCTACACAGGTTATTAATCATCAACCACATAATAGCAAAATGAGATGCATCGCAATGATGCATCTCATTTTTTATTGTCTTGGAGATATATTCCAATGAATTATTTCACGATCACCTTCTTGATAGAGCCATCGCTATATTTCACAATATTGAGACCCTTTGCCGGCACTTGCAACAAGCGTCCATAGATATCATAGCGAGCTACCTCAAATGCATCTTGACCATTCACACCTTCAACGCCTGTTTGTCCGGTAAATCCGTTAAACATATATATACCATAATTTACCAATGAGAGGTCGGCGGTTTGGTTTGAACCACCACCTTGTCCATTATTGAAGATTACCATAGGAGTAACAAGGTTATCGGTAGTAGTAAATGACATTTCCCACATACCTTCGGTATTTTTGGTCATTGTAGTTCCAGGCCAAGCACCAAGATATTGTTTGTTGGAATTTCCTGCATCCCACACATAAGCATATACAGTTGAGCTACCCCAATTAGTGTCGTTATAGTAGAATCTCCACTCATTTTCACCAACTACAGGCTCGTCATCTTCGGGATTTTCGGGGATTTCACCTGCTCCTTCGATAGTTTTCACATATCCATTTGCATTGTAATAGCCACCATTTACCCAAGTGAAGTCGGCGGTTTGCGAGCTACCATTATTGAAAATCACACCACCGCTAATCTTATCAGTACCGGTATAAGACCATTTCCAAATGTTATTACCAAGGTAAGTACATGCTTGACCGGGCCAAGTGCCACCGGTGTAGTTTTTAGAGTCGCCCCACACCCATGCACGGATTGTGCCGTTCCAGTTTGCAGTATTTTCAAAGAACACAGCTTGTTCGCCTTCGCTCATTGAAGGAGTGATTACCTCTTCAGGCTCTTCAGTGCCACTTGATGGATCACTACCGCCATTATTTGACGACAACTCTTCTTCAGTGCCGTCATAAGATGATTGAGAGCCTGCCACAGATGATGTAGAATAGATATACTTTCCATCTTGCCCAACTTTGCCGGGAGCTTTTGTTTTATCGGTATTAAGCACATACACACGCAAGTTACCTTTACCCGAGCATGAAACTGTGAGCGATCCGTTTGTTACTGTTTTAGTATCACCGGTAACACAATCTACATAAGTACCATTAAGAATGTTTGAGAATGTTGCACCACCGCTAATAGATACAAGAACATACGAATCAGTATTTGCATCGGTATAACGACGTTTGAACGCGAATGAACCCGAGCAGCCATCTGTGCTGTATTGACCTTTGCGAAGCGCAGGCACAGCAGCACGAATTTGATTCAAGCGTTGGATATGCATAGCCAATGGGTGAGAGAGTGTTGCAGCGATATTGCCACTTGCTCCATTATATTGAGCAAAGTCGGTTACATTGATGTCACCTTTGATATATCCACCGAAATAAGCACGACCAGTTTCGCGAAGTGCGATATTTGGACCATTGTCGATAACACTACCTTTGCGGAATTCAATTTCCGAACCGTAGTAAATACAAGGAATACCACGGAAAGTGAACATCAATGAAAGGTTTTCGGCCCATGTATCTTGGCTTTGGTTGAAGCGAGTGCTTTCAGGAGCACCGTCGGGAGCATAGTCATGAGAATCTACATATACAACATTGTATGTAGCATCGTTATAGAGGTTGTCGCCATATTTCACACCCCATGCTTCGGCTGCGCTACGGAAGTTCCAGTGCATAGGGAAGTCGATAACGCTAAATCCTGAATATTTGCTATGATCGGGAGCATGATAATTGTTTCCATTGAGCAATGCGTTGGTTGATGTGGGCATACCTGAATCATCTTGATCATCTACGCCTTGAGCGTCAACCGATGTAATATTTGTGTGAGCACCCTTTTGGCCTTCCATCACCACTATTCCGTTCCATGATGTTTCGCTATTGTCCCACGCATAATCTTTAGATTCTTTCCATGTATAATAATAAGGAGAGCAGTTTTCGTGATTACGATATGTTACGTTACGTTCACGAGCACAAACTTCGCCATACATAAAGAATGGGCCACCATTACGTTTATCCTTATATTGTTCGGCCAATTCTGTAAATTGAGGAATGAATGCCTTGTTGAATGTCAAACGTGAGATATGACCCGATGTGTCGATACGGAAACCGTCAACACCCATTTTAATAAATTCGCCATAACATTTCACAAGGTAATTAGATACGTAGGGGTTCTCTGTGTTCAAGTCAACACAGTCGCCGGCGATTTGTCCATACCAACGAGAATAATCGTCCCAGTTCCAACCATTACCCACATGGTGCCAATAGTTGTTTACATCGTGGTTTTTACCATCGGTATTCTTCATTTGAGCCAAACGAGCGGCATATTGGTCGCCACCAATCATTGACAAATAATTATCGGGAAGTTTTCCTCCTTGTGATTGAGTAACAGGAATCATACACTCATCAAGTGTTGCTTGATTCTTTGTCCAATCACGTTCAAATAATTTGCAAAGGTTTTCTTCACCGAAGTTACCTGTGTGATTAAGTACGATATCAAGCACGATTTTCATGCCACGAGCATGAGCAGCATCGATAAGCGATTGGAATGACACATCTTCACTTTCATAACGATGGTCAACTTTGCTGAAATTCACTGCATGATAGCCATGATAGTCATAACCCGAAGCGTTTTCTACTACAGGAGTAATCCACACTGTAGTGAAACCGAGAGCCTTGATATAGTCAAGTTTCTCAATAAGACCTTTGAAGTCACCACGCCAAGCAGGGTCACCTTGATTGCGTTCTTGGTTATCCCAGCATTGAGTGTTGTTACTTGGATCACCATCATAGAAACGGGTTGTCATGACAAAATAAATTGTTTCATCGCGAAAATCATTTCGGTCACCTACAAATGTAGCTGCCAATGATTGCAACGAAACAAGCGCCATCAAGCCCGCAAGCATAATACTTGTAAACTTTTTCATTTTTAATTAATTGTAAGTAGTTTTTTAATGTAAGTATAAAATCTCAAATATTGTGCAAAGGTAGTAAAAATATCCTACCCAACCTCGCAATATGTTTTATAACATGTTTTTACACAAAATAAAAGCGAATCTCGATTGAGACTCGCTTTTATTTGTATTTAAGTCAACTGAAATTATTCAGTATACTTTTTCACGATTACAGTTGCATTGTGACCACCAAAACCAAATGAGTTAGACAACGCTGCATTTACAGTGCGTTTTTGAGCTTCGCCAAATGTGAAGTTGAGGTTATAGTCGATATTTTCGTCTTGGTCCTCGGGATCATGATTGATTGTAGGAGGAACGATATCTTCTTGAACCGACTTAACACTAAACATTGCTTCAAGAGCGCCTGTAGCACCGAGCAAGTGACCGGTCATTGATTTTGTTGAGCTAATGTTCAACTTATAAGCATGGTCGCCAAATACTTCCTTGATTGCTTTCACTTCCGACACGTCGCCCACAGGAGTTGAAGTGCCATGAACATTGATATAATCAATATCTTCAGGCTTCATTTCTGCGTCTTCGAGTGCGTTATTCATTGCAAGAATAGCACCGAGACCTTCGGGGTGAGTTGCTGTCAAGTGATATGCATCGGCCGAAAGACCACCACCGGCTACTTCAGCGTAAATTTTTGCGCCGCGAGCTTTAGCATGTTCCAATTCTTCAAGGACAAGCACTGCCGAACCTTCACCAATCACAAAACCATCGCGTGACGCGCTGAATGGACGTGATGCAGTTTCGGGGCTGTCATTGCGAGTTGAAAGAGCATGCATTGAGTTGAAACCACCTACCCCTGCAGGATAAACAGCAGCTTCAGCTCCACCTGTAACCATCACATTGGCTTTACCAAGGCGAATGAGGTTGAAGGCGTCGATGATTGCATTGTTTGAAGATGCACAAGCCGATACAACACCATAGTTAGGACCATGGAAACCATATTGCATTGAGATGTGACCCGATGCAATATCGGCAATCATTTTGGGAATAAAGAAAGGATTGTATTTTGGACCTTGTTCTTCGCCATGAACAGCATAATAGCCTGCTTCTTCTTCAAATGTGTGAAGACCGCCGATACCGGCTGCAACGATTACGCCTACACGATCCTTATTAATACTTTCAGCTTCAAGATTTGCATCTTCAACTGCTTGCTTAGCTGCCACCAATGCATATTGTGCATAAAGGTCGAGCTGACGTAGCTTTTTGCGGTCGAAGTGCTCAGCTGCGTTGAAGTTTTTAACCTCGCAAGCAAACTGAGTTTTAAATTTTGACGCATCAAAATGGGTAATAGGACCGGCACCACTCACACCTTTAAGGGCGTTGTTCCATGTGGTTTCAACGTCATTACCGATGGGAGAGATTACCCCAAGACCTGTTACTACAACTCTTTTTAATTCCATTATCTAAAGATAGATTGTGTAAAGTAGAAATTACTTGTTAGCTTCGATGTAAGCGATAGCGTCACCTACAGTAGCGATACCTTCTGCTTGATCATCAGGAATGTTGATACCGAATTCTTTTTCGAATTCCATGATAAGTTCTACAGTGTCAAGGCTGTCTGCGCCAAGGTCTGTTGTAAATACTGCAGTTTCTGTTACTTGATTTTCATCTACACCGAGTTTGTCTACGATTATAGCTTTAACACGTGATGCAATTTCTGACATAATAATACGATTTTAATTAATAATTCAATTTTGCGGTGCAAAGATACATATTTTTCTTGCAATAACTCAAACTTTTAAGGCACAAAGTTAGTGAAAGTGTGCAAAAAGGGCTATTTTTTTCTTGTTTTACACCTTTTAATAAGGATTTTAACCACTTTTCCAACCATCTCTATTGTTACATTTTTGTTACAACAATCAATCCCTCTTTTGGTCATTTTCTCCGATTTTGTCTACTTTTTCACATTTTTAATTTCTATTTCATTCTTTATTTTTATCTTTGCAACATGAAAACTCTCTCTTTAAAAGTCGCAATAGGATATATTGTCATTATCGCCCTATTTATAGGCACCTCATATTACATACAGCAACAGGCCTCCATTTTCTCTTCAAGTAATAAATTAGAGGATTCCATTCAATCGCGCCGATCATCATGCGACAAACTTATCGAGTTAGTCCTTGAAGCCGAAGCATTGGCTCAAACTTCAAGTATAGGAGATTACTCTTCATATAAAAAATATCTTTCAACCATAAATCGCATCGACACTGCAATAATTTTGCTTGATTCTATCTCTACCGACTCTTCAAAACTCCTTCTTGACTCGCTGGCCAACACAATTCATTATAAAGCCTTAATAGTCAAAAATCTTTACGACATTTCCTCAAAAAAAAGCACAAACACCTATCAAAAACAAATCGAAGATTTAATTGAACAATACAGCAATACAACCAACACAACCAATACCATCTCCACTATAATCAGAGAACAAAAAGCAATAACTATTGAAACACCAAAGAAAAATGTAATGAAACGCATCAAGGCCGTATTCAAGCCTGGAGACATCGACACTACAAGCATCTCAAACACTTCTACAACCTCAAGCGACACCATAACACGATTTGAGACAAAAGCCACTAACCTAAAATCAGATTTCAATCGCATTAATTCAAATGCAATACAACAGAAAATCAAACACATTAATAAAATAAAAGACAATATTGAAATTTTAAGAATCGAAGGAGGCGAATTGAGTTTGAAAATCTCATCGCTCATCAATTATATTGAACGTGCCGAGCACAACTTTCGTCAACTCACTTTAAGCAATGACCGCGAGCTAAGAAATCAAAGTGTTGACACTACTTATCGAATTGCAATCATTGCATCGGCTCTTGCCATATTATTTTTCATTATAATATGGCGTGATATAACACGTCGAAACCGATACCGAAAGGAGTTGGAAGAAGCTCGCCTCAAAGCCGAAAACCTACTTATCGCGAGAGAAAAACTTATGCTCACCATCACCCACGACATCAAAGCCCCGGCAGGTGCCATAAAAGGATATACCGAGTTAATCGAATCAGAGCAACAGCCTTCAAAAAACAAAGAATATGTGCAAGCCATAAACAATTCGGCCACTCACTTATTAAATCTCGTTTCGGCTCTTTTAGACTACCACAAACTCGACTTTGGCGAAATCGAGATTGCACGCGATCAATTCCATGTATCAACAGTTCTCGACGGCATCGTCAAAAATTTCGCTCCGGCAGCAAAAAAGAAAGGGTTAAGCATATCTTCCAAAATGGCCTCTTCGACCGACTGTTACATCACATGCGATTTATTCCGACTTCGCCAAATTATCGACAACCTTTTAGGCAATGCCATTAAATTCACCGACAAAGGAGATGTGTCACTATCGGCAAACATCATTGGCTCATCACTCAATCTCATCATAAAAGATAGTGGAAGAGGGATATCTCAAGAGGAGCAAGAGGTGATATTTGAAGAGTTTGCCCGATTAAAAAACGCCACAGGCATTGAGGGGTCAGGATTAGGGTTATCTATTGTATATAAAATCACCAATTTAATGGGAGGAGAGATATCGCTATCAAGCTCACCCGACGAAGGCACATCATTCTTCGTAACAATACCCATTGAAATCGTTGAAGAACCTAATATCGACAGCTCTCAACACGATGACATAAAACCCCAACCAGCCAACTCCTTAATTTCTCATTCTATTCTCAAAATTGTCATCGTCGATGATGATCCTATACAATTAAAATACACCCAAGCAATGCTACATAGCATCAACAATCAATGGGATATAACCTGCTGTGCAAATATTGATGGAGATTTTGAAAGAGCAATATCCGACTCACCTCACATCATCTTCTCTGACATAAATATGCCACAAATCAATGGGTTGGATTTAGCTAAAAAAATCCGCCAATCATTACCTTCTACACCCATTATCGCGCTTACCGCCAATAGTAACATACCGCTTAATGAGTATACTGAGAATGGATTCTCATATTTATTGGCAAAGCCATATAATCGTCAGCAACTTATTGAAGTGTTAAATAAATTCATTTCTATCGACATCGATTTATCGGCCATAACCCAATTTGCCGATAACGACGAAGAAACAAAAACATTATTGCTCACCACGGCTCTTGAAGAAACAACAAAAAATGGCGAAGCGATTACAAAGGCAATCACTGCATGCGACAAAGAATCAACCTGCGCTATTGCCCATAAAATGCTTCCTCTTATCTCGATGATAAAAGCTCCAGGAGTAGAGGCATTTGAATATTTCAATGATCAACGCAACAGCTCAAATTGGACCACCACCGATAGCGATAATGCAAAAATAGTTTTAGAAACTATTGCCACCACTATCCTGGCATTAAAAAAGCATTGTTGTAATAAAAAAGTTTAACAAAGACTATTTCATCGTCAAAATACATTACCTTTGTATCACATTTCCGATTTTAGATGAGTGCTATATTAATAATAGAAGACGATATCACATTCTTAACCATGATAAAAGCATGGTTAAGCAGGAATGGATTTAATGTTGATAGCGCATCATCTATATCACAAGGCATAAAAGCCATCGACAATACTCAATACGACCTCATTTTATCCGACATGCGCCTGCCCGATGGCGAAGGAATATCTATAATAGACCATTTAAAAGAAATAGATTGTCCCTCTCCTATCATAATCATGACAAGCTATGCCGACATACAAAATGCGGTTAACGCCATGAAACATGGTGCAGTAGATTACATTGCCAAGCCCATAAACCCCGATATTCTTCTCGAAAAAATCAATAGTGCATTAAATAACGCTCCAAGTTCTCCCCCTAAGACAAAAAAAGCATCAGCCACTTCACAAAAAGGAATCTTTCAATCTCCACAACTCATAGAAGGCAATAGCGAAGCCGCCAAACGTCTTTATGGCTATGTGTCACTCGTTGCCCCAACCCCCATGTCGGTTCTTATCACCGGTGCCAATGGAACAGGGAAAGAATATGTAGCTCATCGCATTCACCAACAAAGTCGTCGTAGCGACAAACCATTTATTGCAATTGATTGTGGAGCACTTCTAAAAGACCTCGCCGCCTCGGAGCTTTTCGGGCATAAAAAAGGAGCTTTCACCGGCGCGACAACAGATAAAGCCGGTGCATTTAGCGAAGCTAATGGTGGAACCTTATTCCTTGATGAAGTGGGTAATCTGAGCTACGACGTGCAAGTACAATTACTCCGCGCTATCCAAGAGCGAAAAATACGCCCTATTGGCTCTACCAAGGAGGTTGGTATTGACGTAAGAATTATATGCGCCACCAACAAAAACCTCCTAAAAGCTATTTCCGACGGAGAGTTTCGAGAAGACTTATACCATAGGTTAAATGAATTCAACCTCGAAATGCCACTACTTTGTCAACGAGGAAATGATATTATAATTTTTGCCGAGTTATTTCTCAAGCAAGCCAACGAGGAGCTTGAACGCAATATCGTCGGGTTTACTGACGAGGCTATCAATGCAATGCTTAAATACGATTGGCCGGGAAACCTTCGACAAATGAAAAACATTATACGTCGCGCCACTCTCATCGCTCAAGGCAACACCATTTCACTCAACGACCTCGGTAGCGAATTTAACAATTCAACCACTCCATCTATGCAACTACGCAATGAGGAGTCGGAGCGTGAACTTATAATAAAGGCTCTTGAAACATGCAACAACAACAAAGCTCAAGCGGCACGCATGCTTGGCATTGACCGCAAAACCCTTTACAACAAAATCAAACTCCACAATCTATAATTCCACACTCTTTCCACACTAAATGTGTGGATTTTTTCCACACTCCACACCACACATTCCACACACTTCACGTCTTTGCCAACTTTCATAACCTATTGATTATCCTTAAATTAAATATCCTTACCATATTTTGGCACGCGCATTGTCATATCTATTATGTGAAGTCTCATTTTTGAAATTATTAATAACTAAAGAAAATAAAAACATTAATTATGAAAAAACTCGTTTTAACAGTAGCAATGGCAATCAGCCTCAGTGCAGCTTTCGCACTTTCTAACACCAATAGTTCTAACACTGCTCCTTCAAGCAATGATTCTGTTGCCCAACCCGACACTGCAGTAAAAAAAGAAGCTTTCGCCATGTTCGACAGCGTATGTCCCGACACTACAAAGAAACAAGAAATGATTGCAATGTTCGATAGCGTAAAGCCCGACACAGTCACCCCTAAAACAGAATTCATGATTGCCTCTTTCGATAGTGTTTGCCCCGATACTACCAAAAACAAACAAGATATTCTTTTTGCAGCCTTCGACAGCATCAAGGCTGACACTACTGTTGTGAAGAAAGATTGCTTCTATGTTACAATCGACAGCATTAAACCCGATACTGTTGCAACTCCTTCAAAAACTTCAGTTTTTATGATAGCATAAGGATTCATCAATATCCCCTTAATACGATTGTAATTATTTAATCAATCTTTCGCCAAAGATGGAGCATCTAATGATTAGATGCTCCATCTTTTTAATCACATTTTATGCCTTAACGACAAAAAAGAACGCAATTTTCACATTCTATATTCCACATTCCTCATTATTTATAAGCAATTTGTGCAATAATCTTTAAAAGGTTGCGTTTTATAAGAATAATGAGAAAGATTGCTCACATATCACCATTTTTTCTTGTCTTAATATCGATGGTCGTGGCATTTAATGTCGAGGCACGCGATTTTAACGACAAGCTCATGAATCGTCCTTATGCCGACCTACGCCGTTGGCACTTAGGTTTTTCGGTGGGCGTACACACTCAAGACCTCAATTTCACCAACAATGGATACGTCACCGAGAATGGCGAATCATGGTTTATCGAACAACCCGCATTCTCTCCCGGCTTTTGTGTTAATGGATTAATCGACTTCAGATTAAACGACTATTTCAACGTGAGATTTTCGCCCGGTATGTATTTTGGCAACCGCGACATAAGAATGTATGAGGCTACAACCGGAGCTACGGAGCGTCAGAACATCAAATCGGCTCATGTGGTATTTCCTATTGACTTAAAATACTCATCAGTGCGCTATCGCAACGTGCGTCCCTATCTCGTGGGAGGCATCATGCCCACCTACGATGTAACAAAAAAGCGTAGCGACTTTATCAAATTAAAGCCTACTGATTTCTACCTCACAGTGGGATTTGGGTGCGACTTCTATCTTCCTTTCTTTAAATTCAACCCCGAAATCAAATTCTGTTTCGGAATGACCGATGTGTTAGAGACTAATCGCCCTGACCTTGCCGACGACCCCGGCAAACTAAAATTCACCCAATCACTCAAAAAAGCCACCTCGCAGATGGTTGTATTGACTTTTTACTTTGAATAAAATATGCGTAGATATACATTATATAATATAAAACACCTTCTTGTGGCAGTGGTCATGGCCATTGTGTCGTTTCATGCTATGGCCCAAGTTGATGCGCAACACACTCAATACTTTGAGGTGCCAAACTATTATAATCCGGCAGCCGTGGGTACTACCGACTTTGTAAAACTCAGAGGAGGCACACGCATGCAATGGGTAGGCATCGAAAATGCTCCACAATCATTTGTCGTGGCTGCCGATATGCCTTTCAAATTCCTCAACAAACGATTTGGTGTGGGTGCTGTGATGCAACAAGAAAGCCTTGGGTTATACAAAAACCTCAACATCGGAGTGCAATTAGGCTATAAATTCAAGCTCCTAAAAGGTGAATTTACTGCCGGAGTACAAGTGGGATTGCTCAACGAATCATTCAAAGGGAGTGAGGTATTTATTCCCGACAACGATGACTATCACGAAAGTGCCGACGATGCTATCCCCACAACCGACATAGGTGGTAATGCCCTCGACCTTGGCGTGGGTGTGTTTTATAATCACAAACTATTTTGGGCAGGTGTATCTTGCACACATGTCAACTCCCCTACAATCACTCTAAATTCAGAAAGTGGCGAAGGCGGAAATGAAAAAAACTACGAATTTCAAGCCGGAAGAACACTCTATTTTATGGCGGGTAGCAATATTCCGATAAAAAATACGTTATTTGAAGTGATACCCTCTGTGTTGGTTAAGAGTGATTTCACCTTCACAACCGGAGAAATCACCGGTCGAGTGAGATACAACAAGTTCCTCTCGGCAGGTGTGGGTTATCGCTACGACGATGCTATAATGGCAATGGTGGGCGCCGAGTATAAAAACTTTTATCTCGGATATAGCTATGATTTCCCCATGAGCGATATAGCTAAGGAAAGTAGTGGTAGCCACGAAATTATATTAGGATATAAACTAAAACTCGATTTTTCAGAAAAGAACAAAAATAAACATAAGAGTATTCGCATAATGTAATTATATTATGAAAAAAATTTCGATTTATCTATTACCTCTCGTTGTCGCTTTGCTCGTAAGCTCATGTTTTGCGGGCGGCCAAAGTTCGGCAGGTGGTGAAGTCACCGGCGTAGGTGGCACATCTTGGGCCGAGCCAACTCCTTATGGAATGGTGTTGGTTGATCGTGGTTCAATGGAATTAGGGCCTCAAAAAAACGACAGTGTATGGAATATTAAAGCCGATCCACGCGGTGTTTCAATCGACGCATTCTGGATGGACGAAACAGAGATAACAAATGCAAAATACAAGCAATTTGTATTTTGGGTGCGCGACTCTATCATTCGTGAACGTCTTGCCGACCCTTCTTTCGGTGGCAACGAAGAATATAAAATCGAAGAAGATAAAGAGGGCAACCCTATCAAACCATATCTCAACTGGAACAAACCAATTCCTTGGCGCAACCCAAGCGAAGATGAAGCACGCGCCATCGAGAGTGTGTATCGCACCAACCCCATCACAGGAGTTAAGGAGCTCGATCCCACTCAGATGAACTATCGCTATGAGATATATAATCACACTCAAGCAGCTAAACGCAAACATCGTTTAGACCCTGCTCGTCGCGAATACAATACCGATAAGCCCATTCCTACTGATGTGCCTATCATCTCTAAAGACACAGCTTATATCAACGACGAAGGAACAATCGTTCGCGAAACAGTCACTCGTGGCCTCACCGGAGATTACGACTTCCTCAACACTTATATCGTAAACATTTATCCCGACACTACTGCATGGATTAATGACTTTGACAATGCTTATAACGAGCCTTATGTGCGCATGTATTTCGCTCATGGGGGCTATAGCAACTATCCGGTAGTGGGTGTTAGCTGGGAACAAGCCAACGCATTTGCCAACTGGCGCACCGACTATCTTCGCCGTTCACTCGGCAAAGAAGGTGTATATGTTGAGCCTTATCGTCTTCCCACCGATGCTGAATGGGAATATGCAGCTCGTGCAGGTGTAGATGAGAATATGTATCCTTGGGACGGAGAACTTCCTCTCACCGAAGACAAAGGATGTTTCTATGCCAACTTCAAGCCTCAAAAAGGCAACTATGTGAAAGATGGCCAATTAATCACCTCTCAAGTAGGCACCTATTCACCCAACGACTTTGGCCTTTACGACATGGCCGGTAATGTGAGTGAATGGACTTCAACCGCTTACACTGAGAGCGTGGGTAAAATCACCAACGACCTCAACCCCGAATATCGTTACGATGCGGCAAAAGAGGATCCTTATCGCATGAAACGCAAAATCGTGCGTGGTGGTTCTTGGAAAGATGTAGCCCACAATATCAGAAGTGATATCCGCATGTGGGAATACCAAAATGAACAACGCTCATATATCGGGTTCCGTTGTGTACGTAGCCAAATAGGTTTTGCCCGCGGTCAAAAACAAACTAAACGCTAATGCCAATATTATTTATATCAAACACTCTCACTCACAACATATAAAATGGGAAAGAAAAATAAATCCAAAAATAGCATCGAAAAATTCCTCTCTTGGGAAGGGGGACAACGCTTATTCAACTTCGCATATAGTATCGGTGCGGCAATCGTTATCCTTGGTGCATTGTTTAAGCTACTACATATGCCTTATGGTAACTTATTGTTGACTATCGGTATGGGTACTGAGGTCGTGATGTTCGTATTGACTGCATTCGACCGCCCACCTCGTGAATACAAGTGGGAAGAAGTGTTCCCTGTACTCGATTCAGGTGATGAAAATGACCGTCCCGACTTTGCCAATGACGTAGTAATAAATAATGGTCAAAGCAAAACCGCCAACGACGAGGAGGATTATGTTGTTCAATACGACGACGATGGCAATATTATATTCCCTGACGATGATCAACAGGTGAAAACATCATCTGCTAAACAACAAAACATCCTTCCTTCAAACCTACCTCTCTCTGAAAACGACACCCGTTCGTTGACCGACAGCATCGCTCGCATGGCGGCCGCTTCAGAGCAACTCGCAAAAATGGCCGACCTCACAACCGCCACTCAGCAATATCTTGAACAAATGTCGGCTATCAGCGAAGAGATGACTCGTTTAAAAGAAACAACTCAAGCGCTCAACAATGTTTCAGATGTGTTGCTTAAATCTTATCAAGCAATCACCGAAAATTCTGAAAACATCACTCAAAGCTCAACCGGATACGTTGAACAAATGCAAGACCTCAATCGCAACATCGGTGGCTTGAACACTATCTACGAAATTCAGTTGAAGAGTGTTTCTTCACAACTTGATTCTATCGACCGTGTAAATCGTGGCATAAAAGATATTCGCGACATGTATGAAAAGAGCTCTCAACAAAGCGCTCAATACTGCGAAGAAACCGAAAAGATGGCTCGCTACATGAAGCAACTCAATTCGGTTTACGAAAAAATGATTACGGCAATGACTATAAATATGTATCGACCTATGATGGGCGGTGATATTCCAGGCATGCCTAATCAACCCGAAGACGACAATAAATAATTAATTGCAACTGTTTATAAAACAATCAGAATAAACATTCATTTAGATGGCAGAAAATGCAACACGACTTTCCCCACGTCAGAAGATGATAAACTTGATGTATATCGTCCTCACGGCGATGTTGGCGCTTAATGTTTCGAGCGACGTGCTCGATGCGTTCTCGCAAGTGGAGGAAGGGATAAATCGCTCAAATAAATATGTAGAGCAACGAAACTTCGCCATTTTCAAGGCTCTAAAAGATTATGCCGAAGAAGACCCCGAAAGAGGTGCCAAATGGTATGAAAAAGCCGAAGAGGTGCGCAAAGCGTCTTCTGAATTATATCAATATATCGACTCTATCAAGCACCTTATTGTGGTACAAGCCGATGGCCCCGATGGAGATGTCACCAATATCCAAGGTCGCGACAACCTCGAAGCCGCCGCTGCAGTAATGCTTTCTCCCACTACCAACCGAGGCGAACTCCTTCGCAAGAAAGTTGAGGCTTATCGAGCATACATGTCGAAAACTGTCACCGACTCGGTAAAACGCACTAACATTGTCAATGTTTTATCTACCGACCCTGTCATGCGCAATGGAGTGTCTCAATCGTGGGAAGTGTCAAAATTTGACCATCAACCGGTTATTGCATCCATCACAATGTTGGCAAAACTCCAAAACGACATAAAATATGCCGAAGGAGAGGCTTTGGCCTACCTTGTTGCCTGCACCAATAATCAAGTTGAAATTAACGAAAGAATCTCAAACAGCACATTTGAAATTAACGAAGTGAGTGCATTTGTAGTGCCCGAATCACGAATTGTAATGAAAGGGGGCAAATATTCTGCTAAAATCGTAGCTGCAACGATTGACCCCACTCTCAACCCAATAGTTTATGTAGGAGGACGACAACTAAAAGATGGCATTTATGAGTTTAGCTGTAACTCTACTGGTGTATTTGACTATTCAGGCTACATCAACGTGCCTCGCACCGATGGTGGAACCGAACGTCTCGAATTCAAATCATCTTATACCGTAATCGAGCCGGCAGCTACCGTTTCAGCCACAATGATGAATGTACTTTATGCCGGAATCGACAACCCTATCAGCATCTCTGTGCCAGGCATGCCTATGTCGCAAATTAATGCAACAATGACCAATGGGTCGCTCACTCGAAATGGCGATATATGGATTGCAAAACCCACTACGGTAGGTTCAGAAGCGGTTATCACTGTCACAGCAACCGTCAACGGCAATAGCCAAACTGTCAACACCACATCATTCCGTGTGCGCAAGTTGCCCGACCCTACTCCTTACATTGCGTTTGGTCACGACAAATATCTTGGAGGCAAGCCATTGGCAAAAGGCTCTCTATTGAAAGCTCCGGGCGTTGGTGCTGCAATTGATGACGGCTTACTCGATATACAATTCACCGTATTAAGTTTTGAAACTGTATTCTTCGACCAAATGGGAAATGCTATGCCCGAAATTTCAAATGGAAGCAATTTCTCTGAGCGTCAGAAGGCACAAATGAAGAGCCTCTCACGAGGGAAACGATTCTATATCTCACGAATCAAGGCCAAAGGTCCCGATGGCATCACACGCGACCTCTCACCTATTGAAGTTATCGTAAATTAATTATATTGTAAACGCTTTTTTGAATCATAATATAGCTCACTTATGAAAATATTCAAAAAATATCTATCTATCGCATTAGCATTGATTTGCCTTGCATCTATTGATGCCAACGCACAATCAGTAGTGCGCAAACGCTCCGGAGAAGACCGCAATCGCAATAAACAAGAAAACGGCGGGGTAACTCAACGTATGCAATCGTTCTTTGAAGAAGAACCGGTGAGCGACGCTGATTTGATGTGGATGAGAGTGATATATCGTCAACTCGATGCCGAAACAGTTAATAATGCGCCAATCTTCTTCCCCGAAGAAAAAACTCAAGACCAAGAGAATCTCTTCCGCATTATTATGCGATTGATTATCAACAATCAAATCACCGCATATGACTATCTCGATGGCCGTGAGATTTTCACCGATCAATATCGCATCAATGTGCGCGACATGCTTGATCGTTTCCATGTGCTATATGAAGAAGGCAAAGGTTCAACCGAAAAGAATCCTAAATTCGTTATTGATGACAGTGATGTGCCTGCCAACGAGGTGCTATCATATTATATCATCGAACGATGGGAGTTCGACTCTCGCACCAACGAAATGAAGACCCGCGTTGAAGCAATCTGTCCGGTGCTCCATCGTGCAGGCGACTTCGGTGGTGAAGCTATCAAATATCCTATGTTCTGGGTGAAACTCCAAGACATTCGCCCTTGGTTGACTCAACAATACATTTTTATTGATGACGACAACATTATCCCTAAATACACCTACGATGACTACTTCCTTCTCACAATGTATAAAGGCGACATCTATAAAACTCGCAACATTCAAAACAAGTCGATGATGCAACTTTATCCCGATGAGAATGATCGCAAACGCGCACAAGACAGCATTCAAGCCCGTCTTGAAAACTTCGACAAAAAATTGTGGGTGCCCGACCGCGAGGAAATAATCGCCAAACGCGAAGCGGCCGAAGCGGCAAAAGACTCTACCGACAACATTGGAGAGAATGACTCTACCGCAACTAAATCAACCGAAAAAGTTGCAACAGAGAAAAAAGAAGAAAAGAAATCATCTTCTCGCTCATCTCGTTCAAAGAAACCGGTGAAACGAGAATCTAAAGTAAAAGAAAGCAAACCCAAAACAAATAGCAACAACGCCGTGCGCTCAGTGCGTCGACGCAAGTAATCGACAATTTAACTCATAATAAAAAATAATACCGCGATTTCTCGCGGTATTATTTTTTATGTAGTTAGATTTATAAATCTAAGTTTTAGCAATTACAAAAACTTATAAACTTGCATCAAGCAATAAAACAACTGTGATGATTTAAATTTTTCAGTTGCAATTCCAATAAGGGCATCAACATTTTTATCTTTTAATGGTCGATAAGCCTCTTCCACCAACAACGGGGAAACATTTTTCCACACTTGATCGTGTAATACCTCATCAACCCATTTCGAACGTTTTTCTTTAGTTAAGAATGGGTTGGCTATCGTGTGAGCTATAGAATTTATAAAACAATCGGCCAAGCCTTTTGCCATTGCCTGCCTATTTTCCGTTTTGTCTATAGATAGTTCTTTAAGCAATTCCACACTCGTTTCATACAAAAACTTATCATTTGCCCATTGTTCTTCTTTCGACATTGATGTGGATTGACCTCCCATCTTCCAATTGTAGCCTAAATAATCGGTATATGAAACTTCAAATTTATGCTTAAACATGCGTATAGTGGTCAAGAAATCTTCGCCATAGAAATTTGACTCCGACAACGGATTTACCCTTTCCAACGCTTCGCGAAGGAACAACTTATCTACCAAACGATGAGAGAAACCATGTCGGCCAAGTATTGTGGGCAACAATTCGGTTGTTGTAATAGTTTTCTCTTCTTTAAACACTTTTGATGGAACAAAAAACGGTATTTTAATCCCTAAGAAGCGACTTTCACGCTGTGAACCCATTACGATTATCTCTGCGCCTGTCATCTTGGCTCGCTCATACATGTGTTCGATTGCCATCGGATTTAGCGTATCGCTTCCGTCCATAAATTGCACATAATCTCCTATCGCGAGCTTCCATCCGGTGCGACGAGATGCGCTCAATCCCAAATTATCATTATGGCACACAACCTTTACACGCCCATCAACCGCGGCAATTGTGCGTATCACTGCCAATGTGTCATCTGTAGAACCATCGTCGACTACAATCAGTTCTATTTCCCTAAAAGTTTGTTGCAACACCGAGCGCATTGCTTTCTCAATACTTTTCGCTTCGTTATACGCCGACATCACGACACTCACCTTTATAGCTCCCGATACTTGCTGAACATCTTTATGTCGCTTAGCCACATAACGACGCAAGCGTTTGCTATGCAACATATAGTAAATAAGCTTGTCGTGACCACGTAATTTATATCTACGTGCATCTTTTATGATACATTGTATTTCGGGGTTTGAAGAATCAAATTCCACTCCTTGAGCAATACACCCATCATAAAGTCTATGTAATTTGAACAACAATGCCGTTTCTTCATCGGCAAAGCGTGATATCCCGTTAAACAATCTATACCAACCTTCAAAGGTCATAGTCATCTTATGACTCAGTCCATCTGATCGGAATATCACATCATAAACATGTAATGAATTATCAATTACAACCTTTCGGGCTTCGCCTGCAATTGACACAAGCATCAACAAATCTTCGAAATGTATTATCCGGCGATGTGGGATCCATTTACCATCAAGAAACAAAGAGCGACGCATAAGTTTTGCCACAGGCCCCACACTTGTTTCATAATTAAGTAATGCTTTTATATACTCTTTACCTGTCATTGTACGCGATTGTTCCATAAGATGGGGATAATAACCTTCATCGGTACAACGTCTAGCCGACCCTACAATGATATCCACATCATCCGACACTCGAGTCAGAAATTGCTCTAACGCATCGGGTGGCAACACATCATCACCATCGAGCATCATCACCCACTCGCCTTTGGCTTTGGCTACACCTAATTTGCGAGCGGCTCCGGCCCCGGCATTTTTGCCATGCAACACGTGAATGCGCTCATCGGTATGAGCTATTGCATCACACAACTTCCCCGAGCTATCGCTCGAACCATCATTCACCATTATAAGCTCCCAATCTGTTATAGTTTGGGCCTTCACACTATCCACACTGCGTTGAAGCAATGATTCAAGATTATATACAGGTATAATTATCGAAATCATATTAGCCACAAATATACAACATTTTATAGAGATTTCAAACCTCATCGCACATTTTCGGTCAAAGTGTGCCATAGGTTAAGGTTGTGAAAAACATTGGTGTTATCAAAAACTTTCACTATTTTTGCACTATAAAAATAAATATAACTAAGATTTTTATCAAATATGGCTAAAATTTTAGGTGCAGTAACCATTAATCAAGAACGTTGCAAAGGATGCGACTTATGTGTCGTAGCCTGTCCAAAAGATGTGTTATTGCTTCAACCCAAAGAAGTTAACAATCGCGGATACCACTTCGCATTTATGAAAAATCCCGACGACTGCATCGGCTGTGCGGCTTGCGCCACTGTGTGCCCCGACGGCTGTATCGAAGTTTATCGTGTGAAAGTTCCCGATTAATTACATTCATCATTTAGCATTTTATCTCATGAATGAAGAAGTAAAATTATTAAAAGGCAACGAAGCGATTGCTCTTGCCGCTATCAGATATGGTGCCGATGGATATTTCGGTTACCCCATTACCCCCCAATCTGAAATTCTTGAAACTCTCGAAGCCGAAATGCCTTGGGAAACTACCGGCATGGTAGTGCTTCAAGCCGAAAGCGAAGTCGCTGCCATCAATATGGTTTATGGCGGTGCCTCATGTGGCAAGGCTGTGATGACATCGTCATCAAGCCCCGGTGTGAGCCTCAAGCAAGAAGGAATCTCGTTTATTGCCGCATCAGAATTGCCAGCATTGGTGGTAAATGTGATGCGTGGAGGACCGGGACTTGGTACTATCCACCCTTCTCAAGCCGACTATTTCCAAGCGACCAAAGGCGGTGGCCACGGCGATTATCACCTCATCGTGCTTGCGCCAAAGACTGTGCAAGAAATGGCCGACTTTGTTTATCTCGGTTTTGATCTCGCATTTAAATATCGCACTCCGGCGATGATTCTTGCCGATGGTATTGTAGGACAAATGATGGAGAAAGTAGTACTTCCACCGGCTCGTCCTCGTCGCACTAAAGAACAAATCGCCGAGCAATGTCCTTGGGCTATTACCGGTAAACCTGCATCACGCAAGCAAAATATCATCACTTCACTCGAGCTCGACACTGCTGTGATGGAAGAAAACAACAACCGTTTCCAACGCACATATCGCCTTATCGAACAAAATGAGCAACGATGTGAAGAATATCTTACCGAAGATGCTGAATATCTTTTCGTCGCATTTGGCTCAATGGCTCGTATTTGCCAAAAGGTAATCGACGATATGCGTGAGCAAGGCATCAAAGTGGGACTCGTGCGCCCCATAACTCTATGGCCATTCCCCACCGAAGCTATTAATCGTGTGTCACAACGCGTGAAAGGCATGTTGGTAGTCGAACTCAATGCCGGACAGATGATTGAAGATGTGAAACTTGCATCTCAATGCCGTGTGCCAACCTACCACTTCGGACGTCTTGGCGGCATCGTACCCAACTTGGGTGAGATTTCCGACGCGTTCTTTAACTTTTTCCCCGACGCTAAAAAATAATCACGACTATGAATATCAACGATATAATTAAGCCCGAAAATCTTGTTTATGCCAAGCCTCGCTTGCTCAAAGACAACCACATGCACTATTGCCCCGGTTGTAGCCATGGTGTGGTTCATAAACTCGTTGCCGAAGTTCTCGAAGAAATGGGCATGGAAGAAAAAGCGATAGGTGTGGCTCCTGTAGGTTGCGCCGTGTTTGCTTATAACTATGTAGATATCGACTGGATTGAAGCCGCTCATGGTCGCGCTCCGGCTATCGCCACTGCTGTGAAACGCCTCAACCCCGAAAACCTTGTGTTTACCTACCAAGGCGACGGCGACCTTGCCGCCATTGGCACTTGCGAAACAATCCACGCTGCCAATCGTGGCGAAAATATCGCCATCATCTTCATCAATAATGGTATTTATGGTATGACCGGTGGGCAAATGGCTCCCACAACCCTTGAGGGAATGAAAACATCGACAACCCCCTACGGACGCCGCGTTGATCTCAACGGACACCCTCTCGCCATCGCGCCCCTATTAGCACAACTCGACGGCACTTGCTACATAACTCGTCAAGCCGTACACACCCCTATAGCCGTACGCAAAGCCAAAGCAGCCATTCGCCAAGCATTCGAAAACTCAATGAACGGGCTCGGCACATCAATGGTGGAAATCGTGAGTACATGTAACTCGGGTTGGAAAATGACTCCTGCGCAATCAAACGCTTGGATGGAAGAAAATATGTTTAAGAAATATCCCTTGGGGGACATCAAAAATACAGTAAAATGAAAGAAGAATTAATCATAGCAGGATTCGGTGGACAAGGCGTGCTCTCTATGGGCAAAATTCTCGCTTATGCCGCCCTCATGGATAATCTTGAAGTAACTTGGATGCCCTCTTACGGACCCGAACAACGTGGTGGTACTGCCAACGTAACTGTCATTCTCAGCGACTCGGCAATCAGTTCGCCCATGCTCGACACCTACGACACAGCAGTAATTCTCAACCAACAAAGTCTCGACAAATTTGAGAGCAAAGTGAAGCCCGGAGGCACTCTCATTTATGACTCTTACGGCATACACAAAGCCCCAACACGCACCGATATCAACATCTATCGCATCGATGCAATGGAAGCGACTTTTGAAATGGAGAATGCCAAAGCCTACAACATGGTAGTGCTCGGCGCATTACTTAAAATCAAAAATCTTCTCCCCATTGAGAGCGTGATTAAAGGCTTGAAAAAGACTCTCCCCGAGCGTCATCACCACCTCATTCCAATGAACGAAGACGCCATCAACCGCGGAATGAGTCTCGTAAAATAATTTATCCACAGCATAATGAGCACAACATCTACAAATCGTAATTAATTATATTGATGCATTGAGAGGCTTTACCATGTTTTTAGTAGTCTTTGGGCATGTTATGCTAACATCTTTCGATATAGGGGGATATGATAGTGTAATTGGCTCCATTTTCCTTACATTTCGCATGCCATTATTTTTCTTCATTGCTGGCATCTTTTCTTATAAAGCGACTTCCTTTTGGAACATTGAATTTTTTGGCACTATCCTAAAAAATAAATTTTTAGTCCAAATAATCCCTACTTTATTTTTTGCATCTACATTCATTTTATGTCATAATACAAATCCGTTTATTGAATTTTCAAGATATGGATTCGGTGGATATTGGTTCACAATTGTTTTATTTGAAATGTTTATTATATATTATAGCATTTCTATAATAAGCAAATATACATCCCATAAAATATGTGATATTACATTAATCTCTCTTTCTATTTTAGGAGTGATTATTGTTGCGTTTTTCAAGCAGGAAAGTAGACTTTGGGATGTATTATGTATGGAAAATTTAACGAAATATTTTCAATTTTTCGTTTTGGGGATTTTATGCAAAAAGCACTTTCACAAGTTTACAAAAATAACTAATAATCATTTATTTAGGGGCGCAACAATTATAACTTATATTATTTGTCTTTTATTATATTTCAATCTTGATTTTAAAAATTCCTTCCCGTTAGCATTCAAAGGAGTTCATGATATTCTTGTAAGATATGCAGGGTTACTTGTTATTTATATCACATTTTATCACTACCAAGATTTTTTCAATAAAGATACCTGTTTCAATCGCGCCTTATTATTTATTGGGAGAAGAACTCTTGATATTTATTTAATCCACTATTTTTTATTACCCAATCTTCAATTTTTAAAGCCCTTATTGGAGCCTACTAATATGATGTTAATTCAATTTACTTTAGCGACTTTAATATCAATTATCATCATATTTTTATGCCTATTAATTAGCAATGTTATTAGAACTAGCGATTATCTTGGGCATTACTTATTAGGAGCAAAATTAAAAAGATAACAAACAAATGCCCTAAGCATCTCTGCTTGGGGCTTTTTCATTTTGCACTTCTCCGATTTTAATTGAGCACAAATTCTACATTCTGAAAAAATTACTACCTTTGCAGCACAAAATTTAGTACAACAATGTTAGGAACAATCGTAAACACCTGTACCATAATCGTTGGCAGCATAGCGGGTGCTGTGATGAATAGAGGTATAAAAGAGAAATATAAAGAGACATTATATACCGCGCTTGGATTGGCATGCCTTGGCATTGGGCTCAATGCTGTGATTAGCAACTTCGGCAAAAGCGAATATCCGGTACTTTTCATTGTGTCAATTGCATTAGGTAGTGTTATTGGCACCGCGCTAAATCTCGACGGACGTTTTGCCAACTTGATAAACAAACGTTCGAAAAACAAGAATAAGAACACCAATCTTGCCGATGGCTTATCAACTGCCATTCTATTATATTGTATCGGTCCTCTTGCCATGCTCGGACCGGTGATAAGCGCACTAAAAGGCGACAACACTTTTTTATTCACAAATGCAACACTCGATTTGGTTACATCGGCCGTATTTGCCAGCACCTACGGCATATGGGTGATACTTGCAGCGCCTGTGCTATTCTGTTGGCAAGGAATGTTTTATTTAGTGGCAAAAGTGTCAAGTACGGCCATAAGCGAGGCTCTCATGGCCGAACTTCTTATCGTAGGTGGCTTGATGATTGTCGCTTCAGGATTATCGTTACTAAAACTAAAAGACTGCAAAACTTTAAACATGCTCCCTTCACTACTTATCCCCGTCATTTGGTTTCTCGCAAAAAGCCTTATTGAGTAATAAATGACATTTGAATTTTCAAGCTATACATTCTCGATATAAAGCAGAAAAGGCTGAACCGGTGAAACGATTCAGCCTTTTTCTATGAGGGAATAAATCTTTGTCTATTTCTTAACAATCTTTTTGGTTATAATGCCGTCGGCAGTAGTGACACGCACAATGTAAACACCGGTTGCCAACTCTTGAGTTGAAATTATATTTGCATTGGCTGCCGCTACATTGCGACCATTCATATCACAAATTGCGATCTCTTTCACTTCAGTGCCAACTACTTCAATAGCGTTTGCACTTATTTTTACCAATACGTCGTTAGCTTCAACAGCATCTACTCCGTCGAGTTCGCCACCATACAATTCGATATTATCGAGAATGAGGTGTTCGCAGTTCTTTGAACGAAGGCGGAATGCGATATAGATTGTATCAGAAGCATAAGAACTCAAATCAAGACCACGAGTTTTGAATTCAGGGCTTTCGAGGTGATACTCTTCTTCGGTGAAATAATACCAAGAATCATCACCATTTGAAGAAATCATCACTGAATAAGTTTCAAGATAATTGGGATTGAAAGAAGCCACGTCCCACACAAGGTAAGAAGATTCTGTTGGGCAGAATGGAGGCAATACACACCAACGGTCGGCCTTATCTGTACCATCGAGCCATGAAGTACCAGCCAACATGTATTCGCCAAATTGTTCATGTTTTTGAATCTTGAAGATACCCCAACCTTCTTCATTAAATTCGCTACCGGCACTTGGATTTACGGTACCTTCATCTTCGACACGGAACACAAATCCTTCAGGGAGTTTTCCATCTTCAAAATCCCATGCTTGGGCAGGAGTACCCATCACGCGGAATTTCAATGAATCAATATTGTTTTCTTGCACCTTATCATCGGCAGCAATAACCTCAATAGCAAGTTTATGTTCACCCTCGCTTAATGAAGCAAGCACATCAGGAAGTGATTGTGATGAAATTTCTTGAGCCAAAATAGTAGTGTTTGTTTCGCTCACCACTTCATCATCGACTTTAACGCGGATAGTAGCATCTACGTTTGTGATACCATAGTTGCGCACTTTATATTCAACAGTTTTCTTTGACCCTTTGTGGTAGAATTCACCCGGATTTGTGATTTCGGTAACAGCGAGGTCAACATTATCGCTTTCAATTTTTTCAAACGACACATCATCAACACACAACCAGTTTTCGTCCTTGTCGCTAAATGCGTAGAAACCGATATAGATTGTTTGAGGCTTGTCGATATAGATGATATTGATTGATTCTTCATAAGCACTGCGAGCAAATGGAGCATATTCCACAATCTTGTTGCTCATAGCTGAAGGATTACATTCGTTGCCATAATACACACCCAATTTTTCGGGGTGAGTATCATCGCCCGAATACCAGAATTTCAACACATAGTAACCGGCTTCGGCAATCGCAATAGGTTCAAGTATAGTCCAGTCATTGGCATTATTATCTCTATTATAGTTATATGCAAGACAATAGTCACCGGTGTGCGATAACGACCACCATGGATCGGTATAAATGTCCCATGTTCCATCATCTTCATTGAGATTGAAGAATGTGATACCATCGGTATATTCCGACGCCTCAAAGCCCATAAAATAAGGGACTGAAGCAGGAGCCTTGTGAAGCACACTTATTGAAGTAGCGTCATTGCTTGCGTTGATATCGTCGGCATGAGTTACCCATGCTTTGATGTTGAAGTTTTTGCGAGGTTGCGACAAGTCGGCTTTTGCAGTAAATGTATATTCCATTTCCGCTCCAATTGCAAGTGCTTGATTTATCTTCTCAGTTGCGATAGTGCTATCATCAATAGCAAACGACAAGTCAAAAGATTCAACGGCAGTATTACCCTCGTTTTTCACTTTCACCGTTACAGTTTCTTGCGACAAACCGAAACCGCTCACCGGTGCTGAAATTTCTGTAACCGACAAGTCAACTGGATTAGTAGTGAATTTAACCGACACATTGCTTAGATACAAACGCCATTTGTCGGGATCGCTACACGCGTGTAAACCAAGGTAGATAGGTTCATTAGCAGTAACACTCATCAAATACAAATGAGTTGTTTCGCTATCATTAAGAGCCAAAGTATCACAAATGCGATAGGTCATAGCATCAACAGTAGCGGCATTCCCACTAAACACCTCCAATTTTTCGCCATAAGAACTACCTTTTACAGTAAATGACACTGCAATAGTACCCGATTGGGTTGATGTGATAGCAGGTGAAATTAGCCAGTCATTGGCTGAATTTGTAGAGTGATAACTATAGAACACCGAAGGTGATGTTGATGAATCATATTGCCATGTCTTACCATCGTCATTGCCATCGACAACAGTCCATGCCTTGAATTCATCTTCGTTTTGAAAGCTTGCATTAAATATCTCTTGTGCCAACAATGGAGATACACACAAGCAGATTGCAGCAATAAAAGTAGAAATTCTTTTCATATAAATTCCACGAACTCATTTGTTAAGTCAAATCAAGAATCGAGTTCTTAAATTCTCGCTGACACCTTAAACCGTTTTAACAATCACAAAGATATATATCTGTAATTAACAACCAAGCATAATGATTGAATTATTCATCTTTTTTAACCAAAAAAGAATTTTTATGCACATATAATTTTTTGTCGACATTTTAGGGATTTTTTTATCTATTTTTTGCCACATTTTTATACATCGTATCGCATTTTATTTGTACTTTTGCACTTTAATATAGAATTCAAATTTTATTAATCGATGGAAACAAAATTTATCTTTGTTACTGGTGGAGTTGTTTCATCTCTTGGTAAAGGGATTATCTCCGCATCTATTGCAAATCTTTTGAAAGCTCGTGGATATCGAGTAACTATTCAAAAATTTGACCCATACATCAACATCAACCCCGGAACGCTTAATCCTTACGAGCATGGTGAGTGTTACGTTACCATCGATGGGCACGAGGCTGACCTTGATTTAGGTCACTATGAGCGTTTTACTAATGTAAATACCACTCGCGCAAACAACATCACAACAGGACGCATCTACAAACACGTTATTGAAAAAGAACGCCGTGGCGATTATCTTGGCAAAACCGTGCAAGTAGTTCCTCATATCACCGACGAAATCAAACGTCGCATGAAAGCTCTCGGTAATACCGGCAATTTCGACTTCGTTATCACCGAAATTGGTGGCACTGTGGGCGACATCGAGTCACTTCCATATATTGAAAGTGTGCGTCAACTGCGTTGGGAACTTGGTCGCAACTGCGTGTGTGTACACCTCGCATACGTTCCTTATGTTGCTGCTGCAAAAGAGCTTAAAACAAAGCCAACTCAGCACTCGGTGAAGAAACTCCAAGAAATGGGTATACAACCCGATGTGCTTGTGCTTCGCACCGAAAAAGATGTACCTACCGACGTGCGTCGCAAAATCGCATTATTCTGCAACGTAATTCCCGAAGCTGTCGTTCAATCTATTGACGTTCCTTCAATTTACGAAGTACCTGTAAAGATGCATGAGCAACATCTTGATGAAATAATCATGCGACTAACCGGGCTTGAAGTAAAAGGGGAACCAGATATGGCTCCTTGGATGAAATTCCTCAACAAAATGACTTCGGCCGAAAAAGAAGTGAAGATTGGTATCGTGGGGAAATATGTTGAATTACCCGACGCTTATATCTCAATCAAAGAATCTCTCTTCCAAGCGGCTACTTACAATGACCACAAGCTCAATGTGAGCTATTTCCAATCTGAAAAAATCAACGAAAGCAACGTTGAAGAAAAGCTCAAAGATATGGACGGTGTGATTGTGGCTCCTGGTTCAGGCCAACGTGGTGTGGAAGGTAAAAACATAGCATTGAAATGGTGTCGTGAAAACGATATCCCCACTCTCGGTATTTGTTTGGGTATGCAATGTATGGCAGTGGAATTTGCTCGCAACGTGCTTGGTATCGCCGATGCAAACAGCACCGAAATCGACCCAACTACTACTCACAAGGTAATCGACTTGATGGACGAGCAAAAGAGTGTATCAACTCTTGGTGGCACAACTCGCCTTGGTTCTTTCGACTGCACTTTGCGCGCCAACTCTAAAGTTTCAAAAATCTACGGCACTCAAACAATCAAAGAACGCCATCGTCATCGCTTTGAATTCAACAACGAATATCTCGAACAATTTGAACAAAACGGCATGCAATGCGTGGGTATCAACCCCGATTCAAAGCTCGTGGAAATTATCGAAATGCCTGAAAAACGTTGGTATATCGGTGTTCAATTCCACCCCGAGTATTCAAGCACCGTTCTTAGCCCCAACCCATTGATTGTCGACTTCGTGAAAGCAGCAATCGTTTATGGCGAGGAGAAATAAGAATCTAATTAATTATTAATCATTTTATATCTCATTTAATGGACAAAAACAATCTTCTTGGGTTTCTTTTGATGGGAGCTGTCATCTTCGGGTTTATGTATATAAATCAAGACCCCGAAAAAAATGCTGCCGCAAAAAAAGCTCAGAACGAAACAGCCCAAACAACAAACTCTACAGCCGAAAGCGCCATTGTGGTTGACTCGTTATCAAGCGATCAAATCAACAAGCTCACAGCGATGGTTAAGACTGCCGGTGAGGCTCAAAAAGATGGTTCATACACTCTTGCAACAAACGGCATGGATCTTCGTTGCGACTCTTCTAAAGTGTCGGGAACAATCAATGTCAACAACACAACTGTAGACATCACTAAAATCATTGCAAATAAAACCGATGAACTTCCTAAGCAAGTGGCCAAAGCTGCTGTTGATACTCTCATCTCTTCAATCAATCGTTTCAACTCTTATGGCAACTTTGCCAAATATATGAGTGGCAAAAGTGACACCCTCACTCTTCAAAACGATGTAATGAAGGTGGATTTATCTACCAAAGGAGGTAAAATCGCAAAGGTAACTCTAAAGAAATACGACACCTACGTTTCAGGCGACACTGCCAATGTAGTGCCTTATAATGGAGCTACCGACTATTATTCATTCTCACTCCCTGCCGGAGCCAACTACATCGAAAGTAGCGACCTCAACTTCAATGCCGTTCAAGAAAACGACAGCACTATTTTGATGAAGCTTAACCTCGATGGTGGGGCAATGTGGGGTATTCGTTACACCCTTGCCAAAGGTGATAGCTATATCGTGAAAATGGATATTGTGCAAGATAAAATCGAAAATGTATTTGCCCCAAACATGGCCGATATGACCATGACTTGGCACCAAAAAATGGCGCGCAACGAAAAAGGTAAAACATTTGAAGAACGTAATAGCACAATATACTACAAATATATAGGAGAAGGCCCCGACTACTTAACCGAATCGGGCGACCAAAGCGAAGAGCTTGAACAAGAATTGAGATGGATTTCATTTAAAAATCAATTCTTCTCAAGCGTGATGGTGCCAAAAACATCAATCAAACGTGCTTCGGTGTCAACCAAAGACATTAAAGACCAACCCGGATATCTTAAAGAGCTCGATGTAAAAGATGCTATAATAGCCTATAGCACAAAGAATAGCAATCCGGCTTCGTTTGATATGATCTTCACCCCTAACCTCTACCCTCTACTTTCGAGCTATGATGACAAAGTGGCCACTCAAGATGACCTCGAGTTAACTCGTTTGATTCCTCTTGGTTGGGGTTTATTCCGCTGGATTAACACCTATCTCATCATTCCGGTATTCAACTTCCTCGGCGGATTTATTTCTAACTACGGTATTATCATATTGTTGTTGACCATATTCGTGAAGCTCATTCTCTTCCCATTCACATATAAGAGCTATATGTCGCAAGCGAAGATGAGAGTATTGGCTCCCGAAATCAAAGAAATCAACGACAAATATCCTAACAAGGAAGATGCAATGATTAAGCAACAAAAAACCATGGAGCTTTATAGCAAGGCCGGTGCAAGTCCGTTCTCTGGCTGTCTGCCCATGTTGTTGCAAATGCCTATCCTCATTGCAATGTTCACATTCTTCCCTTCATGCATTGAATTGCGTGGACAATCATTCCTTTGGGCGACCGACCTATCGGCTCCTGATGCGATTGTTTCATGGTCGGCACAAATTCCATTCATCACAAACTACTTTGGCAACCATGTGAGTCTATTCTGCTTGTTGATGACTATCACCAACATCATCTACACTCGCATCAATATGCAAAACCAACCCGGTGGCGCATCAATGCCCGGTATGAAATGGATGATGTATCTCATGCCTGTGATGTTCTTGTTCTTCTTCAACGACTATGCTTCAGGTTTGAGCTACTACTATTTCCTTTCTCTCTTGATTACAATTATTCAAACATATGCTTGTCGTCATATGATTGATGAACAGAAAGTGAGAGCCGAAATGCTTGCCAACGCTAAGAAACCTCGCAAAAAAACAGGATTCATGGCTCGTCTTGAAGAAGCTCAACGCAAACAACAAGCTATGCTTCGCGAGCAACAAAAACAACAAGCAAAAGCTAAGAAAAATCGCAGATAACAAATCGACAACTTGATTTTTCAAATATCATTCAATAAAAAATCCCTCGACAAAAAAATCGAGGGATTTTTTATTTTATTAATATTTGTGTGCAGTACGTGTTGCCCAACCTCAGTCCTATATTTGCAATAGAATTTTAAACCTTAATTATTATATATATGTTATTCGCGATTTGTGTATTTATTTGGCTTGCAGGTGACGTTTTCGGACAAATGACCGGCCATCGCAACTAAACGCTTACTTTTTGTTCTTTTTTTTCATACTTTTCGTTATTGATTTGACTGCAAATAGCACCCCATTTGGGTGCTATTTTATTTATAGTTATCGGCAATGGCATGGATTGATTCGAATATGCGCATATCCACCTCGGTCAATTCCATTCCGCGACGCGCCATCATTCGGCGTGCGATGTCAAAGAATTTTGTCAACGGCACATCGGTAAAACCACTTACGCTACCTTCACTAAATGAAGCCACGAAGTTACGAGGGAAACCTGCTCCATGTATATTTACCCCCACACCAAGCACCGTTGCTGTGTTAAACATACAGTTGATTCCCGATTTAGAATGATCACCCATAATCAGTCCACAAAATTGCAAACCTGTGTGCAAAAAGCGATGAGCAGGATAATTCCACAACTTAATCTCGGTATAATCATTCTTGAGATTTGAAGCAGTAGAGCCGCCTCCTATATTACACCACTCTCCTATCACGGCATTACCAAGAAATCCGTCGTGAGCCTTGTTGGAGTAGCCCATCATCACCACATTATTCACCTCTCCGCCCACTTTGCAATAAGGACCTAAGGTTGTGGCACCATACACTCGCGCGCCCATATTTATCACGGCATGCTCACACAACGCAATGGGGCCTCGCAAACAACTGCCTTCCATCACCTCGGCATCACGCCCCACATAGATAGGTCCGTTTTTCACATTGAGCATAGCACCTTCCACCACGGCTCCCTCCTCTATAAATATCATAGGGTTGCCATTAGTATCGATAGGCGTACCGATAATAGTATTTGTATCGCTCAATGGCTGACTTGCGCGACCACGAGTGAGCAAAGCAAAATCCTCAACTATGCCACGATGATTTTGCATAAAAATATCATATAGCATCGAAATCGAGAGGCAATCTTCGTCACACACAATCTCTTTAACAAAGTTACGTGAATTAAAGTCCTCCATACTGCCACGGAAAGCCATCAACTCACCTTTTGGCGACATCAAAGCCTCGCCTTGATTCAATGCCATGATACCCGTCACAAGCGACTCCGTTGGGCATATATTCCCAGCCACAAATATGTTGTCATCAGCAACTATTGTGGGATATTTTTCTTGAAGATAATCAACCGTAAGATAGGAATAAGCACTTTCAAGCACACGTTCCCACTTCTCACGAATAGTAAGTATCCCCACTCTCAAATCGGGCACCGGACGAGTAAACGTCATCGGCAACAAATTCTCACGCACCTCTGCGGCATCAAAAAGTATAATATTACGCATAAATCTCTTAATTTTACACTGCAAAGGTAATAATTATAACTCAACCGAAAAACTATATCCCTTCTATTTTGTCTCCAACTAAAATACAAAAATTGAAACGTTCTCTCAAGATTATCAGCAAATAAACAATCAGAGCCCATTTACTTATCAAATATAGCAACTGATTATCTCTGAGTTCGTGTCACCCACGAGGCACAATGAGATTAATTGTTTTTGTTTCCATAAAAAAAAGAATGTTACTTTACCACGAAGGTACAGTAACATTCTCTATGCGTAAAAGACAAAAATTAATCTACTAAATCAAGTTGCATAACAGTAATCCCCAAGGCACATTCAATTTTAGCCAATGTTTCAAGTGAAAGGTTTTCACTCCCTTTCAAAATTTTGGAAATGTATTGCTGACTGCAATCCATACGCTCTGCTAATTGCTTTTGCGTAATACCATCAGCCTCCATTTTATCAAGCATACGCATAGCAATATTTTGAGAGTAGCGAAGCCATTCCTTGTTCGCTTTTCTCTTCTCAGCCTCCTCACGCCATCTTGAAGGA
>JAFQAS010000010.1 GCA_017399915.1 Muribaculaceae bacterium
AGGTTACTCAGCTTTGGAACAACTTGGCATTACGTTGGTTTTTGCTGGCATTCCTCCAAAAATCAGAATTTAACAAAACCCCTGTCTGCCAATTATTTTGCCCCAAATTTCTCAATTCAACGAATTATATGTAACTTTGTAGGCGATAATAACTAAATTAGGATAATTATGTCGATTGATAATATTATATCGCAAGCTGTCGCTAATGCCGTGAAAGAGCTTTACGGCATTGATGTGGAAGCATCTTCTATCGTGCCTCAAACAACTAAAAAAGAGTTTGAAGGAAACCTCACTATCGTTGTATTCCCTTGGGTAAAGGTTGCTCGCAAAGCGCCTGAAGCAGTAGGAACCGAGATAGGGGAGTGGTTGGTGAAGAACGAGCCTGCCGTGAATCGTTTCAATGTGATTAAAGGCTTCCTCAACATCGTTATCGAACCAACTTTCTGGAATTCGATTATAGCCAACATCGTGGCAACTGAAAATTATGGTATCACTCCTGTGACCGACGATAGCCAATTAGTGATGGTGGAATATTCTTCGCCCAACACCAACAAACCTCTTCACCTCGGTCACGTGCGCAACAATTTGTTGGGATTCAGCCTTTCTGAAATTCTCAAGGCATGTGGTAACAAAGTAGTGAAAACAAATATTGTGAACGACCGCGGTATCCACATTTGCAAATCAATGCTCGCATGGCAAAAGTGGGGCGAAGGTCTCACCCCCGAAAAAGCCGGTAAGAAAGGCGACCACCTCATCGGTGATTTCTATGTATTGTTTGACAAGCATTATAAAGCCGAAGTGAAAGAGTTGATGGAATCACAAAACCTTTCACAAGAAGATGCCGAAAAAGCATCGCCATTGATGCAAGAGGCTCGCGAAATGCTCCGTCGCTGGGAACAAAAAGACCCCGAAATTCGTTCATTGTGGGAAATGATGAACTCATGGGTGTATGCCGGTTTTGACGAAACCTACAAGCGTATGGGCGTTGACTTCGACAAAATTTATTACGAAAGCGACACTTACCTCGAAGGTAAAGACAAAGTGCTCGAAGGTCTTGAAAAAGGCATTATGTATCGCAAAGAGGACAACTCAGTGTGGGCCGACTTGACCAACGATGGTCTCGACCACAAACTACTCCTACGTAGCGATGGCACTTCGGTGTATATGACTCAAGATATCGGTACAGCCAAACTTCGTTACCAAGATTATCCTATCGATAAGATGATTTATGTGGTGGGTAATGAACAAAACTACCACTTCCAAGTATTGTCATTACTTCTCGACAAACTCGGATTTAAATGGGGTAAAGACCTCGTTCACTTCTCTTATGGTATGGTTGAACTTCCCGAAGGTAAGATGAAGAGCCGTGAAGGAACAGTGGTTGATGCCGACGACCTTATGGACGAAATGGTCAACACCGCTCGCGAAGTATCGCGTGAACTTGGCAAACTCGATGACTGCACAGCCGAAGAGGCCGAAGCAATCACCGAAATGGTAGGTCTTGGCGCATTGAAATACTTCCTCTTGAAGGTTGACCCTCGCAAGAATATGACATTCAATCCTAAAGAGTCAATCGATTTCAATGGTAATACCGGACCATTTATTCAATACACTCACGCTCGTATTCGCTCGGTGATGCGTAAGGCTGCCGATGCAGGCTTCGTGATTGGTGATTACTCAGCAGTTGAACCTAATGAAAAAGAAATTGCTCTTATCCAACGCCTTGCCGATTTCCCTGCTGTGGTTAACGAGGCCGGTCGCAACTATAGCCCTGCTCTTATTGCCAACTATGTGTATGAACTCGTGAAAGAATATAACCAATTCTATCACGACTACTCAATCCTTCGCGAAGAAAACGAGGCTGTACGCTCATTGCGTCTCACTCTCTCGGATTGTACTTCTAAAGTAATCAAAAACGGCATGAGCCTCCTCGGCATCAACGTGCCCGAAAGAATGTAAAATCCTTTTAATAATAATCTAATATTTATCTAAAATTATGGAACAAAACTATTATCAACCCGAACAATATGCTTATCGTTCGGAACAATCAATCGCTCAAACAGTGAGCGCTGTTATGAAGCAAGTCTACACGAAAATGTTTCTTGCATTGCTCGTGACCGGATTCGTATCAATGTGGGCTGCCGGTAGCGAAACATTCCTATCAATGTTAATTGACTATCCTTGGGGAATATGGGTGTTGATGGGTGTTGAAGTATTGCTCGTTATTGCAATTTCAGCAGCTATCAATAAGATAAGTTCTGCTATGGCAACCGCTCTATTCTTCCTCTTTGCCATTGTGAATGGATTGAGCCTTGCCCCTATATTCTTGATTTATACAACTACATCTATTGCAAGCACATTTTTTATCACAGCTGCCACTTTTGGTGCTATGAGCCTTTATGGCTATTTCACCAATACCGACCTTTCTAAATTCGGTTCGATTTTGGTAATGGCACTTATTGGTCTTATCATTTGTGCGGTGGTTAACATTTTCGTTGCAAGTTCTACTCTCGAATGGATAATTTCGGGTGCCGGTGTGTTGATTTTCGTTGGTCTCACAGCTTGGGACACTCAAAAAATCAAAAATATGGCACTCTCAATGCCCGATGCTTCTGATGGTCGCCTTGCTACTATCGGAGCATTAAGCCTATATCTCGACTTTATCAACCTATTTTTATACTTGTTGAGATTCCTTGGCGATCGCCGATAATTACCAATATGAAACAATAAAACAACCCGGCTTGATTCTCTTGCCGGGTTTTTAATGAATATGAGCAAAACGTGGGATAAATATAAAGAAAACTACTCGGCGATTATTAGCCTCGGTATTCCCATTTTGATAGGGCAATTAGGCTCTATCGTTGTGGGATTTGCCGATACTATTATGGTAGGGCGTTATTCCACTGAGGCTCTCGCTTCGGCTTCATTCGTCAACAACCTATTTTACACGGCAAATTTCGCATGTATGGGTTTTACCTATGGACTCACCCCCTTGATTGGCGCAATGTTCTCACAAGGGCGCAAAAACACCATAGGGGAGATTCTCCGCAATGGGGTAGTGCTAAATCTCATTTTCTCTCTGCTCATCACTTGTGTGATGTTTCTTTTCTACATCAATGTCGACAAAATGGGGCAACCCGAAGAACTCCTTCCTCTCATTCGTCCATACTTCCTTTTATTCCTCGTTGGATTGATTCCCACTTCACTATTCAACGTGTTTGCTCAATGGTCCTATGCCATAGGAAATTCACGAATGCCCATGTGGATTATTCTCATTTCAAACATCGCAAATATCATAGGCAACTGGCTATTAATCTACGGCAACCTCGGTTTTCCCGAAATGGGGCTCAACGGTGCCGGAATAAGCACACTCATTGCCCGTATTATTTGCCCCATAGCCATCGTTGCAATATTCTTTGGACTAAAGAAATATCGCGAATATAGTCAAGGATTTTTCAACAGCAGTGTGAGCTATAAAAAACAAAAACATATCACCCTCACATCACTCCCTATTGCGCTACAACTATCGCTCGAATCGGGATCGTTCACCTTCGCCGCCGTAGTGGCAGGTTGGCTTGGCGCCATCGAATTGGCAGCCTATCAAATCATTGTTATTGTGGGCACTCTCGGTTTTTGCATCTATTATAGTATGGGATCGAGCGTGTCGGTCTTGGTAGCCAACGCAGCCGGTCGCAACGACAAAAAAGGTATGCGACAAGTGGCATTTGCCGGCTATCACATTATGCTCACTCTCGCCACCATCTCATCATTTATCTTCATCTTTTTTGGTCGCGACTTGATGACCATATTTACCGACGATGCCGTGGTGATTGCCACCGCCTCAACATTGATTTTCCCACTTGTGCTATATCAATTGGGTGATGCCACACAAATCAACTTCTCAAATGCCCTTCGCGGCACCTCAAACGTGATGCCCATGCTATGGATAGCCCTTGTGTGCTACGTGATAGTGGGTGTACCGGCCACCTATCTCCTCGCCATTCCCGCATCATTAGGTATCTTCGGCATCATTCTCAGCTTCTCAATCCCCCTCTTCCTCGCCGGAGCCCTCTTCCTTTACTTCTTCATGAAGACAACCTCTTCAACCTCTCATTGATAATAGCTTTATATTTAATTTTCATTTTTTCTTCATTGGAACTACACCTATTTCTCCTCCAAACAAATTAAGTATTTGATTTACCTTGTCCATTCGAAGTGTTTTTTTGCCTTGCTCCAATTCTCTAACAAAACGTAAACCCACACCCGACTTCTCCGACAAGTCCACTTGTGTAAATTTATACTGCTTACGCATTGCCTTAACATACTGAGATAAAGTCATATTTTCCATAAATTATACCCTTTTGGGTATAATTTTCACCACCAAGCAAGAGATTTATACCCTATAGGGTGTAATTATTTTATTTAACACATCGTAATTGGTTATCTCAATCACAAAAAATAGCCTCGCCAATTGGCGGGGCTATATATTTTGAGGCTACTATCATTGTGTAGCCTAAGAGTGTTGACGAGATTACACTGTGAGGATTTCTTTTTCTTTAGCGGCGAAGATGTCGTCGATGCGTTTCATGAATTTGTCATGAAGTTTTTGCACTTTTTCTTCACCATCTTTTTGCATATCTTCGGGCATACCGTTTTTAACCGCTTTCTTCAAACCTTCGATAGCGTCGCGGCGTGCGTTACGAACCGATACTTTTGCGTTTTCGGCTTCGCCTTTACATTGTTTTACGAGTGATTTACGACGATCTTCGGTCAATGGGGGAATAGCAAGACGAATTACCTCACCATTGTTTTCGGGAGTGATACCGAGTTCTGAGTTGATAATCGCTTTTTCGATTTCTTTAAACATTGGTTTTTCCCAAGGAGTGATTGCGATAGTGCGAGCATCGGGAACCGATACATTAGCCACATTTGAGATGGGCACTGCGCTACCATAGTATTCCACACGAATACCTTCGAGAATCTTAGCGTTTGCTTTACCTGCACGAATGCGTGCGAGCGTTTCATCTAAGTAATCCACTGCCAATTCCATCTTTTCTTCAGCAGGTACCAAATAATCTTTTACTTCAGCCATAATATTTAGTTTTTAATTAATAATCGATTTTGATTAATACACGAGTGTACCGATAGGTTCGCCGGCAATCACTTTCGCAAGATTTCCGGGAGTATCCATATCAAACACCACAATAGGGAGGTTGTTTTCTTTGCACAAAGCAGTTGCTGTCAAGTCCATCACTTTCAAACCGCGAGTGTAAACCTCGTCATATGTAATTTCGGTGAATTTTGTCGCTGTGGGATCTTTTTCAGGGTCGGCAGTGTAGATGCCGTCAACGCGAGTACCTTTCAACATCACATCAGCTTCAACTTCGATGCCTCGCAATGCCGAACCGGTATCGGTGGTGAAGAATGGATTACCGGTGCCACCTGCCACAATTGATACCGCACCATTATTGAGAGCTTCAATAGCTTTCCATTTGCTATAATGTTCACCAATAGGGAACATATTCACTGCTGTGAACACTTTGGCAGGTTGTCCCACCGCTTCAAGTGCCGAACTCAATGCAAGCGAATTGATTACAGTGGCAAGCATACCCATTTGGTCTCCTTTCACTCGGTCGAAGCCTTTAGATGCTCCCGACAATCCACGGAATATATTACCGCCACCAATCACAATGGCCACTTGCACACCTTGCGATGCTATTTCTTTGATTTGTGTCGCATACTCACCCAATCGCTTTGTATCAATGCCATAGCCTTGTTCGCCCATGAGCGATTCGCCACTGAGTTTTAGCAACACTCTTTTATATTTTGTTCTCATATCTCTTTGTGTTTTATTAATGGTTATTACGGCAAAGATAACACATAAAACGTTATTTCGCAAAAATCACTCAAAGAATATTCATAAACCGATTTTATGAATAAAAATTTGGTAGGTATCAACATTAATCACTATCTTAGCAGATTGATATAACACAAAATGTTTCTTAACCTAAAAACTCATATAAAGCTATGATAAATAATCATCGTTACTGCGTGATAATGTGTGGAGGTATCGGTAGCCGTTTTTGGCCTTATAGCCGTACCGACCGCCCCAAACAATTTATAGATTTTCTTGGCACCGGTCGCACTTTGTTGCAAATGAGCTACGACCGCATTCTTCCCATCGTGCCTAAAGAGAATGTTTTGATTGTCACCAACGCCCAATACGCTCCATTGGTGAAAGAACAATTACCCGACTTACAAGATGACCAAATATTGCTTGAACCGGCACGTCGCAACACCGCTCCATGTATTGCATGGGCAGCATGGCACATTGCCGCTCGCGACCCCGAAGCAAGTATGATCGTCACCCCAAGCGACCACCTTATCACTCGCGAAAAGGAATTTGAGGCAAGTATCATTAAAGGTTTTGAATTTGTTGAAAACAACAATGCTTTGCTCACACTCGGCATCACTCCCGTGCGCCCCGAAACCGGCTACGGATATATACAAATAGGCGAAGAAGCCGAAGAGGGTATTCGCAAAGTGAAGACTTTTACCGAAAAACCTAATTTGGAATTGGCAAAAGTATTCCTCAGCACCGGTGAATTTTTCTGGAACTCAGGAATCTTCTTGTGGAAAGCCTCAACTATCAAAGATGCATTCCATCAACACGCATCAAAAATCGCTGCTCAATTCGAATTGGGAGCTGACGTGTTTGGCACTCCCAAAGAAAAAGATTTTATCGAAGAGCAATTCCCCGCTTGTGTGAGCATCTCTATCGACTATGCCATTATGGAAAAATCGTCAAACGTGTTTGTTGAATGCGTAACATTTGGGTGGAACGACCTCGGCACTTGGAGCGCTCTTTATGACAATTCGCCTAAAAACAAAGACCACAATGTGGCACAAAATTGCAACGTGCTTGCTTATAACTCTACCGGCAATATCTTTGCCGTTGAAGGCGAAAAACTTATCGTGGTCGATGGATTGAAAGATTATATCATTGCCGATGCAGGCGATGTGTTGTTGATTTGCCCCAAAAGCGAGGAGCAACGCATAAAACAAATGGTAAATGACGCCAAAATGAAATATGGCGAAAAGTTCCTATAATCTAAATTTGACAAACTTAAATAATCATATAACCAATGTTGAATAAAAACAAAAATCTCATTGACATTATCATCGAGAAATTCAAACACCCTCAAGTGTGGGGTAGCTTTGTGGCTTTGATAATAATGATAATTATCTCATTTGCTTATTTCCACCCCGATGTGGTGCAAGGACGTGTGTTGCAACAATACGACATGATGCAAGGTGCTGCCATTGGGCAAGAAGCAAAAGCATTTGAAGAAGCTACAGGCGAAAAGGCTTTGTGGACCAACTCTGTTTTTTCAGGAATGCCCACGTTCCAAATCTCGCCTTCATATTCTTCTAATTCACTTTTTGATTGGATAAACTCGCTTTACGGAGCATTCCTTCCCGCTCCCGCCAATCTTTTGGTGATGATGATGTTGGGATTTTTTATTCTATTATTGGCATTTGGATTAAAATGGTGGCAAGCTCTTATTGGTGCTATTGCCTATGGATTCTCGTCCTACTTCATAATCCTTATCGGAGCCGGACACATATGGAAATTTATCACCCTCGCATATATTCCGCCCACAATAGCCGGTATAGTGCTTTGCTATCGTGGTCGCTATTTGCTTGGAGGTGCTATTGCGGCACTATTTGCCATGATGCAACTATCGGCCAACCACGTGCAAATGACCTATTATTTTGCATTTGTGATTGTGGGGTTTGTAGTGGCTTACCTCATCACTGCAATCAAAGAGAAGAAACTCAAACAATGGGGCATAGCTACAGGCACTCTTGCCGTAGCTGCCGTTCTCGCTTTAGCTGCAAACTCGCCAAGCCTCTACAACACCTATGAATATTCAAAGGAAACAATGCGTGGCAATCACTCTGAGTTGACCGCTAAAGAAGATGCCAAATCTACTGAAAATAAAACCGACGGGCTTAATCGTGATTATATCACTCAATATAGCTATGGTGGAGCCGAAACATTCACTCTGCTCATTCCCGATGTGAAAGGTGGTTCTTCACAACAAGCTCTTTCCGAAGCCGATGAGGCTAAAAACTGTTCGAGTGAAGAACGATATTACCTCAGCCAACTTCCACAATATTTCGGTGGAGCCGAAGGCACAAGTGGACCTGTGTATGTAGGAGCTATTATTTGCGCTCTATTTCTATTGGGTTGTATTATTGTTCGAGGCCCTATTAAATGGATGTTAATCACACTCACAATATTATCAATTTTGCTTGCTTTGGGACGCAACTTTATGTGGTTTACCGACTTGTTTATCGACTACATTCCCATGTATAGCAAATTCCGCACAGTAGAAAGCATTCTTGTGATAGCACAATTCACAATGCCATTGCTTGCATTGCTTGCCGTGAAACAACTATTCGAGGAAAAAGAACCTTGGAAAAAATATAAAGTGGCTATATTCGCATCATTTGGTGTGACACTATTTATTTGTTTCTTAGGTATAATTTCACCAAGCATCTTTGGCTCATTTGTGGGCGATGCCGAAACAAGCATCAAAGATCAATATCCTCAAATATTTATCGCAGCCGAACAAGTAAGAGCGGCTATGGTATCGAGCGATGCATTGCGTAGCTTTATGTTTATTGCATTGACATTGGGTGCTATTTTATTATATAGTAAAAAGAAAATACCTGCAACTTTATCAGTAGCTATTATTTGTGTGTTAGTTCTTGGCGACCTTTATACTGTGGGCAAACGTTATCTCAACCATGATAGCTTCCACGACAAACCATTGGGTGCCGAATTCGAACAATTTGCAAAAACTCCTATTGACGAACAAATTCTTGCCGACACTACAAGTCACTATCGTGTGATGAACATTCCTATGTTTAATCACCCGGCACCATCATATCATCACAAAACAATAGGTGGATACCACGCGGCCAAGCTCACTCGATATCAAGACTTGATTAATCGTCAACTCTCTACCGTTCAACAATATAGCTACATGCCCGAATTGCGCAGTGATTCTATTAATATCCCCGACGACCAACAAGCATTGGCTAAAGAATTACGTCAGAAATATAGCATTCTCGATATGCTTAATGCAAAATATATAATAGGACACAAAGGCGAACTCGTTAAAAACGAACACGCTCTTGGCAATGCTTGGTGGGTTGATAATGTGATATATGCCAATAACGCCGATGGCGAAATGAATGCCCTCGATACTATCAATACGGCTACAACTGCCGTTGCCGACGTGAAGTTCAAAGATATTATAGGCACAGCAACACCCAAATCGGCAGGTGATACAATTAGCCTCACCACCTATGCTCCTAATCGTTTGACATATCATGCCAAAAGCCAAAAGGGTGGGGTAGCAGTGTTCTCCGAAATATATTTCCCATGGGGTTGGAACGTTACTATCGATGACAAACCGGTAGAAATGGCTCGTGTAAACTATGTGTTACGCGCTCTAAATGTACCGGCCGGCGACCATAAGATTGAAATGTATTTCGATCCTCAATCAATCCACACCACCACTACCGTGGCTTCAGTGGCTGTTATTCTTATTTATCTTGCTTTGATAGCCGCTGTTTTATTGGCATTAAAAGGGAAATCAGAAAAAGAAGAAAAAACTACAACAAAGGCATAACCCGAATTAATGATAAAATTTAAGCGATATTACACCGCTTTTCGACGTTATAAACGAAGTAAAGGCTTTGGCATTCACTCGCCATTTGCCTTTAACTTCGTGTTGAAAGTGCTACGCGAACGTAGTCCTTATTATGCCTACGAAGAGATACATGCATCTCACTGGGAAGCTTCACGACTTGCAAATGAAAAAGAACGTCGCAACCTCATATCATTTAAATATGCCAAGATGATATTTCGCATTGCATGCTATTTCAACCCTTCTTCAATTTTACAAATAGGGTCAAGTCATGGCATTGCATCAAAAGCATTGTTGAATGTATCGTCATCATCTCACCTCTACACCTACAATGGTGCAGGGCATCACCGCAAAATATATGAAACAATAACATCTGACATTACTGATCGTATATCAAAATACGATGATGTGAATGATGCTATTGATAAATACAAAACTTCATTAAGTGATATCGACAAACCTTTTATTATCATCAATCACATTGATAAAGACAGTAAATCGATTATCAACTACCTATCACAAGCCATAGAAAAAGAAGGCATCATAATTATGTGCCACATTAACCATAGTAACACCATAAATAAAACATGGAACGATATCAAATCGACCATGAACTATGGTATGAGCTTCTCTAACGACAAAATAGGTATTATAGTAGGGCACAAACACCTGCCTTTGCAGCATTTCTCTCTATGGTTTTAAAGCAATACTCGGCATATCTATTGCTTGAACGCGGTTTAACCGAAAATACTCGTCAAAGCTACCTCAATGATGTGGCTAAACTCATTAGCTACCTCAACGACAATAATCTCTCTTTAAAAGAGGTTACTCTCGACACTCTTCATAATTTTATTGCCGAACTACACGACCTTGGCATATCTCCTCGGTCGCAAGCTCGCATCATTTCGGGCATAAAATCTTTTTTCCGTTTTCTCAAGCTCGAAAACCATATAGAGCATAATCCCTCATTGCTTCTCGAATCTCCTCGTATTGGACGCAAACTTCCCGAAGTGCTCTCTATTGACGAAATCGACAATATGATTTCATGCATTGACCTTTCAACTAACGAAGGGCAACGAAATCGTGCCATTATCGAAACTCTTTATAGCTGTGGACTACGTGTAAGCGAACTTGTGAACCTTGAAATCAACAAACTTTTTATCGAAGAGGAATATGTGGTGATAAGAGGAAAAGGCAATAAAGAACGTATCGTGCCTATATCAGAGACCGCTATTCACGAAATAAAATTATATCTCGAAGACCGACAACATCTCGACATTAAAGCTGGAGAAGAAAACATTTTGTTTCTCAATCGCCGTGGTCGCCGATTGACACGTGTAATGATTTTTTATATCATCAAACAACTTGCCGCTCTTGCCGGTATTCGCAAAGAGATTAGCCCTCACACTCTTCGCCACTCCTTTGCCACACATCTACTCGAAGGCGGTGCCAATCTTCGTGCCATTCAGCAAATGCTCGGACACGAAAGTATAGCCACAACCGAAATTTATATACATATCGATCGTTCGCGACTTCGCGATGAAATTCTCACATATCACCCCCGTAATAAGAACTATTAATTATCACTACAATGCAACATATCGAAAAACGAAATAATGCAATTGATATAGCCAAAGGTTTTGGTATAATATTAATGGTAATAGGACATGCTGAAATGCCTGGTATACTCACTCGGTCGATATACCTTTTCCACATGCCGTTATTCTTTATTGCAGCAGGCTATTTTTTTAAAACATCGGCTCTCGATAATCCATGTGATTTTATAAAAAAACGCTTTAAAGGGTTATATATTCCTTTCGTAAAATATAGTTTATTTTTCCTTCTCATTCATAATCTTTTGTTTAAAGTTGGCATTCTCAATGAGGTGTATGGAAACTGGGAAAATGGCGTTACACACCCATATACCTGGCATCAATTTTGGCAACGAATGGTATATATTGTTACATCAATGGAAGGTTATGACGAATTTCTTGCCGGTGCGTTTTGGTTTTTCAGAGCATTATTGGTGGCAAGTATTATGTTTTTAGTACTATATAAGCTACTCAATAAATTTCGCATACTCCACAATCGCACCACTTTAATCCCTGTAATCATATGCTTGTTAGCTATATTGATGGGTTCGGCAATGTGTATTGAAAAAATACGCATATCAATGCCTCAAGGTGGTTTTCGCGATACAATGGGATTATTCTTCTTTGGATTAGGTGTTTTGTATCGCAAATATGAGTCAAAGATAGGACACAACCTCATTTGGGCTATTATAGGAGCTGCCATTGTTATAGGTGCATCATATTTAAAATGGTGTGGTATGAACGTGAAACCCTCAACCTTTGATGCCTTCACTCTTCCACTAACAGGCTTGGCGGGGTGGATAATGGTATATAATATTTCATATCACATCGACCAATTAAAACCCAATAAAATATCTCAATTTTTAGCTTATTGTGGCAATAAAAGTCTATATATATTAGTATGGCACATTAGTGCTTACAAATTAGTAAGTCTCTTGAAGATATATTATTATGGATTGGATATCCGTCAGATAGGTTGTCACATGGTGGTTCATCACAACTCTGCCAACGACCTGTTTTGGGTATTATATTCAATCGTTGGAGTAGTTGTGCCTATAAGTCTTTATTACCTTTATTCTAAATATTTAGCACCTCGGATTCCTAAAATTAATTGTCTTGTAAAATAAAATATAGTAACTTTGCACCATGAAACATTCGCAAGCCATATGTGTTTATTGTGCGTCGAGCTCTAAAATTGACCAATCATATATCGATGCAGCCTTTGAATTAGGCTCGTTGATAGCCGATAGTGGCAATGCTATGGTGTGTGGTGCCGGGCGTGCCGGATTAATGGGTGCCGTTATTGATGGCACATTAAGTAGAGATGGAGAGGCTATAGGTATCATTCCACAATTTATGGTTGATAATGGGTGGCATCACCCTCTTTTAAGCCACATGGAGGTTACTCCCGATATGCACACACGCAAAGAAACAATGGCACGAATGTCGAGAGCCGTTATTGCTATGCCCGGTGGGTGTGGCACCCTTGAAGAATTGCTTGAAATTATTACATGGCGACAATTAGGTCTTTATGATGGGAAAATAATCATTCTCAATGTGAATAACTACTTTGATCCATTGCTTGCCATGCTCAACAAAGCTATTGATGACGGATTTATGAAAGAAGACCATAACAATATATGGGAAGTTGCTTATAATCCATCTCAAGCGGTTGAATTGGCTCTTAATGATAATGTTAAAATTTCGCTTTCATCTAAATATTAATGAAGCAAGAAGAATTAGAATATATTACTGTTCCCGAAACTTCTTCCGACTCCGAAAGCAACACTCCGAAAGCAACAAAAAAATCGGAAAAAAAGAAGTCGAAAAGCGACTCTGACTCTAAAAAAGAAGACAAAAAGAAGAAAGAGAAAGAGAAGGCCGACAAAAAGAAAAAAGAGGAGAAGAAAAAGAAAGAGAAGGAGAAAAAGGAGAAGAAAGAAAAGGCTGAAAAGAAAGAAACAAAAGAGAAAAAAGAAGATGTTTCTGAAATTTCTACCGATTCTATCGCTGATAATTATTCCGACAGCATTTTTGCTGCCGACTCTCTTGCTATAGATAGCTCTTTGGTGAAAGTTGACTCGGTTGCTACTACTGCTAAAAAAGACACAGTTGTCACAGTTGCTCCGCCTGCCTATCTCTCAGGTAACAATCCTGTAGCTCGCATCAACCACCCCGGACACGACTCCGGCATTATGTTTCTTATCACAATCACATTTATTCTTGTTTCATATAGCTTCAATCATTATCGACGATTGCTCGCCATTTACGGACAAGACCTTTGGAATGTGCGTCGACGTGCAAACGCATTCAACGAACACACCACCAACGAGCATTATGTGATTGCAATTCTTATATTCCAATTATGTGTATATGCCGGTATACTCATAAGTGCCAAAATAAATAATATTATCCCCATTAATCCCGACAAAATTATGCTCACCACGTGTTGCATGATGGGTGTATATGGGCTGTATTACCTTTTTCAATTAGCAATATATTCACTCGTTGGATACACTTTTACCGATAAAATCAATTCCTCACAATGGATTAAAGGCTTTAACTCTTCACACATATTTTTAGGGTTCACATTGATAATTCCCACCATGGTTTCTATCTTTTATCCCACCTCAACAAATGCTATGGTGACACTGTCGATGATACTCTATGTTATTGCTAGATTGACATTTATTTTCAAAGGATTTAGAATTTTTTACAATAAAATTCACTCATTATTCTATTTTATTTTGTACCTTTGCACCCTGGAAATTATACCTGTGATTTTTGCCTATGATTTAGCGCAAAAAATCATAACCAATTTACAGTAATTCAAATAGTTAAGAGAGTGAAAGTAAAAAAAGTATTAGTTTCTCAGCCCAAACCGTCTTCTGAGAAATCACCTTATTTTGAAATTGCGGAAAAATACGGAGTAGAAATTGAATTTCGTCCTTTTATTAAAGTAGAAGGATTAACCGCTAAAGAATTTCGTCAATCTAAAATATCTATTTCAGATTACACAGCCGTTATTTTTACAGCTCGCACAGCTATCGACCACTTCTTCCGTCTTTGCGAAGAAATGCGCATTTCAATTCCCGATACAATGAAATATTTCTGCACAACTGAGTCTATTGCTCTTTACTTGCAAAAATATATCATATATCGTAAACGCAAAATTTTCCATGGCAAAACTGGAAAACTCGATGATTTGTTGCCATTCCTCATGAAGCACAATAAAGAAAAATTCCTATATGCCATCTCATCGGTACATAAAACTGAAGATCTCAACATTCTCGACAAAAATAACATCAACTACACCAAAGCTGTGATGTATCGCACCGTGAGCAACGACTTTGGTCCTGATGAAAAATTCGACTACGACATGTTATTGTTCTTCAGCCCATCGGGTATCGACTCTTTGTTGAAAAACTTCCCCGAGTTTAAGCAAGACGAAGTGAGAATAGGATGCTTTGGAGCCACTACCGCTAAGGCAGTTCGCGATGCCGGATTCCGTCTTGATATTGAAGCTCCTTCGGTGAAAGCTCCTTCAATGACTGCCGCATTGGAAATGTATCTTAAAAAAGAAATGGCCGAATCATAAGAAACATTTCGATAAATCTCATAAAGAGTCTTGCAAGTGTCGTGATATTTTGCTAAACTTGCAAGACTTTTTTTATTCATTCATATATTCTATGATAGAATAATACAAAAATGAATTTTTAATTATTGATTGTGAATTATAAACTACGTCTATATAAGAAAGAAAAACTTTGCAGCAACACCGCAATAAACATGTTGTTTCAACCGGGAGGATCATCTCAAGCCACTCTCGCTTATCCACTGAGGGCTGTGTGGCGACAAAACGATGGTCGCTACTGTGATGAACCTATGCAATTTCTTATCTCGGTGCCGAAGAAACGTATGCGCCATGCTGTGGATCGTGTGGCATTGCGTCGACGTGTGCGCGAAGCCTATCGTCTAAATCATCACAACTATTCATTGCCCGACGAAGCGAGAATCGACGTAGCTTTTGTGTATATTGCCAACAATCTACAACCATATAAGGTTATAGAAAAAGCGATGAGAAAAATTCTTAAACACATATCGGAAAACGCAAATAACATCGCTTCTATCGATGAAAAAAATATTTAGTTACATACTCATTCTCCCTATTCGCTTTTATCAACGATGTATATCCCCATTGTTTCCACCGGCATGTCGTTTCACTCCATCGTGTAGCCATTATGCAGTGGAAGCTATTCAAAAACATGGACCTATAAAAGGAATATGGTTGGCTGTGAAAAGAATATGCCGATGTAATCCATGGGGTGGAAGCGGATATGATCCTGTGCCATGATATTACCTTGCATCGACATACACACCCACGATAAATCGCGTAAAGACGCTATCATAAATATTTACCCACACGAACAATTAATTGATGGGGCATATCACTCAGTGGGTATTCACCCTTGGCACACCTCAAATGTAACCACCATAACTATTGAAAATCTCAAGGCACTCTCCGTTAATTCACAAGTAGTGGCAATAGGTGAAACAGGTCTTGACGCTCTCAAAGGCGCTTCTATTGAAAAACAAATAGAGATTTTCAAATTCCACATTTCATTAAGTGAACAAGTGAAGAAACCTCTTATTATTCACTGCGTTAAAGCATTTAATGAAATAATCACCATTAAAAAACAATTAAAACCGTCAATGCCCTGGATAATCCATGGTTTTCGTGGCAAACCTCAACTCGCTCAACAATTACTCAATAACGGATTTTATATTTCTCTCGGAGAAAAATTCAACCCCGAAACAGCCTCTATAATCCCGATTGATCGCCTACTTTTTGAAACCGACGAAAGCACCCTTGATATCAACAAAATAATAGATAGTATCAATAATAACTGTATTTTATAGTTTTTATATCACATTTATATTACTTTTGCACTATATAAAACCCTAAATACCTTTATTTATGAAAAAATCAATTTTTAATTTTTTATTTATTATTACTATTTTAATGGGTATTACTACTCCACAAAATGTGGCGGCGCAAGATTATTATACTGCAGAAGAACAGCCAGCTCAATTTCCCGGTGGTGAAGAAACTTTATTAAAGTGGTTATCTTATCACATTATTTACCCTACCATGGCTATAGAACAAAATATTCAAGGTGAAGTAGTTGTTAAATTTGTTGTGGAAAAAGATGGAAGTATAAGTAATCCTTCAATAGAAAGTAGTGTTCATCCATTGTTAGATGAAGAAGCATTGAGAGTGATAAATTTAGTTCCTCCTATTTTTAATCCTGCTAAACAAAATGGTAAAAATGTAAGAAGCTGGTACACTATACCTATTAATTTCAAATTATATGATGATAAAGAGTCTACATCTAATACTGAACAAATAAATAATACTAACTCTAATGAATATTATAATGATATTAGAGAAGTTAAAGAGGTAGCACCAATTCCCGTTCCGGAAGAAAAATCTGAATCAATAAAAGAAACAGATTATGATTATGATGAAAATATAATTTTCACTACCGTAGAACGACCAGCAGAATATCCCGGTGGTGTCGTTGGTTTATCACAATTTCTTAGTGCAAATATTCAATATCCTAATTTAGCAGCAGTAATAGGAGGTATTGAAGGTCGTGTAGTAGTTCAATTTGTTGTAGAAAAAGATGGATCTATTTCTTATATAAAAATTGCTCGTGGTAAACACCCTCTTTTAGATGTGGAAGCTGCCAGAGTAGTTAAATCAATTACTAAACCATTTACACCAGCAATGCAAAATGGTAAAAATGTACGCTATTGGTTTACTCTTCCTCTTAATTTTAAACTTCAAAAATAAACTATATTAATTATGAAAAAATCAATCTTTAAAATTTTATTTGTTGTTGCTGTTTTAGTGGGTATTTCTATTCCTAATAATGTGGCGGCGCAACAAAATGTGGTAGATAATGATTCTTTATCTATTGCTTTAGGTAACTTTCTTGGTTATTATTATAAAAAGATTTTTCATCTAATAATTTATAACAAAAGCGATATTATAAAAGGTATAGAATACACTAAAAATTTAAATATAGATGAAGATGGGTATTCAGTTGGTTTCAATATTGGTAATAATATTGCTTCTTTTATTAAAGGTTTAAATAACCCAGATAAAATAGACAAAAAAATTGTTGCTGAGGAATTTAAATATGCTCTTATTTTTGGTGTAAACGACGATGATTTAAAACATTATGAGAATTATATTAATAACGTAACTAATTCTTATAATGATTCTATTGTTTATGATTATGACTCTATTTCTATTGCTATAGCTAAAAATTTTGGCGGTAATTTAGCAAACGGATTTGAAACTCTTCCCGATAGTTTAAGTCATAAATTTACTAAAACAGCTATTTTTTATGGTGTTGAACACATTTTAGATAACGATATTTATAATAATAACTACATTGATGGGTTATTAGTTGGTTCTAAATCTTATAATGAAATAAATTATTTTGAAAATTTAGGTGCTTATATTAATAGTGATTTATTTTATAATGAACTTTATAATTCTTTATTTAGTAAAGATATTAATGAAGATATAATTCAATATTATAGATATTACATAGTAGATGCCATAGATAAATTAGAATTATATAAATTGGAAAATTCACCCGAAGCTATTGCTAATAAAAAAGCCTGTGAAGAATTTATTGCTAATCTTAAGAAAAAAGATAAAAAAATTAAAACTACTAAATCGGGGCTTTCATATAAGATTATTGAAAAAGGTTATGGTAGCAAAATTACTGACGATGATTATGTAGATGTTGCTTATAAAGGTTACCTTATTGATGGAACAGTATTTGATGATTCTAATGGTGAATATAGAGAATTTTATGTTAATGATGTAGTGCCCGGATTTGCCGAAGGTCTTAAACTTTTAAATAAAGGTGGTAAAGCTATCTTCTATATTCCAGGTAATCTTGGTTATGGTGTTAAAGGTCAACCATATGCAGGCATAGGTCCTAACGAAATGCTTATTTTTGAAGTGGAAATAGATATAGATAATGTTACTATTATAAGTATTGTAGATGATCAAAATATTGATATAATTGATGTAGAAGAAAAATCAGTTATGCCACCTCGTCCTGCACCTAAACCGGAACCAAGAAAAGAAACAAATTATGATTATGATGAAAATAAAATTTTCTCTACCGTAGAACAAAAAGCTGACTATCCAGGTGGTGACGCTGCTTTATTGCAATTTATTAATGAAAATATTCAATATCCTGATTTAGCAGTAGAAGATAATGCTCAAGGACGTGTGATAGTTTCTTTCATTGTTGAAAAAGATGGATCTATTTCTGATGTTAAAGTTGTTCGTGGTCGTCACCCTGAATTAGATAAAGAAGCAGTACGTGTTGTGAAAAAAATTACTAAAAAATTCATACCTGCAAAACAAAATGGTAAAATAGTACGCTATAAGTTTAATATTCCTGTTAGTTTTAAATTAACAAGTGACGATATAAATACTGAAGAAAAAAAATAAGAAAATTCTAACACTAATATTCAAAAAATAAGCTGCACTAAGTGTAGCTTATTTTTTATCTACATAATGTTTATAATATTATTAAATTATTATTTTTCAATAATTTATTATGTTGATAAACTATTGAAAAGTGTGTTTATAAATTAAAATGAACAATATATATAAGAGGAATGTTTTATTATTAAACACCACTTATTCAATATAGTATCAAATCTATACATAAAAACATATATTTGCTTCACAAGGTTATCAACATTCGTTGTCAACAATGAGTGTTGATAACGTGTAAATACTATATCACAACTAAAAAAGAAAAATCAATAACTTTATTTGCAATTCTCAGTCAATAGATTGTATAAACAACCTCTTTTAAGACACAAATAAGTAATCAAATAGATTTAAAGGTGTTTTCTACATGATTTTTGACGTTTATTAGTGGGTAAAGATGAGAAAAGTTATTAACTTTGCAGTTTATAAACATATTGTTGATAAGGTAGCTAATTCATTATATATCACTATTTATAATTGTTGATTAATGAAAGATAAACCTCAATGTTATATTTATAAGTTAAAAAGCAAATAAATCAACAAAAAGTTATCTCTGCTATCTACAAGCAATATTATTATTCTTTAAATAGATTTTTTTAAAAATAAACATATAATAATAAAAAAGATGAATGTCGACAAAGGTTATGTAGATGCACCCATTGACAGCACTCTTAATCTCAAAGAAGAGATTTTAAAACTCAAAAAAGAAAAGAATGCTGTGATATTGGCACACTATTATCAAAAAGGGGAAATACAAGATTTGGCCGATTATATAGGCGATAGTCTTGCATTGGCTCAAATAGCGGCTCGCATAGAAGCTCCTATCATAGTGCTTTGTGGTGTTCATTTTATGGGCGAAACAGCCAAAATTCTATGTCCCGACAAGAAAGTGTTGGTACCCGACACAAAAGCCGGCTGTTCGCTTGCCGACAGTTGTCCTGCCAATGAATTTGAAAAATTCATTAAAGAGCACCCCGGTCACACTGTGATCAGCTATGTAAATACATCGGCCGGAGTGAAAGCGTTGACCGATGTGTTGGTAACATCATCAAATGCCCGTCAGATTGTAGAAAGTTTCCCTGAAGATGAAAAGATCATCTTTGGTCCTGATCGCAATCTTGGAAATTATATCAACAGCATCACCGGTCGCAATATGACATTGTGGAATGGTGCTTGCCATGTGCATGAACAATTCTCGGTGGCAAAAATAGTGGAATTGAAAAAGCAATATCCACAAGCTAAATTGCTTGTTCACCCCGAATGTAAAAATTCAATAGTGATACTTGCCGACAAAGTGGGATCAACCGCAGCTTTGTTGAATTATGCTATCAATAGCGATGCAAAAGAATTTATAGTGGCAACAGAGAGTGGCATTCTTCATGAAATGAAGAAGAAATGCAGCGATAAAATATTTATTCCTGCACCACCCGAAGATAGCACTTGTGCTTGCAATGATTGTAATTATATGAAACTTAATACACTTGAAAAACTTTATAACTGTCTCAAATATGAGCAACCGGTTATAGAGGTAGATAGCGAAATAGCCGAAAAAGCTCGCATTCCTATTCAACGAATGCTTGATATTTCTGAAAAATTAGGTTTATAAACATTTTTATTTACATCATTGATAAACTCAACGTAAACAACTTTATTTTAGAAATAGAAGCTATATAATTAATTTTGCAAAGAAACAAACTGAATAATAATAAATCAATCAAATATATCATTCATTATGGAATATAATCACAAAGATATTGAAAGCCGTTGGCAACAATATTGGAAAGATAACAACACTTATAAAACTGAGATAGATAGCAATCGTCCTAAATTCTATGTGCTCGACATGTTTCCTTATCCTTCGGGAGCCGGACTTCATGTGGGTCACCCACTTGGATATATAGCATCGGATATTTATTCACGTTTCAAACGCCTTCAAGGTTTCAATGTGTTACACCCAATGGGTTACGATGCTTATGGTTTGCCTGCTGAGCAATATGCTATCCAAACAGGTCAACACCCCGAGGTAACTACTCGTCAAAATATTGCTCGTTATCGCAGTCAGCTCGATAAAATAGGTTTCTGCTATGACTGGGATCGTGAAATAAAAACATGTGACCCTGAGTATTACAAATGGACACAATGGGCATTTATTAAAATGTTTAACAGCTACTATGACAATGATGCTCAAAAAGCTTGTGATATTTCAAAATTGATAGACAATTTAGAAAAACAAGGAACCGAAGGTATCAATGCTGCATGTAGCAAAGAAATGGAATTTACAGCTCAAGATTGGGCAGGATATAGCGAAAAAGAAAAGAGCGATGTGTTGATGAACTATCGCATTGCTTATCTTGGTAACACTATGGTAAACTGGTGTCCTAAATTGGGTACAGTGCTTGCAAATGACGAAGTGAGCGAAGGTGTATCTATTCGTGGAGGTTATCCTGTTGAACAAAAATTGATGTATCAATGGTGTCTTCGTGTATCGGCTTATTCTCAACGACTCCTTGATGGTCTTGACACTATCGATTGGACTGATTCGTTGAAAGAAACTCAACGTAACTGGATTGGTCGTTCTGAAGGTGCTGAGATGAAATTTAATATTGCTGATAGTGATGTAGTGCTTGAAATTTTCACAACTCGTGCCGATACTATTTTTGGTGTTACTTTCATGGTGCTTGCTCCTGAAAGTGCATATGTAGATATGGTAACCACTGAAGATAAAAAAGCCGAAGTAAAAGAATATATTGATAGTATCAAGCATAAAACTGAACGTGAACGCATGATTGAAAAGAAAGTTACAGGTGTGTTTACAGGTTCTTATGCTATTAATCCATTGACAGGTGAAAAAATTCCTGTGTGGGTGAGTGATTATGTACTTGCCGGATATGGTACGGGTGCTATTATGGCTGTGCCTGCTCACGATAGTCGTGACTATGCTTTTGCTCGTCATTTTAATCTTCCTATCATTACATTGATTGAAGGTTGTGATGTGAGCGAAGAAAGTTTTGATGCCAAAGCCGGTAAAATGATAAATTCAAAAGGTGCCGAACTCGATCTTAATGGTCTTGAAGTGAAAGATGCTATTGCGGCAACTAAGAAATTTATCAGCGAAAAAGGTCTTGGTAAAATCAAAGTAAATTATCGTCTACGCGACGCTATTTTCAGCCGTCAACGCTATTGGGGTGAGCCATTCCCTGTATATTATAAAGATGGTGTGCCTCAAATGATGGAAGAAAGTAAACTTCCATTGTTACTACCTGAAGTAGATAAATATCTTCCTACCGAAACAGGTGAACCTCCATTGGGACGTGCTAAAAACTGGAATACCGAAGAAGGTTATCCTATCGAACTTTGCACTATGCCAGGTTTTGCAGGTTCAAGTGCATATTACCTTCGTTATATGGATCCTCGCAATAATGATGCGTTGGTTTCAAAAGAAGCTAATGAATATTGGCGTAATGTTGACCTTTATATTGGTGGTACTGAGCATGCTACAGGTCACTTGATTTATAGCCGTTTCTGGAATAAATTCCTTTATGATATGGGCGAAGTGTGCGAACAAGAACCTTTCAAGAAACTCATAAATCAAGGTATGATTCAAGGTCGCAGTAACTTTGTGTATCGTATAAAAGATACTAATACATTTGTATCTTATAATTTGAAAAAAGATTACGATGTTACACCTATCCACGTAGATGTAAACATTGTGAGCAATGATATACTTGATATAGAAAAGTTCCGCAACTGGCGTCCCGAATTCAATGATGCACAATTTGTGCTCGAAGATGATAAATATGTGTGTGGTTATGCCGTAGAAAAAATGTCGAAATCAATGTTTAATGTGGTTAACCCCGATGACATTGTAGAACGTTATGGTGCCGACACTCTTCGTCTTTATGAAATGTTCCTTGGTCCGCTCGAACAAAGCAAACCATGGGATACTAATGGTATTGATGGTGTGAACCGTTTCTTGAAAAAACTTTGGGGATTGTTCTATAAAGGTGATAAACTTGCAGTTACCGAAGGTGAGCCTTCACGCGAAGAATTAAAAGCCGTACACAAACTTATCAAGAAAGTAACTTTCGATATTGAACATTTCTCATACAACACTTCAATCAGTGCGTTTATGATTTGTGTAAACGAACTCAATTCATTGAAATCAGCTAATAAAGAAGTGTTGAGTCAAGTTCTCATTGTGTTGGCTCCATTTGCGCCTCACATCACCGAAGAATTGTGGCATGAAATAGGTAACACTACCTCTATTTGTGATGCTCAATGGCCTTCTTACAACGAAGAATATCTCAAAGAAGATAAAGTGACATATGCAGTATCATTTAATGGTAAAGCTCGTTTCAATATCGAAGTGGCAGCCGATACAGCTCGCGAAGAGGTTGAAAAGATTGCTTTGGCTCACGAAGGTGCTGCTAAATGGCTCGATGGTAAAACTATTCGCAAGATTATAGTTGTTCCCGGCAAGATTGTCAATATTGTTGTAGGATAATAATTTAGGTGTTATTTTCGTTATAACTTTACTTTAAATATTAAAGATAAAAGTATGACAAACCCAAAAAAGATAGTGTTTGCCACCAATAATCTCCACAAATTAGAGGAGATTAGAGATATTATTGGTGGCAAATTCGAAATATTGAGTTTAAAAGAAATAGGTTGTAACGAAGATATACCCGAAACCGCCGATACTCTCGAAGGTAATGCTGAAATCAAGGCCCGTTACATTAAAGAGCATTATGGTTACGACTGTTTTGCCGATGATACAGGTCTTGAAGTGGAAACGCTTGGAGGTGAACCGGGTGTGAAATCGGCACGATATGCCGGTGAAAATCACGATTCACAAGCCAATATGGAATTATTGTTGAAAAATATGCATGGTAAAGAAAATCGTAATGCACGTTTTCGCACAGTAATTGCATTGATTATGGGTGATGAAATCACTTTAATGGACGGTATTGTTGAGGGTGTTATAACCTGTGAACGAGCCGGTGATAGTGGTTTTGGTTATGATCCTATATTCCGACCCCTTGAGAGTGAATTGACATTTGCTCAAATGAGCAGCGAAGATAAAAATAAGATAAGTCATCGCGGACGCGCTACTGCTAAGTTGATTGATAAATTGGAAAATATATGATTATGATAAAAAGACTTTTGTTTATATTAATAGCCTTTGTTTCATTTACTACTGCCGTAGCTCAAACAGCAGTGGGTAATTGGAAAGTATATTCTATGTTTTCCGATATAAAAAAGATGGAGCAGTCGCACAATAAAGTATATTATCTATCAGGTACAAATCTATTTTCGTTTGATAAAGAAACAGAAGAAACCTATAGTTATACTCTTAAAAATAAATTAAATGATATTACGGTAGATAATATTTATTACAATAATGAAAAAAATTATCTATTGATAACTTATAGTTCGGGTAATATCGATTTATTGTATGATGATGGCACTGTTGTAAATCTACCTGATATAAAAAATTCAACATTAAACTATTCACTTGAGATAAATGATGTGGCTTTTTTAGGTGATTGTATCTATGTGGCTACAAAATTTGGTCTTATAGTTTTTGATGAAACACGTCACGAAGTAAAATATTCGGGTGTATATGATAAAGAAATATCATTAGTGGCATGTGTGGGCGATTATATAGTTATAGATCAAAATCGTGCTTTATATTATATACATAAAGATGATAGATTTGAAACTTTTGATAGCTACACAAATATAGCTAAAGGTAATTATTTAGATGATATGCAAGGTATAAGCGATAATAAAATGCTTGTGAGATTGACATCAAAAAATATAAACCTTTATACTATTGATTTCTCTTTAAATAAAATAAATTCAACATCAGTAGATGTTACAAAAACGGCTTCTAATTTTATTAATGGTAAAGAAGAAGTGTATTTTGTATCAAATAATACTGTTAATTCAGTTTCTTCCGATGGTGTAAAAACTTCTCATTCATCTATACCGGCCGAATTATCATCTCAAATTGTTTCTATTTGGGACGATCCTGATAAATTATGGGTTGGCAACAAAGATGGTATAGCAAATTATGATGTTTCAGACAATGGTTTAACTGTATTATATGATAAGTTTAAACCTCAAGCTTTAAATGTAGATTATCCTGTTTTTATTACAAGCGATAAAAATGGGAAAATTTATGTTTCTAATATGAGTGAATCGATGTATTATGATTTTACTTATAGAAATAAATCTTTTATTAGTTCTATTGATAAAGAAGATATAAAAGATGTGGCTCCCACAGAATTTACCGCTTCACATAGATCTAATCCAAGCAAAGAAATTTTATACGACACTTATCAATTAGCTGTTGACCCTGAAGATCCCGAAATTTATTATGTAGGAAGTTTCTGGGAAGGGTTATATAAGGTTAAAGATGGTAAAACTATTGCTCAATATAATCCTGAGAATAGTAGTTTGACAGAGTCATGGGGGTGTCGTGTGAATGCTGTGGCTTTTGATAAAGAAAATAATTTATGGTGTACTAACGAAATTGTTGCCGAAGGACTTCCAAGTTTACATATCTTACCTGCCGAAGCTCGTAAAAAAGAAACTACTACAGTGCAAGATTGGATTCCTATTACATTAGGTAGTTTTTATTCTTCTAAAGATGTAAGATTACTTATGTGTAAAAAATCTAATATGATATTTATTTGCGATGGTAAATGGATAGGATATGTAGTGGCATATGATACAAATGGCACTTATACCGACACGAGTGATGATAAATTTATGATGTGGAATAAATTTATCGACCAAGATGGTAAAAATTATTCTTATAATCGTGTCAGTGCTTTGGCCGAGGATAAGAATGGTAAAGTGTGGATAGGTACTACAAGTGGTATTATTGAAATATCAAACCCAAAAAATGCTACTAACACATCGTTAACTGTTACAAGATTAAAAGTGCCACGTAATGATGGTACTAATTATGCCGACTATCTTCTTGATGGGGTGCATGTGACAAGTATTTCGGTAGATAATTCTAATCGCAAATGGATTGGAACAATGTCAGATGGTGTATATCTTGTTAATGAAAACGGAACAGAAATATTAGAACATTTTACATCAGAAAACAGTTACCTTCCTGGTGGTATAACATATTCGGTTCTTGCTCATCCTCATAATAATTCAGTATTTATGGGTACTGAATTTGGATTGGTGGAATATAGCAGTGATTCATCACCTGCTAAAGAAGATTATTCTGAAATATATGCCTATCCTAATCCTGTGAAACCTGAATATACAGGTTTAATCACAATTACAGGATTAATGGATAATTCATTAATAAAAATAGCCGATTCGGCCGGTAACGTATTTTATTCTTCTCGTTCAGAAGGTGGAATGGTTACATGGGACGGCTGTAATTCAGCCGGCGAAAGAGTGAAATCGGGTGTATATTTTGTTTATGTTTCACAAAATGAAAATGAACAATCATCGGGTGCTGTGACTAAAATAATGATTATAAATTGATAAATATAAATTTTTATGATAAAGCGTTTATTATTAATCTTAAATGTATTAATACCCCTAATCACGTTTGCTCAAACTACAACAGGTAGTTGGAAAGTATATTCACGATATACTAATATTTCAAAAATGGAACAAACTCCCGACAAGGTTTATTTTTTGTCGTCCAACAGTCTTTATTCATATGATAAAAATACTCAACAAACATATAGTTATAGTTCCCTTAATAAATTAAACGATAACTATATAAAAGATATATATTATAATACTGAAGGGAAATATATTGTAATAACTTATCCAACGGGTAATATTGATTTATTATATGATAATGGCAATGTTGTAAATGTGTCTTTAATTAAAGATGCCGTATTTATTTTTAATCCTGATATAAATGATGTGGCATTTATGGATAATAATATTTACATTGCCACTAAATATGGACTTGTCGTATACGATGAACAAAATCATAAAGTTAAGTTTTCAGGCATTTATAACAAAGAAATTTCATTTGTCACTTGTGTAGGTGATTATGTGATTGTAGATCAAAATCATACTTTATACTACCTACATAAAGATGGTAGATTTGAATCATTTAGTAATTTTACCAATATTGCAAGTGGTAATTATTTCAACGATATACAAGGTATAAGTGGAAATAAAATGCTTGCGTATGCGTCGAATAAAAATGTAAATTTGTTTACATTTGATTTTGCTAATAACAAAAGGAGTATATCTTCGATTGATGCAACACAATCAGTAACTCAATTAATAAAAGGTAAAGATAATTTTTATTTTGTGTCTTCTGATAGTATTGTTTATTCGATTAATTCAGAGGGAACAAAAAATGCCCATTCTAAATTACCTAAAGAATTATATACACAAATAAAATCTATTTGGGATAATCCTAATGATATTTGGGCTGGAGATTCAAAAGGTATAGCCAATTATAATATTGAAAGTGGAAATGCCGATGTGCTTAAAGATAAAATCAAACCCACATCTTTTAGTGTAGATATTCCTTTTTTTATCACAAGTGACAAAAAAGGAAAGGTATATGTTTCAACACATGCCGAATCAAGATATTTGGGATTATCAAATTGGAAAGCATCATTTATAAATACTATTGATGGAAATAAAGTAGAAGATATAACTCCATATGGATTAGAATCTTATGATACTTATACCAATAGTCCGGTTGATTATTTACCCGGACACCAATTAGGAGATGCTTTACAATTGGTTCTAGATCCCGAAGATGAAGAAACATATTATGTAGGAACTTTTTGGGATGGGATTTATAAAATTAAAAATGGCAAAATGCTTTCACACTATTATACTTATAAAAATGGTAATTCTTTTTATAAAAGTAATAGTTCTTTCATAGCAATATATGGTTGTCGTGTGATAGCATTGGCTTTTGATAAAGACAACAATTTATGGTGTGTGAATGAAGTGAATAAAGGCGACGCCTGTTTGCACTTTCTTCCTGCCGAAGCTCGTAAAAAAGAAACGACTGTTGTTGAAGATTGGATTCCTATTAAATTAGGTTCTTTTGTGGGTAGCCGTGATGTGCGACTTGTTATTTGCAAAAAATCAAATATGATTTTCATTTGTGATGGCACTTGGAATTCTCCTATTGTGGCATATGATACTAAAGGAACGTATTCAGATGTATCTGATGATACTTATTATTTATGGGATTATTTCATTGATCAAGATGGGAAAATTTATGATCCTAATCGTGTGAGTGCTATATGTGAAGATAATGAGGGACATGTGTGGATAGGTACCACTAACGGTGTTATTGAAATAACCGATCCATCAAAAGCTAATGACCCTTCTATGACTGTTAAACATTTAAAAACATTAAATGAAGCCGGCACTGAATATACTGGTTATTTGCTTGATGCTCTCCATGTTACAACAATAGCTGCCGACGAAAGAAATCGTAAATGGTTGGGTACTCTTAATAATGGAGTATATCTTGTTGATGAAAAAGGTGAAAAAATTATAGAGCATTTTACTTCTGATAATAGTTATTATCCAGGTGGCATTTCTTATAGTATATATGTTCATCCTATTACTAATTCAGTATTTATGAGCACGCAAAATGGATTGGTAGAATATAATGCGTCATCGTCACCTTCAAAAGAGGATTATTCCGATGTTTATACATATCCTAACCCTATAAAACCTGATTATACTGGTTGGATTACTATAAAAGGATTGATGGATAACTCAAATGTAAAAGTTTGCGATTTATCGGGTAATATTATTTATTCAACTCGTTCTAAAGGTGGAATGGTTATTTGGGACGGTTGTGATGAAAAAGGTCAACGTGTAAAAGCCGGTGTGTATTTAGTATATGCATCGCAAGATGAAATTGCTGTTGACGCTGTTCCTGTTACTAAAATTTTGGTTGTAGATTAAACGTTTTCAATAAAAATAAGCAAGGGAGATTCCTCTAAAAGAGTGAATCTCCCTTGAAATAATATTAAAATGAAAATTGATTTAAAATATAAAGGAGAAGAAGATAAATGCTATGGATTGACAGGTGTGGCAATCAGTACGGTGATATGGGATGCCGAAAACCTCATATCGGCCATTTATCTCGATTCTGACGCAGTTTGTGCAATTAAATATACTCCTCAACTTATTATTGAGGGAAATGCCGCCATATCGCCTCGAAACATATTAAACCATAATGTGGAGAAATATAGGTTGGCTATGGGTATGATATTATCAAATATTTTGTGTCGCACATATGTGTTGCATCATAAATTTATCAATCATAAAACAAAGCAACAGATTTTTGATTTTTTCATCGAAGAAGGGAAAAACAGTTGCGACCTTGAAAAAGATGAGGTAGAGGTTTTATTTAATAAAAACTACGATTATTTGGTTCGCATCTTCTCCCATCCCGAAGTGCAACGCATAGCCCATGATTTTGCTCAAAATCTCACCTCACGTCGCTCTCTTTCACAAGCTGAAATAATTGAAGCGCTTCAACCTTTAAATATGCTTTAAACAGCAAGTCAACAATAAGAAAAGCCGATGTAAAAAATACATCGGCTTTTGTATTATAATTAGTTATTAAAATCATTTATAGTGAATAGGAATTTCGCGGTCGATGCTATGGTCGAGCGATATGAGTGTTTCGGTGCCTGTAACACCATGAATCATTTGAATTTTGTTGTTGAGCAAATCCATCAAATGTTCATTATCGCGTGCATAAAGCTTTATAAGCATTGTATAAGGACCGGTAGTGAAGTGACACTCCACTATTTCGGGTATTTTTTCTAATTCGGGCACTACATCGCGATACATAGCACCACGTTCGAGATTTACTCCTATATATGTACAAGTGCGATAGCCGAGAATTTTTGGATTTACATGGTATCCTGAGCCTGTAATCACATCAAGGTCAATCATGCGTTGAATGCGTTGATGAATGGCCGCACGCGACACACCACACTCTGTGGCTACATCTTTTGATGCTATGCGGGCATTACGCATCACTATTTCAAGTATTTTTCTGTCAAGATTGTCTATTTTTTCCATGGGTTAATGATATATAGAAAATTCAAGGCAAAAATAATGAAAAAAAATAAGAAAAGATACATTTTGCTAATAAAAATGTATCTTTTCTTGTTTTTTGCTAATAAATTTATGCTTTTAGAGCATGAAATAAGAGTTATGTTTCTTATTTTTTACCTTGAACTTTCACGTTGGGTCGTGGTTGTCCTTGAAAATTTACTGGGTTTTGGGGTTTTTGGGGAGTTGGTGCACCTTGGATATCTACAATTTCAACTTCGAATACAAGTGTTGCATTAGGACCAATGCCTGCAGCTGGTTGACCTTGTGCGCCATAACCGAGTTTACCGGGGATGTAGAAGATAGCTTTACCACCTTTACCAAGAAGTTTAAGACCTTCAGAGAATCCTGGAACTACACCTTTAACAGGGAATTCGCGAGCTTCACCTTTTGAGTCATCAAATACAGTATCGTTGATTAATTTGCCGGTATATTTAACTTTTACGAAGCTTGTGTCAACAGCTTTGTCGCCTGCACCTTCGTTGATGATTTTGTAAGAAAGACCTGAAGCTGTTGTTTTGATTTCTGCATCTTCTTGTTTTTTCTTAGCGATGAAAGCTTCACCTGTTTTAGTTCCTTGGATAGCTTCGGGTTTCTTTTCAAGTTCTTCCATATATTTGCGTTGAGCTTCAGCTTGGAGTTTACCTTGAGCTAATTGGAGGAATTCTTGATATTTAGTAATTTCTTCCATCGACACTGAATCTTGTTTAAGAGCTTTAGAAAACTCTTCAATCACTTTTTTGCGGTCGATTTTAGCACCCATTTGTTCCATTTGAGCAATTTGACCGGCGAGTTGCATACCCATTGATACACCGGCAGGGATACCAACTTTAGCTGTGTCGATAGAAAGGAAATATTCAAGACCTTTGATGATATCGTCTTTTGACAATTTCGCTTTAAAAGGAAGTGAATCGGGCATTTGTTTGATTTGGTTTGCGATACCACTACCCATTCCGGCTCCTATAGCAATTGACAAGGAGTCGTTGTTTACTACACAAGAGTCATTTCCGGCAGTATTTGTGTTGCCGGAGCCACAGCTCACTGAGCTCATGATAAGAGCCGCAGCTCCTAATCCTAAAAATAATTTTTTCATAATTTAAATGGTTATTGATTTGTTTTATGTTTATTCTATTATAACATTTATTAATTCTACAGTGAAATCCAATGCCGAATTTCCGGGTATCACACCTTGCACATTTTGTGAGCCGTAGCCTAAACGAGCAGGGATAAATAAGCGATATTTGCCACCGGCCTTCATCATCTTCAATCCTTCGGTAAATCCGGGTACAAGGTTATCGATAGGGAATGTCACAGATTTATCACCTGTTTGGTCAAATACAGTGCCATCGGCAAGGCGTCCGGTGTATTTTACTATAACTTTATTGCCCGAAACGGGTGATGCTCCGTAACCTTCTTTGATTACCTCAAAAAGAAGTCCCGACTCGGTTTTAGTAACACCCGGGCGTTTTAATTGTTCATTCAAGAATGCTTCTTGTGATTCAACGCTTACACTATCGGGTGTATTGTTTTGGGGAGAGAAAAAGTCGTGGATATATTTTTCGGCACCGGCTTTATCCATTCCCACCGATTTTCCATGTGCTAAATCGCTGAGTGTGTTGATAATTTGATCAGGCTTGATAAAAATGCCATCTCTGAGCATTTCATTTGCACGCATCATCATTAAAACACCCTGAAACACTCCGGCATCATAGATTGAGGTTGAATTTACCAATCTGACACCTTCTCTCATGCCGGCAAAAAGTGAATCGGCTTTTAGAGAATCATTTTGGTGCATTTCGGCAAATTGTTCATTCCACAACACCCCGAGGGCGATGTTGAGAGAATCTGTACCCGATTCCACTCCTTTATCTTGTGCCATTGAAGAGAATGACACTACCGAAAGAAGTAATGAAACGAAGAGAGTTTTTAGTTTCATGAATTATTTCCCTGCGATTTGAAGCAATTCAACGTCAAAAATCAAAGTAGAGTTAGGTCCTATAGCACCACCGGCTCCACGAGGACCATAAGCCAAGTCTGATGGGATATAAAGACGCCATTTTGCACCTACTTGCATCAATTGAAGTGCTTCTACCCAGCCGGGAATAACTTGTGTCACACCAAAAGTAGCGGGAGTGCCACGTTCTACCGAGCTGTCAAATACAGTTCCGTCGATGAGTGTACCGGTATAGTGAACAACAACAGTGTCGCTTGCTGCTGGTTTGTCGCCATTACCTTCAGTAATAACTTCATATTGCAAACCGCTTTCGGTTGTTTTCACTTCGGGGCGTTTAGCATTTTCGGCAAGGAAAGCTTCACCGGCAGCCTTGTTTACTTCGCCCATTTTAGCGGCAGCTGCATTTTGTTTTTCTTCAAGAGCTGTAAAGAATTCGCGAATCACGTTTTTAGCTTCATCGTAGCTCATTTTAGGTTGAGTGCCTTCAAACACTGCAGCCACACCTTCGGCAAATTCTTTGATATTCATTTCTTCTATGCCCGAGCTTTTGAAATTGTTACCCATACTCAAGCCGAGGGCATAGCTTAAACTTTCTAATTCTGTCATAATTATCTTATTTATAGATGTAATTAATAAATTTCAACTTGCAAAGGTAATCAATTTTAATTCATACTACATAATTTATAGTGCATAATTAAGTTAAACACCTTAAAAACACACAAAAAAACGAGCAATCCACCACGGATTGCTCGTTTTTTATAGAGTTTAAGTTATTTCAATTATGCATTATGCATTATGAATTACTTAACGAATACTTTAGAAGCTTTCTTACCTTGTACTTTGATGTATACACCATTTGAAGGATTAACAACTTTCACACCTTGGAGGTTGTAGTATTCAACAGGAGCGTTGCTATCGTTATCGATGCTTACACCGTCGATACCTACTGTATCAATGCTGAATGAGTATTGAGCAGCAGCCTTAGTTGTGAACGCTTCAGTGCGTGGAAGTGAGAAGCCTTTCAAGTATTCACCTGAGTTACCGCAAATGTAGATGTTACCAGCAAGGTCCCAAGCGATGTCGTAAACGTTAGTACCGATGTTGTGAGTAATCACATATTCGCGACGAAGAGCAGGAACGCCGTCTTCACTCCATACTAAGTTGTAAATAGTGAAGCGTTTAGGATTAGCGCTTGAAGAAGCAACTGCGATTTGAGTTCCGTCGGGCGATACGCGAACACCACCACCACCACGGCTCACTAAGTCTTTGTATTTTTCAACACCTGTGCTGTCGATGTAAACAAGACCTGGTTGAGCATCAGAAGGAGTACCACGATATTGACAATACCAGATACCACCTTTATTATCGTCATAAGTAACGTTTGTAGCAGCAGGAGCGATAGTGTATTTACCTGTCAAAGCAGCAATGTTTGTTGGAACAGGAAGAGTAGCCGCTGTGCCAAGAGCATATTCGTCGGTGCTTGCACCTGAATATACATAGCTCCAGTGGTTAGCGTTACTTGAAAGAGCTACCATCTTAAGATCTTCGCCTGAGCCTTTCACGTCGAAGCCGAGGTTAGCGGCACCCATGAAGTTGCCGTTAGCATCGCTATAGTTATATGTAGCAGCATCGAGAGTGAGGCCTTCGAACAATGAAGTGAACTTGTTGTTAGCCACGAGGTCTTCAAATGAAGGAGCATACATGATGTAGTTACCGAGACCACTCATACGAGTCACAAAGATGCGACCATCTTCAGCAACGCGAACGCGTGCCAAGTCGGCAGCATTAGAAGAACCAATCTTATAGCTGAGAGCCCAACCACCATTGAAACCATATTTACCTGTTGCAGGGTTGATAATTGGTTGCATATCGGCAGTGAAAGCATATAGACCAAGACCACCGCTTGTAGTAGTGTTACTATGGTAGTCAGAGCTTGCCGAAGTCATACCTTCAGTACAGTAGATATTACCAAATGAAGGAGATTCCATGTTGTTGTCAACATCAACACCGCGTGGGTGATAGAACATATAAGATTTGAATGTTTCAACAGCAGTTTTGTCGGCACCGTCAACAACTACTTCCCAAGTGTAAGTGCCATTTTCAGTGAAGCTTTCGTCAACATTGATTTCAGCAGTTTGAGCACCCTTAGTTTGAGCACCTTGTTCAAGAGTAAGAGCTACTTCACCTTCAGCATTCTTAACAAGAATCTTCACATCTTCAGCATCAGCATTCAATGAATAGTTGATAGTGATAATTTTGTTAGCGAGTTCGCTCTTAAGTGCGTAAGCAAATGGGTTGGCTGTACCACCTTCTTGAGGTTCATAAGTAGTGTAAGTTTCAGTTTCAGTAAATTTGTAAGTCTTACCGTCAACAACGAGGAATAATTCGAGGTCGGCGTCAGTAGTGATATCTTCGGCAGTGAGAGTCAATGCCAATTCACCGTGAGCCGAAGCATATTTGTAGTCAACCGGTTCGATGTCGCCACCAATGAGTTCAACAGCCTTAGCAGCGCTGAAACCTTCAGAGATGTCAAATAGTTCAATACCTGCAACTTTACCTTCTTCATTTACTTTAGGAGTAACCATGAAGTATTTACCTGCATAACGGAAGTAGTTGGCACCGGTAGCTTTCACGTTGCTAACATTTTCGTTGCGGCCGAGTACTTGAGGTTCAGAACCTTCACCTTCAGAAGTCCATTCAAATGGAGCGATGAGGTCACCATCGAGAACGAAGTTGTTTTCACCAAGAGGAGAAATCATCATTTCGAAGTAGTCTTGATCACTACTCATTGCATCGGGGTAGAAGTTTGTTTCATTAGGAGCTGCAACCCATGCATCGTAGCGGATAACACCTGTGTTTTGACCTTCAACGATAGCAAATTGAGCGAAACGCATACCTACATCTACAGTATTTTTACCATGAGGACAAGTTGTGGTGATTGTACCTTCTTCAAGTGTACCTGAGTAAGCGAATGTTTTACCGAGCAATCCACGGAAATAGTTACATGCATAGTCGGTTGTGAACCAAAGTTCGCAAGTGTCGGGAAGACCGGTAATAGAGTCTTGTGACCATTTATAGTAATTTACCGAACCTCTTTCTTCGCCTTCGTCAACATAGTCTTCGCTATATTGAGTTTTAGAATAACCACCGGCTACCAATACATGGTCGGCAGTGAGGGCGATGTCAGAGATTTTGAGACGACCGTTAGCTCCCATTACAACTGGTTTGGTGTCGAGAGTCATCACTGTGTCGTTAGCGAGGTCAGCAAGGTAGATATATGGTTCTTTTGCATCGTCGAGAGCGAGAACATAAAGTTTGTCATCGCGAATGATTTGACGACGAACGGTTTTTCCTTCCAATAATGTAGCCAAAGGAGCATATTCTTTTGCTTTTACTTCATAATTGGGGAATACGTTGAAACCTTCTTTACCAGCAGTAGAGTCGGGATAGTTTTCATAAACGATAGTAGGAGCTACCCATGTAGTGTCAACAAGGAATGCTTCGGGATAGTACATGCCACCTGCAGTCACTTCAAACTCTGCTGTATATTCTTCTTCGGCTGCTTCATAAGCAGGGTGAGAATAATTCAAAGAATAAGTTCCGGGTTCTACATCGTTGAATACGAATACACCATTATACTCATCATCGGTTGTGTATGTAGCAACAACTTCACCACCTTTAGAAAGAGTTACAACTGCTTCGTTCAATGGTTGGAATTTGTCGTTTGATGACACATTTGGAGTGTAGAATTCGTGAGAGAATTTGTTGTATTTATCGCGAACTACACCATAGATAGTACCGGTTGTTTCTGTGCCTCCCCAGCCAAAGTAGTCGTTAAGACCTTTAGCATAGGCTTCACCTTCAAGATGACAAACGTCCCAGTTCATATAGCGGTGACGTGCAGGTTGATAAGTGTGGAAATAACCTTCGGCCAAGAAACCGGGAACACCATGCTTGATTACACCGAGATAACCGGTATATGCCACATAAGCAGGAGTTGTGTCGGTTGCTTCAATGAATTGAGAGAATTGGTCGGTAGTGTCATAGATATAACTTGAATCAGTTATTTCATATTTCACAGTGCTTGTACTGCCATAGAATGTATGGTCGCCACGAATGTTTGTTTTAGTCAAGTCGTATGCTGTCCATTGTTGGTGACCAAGACCAAAGAGGTGTGGCCACACAGCCTTACCCATATTGATACTTCCTGCATTACCTTCTTGATCATCTGTACCACGATAAAGAATCAATGGGAAGTTGGTGTTGGTTCCATCGGTCAATGCATTTGAGTGAATTGACACAAATACGTCGAAGTTATTGAATTCAACTTCGGCAGCAACTTCACTCAATGAGCGGTCATAATAGTCGGTTTCGGCAGGAGTTTCATGTGTAGTATAATCAACATAAGCAGGGGCTACACCACTCTTCACACGACTCATCACGATATTTTGGCTCAAATCGAGTGCCGCACCAATACGATGTGGATTTTCGTTTTCTTGGTTTTTAGTGCGATCAAATGGAACTCCATATTCAACTAATTTTTCGAGCATTGCAAGACCTTTTTGAAGGTTGGTGTTTGACTCGAAGAAGTTAGATGTATCATTGTTTACATCATTATATGCATTATTTGCTCCATGTTTCACTGTTCCGCAAGGACGTGAATTTGCATCAAATGCTCCGTGACCCGGGTTGATGTAGATACGTACATCTTCTTTAGCTGTTTGAGCCGACGCTCCTAAAGCGAGAAGCGCAGCTGCAGCTGATAATAATAATTTCTTCATAGCGCTTCTTATTTGAGGTTAATAATAAACAAATCACCCATTGGTGTAGAATAAGCTATTCTCTTACCGTTTGTTGATGGGAACATTGCCAATGATTCTTTTACTGTGATGTCTTGAGCTGTTTTGCCGTCGATTGAAGCGACAACAAGTTTTGAAGAAGTCACAACCGAACCGTCGTCAATGTCGTGCATACCCACAACTGTGAGGTCGTTGAGCCATTTAGCGGCACGGATAGCACCCACGAATACGGGGTCAGAACCGTCGATGTTTGCTACATAGCAACCTTTGGTCGCGAGGTAGTAACATACTTTTGTTCCGTTGGGAGAGATAGATGGCCACAAGTAGCTTGCGCCTTCTTGTCCGTTAGGAGAAATCACTTTACCGTCGATGCAAAGTTGACCATAGCGGATAGATGCAACAGGCATTTGCACAGCTGCTCCGCCGTTGAGGCTTTTAGCTTCAACTTTGTTGTTGTCAACAGTCATCACGTTTGTACCATTCACAGCAAAACCATTAAGGTCGCGGGTAGGAGCCACAAGAGTGGTTTCCACGCCACGAGCGTCAACAGCTTTCAATGAAGTGTAACGGAGTTTGTTTTCAGCGGTGCGGCTTTCGCGGAACACCACTGTACCATCAGCAGCGATCTTGAGATCGAAGCTGTTACCATTTGCCGAAATCATGTTG
>JAFQAS010000034.1 GCA_017399915.1 Muribaculaceae bacterium
TATCCCTTTTCTTTTAACTTCTTGCCTCAGCTGTATTATTGTTTAAAACTCAAATAAGACAATGAAAAAAGATATATGGTTTAATATAATGATGCTTATGGCACCCGTATTCATTTTATTGGGACATTTAAATAAAGAAAGTGGAGGTGCCTTTGAGTTAATCAAATTGATGGGTTATTTATTACTTTTTTCCGCTTTGGGAAGGGATAGTTATATCAGTTATAGAAAAGAGAAGAGTAAAAGACATCTCATAGAGTTATGTTTTCACGGTTTTTTTATCGTATATTTTCTCTTTTACTATATGATTAAATAGTTTTTAAACACTATCTTTGCAAAGAGGCTGTTTTTGCACCTGTTGAGGGTGTGTGGGAAATGAATGCTCTCTTTTTTAGGCATTTGTAATGCGCAAAAATGATAGTATCGGGCGATTTTCTTCAAAAAGAGAATGGTAATAGCCTATTTATATGGTTAGAAGAAAAATATATGAGCAATTAAAATCGCATATTAAATCTTTTCATTAATTTTGTTTCAAATATTGGCTATTCAAGATAAATCAAATAATTGAATATTAATATGAGTGATATAGTTAACACAACGGAGCATGCAGAACTGACCAATGCTGTTCAGGCGATTAAGGGTGCGATTCTGCAAAGTCAACAGCGTGCGTTAGCTGCAATAAACCAAGAGCAGTTGGCTCTTTATTATGGAATTGGACGCTTTGTTTCAATGAATACTCGAAATAAGAATTGGGGAAAAGGCTTCATTGAAGTAGTCAGCGAACAACTTCGCAAAGAATTGCCTGGATTAAGAGGCTTTTCCGCTGCGAGTTTGCGAAAGATGCGTACATTCTATGAAGAGTGGCAGATGCTTTCTGATAATTCGTTCGTTGAAACGAACAAATTGGTAGATATTGAGAGTAATTCGTTCGTTGAAATGAATGAATTACCAACTGTACAGTTTAATATAGATGCAAATTTCCCGATTGCCGCATTTATGAACATTGGTTTCACACACCATTATGCCATCATTAGCAAAGTAAAGGACGTAGAGCAAAGGAAATTTTATATTCAATTTGCTGCAGACACTAAAGCAAAAGTTGAGGATTTGGAGCAGACCATAAATGATGATTTGTATAGTCATCAAGGAGAGTTGCCAAATAATTTCAAAAAAACAATCCCTGACCAATTGCAAGCGTATCGTGCCATCACAATGTTCAAGGATGAATATCTGCTTGATTTTATCAATACCGAAGAACTATTCATTCGTGATAAGGACAAAGACGAACGCATGATAGAACAGCGCATAGTGCAGAATGTGAAAGAGTTTATTATGACATTCGGCAAGGACTTTACATTCGTAGGCAACCAATACCATTTGGAAAAATTCGGTGTGGAAGAATTCCCTGATTTGCTATTCTTCAACAGAGAATTGGCTGCTCTTGTATGCGTTGAGTTAAAGGATGGTCCATTCAGAACGTCTTATTTGGGACAATTGGCCGGATATCTGCGTATCCTCGATGATGAAGTACGCAAGCCAAACGAGAATCCCTCTATAGGTATTATCCTTTGCAAGAGTGCTAATAAGAAATTTGTTGAGTATGTAATCCAAGACTACGACAAGCCTATGGGTGTGGCCACCTATAAGACTACTGCTGACATGGATGAACGCTTGAAGAGATTGCTCCCTCCTGTCGAAGAACTGGAAAAACTTCTTTAATTCATTGCGTATGCAACATCATGCACAACCCAATTCCATACACGATATTGGGGTATTGTTGAAGTAAAAGATGATAAGATACTAAAACAATGAAAAAAGACATCTCATAGAGTTATGTTTTCACGGTTTTTGTATCGTATATTTTCTTGATTAAATAGTTTTTAAACACTATCTTTGCAAAAACAGGAATACTATGAACAAGAATCTACTATGGGCCATGATGCCGCTCATGACGGCATGTGGCAATCAACAGGAAGCACAGAAGCCAAACATCATCTACATTATGTGCGATGACATGGGATACAACGACTTGGCTTGTTATGGCCAACAATATATCAACACACCGAACTTGGACCGCATGGCAAGCGAAGGGATGCGCTTTACCCAAGCGTATGCCGGTAGCCCGGTAAGTGCGCCATCGCGTGCGTCGTTCATGACCGGTCAGCATACCGGACACACCGAAGTGCGTGGAAACAAGGAGTATTGGCGGGATGTGCCGATGATTCAGATGGGTGTGAATCAGGAATTCAGCAAGGTAGGGCAGCATCCGTATGATCCGGAGCATGTCATCCTCCCCGAAATAATGAAGGACCAAGGCTATACCACCGGCATGTTCGGCAAGTGGGCAGGTGGTTATGAAGGTTCGGTATCGACTCCCGACAAGCGTGGCATCGATGAATACTATGGCTATGTGTGCCAATACCAGGCGCATCTGTATTATCCCAACTTCCTGAACCGATACAGCAAGTCGAAGGGAGATAAGGA
>JAFQAS010000035.1 GCA_017399915.1 Muribaculaceae bacterium
CATTAAATCGTAAAATAATATGACACATTCAGTTCAAACATCGGTAATGAATCTTGGTTTCGATAACAATTCAGTGAATAATCGCTCTCGCTTTAATCCTCGTGCGATGAAGTTTTACCAAGTGGATATTGAGGATTTTGACAATGAAGTTTACTCTTACGAAGTCGAAGCTCGCAATGATGAAGAAGCAGCTCTCAAAGCCGAAGAATTGTTCAATGGCGACATCTATACAATGTATGTCTATCTGATGTAAAAGATAGATTACATCACCTTCTCAAAGGTGCTTGTTTCGAGCAAGTGCCTTTTGTTTTGTTCAACCCGGTCTGTCGCACATCTTTTCTCGCACCATTCATTCTGCCATATTGCCTTATCTATTGCTCTGCTTTCTATTGCTGATTGAGTGTATTTATCTTCCATACTTTTGATTGGTATTCTTTTCCATTTCCAAACCATTACTCGGTGGCTGATTTGTGTCAAGAAGATTGCTATTGTCGCAACTCCATTTCTACTTTGTCGCTCCAAAATCAAGATCATCTTTTGTGGCTAATATCCGTTATATAGTGTATGATTGTTCTTCGTCTATCGGGCAACGCTGTGCCGGGAGCAGTTTCGCTATCTCGAACATCGGTCATCACTCTGCATAGTGCCACTTCTCGCTCTATATCGTCGCTCATTCTGCCACTCGATTTTGTACTTGTATTCTATTGTTCTACTATGATTTCACGCCACAATCGTGTTGGCACACTCTTCTTTGCTACGGCTGAATTTATCTTTGATGATTGGCATCGCTTTCTTGGGGTACTTATCGGACATCCTTGCTGATTTGCCCACTGCCCATTGTTGGCTAAATAGCCTTTCGGTCGTAATACCACACCTTTGAGTGTTACCCTTTACGCAACGCTCCTAGATACCAGAAATTTTCCACTTTCGATTGAAACCACTTGTAACCACATTCCACACTTGCACTTGTAGGCATTATTAGCGTCGCTTTTTACCTTGACGCTACACATCTGAATACATCTGCAACACTAACTTTTTGTGCCGATTTTGATACACTGCTCCGTGCTGTTGCGATATAAGAAATTCACCGAGCGAAGTTAGCATGCCGTTCCGGGCAAAAGGACAAGACAAGTTTACAGAAAATTCTTCCTCTTGCAGAGAGTATTGTTTGCAGTAAATCCTTGTGCCTTATCTACACTTGACGCATGCCCTGATTTGCTCGTAAATTTTAATCGCTCTCAGCGAACAGTTTTTAATCTCAAAATCTCAAAAGTTATGTCAAAGACAGTTGCAAATTCAGAAGTTAAAGTAGCTAACAAGAAAAGCTCACGCAAGGCTAAAGCCGAGCCACAAGTTGAAGTAAATGTGGAAGAAGTGGCAGTGGTTAAATCGGAAAATTCCGAAGTGGTATCTTCAAAGAAGCTCATCTGCGTAAAGCCCTCATTCGGTCGCTGGTATGTTTACTTCCGTGGCGTGAAGCCCGAAGACAATGTGGGCTGTGGTTGCAAAACAGCTAAATCGGCTATCCGATATATGATGTACCTCAAGAAAAATTACGATGCCGAAATCTATAACAAAGATTACCAAATTCTTAAAGCCGAAGCAGCAAAGGAGGCGTAAGCCTCTTTTGCCCTTTGTGGCTATTGTTTCACAATAAAATCACATAACAATGAACGAATACAAGGTTTACACAAAATCGAATTGGTGGCGAATTGAAGCCGATGACGATGTAGAGGCAATGAGAAAAGCACTATGGTTTTGCTATCGTGATGATGAAGAGTTCGTGAAGATAGTACGCGAAAATTATCACTCTCCCTACACACTACGCATTGCCGTGATAGACAATAAAACATTTGAATCATACACAATATAAAATCACAGATTATGGAATTAGACAAATTCACAAAAGAAGAGCTTGACGAACTTTTTGAAGCGTCGTTCAAAGTCAAAGAAATTATGGAGAGATACGACAATTGGCGTAATCTCATTCTCGACAATCAAATCTATCGACACAATTTCCTGCTCGTGCAGCTGGTAATGGGCGAATGGAAGAAAAGAATCTTATCACCAATCAAAAAATCTGAATGATTATGGAATACTACAAATTCACTGAAGATGAATTGGACGAAATGTTCACTCTCGCAATGAAAATCGTCAGTCGTATCAAAGAACATTACGCTGATGACGAAGATTATCTTCATCAAATCGATGAATTTACCGTTCTCAACACATTCGCTTATAATTGCTATTATGCGATGTCGAGAAAGTTCAAAATGAGAACACAGAAAGCTCCCGAATAATCGGGAGTTTCTTTCTAATTCTCTCTTTAAGGCAGTCGAAAGATTGCCTTAAATTGTGTCTTTTAATACTCGCAGTCGTCGCCGTAACTTCGTGGTAAATAATCTTATTTACTATGGCAACATCTTTAATTACTGAAATCCCGGTATTCGTATTCTCGTCGCAACTGCGAGAGATTGAATTTTCTACCGACCTTGACAAAGTGATAATCACTCTTGAGGACGGCACTACGGAAATTTTCCGTACCACGATTTATGCCTACGAGGGTAAAGCCTCACTTATCAATATCGTGGAAATTATCGAGAATTATATGATTAATAATGACCGTGTGTTTACGGCTTTTACGATGTACTATCGCAAAGCCGATGATTCAATTATTGATTATTTCAATATCAATACGGTGTTTTGTACACACATTATCAATGATGATGCTGTGATATTGTCGCTCACCAATTTCCTTACTTCTATGCTGAGCCGGAGAGTGCCACGACACTATGTTAATACTCTTTCAATGCTGCATGGGCAGGATAACGGTATGTTAAAAGCCCATTGTGTGTTCACTACTTCAGACAACTCTACACAAAACACTATCATTGAAATAAAAGAGTTGTGGACTGATGACATTGGCGTTATGAGTTTGAGAATTGACTATAATGAGATTTTATCTTTAGTGAAAAAGGTCTATGCCAATGCCGATAGACTTCTGTCATATACGATTGAATATAATGGCAGATTTTGCACCTATTATGTGGTCGATGATATGCCTAATGTGGTGTTCACATTTAAGAACTGCTTTAATGTGTATGAAGAAATCTATCTCAATGCCGTCACCACAACCAAGACCGAAGTTAATCGGTCTATGGCTATCTCGCAAGGACGACATTCGTTTTATGACCAATCGGTCGATAAAACATACGAGGTGGAAACTGCTCCGATGACTCAGGCTGAAGCCGAATGGGTGGAGCAACTGTTTATGTCGCATTCCGTGAGGCTCGGTACAGCGACTGACCCTGATACCTTGCCCGAAGTTATCATCACGGACTCGACTTGCGAGATTGACGACAATGATGAAAAACTGCACAAAGTGAAGTTCACTTGGCAGTTTGTGGAACATCGACCTCATTTGCAAACATCGGCAAGAACCGACGAGCAGAGAATTTTTACCGAACCTTATAATCATACTTTTAACTAATGGCTAACGCGATACATATATCAACATTACGGAAAATGCTTCAAGCCGGCGACCCTGTAAACATATCGCTTTGGACGAAAGACGGCCAAATACAGCATTGGAATAATTGTATTCCGCTTCGATATGATTTCTATAAGGGTGTGCGTCGTATGAAACTCCTCACAAGCCGACAAATACGCCAAGTGCGTGATGTCTGCATTTTCCGTATCAATGGAATGGAAGTATTCTTATAAATCTCATATACTATGAACAACTTACAATTTAACTCAGTGGAGAACATACCGGGCATAAACGCAAGAGCAGCATTCCAAGTGGATAGCTCGGCTGTGTTCCGTGAACAAGGCGACATAGTGCCTACTATTGTCGATGACCGCACTGCATATATGCCGTGGGGTGGCGACAATCAAATGCCGTTCGACATTCTCAATCTGATTGAGAGTGACGAAACGCTTTCCACTTGCCAAATCTTTAATGCCGAAGTGTGTTATGGCAGTGGATTGGTGTACCAATCGGAAGACTGCTCGCCACAACACAAAGAGCAGATTGAGGATTTCTTCCTCGATAACGACATAGCGAGCTACTACCTCGGTGTGTCGCAAGACTTCAAGCACTTCGGCTTTGCTGTCTCAGTCATCATTCTCAATCCCGACGGCACAAAGATTGTGCGACTGCTTCGCAAAGAGGCTTGCTACTGCCGTTTTGCTCCGGCAAACAATGAGGGCAAAATCGACAAAGTGCTGTATGCAAATTGGCGTAACGCCATATCAAGCCGTGAGCAGATCGAAGTAATCGAACTGCTTGACTCGGCTTCTCCATTTGCAGACCTAGAGGCTCGGTTGAAGAACAAGACGAAGACACGAAAGTTTGCTGTGGTTTCGCGTGTGCCTACTCCCGATAGCACTTATTATCCCATTCCTTATTACGCTTCGCTTTTCAAAGGGAAATGGTACAACATCAAGCAGCTTATC
>JAFQAS010000036.1 GCA_017399915.1 Muribaculaceae bacterium
CAAGAAAATTTATTCCCGTCTCCATCAATTGATCAGGGGTATAATAATCTATTAATGCATCCTGAAATATTTAAGGATCCGTTTGATATAAAAAAATATTTTTAACATCATAATTATATTGATCTAATTATAATTTAGCATCATTTATTGTTTGAGGTATAATTAGGAATGTTAATTTGTGTATTGGTTACTTTCATTCTTAAATTTATAAAAAGTTTGGAAGTTGTATTTGGTATATTATTTTGCACTTTTCTAACTAAATCAGCATCATACAATGAGGGCAGCGAATCGTTGTCCTCTTTTCTTTGAAAAATATTTTTATTCCTTTACAAACCTGTGCCAACTATGCCATAATGTGTCATACGATGACACAATGTGACTATATTAGGTCTAATCCAAAATTGTTGGCATAGATAGGCACAAATGTGTCATCAAATGTCATAGCCAAGTAACGAAATTATCGGTTTTATCAGGTCATAATTTAGCCTTTCCTTTGCAACACAAACCAAAATGAAAAAGCTATGGCAAAGGAAATTTATCTCAACGGCTTGACCGCCGACCAGCTCTCGGAAATGATACGAGAGTCCCTGCGCGACGAGTTGCAGCAGCTGCGACCTCTGCGCCACAAATCCGATACAAAATATCTCACTCGTCAGGAGACTGCACGGCGACTGCGCATATCGCTCGTAACGCTCACCGACTGGGTTAATCGTGGTAAAATATGCGCCCATAAAATCGGTGGGCGTGTACTCTTCCGAGAGAGCGATGTTGAGTCTTCGTTAAACCAAATCATCCCTATTAAAAGATAATCAGTGAAAGAGAAATATATTTTTCTTTCATAGTAATACTATGCAGCTATGAGAACAATTCAAGATATCAAACTTATCCCTATTCGTGACTATCTGGCACAGCGAGGAGTACGCCCCAAGCAGGAGAATAATCGCTATGGTTTCTACCTCTCACCTCTTCGTGAAGAGGGTGATGCGAGCTTCAAAGTGGACTACTCGCAGAATATGTGGTACGACTTCGGCTTGGGTCGTGGTGGTTCAATTATCGACCTTGTTATGGAGGTTGAAAAGTGCAATTTTCAACAAGCGGTGGAGCGATTACAAAGCAGTAACATCGTACCCTCAAACATTGTTACTTCGCAAACTTTGCACATTTTGCCGAGTAGTTTGCAGGTAGTGGGAGATTATCCGTTGCGCCACCCTGCACTCATAAATTATCTCGATAGTCGGGCTATCGACACCGCTATTGCCAAAAAAATTTGTCGTGAGGTTCATTACTCTGTTGGCGAGCATAACTACTTCGCCATTGGCTTCCGTAACGACTATGGCGGTTGGGAACTGCGCTCCGAGAGATTCAAAGGGTGTAGTACACCGAAGCATATCACAACCATTGACAACGGTAGCGATAAAGCACTCGTCTTTGAGGGTTTTATGGACTTTCTATCCTACCTAACCATCAAGCGAAACGACTCGCCAACTTGCAATATCGCGGTGCTAAACTCGGTTGCAAATGTTCAAAAGGCAGTACCGTTTCTTGCTCGTCATCGTAGCATTTATACATTCTTGGATAACGATGATGCAGGGCGTAAAGCACTCTCCGAGATAGAGCGTTTATGCCCTCGAAGTGAGGTTGTAAATCAGTCGGATTTCTATCGTAGACATAAGGATTTGAATGATTATCTACGTTCACAGCAACCTCGAAAACGAGTTGTTGCAAAACACAGACGAGGAATGAAATTGTAAGAGAGCAAGTTTGTGTTTCTGTCCGACAGAAACTGCGAAAATCCCGATGGTCTAACCTAAAAACAAGCTACTATGAGAACTATAAAAAATCGAAATAATGACGGTCGCCCACCAAAGGCGGCAACAGAAAGACGCAAGTATAAAATTACGGTACGATTCGCCACGGAGGAGTACTTCTCGTTGAAGGAGAAGGCTCGCCGGGCAGGCATAACATTAAGCGAGTATCTGCGAAGTTCTGCAGCCTCCTCGGTAGTGCGAGAGCGGTTGCGCTCGCAGCACCTACACCTCATTCATCAACTGACAGGAATGGCGAATAATCTTAACCAGATTTCTCGCAAGGCGAATGCCGCTGGATATGTTAGAGTGAGGTCGGAGTATCATAACTTGGCAAGCGAAATTGATAACCTGATAAGCCGTATTAAAGATGATAGGTAAGATTGTGCAAGGTGCCGATTTTCGTGGTGTGGTGAACTATGTTATGCAGAAACCCGATGCCGAGCCGCTCGGTAGCCGAGGACTCCGAAACGACAGCATTGACCATATTGTTGATAGTTTTCGCACACAAGCCTCACTCAATCCGATTGCCAAGCCCGTAGCCCATATCTCACTTGATTTCTCGGCATACGACAAGGAGCGTTTGACGAATAACCTAATGTTGCAGATTGCCGATGAATATCTCAGCCGTATGGGTTATGGTAATACGCAGGTGCTTATCGTTCGCCACCACGATAGAGAGCATCCGCACCTGCACCTTGTCATCAATCGTGTAGATAATGATTGCAGGCGCATATCCGACAAAAATGAGCGAGTGCGAAATGCTAAGGTGTGTAGGAGTTTGTCAGATAAATATGGTCTTTATATCGCCCCGAATAAGGAGAATGTAAAGCGTCATAGACTGCGAGAGCCAGACAAAACGAAGTATGAGATTTATGATGCTATTCGTGATTCTCTGCCGAGCTGTCGCAACTGGAATGAC
>JAFQAS010000037.1 GCA_017399915.1 Muribaculaceae bacterium
TCCGTATCTACAACATTTGCTTTGGGACGAGCACCACCGAGCGAAGAACCCGGCTGCACAAGTTGAGCAATCCATCGTTTTTCGGGGAGGGTATTAGCATCCTCACTTTTCTCAATCTCCTTACTCGCTGCAATGAGTTCACGTAAGTCAGTCAACGGTGGAATACGCAAAGAGTTGTCAGCGTTTATGAACTCACCATCAGGCGTTTCTTTGAAACGGAATCCACCCATACGGGAAAAGTCATCAATTCCAGTTAAGAAGTCAAACGACGAGAGGTGGCGAACAGGTCTGTTATCCTCTTGTGCCAAAATTTGTTCACGACGGAGGAGAAGGGTTCTTCCCCATCTGTCGGGCAGAGCATCAGCAAAGCATCCGAAAATATCTTTTTCAGGTTGGGTATATTGAATGCCTGGGTAGTTATTCAAATCATCGCTGAGAACGATGGCATTATATTTTTTTATCCAACTATCTGCAAACTTGAAACTATAACTATCCGAGCCACGAAGTGATTCGTAGCCAAGTTCTCCAACCAACTCAATCTCCTTGAGCCAATCAAAATCAGCATATACATACAACTTCTTCATAGCACATTACTCCTTTTTAGATGCCCTTTCACGCTGGGGCAAATTCATATCTTGCAACGCCCTGCCGAGTTTATCATCCTTTGCTAAAGAGAGAATGTCATCATCAAGTTGCAAGGCATACAACACACGCAGATAGATGCCAATCGCTACCGTGGGCACGCCTTTCTCTATGCGTGATACCGTAAGTGGCGAACAAGTAGCACGCTCAGCAACCTGTGCAACGCTCAAATTACGACGCAAGCGGGCAAGCCTTATCTGCTCGCCAACAATCTGCATTTTCTGTTCCAACTTTCGGGGTAATTTTGTCCCCATCGTACTCTTTGCCATAACCTTAACCTATCATATAATATGCAAATATAATACTTTTTCTCTATTTTATGATAAGTTGGGCATGAATTCACGCGTTTGATTATTTTTTTTGTCGTAGATCTTGTTTAAAAAAGTGGGACATGTCCCACATTTTTGAGGAATCAGATGTATCAGCAATTGAACTGTAAAGAAATTCTTGATGGTTCAATACAAATGAACCCACAAGTTCCGCTTGTGAGTTCGCTAATATTATAGATACCTTTTTTAAACAACTATCAACTGGGTGCCGACTAGGTTCCGACTGGGTGCCAACTTAGTTCTATCTTAGTGCCTACTTAGTGCCTACTTAGTGCCAACTTGGTGCCTTCATGAGCAGTTCATGAGCAGTTCATGAGCACTTTGTATCATTATTCTGCTTTGCAAAAACTAATGTACTCTTTGTTAGTATTAATACAATATGCAATAAAATAAATTGTGTATTTCTATCTTTATATAAATTAGGCGGGTTCTATTTATTATTAATTTTCCTACATCAATGGGCAGAACCCATTTTCCCACGTCAGTAGTTTGATTTATTTCTTGAAAAAACGCTCCCGATAAATGTCATTTACCGAGA
>JAFQAS010000038.1 GCA_017399915.1 Muribaculaceae bacterium
TTGGAGGTTAGAGGAGATGATAGTATTGGGTGGTATTCTGAAACTGAAAAGAATCACAAGTCTTCAAATATAGTATCAAGAGCTCGCCTGAAGCAACTTTTCTATGTATATAACACGCTTGATAAATTGGATGAATTACAAAACATAAATAATGGTATCCAATCTATTATTGGTGGGTGCGACTCTTCTTACTATTGGGGAGTGTTACACTATCTGCTAGAAAACAATACTTTTCAGTCTAAACCATATGTCCTCATCATTGATGAGATTAACCGAGGTGAGATTTCAAAGATATTTGGTGAGTTGTTCCTTTCTATTGATACTGGATATAGAGGAGAAGAGCATAAAGTCGATACTCAGTACCAGAACCTAATACCTAGAGAAGGAGATTCTGACTTTGAGGTAAGCAAGGCAGATGTGTTTAGAAATGGCTTCTTCATCCCTGAAAATGTCTACATTATTGGCACTATGAATGACATCGATAGAAGTGTCGAAAGTATGGATTTTGCGATGAGAAGAAGGTTCGCTTGGAAGGAGATCACGGCAAAATCAAGACAGTCTATGCTTGATGAGGAAGATGCTGGGGGAGCAAATGGCAAACCATCAGATGATATCATCAAGGAGATGAAGAACAGAATGGACAATCTTAATGCTGCCATTATAGATCAGTACGGAGATGAGACTTTTAGTAGTAAGGATAAGATAGGACTAAGTAAGGCATATCAAATAGGAGCATCATACTTCTTGAAGTATAATTTATATAACAACTTCGATGATTTATGGACTAACCATATTAAAGGCTTATTATACGAATACCTCAGAGGTAAGACCAACATTGATGAGAAGATAGCAAGATTGTATCAGGCATATAACGACACTACACAGCGTTGATTACAAGAGACTATAACGGTGGTACTAAAATAACCCCTGAGGAACTTGATGATTTAAGGGTTATAGCAGATGTGGAAATCTCCAACATTACATTGGATGATTATCCTAACATATTGGTGTTCCCAGATTCCTTTAATAGCTATGATAGGGATTTGGGGAAGAAGGTTGTTTGCCAAATAAAAGATGAGGGTAAACTTTTAGCAACCAATAGTATTGTTGGATTTGTTGGAAGAAACAAGACCCATCTCTCCATTCATTCGAGATTTACTGAATATGGAAAAGAGGACTTCTTCTTGCACTATATGCTTCAAAAAGTTGCAAAGGTGAATCTGTTTAACCTTCACCACTCAATGGATGAAGATAGTGTGTTCGACTTCCTTCTATACTTATTCCCTTTGTACTTAAAGAATGCAATTGGTCAAGGTGTATATAGGCAATACATCACACATAAGCACAACGATGCCAATGTAAGAGGTGTTATTGATGTGAATAGACACATCAGGTATAACGAACCATTCAATGGTTCGATTGCCTATACAAATAGAGAGTATAGCTACGATAATTACATTACCCAACTCATAAGGCATACCATAGAATTTATTCATAAGAATGGTGGTGAAGATATTCTTAACATTGATCTTGATACTAAGCTAGCTGTATCTCAAATCATATGTGCTACACCATCATATGCAGACAATGAGTTACACACCATTATAAACAAGAACCGCACCCCTCTTGCTCATCCTCTCTATAGTGAGTATACTTCTCTTCAAAGGCTATGTTTGCAGATCCTGAGACACGAAGAACTAAAATATGGTCAGGAAGAGAATGAGGTCTATGGTGTTTTGGTAGATGCTGCTTGGCTATGGGAGGAGTACTTGGCAGAATTATTAAGGGATAAATACAGCCACTGCCTTAAAGATACAGGTAAGAGGTTCTATTTATTTAAGCCTCTTCAACAATCCCCAAGGCATCAGATTATCCCAGACTATCTCTCTTTGGATATGACAAGAGTGGCGGATGCAAAGTACATCCCATTAGATGAAAAAAGTAGGTTTCAGGAAGATAGCTCTAATGCTATAGCCATATACTACAAGACTATTACCTATATGTATAGGTTTAGTTCTCAAGAGGGCTACTTGCTCTACCCTCATCGAAATGAAGCAACACCTACTATTGAAAGAAGGGAAATCGATGGATTTAACGAAGGATGCATTACCAAACTAGGTTTAAGGATTCCTAGTGGATGTTCTGATTTTAATGATTTCGTTTCAAGAATGCGAGAAGAGGAAGCCATCTTTTATAATCAGTTATAAATACAAATCCCTAGCCTAGCATTGGCTAAGTTAGGGATTCTTGTAATCACTCATATCTATTGGGATATCAATCACCACCGTCCTCGTCTTGCCATCATTGGCTGCAGATTGTTGATTAGTTAAGAAAAGGTTGGGACTTTTCTCTTTTTGTTTTTGAATTATGCGTAACTTTGACAATGAATTACTAAAAATGCTTACATAAACAATGCTCGCCTACACCTACATATCCTCCGGCAAGTTCGAGTTGATTGACAAGCCGAAGCCCGAATTGCAAAGTCCTCGTGATGCCATTGTGCGCATTACGCTTGGCAGTATATGCACCAGCGACCTGCATATCAAGCACGGCAGTGTGCCGCGTGCTGTTCCGGGCATTACCGTTGGCCACGAGATGGTTGGCGTCGTTGAGGAGGTTGGCTCTGAGGTGCGTTCAGTCAAGGCGGGCGACCGCGTGACGGTCAATGTGGAGACCTTCTGCGGCGAGTGCTTCTTCTGCCAGAACGGCTTTGTGAACAACTGCACCGACCCCAATGGCGGCTGGGCGCTCGGCTGTCGCATAGATGGCGGACAGGCGGAGTATGTGCGTGTGCCGTATGCCGATTAGGGCCTCAACCGTATCCCCGACAGCGTGAGCGACGAGCAGGCGTTGTTTGTTGGCGATGTGCTGGCAACGGGATTTTGGGCGACCCGAATTTCGGAGATTAAGCCCGATGATACGGTGCTGATTATCGGCGCGGGACCTACGGGAATCTGCACGCTGCAGTGCGTGATGTTGAAGCAACCGAAGCACGTCATCGTGTGCGAGAAATCGCTCGAAAGAGCCCGTTTTGTGCGCGAACACTATCCGAGCGTAGAAGTTGTTACGCCGGAGGATTGCATCGCCACGGTGTGCCAAAAATGCGAGCGTGGAGGGGCTGATGTAGTGTTGGAAGTTGTGGGTGCGGAGGATACATTCCGTCTGGCGTGGGAGTGCGCCCGCCCAAATGCGATTGTAACGGTTGTGGCACTCTACGATAAGCCGCAGACGCTGCCTCTGCCCGAGATGTACGGCAAGAATCTGACCTTCAAGACGGGCGGCGTGGACGGCTGCGATTGTGCGGAGATTTTGAGCCTTATCGAGGCGGGCAAGATCGACACCACACCACTGATTACGCACCGTTACAAACTCGCCGACATCGCCGAGGCGTATTACCTGTTCGAGAACAAGCTGGACGGCGTGATTAAGGTGGCGGTAGAGCCGTAGGATTGAAATAATGACACATTTACCTGAATTTAGTAGACGAGAGAACTTTTGTTTGCGAGAGGAGAGAAAAAGTTTTGGCTTTTTCTCTTTTTATATTATAATATTTTATATCTTTGTAAACAAATGGAAACAAGTACTAATATGGATAAGCCCAAAAATCGCATAAAAGAGGTGCTTGAAGAGCGCGGAATTAAACAAACTTGGCTTGCTGAAAAGCTTGGCAAGAGTTTCTGCATGGTGAACTCTTATGTCTGCAATCGTCGTCAGCCAAGCCTCGAAGTACTCTTCGAGATAGCCAAGATTTTGAATGTTGATCCCAAAGATTTAATTGCGAATAAGGAGTAATTATGGCAGTCAAAAAATCTGAACTATATAGCACGCTATGGAAATGCTGCGACGAGCTTCGTGGTGGTATGGATGCAAGCCAATACAAAGATTATGTGTTGGTTATACTCTTCGTGAAGTATATCAGCGACAAGAGTCGTAGCGATGCCGCATTTGATATTGAAATCCCCGAGGGCTGTTATTTTGAGGACTTTGTTGCACTCAAAGGTAATCCCAATATCGGCGAGGAGATAAATAAAAAGATGCAAAAACTTTCCGAGGCCAATCAACTTGAAGGCGTGTTTGTTGCCGATTTTGACGACGAAGCAAAACTCGGAAAAGGCAAAGATAAAGTTGAAACGCTTAGCAAGCTTATCGCTGTCTTCCAGAATGAAAACCTCGATTTTAGCAAGAATAGAGCAGCTGATGATGACCTTATTGGCGATGCTTACGAGTATTTGATGAAGAACTTTGCTACCGAAAGTGGTAAGAGCAAAGGTCAATTCTACACCCCTGCCGAGGTTAGCCGTGTTATGGCGAAGGTTATCGGTTTGAGCAATGCTAAAAATGGCAAGCGCACAACTATATACGACCCTACTTGTGGCTCTGGCTCGTTGCTATTGAGGGCTATGTGCGAAACGCCAGAAGGAGCAACCGTTTATGGTCAGGAGAAGGATAATGCCACTGTCGGTTTGGCGAAGATGAATATGATTCTTCACAACGAAATTTATGCTGATATTAAGCAGGGCGATACTATCAACGACCCACAATTCAAGGATGATGACCAGCTTAAAACATTCGACTATATCGTTGCAAACCCGCCATTCTCGACAAAATCGTGGTTGAAGAGTGCCAAAGCAGAGGATGAATACCATCGTTGGGGTGAAGGTATAAAGATTGGCATCCCGCCAGAGAAAAATGGCGACTATGCCTTTTTGCTTCACATTGTTCGCTCGCTGAAGCAGACAGGCTGCGCTGCTTGTATCTTACCTCACGGAGTACTGTTCCGTGGTAACGCAGAGGCGCAAATCCGCAAGTATCTCGTTGCCGAGAAGCGATATATTAAGGGCATCATCGGTCTGCCTGCCAACCTATTCTTCGGTACGGGAATCCCCGCTTGCATCATTATCATTGAAAAATCGGAAGCTACAAGTCGCAAGGGTGTCTTTATGATTGATGCCAAGAGTGGTTACATTAAGGACGGTGCTAAAAACCACCTGCGTGAACAGGATATTCGCCGCATTGTCGATGTATGGCAGTCGCAGCGCGATGTTCCTCACTTCGCTCGCTTTGTGCCTATGGAGGAGATTGAGCGCAACGACTACAACCTCAATATCCCTCGCTATGTTTCCGCACCCGACACCGAGATATTGCAAGATATCGATGCACACCTCTATGGTGGTCTGCCTAAACACGATATCGACCAACTTGCGACATATTGGGATGTGTGCCCATCGTTGCGTAGCGACCTATTCTCGGAGCATCCTACGCGCGAAGGATACTATTCGCTCAACTGCGAGCAAGATGCCATTCGTGACACCGTTTCTGCAAATGCAGATTTTCAAAAGCAGAGCGAGGTGTTTAAGCGCAGTTTTACCGATTGGTGCGACAAGCATCGGAACGAACTCAACTCACTTGCTCAGGGCTTTGCTCCCAAGACACTAATCGAGCAACTCGGCAACTCGCTGTTGGAGATTTTCGGTGCCGACAGGTCGCTTGTCGATGCTTATGATGTCTATGACTGCCTGATGAACTATTGGGGCGAGACGATGCAGGACGATTGCTATATGATTTCGTCTGGTGGTTGGACGGTGCAACTCTACACTCCACAACCTGCATCTAAAAAGAACGACGACAAGAAGAAAAAGGAGAAGAAAGCAGCCACTCCAGAGGATATTGTTTGCGACCTACTTCCTGTGCCTATTGTTATTGATGAATATTTTGCTGACAAGCGCAATCTTATCGTTGCAGCCGAGGAGTTGCTCTCGCAGAACGAGGCACAACTTGCTGAACTTATCGAGGAGCAGGCAGAGAACTTCCTTGACGAAGACAACTTCCCAGACGGCAAGATGACCGATGCCAATATCAAGAAACGCATCAAGGCTCTTGATAAGAAGGCTGACGCCGAGGAGCTTGCCGTATTGCAAAAATATCTCGACCTCAAGGGCGATATTTCGCTCAACAAGAAACTTATCAAGGAGCGCAAGTACGACCTGCTTACTGCACTCTTGGTTAAATATGCTGCCCTCACTGAAGAGGATATTAAGCGATTGGTGATCGAGAAGAAGTGGTTTGTATCACTTGGCTCACGCCTCGATGGCGAGATGCAACGCATCAGCCAGCAACTTACCTCAAAGGTATCTGCTCTCGCCGAGCGTTACGCACAAACACTCCCAGAGATTGATGCCGAAATCGCCGCCTTGGAGGCAAAAGTTGCAGCACACCTAAAACAAATGGGATATTAAAATGTATAGTATGACTGAAAATATTATTAAGGATAAAAAATCACTCAAGTCGGTAGTCGATAAGAGTGCTGATTTTGGTGAACTTGCAGGGGACTGTGTCGCTTTTGCAAATGCTCGTGGCGGACGATTGTATATTGGTATTGAAGATGATGCATCGACACCTCCTATAGATCAAAAAATACCAGAAGGTCTTCCTGAAAAAATTATTAAACGAATAAATGAGTTAACATACAATGTGGCTCTTCGCTATGAAGTTGCGACGGCAGAAAATAATGGCCAATACATAATATTGAGTGTATTGCCATCTGCTTTTTCTGTTGCCGCAACTACAAAAGGTGTGTATTTTATAAGAGATGATGATAAAAGCCGTCGAGTTATGCCAGATGAGCTAACTCGTCTTGTGTCTGATAAATCGGCTTATTGTTGGGAAGCCAAAGTCTCATTGAATGTTAAGTGGGAAAATTGCGATCAAGACAAGCTCAATCAGTTTATATCCGACATTAAGAGCTCTGATAGAGTTTCAGATTTTATTAAAGGCAAAACGGTATATGAACTGTTAACACACTACATTATGATTGATGACAATGGATTACTAACCAATCTTGGTGTAATGTGGCTTGGTAAGCAGGAGCATAGGGCAAGGCTATTATACTCACCAGTTGTTCAGTATATTAAGTATGATGGAGATGGTAACAAGGTTAATAAAATCGTTTGGGATGATTATTCTCTTAATCCGAAAGAATTAATAGAATCAATATGGAATACCATCCCGGATTGGAGAGAATCAAACGAAATTTCCGACGGTCTTTGGAGAAAAACTATTCCTGCATATGATGAAAAAGTTGTTAGAGAGGTTTTATGCAATGCTATTGTACATAGACACAACGAGAGGTGATATTTTTATAAACATATATCCGGATCGGATGGTCGTTGTTAATCCAGGAGTCTTTCCATTGGGTATTACTCCATCAAATATATTGCAAAAAACTGTTCAACGAAATGAACATTTATCGCGACTATTTTATGCATTGAAGTTAATGGAGGCTGAAGGTTCAGGCTATGATCTTATGTATGAGACCTTGCTCTCGTCTGGCAAAAATTGTCCAATACCATATGAAGGCGATGATTATGTAAAAGTAACCATAGAGAGAAAAATTATAAATAAAGAAGCATCTAGACTAATAGAGTATGTAACTGATAATTACACAAAGATTTCACAAAAAAACTTGATAGCATTGGGTATTATTATTCAAGAGAATAATATTAGAGCTATTGATTTGGCGAAGAAGTTACAACTCCCCACGGATTCAAGATTAAGAGATTATGTGGGATATTTGGTTTCTGAACAAATTGTCGAATGTCGTGGAAGAGGTAAGGGTTGTAGGTATGTATTAAATCCTAATCTTACAATAAATGCAAAATCAAATATACCTACTACACTCAAAACTATTGAACCTTATAGGTTGAGAGCGCTCATATTAGAGGATTTGAAATACCACCCATGGAGTACGACTTCTCAAATTAGTAATAGGCTTCCTGATGTTGAGTATTCAGATCTTCAGAGGGTTATTCGCAATATGGCCCAGGATAAAGAAATATCGATTAGGGGAGGACGAAAATTTAGAGAGTATAATCTACTCTAATCTTTTTCTTTGAAAAGTTGGCAGAAAATGAAAGAAAATAGAGTGTTTGAGTAAACAAAGAGAGTTGTTTTATTTGATAATCAGGCATTTGCTTTCTTTCTTAACAGTTAATTAAACATAAAAAAGATGAAGAAAAACCTAAGTATAATACTCTCATTGACAGCTCTTGTTGGAGTTGTCGTGTTAGCTGTTGTGATGGTGTGCCTTAATGTCTCGCTTTCCAAGGTTTCGCTCGATACCTTTATCGGCGTTATGGTAACAATGATAGGCATACTCGTAACCTTTGCTGTCGGCTGGCAGATTATCAATGCATTGGAGATTAAGAGCAAACTTGCCGAGATAGAGAAAATTAAAGCGGATGTCAATACCCAGCAGAGCAATATTGACAAAATTGCGGCTCGTATAGCGTATGATGCGGCAATAAATCGCAGTTATACTCTCCATAAAATGGGCGAATACATTAAGGCTTTTGCCTCAACATTAGAGGCGTTGCAAAATTGCTTGCTTATTGATGAATATGAAGATCTTGATATCCTTTTAAGCAATTTATATGCAAATGCAACGGGGGCGCACACTATTCGCTGCTATGAAAGTGAATGCCAATTTATATACGAAAAGGATGAACTAATTAGAAAGTCCCCTAAATATCTCTTAATCAAAGATAGATACGAAGAGGCTATGAAGGAGTATAATAAATGGCCAAAGATTCCGATTAAGGATAAGAAAGAAGTGAAAAAATAAATTAAGAAAATATGAATACTACCCAGCGACAAAACACATTAGATGCTATTGTTTCTTTCCAAAAGGCAGATTTTTACACTCCTTTTAAGGAAAAATACGGCAATGAAGGAACGGTAGATACTATCACTTTTTCAGATTATTCTGTGTCTGAACTTATTGCTTTAGCCACGCGTGCAGTTTCTCAATTAGAGAGTATATTGAATACTAATGTGTGGCAAGTGTTACCAAGCGATAATATTCCACTCTCAATTTATGGAAATGTTACGCTATATACAAATATATCCAATATTACAGACCGTTTACTAAGAGCGAATTACAAAGATGCTGCACTTTCAATAAAGGCACAAATATATTTCCAGATGTTATACGGTTTCTGGGAAAAGTCCAAAACCTTTGAATTAAAGGTCCGAGAATCGTCGATTAGGAAATTAGAGCATAGAGTGGAACTATCAAACTCTCTTATTGAAGCAAAAGTCAATAGAGCTAATTCACTTATAGATGAACTTGAAAAAAGAAAAAACGATTTAGAGGGTCTCATCAATACAAAAAAACAAGAATTAGAAACACTAAAGAGTAATCAATCGGAGTCTAACACCATATTAGAGAGTATTAAAAATACTCAAAAGAATGCAATAACTAGCCAAGATTCAATAGAAACTTTGAATGGTAAAGCTAATAATATTGTAACCGCATTAGAATCTGCTCAAAAGCATATACAAGAACAAATAAAAAATAATGAGGACACAAACTCTCAGTCCAAGCAAGCTCTTGAAGATTTTAAGGCAGACTCAGATGCTAAAATCTCAAAGATAACATCAGATTATGAGAGTGTATCAAATAATGCGGATGAAGTTCGCAAAATGATGCATTTTATCAAAGATGGTACGTTAGCGCACAGTTTTAACAAGAGAAAGAATTCCATTCAAATTGCCGTTATTGTTTGGCAAGTTTTAAGTGTTGTTAGTGCAATTTTAATGGGCGTGTGGATTTTTGTGGTATTCAAGCACTTGAATACTAACATTGCAGCAGGATCTGTTATAGAAAATTCCGTAGCAATAGTTTTTGCTAATTTGTTTATCAATATAGCAAAAACATCCCCTATGATTGTATTATTCTGGTTTGTTTTAGCACAATACAAAAAGGAAAGAAATTTATTGGAGGAGTACGCATTTAGAGAAGCTGTTGCAGCTACATTAACCGCATATTTAGACCAATTAAATGGGGAACCAGATAAAAATAAGTGTACTCTTTTGATGAATACGGTAGAAAAACTTTATACAAAACCAACTATTGCGCGCGATGAGATTATTTCGATTTCTTTGAAATCAAAAGACATAGCAGATACCGCAAAGCATATTAAAGAGTGTGTTAAAGAATAACCAATGGTACAAGATCATAACATACCACAAGGATATAAGCAGACCGAGTTGGGAATAATACCCGAAGATTGGGAGGTGAAAACCATAGCTTCTTTGGGGAATATTGTGGGTGGTGGAACACCAAGTACTATAATACCTGCATATTGGGATGGAGGAATACAATGGTTTACTCCTGCGGAAATGGGCGCAAGCAAATATATTAGTAAAAGTGAGCGTAGTATTTCAAAATTAGGATTACAATCAAGTGCCGCACGGATTCTTCCTAAAGACGCTATATTGCTTACTACCCGTGCATCTATTGGATTATCTGCAATTTTGTTAAATGAAGCAACTACAAATCAAGGCTTTCAGTCAATTATTGTTAATACAAGTCATTGTAACGAATATGCATATTATGCACTCAAAACAAAAGTGTCCGAGATGCATACACTCGCAAGTGGATCCACATTTGCAGAGATAAGCAAAGCGAAACTTGCAAGTATTAAATTGCCTATACCTCCTATTGCAGAGCAGAGGGCGATTGCGGAGGCGTTGAGTGATGTGGATGGGTTGATTGCGGCATTGGATAAGAAAATCGCTAAAAAACGACTCCTCAAACAAGGTGCTATGCAGCAACTCCTCACCGGCAAAAAACGCCTTCCCGGCTTCACTGATGAGTGGGAAACTATTCGCCTAGGAGATTGGGCAACTATGAATAGTGGAGACACTCCTACATCGTCAGTCCCAGAATATTACAATGGACATATCCCATTCCTCTCAATTAGCGACATTACAGAGGCAGGGAAATATATAAATAAAACTGAAAAAACGATTACAGAAAAAGGACTCAATAATAGTTCTGCTAGAATGTTCCCAGCAGGAACAATTATGTATGCAATGTATGCTTCATTGGGCAAATGTAGCATTGCCAATATAGAATTATCTTGTAGTCAGGCGATACTCGGTATTACTCCGAAATGTAGAATCACCCCCGAATATCTATATTACTATCTTTCTTTTATAGAAGAAGATGTGAAAGATATGGGACAAACAGGCACGCAAAGTAATTTAAGCAAACAAATCGTGCAAGACTTTATGGTTAAATTACCGAGCGACATTAAGGAGCAACAAGCAATTGCTACTATATTGAGTGATATGGATAAGGAGATTGCCGACCTTGAAGCCCAGCGCGACAAGTACCGCCTCCTAAAATCAGGTATGATGCAAAAACTCCTCACCGGACAAATTCGTTTAGTTAAACAACAAGCGAAAATTATTCCATTGGGTGTAGAAGTTCCTGTTGTAAGAGAGATACCGGTTGCGACTCACATTATTGCTGGTCATATCGTTAATAGGTCGCACAAATCAAGGGGATGGGGTCGCACAAAGTTGCAAAAGTCATTGCATCTTATAGGCTACTGCACGCAGTTAAATCTCGGCAACGAATACATCCGCAACACGGCAGGACCAGATGACCAACAATTGATGAATCACATCGACCAAAAGTTTAGGCAATATAGGCACGTCAATAAAGTTTGCGAGAAGTTACCTGATGGTAGAACTCACTACTCATACACACCTACGCCTATGATACAAGATGTAGAGATGGCGTATGAGAAGTACCCCAAAGAGTTGCGTGAGCAGATAGATGCGTTAATAGACAAGCTAAACACAATGGATTTGGCGGGTGCTGAGGCTGTTTCAACACTTTACGCCGTATGGAATAACCGCATTATAAAGCAAGAGCAAATAACGGATGACTTGTTGATTGCTGATTTCTATGCATGGAGTACACACAAAGCCGATTTTGGAGAAACACGCGTGAGAAAAGCATTGAATTATATGCGAGATAATAATATAATTCCAGTTGGCTGGGGTAAATATATTGATAAGAGATAAGTACTAATATGAGTGATTTTAAATTGCTAGCCCAAAGGGATATTATAGATATTTTGATAGGCGACACTGTCGTTCTTGAAAAAGACGACAAGCAATTCCGTTTACCCTATTTATCAGGGCCTATGCTGTGTGCTATTTCTACTAAGTTCGGATTAGAATGTACATATGCTTGGAGTGGCGGTGGAAAAAGTAGATGGCAATATTTAAAAGATTTGATAGAATACCTTGATCAAAGAGATGGTGTTGATGAGTTACTAAAAGAATTGTTCGATTTTAGGAAGTTCAATCAAATTCTTAATGATTATAAGGATCGTGAGGAAATTAAACGATGCTATTTGGAAATTATAGAATCTGTCATATCAACAATAAATGCTCAATTATTCTATAGTCATAAAGAGCTGTTGTCTATAAATAATCGATTTGTTGTTTCAGACGTTGGGAAACCGATTACTGTACCAACTGAAAATATTACTAGTATAAATGTCGAATATATCAGGGGGTTGGTAGGTAGAGTTGAAGAGGATTTATGCAGTAAGCAATTTGATAGCGTAGTTACAAAATCAAGAACCCTTGTTGAAGAAGTTATCATATACATATTGGAGCAAAGAGGGACTAATGTGCCCACCAGTGGAAATCTACTTGAATTATATCGAGAGTGTAAAGAGACATTAGGTATGATACAAGATAAATCGTGGGATAAACGCATTTTGGAAATGCTATCTGGATTAGAAAAGATTGTTAATGCAATCAGTGGAATGAGAAATACAAACAGTGATGCACACGGAGTCGGATCTGCGAGAATTGACATCAAAGAGAGAGAAGCTAGATTGATTGTAAATGCATCTGTAACAATGTGCGAATATATACTAGATGTTTATGAGTCACAAAAGTAGTTGCATATGAAGTTATTAATATCTCAGAAAAATATGTTAGCAGATTTTATTGAAGCGGCAGGGGCTGATATCAATTGTTTTGATATTAAAGAATCTGAATTATATGGAAGTATAGTATGTGTTAGAAATGATGTTGAACTATTATTTAATTTTAGGACTACAATTCAGGATGCTGAGTTTTGTGATATTTATTATAGACCGACCAATAAGCAACCATGCAAACACATATACCTATCCATAGATACTTTTGAAGAAGCATTACCATATTTCCAAGAATGGTTAGATTGCCTTTCATTAGAAGTTGGGGTTGAAGATAAATGGGAACAAACTGAATAAGATATGAAGATAAAAGAAATAAAACTCAATAAGTTTAAGCGATTCACGGACCTCACAATTAAGAATATACCTGCATCTGCAAAATTAGTTATTCTGGTGGGCCCCAATGGTTGTGGTAAGACTTCAATTTTCGAGGCTTTTAATCATTGGTATAAGTATAAAGGGTATAGTAGATGGAATAATGATAGCCAAAATTATTTTATTAAAAGTGGTGATAAAGATACTATAGGAACAGGTTTTTGGGTCGATAATAGAGTAGATATTATTGCATATGATGAACCCTTAGATGGCAAGGATAATATTAAGGGAAAGTTTTATTTCCGAACGGCGCATCGAAATGAACCAGATTTTACAACGCAAAATTTATCAAAACAAACCGATCCCAAGAACAATGTTCGGTTTGACACTCTTATGACAACTGATGTTAGTGTTTCTGAGAATTATCAGCGGTTGGTTTCAAATACATTATCAGGAGTTTTTGATGGCAATAATGATAGAAAAACAGTAGAAGAATTAAGAGAGGAGCTAGTTGGAAAAATTAGAGAGTCGTTAAGTACTGTGTTTGATGATTTGCAATTTTCTAATATTGGAGAACCATTGGTAAATGGAAGTTTTTATTTTACCAAAGGCCGTTCAACAAACTTTCATTATAAGAATTTATCTGCAGGAGAAAAATCTGCATTTGATATAATACTCGATTTAGTTATCAAAAGTGATAGTTTCGATAACACTGTGTATTGTATTGATGAGCCTGAAGCACATATGCATACTGCATTACAAGCTAAGTTGTTGGCAGAAATGTACAATCTTATAAATGATAAGTCGCAATTATGGCTGGCTACACATTCAATAGGAATGTTGCAACAAGCAAAAGAGCTTGAGATAAGACACCCTGGGAGCGTAGTTTTCTTGGATTTTAGCAATGTGGATTTTGATGAAACGACAACTATAACACCAGCAACTATCGATAAAACTATATGGAATAAGTTTGTAGAACTTGCTTTTGGAGATTTTGCTAAATTAATTGCGCCTGAAAGAATTGTATTCTGTGAAGGTAATGCCAACGGTCGAAAGTATAAAGATTTTGATGCCCAAGTTTATAATAAAGTATTTTCATCTAAATACCCTACAACATCATTTGTATCTATTGGGGCTTGTACAGAGATAGAGGATCCTGATAATGTGAGTATGAAAATTATCTCTCAAGTAATGCAAAACTCTGAAATCATAAAATTCGTCGATCGAGATGATAAGAGTTCAGAAGAAATTACTGAGTGTAATGCAAAAGGAGTAAAAGTATTAAAACGCCGACATATTGAAAGTTACATTCTCGACGACGAGATTATCACAAAATTGTGCAATAATATTGGGAAGTCCGATAAAATAACAGAGTGTATAGCTGCCAAAACAACAAAGGTGACAGCAAGTATGGCAAGGGGACATGCTGCTGATGATATAAAATCGGCAAGTGGTGAAATTTATGTTGAATTAAAGCGTATTCTTAATTTAACACAATGTGGAAATACCAAAGATGCGTTTTTTAGAGACACATTAGTTCCGCTAATCACAGAAGATACCACAGTATACAAGGAATTAGAACAAGAAATATTTAGTTAATATGGACACAAACATCGGGGCAAAGGAGCGTGTTACGCAAAATAGATTGATAGGGCTTTTTAGGCGAGTATTGAAGTACGCATATCTCGGCAATTGGGAGAAACGTGAGGGCAATAGCAATGTCGAGGAGGAGTATCTCACGGCATACCTTGCCCGTCGTGGCTACACCGACAAGGAGATACGCAGTGCCATCGCCAAACTCAAGCAGGCAGCAGGCTCGCTTGGTGGCGGACTGTACAACGCCAACAAGGAGGTATATACCTTATTGCGCTACGGCGTGAATGTGCAGGCGGAGGTAACCGAAAAGAAGAAGATGGTACACCTTATCGACTGGGCAAACCCGATGGAGAATGATTTTCAGATTGCCGAGGAGGTAACCATACACGGCACAAGCGACCGCCGCCCCGATCTGGTCGTTTATGTCAATGGTATTGCCCTTGCGGTAATAGAGCTGAAGCGCAGCACTGTGTCCGCGCACGAGGGTATTCGTCAGAATATCCGCAACCAGCAAGAAGGTTATATTCCCCGATTTTTCACAACCATACAGCTCCTCTTTGCGGGTAACGACACCGAGGGCTTGCACTATGGAGTAATCAAGACGCCCGAGAAGTTTTGGCTTCGTTGGAAAGAGCCTTGTGGTGAGCCTTGTGCGAAGCCTCATTTCACTACCGAGGAGTATCCCAATGAATTAGACCGCAGTGTGCTGCAGTTCTTTGAGCCGGCGAGGTTGTTGGAGTATATTCACGACTTTATAATCTTTGACGGTGGCGTAAAGAAGGCTGCACGACCTAACCAATATTTTGCTATCAAGGCGGCACAGCCACGAGTTCGCAACAAGCAAAATGGCATAATCTGGCACTCGCAAGGTTCGGGCAAGTCGCTAACGATGGTGTGGTTAGCACAATGGATACGCGAAAATGTGGAGGACGCCCGTGTGGTAATCATCACCGACCGTGACGAATTAGACAAGCAGATAGAGAACGGTTTTAAGGACGCTGGCGAGCAGATAAAGCGAGCAACGAGTGGCGATAAGCTAATAGGTATGCTTAACGCTGCCGAGCCGTGGCTGATATGTTCGTTGATACACAAGTTTGGCAACAAGAATGATGGCGATACCATCTCGGTAGGAGGCAAGAAGGCGACCAAATCGCTCGACCTCTACCTCGACGAGTTGGCAAAGTCGTTGCCAGCTGACTTCCGAGCAAAGGGAAATATCTATGTCTTCATTGATGAGTGTCACCGTACACAGGGAGGTATGCTCCACGAGGCAATGAAACACATAATGGGCAACGATGTGATGCTAATAGGTTTCACAGGTACACCTCTACTCCATACCGACAAAAAGAAGTCAATCGAGACATTTGGCTCGTATATCCATAGTTACAAATTCAATGAGGCAGTTGAGGATGGCGTTATCCTTGACCTGCGCTACGAGGCTCGCAATGTGGAGCAGTATCTCGGCAAGCGAGAAAAGATAGACGAGTGGTTTGATGCCAAAACAAAGGGTTTGAGTTCGGTTGCTCGTGCCGCACTAAAAGAGCGTTGGGCAAAGATGGAGAAACTGTTTAGTAGTAAGGAGCGCATAGATCGTATTGTGGCAGATATTTGCCAAGATATGAGTACGAAGCGTGCTTTGTCGGGTGGCTATGGAAATGCTATGCTTGTAGCCGACAGTATCTATCAGGCGTGCCGCTATTGGGAGGTGTTCCAGACAACGGAACTTAAAGGACATTGTGCTGTGGTTACAAGTTACGATGCAAGCACTGCATCGGTGAAAGATGAGTATCAAGGCGATGGCGAGACCGAGGATCTGACAAAGTACGAAATCTACCAACAGATGATAGGCGAACTGACCGCCGAGCAGTTTGAAGCGAGGGCAAAGCAAGAATTTATCGACCATCCGGGAGATATGAAACTCCTGATTGTGGTGGATAAATTGCTGACTGGCTTTGATGCGCCATCAGCCACCTATCTCTATATCGACAAGAAGATGCGTGACCACAACCTCTTCCAAGCCATCTGCCGAGTTAATCGCGTGGATAGCGAGGAGAAAGATTACGGCTATATTGTCGATTATCAAGACCTATTCGGGGCTGTCAAAAGTGCTATTGAGGACTATACAAATGGTGCATTTGACGGATATGATGCAGATGACATCAAGGGGTTGCTCACCAATCGTCTTGCTGAAGCTCGAAAAGCGTTGGAGGAGGCATTACAGGCGGTATGCTCAATGTGCGAGATAATACATCCGCAGACAAGAGAGGCATATTTCGCTTACTTTGTCTATGCCGAGACTACACCTATAGAGGAGCAGCAAAAGGAGTGCGAGGCAAATGCTAACAAGAGAGAGACATTCTACAAACTTGTTTCCCGCTTGGTGCGCCGATATATCGACCTTGCCAACGAAATGGAGGCTGCTGGCTTCACTGCAGAAGAGGCGGCAGACATTAAGAAGCAAGTGGATTATTACAACGACATAAAGGATGAGATTAAGTTGAAGAGTGGCGATGCGCTGGACTTGAAGTATTACGACCCTGCAATGCGCCAGCTAATCGACAACTATGTTCGCGCAGAGGATAGTGAGAAGTTGGTCGATTTGGCAGATATCTCTTTCCTCGACTTAATTGATACGGATGGCGACAAGGCAATCGATTCGCTGCCGAAGAAGATTAAGCAAAATGAGCGCTCTGTTGCAGAGGTATTGGCTGCCAATATGCGTAAGATGATTATCAGTGAACGCCCCAATAATCCAGCCTATTTTGATAAAATGTCGGAGTTGCTCAATCAACTGCTTCAAGAGCAGAAAGATGGCAAACTGCAATATAAAGAACTTATCGGTAAGCTTATTGATAAACTCAAAGAGGCTCGCTCGACAGCAAAGGCCAAATACCCGACTTCAATCGATACAAAAGGTAAGCAGGCGTTGTACGATAATCTCGGCAATGATGAGGCTTTGACGCTTCGTGTTCACGACACAATCAAGTCAAATGCTCGTGATGGCTTTCGTGATATGGATGGTAGTGGTATGAAAAAGATGAAAGCACTGCGAAGAGCCGTTGAGGGTGTATTGCAAGGCTTTGAGGTAGATAAGATAGATGATGTTATGCAAATCATAGTTGCACAAAAGGAGTACTAATGAAGATAATTAGCGTATCTGATATATCTGCCGAGGTCGAGTGGAAGGAGATAAAGAATGTGCATCTTACAATCTATCCACCCAATGCTCGTATTCATGTGTCGGCCCCTTTGTCAATGACCGAGGAGGCTGTTAGACTCTTTTTGATTACGAAACTGCCGTGGATCAAGCAGCGTGTGTCGCAGATCCTTGACCAAAACAGACAAACGCCTCGTGAATATGTCTCGGGCGAGAATCACTATTTCAAGGGACATCGTTATCGTTTGAAGGTTATTCAGCATAATGGACCTGCGAAGGTTGAACTAATGGGTAATGAGTTTATTGTGCTGTATGTTCGCGAAGGTGCAACAGAAGAGCGCAAGGCAGAGATACTTAAAGAATGGTATCGTGCTGAATTTAAGGAGATATTGCCAGCTTTAATCGCCAAGTGGGAAGAGGTCCTTGGTGTTAAGGCTAACAAATGGGAGGTTAAACTAATGAAGACATTATGGGGCAGCTGCAACCACCGCACTCGCAATATTATATTCAATCTGGAGTTGATAAAGAAACCTTTACACTGCATCGAATATATTGTTGTACACGAACTTCTTCATATAAAAGTGCGTCTTCATAATGAAGAATATACAGCATTATTAAATCGATATTTCCCAAACTGGCGACAACTGAAAGAGGAATTAAATGAGTTTATTGTATAGTGTAAACGAATGTTTGGTTTGGAACTTATAACATTGATAAAACACTATCTATAAGTGAAATATATGGCTATAAGATAATATCACTATCATAGAATGGATACCATATGTCCGAAGCAATTAGAAAAATTCGAATATACTCGGATAAATGGTCCTACGATGTAGCTATGTATGTAATAAGCAAGGTGCTCGACATTTGCCGAGCACCTTGTCATTTCTGCTAATTGGTAGTTTCTTTTGTTGAGGGTTCTCCACCATTGAGGCTGAAACTCGTACCGCTTAATGCAGCCGACAAGCTATCCATCTCTCGGCTCACCGTTTGGTCAACAATGCGAGCATATATTTGTGTTGTAGCCAACTTGGTGTGGCCCAGCATCTTGCTAATCGTCTCGATTGACACGCCATTGGCATAGGTTACGGTCGTTGCGAATGTGTGGCGGGCCAGGTGGAAAACAATTAGCATAGAAAACGATTACAGAATAGAAGAAGGCAAACGTAAATGGTTGGGAAACAGCTAAAAGCGATTTTCTTGCACAGTTTGTATAACGCAAGAAATCACGGATTGCGACAGATGTTCAGTTACCAAA
>JAFQAS010000039.1 GCA_017399915.1 Muribaculaceae bacterium
GGGTACACAATAACAACTCACCGAGATTATCGGTGGATGCTAAGATCGTTGATAAGCGTTCTCACACAAGCCACCATCATCATAATCATAACGGGCATATGCACACGTCGAGTTCAACGAGTTATTACGTTACGTTTGAGGTACAGAGTGGCGACCGTATGGAGCTGAAGGTGCCGAGAAGCGAATTTGGTTTGCTTGTTGAAGGCGATGAGGGCGTGCTATCATTTCAAGGAACACGCTATCTTGGATTTGAGAGAAAGTATTAAGTAAAAGGGGGAATCGTGAAAATGAAACGAGTTCGTATTTGGTTATCAATTATTATTCCGATAATCCTTGTTATAGCTTTGGCAGTAGTTTGTGTCAATCTGTGGCAGCACAAAACGATTGAAGAAAATGATTTGAAGGTAATGTGCAAGAGTAGTGTTAATGCTGCTATGGAGCATTTTGAAAATTACCAATCAAACGGCAACGAAGCAGAATACATATCGGGTGTGGCTGAGTTCCGCGCGTATATGACAACATATCTTTGTCTTACCGATGAGCCAAGCGATGCTGACTATACGTGGTGCAATATTCTTTATGGCTATATGACAATGAAGCCGGAAGAAGTTAAAGCTAACATTTCCGACCTTATTGATGCCCTTGAATATCTCGCGGAGGATTATGACCACCCTAACGGATTTAACTTAATCAACGCTCTTAACAATAAAATTGCCGCTGAGTAACGGAGGTGCAGTATGAAAAAAGCTTGTGTGTGGTTAGCAATTATTTCTGCAATCGTCCTCTTGATAACATTGGGTGTTGTAGGAGTAAAGCTACTTGACGGAAATTATGATACAACCGCTGAGGTTATAATCACAGGTATTTCTTTTGTGATTTTTCTCGGCTCTGTTGCGTGCTACAAGTTTATTGGTAGCCGTTGTCCGCATTGTGGCAAGGTTAATGATACTCTGCTTGGCAAGTCCAAGTTCTGCCCCCACTGCGGAAAGGAAATCTAATAAAGCAACAAATTGAAAGGAGTTTTTTCTATGAAACATATGTTGAAGTATATTTTGATTGGTCTTGGCACAATCGTATTAGAATGGATATTCCTTACCTTGATTTTTGAACTATTCAATGGACTTGATCAAGCATCAGGAGTCGTAATTGGAACAGCCTTTTTCTTAGCTTTTGAGATGGTGATTTGTACGGGCGCGATCATTTCAAAAATTGAAAAATCAAAAGAACAATAAGACAATGACTCTAAGGAAAACAAAGACTAATTGTTATTGATTTATAAAGCGAGGTGATCCCGTGAAAATAACAAGATTTTATAACCCCGAAATACCGTACAGCCTTCACGATATGAACGTGATCGAATTTGAGATAAACGGCGACAATCTTATAATGAGAACTCAATCGGGCATGGTAAGAACTGCGCCGAATTGGGATCAAGTTGACGGACACCTCGAATTTCTCGATGTGAATTGGGATTATTGCTATGCTACCGTGTGCGAAGGTTAC
>JAFQAS010000040.1 GCA_017399915.1 Muribaculaceae bacterium
CATCTTATGTAATCCTCCCTTAGCATTTTGAGAGAACACCACAAATGAACCATCGGGGCTAATTGTTGCTTGGTTCACCGATACGCCTTCGGGAAGATCAATCTTGTCGATTGATTGGATTTCCACTAATTGAGCGAATCCAAGAACGCTTGAACACAACAACATTGCCGAAACGAAAATCTTTTTCATAAACAGGTAATTTTTGTTAGTGTATAAAAAATTGTGTTTTAGCTATTTAATTGCATACACGCATATATATGCACTATATGCGATGCAAAGGTAGTACTTTTAATGCAAAAAAGTGCTTAAATATACACAAAACATGCCTACGTATTCACCTTTTTTAACCCTACCATAATTCATCGAAAAACATAGCCAAATAGACCTAAAATAAGGGGTGATTAACATAAGTATAAGTTTTATAAATTTACGATTTTCACAGACCCTACTCCCTTTTTCCCAAATATCTGCGATTCAAAATAAAAACTCAATCGTTAATTAAAATTCAAACAAATCTATGTCGCAAAAAAATATTAACTTTGCAAAATATTAGAGATTATAAATCAACTATCTACAAGAAAATTATTCACTTTAAATAAATTTCAATGAAAAAATCATTACTCAGTATTGCAAGCGTAGCGATAGCATTGACAATCAGCACCAATGCATCGGCATCGAATGGCAAAATCGCCACATTCGACAACAACGCATTTAAAACAGTGCTTGGCGAAGACCACCAATGGAAAAGTGGCAAATTCGTTAAGCCTGCCCACACAAAGGTTGAAGCCAATGGGTTGACTCTCGGCCCTGCCGATGGTTATAGCTTTGTGCAAGGCCCCGATAACACTCAATGGTATGCTATCCAAACATTTGAGGAAAGCAACTATTATTACACTGCCTCAACTATCAAGCTCTACAACAGCAAAGGGGAAGAACAAGGCACAATCAACATCTCTATCCCCGACGGACAAAAGGTAAACCAAATATTGGCTGGCGAGGCTGTTACACCTGCCCTTTTTGACCGCGACAAAAACTCTTATGAAATCCCTGTTGTTGTTCACCAAATTCTCAACGCCGGAGTAACAAGCAACACAACATATGTGTATGATGTGGCAAGTGGCGAATTGAAATATACCTACAACGGTTTTATGTCGCTTGTTGACTACAACACCGGTTATAGCACCGAATGGGTGGGCGTGGTGAGCAACGATACAGTTGTAAACGACACTGCTTCGGTGAAATACGACATTTACAACAAAGCTACATGGTCATCAAACGGCGCTGCCCTCAAGAAAACTTTTATCGTGCCAAAATCATTGGCCGAATATCAAGTAGGAAGTGCGTTTAATGCCTTTGAGGTTGACAACAACATGTATTATGTTGTTTCGGCTTACGAAAAACCATTCCTCGATCCTGCTTCATATGAAGAACCTTGGGACATGATTCCTACTGCCGACAATAATTTTGTTGCTACAATCTACAACAAAAACTTTGTAGAAGTGGGCAAAGTTACAATCCCTGTAACCTCAACTTCAAAATATCTCGTGCAATATGGCATAGGATTATTTGGTTTTGAAGATCTCAGCAACAATTATTGGGACGAATCGGGTGCATTGCGCTTGGTGGTTGCCACAACAGGATTTGACGTTACTTCTGAATCAGAAGCAATAAGCTTTGATGTTTATGACTTGGAAAGCAACAAGGTGAAATCAATTGCCGGCAACGTGAGCAACTGGATGAAAATGTATAACGTACCCGGACAATCAGACCAAATGGCATTCCTTAACACCGATGGTGTAACCCTATCAATGGTTGATGTTCCTTCGTGTGAAACAGCCGTTACATTTGGTTCGGAAGTAGATGGCGAGCCTATCTCTACTAATATCGACCGTTATCCCGTGGGCGATTCTTATCAATATGTAATAGGTCTACCTTCACCCGAAACCGATAGCGAAAACAATTATTACCACCGCTTTGCATGGATTACCAAAGAAGCAAAAATTGACCGCATCGTTAAATTCAACCTTGGCCAAAGCAATGCAAGCTGGGTTCCATTGGTAATGGGAGAAACTCTCAATCCATACCTCTTCGACACCGACGACCAACATGAATATGTGTTTATCGCCAACCAATATGCATCGGGCACATCAGGCACTATGCACGATGAACTCCGCATCATGAAGGAAGACGGAACCGAATTGAAATCATATAAAGAAGACGGAACAAACGGCGACCTCGGCACTTGTGACATCTTGGGCTTGAATTCCGACAATCCGTCATTGATTATTCCATTCCTCAACTCAAGCACCGACCAAATCACATTGCAAGTTGATTTCCTTCCATTCGCAATGTTCTCAAAAGGTGGTGACGGTAGTGCCGAAAATCCTTATCTTATCTCAAGCGCAGGCGACATGGCTATGATTGCCCGCGACCCTGCCGCTAACTACAAAGTGGTTAATGACTTCAGCGCAGCCGGTTATGGCATGTGGAATCCTATCGCATCTTTTACCGGAACACTCGATGGTGGTAACTTCACTATCAGCGACCTCACTCTCGCCGGTAACAATTTCGAAGCCGCAATATTTGCAGCAACCGAAAATGCCACAATCAAAGACCTCAAATTTGAAAATGTGAACTTAGAAGTGAGTACAGCAACATCAGCCGGTATCGTGGTGGGCGAAGCCAACACTACTACTATCAGCAATGTTCACATCAACAATGCAACTATCACAGCTACTGCCGATGCATCGGCCACTATCGGTGTAATCGCAAGTGGCGCATCGCTTGAAACTAAAATCTCGGAATGTTCGGCTACAAATCTCACTATCGATGCTCCAGGCTGCTCAACAGTAGGTGGTATCATTGGTGCATCACGCACAAGCTCTACAATCGCAGCATGCGCCGTTAGCGGTACAATCTCTGCCGACAACACTATCGGCGGTATCGCAGGTAGTGCCTCAACCGGTTGTAGTGTAATCAACTGTCACGTTGATGCCGACATCGTAGGTAAAAACACTATCGGTGGCGTTGTAGGCTCGGCCGATCGTGGTGGCATTCACCTTTGCCATGTTGAAGGCTCTCTCACAGCTACCGAAGGAAACTGGTCGGGCAATTATAGTGTAGGTGGTATCGCAGGTTCACTCTCTACCGATTGGGTAGCAACAGGCGAAGACAATCCCGAAGATGCATGGAACGGCAAAGTTATCTCTAACAATGTGATAGCTCTTTCTGAAATCAAATCTGAAGCAGGTGCCGCTCACCGCGTAGTGGGTTACACTCGTTGGGACGAAGATATTGAAGCATCACAATGGGATACTTCAATCGTACCAATGGCCGAACCTTGCCTTGACAAAAACTATGTAGTATCAAGCCTTGCTGTGATTGACAACACCGTTGAAGCGGCTGCCAACACTACCGAAGGTGCTAATGTTGAAGCTTCGGCTCTCAATAAGCAATATTTCACCGACCTCGGATTTGCATTCGGCTCATCGGTTGATGCTCCTTGGGCTGAAAAAGAAGGAAATGGTGCTGTTCTCTATTTCGAAACAAAAGCAGTTAACGGTGTGGAAAGCATCATCAACGAAAAGGTTGAAATCAACTATAACGGAAGTGTTATCAACGCCAGTGAAGCTGTTGAAATCGAAGTTTACAACATTAACGGTGCGAAAGTTGCCTCAGGAGCCTCTACAATCGACGCAAGCAACCTCCAAAAGGGGATTTACGTTGTAGTAGCTACCGACGCAACTGGCACTAAGAAAACAGCTAAAATCGCAGTGAAATAATAAGCGACTAATATAGGGTAAACATTCAACCCATATCTCAAATAGAAAATGCGGTGTATTGACTAATGAATACACCGCATTTTTATTTCAATTAAATACATTCGTTATTTAAGACCTCGCCATGTACCTACGATTTGTTGACATTGTACATATGTAGAAGGACAACTAAACACCTTATACACACCTGATCCTGTAGGCTTTAGAATTTCTACTTGACGTTGAGCATAAACAAATCCACCAGTACTCCATCCTTTACACAATATGTAAATATAATAAACCACACCCAACGAAGATTCTTTAGGGCTATTTACCGACGCACACATGTCAACAGAATAAGGTTCTTCTGGACAATATGCATTTTGAGGAGTTGCACCACGAAGCAATGCAGCAGGTATATAACGTTGTACATAAGAATCATTCTCTCCTCCATATTCATTGGTTTTGAATCGCTCCTTTAAAACACTAATAACCTCATTTGCCGATGTTTCTCCATGACACAATAATCGTAAACAACGCTCTCCGGTCGCATTATCACGTGCATATATTTCCATCGCCATAGGAATCATTGCAGCCACACCATGAGCTGACTTACCCAACAATCCATTATAAACAGCACTAAACTCTTTATATCCCGATGGTATATTTGAAAAAGAGACATAAGCAGTAGGATCATCAAAACGACCTGCCATTATTTCTTTATCAATAACTCCTTCTACACTATATTCATGAGTGCCATACTTGAGAGTATTACCCTCAAGTATTGTTTCATACTCTTTTTCATTTACTAAATGATTCCATTGATCCTCCTCTATTCCCAACAATTCTTCCACTTCATCACATCCTGCAAACATAAATGAAAATGCAGTTATTGTTGCAATCATTATTCCTTTAAAAACATTCATAATTTACGTAAATTTAAATGATTTAATAATTTGTTTAGGTTAAAATATAGTTGTTGACTAAATTATGACAGTATATTCTCTAGATTTCACAAAGTTATGAATTTATCTGAAAAACAAAATATCTCAAAACAAAATAATAGGTTTTTATAATTATTTATTAAACTATCATCAATATGTGGATAGGTTAGCATTTTATTATTTTTGTATAATGTATCATTGTTCCCCTCCGAATCTATTACTCAACGATTGTCATATCAATCACTCCGGTTGATTCTTCAAGTCTATTGGTTGCGTTATTTATCAATGGAATCCATATAAGCACATTACCATTGTCCCCTACGACATTAACATGAATAGAACCTGGTGCTAGGGCTGAAAACCTAACGACTAATGGTTCCGCATCTTCAGAACGATAATAAACCTGCCCCACGCCATCGTCAGTGAGTTGATTAATTGCTATCGTAGAGCCGGGCAAACATTGAAATAACCACAAATCGCCTTCTTGTGTGTCAACCGACAATTCATTAATAGAAGCAAGCATGGGATAGTTTTCACACAAAGCAGCATACGAGTCGCTTTCTTTAAGTTCTTGCATTGATGAATATTTTCCCAAATGTGCTACCGAAAGTAAACATTCATCAGTTTGAGCATTGGTAGCCACTATCGCTTCTATTGAATTATGTTCCACCAATGAATTTTCATCCATTGTCAACAAATTAGCCGAATAAGCACTACTCGTCAAAAATAACATTGTGCCAAATAATAATCCTATCGCTTTCATATCAATCAAATAATGGATATACATTAATTTCATATTTTTTTCCTACACCCCATTTTAGCGGGTCTTTATCCCCTATAACAATATATTGATTACCTTCATCGCCATAGCGAAATGATCCATTTATGGTGTTTCCTACACCTTGATAATCAGATAGTATAAAATCAAAGAATCTCTTTTTGCCTACATATCTTTCCTTGAATGTACCTGCAAAACCATCAATATGAATATTCCATGTTGATGACATTTCTATATAATGCTCGGTGCCGTTGACCATCAAGGAGAATTGAAAGGGTATATTTGTTGCAAATTTAACTTCGGCTTCCTCTCCCGATGCTCCATTTAAAAATATCTTATAGATATTCCTCTCTTTTCTTGAGGATAATCCTATAGGCGAAAAAGGTGACTTATCATCACGAGGAGACAATCCCAAGTCAAGCCCTTCAGGCGCAACACAAGCCACTACCTCTTGCAGACTCATTACATATACATCTTCGGATTGAGTAATAAACACAAGTCCGATATTATTCATATCTGAATCGCCATATTGAGCCACAAGAACATGTTGAGCCGGGTCGTTACTATAATTACCATAGGCAATATATTCTTCTCCATCGTTAATTCTGAAAAAGTCGGCAATATTACCCCCTTTGACCCATTTTGACTTATCGACCGAGTATATCACCCTCCCGACATTATCAATCCAGGCCTTCACCCCAAATCGGTCTAACTTTGAGACACGATTTGCATCAATAGGCTCTATTTCTTCCCTTATCCGCACCAATTTATTTCCATTAAATTGATATGTGCAAATGGTAAATTCATTTGCGTCACTGCGATACATGCTTGTTATACGCTTAAACTCCGCATCAACCTGAGGATTTGCAATTTCGGTAAAACCTACAACCTGTTCAAAGCAGTGTTTCTCATCATCCCACACATAAGCATCAAAAAATTCCGACACACGCCCCACGGCGTTTGTGCCGATATAAATCATAAGATCGGGTATTCCATCAAAGTTAATATCCTCCTCCCCTATCCAATTCACATCAGCAAGATCACTCGCCTCATATTCTTGAATGAGTTCGCATCGACATTGAAAATGACTCTTAGTGCCATTATAAATGAGCCCTTCAACATTAACAGCCGAGACTAATCCTTTTTCATTTTTCACAAGTGATGTTGTAAACGAATAATCACTTCGCTCTATGTAGCCTCTCACCGACGAGTTATTGGAATCTTTGTTTGAAGCCGCACATCCATAGGCTACAACACTACACAAGAATATCAAAATATATTTCTTCATCATAAAAAGTCACTAAATCATAAAATACCCCCAATAAAACAATAATGGAGATGCATCAAAATGAGTAATATTGACACATCTCCATCGAACTATAATTAACTAACTATTACTACATAACTTCCTTCACCATCTCGAGCGACAATTTTTCAAATTCGGCTTGGAATTTTTCAAGAAGAGCGGGATCAATTTTACTACCTGCTTCTTCATTGTCTTTTTGCCATTGCTCGATTTGTGCTTCGGCTTTAGTCATGATAGCGGTTTTTTCTTCTTTAGTTTTAGCCGCCTTGATTTCAGCAACAAATTTGCTAACAGTTTCTAATTGAGCATCAAGAAGTTCATTGCCTGTTTTTTCAAAAGCCACAGCGGGAGCAGCAGGTGCATCGGGAGCAGCAGGAGTTTCCACTTTTTCAGCAGCAGCCGCAGTTGTGTCTTGAGCCTTATCGCCCGCTTCGCTTGCGCCACCGCAACTCATCATCATTGTAGCAACAGCTACAGCACATAAAAATTTTTTCATGATTTATTTTTACTATCAATAAATTATTTTAGGGAAACATAACCATATTGGCACATAATTAGTTTTACCACCTCCCCCCGTTGGGGTACTCCTCCTAAAATTTTTACAAAATTTCAAGAGGAGAGTTCCTTATATCATGGATTCAATCGTCAGCCAAACTATCATTTGTTTGCACCTAATAATATAGGGGACGAGAATTGGGATGCAGTTCGGAGAGGTAAGTTGTAAATATTAATTAAATATCCCAACGGCAGTGCCAACAAGTATCTGACTTTCTTATTTAATAACTTCAAGTTTCAAAGAATCAAGCACTTGTACGATTTCAGGAGATTCCAATACAGTGCCTAAATCATCAAATTTTTCGGTTGTAGGATAAATTTCGGCAACGAAATATCCGCCTTCACCAACTTCAGGAGCCTCTACATAATATTCATAACCCACAAGTGTAGGTTGATCATTGATTCTTTCGCTAATGTTTTTGCGGAAACCTTTACGACCTGCAATATTAATATCTTTATAACCTTCTGAATCTTTATAATTTGCTGCCCAAGTGGCAAAAGTTTGGTCATAAACTTCACCCTTTGTGAAACCTATTGCAATTTTATCACCTGCGAGATAGAGTGGTTTTGAGATACTTGCTGCTTCTTGAATTGCAGCAGGAATTGCAGCAGGGAGAGTGTCGTTTAATTTATAAACACCTTTAGGCACAACTGCCGATACTTTCCAACTGTTGTTGTAATCTTTACTCAATGTTTCATACTCAACACTTGATCCACATGATGTTACAAACATCGCTACTGCTGCCAATGCAGCAAAAAACATTTTTCTCATAATTTAAATCTCCTATTATTTAATTAGTATTAAAGATTGTGTTATTTATACAAAGTTAAATATTCTAACGAGACGATTATATGCAAAATCGTGCATAGTTTTGTCTTTATGATGCAATAATGAGTTTATCTGTTTATTTGATTAACGTTTTCTTGCCTTTTTGAATCACGATGCCGCGATAGTTATCATTGACGGGTTGACCTTGTAGGTTATAGCGTGGGGCGTTTTCCTCAGTATCATCAACTTCTATGCCTTTTATGCCACTACCTTCACCATTATAAAACTTTCCATCGGTATATTCTAAAGACCAAAATTTGTTGTTAGCAACCACTATCTCCTCGGTGTAAAGAGAATTATTGTCGGGTTCGGTGGCATGCTTAAATACAATTGTTGCTGAACCTGAAATATATTTGCTCAAATCGGGAAGATTGTTGACAAAATATGTTCCATTTTTAGTGTTTGTACTATTGAAAATTTGATTTTTATAGCATGCTATTGTTCTCAATTTGATATTTTTTGAAAGATTTAATTGAGAAATTAAGTTATTACTGCAATCTATATTAACCAATTTTGAATTATTCTCCACATTCAATGCAGTTAATTGATTATTAGCGACATTGAGATTTGTTAATGCGGTGTTTTTTGACAAATCAATAGATTTCAAACTGTTGTTACTGCAATTCAATTCTTTAAGGTCGGTTAAAAATTCTATGCCTTGCAATGAAATGAGATTTTTGTTTGACACATCGAGCGAAGTCCATAGGTCAACTTTTCCGGCATATAAACCATTAGGCAACAGCAGCACCTTGTTATAGATTGTTTTTGTGGCTGCCATTTTGGTCAATAGCGTGCCAAAATCATCATTAAAATATTCTGTATCATTATAAAAAACATGTTTAGTTATATATAATGCATTATCGTCGCCAAATAAATCTTTATTGTGAGTGATAGCTTTGTTGGTCGATGAATATTCGCCATTTACCACTCCCATATAATTTCCTCCATATGAGAATGTTTTAATGTTGCGAGAGTGAACGGCTCCGGCACCATTGTTATTCAATTTTAAGAAAGAGTTTTCAACTCTTAACCAGCCGAGATCCCTTATAGATGCTTCAGATGAAGATGACGCATATGTGTAAGTTTCAACCATTGCTCCACCATTAATAATAACAGTTTCTGATCCTTCGTCGCCTATAATACATGTTGAATTTAAGGCATTTGCTTGCAAATAAATATTATCGATAATCAATTTTTTGCCATTCCCAATGGTAAGAGCATCCTCTTCTTCGCCCCAAAATCTAACTCTTTCACTATCTTGTGCAGTGATTGTGGTATTATTGTTTAATCTCACAGGTGAAGCATCTTTTGCTGCCAAATAGGCTCCTCCTATAAATACAATTGTTAATCCGTCAACATCGTCGTTCAAGATTGCACGATTGTAGCTGCCGGAGCGCTCAATCTTAATATTTTTAAGAGTGAGGGTTTTGGTGTTAGGGTCATATTTTACAAAATGTTCGCTACCGGCATTGTATGCTACAATATTACTACCTGTTACATTTGAGCAATTGTCGGAGGTAATACTTACGCCCCCAACTTTCAAACCATAGTTTGTCGCTCCCCAAAGTGTGGTCGAAACCAAAGCTAATGTCGCTAATAAGGTGTAAAATTTTCTCATAAATATCTATTTTATTGTTGTTAAAATCAAGGAGATTAGACTCAAATTTTAGAGCTAATCTCCATGAATAATAATTAATTATTTATAATTAACTTTTTGCTTTACGATTACTCCCATTGCTGCTTGAATGCGATATGAGTTTTCAGGCTTGCCTCCCGAATAGTTTTGTAATAAGCACCAACGATTAATAAAATAAGTTCCTTTTTCTTTGGTAATCACCGCAATGTCACAACTTCGATGAGTGATAGGGTAGGGCCATTCTTTTGATTGGAAATCTTTCCATCCACTTGTAATCAATACTTTTACGAATTTGTCGCCAAATTTATCTTTAGCGGCTCTTTCGGCACCGGCTTTTGTTGTTGCATCGACACTAACTGCCGTAGGCATATCGGCAACCGGAAAATCTTCGCTTGCCACATCATCGGCATACTCTTTTGTTTGCTCTTTAAGTTCTTTATATAAATCAACTACGGCTGTATAATCGGCGTTGTGTGGATTTTTTGGATGTTTATCCATATGTTCCATAATCATATCAAGTTCACGCATCCATGTTACTGCTCCTTTTTTATTGCCGTTGTCAATAAATTCTTGAATTTGATTGATAGTTCCTACTGCTGCAGAGCCTACGGTTTCGTATGCTGTACATTTGTCATATATTTCGCTTGCTTCACCGGTGGCTTTTGACCAACGTTGGAAACGATTATATTCAGTTTCATATAAGTTGATGGTTTCCCCTTTGCTATTCTTTGTTTTAAGGGAGTTTTGGTCACCACGCACTACCACTACTCGTCCCCAACGAAATGCTTCATGGATGATATTGGCTCTCACATAGTAGCGATATGTTGCAGGATTGTTTGGGTCAAGCATAAATGCCGATAGATAGGCTGTCATAGGATATTCAACAATGGGAACATATACATTTCCTCGACTTGATTTATATCCCACAAATTCAGGAAGTGCATATCCGTCTCTTCGTGTTACAAAGCTATAATCGGCACAAGTTAATGCTCCGCAAAAATCAGAATACCCTTTTTTTACAACATTAGCTTTTGTGTCATAAAAATATGTGTTATCACCCTCTCCATAGGGTTGATATGGGAATAATTCGGGGTTGAGATCGGCAAGAGTTTTGGGATGTGCTGCATTTGTCGTTGATTCAATAGTTCCTCCTGTGGATTCTTCAACAACGCTATTTACAGTTTCTTTTGCACTTGATTTAATCTCCTTTTCTACTTTTTCTTTTGCTTTTTTTCCTAACCCTTTAGCTATTTTGCTAAATTGAGCATTTGCGCAGATAGGGTTAACGAATACCATGGCAATAGCCAAAAACAAACATGTGATAAATCTGTTCTTTTTCATCGTTAATATATTTTATATGTTACTATTTTAATCCTTTCCAATCACCTATAATATCCTGACAATGAGTATATGTTGACGGGCAATTATAAACTTTGTAAAGATTAGAGCCGTTTGCTTGAAATATTTCAACTTGTCGTTGCGCATATTCATAAATATCGGTATCCCAACCTTTACAAAGGATATATACAAAAGTGTCGGTTCCACCTGTCACTTTTTGCGGTTTATTTGCCGAAGCACACATCTCAACAGTATATGGTTCATAAGGGGTGTATGCATTTTGTGGGGTAGCATCTTTGAGTAGGGCAGCGGCCATATATCGTTGGACATACGAATCATCGGCACCCGATTCTTCACGAGGAGTAATACGGTCTTTCAATATTCGCAATATACCATCAACGGTTGATTGACTATTACATAATAGTTTAAAACATTCTTCGCCGGTTGCGGCATCACGCGCATATATTTCTATGGCCATGGGAATCATCGCAGCCGTGCCTTGAATTGATTTACCCAATAATCCGTTATATACATCCTTAAACTCAGCATATCCCGAAGGTATGTTTGTGAAAGTAACCCATGCAGTGGGAGTATCTCTACGTCCTGCCACCACTTCATCTGTTATTTCACCATTAACAGTATAAAAATGAGAGCCATACGAGATTGCATTTCCTTCAATCACCGGTTCGTAATGGGTTTCATTGACGAGAGAAGCCCATTTATCCTTTTTAGAGTCACTCAAGTGATCTTCACAACTTGATATGAAGCAAATGCCAACAATGCATAGCAACAAGTAAGATGTATTTAAAAATACTTTTCTCATATTCTTTTATTTTTATATTCCTTTCAATTCAAAATCTCCTTTAATTATAGAGAAGGGAGCATTTTTATTATTTTACTAATATTTTCTTCCCTTTTTGAATCACTATGCCGCGATAATTATCATCGACCGGTTGACCATTGAGGTTGTAGCGAGGAGCATTGTCGTCGATAGGGTCAACTTCAACACCTTCAACACCGGCTTCACCAAGATAAATATTTCCGTTGGTGTGTTTCAATGTCCAATTCTTACCCATAACAGTAATGGCTTGCTCTTGTGACATTGAGTTTTTCTCGGTATCGGACGATGACTTGAACACAAGTTCAGCATTATTACTTGCTGATGGTGTGGGCAATTTATCCACAAACTGCTGTACATTCGCGCCATTTATTGCATTGTCGGAACAATTTAAATATTTAAAATTAGCACCACTATATGCGTCGAATTTAAGACCTGTTAAATTGTTATTTGAACAATTCAATCTCGCTATGTTACCTACACTAATCTCAGTGAGTTTATTATTTTGACAATTAACTTCTTTCATATAATCAGCGTATGAAAGATCAAGGGTATTAAGTTTATTATCATTTATATCTAAGTATTTCAACATCCAATTTGCGCCTAGGTTAATCCCTGTCAATAAATTATTATTTACATAAAGATATTCTAAACTACTATTGTTTATAATATCTAACGACTCAAGTTTATTATTTCGGAGAGCTAAAGTATTTAACTCCTTGTTTTTAGACAAATCAATTGTTGAAAGAGAATTATTAGATAAATTTAATGTCGAAAGGTTTACATTTTTAGTTAAATCAACACTAGTCAGTTGATTGTCGTTGCAAATCAATGTTTGCAGATTGTAAAAATGTTCAATTCCTTTTAGATTTGCAATTGATTTCCCTGCCAAATCCATTTTTCTCCATTCTTTAATATAGCCTGTATAGGCTCCGACCGGATAGGTATAATAGTTATATGGAAGTCCTTCAACAATGCCCGAACTTGGATTTTTTGCAAATTCATAAAGAGCCTGCCTGAAGTTGGCGTCAGGAAATACTGTTTCATCAGTTCTACAAACACCTACCGCTATTTGCGTTTGAAATGCACCAAATCTTTTTTTCTCGGCATTATAAACAGCTCCCATTACTATCGGGTAAGCACCTTCATGGGTAAATGAGCCAAGTTTTTCAATAGCGTAAGCATAACCAACTACATTAAAATAAGAGTCAGAGACCGTGAGAGAGGCAAAATCATATACTCCATTGTGGTTTTCGCTTTGGGCAAAAGCTATTACACAAGAATTATTCCTAACAATAAGGTTCTCTTTTCCGGTAGCACCTTCAATGGCATTGGAATTGCTGGTAGAAACAGAACAATCATATACATTATCAAAAATCAAGGTCTTGCCATTTCCAACGGTAATACCATCTTCATCTCCACCATGCACATCAAGTTCACCACCTTCGGGGACAGTGATTGTGGTATTATTATTTAATCTCACGGGTGAAGAATCTTCGGCTGAGAGTTCATTTTTCCCAAGAAACACAATTTTCAATCCATCTACATCTTCATTCAAGATGGCACGGTTGTAACTACCGGTGCGTTCAATCAGGATATTCTTGAAAGTAAGAGTTTTTGTCGCCGGATCATACTTTATATAGTATTCATCGTCGGTAGCACTTGAATGTTTCTCAATATGTTCGCCCGTAATATTTGAGCAATTATCGGAAGTAACATCAACACCACCCACGGTCAAACCATAGTCGGTGGCACCAAACGCGCTGACAGCAGTCAACGTGAAAATTGCAAAAAATGAGTAAAGTTTTTTCATAAATATTTGTTTTTAATATTATTTGGTAAAATTAGATATTAGGAATCAAAAAGGCCATGCACAATCGTGCATGGCCTTTGCATTATCGTGCAAATTGCACAATAAGAGACGTTTTTGGAGCAAAAAATATTATTATTTCTTCATTGATTTGATGATAGGTTCGAGGTATGCATTATATACCGATGCACTATCAGTAGGGAATGTAAATTGAGCATTGAGGCATTTTGTACCACCTTGATGAACCAAGAAGCAGATTTTTTCAACGCCTTCGCAGTTAGAGCGAACAATTACTACATTGTCTTTCACTTCTGAAGATGTAACAGTTTCTTGAAGCGCTCTCAACATTGCTTCATAGTTGGTTTTAGATTCTTCCAATTGGCTTTCAGTGGGACCATCTTCGTTGAAAGTAACAGCCAATTTACAGCTACCATCTTCGTTGTCGATATTTACATTTTTCACACCTTCTGACATTTCAAAGCCAACGTGCATTTTGTCGGGATAGATAAACGACATGCCATTGTTTTCATACTTAGCAAAACCTGCAGGGATTTCAGTTGCAGCAGATCCTTCAGCTCCTTCTTGAGCTTTTTCGTTACTTGCAGTGCTACTGCTACATGCTGTAAAAATCATTGCTACGGCAGCAAATGCCATCAAAATTGTTTTTTTCATCGTTTATAAGTTTATTAATAGTTAGTACCAAACATAAAGTCTTCGATTGAATATTCGGGCATATATTGACCCAGGTTCTTGCGCAAGTCATCGGGCATAGCCTCCTCAGCCATGATGAGTGCAAGATTAGTTTTCTCGATAATGCTTAGTTTTATCTTTTTATTATCGTTATTAGGCTTATACCATTCCATCGACGAGAACAATGCTTGCATATCTTCCGACTCAAAACGGTGGCCATGTCGGGCATATATCATATTACGCATTATTCTTAATTCGGACTTTGGAAATCGGCTCAAATAGGGGCGATTGAGCAAACTTGTAGTAACCGAACACACACGATTGCCCACGAGTGACGGATAGGCCGACAGGCAATAATCAACATCATCGGGGGTTAACAAAAGTACCCATTCCAACGTTTTATTTTTATTCAACACCTCAAGGAAATACATTCCGTCTTTACGGATATATTTCACAGTGCAGCCAAATGTTACATTAAATGGAGCGTCTTCGGCTTGATAACTGGGTTGAAGTGTGTATTCATTTTTTGATTTATGTTTTAATGTCAATTCACGCCAATCGCCGTTGTAATCAACACCAGTAAAATAAACGATTTTGCCCATACGAATCTCCTGGCAAGTGTAAAGACATTCTCCATCAAAGAATTTATCGCCAACCGCAATCCTTTGTCCATACACGCAATTACATAGAATAATCGCTAAAAACAATATCAATATTTTGCCTTGCGATTTCATGGTGAATAAGTTTTTAATTATTGACAGCATTTCCGCCCCGATATTGCGAAGGCGACATGCCATGAAAACGACGAAATGCGCGAGAAAAACTTGTAGCATCTTCAAATCCGCATCTGAAAGCCACTTCCGATATTGCCATATCGGTGTTGTCACGCAATAAATTACATGCATGAGTAAGGCGTATTTTCATAGCATATTGTTGGGTTGTCATTCCGGTAATTGCCTTTACTCGGCGAGTCAACTGCCCACGAGTGATATACATCTCCGAAGCAATCGATTCTAACGACATTCTACCCAAAGCCATCTCTGCTTTTATGTGAGAGGATAATCGTTCGAGGAAATTTTCGTTTTGTTTGTTATTTTCTTTCTTCTTTTCCATTGATTTTTTTTGCCATAATATTTAGCGATGTAAAGGTATATATAACAATAATGCCAAGACCTTGCACAATCGTGCAAGGTCTTGGCATTATGATGCAAAATCGCTATAAATGGACATTTTATGCGTTTTTTTCGCTATTCATTGCGATATTGTGATGGCGATTTATCGAATATGCGACGAAATGCCCGAGAGAAACTTGTGGCATCTTCAAAACCACATTTAAGTGCCACTTCCGAAATAGGAGTTTCTTTGTTTTCTATCAACAACAATCGAGCGTGTTCAAGACGTATTCGCAACACATATTGTTGGGTGGTGACCCCTGTAATTGATTTTATGCGACGATTTAATTGCCCGCGAGTGATACATAGATTAGAGGCAATAGACTCTATCGACACATCGCCTTGTTTCATGCTGTTTTTCACTTCGGCAACCAATCGTGAAAGAAGCTCTTGGTCTGAAGCACTCAATTCTTCTTGCTCGTTTACCGGTTCTTGCTCGTTTTGAGGCTGTAATTCTTTGATTATCGTTTGCAATGCCGATTCACGCAATCGCATCTTTCGTTTCATAAAAAACCACACTCCACCAACTAATAGCACTAATAAAATGCTACCCCAAATGATTATCTTCTGTATTTTAGCTTTTTGTAATTCATTTTCGTGTTGCAACCAATCGGTGCCAAACTCGGCATTATATCGTGCAAGACTCTCGGCCGAGGTGAGATTATATAACGAATCCTTCAAGTCGTTAAAGCGATTTAGTTCGATTTTGGCGCTATCGGGATTGCTGCTCCAAAGACTCTCATACAATCCTTTGCGAGAATGCATCTCGTTTCCTCTGTCGCCAATAGCCACAAATATATCGGCAGCTTTGCGATAATAATCCACCGCTTCATTGTCGCGGTTTTGCCCCACCAGTGCCATTCCCATTTTGTTGCAAGAAATAGCAAGCGATTGCTTATTTCCCACCTTTTCTAAATATGGGATTGCCTGTCGGAGCAATTTTTCAGCTCCTTTATAATCATTTAAGCCTACCAACACCGCCGCTTTTTGCGACAAACGCACCATAATCTTGTGTTCATTCCCTAATTTTTGCTCAATATTACATGCCTCGTTGATATACTTTAATGCTTCCTTGCCGTTGCCGAGTGCATGATACACCTCCGAAGCCATACCATTTAGCACGGCCATGCGCGCCGGGTTGTTGGCCTGCTTGGCAAGTTCGATAGCTTTGAGAATGTATTGTTCGGCCTCTTTGGGCTGATTGGCTCCGATATATATGCCGGCGAGGGTGTTGAGCGACGAGCTCATCACATCGGGGTCGCCCGATTTTTCGTCAAGTTTATAACATTGCTTGGCATAATTTGCCGCCTGCTCATAATTAGATTGACGGAAATATATCAACGATATCAAACTCAAATAATTAGCCCTATCTTCATCATTATTGCATAATGGCAGTGCCTGTAAACCATATTTCAATGCTTGAGGATAGGCCTGATGGGCATAGAAATATTCACTCGCCCAGTACCACACTTGTTGGTTTACCGAATCGCGAGGAGCGCTTGCCTCAATCTTTATAGCTTCATCTGTAATCTTTGCTTCATGAAACAATTGCATCACATTATTTGCAATGGTAATATATTCATTGCCACTTGAGGCATCATATTCTGAAATTTGTTTCTCAACAGTAGCTATGTCTGTGCTCGCGGCACAGATTGGAGCAGAAGACAACAAAAGAAATAGTACCGCACAAATAAACGACTTAAATTTCATAATGATAGCGTATTAGGGTTTCACACAAAGATAAGAAAAAATATTAGTTTTCACAAAAATAAAAAACATTTAACACTTCGACCATGCAAAAACGTGCATTTACCCAAAAATCTACAAAATGAAACTTTTTCAAGACGAATCCCTCGACCTCAAGAATACTGGTGTTTCTTTTCTATTTTTGGGGAAGGAAATATAATCGAATCACATCTTTACCGACGCAGAGAGTGTGGGGCTGGTCGCTATCCGGAAGTTTCGGGCAAAAGCCCTCAACCACGCGGTTACTAATACGCTTTCTCGTGCTCCACACGATTTTCTCACAAATTTTACTAAAATTGCGACCACATAATTAGCCACAAGTAGTAATTTTTACACACTTATGGCAAATTATAGTGTTATATTTTGCCATAAGTCATTATTTTGATTCTTCTGATGTGTGCAATGCCTCGTAAACTATTTGGGCTTTGGCGGGGTCTATGACGGCAGTGATGTCGGCGAGGGAGGCTTCGCGAATGCGTTTGAGGCTTTTGAAGTGCTGAAGGAGTGTGGTGCGTGTTTTCTCCCCCACCCCTTTTATTGAGTCGAGAGCTGAGACTACTTGTGATTTGCTGCGGCGATTGCGGTGATGTGTGATGCCAAATCGGTGCGCTTCGTCGCGAAGATGTTGGATTACTTTTAATGATTCGGAGTTTTTGTCGATATACAATGGCACACTATCTCCGGGAAAATATATCTCCTCTAATCGCTCGGCAATACCGATGATTGCTATCTTGCCGCGTAGGCCCAACTCATCAAGAACCTCTACAGCGGCACTTAATTGCCCTTTGCCGCCATCGACAACTATGAGTTGAGGCAACCCCTGTCCTTCTTGCAAAAGTCGCGAATAACGGCGTGTTAGCACCTCTTTCATCGATGCGAAGTCGTTGGGGCCTTCCACCGTTTTGATTAAGAAGTGACGATAATCGCGTTTAGAAGGCTTGGCATTGCGAAATACCACGCAAGCCGATACCGGATTTGAGCCTTGAATATTGGAGTTGTCGAAACACTCTATATGGCGCGGCAATTCGGTGAGACGGAAATCGGTTTTCATGCGCTCAAGCGTGCGTTCCAATCGCTGTTCGGGATTCTTTTTCTCCATCTGCTTGAGAGTGTCGATTTTTCGTTGACGCGCATTGCGGGTCGACACATCAAGCAATTTCATCTTGTCGCCACGTTGGGGAATGATAAAATTCACCCCCTCCATTTCAACTTCGGGCACAACCGGCACGATAACATCTTTATAATCAACCGAAAAACGTTTTGAAATTTCACTCATAGCATAAGCCAACAGTTGCGCCTGCGACTCTTCAAGACGACGTTTATATTGCAACGTGACACTGCTCACCACCACCCCACGCCGCACATGCATATAATTGATATACACGTCTTTATCATCATCTTCAAGCCCAAACACATCAATATCTTGAACCGTTTGACTCACAATCACACTCTTGGCATTATACCGCTCAATGAGTTGGTATTTTTCTTTCAACACCTGCGCCTCCTCAAAACGAAGCTCCATAGCAAGACGCGCCATTTCGTCGCGAAGATACGACATTAGTTCTTGTGTTTCGCCACGAAGAATTTGGCGAATGCGAGTGATATACGACGCATATTCATCAATCGAAATCAAACCGGTGCAACACCCCTTGCATCGTTTCATATGATACTCCAAGCATAATCGCCCCTTCCCTTTTTCGATAAATTCGGGAGTAATCATGTGGCGACAGGTGCGAATGGGATAAAGGTCGTCGATGAGTCGAAGCACCACTCGAGCCACAGATTGGTTGGTGTAAGGCCCGTAATATTTCGACCCGTCTTTTTTGTAGTTATAGGTGAGAAAAACTCGCGGATAATGTTCGCCTGTGACACAAATCCAAGGGTAGGATTTATCATCTTTGAGCAACACATTATAGCGAGGTTGATGCTCTTTTATGAGCGAATTTTCAAGGTTGAGGGCATCTTGTTCGGTGGGCACCACAATATAGTTCATATCGTGAATGGCACGCACAAGCAATCGAGTGCGCACCACCTCATGCTCCCGATTAAAATACGACGATACACGCCGCTTTAGATTTTTAGCTTTTCCCACATAAATCACCTCCCCCTCGGCATTGTAATAGATATATACACCGGGGGTATCGGGAAGAACAGAAATCTTCTCTTGCAATTGTTGTGATTTACTTTTTAGCATATAACTATGCTCTCAAAAACGAAGCTTAGTAAGAGATCAAAGAGGTAACTTCTATATCTTGAGGAAGAGCCGCGCGACCATTAAGCATGCTCAATTCGATAATAAAGTTGACATAAATCTTCTTTGGCTTCATGCTTTTGATAAGTTCGATAGCGGCCGCCATTGTGCCACCGGTAGCAAGTACGTCATCGTGAATTACCACAACATCATCTTCAGTGATAGCATCGCTATGGATTTCGATAGTATCTGTTCCATACTCTTTTTCATAAGAAGCCTTGATAGTTTCGGCAGGCAATTTTCCGGGCTTGCGCACAGGAACAAATCCGGCATCTAATTTGAATGCCAAAATCGAACCGGCGATAAATCCACGCGATTCAATGCCCACCACTTTGGTAATTCCTTTATCTTTATAAAGTTTAGCAAGGTCCCAACTAATAAGATGAAGAGCACGGGGATCCTTAAACACAGTGGTTAGATCTTTAAACACAATTCCCTTTTGAGGGAAGTCGATAATGTCACGAACTTTTGATTTAACGTATTCCATCGTATTTCGTTTTAAGTTGTTGATATTTCAAAGTTTATAAATGTTCCACGTGAAACATTTCACATAATTATCTACCCAAAAGAAGTAGCAAAATATTTATATCGCTTGGAGAAATCCCCGGTATGCGTGATGCTTGAGCCACCGTCTCGGGGTTGATTTTTGCGAGTTTTTGACGCGCCTCGGTTGAGAGTGATTTTATCTCCGAATAATTAATTTTACCGGCAAGCTTCACCCCTTCAAGGCGACGAATTTTGTCGGCTATTAATTGTTCACGGTCGATATATCCTTGATATTTTATCAATATTTCGGCAGCCTCGATTATCTCCTCACGACGTGCATCCTCAATAGAATTTAAGTGTTCTTGCAATGCTTTGATATGAGGTGCAAGCATGAGAATAGAAAGTTGCGGACGCAATATCAAGTCATATAATTTCACCCCTTGTTTCAACGGAGTAGTACCTAACTCTTCAAGTGCGGCATTTATCAAAGCCGGTTTAATAGAAAATTCACGAGCGAAATTAATCAACGCATCGCGTTGATCACGTTTCGACTGCATCAAATCATAACGCTCTTGTGTAACCAATCCTATTTCAAAACCGCGTGGTGTGAGTCGCATATCGGCATCATCTTGGCGCAACAAAATACGATATTCAGCACGCGAAGTAAACATTCGGTAAGGTTCATCTACGCCTTTTGTCACGAGATCATCAATCAATACGCCGATATATGCCTCATCGCGAGCTAACACAAACGAGGGCTTACCATGTGCCGACGCATCGGCATTAATACCGGCAACCAAACCTTGCCCGGCAGCCTCTTCATAACCGGTAGTACCATTTACCTGTCCTGCAAAATATAGACCTTTCACCAACTTTGTTTCGAGGGTGTGATGAAGCTGTGTTGGGTCAAAAAAGTCATATTCTATAGCATAACCCGGACGATATATCTGCACATCGGCAAGCGCAGGAACTGTTTTTAGCGCATTTATTTGAATATTCAATGGCAACGATGAAGAGAAACCATTGAGATAAAACTCTTGAGTATCCTCCCCTTCAGGTTCCAAGAACAATTGATGCTCTTGTTTATCGGCAAAAGTGACGATTTTAGTCTCGATACTAGGGCAATAACGAGGCCCTATACTTTGAATTTGCCCATTATATAATGGAGAATCGGGCAATCCGTCACGCAAAATATCGTGAGTTGTGGGATTTGTATATACAGTATAGCAGCTACGTTGCTTTAATTCACGCTTAACATCGGGGAGATAAGAGAAGCTATGGAAGTCGTTTTCACCCTCTTGAGGAGTGGTTAATTCCCATTTCACACTGCGGCCATCAATACGCACCGGAGTACCTGTTTTCATACGCTCGGTAGTAAATCCCATATCGCGCAATTGCTCGGTTATACCATGCGATGCCGGCTCTGAAACACGCCCTCCTTGAAGTTGAACACGCCCTATATGCATTAATCCATTAAGGAAAGTACCGGCTGTCAACACCACCGATTTCGCTTTGAAATCCACACCTAAAGCAGTGTGAACACCACGAATTTCGTTATCTTCAATCAACAAACCGGTAACCGAATCTTGCCACATTGAGAGATTAGGTGTATTTTCAAGTATACGACGCCATTCGGCACTAAACTTCATGCGGTCGCTCTGCGCACGAGGGCTCCACATTGCAGGACCTTTCGAACGGTTGAGCATGCGGAATTGAATAGCAGTGCGGTCGGTAACAATACCCATTTGACCTCCCAAAGCATCAATTTCCCTTACAATTTGCCCTTTAGCAATTCCTCCCACTGCAGGATTACAACTCATTTGAGCAATTTTGTTCATATCCATCGTAATGAGGAGGGTTTGCGATCCTAATCGAGCAGCTGCCGAAGCTGCCTCACAACCGGCATGACCGGCGCCCACTACAATTACATCATATTCAAACTTCATATTGTAATAGCATTTAAATCAATCTAACGTTTTAAACAAAGCAAGTGCCTCATTTTCAAAACCTTCCATTATTTCACGTTCACCTTCACCCTTATCATCGATGCCACACAAGTGTAACACTCCATGAATTATAACTCTATGAAGCTCAGTATCATAGCTCACACCCAACATCTCAGCATTGCTCGCCACCGTGTCGAGAGAAATAAACATATCGCCACTGATACGTTTACCTCGAGAATAATCAAAAGTTATGATATCGGTATAGTAATCATGTTGAAGGAACTGACGATTGACCTCTATGATTTTTTCATCATCACAGAAGATATAAGTAAGTGGCCCTACTATTCGGTCATGCGATTTTGCCACCTCCTCAATCCAATTTGCAATTTTAGCCAAATCGATTGAGGGCAGCTCTACCCTTTCACATACAATTTGAATTTTGTCAGTCGTCATTTTTCAAAAAAAGTTTTTAACCTACAAATGTAACTATTTTTATTTTTTGATACAATAGCAATTTTCGACTCATTTTTTCAAAAAATCGTTCTAATGAAAATTTAATGCGACAATTTTGCCAAAATTCGCAAAATTGTCGTTTTTTCGAATTTTTCTGACACTTATTAGTTAATAGCCAAAAACACCCTTAACCCCCTATAATTAGCCAATTTATCCCCCATTTTAACGCCACGAGAATTCAAAATTTGAATCAAACCCCATGACGGGGGCGTAATTTTCGATTCAAAACGGCAAAAAAATCACTACCTTTGACAAAAAAATTCAAGATGATAAAAATTTGGCAAGAGGAACTTCGCAAAGCAGCCAACCCCGAAAAAATAAAAATCTTCATGTCATTTTTCAAAACCGGGAAAGGTGAATATGGCGAAGGGGATAAATTTATAGGATTGTCGGTTCCCGAAAATCGTCGAGTGGCAAAAAAATATTTTGATGTAGAAATTTCACTGATCGATGAAATGCTCAAAAGTGAAATTCATGAATTTCGTCTTTCGGGATTTTTGGCACTGGTGGAACGATTCAAAAAATGCAAAGACAAAGATGAGCAAAAACGCATCGTCGACTTCTATGTTACACGTGGAACATTCGCAAATAATTGGGATTTAGTTGACCTCTCGGCACCATATATTTTGGGAACACATATGCTAAACAATCCCAATCCCGCCCTACTCGACCAATTAAGTTTTAGCGACAATCTGTGGCTTCAACGCATTGTTATAGTATCAACTATCACTTTAGTGCGTAAAAGCCGATTTGAGGACACTCTACGGCTTTCTGAACGATATTTAACCCACTCTCACCCCTTAATACACAAGGCTACCGGGTGGCTTTTACGGGAAATTGGCAAAAAAGATGAACAAATCTTGCTTAATTTTCTCGAAAAATTCTCAACCAAAATGCCGCGCACGGCTCTACGTTATGCCATTGAGCGACTTAATCCCGATTTACGTCAACACTTTATGCAAAGAAAATAGTCAATAGAAATTCTATTAATTCCCTTTATTTTTAAGAAAAACTGATTAAATTTGCACCCAAATTAAACTTAGATACAGTATGTCACAAAAATTCAAACCCGAAACCCTTTGCGTTCAAGCCGGGTGGACTCCTAAAAAAGGTGAGCCTCGTGTGCTCCCAATCTACCAAAGTACTACATTTAAATACGATACAAGCGAGCAAATGGCACGCCTTTTCGACCTTGAAGATAGCGGCTATTTCTACACTCGCCTACAAAACCCCACAAACGACGCTGTAGCGGCTAAAATAGCGGCTCTCGAAGGTGGAGTGGCTGCTATGCTCACATCAAGCGGACAAGCGGCTAATTTCTACGCTATTTTCAATATTTGCGAGGCCGGTGACCACTTCATCAGCTCTTCTGCTATATATGGCGGCACATTCAATCTTTTCAGCGTAACACTCAAAAAGCTCGGTATTGAGGTCACTTTTATCAACCCCGACGCGACCGAAGATGAGATTGAAGCTGCCATTCGCCCAAACACCAAAGCTCTCTTTGGCGAAACCGTGTCAAATCCCTCTCTCGACGTGCTCGATATAGAGAAGTTTGCACGCGTGGCACATCGTAATGGTATGCCTTTGATTATCGACAACACATTCCCTACCCCTATCAACTGCCGCCCATTTGAATGGGGTGCCGACATTGTGATACACTCTACTACTAAATATATGGACGGACACGCTACAAGCGTGGGTGGTGTAATCGTTGATAGCGGCAATTTCGACTGGGACGCTCATGCCGAAAAATACCCCGGATTATGCACTCCCGACGAGTCTTATCACGGCCTCACCTACACCAAAGCATTTGGCAAAATGGCGTTCATCACCAAAGCTACCGCCCAACTTATGCGTGACTTGGGAAGTATTCAATCTCCACAAAACGCGTTCTTGCTCAACCTCGGACTCGAAACACTTCACTTGCGCATGCCTCGCCACTGCGAAAACGCGCTCAAAGTGGCTCAATTCCTTGAAAATGAGCCTCGCGTAGCATGGGTTAACTATTGTGATCTTCCAGGCAATAAATACTATGATTTGGCTAAAAAATATATGCCAAACGGCTCTTGCGGTGTTATCTCATTTGGGCTCAAAGGTGGTCGAGAAGATTCTATCAAATTTATGGATTCGCTTAAATTTATCGCTATCGTAACTCACGTTGCCGATGCCCGCACATGTGTGCTTCACCCTGCAAGCCACACTCACCGCCAATTAAGCGACCAACAATTGGAAGAAGCAGGCGTACGTCCCGACTTGATTCGCCTCTCGGTAGGTATTGAAAACGTCGACGACATAATCAACGATATCAAACAAGCTCTCGACGCTCAATAATAAGCCCCACAACGGCTGTTATCATAACATAAACAACCCCGCCAAATAGTGTATTTAGCGGGGTTTAATTTTATCTTTTTGCTTATTTATTTTTATCCTCTTTATATTCTCGATAAGGGAGATTTAAATCCATATAATGGAAGTTGTGTTGGTGGCGATTTCCTGCCGGCGGTGGGGTCATATAGTCGCCAAAAAGCTGTGTGAGATAGGCATGATTATCTTTCATTCCTTTCACCATCTTCCCTTCAAATTCTACCGGAGTGGGATCGCCAAGCACCTCTACCCTATCCACCATGCTCCCCAAGCCATCATTATGGTTCACAGCTGCCAAGCGACTTGTATTGAAGTCATAAAGCATCATATGGCGCTTGATTGACTGCTGCAACCCATTCATTGTAAACACTTTGCGAATTAACAATGGAATCCAACACGATGGGCCGTGACCATGACGATAAGGATCACGAAAATGGAAATAAAGCGCCTTTGTGAGCATCTTATATTTGAATTGATAAAGACGTTGACGCATTTTTCCTTCAGGAGCTCCGTCGATGGGGAAAATATCAACATATATACCTCCAAGGTAATATAAGTGAGGACGCTCTATAAGCGTTGTCGAAGCATCTTGAATCTTGCCAAAATGAAGCGGATATTTAGGGTCATTTTCAAAGCACACAAACTCATATGGCTCAGGCAACCACTCACGGCTATGCTTTATGAGCAATTCATAATCATCGCGTGGCATAGCTATATCCACATCATCGTCCCACGGAATGAATCCCTTTTCTCTCACAGCCCCTATCAATGAACCGTCAACAAGATAATAACGAAGATTATGCTCGGCAAACACCTTGTCGATCGCCACAAGGATGTCGAGCATACGTAATTGCAATGGACGAATTTCGTAATTTGGCATATCTAATATTGATTATTTCTGCATTGATGCGATAAGTTGTTTCAACTCTGAAGAAGAAATTCCGTCGGTGCGAGGCAATTCTACAACCTCCTTACCATTAACCTTACAATACTCTACTGCCTTTTGGAATCCATCGTGCGACTGGTCGGGTCCTTTGACAAACACATCAAAATCCACCTCCTCAACAATCGAGTCAACACCCTCATATTCAACCACATCGTTTACATAACAAATTGATTTTACCATATAAGAACGTTCCTCGGTTGAATACACCAAAGAACTCTGAGGTTTATATTTCAGCACACTATCCGACTTTTGCACAGCTACAATCAAATAGTCGCCACAAGCCTTAGCCTTGCGAAATAGTTCGATATGTCCGATGTGAAGTAGGTCAAAAACCCCTACTGTAAGCACTTTTTTCATTCGTGATAATGATTATTCATCGCTACAATACAAGCGTGGTGCAAAATTAGCTATTCTTTGCGATACTGACAAAAAACTATCTTATTATGACCAATATTTTTGCGAGTTTGGAACAAACAATCTATCTTTGTGGAAAATGTGACTAATAATATAATGCAACACATCTTTTTTCATAACGAATCCACTCCTCAATTTGCCTCTTTGGTCGAAACAACTACAAAAGAGGGTATTCTCCCCTCTGCTCAAGTAATATACAAAGGGAGAAATACAGTGTATTCTTTCCCCCACCCCAATGGCAATGTAAACATTAAGGCTTTTCGCCGTCCGGGACTAATCAACTCACTGGTTTACACCATGTTTCGCAAAAGCAAGGCGCAACGCTCATTTGAATATGCCTCACGACTCATTGAGATGGGATTCCACTCCCCCGCCCCCATTGGTTATGGCGAGGAGCGCGACGGAATGAGATTGAAGCGAAGCTATTATTTTTCAGAGCAAATCGAAGCTCAAACATTGCGCGATTGGGAACAAAAGCCCGATTGCGAACCGTTGCTCAGAGCATTAGCTAAAGAGATTGTAAAGTTGCATCGTGCAGGTGTGTGGCACAAAGATTTTTCCCCGGGCAACATCCTTTATACCGGCAACGAAAACGAAGGCTACACGTTTTATTACATCGATTTAAATCGCATGCAATTTAACGTTACAAGTCGCAACAAACTCATGACTATGTTTAAGGCCATAAACCTTTCACCCGGCGAAACCGAGCGCATTGCTCGTTATTATGCCGAAGAAGCCGGCGAAGACCCCGACAAAACCGCACAAATAGCAGTAAAGAAGCTCAACCAATATCTCGCCTCAAAACGCCGTCATCGTTGGGTGAAAAAGATTTTTAAACGCAAAAAATAACTATCTAAAATCACAATACTATTATGAGCAAGATAATGAAAATCTTCTGTAAAAACATTGGTGAATATATTGAATTTACCGGTGGTGAAACTTTACAAGAAATATATAACCGACTTAGCGATCGTATTGACATTTCCCCTATTTGCGCTCGCGTAAACAACAAAACCGAAAACTTGGATTATCCGGTTTTTGCGCCTAAACAAGTAGAATTTTTGTCAAAAGAGAGCGGTTCGGGTCAACGCGTGTATGTGCGCTCTCTCTGCATGATACTATATAAAGCCGTTTGCGACGTTCTCCCGGGCGTTTCGCTCCGAATCGAACATTCTATCGCCCGAGGCAACTATTGCCGCCTGATGGGGCTAAATGGCGTCTCTGATGAGATTGTAGAGCAACTACTCAACCGCATGCGCGAAATTGTGGCTCAAAACATTCCTTTTGAACGCAAAGAACGCCTTACCGAAGATGTAATCAAAATATTCGAAAAGCAAGGATTGCACGACAAAGTGGAGTTGCTTAAAACAACCCGTGAACTATATACCGTATATTACCGATTGGGCGACATATGCGACAGTTATTATGGCAACCTCGCTTCTTCGACCGGACAAATCAATGTATTCGACCTCAAAGCATATAAAGACGGATTACTTCTACTCGGCTTTGACCCTAAGAATCCCACGCAACCGGCGCAACCTATCGCTCAAGAAAAAATGTATAAAGCATTTACCGAATATACTGATTTCAACCATATTATAGGCATAAAGAATGTGGGCGAACTCAATAACGCCACTTTGCGCGGAAGCACATCGGACCTTATCAATGTGGCCGAGGCGCTTCACGAAAAGAAGTTAGGTAGAATTTCCGATGAAATCACAAGCCGATATAAAGAGGGTGGGGCACGCATCGTTCTCATTGCCGGTCCTTCTTCTTCGGGCAAAACAACAACCACTAAGCGACTGGCCATTCAGCTGATGACCAATCTGCTTGTGCCTAAACTTATTTCGCTCGATGACTATTTCATCGACAGAGTAAATACCCCTCTCGACGAAGATGGTGAATATGATTTTGAATCACTCTATGCCCTCGACCTTGAGCAATTCAATAAAGACCTCAATGCCTTAATCGCAGGCGAGGAAGTGGAATTGCCTTATTATAATTTCGAAACCGGACAACGCGAATATCGTGGCAACCGCATAAAATTGGGAGAAAACACCATTCTTCTCATCGAAGGTATTCATGGACTAAACCCTGAACTCACCGCTCACATCGAAGAGAAAATGAAATACAAACTCTATGTGTCGGCGCTTACCACAATCTCTATCGATGACCACAACTGGATTCCAACAACCGACAACCGACTATTGCGTCGCATCATTCGCGACTCAAAATATCGCGGTGTATCGGCCGAGTCTACCATTAAACGTTGGCCAAGTGTGCGTCGCGGCGAAGAAAAATGGATTTTCCCATTCCAAGAAAATGCCGATGCGATGTTTAACTCATCTCTATTGTTTGAGCTCGGTGTGATTAAAGAATATGGCGAAGATGTGTTGAAAAACGTGCCTCGCGATGTACCCGAATATGGCGAAGCATACCGTCTACGCTGCTTCCTCAACTATTTCACTTCAATCAGCGACGACGTTATCCCATCTACAAGCCTCCTCCGCGAATTCCTCGGAGGCAGCTCCTTCCGATATTAAAGAGTAGGGGAGTTTCCCTTTAAAATCACAATATATCTTAAATAATAAGGGCTACTTGCGGTAATTAAGTAGCCCTTATTATTTAAGATATTTATTTGTTTTCTATCTTATCCTTAATTGCTCTAACATCACGACACATATCAATAAAAATTGGTCCAATGTTCAAATTTCAGGATGAATTCTTTGTAAGACACTGAAAATGATTACCTTTTAGCATTTAAAAATTTATGAATTATTTCTCATTTCTCAAATTTATCTAAAAAATTAGTTATTAGTCAAATAATTTTAATACCTTTGCAAATGATACTATTATATCTCTTATATACCATATTGGCATTTTATTAATACTATTATATCTCTTATATGCTATATACATTCGACATAGAAACACCCGATGAGTTGTGTGCTATCCTTGCCTCAAATGCAAAACGTCGTCGCCTCGAACGCAATCTTTCACGCAAAGCATTATCTTCAATGAGTGGAGTGCCTACTTCAACTATCACGAAATGGGAACAACACCACACTATATCACTGCAAGCATTTGTTGCCATAGCCAAGGCTTTAGACTACAGCGAAGATATAAAGAAACTTCTTTCATCTCCTCAATACTCCACAATGGAAGAACTCGAAACAATAAATCGTAACAAAAACCGAAAACGCGGAACAAATGAAATCAATCAACGCTCTTAATGTATTGTTTCATAACACCCTTGTAGGACGACTCACAATGACACCCGATGGCTTAAGGTGTGCATTTCAGTATGATAAAGATTGGTTGATTAACGGATTTTCAATCTCTCCTCTCGACCTACCTTTAAAACCCGATCTATTCATTGCCAAAGAGACTCCATTTTGGGGTAATTTTGGCATATTTGAAGATAGTTTGCCCGATGGTTATGGTCGATACCTTCTCAACAGAATGCTTAAAAAGCAAAACATCGATGAAACAACATTAAACCCCATTCAACGATTAAGCATTGTAGGAACATCGGGAATGGGAGCTCTATGTTATATTCCCGAGATAATGCCTAATGAGAAAAAAACACTGCCTTTACTTCATCATTTGCAAGAAATAGCTCTCGACATTTTATCTGATAAAAGTGATAAAGATATAGACATGCTATATTTCAATAGTGGAAATTCGGGGGGGTGTCGCCCCAAATGCCTCTATCACGACCAAGATGGAGAATGGATAGTTAAATTCCGACACACTTACGACCCTATTAATATGGGAAATATGGAATTTGAGTATAACATTGCCGCTCGCAATTGCGGAATAACAATACCCGATTTCAAACTATTGGAAAATAAATATTTTGCAACAAAACGATTTGACATTGACAACTGCGGCAATAGACTTCATGTCGCCACTGCAGGAGCTCTTCTTAACGAATCGATACATCAGCCTATGCTTGATTATCGCACTTTGCTACAACTCACCGGTTATTTAACTCAAGATCCTCTGCAGGTAGAAGAAATGTACCGACGTATGATTTTCAATATATTAACCGAAAATAAAGATGACCACGCCAAAAATTTCAGTTTCATCTACCACAACAATAAATGGCAACTTGCTCCGGCCTATGACCTTACTCATTGTCCGGCAGGGTGCAATGGCGAACATGCCACATCGGTAAATATGAATGGAAATCCAACTCTTAACGATGTGATAATAGTAGGACAAAACATCAAAATAAAAAAAGCCCGTTGTTTAGAAATAATTTCACAAGTTACAACCGGCTGCGAAAAAATCAAGAAGAAAAACCTTATATAAGCCAACCGGGAGCCTCTCAATGAGGCTCCCGGTTGCTATTCTGTTTATTATATTTCTTTTAGAATGGGATATTGATACCCATGTTTACACTTGCATTTGATGAAAGGGGTAGACCTTGTTTTGTGAGTTTACCCATAAAATGATCCATGCCCACAAACATGTTGAAACCGGTGACATTCACATTCATCAACCAGCCAAATGAGCAACCATAAGTGCCCACAGCAAAGTTTGCTCCGGCCGAGAAGGGTTTCACCGGATTGATATTTGCCGACAAGCGGAATTCGGTCCACGAATAATCGCCTTGAATGCGAGTAGAGTTGAGCAATCCAAATTTAAGGTTGCGATAAACAGGCAAGGTGAATTCTGCACCAAGATTGAGAGTAGCACCAAGTGTTGTTGTGCGAGAGCCGGCATCACCCTCATCTTCAAGCTCATAAAGAGCCGAGAGGTCGTTCATCATCATATCAAACTCATCACTGAAATTATTTGGCGCATCTTCATCAACATTGAATGAATAGGTTGATGTGGTAAACGATTTATCACCACCTGTCGATGCCACCATATTGTTATTCCAGTTAATAAAACCGAGGTCGAGTAGGGCAGCACTGAACGCCCAATCTTGATTAGGCTTGAACTCAGCACCCAAATCAAATGCCATACCAAAGCCATTTAACCCCGTACCGTCTACATCCATTCCACTTACATATTCATGACCTGTTTCCTTGTTTATATCATGCTCATAAGTGAGACCTTTCACACTTGCTTGCACCTCGGCATTTGTAATTGCACTCCACTCATCTTCGCCAAGTGTCAATTCTGCTTTATTGAATTTGGCATCAATGTTAGCGCCTCCAAGAAGGAACTTCACGGCACCACCCACGCGCCATTTGTCGCCAAGTTTGTGAGAGTGACCGAGAGCAATTTCGCCATACACATCGGCATGCGCATCAAAGTCGGAAATGTCGTAAGTTTTATTTTCCACACCCTCTTTCATGAAAGAGAATATTGTTTTGGGAAGGTGTGTATTAAGATTTCCTCTTACATTAATGCTCACGGTATTATACCCGTTAAACGCCTTAAACCCGGCACTCAACAAGTTGATATTCACATCACCTGCCAATCGGCTCACATCGTTTATATCATTCAAAAAAGAAGCGTCAACCGCAGGATTCATAAATGTGGTTGTCTTTCCATCAACATTATAGAAGATATTGTCGAGTCCTATCGTTCCGTGAGTTGCGACATTTATGTTACCTACACCGGGGATAGAGATGAAATTTTTCTCATTATCAAAAGCCGGATTAAGTTGATAACGATGAGTATAACCCTCGGTAAAATAAGCTGAATTTGTGTTTTGAGCCACTGCACCAAATGATAATACCGCAGTAGCCGAAATAATCGCTGTTTTAATATATTTATTCATGATTAATAGTCAGTTTTACGGTTTATAATTCGGTTATATAGTTGCCTGAAATCATCACTTTTATGTTCTTAAGGATAATATGTTCGTTTGGACGAAGCGACTCTTGTTGAGGAGTTGCCTTAGCCTTAGCCACAAATGTGATACCATCAAGGTCTTTTATTTCGCCTGTGATTTTTATTTCGAGTGGCTCATCGACCGAACCCGATTTCACTGTCAAACCTTCAATCACTACATCATTGATTTGGTTACCATTCACATCGATAGGATATCCGGTTATCTCAATATCAACAGGGAGGTCGTTGGTTATCGATGCATTTACTTGGAGTTTTTTGATAGTAACCTTTGCCACCTCTTCGTCCCACCATCCCGCTTCGGTGCTTGAATAGATGATTTTTGAGCCATCTTTAAGCTGCAATGGAGCGTAAATAGTGTAACAACCTGTCATGCGACCTAAGTTCGTTCCCAATGGGAAGTGACCTATTTTTTGAGCAGGAACACATGGGTTATTAAGCTTAATACCTATTGCATTGGGTAGTCCGTTACCCGAAAGCACATTAGATAGCGAAGTAAACGGCACATGCTGTGCGTTCACAAATTTACCCCAATAATTGCCTGTCCCCGGGTCGGTTGGTGACAAGCAGAATTGACAGCCTTGACACCCTTCACAAGCCAATTTGAAATATTCATTATCAATCGAATAAGATTGGTCGGGTTGATTGCGACGCTTAGCGGTAAGTGTCAATCCTGTTTGAGCATAAAGGCCAAAATTAGTTCCTAATGGATTGCTGAAACAGATATAAACTTGAGGATTCACAAGTGAGATATCTGTCATGTTTTGACTTAAAATATCGGGAATTCCGGTAAGGGGAATATCAGCGATATTGATACCCTCAATTGAATATTGAACAGTGCCGCCAAACACGTTTACATTTATATCACCCATTGTGAATATGATATTGAAATCGGCTACCGAAGGGATATTTGCCACCGAAATTACATCTTCTGCTCCCACGGTTACAAAGCCCGATTTAATTCCGATTTCATCACCGAAAGTAAATGAATGGGTAGCGTAATCAAATACCGCTCCGGCTTTCTTCAAATCAACCTCGGTTATTGACATTTTAAAACGAACAGTACTTCCTTCCACTTTCAAAGAGCCTATTTCGACAAGCCCTGTTTCGGGATTATATGTACCAATATTTGATTCGCCGGTCAAACCCTTGGGGAATTGCATTTTGAAATCTTCCAATGTCCACGACTTGATATTATTTTCCAATCCCTCAACAACCAAATCAATCATTATATCAAATTCGGCTCCAATCATATCCATATCGACAATGTATTCGGTGACATTGCTTTGTTTATATGTAAAAGAGCTCATTTGCGTACCTATATCAAATCGCATGGGGAATTGAGGTAGAGCCTTCATCGATGATGGTGTATTATTCTCTACCAACGTAATGTGTGATTTAATAGGAGCCACTGTTGGAGCGGGAATTAGCAACGAGGGGATAATAATCTCATCTGACTTATATGTGCCCGAATCGAGCACCACATACTCGCCGTTAATCACCTTTACCATTCCGGTATCCTCGATTTGAACAATATTTTCCATTGCAATCTCGTCGATATCCAATGGCAATACAAGATCTTTTACTTGAAGTTCGGTCGTTGTATCAATATCCGATAAATCATAATTATCGTCAATACACCCGGTCACGACAATTCCGCCCATAAGCATAGCCATGGCAGAACGTAATAATGCTTTGGTTCTCATTTAATTTATTAGGGTTATAATTTGGGTATTAGCTTATATATTTTTTGCAAATATAATAATTTTTTTGAATTTCATAATACTATACCATGCTTTTGAAACATAAATACACTCTTTTAGCATTAAAATCACTCTAAAAAATATGTTATTCTATGATTTTTCGTAACCTCTCCCATCAAGGAGCCGTAGGGGTAATAATGATTAATCTGTTGAACAACTCCGTTTTGATTCAATACAACGCAATTATGCTTACTTGGCATATAACAAAATCTTTAGAATAACATTCCAATCATAAATCCCAATCCAAAAGAACAAATGGACCACCCAAACTCATGTAAATACATCACTAGAATTCGCTTTTCTTTAAATGTTTCCAAAATCTCTGTTAATCTTTCTTTTTCAACATATATATTATATACGATATAGTATATAATAATAGAAAAGACTACCGAAAATATTAACAATACATCATCTTCCGTTATATTCAAATTACCTATAGCTATATTCAAATTTTCTATAATCCCTAATTTGCGGAAAACAATCTGCAAATTAATAATATGTGGAAGTATAATTGTTGTCAAAAAAAACACAACCGACATATTTTCCTCTTGACCTCTAAAATTTCCACTCGCTTTTGTACTTTTATAAACGCAATAAAAAAGATAGTCAAATATTCTGACAATACAAGCTCCAACAAAACGAATGCAATCCAATATCATAAACTAAAAATCTATATTATCATAAATATATTCATCTCCCCAATATACATCAAACACAGATATCCCAATTGAAACAAATGGTCCGACATATGGAATTCTCGCAGATGCTAGCGAGAATAAAAGCATACCTGTTCTTACTCCTGCCCGACCACACTTGCCTTGTGATATGTCTTTCCCAATTTGAGTACCAGTTATAATCAGTCCTCCCCAATAACACACTTTTCCGACTTTAGCAGCTTTTGATAAAGTTTTTGATGTGGTTTCAATTCCGCCAATTGGAGTCCGTATAGTAATATCTTTATTTATGTGTTTTGGAAATTTCCCTTGGGGATAATATGCTGCCCGATTTCTCAATATTTCGCTCATTTGCATTCCAAATGAGCTTGTCATAGATAACGACATCTGCAAATGCGCCAAATTATAGTTTGGGGAGTATAGGTTGATACTTCTTCCCTCTACTACAATCCCTCCATCTTCAACATATGCAAACGAATAGTAAAGTTTATGTTTATCAGTGTCAAGATTATATCTTGATTCTTCATAATGATTCCAACCAGTCATATCAATATTCGCAAATGACCCATTTGTCATTTGATACTGGTATAAAAAATTCTGTATTAAATAAGGGTCATTTGTACTCCACATTTCCATTCCTCTTGGGTCAATATATTTAATTGGGTTGCCGGCACAGTAAAGGTATGGGGAGAGATGTTGGAAGTCTTCACATAGTGGGTCCATGGTGGTAAATGTGCCACTGGGGGAGTCGAGCCAGCGGGCTCCGAAGTCGCTAAGGTTCAAGCCACCCAATGTGACAAGTTCTTTATCTCCATAACGATAGGGTTGCGACGAGGTGTTCATTACCTCTCCCATCAAGGAGCCGTAGGGGTAATAATGATTAATCTGTTGAACAACTCCGTTTTGATTCAATACTACACTATTATTCCCCTGATAGTCTTTCAAGTAATAATATCGCATGCTTCCCGATATATATCCTGCCGGAGTTATTATCATGCTAATGTTGCCATTCTGATAGATATAGTTGCCACAATAATCACGGCGACTTATTTGTACCCATAATGAATCATTCGTTTGACTCTCTGCAGTTTCTTCTGTTTCCATCTCGGAAATGGAAGAAGCGATTGATTGTGGTCGCAACTCGTATATCTCACTTAATTTCCGTCCTGTGGCATCATAGACTATTCGCACCCGCTCATTACCAAGCAAGTATGATTCAGGAAGATTTAATGAGTTATATCTAACGCGTGAGATTCCTCTTTTGGAAAAATAACTAAGATTACCATTTCTATCGTATGCTGTTTGTAATGGCGTCTCTATTATATCCATAGAAGATGATAACACAATATCTTCGTCGGCATCATCAATGCGACTCAACTGATTGCCGTTGTAGGTCATCTCCACATTATCAATCTCGCCAAAGGTCCACAGTTCGTAGGTGTCGGCGGGTTCTCGGCTCATTAATCCGTTACGTCGCAACGATATGATATTTCCGTTGAGGTCATAAGTGTAAGCAGTGGAATAATCGGGAGTGTTGGTAGTTTGATATGTAATATCGGAGCGTGGCTCTGATTCCACATATTGTGCTGATGTGAGCCGGTCGAGCCGGTCATAATCATATAGGTATGTACGTTGGATTGTTGGTGCTATATTTCCTCCGGTATCTCTGCCATCACTTGCCCAACTCATGGCACACACGTTTCCTGTGAGACTTTCTTCGCCTCCGTATGGGTGCGTCTCATAATATAATTGTTGATGGAATTTATTGTTATCTATATGCGTAGTCCACCCTTGAATATTATATTGGTATGTGGTTTCTATCAAGCCCTCTCCCAATGCTTGCGATGATAACTGACCAAGCGTGTTATATGTGTTTGAAAATTCCAACATTGACTCACTGCCATTATGAGCAAGACTCATCGAGGTCGATCGCAATTGAATGTCATAGGAATAGGTATATACATCTACACATGAAGTGTCGGCAGAGGAATGTTCGTGTCGCATCGAAATCGGGTTGCCGACAAATGATAAGCGATACAACTTTCGGTCATAGCCTGCCAAATGGTTCTTCTCGCAACTCTGAATGACATTGCCGTCTTTGTCGTAATACCACACCCCGGGGAGCATCACTGAATCGCCGAGGACCGAAATCGCCACCCCGGTTTTTTTCCCTAAAACTGAATGGGTGGGGGTTGTTTCATTTTCATATCGCCAATCATAATTCCTAACGACCTTATACTCCATCGAATCTTTTTCGGCTGAGTATAAATTTAGAAAATCATAATTATCATAATAGTTAACCAGTGTTATTTCATTTATAGTTCCGGGATTAACCACATTGGAATATCCTTTGACTTCTCCAGTCTCTCCGACAAAGTAAGATTTATCTTGTCGCTCTGACATTTGACTCCTTATATTGGGAATAAGGGTAAGTTCCGGGAATGAGATCTCACATGTATATGCTTGTCTAAATTGGCTGTCATAGGCATATGCTGTCCAAACATTTTTATATCTTTGATTGCCATCTTGACTATATCGCAACAAATCACAACCATCGTATATGTAATATATTGACTCTGCTCCGGGAAGTTTCTTTTCTTCAAGGCGATTGCGACTATCATATTTATAAATATAACAATAATCTTGAAGTGTTTCGTTATCATCGGTGATTATTCCTGTCGAAGAGACTAGGGCAACCGATGCCATTGGTGGTATCACATACCTAATATTCCCTATATTGTCGTATATATAGTACGTGTCGGCATAGTTGTTTTCATCAAGCACTCTGCGATGCAGATATGTACTGTCGTTGAAATCTTTGAAGATTATAGTTTCGCGGTTGTCTTCATCAATAACACTTGTCACATGTAATCGTCCTGATGGATAAATGCCTGAGTTATTAAGACTTCCATTATTTCCTCCGTTAAGAGTAAATTTAGTACAACTATACTTTCCTGATGTTTTATTTATATGATATTGCGAGGTTGTACCGGCACTCGCGTGCCAATCGTTTCCGGCTTTTTTTGTAATGATTGTGCGTGGCGTAACCGATGCATCATATTCGTTTGAAATAAATGCGTTAGTGGCATCTCCGGGATATAACGAGGTGTGGCTTGCTGTTATTTGGTCAAGCGAAGCATAATTGCCCGAACCTGAGATTGTGCCGGGAAGATATTGTCGCACTACTCGACCTCGATTGTCATATTCATAATAATCGGCAAGGTCTTTCCCTGAATTATTATTGCGAAGAACGGTCTGTTGCTTTCGACCAAATCCGTCGTAAAACGTAGTACTGATTATTGCTCGTGCAGGAGTTACTGATGTCAGTCTTTTCACTCCTTGTGTAAACACCGCCTTTGACACATAATTTCGATTTGTCGAACCTGTAATTGTCGGTGGAGGTGTTACTGCTTCGGTTGAATATGTTATTGCTGTCGAATCGGCCTGTGCTATTATAAATGGCACTGACAATAGAGCAAATAAGTATGTAAGTATTCGTTTCATAGATTATTAGATTTAGTGTGCGTAATTGTAATTATAAACCTCTATATAATTCCCATCTTCATCTTTAATGGCTACCAATCTGCCTAATATGTCATAATGATAAGTCGTACATCTTCCATTAGGATTTATTATTTTACTGATTTTGCCAAATGCGTTATAATAATAAGTCGTCATTGTTCCAGTAGTCAAAGATGCTCTTAAATTACTTAATGCTGTCGTATCTGGAGTATCTGTCATTGTAAAATTAGAATTATTCAACTTCTCAGAAACAACATTATGTGAAAGATCTTTAATTTCTGCTACTGGATACAAGCCTTTATATCCCCACAAATAAGAGGTTATTGGCGCATTTATGGGATTACTTTCAACCAGATTATAGTATTGGTCATATTTATATGATGCAACCAAGCAATATGCATCATTGCCATATGCGTAATATGTCGAAGATGGTTTTACCGAATTGTTTTCATATTTATTGTTTTGCTTAAACTCTGTTGTATATGTATAGCCATTAATCGTCTCTATCACTTTTTCTACAATAGGGGATATTCTATTGTTTTGAACCATCTGTTCATAATAGGTTCCACTATATGAATTTGGGTATTTTAGAGTTACACGTTGTTTATTTGAGTCACTTTGAGTTGTGGTTATTGTCTCAACCAATCCGATATTGTTATATGTATATGAAGTTTCTTTTCTTAACGAATCCACTCCTTCATATATTGTTTCTATTTGAGTTTTTGGTCGCATTGTATAGGTATAAGCATAATACAATGAGCCTCTCAACCATACTTTATTACCTATTGCGCCATATCGAAATTTATATATTGGGACATAGCTGTTTTCTAAATTTCCACTTCGCTCATATTGAAACGATATGGATTTTTGTAATTGTTTAGTATAATTATATTCTTTTGCTGATTTTAGCAATCCTCGTTCTTGGTCACGAGCATTAGTTGGTTCATATATTGATAGTTGATTAGAGGCTGTAAAAATATTAGGCAAATCGTGATGCCCATCTGAAAAGTTTGTATATTGATATATCGTAAATGAGTTATCATTATATCGCTCCACCACTTCTGAATATTCAATATGATTATTTGAAATATTTCCTATTGATGGCAAATAAGATTGAGAACTATACGAATCTATTATTACTTCTCCAAAAGTTCTACAATCTGGAATTTCTTGTCCAATTTGCGAATATCTATATAGTTGAGTTAATATTCCACTTGATTGATTTGAATCTATGCCATTGGCTATAAAATCTGTTACATAAAAATATTCCTTATCAACATACTCATCTGATGCCAATCCCGATGGGCTGTTGATGATTTTTTTTATTCTTACTCCTCCTGCATATCTTTTTGTATCCAATTGAACAACTCCTGTCCTTGATTCTGTTACCTTTTGAGCATAATCATGTGGTTCGTATTCAAATCGGTTATATCCGCCTGTTGGATATGTAATTTTTGTCAACATTCCATACTGAGAAACTGTTATATCTGGTTCTCTAGTTGATTCATAACATTCTTGATTAACCCTTGGTGAAATAATACTATTCCCAAATCCCCAGTGATCTGTCTTGTTAGACAGATATTCTGGTAATAATTCTGGTTGATTGTATTCAAAACGATATATTGCTTGACTTGATTGGTCTTCATTTATGCCAATGATTACGGAATCTAATGTCAACCGTTGAGAAGATGTGTCGGTATATTCAAATTTTATACTTTTTATTTTATTCTCATATCCTGCATAATTAATGTAATTATAAACATCTATGCTTTTAAGTTTTGTAAGTCTCAACGCATCAAGACATCTAGGATAGTCTCTTGGCATTGAATCATATACACCATTATGTGTCAATATAGGCATAAAAGAACTCCAATCTGGATTATTATAGCTTATTCCTGCATAACGATCACATATTTGCCTTATATTATCTTTAAACTTATAATTACAGGTGTCTTTTGTAAATTGTATTGTTGTATAATCTGTTGTTATTTCCTTTAGATATGAAGGCAAAACTAATTCTCCATTATAATTATCTATAGACACATGAAGAGGTTCCTCATTTGACTCATATCTAACATATTCAAAACAATCGTTAAGATATAATTGCGCAATAAAATCTCCATGTTCATAGCTAAAAGACACCTCTCGGGTATCAGGATATATGATTTTAGTCAAATGCCATGTTGAAGCAACTATTGGTCTTGTTCTTTGTTCAAAGAGATTTACCGAAACTTCAATTGCGTCTTCATTATCTCCAAATACATATTTTGTACCATCTTCTCCTATTAATGTAAAGGTTCTAATTTGATGAGAACGTGCTACATTAGAATTTGTTCCTTCTATGCTGAATTTTTCTGAAGTTTTTGAATATATTTCCGTATATCCATTTTCAAAATCAAATTCTACTTTTATTGGTTTATCGCATAATACTTTCCACTCGTTCTCTGGCGTCCAATAAAATACACCAGAATAATTTAAAAAATTAAATTGAAACTTATCTGGAGTAACATCTATTGCAGCAGCAATTTTATTTTTTACATTTTCATACCATTCATTATTTTGTGATGCTGATGCAGATTGTTTATGATTAAACAAACTACTATGGTAAAAATAGCCTTGATATCCTCTATTTTTCGTATAAAATTCATCTGTGTTATCATTTACCACTCTTGATATGCACCCTCCGGCATTTAGAGACCAACTCATTCCAACCCAACCAGGCAACTGCTCAATCCTTACTCCTCCAGAATGATAATTCAACGTTATTGGGATTTTATGTTCTCCAACTTCTATCTCGTGAATTGGAATCGAAATGTTTTGCAGACCAGTATATGGTAATACAGGAATTACTCCATATTCTCCCAATGATGACGCGTTTGGGCTTAATACGTTTTTTGGGGGTATTTGCATTTGCGATGACACTGATAATGCCAACATAAGAAAAATTGTGATAATAATTGTTTTTTGCATATCCGAATTGTTCTAGTGTTTTAATGGTATTTTTCGTGTTATTTGCTCTCCGTTATTGTTTATTGATAGGATATAATCTCCTTGGGGCAACTCATTTATCTCTATTTCAGGATTATTCGTATTTCCCGATGCAAAAACTCGTCCTAACATATCGCACAACACATAATCAACACCTCCTGCACTAACAATTTGTGTCGAAAATGTTATTTTTAAGGTTTCATCTTTATATGAGATTACTATATCATTGTTGGCTAACGGGGACTCTATTGATGGTGCGTTAGAGCCATCTGCATTTGCATTTAATTGATTTGACATTACAATCGTTCCAAATTCATTATTACTTTTTATTTGTTGCCTGACTATTTGATTTTCTTTGTCATTGGTTTTGTATGTTTGTTCCGACGGATAGCATATAAACGAGGCTCCTTGCTTGCCGGTTTCTTTTCCTTTATGAAAGTTGGTATTAATTATTGTTTCCACTATGGGATAACGATAACCTTGTGCATACCAAGTATATCGTTCTTCTATGCGTCGCATAGTTGTATCGGCAATATTCATAACTCGAGTGGTATCATCTTCTTTTCGCATAATGTTAATAATGAAATTACATATACGATGAACTCTAATAACATCGGTTATAGTATCCCCATCAGGAAGATAAATCACTCCCTCTCCATCACAAAGCACAGTTGAACTTCCGTTGATTCTCACTGCCATTGTACGTGAATATTCCCCATGAAAGCAATATGGCTTAGTGGCTTTATCGCCATAACGCATTGGATATATCAATTCTATCGCAGCATTAGAATCTCGCATGAATGTACTACGATTTTCATAACCTCGCCATAAAAGAGTATCGCCTCTTAATCGAAAATCATAACGTGTGCCATATTCGGTTGTATTAATCAACGAATCATCAATGACGCTATAAAAAACTTTTGTATTTCCGTCAACAACCTGTGCCTGAGAAAAATCCCAAACTACATTCTTTCCCGAATCACCAGGAGCGACAAATGATATTCTTGTTTTTGTGAAATTGTCCCCATTTTGAGGTAGATTGTGCGTTTTTGTTATCTCATTCCCCATCATTGAACCCACAACGATGGTAAAAAATAAGATAAACATATTTAATCTAACTATTTTCATGGTGCTTTTTAGTTTAAGATATTATTACTTTTGATTTTACAAATATCTATAATTTACGTAAAAATTCCAATCAAGGTTGTTCACTTTTTATTTTTTTAACAATAGTCTTTATAATTTATGCTATATCAAAATATTAAATGCAATAGATTTGATAAATTTCTATGATTTTTCGTAACTTTGTAGCATGAAGTTACGAAAAAGGTCTAAATTATTGAGAATGAATAACGACCTTTTGGTTGAATATGTATTGGGTTACGAATTAGCAATATACAGAGTGTTTTGGTCTTCTGCGTTTTGCATAACTTCAAATAACTCTTTCTGTATCG
>JAFQAS010000041.1 GCA_017399915.1 Muribaculaceae bacterium
TCTTCCCATTCCGAACAGAGAAGTTAAACCTCACCGCGCCGATGGTACTGCGAAAGTGGGAGAGTAGGTCACCGCCCCCTATCCGAGCCCCGATTCAGAAATGAGTCGGGGCTTTTTGTTTCTGGTGGAAACAGGGATGGGAAAAATGAGGCCACTAAGACCACTGGGTCAAATAGATCTACTAAGTCAACTGGGTCAAATGAGTCGACTATGAACATTAGGAGAATTTATTTATATATTACTTTTGACACTTTGTTGCCTTTGCGTTTGATGAAGAAGCCCGATGATGGGTTGTTGATTTTTATTCCTTGTAGGTTGTAATATTCTTCTTGAGCATTATTATCATTAGTAATGCTTAGTACCGACACATCGGTGTTGTCGGTGAGTTCGTAGGCGCTTATACCATTGCCGGGAGAATAGGTGTATAATAATCCTTTATTTTCGGATATAGAGTCGAAGTCGGCCAATACGTGCAAGGTTCCTATCGACACAGTGCCAAGACCGCTATTAGGCAAAGTCCACATTGCATTCATTGAGCTAAAGTCTATTTGCTCGTTTACTGAGACTAATTGTATATTTGATGGGTTTGTAGTGTTGCTGCAATAATTATATGCGTGAGCGATGTAGCTTTTTCCGGCAAGGGTGAAGAATGTTGCACCAGCTGCCGATGCTTTTGATGCTGCTACCGAACTCTTCTCGGCAAAAGACTCTGTAATCTCGCCAGTGGCAAAATTATATCGTGTGAGGTAGGTGTTTGTGCCATCAACAAATATGTCGTTTTCGTTGATAGGTGTCACAAGAGGAGCTGTCCCTAATGAAGATGCACTTGCGGGATATAACGATTTTAAAGAGCACACATCGTTTACAATGGAGTCACCGGTAATAGTCCAACGGACAACTTTATTTGTCCCTTTAATCGCTCCAAATACATAAAAATGGTCAGATAACACATCGCCACATACAGAAATGTTGTCGATGCGGCCTCCTTCGGGGCAAGTGAGATGGCAAAGGGCTTTTGCCCAGCAGGTGTTTAAGTCTACATAATTTAATATTATCGCAATAGAATCGACGCGTGTCGACATATTTGCGATGCATACGTTGCCTTTGCTATCTTTTGTTACAGTGTTGCAAGGATATGAATTGGAGCTTGCTGAATTGTAGATGAATTTGTCTTCGATATGTTCGCCTGTGCGACCATGATATTTGCGTAGATACACCGATGCGTATGATGAGTTTTCACTGCGTCCGGCAAGATACACATATCCATCTTTAGCAATGAAACTGCGATTGAGTTTTCCATTATCCTCAAAGGAGATATTTGCAAAGTCAGTTTGAGTAGTGCGCATCCATAGATTTTCTATGCTTATGCCATCTTTGTCGGGATATTTGTAAGGGTCGTTTTTAATCTCGTATCCATCTTCAAGATCCCCCGTGCCTACTTCTGTTACTGCAAATGAACGATAATCAGATATAGAAGAGTTAACACGTTTCCCTTCGCTTACCACGCGCCAATAGAAAGAGCCTAATCCAATAAATGCGGAAGGGATTTCAGCCTTATCGGCAGTAGTTTCTACTTTATATATAATATCAACGAAATCGGGCGAAGAGGCTATTTGTAGTGTAAATATATCGGCATTAGCATCGCCATTCCATTCAAATGCGATGTTTTTGCCCACATTCTCATTGTCTTTTGGCGAAATAAGATTGGCCTTAACTGCAACTTCGCGAGTAGGAGAGGTAAAATTCGACACCTCGCTTGTAGTTTCTAATTTGCCTTCTTCTATAGATTTTACTCTCCAAAAATACTCTTTGTTGCTTTCGGCAAAACCAAGATCGATAGTGATATTGGGTGTTTTAATCCGGTTTTGACAATAAGCGATGTTGCTGAAATCTTTGTCTTCAGCTATTTCGAGGGAATATGTAGCATTATCGAGAGCAGTCCATGAGAAGGAACAGTCCCAATCTACTTTTTTGCTATTAATAGGGGCTAAAAGTGTTACCGGTTGCGACACTCCATTGGGGTATCCAATAATAGCCGGTTGTGATTCGCGTCCATATCCATCGTAGATGCACACCGCATACCAATGATTGTTGACACAATCAGCAGGCAAAGAGTAAACCGAAGGGTAGCTTACCCCAAGAAGAAATTCGTTGTTCAGACCATCGTCGGTGAGTGCATCGCCATAAGATATAGAATCGGGTACGGCATATATTGTGTAACGAATAATCGCATTGCCATTGGTTGTGGCATTCCATTTTAGCAGTCCTTCTTCAATCGTCAAGCCACTCACAGGGGCATAGTCTTTCCCTTTTTTCCATTCAAGAATAGGATTTAGAGCGGGGCGAGAGAAGATTTTTTCTTTAAAGTAGGCTCCGGCACCGGTCACTGAGGGGCCATTAAGATATTTTGTGCTGAAAAAGCATAAACCAAACGCTCCGGTGCGAGACAATCGGCGTGCAATGAGAGTTTGATTTACATGCTCGTCCCAATGTGATTGTGTGTTATCGTCGTTTAAGCATGAAACGTCTAAACTTGTGTAGTGATGACGACCGAAATGAGTAGCCATTTCGTCCCACCAATCAGTGAGGGGTTCAAAAGGTCTTGTAGCGTCGTCGGTGTGAAAATATTCTTGTGGAGAGATGAAATCGATAGTGCCGCTATTAAGCCATGAAAGCGGGTCGGAATATATTCCTTCGTATTGCCAGTCGTTTTTAGCAAATGGAGCAGTGGGGAGCCCATATTTCCACGCAGAGCGACCTGCCGTTGAAGCCGGGGAAATCCCAAAACGCAAATCGGGTCGATTGTCTTGCACCATGTTATACACATCTTTTATCATCTGGTCAACATTTGCACGTCGCCAGTCGCTAAAACTTAAATCCCCGTCATAATTTTTCCATAGGTTGTAGTCGCCGGCAGTTTCATCGGCAGGGAGAGAATTGGGATAGAAATAGTCGTCGAAAATCAATCCTTGCACATCATATTTGGTGATGATTTCCTTGCAAACATTCACAATGTGTTCACGCACTTCGGGCAATCCTGGATTGAGATAAATGCGCTCGCCACTTGCGAGCAATAATCCTCGATCTTTAAATGATTGATCAATCGGCGTTTTCCAATTAGCATTGTTGCTGGTCCAGCGATAGGGGTTCACCCAAGCATAGCAATCAATACCACGTTTATGACATTCCTCTACCACAAATGCCAAGGGATCCCATCCCGGGTTAGTGCCGCGTGTGCCGGTAAGATATGATGACCAAGGCTCATAGCTCGATTCATACATGGCATCGCACATCGACCGCACTTGAAAGCATATGGCATTCATGTTCATCATCTTTAGGCCGTCGAGATAATCAATCATTCCTTGTTTTTGTTGTGCAATGATTTCGGGGCTTGTGCCTCTTACTCGTGGCCAGTCGATATTGGCTACTGTGGCCAGCCAAGTGGAGCGCCATTCGCGTTTAGGAGATTCGGCCAACACATTTGTGAAAAATAAAGTGGCAAATATTATCGTAATAAAAAATCTTTTATTCATGATACTAAGGTTATAATGTTGCGATTACAAATATAATATGATTTTTTTACGATAACAATAAATCTCTAATTTCTAAGACAAAAAAAGCGATGAGAGTCAATCCCATCGCTATAATTTAAGAGTTACAATATATTACAATTTCTTGAAATAGAAGTCAAGCACGTCGCGGGCTGCGGTGAATGAGCTTTGCTGATTGGCGAGGACGCGTTTCTCACGGTCTTGGAGAAGTGCGGCTACGTCGGTATCGTTATAGAAGTGGTTGCGGAGCTTTTCGTTGATTGTTTCATACATCCAATAACGCGCTTGTTGTTGGCGTTTTTGCTCGAAGTGACCATTGGCTTTTACGAATTCGAAATAACGGTCAATCATTTCCCACACTTCGGCAATACCTGTTTCATAGTAGCCTGAGTAACATAACACCTCGGGCATCCAACCCGATAATGTGGGGGGGAAGAGGTGCAATGCGCTACGGAACTGAGCTTGAGCAAGGCGAGCACGGTCGATGTTGTCGCCATCGGCTTTGTTGATTACGATGCCGTCGGCCATTTCCATGATGCCACGCTTGATTCCTTGCAGTTCGTCGCCTGTGCCGGCAAGTTGTATGAGAAGGAAGAAGTCGACCATTGAGTGCACAGCGGTTTCGCTTTGTCCCACACCAACGGTTTCAACGAAAATGTTGTTATATCCTGCAGCTTCGCAAAGCACGATTGTTTCGCGAGTTTTGCGCGCCACACCACCGAGCGAGCCTGCCGATGGGCTGGGGCGAATGAATGCCGCCGGGTGGATAGAAAGTTTCTCCATGCGTGTTTTGTCGCCGAGAATACTTCCTTTAGTGCGTTCGCTTGAAGGGTCGATAGCTAATACGGCTAATTTTCCACCATCTTTTAGCACGTGTAGACCGAATGTGTCGATAGATGTACTTTTCCCGGCTCCCGGCACACCGGTGATGCCTATGCGTCGAGAATTGCCCGAATAGGGCAGACATTTTTCGATAACCTCTTGTGCTAACACTTGGTGTTCTTGAGACAGGCTCTCAACAAGAGTTACAGCGCGACTCAACATTGTCACATCGCCTTTGAGAATTCCTTCGACCATTTCTCCGACAGTGGGCAATGGTTTGCGACGGCGGCGAAGGTATGGGTTGACGATAGGAGGTTGTTCCACTCCTTTGTTTACGGTTAATCCGTTATATTGTTCATCATTTTCGATATGTTCCATAATTCATGTAAATTAGACTCTCTACAAAGGTAACACAAAGAATTGAGAATTGGGAGTTGAGAATTGAGAAATTTGTGAAGAAAGCCGAAATTAAACCATTATGTTTAAACAAAGTCTAAAAAATAACAAATACTTAATTAATTTGTTGTAACTTTGGAGAAACATAAAAAATAATGATATGAAACGTATTATTTCAATATTCACATTGATTTTAATGTCGGCAGTGGCATTTAATATTATGGCAGCCGGAAAAGGCGCAGAAATGACTTTTAATGAAAAAACTCATGACTTTGGCACAATAAAAGAGGCTAATGGTCCGGTTACTCACACTTTTGAGTTTACAAACACAGGAGGCGAGCCATTGGTTATTATTAACGTGAATGCCAGCTGTGGTTGCACACGTCCGGAGTATCCAAAAGAACCAATTATGCCCGGCAAGAAAGGTAAGGTAAAAGTAACATTTAATCCGGCAGGTCGTCCCGGCGAATTTAGCAAAGAGGTAAAGATTCGCACCAATGGTGATAAACGTCCGATATTGCGCATTACAGGAACAGTGATTCCAAAATAGAATAACTATGAAGATATTAGCAAGTTGGCTTTTTATGATGACTGTCGCCTTAGTAGCCTGGGGCGACACATCTATTTATTGGCTCAATCCAACGCACGATTTTGGTGCGTTTAAAGAAGATTCCGGAGTCGTTACATGTGTGTTTAAAGGGGTGAATATCAATAAAGAGCCGATTACGATAGTGAGTGCGCGCGCCACTTGTGGCTGCACCACACCTCGCTATTCATATAACGCTTTCGCTCCCGGCGATACTATTGAAATGCGAGTGTCGTATGATCCTTCGGGGCGTCCCGGTCGCTTTGTAAAAAAAGTGTATGTGCGAAACAGCCATGATGAGAATCAAGCAGAATTGGCAATAAAAGGGGTGGTGATAGGCAATGAAGCAACACTAAAATCGCGTTATCGTGCTGAATATGGCAAGTTGCGTATGCAAAATTCGTTCATCGATTTCGGTGATATGGAAAAGAATAAAGACAAGGGGATATATGTGACGGCATATAATCAAACGGTCGACACTATAGAGCCATCATTGAGCAATCTCCCATCGTATATACAAACATCTATTATCCCCAATAAAATTCCACCCGGAGAGCAAGCTACGATAGCTGTGCATCTATTGGGTAGAGAATGTGACAAGTGGGGCCCGATAAATGAAATGATTAAGCTCAAACCGGATAATGGTGAGCAGGCTTTTGAGATTCCTCTTATTGCTAACATTATTCCTAATTTCTCAAGAATGACTCCCGGTGAGAGAATGAAGGCTCCTAAGGTAGTTTTTGAATCAGATAGAGTGAATGTGGGAGTTGTCAGTCGCAATGGTGGCAAGGTTAGCGTAGAGGCCACTCTTAAAAATGAAGGTGAGAATGTTCTTGAAATTTATCGTGTCTATACGATTAGCGAAGGTGTAGATGTGAAAGTGGAAAAAGACAAGATAAAAGGGGGAAAATCAACAAAAGTGATGATAACCATCGACCCTGCACTATATAAAGGTGAGGTCGTTAATGGCGAAGTTATTTTTGTGGTAAATGACCCCAATAATCCTCAGGCTCGATTGAGATTTGTGGGAGAGATGGAATGATAATAATTCATAATGCATAATTCATAATGCATAATTAACTCGGGCAAGCCTGTTGAACTCTTCGGGGTTTATAATGCACAAATCATAATTTAGGAGATCATCTAAAACTTCGACGGGGCAATGTTATCACAACATCGCCCCGTAAAGCTAATAAACCAATCATTATCACATTTCTTGCAATGGAAAAAGTAATTTTGCTATGTACTATTAAAACAATGGTTGTTTTAAAAAGTTCATATTGATGCAATTTTTTTTTGAATCGAGAATATATTTCTTGTTGTTATCAACGTTTTTCACTAACTTTACGGAAAGATAAATCGCAAAATAAGCACAATTTAACCAACGTGGGCAAGAATATCGCCCTAAGCATGACTTATCTTTGTGATGTAAAAACGAAACAATAATAAAAAGTATATAGAACAATGGCAAAACAAACAACAAAGAAAACAGCCGAAGTCAATCCTAAAGATGCACGATTGGCAGCGTTGTCGCAAGCAATGGCTCGTATTGAAAAAGATTATGGTCGTGGTGCTGTGATGAAACTCGGCGATGAAGTAGTGGAAGATGTAGAGGTGATTTCTACCGGTTCGATAAGTCTTAACCATGCACTTGGTGTGGGTGGGTTCCCTCGTGGACGCATCATCGAAATCTATGGTCCTGAATCATCAGGTAAAACCACTCTTGCAATTCATGCAATTGCCGAAGCACAAAAGAATGGCGGTATCGCTGCTATTATTGATGCGGAGCATGCTTTCGACCGCTTTTATGCCGAAAAACTTGGTGTAGATGTGGCAAATCTTCTTATCGCTCAACCCGATAATGGTGAGCAAGCTCTCGAAATCGCCGAACAACTTATCCGTTCATCGGCAATTGATATTCTTGTAGTTGACTCGGTTGCTGCTCTTACTCCTAAGAGTGAAATAGAAGGGGATATGGGTGATCGCAGCATGGGATTGCAAGCGCGCTTGATGTCGCAAGCTATGCGTAAGCTCACCGGTACAATCTCACGTACCAATACCACTTGTATCTTCATCAACCAATTGCGTGAAAAGATTGGTGTGATGTTTGGCCCTTCTGAAACCACAACCGGTGGTAATGCGTTGAAATTCTATGCATCGGTGCGTATCGATATCCGTTCAAGCACTACTATCAAAGATGGCGAAGATGTGCTCGGCCGTCACACAAAAGTGAAAGTGGTGAAAAACAAAGTTGCGCCTCCTTTCAAACGTGCTGAATTCGATATTATGTTTGGCGAAGGTATCTCTAAATCGGGAGAAATTATCGACCTCGGTGTGGAATATGATATTATCACAAAGAGCGGTTCTTGGTTTAGCTACAACGGCACAAAATTGGCTCAAGGTCGTGATGCCGCAAAACGCGTTATTTCAGATAACCCCGAACTTGCCGACGAGCTCGAAGAAAAAATCATGCGTGCCATGAAAGGTGAGCCTATCGAGGCCGAAGCTCCTCAAGCTAAAGCCACAAAGGCAAAAAAAGATGACATCGACATGGACTTCGACACATCACTCCCCGACGATTTTATGATTGAAGAAGACATTTAATATAATTCATAATGCATAATTCATAATGCATAATTCATAATGCATCATGCATCATGAGAATAAGATAATATTTTATCAAATAAAATAGGTGCCTATGTAACAAAACGGTATAAAAGACATATAAATAAAAAGCGTTAGCTTTATTCTTGTTTCAGAAAATCGCCAATTAGAAGAAGCACTAAGAGTAGAAGTTAATGCTCACGCTTGTTATAGGCGTGGGCTTTTACTCGTATATAGTGCTAAGGTGTTTGGCGATACCTCTGAAACATATACAAAGTTTTAGCCCACGTTTTTTTATTTGTCTAAATTGTAAGTTGGGGCTATAACGATGCAAAGAACTAAAAAGAAAAAATGGCAACGTTGCCAAAATCAATACTCAATATAAAAAGACTATATCTTTGCATCAAAATCAAAACAATTATTAATCATAAAAACTTAATTACAATGAAAAAGTTATTGATTGCTATTCTTTTTGTGTTAATGGTAATCCCGGTGAAAGCTGAAGAAACCATTGTTTACCATGGAGTCGTTTTGGTGTCTAATTATAGTGTAAATCCTCCTCCAGGAGTGCCGCAACCTCATAGTGGAACTGCGAAATTAAGATTTTTAAGGAATGGGGATATAGAGGTAAATGGTGTGCTTTATAAAAAATTTTATGGTTCAACTTACGAAGGAGTGGATATGAGAGAAAGTGGATCGACTATTTATAAATTAAATAGTCCGATCAAAAATGAAGGGGATAAATGTAAGTTTATGTCAGTTAAAGATGATAAAAGTGGTATTAAATTTATCTACTTTAACTCTTTTATGCCAGGATCTTATTGGCGTGGGAAATGGTGTTGTTTTGCTTATGATAGGTCTGGAGGTCCTTCTCCCTCTCCTGGGATTAATCCGAGTCCGAGTCCGTCTCCAACACCTAAAGTTAACCAAGGTCGCACATGTGCCGGTTGTAGAGGAACAGGCGTATGCACAATGTGTCAAGGGAAAGGGGGATATTACACTAACTCAGGATATTATACCGGTTCCGGATCAAAAACATGGCATACTTGTAGCTCTTGTGGCGGTTCAGGAAAATGCGGAGTGTGCTATGGACAGGGAACAATAAGATAAAAGTCTTATTTTTTAGACGTTAAATTTGATGGTGTAAAAAAAGATAACTTAAACGTTGGAAGTTAGTTATTCTATATGCGAATTCAATGTGGTATATAGTTTGATGGATTCTTAATTTGCATCACTTTAATAAAATCTGCATCATAAGAGGTAAAAATGATGCAGATTTTTCTTTTGTGATGCAGAAAAATATTAACTTTGCATCGACAAATAAGATAAATTATGCATACATTTGATTACAAGGAAACTCCCAAGCAACTATTAACACCCGATATTGTCAATATGTTGTCTTCTTTACACGAATTCAGAGGTAAGCAAGAGTTGTATATCGAAGCGAAGTCAGATGTATTGACAGCATTGTTGGATATAGCCAAGATTCAAAGTACAAAGGCGTCAAACAAGATTGAGGGTATATATACATCAGACGAGCGATTGGAAGCATTGGTAATGGATAAGGTCGAGCCTCGTAACCGCTCTGAAGAGGAGATCGCTGGCTATAGAGAAGTTTTGGCTACCGTCCATGACAGTTATGAGTATATCCCTATCCGTCCTAACAATATTTTGCAATTGCATCGTGACCTATATAGCTTTAGTAGCAGCGATACAGGGGGCAGATTCAAGAACGCGGATAATGTGATAGCAGAGTCGGGCAAAGATGGACAACAATGCATCAGATTTATGCCAGTCTCTGCATTGCATACACCCGAAGCAATGGAGAGCTTGTGTAATGAGTTTAACAATGCTATTGAGCGTGCGGAGTACGACCCATTGCTTTTGATTCCGATGTTCATTCTCGATTTCCTTTGCATTCATCCATTCAATGATGGGAACGGACGTATGAGCCGTTTGTTGACATTGCTGTTGCTGTGTCGAAGTGGCTATATCGTAGGGAAATATGTCAGTATGGAAATGTTGATAGAAAAGACAAAGGAAACATATTATGAAGCCTTGCAGAACAGTTCTGTCGAATGGCATAATAACCAAAGCGACTACACCTCATTTGTCAAATATTACTTGGGTGTTGTTTTGAAAGGCTATAATGAGTTCCAAGACCGTATTGAACATTTGAAGTATCGCAAATTTTCGAAGGCGGATAGAGTGAAAGCTGTATTTGAGAAAAAACTTGGCATAGTCAAGAAATCGGATATTGCTACACTTTGCCCTGACATTAGCGAAACTACTATTGAACGCACATTGAAAGATTTGTTGGAGGCTGGTCTCATCGAGAAAGTCGGTAAAGGTCGAGCAACAGGATATGTAAAGAAATAACTAATCATTTCTTGTCGAGATATAATCATAAGAGGAATGTTTAGAAAGCGTGCTGACAAAGTAGTAGTAAAGTGCGACCGTTATGTCAGTGCAAAATAATATTCTTTTTAATATTCAAAGAAACATGATAAATTGTTTTGTACAATAACAACGCAAAAAAACATAGCCGGGGCGATTGCCTCGGCTGTGTTTGTAATTATGTTAAAGCTAATGATTAGTCGTTATATATTCGTTGTGTAATGTGATGTACTTTTAATGTCGCAAGGATTATCTCATTAGCAACCATTTCCAAATGGGGAGTATCTTAATTTCAAGACCCGATGGAATTGTGATTTTATCTTGTATGTAAGATAAAATTAGCGCTTTTTGTCTTGTATAGAAGATAAAATGGCAGACAGATGATTGTCTTTGTAACTAAGAGTCTTGATGCGATTGCTTGGGAATGGGTATATGTTGGTCAAAATGATGAGGAATAGAGAATATTTCATATTATTTGTTTTGAATAAATAAAAAATATGTTTTCCTTTGTGAAAATAAAACGAAGAAATATGAAACATAGATTACTAACGCTTATTGTTTGTGCCATTTTGTCGAGTGCATCGATGTTGGCTCAACTGGGTTATCGCCATAATGTGGTGCCGGCAGTGGCTCCCGATAGTGTTGACTTGGAATATTATGGCAAGAAAAAGTTTTGGCAAGGGGCTGCAACTGTTGTGGGGTTGAACCTCGGTGTGTGGGCTTTTGACCGCTATGTGCTTGAAGGAGATTTTGCCTATATCAGCATGAACTCGGTAGAGCAAAACTTTAAGCATGGTTTTATATGGGATAATGATTATTTGGGTACAAATATGTTTTTCCACCCCTATCATGGCAACTTGTATTTCAATGCCGGACGTTCCAATGGTTTCAACTATTGGCAATCGGGGTTGTATGCCTTTGGCGGTAGTGCCATGTGGGAATTGTTTATGGAGTGTGAATATCCTTCGACCAACGATATTATCGCCACTCCTATCGGCGGTATGGCAATAGGTGAAGTGTTCTATCGTGCAAGCGATTTGATTCTTGACGATCGTGCTACCGGAGGCGAGCGATGGGGACGTGAGATTGGAGCGTTTGTTGTGTCGCCAATGCGTGGACTCACTCGTGTGATTAATGGAGATGCATGGCGCAAGCGCTCAACGAGTGGTCGCCAATTTGATATCCCTAATATGTCGATAGCTGTTTCGGCAGGTGCGCGCAACATCAAGTATAAAGGTGATGTGTTTGATAAAGGTATCGGCCTTACCTCACAGATTGATATAGAATATGGCGATCGTTTTAGTGTGGATAATGGTAGGCCTTATGATTTCTTTACTTTGCGTGGTGATATCAGTTTGATGGAAGGACAACCTATTTTGGGACAGTTAAATATCAAAGGGCGATTGCTTAATCGAGGGTTGGTTGAAAAGGAAAATACAACGCTCAACATAGGTATGTATCAACATTATGATTTCTATGACTCTGACACTATTTCGGAGGAAACCGAACGAGTGCCTTATAAGTTTGCCACTCCGGCATCGGCAGGTTGTGGTATGCAGTTCCAACAACTCAATGTGGGTAATTGGGACTTCTCGGCCGAGGCTCATGTCAATGGAATTCTCATGGGTGGCGTGTTGAGCGACTATTATCAACTCAATGACCGTAATTACAATGTAGCGAGTGGATTTGGCACAAAAGTAAATCTCAATGCCTTGTTTAAGAAAAATAAATTTTCGGCAACATTGTCGCATGAATATTATCGTATGTTTACATGGAAAGGATTTGACCCCGATGTAGATTTGACCACATTAGACGAGGAGTAGATAAAAACACTCGATGCACAAGGAGCCGAATCGCAAGCTTCGATGCATATCAGCGAGCTACGCATCGATTATCAATTAGCTAAACATTGGTTCCTCACCGGCTCTCTCCAACACTTCTGGCGCGACACCAACTATCGCCACTACACCGATGTGCAGAGCAAATCAACCTCAGCACGCTTGATGGCAACATATGTGTTTTAGTGATTGGAAAGATGTATGAACAAAAAAATGGCGCTCCATGTTGGCCGCCATTAAAATATTTTAGAAAAAGAAAAAATATATTGATTATGAAAAAGGTATTATTTACGTTGTTAGTGACATTAGGCATTGCCGGGCAAGCCGTGGCACAAGATGATTATTCTACGGGTTGGATTGTTACCTCAAATAATGCAGTGGTGCAAACAAGTAGTTATGAGACGGAGGAAGAGGATGTAAATACTCTAGAGGGTATTAATTGGCTTCGAGGGAATACTGTGCCAAAGGGTACATTGATGATAGGTTGGGATACTTTTGTGACGTTTTATTATGAAGATGGAACAAAAAAGATTGAACCATATGTTTCTGATGGATATATTTATGCTCAAGGAGATTATGTTGGAGAACCTATTTGTCGAATGAAACAATCAAACGTTCGTGAAGTAGAAGTGTCATATGAAATACCTCTTAAATATGGTAATGGAGTAGCATACAAAGGTGTAGAAGGGAAGACTTTTAAGATTGTCCCTTTGATAGCTAATGGGAAATTAAAATATGGTGATAATTATGCTAAATCGAGATTGAAGCCATTGTTAGCCAACAAAAAGTGTTACGTTTTGCTAATAATGTCATCGAATGGAAAAATCACTGATTATGATTTTTTAGAAAAAACTAAAACAGGTTTTCGAGCATTAAACACAGAAAAAGGTATTGGTATAGGGGGTGAAAATCTAAAGATTAGTAAACAAGGGAAGTTGTTATCATATGCCTATGTAGGATATGGAGAGAATCCAGGTGATTATACCCCAATGTGGCTATGGGTGGAAAGTGAAAAAGCGCCCTGGCCAGTAAAAGTTTATTACTAGTTCTCTAAAACAAATATCTCTATATGTTGAATTTTGCAAAAAAACTTATTTAATATGAAAAAGATAATATTTGCATTATTATTGGCAATAGGCATTGCCGGGCAAGTTGTGGCTCAGGATGGGTATATCGATGACAGTGATTTTCCTATTTCGGGATGGTTGGTTGTTGGTGATAATGTGAGTATTGAAACCTCTGATCAGGGAAATGGAGAGTTCTCATCGTTAAGTGAGTTGTATTGGCGAAGATCAAAATTCTTTTTGGCTAAGGGCTCTTTGTTGGTGGGAGGAGCAGAATATATAACCATTTGGTCGGAGGATGGAGAGCATCGAGAACCTAAATACCCCGATGGTTATATATACTTTCAAGGAGATATGGATGGACAAATATGTGAACGGATAAAGAAAAATGGGTTAAAGATGGTGTTGCTATATTCATATATACCTCTTGAATATGGAAATGGGGCGGATTATAAAGCTGAAAATGGAATGTCGTTTAAGATTGTTCCTTTTATATCAGCTGCAAAAGTTGTGCTTGAAGGTGAAGAATATGATATTGATGATTTTGGCTTTAGTGATAGGTTCAAACGTTTTTTGAAAAGCCCAAACTGCTATATGTTGATGATAATGTCATCTACAGGGGAGGTGGAGCATGTAGAACTTTTAGAAAAGACATCGGGAGGATTCGAAAATGCGCATCGCAAATATGGTTTTTTAAGCCGAAATGAGCCCAAGGTTAGCAAGATTAGCGACCAAGGGTTGTTACTCTCGCAATGGATATTTTATCATGGCGTAGAAGAGTCTTCATATGACACTTATTGGGCGTGGATAAAAAGTGAAAATGCATTAGTGGGAGTATCAGGACGCTATAGCGATGAGTCGAAATATCTAATCCCATTTTTGAAAGTCGCTAAGTAATACGCAAATAAAAAATATAAATTATAACTAACAAAAACACGGCCGAAGCATGAGCTTCAGCCGTTTTTATATTTATGTTAAAGCTATGGATTAGCCGTTAACTTTCTTCATGTGAGCGATGAGTTCGAGAACTTTGTTAGAGTAACCGATTTCATTGTCATACCAAGAAACAACTTTCACGAAAGTGTCAGTCAAAGCGATACCAGCTTTAGCGTCGAAGATAGAAGTGCGAACGTCGCCAAGGAAGTCGCTTGAAACAACTGCATCTTCAGTGTAACCAAGAACGCCTGCGAGTTCACCTTCAGAAGCTTCTTTCATTGCTGCACAGATTTCAGCGTAAGTAGCAGGTTTTGCAAGGTTAACAGTAAGGTCAACAACTGATACGTCGAGAGTAGGAACACGCATAGCCATACCAGTCAATTTGCCGTTAAGTTCAGGAATAACTTTACCTACAGCTTTAGCAGCACCAGTTGAAGAAGGGATGATGTTGCCAGCAGCAGCACGACCACCACGCCAGTCTTTCATAGAAGGACCGTCAACAGTTTTTTGAGTAGCAGTAGTAGAGTGAACTGTAGTCATAAGACCGTCAGCAATACCCCATTTGTCGTTCAATACTTTAGCGATAGGAGCCAAGCAGTTAGTAGTACAAGAAGCGTTAGAAACGAATTGAGTACCTTTTTCGTATTTGTCGAAGTTTACACCGCAAACGAACATAGGAGTGTCGTCTTTAGACGGAGCTGACATAACTACATATTTAGCACCTGCTTCGATGTGAGCTTGAGCTTTGTCTTTAGAAAGGAAAAGACCAGTTGATTCAACAACGTATTCAGCTTCAACTTCGTTCCATTTCAAGTCAGCTGGGTTACGTTCTGCAGTTACGCGGATGTTTTTACCGTTAACGATCAAAAGGCTTTTTTCCAAGTCATAGTCGATAGTGCCTTCAAATTGACCGTGCATAGTGTCATATTTAAGCATATAAGCCAAATAATCAACTGGGCAAAGGTCGTTAATACCTACGATTTCGATGTCATTTCTGTTTTGAGCAGCACGGAAAACGAAACGTCCGATACGGCCAAAACCATTAATACCTACTTTAGTCATAATTGTAAATAATAAATATTGGGTTTATAATCTTTTTACCTTGCTTTAATTTAGCAGTGCAAAATTACTACTTTTTTTTCAATTAACATATAGTCAAAGGCAAAGATATTTAGAAAAATAGCTCAAAAAATCTAAAATAGGCACATAATGGAGCTATTATGCACAATTAAAGGAAAAATTTTTCTATTTTTGTAAAAGAATTATAAACGTTATATCAAAAAAACATAAAACAAAATGGGAAAATTTATTACAGAATTCAAGGAATTTGCCGTAAAAGGTAACGTGATTGACATGGCTGTCGGTGTTATCATCGGTGGTGCATTTGGTAAGATTGTCACTTCGTTGGTAAATGATGTGATTATGCCTGTGATTGGTAAAATCACCGGTGGAATTTCTTTTACCGATTTAAAATATGAATTGACTGCTGCGGTAATTGAAAATGGCGAAGAGGTTACACCTGCTGTATCTCTCAATTATGGTCAATTTATTCAAAATGTGGTGGATTTCCTTATTATAGCGTTCTGTATCTTCCTCATGATTAAGGGTATTATGAAACTTAAGAAGAAAAAAGAGGAAGAACCTGCTGCACCTCCCGCTCCATCTAAAGAGGAAGTGTTGTTGACTGAAATACGCGACCTTCTTAAAGAAAAGAAATAAGCAGAGTGAAGCCGATTTTTCTCATCGGATATATGGGTTGTGGCAAGTCGACCATGGGGCGTGCTGTCTCAGCGTTGACCGGTGTGCCATTTATCGATCTCGATAACTATATTGAGCAACGTTTCCACCTCACAGTGAGGGAGATATTTGCCCAACGGGGCGAAGATGGATTCCGTGATGTGGAACGTCGTATGCTCCAGGAAGTGGCCGATTTTGAAGATGTGATTGTGGCATGTGGTGGTGGCACTCCATGTTTTTTCGACAATATGGAGTATATGAACACTCATGGCACCACTGTGTTTCTCAACACTCCGATAGATAGGTTGCACTCTCGATTGATGCGAGGTCGCCACAAACGTCCGCTCATTGCCGATAAAGACGATGAGGAGTTGATGACGTTTATAAAAGAGGCTCTTGCCAAGCGTATGGATCATTACTCTAAAGCGCAAATCTCTTTTTCGTCGGAACGGCTCGAAAATAAATCTGAAATAGCCAACACGGCTCGTGAATTTGCCGAGCTATTGGCTATTCCCATAAAACAATAACCATAAATCGCATATCGCAATGACTCAAAACCAAGCACCCACACCTATGGAGCAACCGGCAATGGTGGCTTCGGGCAATCGTAGCATCTCAATAGGGTTGCCGGCTTGTTGTGACCCATTTGAACGCCGTTTCCCATTGACTCCTGAGTCGGTAAACCGTCTTGTTGAGTCGGGCTTTGTGGTAAAGGTGCAGAGTGGAGCGGCCAATGTGATTCACTATAATGATAACCAATATCAGAGCCGAGGGGCGACGATAGTGGAGCGTGATGAGGCGTTGAAGTGTGATGTGGTTATTCATTTGGCTCCGTTGAGTGCCGTTGAGGTGAAGAGGATGCGCCGTGGGGCTATGTTGTTGTCGATGTTGCAAAATGGTTCACAACCTCGCGAAACTATCACGGCATTGACCGATAATCATATTACGGCTATTGCTATAGATTTGGTTCAAGACGAGGAGGGTAATCATCCATTTGCCGACACGTTGGCCGAGATTGATGGCCGTGCGGCAATGTCGGTGGCATCGGCATTGCTTGCCAATTCGCAAGTGGGCAAAGGTATTTTGCTTGGCGGAGTGGCAGGAGTGGTGCCATGTGAGGTTACTATCATAGGGTCGGGCATCGCAGCATGTGCGGCGGCTCGCTCGGCAATAGGACTTGGCGCGATGGTGCGAATGTTTGACAACGATGTGTATCGATTGCGTCGTGCCATGCGCGAGTTAGGACCTATGGTGATAGGGTCGGCATTGCACCCTAATGTGTTGCATAATGCATTGCGGAGTGCCGATATTATAGTTGCTACGCCTATGCGCAATGGCTATAAGTTGAGTAGTGAAGAAGTGTCGCTAATGAAACAGCGGGCAATCGTTTTCGACCTCAAAAATGAGGGATCCAATGCACCGTCGATAGCTTTAGGCAGTCATAACCTTGCGATGGGCTCTACACAAGATAATATTGGTGAAGGTAGATTGTGCTTTGTGAATGTGGGACAGACCGTGCCACGCACCGCGGCAATGGCCTTGAGTAATGCAATGGTAACTTTGCTGAGCGATATGGTAGGAGTGGAACGATGTATGATTTCAACAAATCTACAAAAAGGTGTGCAGAGTGGTGCATATGTGTATATGGGAAAAGTGGTTAATAAAAAAATTGCTCATCAATGTGGTTTGAGATATGTTGATATCTCGCTATTGAGTCAGTTATCATAAAACAAGAGTATCGATGGCACGACGAAAATTTTATGTGGTGTGGGTGGGGCATAAACCTGGAATTTATGACTCATGGGAAGAGTGTCAAGCGCAAGTGACAAACTTTCCCGGAGCAAAATTTAAAGCATTTGATGATCAAACGACGGCTACGCTTGCCTATCGTGGCGATTCATCAGAGCATTTAGGGATATTACGTTCGATAGCATCACACAAGGCGGTAGCGGTTAATTATGCAGCTATACCTGAGATTGTGCTCGATAGCATCGCTGTTGATGGTGCATGTGCCAAGAATCCCGGCCCGATGGAGTATCAAGGAGTGAATGTGCGCACCGGTGAGCAGGTGTTTCATGTTGGTCCGCTCGAAGATGGTACAAACAATGTGGGCGAATATCTCGCACTCATTCATGCCCTTGCATTGCTTGATAAAAAGGGTGATACTACAACACCAATCTATAGCGATTCACGCACGGCAATTTCGTGGATAAAAAAGGGGGCTCATCGCTCCACATTGGCACCTACAGCCAAGAATGGTAAAATATTTGAGCTATTAGCTCGTGCCGACAAATGGCTCTTAGCACACTATCCGGTAAAAAATCCAATCTTCAAATGGAATACCGATGAGTGGGGCGAAATCCCTGCCGACTTCGGAAGAAAATAAAAGATTCTCTTAATCGCAATTAAAAAAGATGGGAAATATCCGGAATATTAATCAAAACTCAATAAAAAATCCTCAATTCTTGATTTTTAGAATTGAGGATTTTTTATTATTCGTAATAAGTGATTGTACGAGTTTCGATTCTTGGATCATTTATTGAAATATAGACTGAGTTTCTGTAATCAAAAGAACTTTCTATTTGTTGTCGTTTTGTCCAATTTCCGTGACTATCAAATTCGAGATATTTGTAATCATAGCGAGTATATGTAAACCCAGTCACATTATAATGAAATATCTTAGATTCTATATTACCATATTGATCATATAAAAAGTAACAATCACCCCAAAATACCATGCCCCCTCTATGCATTGTCCATTTTTCCCCATAAGGGAAAGGCATTGAAGACCATAAAACTTCACTACATTCTGATTCAAAGTGTTCTATTGAGTCACCTTCCTCGGTTATTTCAATCTCGTTTTTTTCATTATAAAGTTTGATTAGCTTGTTGTCATAATCTCGTGTAATAGTGTATTTGTCGGTTTTATACGATCCATCGGGGTTAAAGTAAATTGTGTTGTATTCATTAGGACTATCATCGCCATCGGTGCAACTTTTTACGTGACCTTTAAGGTAAAAAGCTTTGGCATCGTTGTATATGCGTTCGGTAGATTCGGCAGATGCATTGAATAAACAACCAAAGAAGGCGATTGTAATTAATGAAAATCGAATAAAGTTTTTAGTGGTGTTCATAAATTTTGATATTAAAGTTATATATTCAAGATTTGATAGTTATACATAGTTGCTGTTGTGGCAACTTGTTTGATGCAAAATTAATGAAAAAAAGTAAAAAGTGGAGTTTTAGGAGGAATAAAATACAAAAGGAGCTGTGTCAATTTCTTGAATTTTGACACAGCTCCCTATTTTGTATTATGAGAAATTTTTCTTTAGATGCGGGCTTTGATAGCGGCGGTAGCTTCTTCGTAGCCCGGTTTTTCGAGGAGGGCAAACATGTTGCGTTTGTAGTCTTCTACGCCAGGTTGGTTGAATGGGTTCACACCAAGGATATAACCACTGATGCCACATGCTTTTTCGAAGAAGTAGATTAATTGACCGAGGTATTCTTCTTTGAGGGCAGGGATAGTGATTTGCATGTTGGGCACACCACCGTCGATGTGAGCGATGCGAGTGCCGAGTTCGGCCATCTTGTTCACTTCGTCAACGTGACGGCCGGCGATGTAGTTCAATCCGTCGAGGTTGGCGTCGTCGCTTGGTATGATAACCGAGTGAGCTTGTTCTTCAACCGAGATGACGGTTTCGAAGATAGTGCGTTCGCCGTCTTGAATCCATTGACCCATAGAGTGGAGGTCGGTAGAGTTGTCGACCGAAGCGGGGAAGATACCTTTTTGGTCTTTACCTTCGCTTTCACCGTAGAGTTGTTTCCACCATTCGCTGAAGTAGTGGAGTTTTGGGTTATAGTTCACGAGAATTTCGATTTTCTTGCCGGCATTGTAGAGCGCGTTGCGAGTTTTAGCGTAAATCTCGGTGATGTTATCTTTTGAATGTTCCTTAGTGGCATTTTCCATGTCGATAGCACCTTGCATAAGCGCTTTGATGTCGTAACCTGCCACGGCGATAGGGAGCAATCCCACAGGGCTAAGCACTGAGAAGCGGCCACCCACGTTGTCGTCGATAACGAATGTTTTGTAGCCTTCTTCGGTAGCGAGCTGACGTAGAGCGCCACGTTTTGCATCGGTGATAGCCACGATGCGACGAGATGCTTCGGCTTTGCCCATTTGTGCTTCGAGTTGCGCTTTGAGCAAGCGGAACGCGATAGCGGGTTCGGTAGTGGTTCCTGATTTAGAAATCACGATGATACCGAATTTTTTATCTTTGAGATAGTCTTGAAGTTCATAGAGGTAGTCTTCGCCAATGTTTTGACCGGCGAAAAGCACAGCCGGAGCAGTGCCACGATAAGCGGCAAAAGTGTCGCTGAGAGCTTCGATTACAGCTTTTGCACCGAGGTAGCTCCCCCCGATACCGATTGCCACTACTACTTCGCAATCGTTGCGGAGCGATTGGGCGGTTGCCACGATGTCGTCGAGAAGGGCGGCAGGAGTGCGAGTGGGGAGGTCGAGCCAACCAAGGAAGTCGTTACCTTCGCCCGATGCATTGTGTAATTTTTCAAGTCCGTCGGCAGCGGCGCTGTCGAGGGCTTCGATTTGTGCTTCAGGCACGAAGCTGAGCACATCTTTAATGTTTACGTTGATAGTTTTCATTTTTAATCACTATTATATAATCTCTATACTTAAAATGCTTATTGTTATACAAAAGTTTCAGCCATAGCACGAATAGCTTTTTCGGGCGATACGCGACGATAAAGAATGTCGTACATTCCGTTGAGGATAGGAGTGTCTACTTTTAGCTTTTGATTGATTTGATAGATACAATTTGTTCCGTAATATCCTTCGGCCACTTGTTCCATCTCCATCTTGGCAACCGACACAGAGTAGCCTTTGCCTATGAGAGAACCAAAGTTGTGGTTTCGTGAGAATCGAGAGTAAGAAGTCACGAGCAAGTCGCCGAGGTAAACCGAGTCGCAAATTTGGCGTTGGCGAGGAGCCGCTGTTTCAAGGAAACGTTCCATTTCGCGAATAGCATTTGCCACAAGCATAGCCGAGAAATTGTCGCCTCTCTTCATGCCATGCACAATGCCGGCGGCGATAGAGTAGACGTTTTTGAGCACGGCAGCGTATTCGATGCCGTCAACGTCGTCAGAGGTGATTGTGCGAGTGTTGCGACCGGCGATGCATGCCGCGAATTTCTCGGCATGAGGTAGGTCGTGACCACCCACGGTGAGGTATGACGGACGCGATAGGGCCACCTCTTCGGCATGGCAAGGACCGCTGATAACCAACATGTGGTCGCGGTGCACGCCATATTTCTCGATCATATAGTCAGAAATCAACTCGTTTTCGTCGGGCACAATCCCTTTCACAGCCGAAACGATATATTTATCGCTAATGTCGACGGTGAGTTTTGCGAGGTGATCTTTAAAGTAGGGAGATGGCATCACCATGAGCAAAGTGTCGCATTCGGAGCACACTTTGTTGATGTCGCTTGAAAATTCGATGCGTTGCACATCGAAGTGGACATCGGTGAGGTATGCGGGGTTATGACGCAAGCGTTTAAAATCCTCGATGCGGTCGTCGCGGCGCATATACCAATCTATCATTTCGCAGTTTTCAAGCAACAGCTTGGCGAGGGCGGTAGCCCAGCTACCACCACCCATCACTGCTATTCTTCCTGGAAAATTCATTCAGTGTATCTTTTGGTAAATAATTAAGGTATAAACTCGGTGAGAAATTTTCTCTTAAGTTATTTCTTTGCGTTGTCAATCCACGCATTTACATCGTCGATTGAAGGATTTTTGAGCTCGAGTTTATACTTTTTGTTGATACCACAAAGGTCTTGGTGCAATTTGCCGGCACCTGCTTCGGCGAGTGCGTCGATAGTGAGCACACCTGCTTTTTGAAGTGGAGCAACCCACTCGGCAGGAACACCTATTGCGGTGTATGCTTCCTCTTTGTCGCGGCGTTGAGTCTTTTCGGGACGCATTTGTGGGAACAACAACACTTCTTGGATTGTTGTTTGACCTGTCATGAGCATCACGAGACGGTCCATACCGATACCCATACCCGATGTTGGAGGCATACCATATTCAAGCGCACGGATAAAGTCTTTGTCGATAATCATCGCTTCGTCGTCGCCCTTTTCACCGAGTTTCATTTGTTCAACGAAACGTTCATATTGGTCGATTGGGTCGTTAAGCTCTGAGTAAGCGTTGGCAAGCTCTTTACCGTTAACCATCAATTCGAAACGTTCGGTCAACTCAGGATTGTTGCGATGACGTTTGGTCAATGGCGACATTTCGATAGGATAGTCGATGATGAAAGTAGGTTGTATGTAGTTGCCTTCACATTTTTCGCCGAAGATTTCGTCGATGAGTTTACCTTTACCCATTGTTTCGTCGGCTTCGATGCCGAGTTGCTTGCACACGTCGCGAAGTTGCACTTCGTCCATGCCTGTGATGTCGATGCCGGTGAATTCCTTGATGGCATCAATCATAGTGACACGTTTATAAGGAGCCTTGAAGTCGATCACGTTGTCGCCCACTTTCACTTGTGTGGTGCCGTTCACTTCAAGCGCGATGCGTTCAATCATCTTTTCGGTGAAGTCCATCATCCAGTTGTAGTCCTTGTAAGAAACATAGATTTCCATACAAGTGAACTCAGGGTTGTGGGTGCGGTCCATACCCTCGTTGCGGAAGTTCTTAGAGAACTCGTAAACCCCTTCAAAACCACCCACGATGAGGCGTTTTAGATACAACTCATCGGCAATGCGGAGATACAAAGGAATATCGAGCGCATTGTGGTGAGTGATAAATGGGCGTGCCGATGCGCCGCCGGGGATTGATTGGAGGATAGGAGTTTCAACTTCCATGTAGCCATGTTCGTTGAAATAGTTGCGCATTGAGGTGTAAACCTTGTTGCGCTTGATGAAAATATCTTTTACACCATCGTTAACAACCAAGTCAACGTAACGACGGCGATAGCGCAATTCGGGGTCATCGAAAGCGTCGTAAGTCACACCATCTTTCACTTTCACGATGGGGAGAGGACGCAATGATTTGCTCAACACGGTGAGTTTTTGAGCATGAACGGTGATTTCGCCCATTTGAGTGCGGAACACATATCCGTCGATGCCGATGAAGTCACCTATATCGAGGAGTTTTTTGAATACGATGTTGTATTGGTCTTTGTTTTCGTCGGGACAGAGGTCGTCGCGACTGATATATACTTGTATGCGACCGCAAGAGTCTTGTATTTCAATAAATGAAGCCTTACCCATGATGCGGCGGCTCATGATGCGACCGGCGATGCTCACCTCGCGATGAGGCTCATCGTCTTTGAAATTCTCTTTTATCTCATCGGTATAACCGGTTACTTTAAACTCTGCTGCGGGATAGGGATCGATGCCCATTTTACGCATTTCGTCGAGACTGCCACGACGCACTATTTCTTGTTCGCTTAATTCAAGTATGTTCATAATTATCAATAATTATTCTAAATTACGAAATATCTTGACAAAGATACAAAAAACAATTCAAAATGACACAATTATTACACATTTATGCGCATAAGTGTGCAATCAAAGAGGAAAGATGAGCGAAGGAGAAAGGAAGTTTGAAGTTGTGAATTGAGAAAATCTAGACAGAATGCCAAAAATAATTTTTAATTAAGAATTATGAATTAAGCATTATGCATTAACTTAGCCTCCCCCCTTCGGGGCACTGACTATGTTGTTTGATGCTTGATTGAAGCACCCTCCTTGACACAAATCATCCTCCGAGTAATGGGTTTGGAAATGGAAAAGATAGCTATTGAAAATGTGGAAGATAAATGCTCTCAATCAGCAAACTCTGCTCTGCACTCGCTTGCACGAAATTTATCGCAGAAAAATACTACCCTCCGGGCGTGGAGATTTTTTAGTGGAACTTGCCGAGTCCTTGTGTAGTGAATGATACCCGAACTTTGCGTAGTGAAATATCAAAGTGTGACGAAAAGCGACAGCCATTGTGTCATCAAATCAAGGTGTAAATAAGGCACAGAATAGGAACATCGGGCAGTGATGAATTGCCCGATAACGATAAAAGAAAAACCACTCGGCTCGCTCCTTGTGAGGAGAAAACCAAGTGGTCTTATTGTTGAAGAAAAGTTCTTTTAAAATTAAATTAGGATCATAAAAAAACTATATGCTATAATTGATATAAGGCATAATCCGATAATTATTTTATATTTTATTTTTTTTTGACGCTCTTTCATCTTTTCAAGGATGTTTTTTCCCTTTTTGGTATAATATTTCATCAAAAAATAATCTAAAATAAGACATATTGTACACCAGAATACTATATATAATTTTGAACTAAAAATATCATAATTAAAGACATTTTCAAAAAAAACTTCAGCTATATTACTAATTGTAAACATTAAAATAGCCGTTACTATTCCAGATATACTGATTACTGTTGGCCATGAATTACTTGTTTTAAATAATCCATTATACTCTAGGCTCACGTATATTGAATAATATATATACGCAAGAATATTTTCAATAAACATAGATACCTTTTTCATCATATTCTTGTAGTGTTTGTTCTATTGGAGTAAAGTCTCCAGTATAAGGGTTGATTCTTATTCTCTCGAATTCTAATAATCCAAAACATTAATATTGCAGTAATGTTGAATATAATCGAATAATCTCATTGTCGTATTAAATAAATGGGTGAACATATATTCAGAACCAGAATTAAACAAAACAAGATAATAATATATGAGGAGAGAGAACCAAAGCCTAATAAGAGCAGAATTCCTATATTAATTAAAATTGATAGTCCCAATAGAATCCAGCCAATAACATGGTAATCTTTCAATATAAAAGATGAAAATATAATCAATAGGATAATATATCCTATTGATGAAAAATAATTCCCATCTCCAGAAATCCCATAAATATAAAATAAACTCATGGCAATCCAATACAATTGAATTAAATGTATAATTAGATTATTTTTTATATTCCGTTCCATATGGATTATTTTGTTTTATTGTATTATAAATATCATTTGGGAAAAAAGGAGTAACTTTATTACGTTTGCCTATTGAAGTCCCATTTGATGGAATTGTCCTTTCCGAGGTTACTTTAATCCCAGCTTTTTGCAAACTTCGTTGGACCGCTGTTCCACAATGATTAGGTGCCAATGGATTAATACTATAATCTTCAGTTTTACTAATTTTAATGAATTCAGTTCTAATAATATTGTCTTGTTCTGTAGTTGTTGGAATTAAATACGCAGATTCATAATCATAGTTTGCGTAATTTTTGTCATTTTTAGAATTTTCTGTTTTTTGATTATAAGAACTATTTAGAAAGTCTGTAGGACTATCAAATTCTCCAACGCCTAAATCATCAAATTCTCGGCCTCCTTTGTGCGTCCCCATTATATATAAATTGTCTCCGTTTACAGAGTAATAATTCCATTTCTTATTTTCGTTTTGAATAAGCAATCCAATATGTCCAATAACTCCACCAAGATTTAGAACAGCAATACTATCTCCGTTTAGGTCAATGTGTTTCAACGGATTATTTGCACAATGATTATAAGGCGATAGCCAGGGGTATTTCTCAGCAAGGGGGTCGATAGATTTAAAAGTGGGTATTAGGCAATCATAATAACGGGCTTGGTTGTCGTACCAGCCTGCGCCTTGGAGGTCGAAGAAATCTTTGCCTGTGTGGAGTTTGATAGTTTGAGGAGTGAGCGAGTTAGGAGTCAACGGCACACCTGATGGATAATAGGCAGTGCTTTGCAACACATTGCCACTCTCATCAATCACCGCCCGAGTGCTACCAAGATAGTCACGCACATAATATCGGTGCGTCAACGCCCCATTTGAA
>JAFQAS010000001.1 GCA_017399915.1 Muribaculaceae bacterium
CCACTGGGTTTATCGTATGCTTGTTGTAGCTTTTTGAAAGATTGGGTAATAATTTTGTCAATCTCTGATTTGAAATTTTCCATAAGTATCTGTTTTTATTTTAGTATTAGTTTTATATACTCTTCCATATTCAATGCTTCGCGTGTGGGAATGGTGGCGGGTTGGTTTTGTTGAGCCATTAGCACAGCTTTGCGAAAGCGATTAAATTCGCACCCTTGGATATGCTCACCGAAATTGCCACAGTCGGGGCAGAAGAGCGAATAGTTGCTCGTTCCCGAGGTTGGCACACCGCAAAAGTGATAGACCATTCCTTCGCCTCCGCAATGCGGACACGTTGCCGTCAGGCCACACCGCCACGCCTCCATCACCTGCCCGATACGCAAATCCTCTACACCCCAAATATCGAACGGCACAAGCGCATTGCGCAGTTCCTCGTGGTTGAGCGTATAATCCCCTGCCCACACATAGAGTGGCACATGGTCGGCATATAGCTCCACGAACCGTTTGCGTTCCTTTTCGAAGTGCCACTGCCAGGCTCCTGCAAGCCACCAACGATAGTCGGTAAGGGTACAGTACAACGTCCCGACTGCTACCGCGCGCCCATCCTCAAACAAGCACTTCTCGTCGGTGGTCATCTCCACGCCGTATTTGCCACGTAGCGTAACAAGCGTACCCACCTTACGAACCACCTCAAAATCGACGATGCGTACCACACGCGCAGCGTTGTCGTTATTATTTGTCATTCTCATTTCGCAACTCTTTATCATAAATAACTGCCGCCTGCATCAATTTCCAATGGATAGAGTTTCTTACCTTTTCAGGCGAAAGCACCTCAATCTGCCTACCATATGACATCAGTTTAAGGTAAAGTTCCTGCGTAGGTGCTACGAAATACTCAAAATCAGCATATCTGTTGGTGGTCTCAACCTCTCGTTGCGACTGATGTAGTGGCAATGTGCGCAGATAGGCAGCAAGACGGCCGTAGGCCCGAACGCGAATCTTACATGGCGAAATCTCGTCGTAAATTGCCACACCAAAGGCATTGCAGGTGTATGCCGCAGGGTCGAAGTCGGCAGGAAACACAAAACGCTCCTCTTGCGCCTCGACGGTATGCATACGATCGAGTGCATAGAGCTTAATTTTCTCCTCATTTCGCTTATTGGCATAGAGATACCATCGACAATCGTAGCGTTTAACAAACAAAGGTTGCAACATCAACTCAAAGGGAGCCTCCGCCACGAAGGGTTGATAGGTTACTTTGACACACCTGTTCTCACGCATAGCCATCAACAACTCGGTCAAATGGTGTTGTGCCGAGGGTATCTCTTCGACCTGAACACGACTGCCAAGCGATTGCGCCTCGGTGAGGATATTGCTCATCGAGAAGGCATTAAGCAACCACGACGAAAGGCCGTTTTTCGCCAACTCGCCCTGGTCTGCGATAAAATATTTATTTGTGCGATCATCACACACAATGCGCACATGAAACAACTCCTCAATTGCCTCACGGTGGTTGTGGAAGGTACGAATTGCCAACTTTTTATTGTCATAGAGCGCACTCTGTTCCCATCGCTCGGCTATCTCTTTGAACGAGATGGGAGCGTGTCGATAAATGGTATCAACCAACCAAAAATAGCGTTTTACCGGATTTGCAAGCATAGTTCGTTACTGTTTTCTGCGACAAAGATAATACGGACTATCTGCCAAATAGTTGCAGATAGCAAGATTTTTCAAAAAAATATTTATTGGCGAAGTTGCAGCATTGAGAGAGCGGCATCGAAAAAATGTGTAACTTTGGAGTAGTAATTTACGCTAAAAACATTCTTATGACCGAAAAAGAGAAGATGTTGCGTCAGATGATATACGACGCGAACAACGATACAGACCTTATCGAGGAGCGCAAAGTAGCAAAAGACCTCTGCTATACGTTCAACCAGCTCCGTCCGTCGGATACCGCCGAGCAGCAGCAGTTGATGCGTCGGCTGTTGGGCAAAACGGCAGGCGACAGCTTCTGCATCGTGGCCCCCTTCTGGTGCGACTACGGCTACAATATCGAAATTGGCGAGAACTTCTTCGCCAACCACAACACGGTGATTTTGGATGGCGCGAAGGTGAAGTTCGGCAACAATGTCTTTGTCGCCCCCAACTGCGGTTTTCACACCGCGGGCCACCCCATTGATGCCGAGCGTAGAAACCAAGGGCTGGAGTATGCCTACCCTATCATCGTGGGTGACAATGTATGGATTGGCGCGGGCGTGCAGGTGATGCCGGGCGTCACGATTGGCTCGAATGTCGTCATTGGTGGCGGTTCGGTGGTGGTCAAGGATATTCCCTCGAATGTGGTGGCGGTGGGTAACCCCTGCCGAGTCGTGCGACAAATCACTGACGAGGACAAGCTCAAATCGTGGGATAGAACCTATGTGGAAAAATAAGAAATAACTAAACAGCGCGAAAGATGAAGCCTTACGTTATTTGCCATATGATAGCCTCGGTGGATGGTCGCATCGACTGCGATATGACCGAGCAGATTGAGGGCGGGAATGAGTACTATGAGGCCCTGGAGGCACTCGCCTGCCCCTCGATGCTGATGGGGCGCGTGACGATGCAGATGCATTACGCCCTCCCCGAGCCCTTTGCGGCTCACGACACCACGCCCATCGGCCGTGAAGCGTTCCACGTTGCCAACAAGGCGGACGCCTACTGCATCGGCATCGACACCCACGGCAAACTGCAATGGGGCGAAAATGTGTTTGACGGGCAAGCCCTACTTATCATCACCGACGAAGCGTGTCCGAAGGCCTATCACGACCGCCTCACCGAGCAGGGCATATCGTGGATAGCCGTGGGTAAAAACGGCATCAATCTTGCGCGAGCCATGGAGTTGCTGGCCGAGGAGTTTGGCGTAGGACGATTGGCCATCACGGGTGGTGGCCACATCAACGGAGCCTTCCTGGAGGCGGGGCTACTCGACGAGGTGAGTTTTATGGTTGCTCCGGGTATTGATGGTCGTGCCGGAATGGCAGCCGTGTTCGATGGTATTGCCGACAAAAATCGCCCCGCAACACAACTGCGCCTTGAGAGCGTGAAGCAGTTGGGCGAGACGGTTTGGATGAGATATAAATTCAAGAATTAGATAGTTATGCGCAAGAATTTCGGTTCAAAAACGTGGCTCTATCCGATGCCGGTGCTGATTGTGGCGGCATACGACGAGCAGGGCAAACCCAATGCGATGAATGCTGCATGGGGCGGAATTTTCACCGATGACCACATCGGAATTTGCATTTCGGAGGGACACAAAACCACGAAAAACATCCTCGCCACGAAGGCCTTTACCGTAAGTATGGCGACCGCGGAAGAGGTTGTGGCGTGCGACTATGTGGGCATTGTATCGGGCAATAAAGAGCCTGACAAATTTGCCAAAGCGGGCTTTACGGCCGTGCGCTCGGAGGTGGTCAATGCCCCGATTATCGAGCAACTTCCGATGACGTTGGAGTGCGAAATGGTATCGTATGACCAGGAGAGCAACCACCTTGTCGGTCGCATCGTGAATGTATGTGCCGACGAGAAGATTCTCACCGACGGCAAGATTGATTACCGCAAACTGCGCCCTATCACCTACGACCCCATCAACCACCACTACATCGAGCTGGGTGCTATTGTCGGCAACGCCTTCTCGGACGGCAAAAAGTTGAAATAGCGAAAAACACGATTAAGTTTATTGGCGATATGAAAAAGATTGTGATTGTGGATGGTGGTCCACGAAAGAATATGAATACGGCGCAGCTGTTGCAGCGACTTGCCGAGGGTGCGAAGTCGGTTGGCGAGGATGTCGAAGTGAGGAGCGTGCGACTATACGACATTGATTATAAGGGTTGTATGTCGTGTATGGCTTGCAAACTCAAAGGCAAGGCGTCGAATATCTGCCGCTTTCGGGATGCGCTCTCGCCCCTCTTGGACGAGATTGCCGAGGCGGACGGCTTGGTGCTTGGCTCGCCCATCTATTTCGGTGAGGTGACGGGCAAGATGCGTGCCTTCTTGGAGCGTCTGGCGTTCCCGTGGCTCTCGTACAACGATTACAGCCTGACCGCGCCCAAGCGTATGCCTGTGGTGCTTATTGAGACGATGAACGGTCTGCCCGAGCGCAATAATAGCAACCATTTCGGCACGATGGAGTGGTGCCTCACAACGGCCCTCGGCGAGATAGAACGCATCATCGGCTACAACACCTGTCAGGTGGCGAATTACGACAATTACGAACTCGGCAGTTTCTCGGAAGAGGCAAAGCACGCTTGGCGCGATGCGCATTGGGAGGAGGACCTGCAACGGGCGTACGATGCCGGCCGCAAGATGGCAGAGTGAGCGTGAATAAAAAGGCTGTTTTGTCGTTACGCTTGCCCTCAAATGCTCATTTACGCCTAGGTAAACTCCGCTTTTTCGGGCATCGCAGGCCTAAAACCACCTCTTTTTATTCACCCTCCCAAAGTGGTGGCAGCAGCGATTATGAGACAGAGAGAAAAAGTTTCGGCTTTTTCTCTTTATTTTAATGCCTAATGATTTTTAAGCATTCTGTTTGAAATTCGCTTCGAAATACTGATTATATTCTTACCATCCAAACATTACAGCACCCTTTGACAATAAGCGCAAAGGGTGCTGTTGCGTTTCCCTATTCACTATTCTGTAGCCGTTATATAATGAGCCTTCGCCTAAACCATTTAGAGAAGGCTTTTGTTGTATCATCTTAAATCATTTATCGCGCTTATGGCAACAATAAAAGTAAAATTGCGTCCATCGAAAGTAGTGGGTAAAGCAGGTGTTATCTACTACCAAATCACCCACAATCGTAAATCTCGACAGATTACAACAAGGCTTCGTGTGTCTCCATCGGATTGGGATACAGATGAAGAGAAGTTAGTATCGTCTGCACCAAATCGCTCAATGATTCAGAATCGCATCGATAGCGATGTAATGTTGCTGCGGAGGGTCATTTTGGACCTTGATAGTTGTGGTATGGACTACTCTGTAAGTGATATAATCAATCGCTACAAATCGCCCCAGAGCCACATTCTTGTACTCGATTATATGCGTTCGCAAGTAGAACAGCTACGGGCGACAAACCGCCTGGGGACGGCCAAGAACTACGAAAAGACAATGTGTAGTTTGAGCGCATTTTTGGGCGATATCCGCCTGCCACTATCAGCCTTGACCGAACAGGTAATTATAGATTATAATGCATTCCTCGTTCAGCGGGGATTGGTGCGCAATTCAGTATCGTTCTATATGCGAGTACTACGCGCCGTCTATAATAAGGCGGTGAGGCAAAAACTCATCGTGCAACAGCATCCGTTTACGGAAGTCTATACGGGCATTGACCGCACCCGCAAGCGTGCTGTGTCAGAAACAATTATCACACAACTATACCGCTTGGAACTCAAAATGGGGACTCCGCTTGCCTTATGCCGCGATTTATTTATATTCAGCTACTGCACGCGCGGAATGGCGTTCGTGGATATCGCCTATCTCAAGAAGTCAAGCTTACGGAATGGAATGATTTGTTACGCTCGTCGCAAGACAAGGCAATTGTTGAGCGTGCGTATCGAGCCGAGTATTCAACGGATAATCGACCGCTATGCCGACTCGGATTCGCCTTACGTTTTCCCGATTTTGAGTTCACTCGATTCTACGGAAGCATACGAGCAATATCAAATTGCCTTGAATACCCACAACCGCCTGCTCGGCAGATTATCAGAGATGTTGGGGTGTGGCTGCAAACTAACCTCTTACACTTCACGCCATAGCTGGGCAACTGCTGCCAGAAATCATAATGTGCCTATTTCCATCATCAGCCAAGGCATGGGCCACACCTCGGAAAAAACCACACAGATTTATCTAACAATGTTAGAAAATTCGGTAATTGATGATGCAAATAAGGGAATAATCAGTGGTTTGGGGTAAGGGTTCCACGAAAGAACAGTTGCCAATGTGTAAATCTTTTATTGTCTGGCATTTGCAAATGAAGTGGAATTGAAATATTATAACAGTGTTATCATGTATAGATTTGGTGCATAACAATCTTAAAGTATGCAACAATATAAAAAGGCGATTGCAACCACTGTATAAATCAGAACATTACTCTATCAATTGACTAATAAGCATTTGTCTGCCAATTGAATGCATAGGTGTTCTTTCGTGGAACAGCACAGAAAAAATAATTTGCTATTGCGGCGTCTAATCGGAATATTATTATTAACTTTACTCAAAATTTGGGGTTCTTTCGTGGAACAGTGTAATAATAATTAAAGAAAAACAAATACTAGTGATAGAATACAATTAGCCTAGCACTCTTAAAAGAAAGAAAACTTATTACAACTATGGCAGATTTTTATAACCCAAAAGTACAGCAGATCTTTCCAGATTCATGTGCAATTAAGTCCCAGCAACTCATATTGAATGATTTTGGAATTGAGGTTTCAGAAGTAGATTTAGTACAAACGGCCGCAGAAAAGGGTTGGTATAACGGCGGAACAGCCCCTCAGGACGTAGGAAATCTTCTTGAGTTAGCTAATATACCCGTAACAAGACAAGAGGGGGCAAATGTTTTTAATCTTGTTAACGAATTAGCTCAAGGCCATAAAGTAATTGTTGGACTTGATGCCAATGAGATGTGGTACAATGATTCCATTAGTGACAAATTAAAAAACTGGTATAACGATTTCTTTGGAAAGCCAGGAGGCAATCACGCTTTAATTGTTGCTGGGATAGATACCTCTGATCCTAAAAACATTCAAGTGATTGTTAAGGATCCTGGGAGTGGAGATGATGGCAAACCATATCCACTGAATCAATTCATGGACGCTTGGTCTGATGCCAATTGCTATATGGTATCAACCGATATGTCGGCACCAGAATTTGCTAAAGGCATGCAAAACTTCGACCAAGAGTTGGGTCATATACCTGATGTAGCAGGAGTAAGTTATCCTGATTTCCAAATATTCAACGATATCAGCATGGGACTTCCTCCATTTATGCCTATGGGCGATTTTGTTCCACCTGTAGGTAGCTTCGTTCCTCCTATGCCAACCATGTCTCCAATGACATCTTTAACCAATGCATACTTTGATTTCGCCAACAATAACATTGGGTTTAATGATATCTTCTCGGATAACTACATGTTTAATGATTATTTAGACTGTGGATTGGTTAATGACTATATGCGTCCTACTTGCTTTGATGGCTTCAACGACATCAATTGGTATGACATTCAACCAATGGGATATAATATGCCGATGGAATTTGATAGATTCGCATTAGCTGGCATGGGAGTAGATTACAATATGTTCTACAATGATTGTATGAGCCAATTTAATGCTATCGGTGATTTCAACTCAATGGCTCTTTGTCAACAGCAATTGGACATTATGAGCTATTGTGATTGCAATTGTATGGATTATTCTACTGACTTTTTAATGTATATGTGAAATGAAGACTGATGCAGATAAACTCAGAAGCTTTCTTAAACAGGTTGCGCCGACTCTTGAAACATATGGAAAGAAAAGCATAGTTTCGGAGATTGATAAGGCTATTACAACTACCGAAGATGCTGCTACAGTATTATTCTGTGGTGAATTCAAAAGAGGAAAATCCAGCCTTGTTAATGCTATTATTGGAACAGAATTATGTCCAACAGACATTGGTTTCGCTACATCTGTTGTTACAACCATTAAATATGGCGCCGTCAAGAAGGCTGTTAGATATTACGGTAATTTATTGGAGAATGCGGATTCGTTGAAGTCTGAAGAAATTGAGTGGGAAGATATCGATAAATATACTATGGGGGATGTATTGGAAATTGACAATACAATCCTCGTAGAGTTATCATACCCTTCTCCATTTTTAAAAAATGGCATTACGATAATTGATACTCCAGGAATCGGAGGGCTTGATCCTCGTCATGCAATTTTGACGCATATGGCATTGCCCAAAGCTGATGTAATTGTTTTTGTGACAGATGCAGGCGAACCTCTGACACAGTCAGAGTTGGAATTTTATGAGAGTAAAGTCCTTTCATGTGGTAAGCGAAATGTTGTACTAGTTAACAAATCAGATATATTGCCGGCCGACATACTGGCAACACATGTAAGTAACACTAAATTGCAACTTGCAAAATTAGGAGGACCAGAAGTAATACCAGTATCAGCAAAATGCTGGGAATTGTACACCAAGCTGGAAGATAATGACTTTCTATTGAGTTCCAATAAAGACGCTGTATTAGCCGGTATCACATCAGAAGTTGAGATATATAAGAAAGCCCAGTATAAAAAATATAGGGATATGCTTATTGCAGAAATAGATGATGTATATTCAGCTATATCATTGGAAATTCAACAACTAAATAAGGATTCAAACGATAAGACAAAAGTAATTGAAGATTTACAGCGGCAGCAGGCTGCACTCAGTAAATTTAGAGGTGATTTAAATAATCCCACATCACAGATTAGACTACAAGTCAATTCTATCTTTGAAGATGCTCGTAATGAAGTGATGAATCTAATCTCTCATGACGGTACACTTTTGACCTCAACAGAATTTGATGCTTTGCTTGAAAGCGAACATGGATTAGAGAATGAAGGAAAATGGTTCGTCGCACAACTCAATGATAAGATAAGCAATCTGTCGCACAATGTAGATAATAAAATTGAAAAAGCATTTGAGGAAATTTCCGCAATAATTGGAGAAAACATAAACACAACATTAAATACTACTATTTTTTCTTCTCAATCAAACGCTCATAAAATACAATTAAACTCGCCTTCAATACGGGTTATTCCAGGCAACAACATTACACGACTTATATCATCAGCCACAAGCAAATTTATGCAAGGTGGTATATTAGGAGGTATTGCAGGAGGTGTTGTCGGATTTGCAATTCCGGCGTTAGCTACATCCTTGGCTCCAATTGTCGGATTGGCGACTGTTGCGGCTTTCATGTGGAAAGGAATGAAGGCAGATTCTAATGCAGCCAAAAAACTCGCCTTAAGACAGCAAGTTCTTCCCAAAATCAATCTTGCTATCACGGATATGAGGAATCAAGCAAATACACGCTTCTCTAAGTTCCACCAGGGCCTGTTATTGACCTTACAAACCATAATTAGCGAAACCGAGGACAAGATGAGGGCATTGCAAACTTCTATTCAAGAAAGTAGGACAAGCGAGCATCAAGGGAAAGAAAAAATTGCCGAATTAGGACTAAAAGCAAAATTTTGCGAAACAATAATCGCACAGATGAAGTTGCTCTATTCTAATCCATTCACAAATGCACAATGACGGTTTAGTATATTGTAAAATCGCTGATTGTTTGTCCGAGTGCAAACAGATTATGTCTACATCGCAATGGATGAGTAATACACAAAAATCCATATGCGATGTAGATTCTCGTATGCGTGAGCCAATGCAATTGGCAATAGTAGGAAGAATCAGCAGCTCCAAATCAACGCTCGTGAATGCTATATTGGGCAAAGCGGAAGTTGTAAGAACAGGTCACGAGGCAGAGACATTTAATGTCAGTTGGTTGAAATATGGAGATGATAATGCTCCTATTATCGTTCATTTCAAAAGTGGCAAGACACAGACGATAGCAAGGAATGAGTGGTCAGATTGGGCTTCTCATCAAGGACAACAATCGCTGAAAGCTGAGGTGAAATATATAGAAGTAACCTCTAGCTATGAAATGCTGAAATATATCAATATCATTGATACACCGGGATTGGATGCAACAAGCAGAGTTGATTCAGAGAATACCATTGAATTTCTTAAGACAGTCAATCCTGATGCTGTCATTTTGTTGTTTTCTAAGAGTTTGTCCGAGGACACCCTTAAACTGATAAATGAGTTTCAAAATTCAGAAACGAATATGTCTTTTTCAATAAATCCCATGAATGCTTTGGGCGTATTGTCCAAGGTCGATATGAACTGGGATGTAATGAATGACAAGGATCCAATCAAAGCATCCGATAATGCAATAAAACGAACACTATCAAGCCGTTCTGATGTAAACAAGGTTTTATTTAGGATTCTGCCAGTTTCAGCTCTAATGGGATTGTCTTCATCTGTAATTACAGATGAAGATATCATCGCCTTTGGGCAACTTGCGAAACTCGATGATAAAAGTATTACTCGTCTATTTTTTAGTCCGGAATTCTTTGTAAAAGAATACGACTTTGTGACGTTATCAAAAAAATGCCGAGAAGAGTTAGTGCTAAAATATGGACTCTATGGTATTTATGTGTGTGTGCGAGCTATACAAAATAATGCTGCAATCACATTGTCTGAATTGTCGCAAATACTGAGAAGCAAATCCGGATTTGACACATTCATAAAACTTGTAATATCTCATTTTGGAGACCGCGCACAGTTGCTCAAGGCTCAGCGAGGGGTTATACAACTGCTTGAAGCCATCAACAGAGATCGCGCGAATGCGAATTCTCAAGAAAAGCTGCATGTTTTGAATACCATATATTCAAAGATTGCTTCTATCGAGAATGATTTGCACGAGTTAAAAGAATGGAGTCTTCTGCTAAGAATATACGAGAATTCAGTTGCAGTAGATGATGATTTCATGAAGGAGTTTCTTGTTATTAGTGGAGAATCTGGACATTCGGCAGTAAATAAATTAAATGTTGCAGAAGATACAGACATATCTAAGATGATTATACTTGCCACAGAACGCAAGAATTATTGGAAAACAAAATATAATGCTTGGTACGACTTGTCGCCAACTAGGTCCGAACCATATGCTGTGATTGCGAAGTCATACGAATTGCTATCGATAAGATTGCAAGAACAAAAAGAGAAATACGAAAAGGCTCTTCGTGAAATAAAAATTTTTAATCATTATATATACGGAAAGGATTCATTATGAATTGGGTAGCTGTAGATTTAGGAGCATCTACTATCAAAGCTTCTGTGCTGGACAAGAGTAATAAACCTGTTCGACTATCTTATCCTATGGGTGACTATGCAACCACTTTACTATCATCAGTGGTTGTCGTTACTGAAGATAAAAAAGTAATAATGGGAGATTATGCCTCACAACTTGGTGTGAGCAATCCTAATATGTGGGTGCGTGATTGGTTACAATCTAAACACAAGTCGTTAATTGCAAAAGCAATGTTTGAAACCATAAAACAAGCTGCCATTAAGCATTATAACGATTCAAATATTGGCATTGTATTGCTCTATAACAACACTGTAGATTCAGAGTTAAAGAGTATTGCTAAAATTGTTTTTAGCAAAGTGGAGACTATGCAGGCTGGGGAGGTCTTAAAACGCATAATTTCCCCAAATTCAAACTTGATACTTGTTGCTGATTTCGGAGAAAGTGCATTCCGCGTTACTCTACAAGAAAAGACAAAGTATTTGTATCACAATGCTAATAAAACTTTGGGATTTTCATCAATTGATATGTTCTCATTGATAGATTACGACGACATATCATCTCATAGTAGTATAGAAACAGCATTACTAGGGCAAATGATGCAGAGAATAAAGATAATGGCAAATATTGGAGATGATGTCGTGCTACCCAAAAATATATCTGCAAAAGGGAACTCTCTAAGCAGTAGTTTTGAGCATAAGATGACAACATTCTTATACCAATGTTTTGAGGAGTGTACAAATGCAATAAAGACTACTTCTAAGACATGGGAAAATGTAGATGAGGTTGTCTTTATTGGTGGCGGAGCAAACAGCAACATCATAAACTCTATTTTTGAGAAATATATGCAAAGTCCTTGCACATTAGTATCATATAATAGCAAAAATCATGGATTTGATGCACAATACGCAACATCAAATTGTGCAATACAAATGCCACTAAGAACAAACACTGGAGTTGTAATTAAATATTAATAAAATGAATATCTGTCTTTTAGGCCTCAGTGGTTCAGGTAAGACCTGCTACTTATATACGGCCACGCATGTATTAGCAAGAGGAGTAAAGGTTAATGGTCATACGATCTCGGCAACATCAAGCAATCGCCAACAGGCAATTCGACTCAATAATGGTATTGAACAGATGGCCAGTGGAATATGGCCTGAAACTAGCATAAGTTCAATGGCATATCCCTTTGATCTTAAAATAGATGGAAAATCCGTTTTCCCTTTTACCATTTATGACTATCGTGGAGGTATGTTAAACGGATTAAGCGATGAGGATCAAGATGATGTTGAGGAGATATTTGATACATTTGAAGAATCCAGTTGTATTGTTGTTCTTGTTGATGGCGATACGATTATGCAGGCCTTAGAACCGGGGCTTCTTTCTCCAACTCATAGGCAGAATGTTTCATTTGCAGCTCAACTCAAGGCGCGAAACGAACTCAATTATATAGAATCCTTGGTCAAGGAATGTAATGTGCGCATGAGTAGAAATGTACCTATTCTATTGGCAATTACAAAAAGTGATATTTTCTTCCAAGAAGAATTGGATGCGGGCAAAAGACTATTGAAAGAACTATTGCCGTCTGTGTTCTCTCTTCGTAATGATATGATTGTCGGAATAACAGCTGTAACATTAGGAGAGGATTTACATAATGAGGATGGGAAATTATCAGGCACTCTTTGTCTTAATACGGATGGAAATGTTCATCTGCCAATTTTGTTCGCTCTATTTCAAGAGATTGATGAAATTGGTGAAGATGCAGATACTGAGGAAGCCCGTTTATTAATTAGAAATCTTTTCTCTTCTAACAAGATAAGTTTTTATCGAGGAGGTAAGGTCGCATTTATCGTATAAGTATGAAGATAGAACATTGTTGTTATACAAGAGGTGCAGAAATGGACTATGGTCTATTTTCAGTTCCTAGCAACTTAACTAAATCTCAAATAGATATAGTTAGAACGAAACTTATGTCCATATTGGGTGATGATGTTGAGCGCAATTTAAAAACACCTAAATGGATTTTATACAAAGACTATAACTTTTTGGTGTGGGGTCTATGCTGTGAAAATCGTCTTTTGGCATCAAACCCTCAAAAAACCACGCATAAAAATAGACCTGTTAGGGGATTCTTTGCAATTGTTATCAGCGATTTTACAGGAGAAGACCTCAGGCTACCTTTCGATATAAATTATTTTAGAGAATTATATCTAAATGAGGTTGAGAAATATTGGAGCCAGAAAGAACAACATCAAAATCAAACAATAGGATACCTTTTGGGGAAATATAATTTTGTTAGTGCTGCTCATAATAACTATATAGAGTTGCTCAATACTGATATTTTTCAATGTCAATCTCTAGGCGAACTTGATAGAGAAGGTGTTATTGCTGCAGCCCTAACCCTAAATAATGTATCATTGCTTATTGATAATGATAATATAGAGCAGGCAACCAATAGGAATGGTTCATTTATGAATTGTCTTACCTCATCAGTTAGCTTTGGCTTACATCATGTTAAGCAGCAATGTCCTAAATGCAAGAAATATGTATCATCATTTACGCAAACAGGCGTTTGCCTTGATTGTAAAGAGGCTAAAGAGGTAACTATACGCAGAACTAGAAAAGATGATGATATGGACAAAAAAAAGAAGATTGAGTTAGAATTTGCTCAAAATAAGATTACAGAGTTGAAATCGGAAGTAGAGTCCTATCGTCTGCAGTTAAAGAACAAGGATAAACTTATAAAAATTTTAGCTGCAGTATTAGTGGTATTATTAGTTGTACTATTGCATTCACATGACTCATTCTCGCTAAAGTTATTTGAGGAAAAGCAAGAAACTCAATATATTCCTGAGAGAGATTCTCGTAGTTTGGATGATGGTAGATATGATAATGATTATATGCATTATCAAGAAGCTTCGTTTCAGTTTTGTGAGAGTGCTATTAATGTGGATGCAGACGCATACAATGAATTTCTTATTAAGGTTCAAAGCAGTGATGACAAATACAGAATCAATTCTAATGTAGATTGGATAAAAATATTATCTACTCAAATGGACCTAATAACTATTGAGATTGCAGCCAACGAACAAAAGGATAGTCGTAAAGGCGAGGTTATCGTCACATATGGCAATTCAAGTACCAAGAGCATAGAAATTACACAACACGGGAAACTGAATTAAGCGCATATGAATCCTTTTAAGTATAAGCAGCTTGAAGAATTTACAATCGAAGATTGTGAATTATACATTAATAGGTATCCCTATGGCGAGCATACAGTAGAAGTAAAACGTTTTTTGAAAGAGCTCAAAAAACGAAATGTTTCCCAGGTAAAGGAAGAAAATGTGACTGATAGCAAAAAGCCTGATGTCAAAACTAACAACAATTCTTCGGCAAGAGCTACATCTGATAATACCCAATCACAATATGTTAACACCACATATAGTGGTAGTGATGATTGGACAAAGTTCTTCCGTATTTTGGGAACTATTATCGTGATTGTCATTGCTATTGCTATGGCCTCTGAAATAGCAGAAGGTCATGTATATACTGGGCCTCCGATTGCACTTGTCGCGTTTTGGATAATTAGAGCAATATGGAAAGATAGTTAGTAGTAAGTATTAAAGTGGTAATAATATAAAACTATGAAGATAAAGAGTGTGGAGAATTTCTCATTAGAGGAATGTCGAGAGTATCTAAATACTAATCCTGATGGAACTGAACGATCTGCGGTAGAAGATAGGTTGGACGCTATCCTACATCAAAAGCGGTACTGTGAAGAGCAGAAAGAAAAGCAAAGAAAATTAGAACAAGAACGCTTAATTAAAGATGTTAAATGGATAGATATTAAGCAATTTCTATCTAATCATAAGTATCGTAAGTTGTCTGGTGCTAAAATAATTGTTTGGGTACCGCTTTTGATTGCGGTTTTCATATTATCTGCATCAATCTATTTCAGTAATACTACACATAAGATGTATGATAATGATAGATGGGTCCAAGCTAATTATACAACTGGTATTGAATGTTTGTTATTGCAGATGTATTGTATCAATCCAAGATATTGGTACGAAGATGAATACCCTCGGTATGATTCATATTATATCCGCGGTGAGGCTTTAGCGACTTTAGGCGTGATTATTCCAGCAATACTTATATTAATAATCATTCATTTTTTAAGTTCTCCGTCTTTGCCAAGTATCTATAATATTGAACAAGAGGAAAAGACAAAATCAGTTAGACGAACGCAGAATAGAGCAGGTAAGTTTGGATTGCATTTATGTAAAAAACGACGAATTATCCAACTACTTCCCATGGAATATGATAATATATACCATTGTGGTGGC
>JAFQAS010000042.1 GCA_017399915.1 Muribaculaceae bacterium
GAGCCTATCTAACAAGAGCATTGTTGGATAGGCTTTTGGGGATGACCTCTATTTATAGATATAGTGAATAATTAATTACTCTTCACCACATCCGCAGGGTTCTCGGTGGCGGCTTTCCACGAGCGGAGGGTTACAAGGCCTACCGTCACTGCGAGGACAATCACGAGGGCGGCGATATAGAGCCACCACGGTTGTGCGATGCGGTTGGCGAATGACTCCAACCAGCGCGAAGTGATGTACCACGCTACGGGTGCAGCGACAACGAAACAGCCGAGAACAATCCACACATAGCGCATATTCAGCATCTCAACAATCTGGCGTGTCGTTGCGCCATAGACCTTGCGAACTGCAATCTCCGAGCGGCGGTGCTGCGTCTCAAACATCACAATGCCGAACACACCCATCAGCGAGATGGCAATCGCCAATAGTGCGAAGGCTCCGACGATTATCATCGTGCGTTTTGTCTTTTCGTATTGCTGAGCAATCACATCGTCAAACATCTCTATCTCAACAAACTCAGTGTTGGGGTCTATTTCGTGTGCCGCAGCATTGATATACTCTACAACATTGCCCACATCTGCCGTGGATTGCAGACGCACATAGTATTGACGATGCGAACTGCTGTGATTATAGATGCACGTCGGTCGTTGCTCCTCGCTAACATCATTGAAATTTACATTCTCTATAATACCCTTAATATTGCCATAAGCACAGAAATCACCCAACTTCAGGTCAAAACGCTCAACCATACGTTTGTCAACAATAACTACCTGCTTGCTGTAATCAGCCTCCGTCATCCACTCACCCTCAATGAGCTTTATGCCCAAGAATTGCAACATATTGGGTGAAAAATCACGTGTATTAACGTGTCCCACAGTTTCAATATCGACCTTACGGCAAAATCAGCGCTTATGTAGCAGTCATCATCGTGATGGCCGCCTTATCGGGTTATGTGTGGGCAACCAACCGCCACGCACATCTTATTGCGACCATTCCGATTATTATCTTCTGCCTATTTCGACTATTCCGTATCTACAACGAATTAGTCGAGCGACTGATGTTCGTCTTTAATGCTGTGCAGAACGACGACTACTCATTCCGCTTTACCGAAAATCCAAATATCACGCGCCACGCACTGGTCAATCAATCGCTCAACCGCATCAAAGAGGTGATGGATAACGCAAAAATGCAGATTCGCGAAAGGGAGAAATACTTTGAGCTGATTATGGAGTGCGCCAATATAGGTATCGTTACCGTAATGGAGAACGGTACGGTAGCGCAGACCAACACGAAGGCTCTCCGCATAGTGGGTATGGCGCGACTAAACCATATCGACCAACTGCGCATTCTGAGTGAGGAACTTTGTGAGGCGATGCACCGCATCGAGCCGGGAGCACAACTGACCGCACGCTTCACTACCGAGATTGGCGACCAGAACTTGGTACTGAGTTGCTCGGCAATGGAGTTCGATGGCAAGCAATTGAGAGTTATCTCTATCGGCAATATCCACGAAGAGCTTGACCGTAAGGAGGTGGAGTCGTGGGAGAAACTCACCCGCATACTCACGCACGAGATTATGAACTCGCTCGCACCCGTAACATCCATCAGCCATACGCTGCTCTCGTCGTCGGGCGACGCTGAAACTATGCGTCAAGGCTTGGAGACTATACATACCACCTCGGACCGTCTGCTCCGCTTTGTCGATTCGTTCCGTGCCGTAACGCGCATCCCCGCACCGCAGAAAGCACCGTTTTACCTCTCGGAGTTGGTTGCGGAGTCGCTGTCGCTGATACCACACGAAGGTATTGAGGTTGAAACGAGCATCGAGCCCGAAGATACGATGCTCTATGCCGACCGTGCGCTGATGTCGCAGGTGATGGTCAATCTCCTAAAAAACGCCACTGAGGCACTCTTGACGCAGGATTGCGACCACAAGATAACTATCCGCTCAACGATTGACTCGGAGGAGCGCATCCATATCGAGGTAACCAACAACGGCTCAGCAATTCCTGTCGAGGTCGCCGAAAATATCTTCACACCATTCTTTACGACCAAGACCGACGGCTCAGGCATCGGTCTCGCCGTCTCTCGCCAAATCATCCGCCTCCACGGCGGCTCCCTGCGCCTAAAACACAACAGCGAAGGCCGTGTAACCTTCGCCATTGTGGTAGAGTAGTGCCAATACAACTATAATACTTGAGTCATCAGGAAATATGTATCATTACACAATCTTGTAGACATCGCCATCCCCTCCCGAATATGATATAAGATTATGGTAATGATTGCCAAAATTAAATAATCGATCCATATATGACAATTAATCAATAGGAAGCTCTCAGCTTTTAATTTACAAGAGCGGATGGAAACGCTCGCTTTAATATCTCTAAGCCCTCTACGCCATCCTTATCCTGTAAATATCTCAACACTTTCTCATAGTAAGATTTTATTTTTAACTCTTGCTCTATTATAGTACATAATCCTTTATTATTATATACATTAATTACTTGACTATAATCTTTGCGGCTGATTAAATCATCTATATATGTTTCTCGCTCATTATATAATTTGTCAATATCTATTTGATCGATAAACTCTGTAAATTTCTGATTAACCTCATCTATGCTGTTTCCTCTAGATAAGCGCATCTCTGAAAAGATATGATTAATCTGTCCTGATACATAGTTTGCAACTTGAATCGGTTTTTCCGAACTCAATCTGTCAATAACCTTTTTCTTGATAGTCTTAATATCGCAAGGTTCCCTCTTGTATGACGCAAAAGCTAATATAAATTCTTCTATTAAGAATAAATTCTCTATTTCTGCGACATCGTATGAATATACATTCTCACTTTCAAATTTAGCTAATTGCTCCGATGTACGATAATCTCTATCAATAATTCCATAAGCAATGGTATTTGTATTAGGAATCTTATTGAATGCCTTTGTATAGTTAATAACATCAATACACGACACAACAGGAGTAATTGTGTAATTAGGGAAAAGCATCTCTAAAATTTGACAATCTTTGCTATCCTTTTTACCCTCACAAAAAAGGATTTTCTTCTGACTACCCAATAGCTTTAGTAATAATTCCTCCGGAATCTCACTATCATTTAAAGGTTCGATATTCCAAGTTGAGGGATGGTGAAATTCTTTTATCCAATATTTATTCGCATTTCTACTTGCTGCAAAAGTAAGATCGTGGGTTAAATATATAAAAGTGCAATCATTACGAGATACTTCCAGTTTATTCCATAACTTATCCACTATGGTTTTATGTAAATACATCTCCGGCTCGTCTACAACAATAATTGCGTTTTCGGGTGCAAGCAAAACTCGTCCTATTAAATACAGAATGATGCGTTCTCCATCACTCATTTGATGAGCTGCATATGTGATGCTACCAGCTTTGTCTGATAAAATAATATTATTATTTTCATCACACATTATAGTACGATGCTGTATGAGAAAATTCCAAATACTAAATACATTGTCTAGCTTACTATGCAACATACTATCATCAGGAATTTCTTTATTTTGCACTTTATCACAATATCTATTTCTAACTAATAAACGCTCTGATAATAATGTAGCCAGAACTTTCTTGTATTCAGCGCCATACTGTTGAGTCAATTCATACGGTATATCACCAGTATTATTTGCATTGTATGTACGTTTGTCATCTAAAACTGTTTTCTGATATGTATTATACTCACTAGATGCTGCATCATAGTTTGGGATACTGGCAAAAGTTGGAATAATTAATAATTTCTGTGCGGGAATAACTATTCCATCCCTATAATCCATAGCAGCAGTAAGCGAATTTGCTAAACTAGTTTTACCGCATCCGTTCGCTCCTACAACAACCGAGTTACGAGTAACATATCCTAAGGATTTATAAAAATCATATCCACTTATAATTTCTTTTACTCGATTCAGTTGTCGTATAGCACTATCAATCCTGCTTACAACAAATGAGGAGTTTCTGCGATATTCATCTGTAAAGTTTTTATAAAAAGGGAACAATCCCTGGATATTTAATGATTCAATATTATGCCTCATTTTCGTAATAAATATTTCTGGCATATCCCCAGTTGTTAAATCATCGCCGAATCGAGTTAAAAAATCAACAAGGAGTTTAATAACATCAATATCTATGGGCAAACTTTGATATTCATACTTAAATGAGATCAGGCTATTAAGTATATTTACCTGAGATTTAATATATTCGTATATTTCTTTTGCAACCATAAGAGTTTGGTATTTAGAGTTATTATTGAGTGTAAATATACTATTATTTTACAGAATAATCAACAACTATTTAAGTAAATGTTTCCGTAATTAGCAAACACTATATTTAGATAGTTTTTAAATAGTTACTTGTAATAATACACATATATTATTCTGAGTTAACCCTCCCGACAAAACGATCGGGAGGGTTCGGTTATTTACTCTTTATACTCTTTGCCTTGTTGTCGAGCATCTCTGCCTCTTGGGCTTTTAGGCGGGCTTGTTCGGCAATGGCGGCTTGGCGGAGGATTGTCTCCTCGTACTCCTCGACATCGGCTCGCATTGCTTCGATGCGTGATGCATCTCTGTTGAGTGTAAACAGATCCTCCAACTCTGCCATCATAGCC
>JAFQAS010000043.1 GCA_017399915.1 Muribaculaceae bacterium
AGTAATCCGAATCATGTTACAACCTTAAAAAACGGCATAGATAAGGTCTTTACAAGACAATATGGATATAAGTTTCTTCGGAATTTAAATTGGTGTTTTATCTCGGATGAAGATGTAAAATTTAATGTTGAAGGTTGTTTAAAAGCTATTAGTGAAACACTATCTCAATATAAATTTTACGATCATAATTACACATACGCTCAAAGTGTTTTATATAGACCGACTCATACTTTTCAGCAAGAAGAGGTGTTGTATCAGAACGCCCAAGGTCGTCAGTTAAAGGTTGCGGATCTCCTTGCTGTGTCGAAGTATGCTATGAGTGTTGCCGAGGCCATAGAGCCTAGCAACGAGGAGTATGCAAAGGCGAATGCTGCAATTACGGTTTTTCAAGGCATTGATGCACTACTCAACAATAAACCCGAAGATAAGCCTGTCAACAAAATGTTGCATTTAGCTATGAGTTTTATATCATCTGTCGTAAAATCCTCTATTAAGGATGATGAAGCTAAGCGTGGTGTTACTATAACTGCAATAATGGTTGATTTGGCAATAGATTTCTTTTGCAAAAAGTAAATTTTTTTCAAGATGAATCTTGGTGTTTATTCATTCTTAAAAATCATCGAAATATAAATTATGGATACACTTGAAATTATTATAAATATTACCATTTCAACTTTGACTGGAATTACTACAGGTTTTTGTGCATTTAAGTTTTTAGGTAAAAAATGGGTGGAAAATTGGTTCGCGAAGGATTTAAAACAATATGAACATAAATTGGCGATTCTTAAAGTAAAGGATGAAATAAAATTTAACCTATTGCATAATGAACGTATCAGTGCTATAAAACAACTCCACACTTTAATTTTTGATTTGACAGATTCAATGATACGTTTAATGATGCCATCTGAAATGCAAAAAACTATAAAAATAGATGTGGAACATTTAGCAATGATTAATTTACAAAAATCTCACCAGATTCAAATGTATTTGCTATCAAATGACATCTATTTGCCCAAAATTTTAGTCGACAGAATAGCTGGTGTATGTTATACTTTTGATTCCATAACAAAAAGTATTATGAATGATAATACTGAAGAAAACAAAAAAAAGACTTAACGACTTTTACATAGAAAAAGTTAGGCCATTGTTGGAAGAACTTAAAAATGAATTTCGCAGATTATTAGGTGTTGAATTAAATGATAAAGAATAAACATATATCACACTTTGCAAAAGGAAGGAAAATGGATAAACCCAAAAATCGCATAAAAGAGGTGCTCGAAGAGCGAGGCATCAAACAAACTTGGCTTGCTGAACGACTTGGCAAGAGTTTCTGCATAGTGAACTCCTATGTCTGCAACCGCCGCCAACCGAGTCTCGAAGTCCTCTTTGAGATAGCTAAGATATTGAATGTAAGCCCTAAAGAACTTATAGAAGATAATAATGAATAATATATACGAACTCGCCAAGGAATTCTACGATTTAGTAGAAAAATCACGAAGAGGCATCAATGTCGATGATGTGATGATTGAGTGCATAATGCAAAAAATCAAAGACGGGCATGATCAAAGTATAGATTGTGATATGTTTTTAAATGATGCCCAAAAGCATCGCCGTAAATCATTATACGCAGATGCTGTTAGAGAAATGAAAAAATATTGCAAGCAAGCCATTGAGGATAACAAGGAAGTTCGACGCAAGATTGCAGAGCATAAATTATAGGTGGAGGCTGTTATTCAATATTGGTGTATTATTTAATTGTATTATTTAATAAAGATTTATGGTAAAGAGGTACTTTCATGGCGATACGATAGAGGGTTTTCTTACTATGCCCTATGCGCAGATCATTGGTATTTTAACCACTGCGCATACCTCGTTGCACGCTTCATTGCAAAGCTTGCAAAATGACGCCTGGCGCGAGGAGATTACGCTATTGAAATATATTCTCACTCCATACATCGGTCGTGGCCATATCTACTTCGAGTACACAATCCCGCGAATGGGCCGTCGTATTGATGTTGTGTTGTTGCTTGATGGCGTTGTACTCTTATTGGAGTTTAAGGCATTCAACGAACAGTACACCAAGGCTGACATTGCGCAGGTGTGGGACTATGCTCTTGACCTGAAAAACTTCCACGAGCAGAGCCATAATCGTCCGATTGTGCCGATATTGGTTGCGACCGAGGCGGTTGATGCCATCTCGGATTTTATCCCTTTTGACGACAAAGTTTTCTATCCGATACTAACCAATCGAGAGCAGCTCGCATCTGCCATTGCAGAGGCGTTGCTATTCTGCGATACAGACAACTCGGAGGGAGATGCATTGTGGGCTATTAGCCGTTATTCTCCTACCCCGACCATCATAGAGGCTGCGAGTGCGCTCTACAACAACCACTCCGTAGAGGACATCTCTCGTTCCGATGCTTCGGCCGAGAATCTCACCATCACGTGTAGCTTTATTTCGTCGGTTATTGAACGTGCAAAGAGGGAGCATTTCAAAGCAATATGCTTTGTAACGGGTGTGCCGGGTGCGGGCAAGACGCTTGTCGGCCTTAATATTGCCACACAGCAGTTTGAGAAGGAGGATGTCGCTGTATATCTATCTGGCAACTTTCCGTTGGTGCAGGTGCTGACCGAGGCCCTCGCACGCGACAAGAAGCGTCGCATGGCGGAGAAGGGCGAGAGGATAGCTATCGGCACAGCACGCTCAGAGGTTAAGGCCTTTATACAGATGATTCACCACTACCGCGACACATGCTTGGAGGGCACGAAGGTGGTGGATGGTCGCATTGTGGCCGATGAGGAGTACTTCCTCAATCCGAAAAACCTCAAAAAGTCATTCGTGCCGGTGGACCACGTTGCCATTTTTGATGAGGCGCAGCGTGCGTGGACAAAGGATGCGCTTGCAAACTTTATGAATCGCAAGAAGGGTTATCCTAACTTCCCATATTCCGAGCCAGCGTATCTGATTTCGTGTCTCGATCGCCACGATGATTGGGCTGTCGTTGTATGCCTTGTGGGTGGTGGCCAGGAGATCAACACCGGAGAGGCGGGCATTAGCGAGTGGATAGAGTCACTCAACCGCGAGTATAAGGATTGGCATGTGTTTATCTCGGACCGCCTACACGATGCCGAGTATGCTGCCGGTCGCTCGTTGGAACT
>JAFQAS010000044.1 GCA_017399915.1 Muribaculaceae bacterium
AAGAAGTTTTTGGCTCTTTTACTATGGGTTATTTGTCGAATGCTTGGGGCTTATCTTGTTGTTATGCGATTTGTCATGTTGCTAGCCTTCCTCTTGCTTTAAGATTAAAATATCTATTCCAAATCAAAAGATTCTCAAGGAAAATCGCTATCTTTGCAGTCGATTTAGAAACAATAAAAACGAAATGCAGCAAAATAGAATGAACATAACAGCAACAAATGTGTGTCGAGGATCAAAACGCCTTGAGGGTGTGCTGTGTGCTCATATTTCAAGCATTGTGTCATTTGACAATATCGGGAAAACTATCCAACAGAAACATACGCAAACAAGGATTTTATAGATGCAAATATCCTAATTCGCAGAATAGATAAGAATCGTTGGAAAGTCGCTACCACACTTTTCAACGATTTTTGTTTATGCCCATTGGTGACGATCTTCCTCTCCGTCTATTCCGTCCAATGGAAATCAACTAATCAATTATTAACCACGCAGTGATGCGTACTAAAGAAGAATTATTATGAGTGAATATACCACTGTTTATTTGAGGAGTAAGGCAACTCCTTTATTGGATTACAGAGAACAACCATCTTGGGAGGAAATTCAAAATCTTTCTGAAGACGAGTTGAATCAAATAAGGAATGAGATAAAGGAACATAACAAGAATGTAGATAGGTCGTTAGGCTGCGAACTGTTTTATATTTCTACGACCCCAAGTCGGCAATTAGATGTGCTTCAGTGGAGCTCGTCTCCACAAATCTTGACAGCAGAGTTGCTGGATGAGGTTTTAGAGTTCTATAATGAAGAAATAGAGTTTAACAAAAAGAGCATTGCAAAGAACAAAGAGACTATAGCAAAGTTGGAGGCACGCATAGTCAAGGCAAATGTAGATCTATACGAGAAAATCAGCGAGGAAATAGATGACTGTAATGAAAGCATAGACTACTTGGAAGAAGAGCTTGAAAACAAGCGATACCTGTATAACAAGTTCTATTTTGCTAAGGGCATATTAGATAACAAGTCTAATGCTGAGGACTACGAATTGGTTTACACAAAATGTTAAGAGGAGATTGGTTCTATGAAGATACAATATGCATCTGACATACATTTGGAGTTGTCGGATAATTCAAGATTTATAAAGAGCGAGCCGTTTGAGGTTACGGGTGATGTATTGGTTTTTGCAGGTGATATAGGTTGCCTACGCGATAGGACATTGCCAAATTTGAGATTCTGGAAGTGGGCATCGGCAAATTACCGAGAGGTGTTGTTGGTGCCCGGTAATCACGAGTTTTATGGTAATGGCGATGTATTAGCCTATGGCGATAGTTGGAGCCGTAAGATACTGCCGAATGTGCATTATTATCAGAACAAGGTGGTACGCATTGATGATACGGACTTCATTCTCTCGACCCTTTGGTCGCACATCCAGCCTCAGGATGAGTATTTCGTAAGTCGAGAAATGAACGATTTTAGACAGATACGATATGGCGGTCGTAGGTTTACTACCGATGATTTTAATGTCGAACATCAAAAGTGCTTGTCGTTCATTAAACAGAGTGTTGCCGAGAGTACGGCAGAGCATATTGTGGTAGTAACGCATCATCTGCCATCGTTGGCAGTCGTAGCTCCACAGCATAAAGGCAGCCTGCTTAATAGTGCATTTGCAACAGAGTTGGGTGACTTCATCGCTGATAGCCGTATAGATGCGTGGATTTTCGGACACTCGCACGCTAACGGAGAGGCAACCATCGGCAATACACGCCTCGTCTGCAATCAACTTGGCTATGTTTCCTACGGAGAGCATCTTGG
>JAFQAS010000045.1 GCA_017399915.1 Muribaculaceae bacterium
AGGGCATATTAGATAACAAGTCTAATGCGGAGGAGTATGAATTGATTTATACAAAAAGTTAAAAGAACTGATAACTATGAAAATACAATTTGCATCTGACATACATTTGGAGTTGTCGGATAATTCAAGATTTATAAAGAGCGAGCCGTTTGAGGTTACTGGCGATGTTCTGGTCTTTGCGGGTGATACTGGTTACCTGCGGGATAGAACGCTGCCAAATCTGAAGTTCTGGAAGTGGGCATCGGCAAACTACCGAGAGGTGTTGTTGGTCCCCGGCAACCACGAGTTTTATGGCAATGGCGATGTGTTAGCCAATGGCGACAGTTGGAGTCGTGAGATTTTGCCGAATGTGCATTACCACCAAAACAAGGTTGTGAGGATTGATAATGTCGATTTTATTCTCTCAACCCTATGGTCGCACATTCGCCCAGAGGATGAGTATTTTGTGCATCGAGGAATGAATGACTTTCGGCAGATTCTATACAATGGTCGGCGCTTTACTCCTGCTGACTTTAACGCCGAGCACGAGAAATGTCTGGACTTTATCAAGCGGAGTGTAGCGGAGAGCACTGCCGAGCGTATCGTGGTAGTAACGCATCATCTGCCTACAATGGTCGTCGTTGCGCCGGAGCATAAAGGCAATTTGCTAAATAGTGCCTTCGCAACGGAGTTGGGCGATTTCATTGCAGACAGCCGTATCGATGCGTGGATATTTGGGCACTCGCACGCCAACATAGATGCGACCATCTGCAACACCCGAATCGTCTGCAATCAGCTTGGCTATGTTTACTATCGTGAGAATCTTGGTGGTTTCGATGGCGGGAAGTTTATAGAGGTGTAGACTATATGCCTCGGTACTCTGCGAAAGTCTGAAAATAAATTCAACTTTCGCAGAGTATCAATACTTTTTGGCTCGCAATTTGTTTTTATAAACAAAAATGTTTATTTTTGCGGTATGAATAGAATGATTGAAATACTCAAGGGGTTGCACCCAGGTCTTTTCTTGCAGCGAGAGTTGGGTAATAGGAAGCTCAAAAGTGGGCAGTTTGCTGAGTCTATTGGCGAACATCCGCAGACTTTGAGCGCAATTATCCGTGGTCGCAGGTCAATGAATACGCCTCTGTCCCTTCGTATCGAGCAGGCACTCGGTTTGGAGGAGGGTTTCTTAATGACTCTACAGGTGTACTATGATATAGCCGAGGAGAAGCGCAAACTCTCACAGAACCATCGCCCTGACCTTACAAAGTTTCGTAGCACAATATTTTGGGACACAAAGATTGAAAATATTGACTTTGCGGCGCATAGCCGATATGTAATCAATCGTGTGTTTGAACGAGGAAATGAGGAGGAGATAAAGGAGGTTATTCGTTTCTATGGTCGTGATGTTATATTGGATAACATCAATTTAAAAACGAAGTCTCCATTTGAAAACAATATTAAGGCAAACATAAAACAGTATCTTTGTTATGAAGCGTAAAGAGTTACAATACCAAACCGTCAAACCAATTTTGCGTTCCACTTTGGAGCGATTGATGGAGATAGACGAATTTAAACCATTTAGATTGGTAGGTGGTACTTCGTTGTCGTTACGCTATGGTCATCGTATGTCCGATGATATAGACCTATTTACGGATGCAGAATATGGCTCGTTGGACTTCCATCTACTGCAAGATGTTCTCCGCAGTGAGTTTCCATATTGTCAGGGCGATTGCGGTGAAATTGTAGGTTTTGGAACTTCATACTTGGTCGGCAACTCGAAAGATGACAATGTAAAAGTTGACTTGTTTTATACCGACCCATTTATTCGTCCGATGGAGCAATTTGACAAAATTCGTATGGCTTCCGTAGATGATATTGTCGCGATGAAAATGGATGTAATATCGAGAGGTGGTCGCAAGAAGGACTTTTGGGATCTGCATATGTTGCGAGATAAATACACCGTAGAGCAGATGCTATCGCTATATGAGGAGCGTTATCCTTATGGTGCTACAAAAGAGGAGTGTGCAGCAGGACTAACAAACTTTACATTGGCCGATACAGAGCCAGATCCAATCTGTCTGCAGGGTAAAGTTTGGCAATTGATTAAACTTGATATGTCGGAACGGACTGTAAACACACGCAATAGTCCGCTCTGACATAGAGACTGCCAATTTGTCACAATATCACATATAAATTTATTAATAGTAACAAAATATATGCCACAACTACGATTGGTATATATTTTGTTTGTATGCTTTTATGATTAAAGCTGGGACAAGACCGATGGGTACGTTTTATGTTAAGTACACAATTGTGTCCCACACGCAGGATTTGGCTGACGTGTGAAGAGTGATTCCAATTCTCCAAATCTTGGATAATAACTTAACAAACTTTATTATCCATAGGATAACGAGAAGAAGAACAGTCTTAGGTTCTAATGTAGTGCAAGCTGTCATCATTGATAGTCGGTACAAAGTTACGAATTTCATTCTATCGAAGAGTAGCGTTGTCTAATGCGCAAGCAAGAAGCA
>JAFQAS010000046.1 GCA_017399915.1 Muribaculaceae bacterium
AACGGCACACCTGATGGATAATAGGCAGTGCTTTGCAACACATTGCCACTCTCATCAATCACCGCCCGAGTGCTACCAAGATAGTCACGCACATAATATCGGTGCGTCAACGCCCCATTTGAAGTGTTCAAATCGGTGTGCTGATAATATGTTGTGCAAGTGGCAGTCATGGTAATTGTTCTCTTTTTGCAAATTAAATGATTATCGTTCGATATATCAATACTTTAAGTGGTGAAAATGTGGCGTATTAGCGATTATTAACAAATGGGGGGGGGGTAAATTTTACTTTTGTTGACATAATGGGATTGTGGAAAGAGGAGAGTTACTGCTCTCATTGGCACCATTGTTCCTCCTGTTTTTGCGAAAAACAAGAGGCTGTGTCAAGTCTTGACACAGCCTCTTAATTATGCATTATGAACTATGCATTATGCATTACTTCATGTAAACTTTAGTAGCTTTTTCGCCATTTACTTTGATGAATACACCATTTGAAGGTTTATCCACTTTCACGCCTTGAAGGTTGTAATAAACGTCGGTGCCATTATTGTCGATAGTGATGCCTTCAACACCGGTGAAATCAATGATTTGCATAGTGTTGTTTGCTATATCTACCTCAATAGAATATTTACCTGCTAAACATTTCCATGATTGAGTGCCACCACCCCAATTGTTGGTTATTGCATAGATAGTGCCTTTTTCAACCAATAGATTGTTTTCGGTAGCACCATAGCGGGTTCCGGCATTTACTGCGTCCCAATCGGCACCAAGAGTGGTTGCGAATTGGAAGTAGCCATAACCATTGTCGACATTATCCACTTTGAAAGAGCCTTCATATACACCATCGGCTTTGTGAGAGAATGCCACACCTTCGCTTGTTGACCAATTCAATTCGTTAATATTACCAATAGCAAAAATCGCTTCGGGATAAACAGGTGCCGGTTCGGGAGTTTCGGTTGAAGCGGTCAATGTAGAGAAGTCACCGGCTACAGTAACAGTCCATACACCGGCCCATGGGAGAACGATGTTTCCACCATCTTTGTTTACCGAAAGATTAACAGCTTTGCCATTTTCGATAGCAGCATCGGGAGTAAGGTTACCTGCGTTAAATTCGTCCCAAGAACCTTTAGCTGTAGAAATCTTGAATTCCGAAGCTGTTTCATCGAGGGTGATAGTGTAGTTCTCGCCATTGAACTCAAATTCGGCCGCATTTGCAGGATCCCAGTTACCACCCACATTTGCACCTGTGATATAAAGAGGCTTGATTGCTTCAACACCTTCGATAATCAATGATGCGTCGGCATTGGTTGTTGTGGTGCGGGCATCAGTTTTGATTGCGAATGCCAAAAGACCTTTTTGTTGAGAAGCTACCAACAAGTTGCCTGCATAGTCAAATTCCATTTGGTCAACTTGTTGCGTTCCGCTCAATGGAATTGAATATTTGTGAGTAAATGAAGGAGTAGAACCATTCCATGTTACACTATAAATATCAATTTCGATGTCGGCCGGATCAGCATAACCATCAGCGATTGCAAATGTAGAGAGGTCGGGGGTGATTGCCATACCACCACATTGAGAACCGGTCAACGTAGACGCGATATTGCTTGAATTAAATAGAACTGTGCCACTATTATTTACGACTTTAAACACAGGAACATCGGCAGAGTTGTTTCCGCTGAAACGATTTTGAGAAGTGAAGATACCTTTTTCGGTAACAAGCAAATCGCCATCGCCATTTATCATACCGGCTGCGATTGAGCCTGATGGATTGTTGGCATTACCGGGCCATGAGTCAGAAGTGCCAATATTAAAGTAGTTGAGACCACTATCATGACCTACATACATTACACGATTGGCACCTTTACCCAAGAATGATACCGCACGTTCATAATAGTATGAAAGGATATTTGTAGTGGTAGCATTGCTATTGCTTGGATCGTATACCCAAACACCCATGTTTTGGTTAGCATAGTTTGCAATATATACTTTACCACTATTTACCTCCAAGCGATTAGAACGCACATATTTATTTGTGCTGGTAGAAGCATCGGTATCGGCACCAAATTTTCCGGTGAGAATTTTTGAGCCATTCTTAGTGAGGTCGGGGTTATAACGTTGAAGACCTTGTCCCATTGCGGTCATTGTGTAAACAGCACCGAAGTTAGGACTTGTTTCGTCGTTATCCACCGCCAAACCAATACGGGCATTATATGTGCCATTGTTATATACGATAGAGTTGTCGCTATAATATTGTTCAACCGAAGGACTTGCCGGGTTGTCGAGAGCGATCGACCAGTTGTATTTCACACCGGCATTGAGAGTAGTAGCGTCGATTTCAATGGTGTTTTCTCCGGCCTTGACAGCATCAATCTTTATAGTGGTTGCTTCGCCTTCAGAAGGTGTAAGAATCACGTTGGCCGATGCAACATCACCGGTTGATTTGAATGTCAAAGTATAAGTGTTTTCGTTTTTCGACATTTTGAGGTCGTAGGCATAGTGTCCACGAACAGCAGGCACTGCTTGACCTTGGATTGTTGATGTTGCTTTGGTTACAGTTTGACGAGCCGGGTTCTTGATTGCATAAACAAGAAGACCTTTTTGTTGAGAAGCGATATAGAGGTTGTCGGCATGGTCAAATTCCATTTGGTCAACACGATAAGTTCCATCAAGAGGAATAGTGTGTTTGTGAACAAATGTAGGAGTGCTTCCATTCCATGTTACATCATAAACTTGAATTACGATACCTGAGTTGCCCGAGCTGGTGTAAGAGTTGGCAATGGCAAATGTCTTTTTGTCGGCAGTGATTGCCATACCACCATTTTCCGAACCATTAAGGGTGCTATTGATAACATCTGACTTAGAAATGAGATTCAAGTTGTGGTCAAGTACCGCAAATGCGGGGTTGTTGGCAAGGTTGTTGCCTGCATAGCGATTTTGTGACACAAAAACAGCATTGTCGGTAACGAGTACATCGCCGTCGCCATTATCCATTATGCCGGCGGTAGTGTAGCTCTTTGTAGGGCTGCCTGAAGTCCATGTTGTTCCGGTGCCTATGTCAAATCGTTGGAGGTTGTTTTCGTGAGAAGTGAACACTTTGCGACTTGAACCTTCGCCAACGATTGCAACCGCACGCTCGTAGTAAGTAGTACCCGAAAGGTTTTTAGGGGTGGAATTTGTTACAGGGTCATATTCCCAAATTCCGGTGTAATTATTGGCATAGTTGGCAATATAAACCTTTCCCTTGTTTACTTCAAGGCGATTAGAGCGGTAGAATTTGTTTGAGCTTGTTGAGGCATCGGTGTCTTTACCAAACATTCCGGTAATAACCTTTCCACCATTTTTGCTGAAGTCGGGATTGTATTTTTGCATACCTTGTCCCATTGCAGTCAATGTGTAGATTGTACCGAAGTTAGCACTTGTGGGGTCTTTGTCGATTGCAACACCTATACGAGCATTTGCCGAACCATTGTTGTAAACGATAGAATTATCAGAGTAAAGGAGTTCCACGCCTGTGCTCACCGGGTTGTTAATAGCTACCGACCATGAGAAAGTGGCATTTTCACCGAGTGTTTTAGAATCAACAGTTACAGTGTTTTCACCTTTTTTGATAGCACCGGTTTTGATTGATTGAGTAGCACCGGTTGAATTGTTGGTGAAAATGATTGAAGCGTTGTCAACATCACCTGTTGATTTAAATTTCAATGTGTAGTTGCTTCCGCTATTTGTTGAAGACAAACCATAAGCATAGTGTCCGCGAGCAGGAATTTGCTCTGTCTCAAATAGAGGTGTGGGGAATGTTGTTTCGTTGGCAGTAACTGTCACCGATTGAGAAAATTCTCTATATTCGGGGTGTGAATATGTCAAGCTATAAGTGCCGGCAGGAACTTTGTCGAATACAAACACACCATTATACTCATCATCGGTTTTGTAGGTTTTAACCACTTCGCCATTGCCGTTTTTGAGTGTTACAGTGGCGTTATTGATGGGCTTAAATTTGTCGAGGGTTGATGAGTTGGGCGTATAATATGTGTGAGTGAACGTTTGTTCTCCATCACGAAGCACACCAAATACTGTGCCGTAGCTATCTTTTTTGCCCCAACCAAAGTAGTCACTAAACCCTTTGGCATATCTTTGTCCTTCCCAGCGACAAGCGTCCCAGTTCATCGCTTTGTGGCGAGCGGGTTGATAGGTGTGGAAGTAACCTTCTACCAAGAATCCGGGTACACTATGACGCAAAACGCCATAACCTTGTGTGCCCCAACTTGACATGAATGTCCAGTCACCTTGAACATTCATATTGGTAGCAGAGTAGTAGGTCCACATCATATGTTGGTTTTTCCACCAATGAGGCCAACAAGCTTTAGCTGCTGCACTACTACCGGCATTTTGTTCCGAATTGGTGTATCCACGATAAAGGAATAGCGGATAGTTGGTAGTTGTCCCTTCGGTAGCGGCATTTGAGTGGATTGATATCATAATATCGGCATTCCAACTTTCACATTCGGCTGCAATTTCACTCAAATTACGGCTATAAGCACCATAGGTAGAGCCATCGTGTGGGTATGGACCATTTTTAACGCGGCTCATCACGAGGTTGGTTTGGCTCAAATCGAGAGCGGCGCCCAAGCGTGCGGGATTTGAGTTACTTTGATTTTTTGTGCGGTCAAAGGGCACGCCATATTCTATGAGTTTTTCCAACATACCGAACCCTTTTTCGAGGTTGGTGTTTGACTCATAAAATCCGGCAGTATCGGTATAGGTGGGCCCGCCATGAGTCACAGTACCCATGTGGCGGTCTTCTCCACCCCACGAACCATGCCCCGGGTTGATGTAGATGCGCACATCTTTGGGGGCGCCTGCCGACGCTCCTAAAGCAAGAAGCGCAGCTGCAGCTGATAATAATAATTTCTTCATAGCGCTTCTTATTTGAGGTTAATAATAAACAAATCACCCATTGGTGTAGAATAAGCTATTCTCTTACCGTTTGTTGATGGGAACATTGCCATTGATTCGTCTACAGTAAGTTCTTGTTTTACTTGACCGTCGATTGATGCGGCGATAAGTTTTGAAGAAGTCACAACCGAACCGTCGTCAAGGTCGTTCATTCCCACAACTGTGAGGTCGTCGAGCCATTTAGTGGCGCGGAGTTGACCAATGTAAACGGGGTTAGAACCATCGATGTTGGCTACATAGCAACCTTTGGTCACAAGGTAGTAACATACTTTTGTTCCGTTGGGAGAGATCGATGGCCACAAGTAGCTTGCGCCTTCTTGTCCGTTAGGAGAAATCACTTTACCGTCGATGCAAAGTTGACCATAGCGGATAGATGCAACAGGCATTTGCACAGCTGCTCCGCCGTTGAG
>JAFQAS010000047.1 GCA_017399915.1 Muribaculaceae bacterium
CACTTTAAATGTACTTCGCATAATCCAATTCTTTTTGGTTACAAAATTAGTTATCAGCGAGTTGTACATTGTTATGCAGAATGTGGCAGAGAGTAGAAATAAACTCCAACGACCTATAAACTCACCTCGTTATCGGGTAATGGATAAGAAACCGTTCGCCCTCATTACCTTTCATTTCCTTGCACTTTTGCATCGGCGAGGCTTTCATCATAAGTCCTTATAAGTCATTGAACACCAGTGCCGCCATCATTATTTTCCCTCATCCGTTAGATTTTTCCAGAGATATTTTATATATTTGTAGGACTAAAAAATGAAACAAGTTGCAGATTTAAGTAATATGATTATACATAGAAATAATTATCTTGAACGTTTGATTGCCTCAAAGGGCAATAGAATGATTAAAATTATTACGGGAATTAGAAGGTGTGGCAAATCTTTTTTGTTGTTTGAATTATTTCATCATCACCTTAACGAATCGGGAGTAGATGACAATCATATAATTGAAATTGCTCTTGATGATAGATTAAATATAGAATATAGAGATCCAGATAAGTTGTTATCGTATATTAAAAGTAAGGTGATAGATAACAATCGGTACTATGTGCTACTTGATGAAATTCAACTTGTTGATGATTTTGTTGGGGTGCTTAATAGCCTATTGCATGTGCGTAATATTGACACGTTTGTAACAGGAAGTAATTCGCGATTTTTATCAAAGGATATTGTAACAGAATTCAGAGGAAGAGGACAGGAGATTCATATTTATCCACTATCATTTTCGGAGTTTTATGGGGCAAAAGGAGGAGACCTAAGTTCAGCGTGGAAGGAGTATTATACATTTGGAGGATTGCCACAGACTTTATTGATGAAAACTGTTAAAGATAAAAAAGATTATCTTCAGAATTTGGCTGATACTGTTTATATTAATGATGTAATTGATAGATATAAGATAAGAAATAGGATTGAGTTTGAAGAACTTCTTAGAATTGTCGCATCGTCGATAGGTGCACCTGTTAATCCGACAAAACTATCAAATACATTTAGAAGTCTCAAAAATGTGGCAATTTCTAATAAAACTTTGTCTAATTATTTGGCATATTTAAATGATGCGTTTATGTTAGAAAAAGCAATTAAGTATAATATCAAAGGGAAAAAATATATCAATACTCTTTCGAAATATTATTTTTCAGATGTAGGGCTTAGGAATGCGTTGTTGAATTTTAGGCAAATAGAACCAACTCATTTAATGGAAAATATTATTTATAATGAGCTTCTATGTAGAGGTTATTCTGTAGATGTAGGTTTTGTGGAAATGCTCGGACACGACAAAAATGGCAAATTTATACGGAAACAACTTGAAGTGGACTTTGTGGTGAATAATGCCGATCAAAGATATTATATTCAATCGGCATATTCTATACATGGTGAAGATAAATTGCAACAAGAAACGGCTTCATTTAAAGGAATAAACGATTCATTCAAGAAAATAATTATCATTAAAGATGATATAATGCCCTATATTGATGAAAATGGATATAATCATATTGGGTTATTTGATTTCTTGCTAAAGCCGGAGTTGCTATAGGTTATATTTCAGTCACCTCGGGGCGATAGTTGTAGTTGTTGCGAAGAGCTTCGAAATTGAGGGGTGATGATTTTAGCGCCCGGGTGTCGATGAGTGGATTGTAGGTGTTGATGATAGAATCGAATGTTACGTTTTGGGCTGCTCCCATAGGAATGCCTTGCGCCACGTTGGGTATTGAGAGGTTGAAGTGGCGAGCGAGAGCCTCGAGAGCCATAGCTGTGGCACGGATTTTACCTTCGCGTGAGTATCCGGCGATGTGAGGAGTGGCTATGGTGGCTTTTTCGAGCAAAATGGGGTTGATATTTGGTTCCCCTTCCCAGCAGTCGACGATCACATTTGAAATCTTGCCGGCATCGAGGGCTTTAATCACCGCTTCGGTATCGAAAATACCTCCTCGGGCACAATTTACGATGATGGCTCGATGTGAAAGACTGTTAATGAACGACTCACTGCATATATGGTGAGTGGGGTATTTACCATTGGTAGTCAACGGAGTATGAAAAGTGATAATGTCGCAGTGGCGTGCTATTTCATCTAAAGACACAAAATTATTGGTGTATTCAACTTCGGCTCGTGGCGGGTCGCACACAAGCACGCGCATGCCCAATTGTTGAGCCCATCGTTCGACGATGCTTCCCACATGTCCCACACCCACAATTCCTATGGTGTATTCGTTGATGGGACGGTCGATGACATGAGCCAACGAGGCAAACACGTATTGAGCCACAGCCGGAGCGTTGCACCCCGGAGCGTTGGCCACGGTGATGCCACGACGGCGACAGTAGTCGAGGTCGATATGATCGGTGCCTATTGTTGCGGTGGCGATGAAAGAGCAGGGGGAGTTGTCGAGGAGAGATGCGTTGCAATGGGTGCGTGTGCGGCAAATGAGCGCATCGGCATGGCGCATGGCATTGGCATCTATCTCGTTGGCACTGAGATATTCCACTTGTGCCATATCATCGAGTATCCCTTTGATGAAAGGAATATTGCGTTCGATAATGATTTTTAAACTGCTAGAGCCCATAGGTATAGACCAAAATAAATCGTTACGACAGTCACGATTCCCAAGTAGCTACGGCGTGATTGGTAAATAGTGAATAAGTGGCCGAGCTGAATAGCTGTGCAGCAGTTGAGTAGTGGCACATAGATGATATAGTTGGTGAAGTCGGTGAGCATGAAAAGCACCGATACGAGCGATACCATCGCAAAGAATCCGTTGTAGGCTCTTGTTTGCGCATTGTAGCTGATAATTCTCACGAGGTTGGCAGCCCATGCACCTATGCACACAAATACCGAAAGACCAATCGAAACCAACATTTGCCAAGCCTCTCCTGTTGATAATTTGGCAAAAATGCTTGAGAATTCGGGGAAAGCAATGCTGTCGAGTGTGATATATCCAAATCCAAGCAAAATCCAAGGAGGAGTAACCAATCCCATTGTGGCGGCAATCGCCGTTTTGAGGTCGAGAATGCGCATTTGCATACACCCGATAATCATCACCGGCAGATAGAACAAAAAGGCGTATTGAAAGAACGTGCCTATCGATAAAATCGTGAAAATTAAGAAAATAGCTCGCCTATTGGGGTTGCTATATGTAGAGAACAATATAAAGGCGCAAGCGAGAATGGTAATACACAATATTGTTCCACCATAAACCTGCCCGGTGAGATCGGGGAATGGCATTTGTAGCACCAAAAACAATCCTGCAAAAATCACCGTTGGGTTTCTCAACACGTTATACATCTTGTTGAGATAAATGAGCACTCCGGCAATAGCAAGATTGAGAATGATGCTGAATACCATTGACGATTTACCAAAAGCAATCCAATTGTTAGCGGTGGTCAATCCCAATCCTTTATTGTCGAGAATAGGAATAACTTCGCCACTATTCATGGCGAAGTTAGTAGTTATTATCGCTATCAGTGCAAAGAATATGACCGAATAGCGTGAATATAGAAAATCTGATATGTCGCTTTCGCGGAGCATTATTAGAGATTATTTCATCAAATCTTTACCGATATCGCGACGGAAGTATTTGCCTTCGAAGTCAACTTTGTTGATTGATGCATAGCTATTTGCGAGAGCATCGGCGATATCTTTGCCATAAGAACTTACTGAAATCACACGACCGCCCGATGTAACCAATTCACCGGCTTCGTTGATTTTTGTGCCTGCGTGGAAAAGAATGCTGTCGGTAACGTTTTCGCAACCGGTGATAACTTTTCCTTTGGGGTAGCTACCGGGATAACCGCCCGATACAATCATCACGGTAACGGCAGTGCGTGGATCCTCTTTCAATTCGGTATCGCCGAGGTTGCCTTGTGCCGCTGCTTTCATTAATGCCACGAGGTCGCTATCGATGCGGAGCATAACAGCTTCGGTTTCGGGGTCGCCCATGCGCACGTTATATTCAATTACCATTGGTTCGCCACCCACGTTGATAAGACCGAGGAAGATGAAACCACGATATGTGATGTTGTCATTGATAAGGCCGTTGATAGTAGGCTCGATGATGCGAGTGCGCACCTTTTCCATAAATACTTCGTCGGCAAATGGAACAGGGCTAACGGCACCCATACCGCCGGTGTTCAACCCGGTGTCGCCTTCGCCAATGCGTTTATAGTCTTTCGCCACAGGAAGCACACGATAACCACCATTGCCGTCGCTCAACACGAATACCGAACATTCGATACCCGATAGGAACTCTTCGATAACCACAGTGGCCGATGATGCGCCAAACATGCCCGAAAGCATCTCTTTTAACGACGCTTTAGCTTCGTCGATAGAGTCGATAATCAACACCCCCTTGCCGGCAGCCAATCCGTCGGCTTTCAACACATAAGGAGCTTGAAGTTGTTCGAGGAATTTGTAACCATCTTCGATAGTTTCGGCAGTGAAGCTTTGATAGCGGGCGGTGGGAATGTTGTTTTTTACCATAAATTGCTTAGCAAAGTCCTTGCTGCCTTCGAGGGCTGCACCTGCTTTTGATGGTCCAACAACGAGTATATCTTTTTGTTCGAAATAATCATATATTCCGGCTACCAATGGATCTTCGTTGCCCACAACAATCATGTCGATGTTGTTTTCGCCCACCCATTTTTCGATAGCGGGGAAATCGAGTGGCGATAGTGCCACATTTTCGCCATAAGCACCGGTGCCACCGTTGCCTGGAGCAATGTATAACTTGTTGAGAAGAGCACTTTGACTTATTTTCCAAGCGAGAGCCGATTCGCGACCTCCCGAACCGAGGAGCAGAATATTGATTTTTTCCATTTTATGTATTTTGTTTTGTTGTTATCGAATTGAAGATTACGGATTATTATTTGTCATCGCCATTGGCATTGCGTTTCCAACCGCGTTTCACGATGTTTGAAATTGACGGACGGCGTCCGGTGATTGATTTCAACGCATGTTCGTTACGACGAATTGCAAGCGGGTTTTCAGAGTTTTCATCGTCTCTGCGAGGCGATGTTTTGTCAAATCGGCGAGTTTTAGGACGATATTTTTCTTCCAAGACAGATGGACGACGTTTTTCTTTGCCGCGAGAGTCTTTGCCCCCCATGCCTTTGCGACGAGCGTCCATTTTCCATTCTTTGTCGCTCAAACGACGTGGCAATTCTTTGGCTTTTCTCACATCTTTGACCTCTTTGATGCGACCACCGCTTTTGCGGAATGAGGCATAATCGCCGTCAAACACCACATATTCGCGTAATTCGCACTCGAGAGCGCCGTTGAGGATAGGAGTTTTTGAAGAAGGAGCGAGCCCTATTTTGTGGAAATATTCATCTCGGTAACCAATAATCCAAGCAGAGCCTTTAAACACATGTTTGAGCTTGGACCCTATGGTTGAGTAAAGCCCTTCCATGTCGTGAGAGCTTATACGTTCGCCATAAGGAGGATTGGTGATTACCATACAATTTTCGGGAGCATCGTCCCATTGTGATAATGGTTTCACTTGAATGTCGACATATTTAGCCACACCGGCACTTTTCACATTTTCAGTGGCGATTGCTGCCGCTTTGGGCGAAATGTCGGCACCATAGATTTTGTATTCAAAGTCGCGTTCTTCGCTTTCGTCATTGTAGAGCGAGTCAAACAATTCAGCATCAAAGTCTTTCCATTGTTCAAATGCGAAGTTTTTGCGATATATACCGGGGTTGATATTTGCAGCAATGAGCGCGGCTTCGACAAGGAATGTACCCGAACCACACATGGGGTCGACCAATGGGCATTGTCCGTTCCAACCACTTTTTAGGATAATGCCGGCGGCAAGAACCTCATTTATGGGAGCTTCGGTTTGAGCCACGCGATAACCGCGTTTGTGGAGCGATTCGCCCGATGAATCGAGTGATAGAGTCACGCGATCTCCTGCGATATGCACGTTGATAATCACATCAGCATCTTGTAGACGCACACCGGGACGTTTGTCGGCACCGAATTTATCTTTGAAGAAATCCACTATAGCATCTTTCACGCGATAAGTGACGAAACGGGAATGGGTGAACTCATTTGAATTCACAACCGAGTCGATTGAGAATGTCTTGTCGAGCGATAGCACTTGAGTCCAATCATACTCTTTGATCATATCATAAAGGCTATCGGCATCATTGGCGATAAATTTATATATAGGCTTGAGAATGCGCAGAGCTGTGCGACAACATAGGTTGGCGCGATACATAAGCTCAAGGTCGCCTTCGAATGATACCATGCGACGTCCCATCTCTACGTTCTCGGCTCCGAGGTCGGATAGTTCTTTGGCAAGCACATCTTCCAATCCTTGGAAAGTCTTCGCCACCATTTCAAAATTTTCCTTCATCACTGCTTGAATCTTAAAAAATTGTTAGCTTTTGCTTGTACGAGTTTTTCCCCTTCGGCCACATCTTCAGTAACCCAAATATTACCACCTATCACCGCGTTGGCGCCAATGTTGATGCGTCCGAGGATAGATGCGTTTGAGTAGATGACCACATTGTCACCAATGATGGGGTGGCGGGGTATTCCTTTGATAGGGTTACCATCGGCATCGGTGTCGAAACTTTTCGCGCCAAGGGTAACACCTTGATATAGTTTCACATTATTGCCTATAATTGCTGTTGCACCCACCACAATGCCTGTGCCGTGGTCGATAGTGAACCCGGCGCCAATAGTAGCAGCAGGGTGAATGTCGATACCCGTTTCGCTATGTGCTTGTTCGCTAATCATGCGAGGAATGATGGGCACTTCGAGCTTTACCAATTCGTGGGCGATGCGATAGTTGCTTATGGCACGAATGGCAGGATAGCAATAAATCACCTCGTCGGTTGATATCGCAGCAGGGTCGCCCAAGTAGGTCGCTTTCACATCGGTGAATAGCAATTCACGCAATTTAGGTAGATTGGCGATAAATTGGTCGGCTTTCTCTTGAGCCGAAACGGCGATTTCGGCAAGGTCGATTTTTCCCTCTTTCACACTGAAGCACAATCCGGCAGTGATTTGCTCCACAAGCACTTCGCGCAACTGCTCGCAACGGATACCCACATAATGGGTCACGTTGTTACGGTTCACGTCGCTATCACCAAAAAATCCGGGAAAAATCAATCCTCTACACAACTCCACAATGCGAGCTACCGATTGCTGCGAGGGCAATGGTTCGCCATGATGGCGAAGATGACACACGTCTTTGATATTTTCTTTGCAAGATAACGCCTCGATAGTGTTTCTAAGCGTCACTTCTGAGTTGTTTTCAGCTCCCATTGTTGTCAATTTATCTAATCAACTGCAAAGATAGTGCAAGCCGAGCGCAATTGCAAATTAAGTTTACTTAAATTTGCATTGCCGAGGCGCGGCCTATCTTGGGCGTCAGCCAACGATAGAAAAGGAAGAGCGCAATTGCAAATTAAGTTTACTTAAATTTGCATTGCCGAGGCGCGACGATATAGAGTTAATTAATAGGCTATAATTCCGATTATGACTTGAAAAATATTATTTTTGCAGAAAAATGAATTGATGGGAGGTAATGAGCGGGAAATAAAAGTGTGGCGATATGCATCGCCGTGTGGAGGGTTGCTTATTGGCGACTATGAGGGGAAGGTGTGTTTGTGTGATTGGGATTTGCCATTGCGTGCAGTGCAAGTGGTAGAGCGTGTTTCAAGGATTCTTGATGCTGAATGTGTAGAGGGAAAATCTCCTTTGATAGAACGTGTTATAGCGCAACTTGAGGAGTATTTTGAGGGAAAACGTAGTGAGTTTGATTTGCCGATGGTTATGGCCGGCAGTGATTTTCAACAGAGAGTGTGGCGAGAATTGCAACAAATCCCTTATGGAGAGGCGATATCATATCTACAACTTGCCAATCGCATAGGGCGGCCACGAGCAGTGAGAGCCGTGGCATCGGCATGTAGGGCAAATGCAATGTCGATTATCATTCCTTGTCATCGAGTTGTGGGAGGAAATGGCTCATTGACCGGTTATGCCGGAGGTCTTGATGCAAAGCAATTCCTACTCGATTTGGAGCGTGAAAATCAATAAAAATTCAAAAATCGTCAGTCAACTGACAAAATTTACGTAAAAATCGTCAGTGTGTTGACGATTTTTACTATATTTGCAAAAAATAAGATGTCAACTATGGTGATAAAGCGATTATTACAAGAAAAAATATCAAAAAGAATAACGCCCGGTAAGGTTGTTATAATATATGGTGCACGTCGTGTAGGGAAAACAGTTTTATTGCGAGAATTGGTTAATTTGTTTGAAGGTAAAACGTTGCTTTTAAATGGCGAGGACTATGATGTCCAATCAATGTTGGCAAATAGGTCGGTGGCAAATTATCGTCATTTGTTTAACGGAGTGGAATTAGTGGCTATCGATGAGGCGCAAAATATCCCTAATATAGGTAGTGTGTTGAAATTGATGGTTGATGAGATTGATGGATTGAGTGTTATTGCCAGCGGTTCTTCCTCATTTGATTTGTTGAATAAAACAGGCGAGCCTTTAGTGGGGCGCAGTGTGAAATTTCAATTGACACCATTGAGTTGCAAAGAAATTTCGAGTGTGGAAACTCCATTTGAAATGAGTCAAAATCTCGAACAAAGAATGCTCTATGGTATGTATCCCGAGGTGGTTACGATGTCGAGCAATGATATGCGAATAGAGTATCTTCGCGAAATTGTTGATTCATATTTATTAAAAGATATACTTGCGGTAGATGGTATCAAAAATGCATCAAAAATGCAGAACTTGTTACGTTTAATCGCTCTGCAAGTGGGTAGTGAAGTGAGTTATGATGAACTTGGCACACAGCTTGGCATGAGTAAAAACACAGTGGAAAGATATCTTGATTTGTTGTCAAAAGTATTTGTGGTGTATAGAGTTGGGGCTTTTGCTCGAAATATACGCAAAGAGGTGTGCAAAGCAGGTAAGTGGTATTTCTATGACAATGGAGTGAGAAACGCTATCCTGAATAATTTCTCACCACTCGCTGTGCGAAACGATGTGGGGCATCTTTGGGAAAACTATTTCTTAAGTGAACGACGTAAATATATTCACAACAATCTTAAATATATTGAGCAATATTTTTGGCGCACTTATGATAAGCAGGAGTTGGATCTTGTTGAGGAATGTGATGGAAATTTGCTTGCTATGGAAATTAAATGGGGTAAGAAAACCCCAAAGTTGCCTAATGTTTTTGCAAATGCATATCAAGGCGCTGAATTTCAAGTGATAAATAAAGATAATTACTTAGACTGGGTGTAAAAATCGTCAGTCAACTGACTAAATTTACGTAAAAATCGTCAATACACTGACGATTTTTACTGTTTTTATGGGGCTGTTGGATTTGTGAGATGTATTACATTGCACCAAAGTAGTGAAGTATTGTGATAGTTAAGCCCAAAAGAAATATCATAAAAATGATAATCGAGCACCCAGTAATCCATTTGTTGACAATGCTTTCGGGTGAAATTTGGTTGATATAATCTTTTGCTTCTTTTAATGTGCAGCCGGTAGCTTCTTTATAGAATTTTATTGCCAATAATCTTTTCCCTTCATTCAACGCTTTTTCCACATCGGGAGGAATGGCATTATTAGATGCTGTGGGGTTGAATATAGATCTTAGTTGAGGTATGTTTTCGGCATTTTCCCAATAAGTCATGCCTTGATGCCACACTTTTGTTTTAGGAGAAATATTTAAAGTTTTCAACTCATGGATATTGAGTGGCCCTTTTTGCTTATTATTGATGATTGCAAAAAAAGAAATATCGTTGGGGAGATCCATATTGCAATTGGTTGTTAATTAGCTTTTCAGTGGGGCGTTGCGGCGTTTTTCGAGGGCTATTGCGGCGAAGGTGTAAATGCCGAGAATGATGAGTAAGATTGTTTGTGAGCCGAGCACGAGGTTGGCAAATGCCAATGAGATGCCGTTGGTGGGAAGTCCGTAGATGCTTAGCCCAAATATTACAGCCCACTGCCATGGTCCTATACCGCCGTTAGATGGCACGCCCATAGCGATACTTGAAAACACAAAGCACACCAATACAGCTATAATCCCATGATTTTCAACCACTGCAGTGGTTTCTTTAAAAGCAAAGAATGCCACAAAAAGTTGAATGAAATAGCAGCCCCAAATAGCAAATGTGAGAATCAACCATTGCCCTTTTCCTTTCATCTTGGCGATAGCGGCAAATCCCACCCAAAGGCCTTTGGCAAATTCGATGATTTTGGCAACGATTTTATTGTCGCGTTTTTTTGCTAATATCCACCATGTCAAAGCGATAAAGGCAACAAATGCCACCCATAGCCATGGCGAAGATATAAGCGCTATGACTTTTTCATATAGAGCGGTGTTTTGTGCAAGATATTGCGTGATAGCTCCGCTCGCAAGGAGGAATGTTGAGAGTGTGAGCACGAGCACCGTTACGGTGTCGGCCATGCGGTCGGCCACCATTGAGCCGAAAACAGCTGTGAATGATGCATTTTGTCGTTGGGAGATATATGTGGTGCGCCACACCTCGCCCAAACGAGGAAACACGAGGTTGACGGCATATGTGCCAAAGATGCTGTATACCAATGGCACAAGGGGAGCATTAATATTGAGCGCACGCAGTTGAATGCGCCATCGCATGGCACGAAACAAGTGTGAGAACAGGCTGATAAACAATGCCAGCCCTATCCACCAAAAGTTACATTCATTGCGAATGGTTTCAATCATCTCATTGAAGTCAATGCCGGTAAAAAGCAAGTAGCACAACCCGATGCTGATGATTAAAGGCACGCCATATTGTAATAGTTTCTTGAGCATATTCACCGTTTGTTATTGGCTACAAAGATAGTGTTTTTTTAATACATAAACCCACAACAATGCCATTGAATTGCGAAAAAATAGCATTGTTAAATTTAATTATGAGTTGAGAATTGTGAAATATGAATTTTTTTGTGTTATCTTTGCATATATTTGTGATTCAATAAAAACGAAACAATTATGGCAGAAATTAAATGTATAGGGATTCTTACATCGGGGGGCGATGCTCCCGGTATGAATGCGGCAATCCGTGCCGTGACCCGTTCGGCGATATATGGTGGATTTAAAGTGAAAGGAATCTATCGTGGCTACAAGGGTATGATTACCAACGAAATTGTGGAATTTAAGACGCAAAATGTGTCGAATATCATACAAATGGGGGGTACTATCCTCAAGACGGCTCGTTGTAAGGAGTTTACCACTCCCGAAGGCCGCAAGTTGGCTTACGACACCCTTCGTTCACACGACATTGATGCTCTTGTGGTGATAGGTGGTGATGGTTCGTTGACCGGTGCCCGCATCTTTGCTAATGAGTTTAATTTCCCCATCATCGGTCTTCCCGGAACAATCGATAACGACCTTTATGGCACCGACCTCACAATAGGTTACGACACGGCTCTTAACACTATTATGGAATGTGTCGATAAGATTCGCGACACTGCTACCTCTCATGAGCGTTTGTTCTTTATCGAAGTTATGGGGCGCGATGCCGGTTTCTTGGCGCTTAATGGTGCTATCGCATCGGGTGCCGAAGCGGCTATTATCCCTGAAATCTCTACAAAGGTCGACCAGTTGGCTGAATTGATTCAAAACGGGTTCCGTAAGAGCAAAAACTCATCAATCGTGTTGGTGGCTGAAAGTCCGGTAACCGGTGGTGCGATGGCTCTTGCCGAACGTGTTAAAAACGAATATCCCGGATATGATGTGCGAGTGTCGATTCTCGGTCACTTGCAACGAGGTGGCTCGCCAACGGCTCAAGACCGTATTCTTGCATCGCGCATGGGGGCTGCTGCGATTGATGCGCTTCTCGACGATCAACGCAACGTGATGATTGGTGTGAAGAACGACGAAATCGTTTATGTGCCATTTAGCAAGGCTATCAAAAACGATAAACCTATCAATAGCGAATTGCTTAACACACTTCGCCGTCTGTCAATATAAAATCATCGACGAATATAACACATAAGGGCTGTATCATTTATTTGATACAGCCCTTATGTTATTTATAATCGCCACACGCATAATATCGATGCGTCAATGCCCCCGAAGTGGCGTTCAAATCGGTGTGCCCGGCATCGTGATACACACGCCAAGTAGAACCGCTAATCTCAAAAGCCCCGATATATTTACGAAGGTCGGTGCTATGTTGATATGATATAGAGCATGGAATTAACATAAGTCCTATTTTTGTTTACAAAAAACTTCTCCATTCCAAATTATTGAGTCGTTCTCCATAATTATGATGTTATCTCTAATTTCAGTTTGATAGAATAAAGAGTCCAA
>JAFQAS010000048.1 GCA_017399915.1 Muribaculaceae bacterium
TCCATCAGTTGATGTAGAAGCGTAAATTGCACCAACACCATTATGAGGATCGTTGTGCTGCAATGCCTTCACATATGCATTGACCAACCTACCCCCAACTTTGCCAATTCGAGGCCAACAGGTGTATTTGTCGGGAGCTGCCACCGTATATAGCTCGATTTTAGATGAATCCTTATCTGCTAGATTACCCTTTTGTTTGGATAAATCCCCGGATTTATCGGCCAACACCTCGTCGGCCACCTGGCCTTCCAATCTATTTCCCTCACTTTTATTGCCAATGTTCAGACAAGATACAAACGCCACCGACAAAGCGGCCAACCACAGGATTTTCTTCATATTCACTTAATTATATTTATTTCCTACTACTGATTTTCCATCCATTCCCATCAAAAAAAGCCTCACTGGACTCATCGAATGACAAGAAATGAAAGATTCGTCGCTATTAAGCGATTCATTATCACAAAGATATAAAATTCCATATTAATATATATGTTTTAGCCCCGAATTCTATAAAAAAATATAGCGACTAATTTCAGAAGATTATATACTATGATGCCAAATTTTTTAGGGGACTTAATAGTCCCCTAATTTTTTGCAGGTGAAAAATTTTGTCAAAATTATTTGTCTTTTTGTAAAGTTTGCTTTACATTTGCATTGTGATTAATAACAATCAACTCTGTTAAACATAAAAAACGACAAGAAACTATGAAACAACACCTATCACCTGGCCTAATTGGCCGCATCAAAGGCTTGGTCAAAAACTGGCTTCTACCCCACCCATTCAAAATCGTGGGACAAGTTATGCTTCTGCTCGTACTGGTCGCATTGGTAGCCTCAATAATTTTCACCCAAAACTCTATAGCCTCGGGTGATGTTACAATCGACTCACTGAGCATATCGGTTTGGCAAAGAGCCATCAGCATCGTACTATATCTGACTATATTCCTGATTACCTGCTCACGCGAGAAGGTCGAGGACGAGATGACTGCCGCTCTGCGAGGTGAAACACTCAAGGAGATCTGCTACTTGGTATTGCTGGTTTGGGTTGTGGCACGCATCGTTGTAACGTGTGTTACCGACTACGCACCCACCATCACCCACGACGATCCCATACTCGCACCATTCATTATTTGGGCATTGTATTATGGCCGTTTCGAGCGTAAGATGCGAAATCTGCGCCGCCAAAGCCGCGAATTCAAATTATAACCCTCAATCAACTATTACAATTTTCTAAACACAAATCAAACAACAATTAAAACAATCAAACTATGAAGACACTCCTTTTTCCACACAGTTTTCAGCGTATCGGCTGGATTATCTTTGCCATTTCGGCCGCAATCGGAGCCTACATTTTGTTTACCGACAACACTGACTCTTATCTGTTCAACAACATCGCCATCATCGGCATCTCAATCGGAGCGATACTTGCAACCTGCTCACGCGAAGAGGTCGAAGATGAGATGACCGGACAAATGCGCCTTAACTCCCTGCTCACAGCACTCTACATCAACTATGCAATCCTAATCGTTTGCTCACTCCTAATATACGATTTGGATTTCTTGAATGTTATGCTTTATAATATGTTTACAATTTTGCTTATTTTTATGGTGGTTTTCCGCTGGAAGATATGGCAAGTAAAAAAAGCAACCGAAAATGAATAACAAGATACGAGTCGCACGAGCCGAAGTGCGAATGACCCAACAACAATTGGCCGAGGCGGCGGGCGTCAGCCGTCAGACCATCAACGCCATCGAGAGCGGCAAATTCGTACCCTCAACGGTGCTGGCCTTGAAGATGGCCAAAATATTCGGCAAATCGGTTGAAGATATTTTCCAACTCGACGACGAGGATTAACCCCACTATGCAGGCTGCGCAACCCCAAAGTTGGCAGCCTGATTTTTGTATAATAGAGATTATAAATCTCATATTGTTTCCCACGTTGAATCTCTCAATTTTGAATTTTGAATTATGAATTTTGAATTCAACTATGTACCTTTGCGTGTTAGGACTAAACATCACAGGTTATGAGTGTTGCAGATTTTTTGCGTGCAGACCACGACACAGCCTTCTCGATTGAGGTTTTACCACCCGTCAGAGGCAAGAGCATAGAACAAGTTTTCA
>JAFQAS010000049.1 GCA_017399915.1 Muribaculaceae bacterium
AGGTCACCGAATTGGGGATGGTTACCGAGGTCAAGCCGGTGCAATAAGAGAACGCCCTGGAGCCAATCGTGGTTACGGAATTGGGGATGGTTACCGAGGTCCAGCCGGCGCAAGAAGAGAACGCAGAGGAGCCAATCGTAGTTACTGAATTGGGGATAGTTGCCGAGGTCAAGCCGGTGCAATAAGAGAACGCCCTGTCGCCAATCGAGGTAATATCATTAGGTATTACTAAATCTTTTATTTCTTTGCCATTAAGTTTAAGTTTCTTTGCATAATATAGTGGATTTGCATAAAAACCACCAAAATCGATCTTGCACCATGCAGATAAATCGGTGATATTAACTGAGGTCAAGCCGTCGCAAGCCCAGAACGCATCCTCGCCAATCGTGGTTACCGAATTGCCGATGGTTACCGAGGTCAAGCCGGTGCAATAAGAGAACGCCCTGTCGCCAATCTTAGTCACGGAATTGGGAATGACTACAGATTTTAACTTTTCTCTATAATCGAATGCTTCGTCGTCAATCTCTGTTACCGAATATGAAATCCCATTTATTTTTATTGAATTTGGGATAACAATCTCACGTTTTTTCTTGGCACAATCAGTCACTTTAACTGTTTTCTTTTCTTTATCAATAATAGTATAGTATATATCATTTTTTTTGTAGTCATAGGCAAATGCCGGGAGGGAGGCAGTTATAATCAATGCGATTATTATAATTGCGCGGAATTGAGGAGTAAGTTTTTTCATATACAACATATTTATATTAACAATCAATCTTTTAGCGAAGAAGCAACGTCACTTTTCGAGGTTAGATAGAGTTACTTTTCGCAAAGATATAGAAAATCATTTAAAAAGTAACGGTCAATAGTTAATTAAATGCAATAAGATGTTTTTTTAATTCATAATTCATAATTTATAATTAACTTAACCACCTCCCCCCTTCGGGGTACTGACTATGTCTTCAATGGGCTGCACTCGGCTATAATCAAGTTCTGACCACCTCCCCCCTTCGGGGTACTCCTCCTAAAAATTACTCTGTAATTTTCAAGAGGAGAGTTATTGTCCTCATTGGTTACATTGTTCCTATTATCCACTGCGTGGCAGGAGGAGAGTTGGGCTAACGCGATGAAAATTATGAACCCCAAAGGGCTCAACGAGGCCTGACCGAGTTAATTATGCATTATGAATTATGAATTATGAATTAAATTTAACCACCTCCCCCCTTCGGGGTACTCCTACTATTTTTCTGCGAAAAACAAGAGGAGAGTTGCTGCCCTCATTGGCTCTATTGTTCCTCCTATCCTCTGCGTGGCAGGAGGAGTGTTAGGGGCTGACGCGTGAAAATTATGAACCCCGAAGGGCTCAACGAGGCCAGACCGAGTTAATTATGCATTATGAATTATGAATTATGACTTAAATTTAACCCCCTCCCGGCTTTGACGTCTTTAGTGTCCTTAAGGTCGCTAATGCCCCTTGTGACATTACAACCCTATAATGACCGATGAGCAATGTTGATGCGATGGGATTTTTTTGTAATAAAATCCAAACAAATACTAATCTTTTGAGTATTGTAGTGTTAATTTGAAAAACTTTCCTTAATTTTACGGCTTAAAATTGAAATTCATTCCATTTATGGGTAAAGAAACACCAAAAGATGACCTTGAGTTAGTGGCTCGATTGCGCGAGCCATCGACTTGTCGCGAGGCTTTTGGAGATGTAATAAAACGATATAGCGAACCTCTATACTGGCAAATACGTCGCATGGTCAACAACCACGATGATGCCAACGACCTGTTGCAAAACACATTCATGAAAGCATGGGGGTCGATTGAGCATTTCCGTGGCGAAGCTAAATTGTCGACATGGCTATATAAGATCGCCATCAACGAAAGCATCACTTTCCTTGAGCGTGAGCGTAAACGCCAAAACATCTCACTCGATGATGAAGAGTCGTTTTTGATCAACACCATCGAGGCCGATGAGTTTATCGATGGCGACGAGCTCGCATTGCTACTTCGTAAAGCTATTGCAACTCTACCTGAAAAGCAACGATTAGTTTTCAACATGAAATATTACGACGAAATGAAATATGAGCAGATGTCGGAGATTCTCGGCACGTCGGTAGGCGCATTAAAAGCGTCGTATCACCTCGCCGTTAAAAAAATTGAACAATTTTTTAAGGATCGCGATTAAACCATTTTCATTAATTCAAGTCACATATAACGAAATAAGTATTTTCAGCACATGAACGAAGATAAGAACATATTAGACAAAGTGAACCGCCGCTCGGGAATGACCACTCCTGAAAATTACTTTGCCGACTTCGCCGAACAAATGATGCAGAAACTTCCCGAAAAGGAAGAAGCGATTATCACTAAGCCGGTTACAACCTGGCAACGCATTAGACCATTTGTGTATCTTGTGGCAATGTTTGCCGGCATATGGTGTATGGTAAAAATGGTTGATTTAATCTCTACCGGTGCATCATTACAAACCGATCAATCAGCCGAACAAATCGTAGCCGAAGCTATCACCGATGAATCATTTATCGAAGAATATTGCTACGAAGATATGAATGAATATTCTATAATGGAGTCAATGTATGAAGAAGGAATTGACTCCGAAGAGATAACTAATCTTGATACCGAAAATTAAACACCCCCTCTATTATGAAACGTTACATTACATTAATACTAATATTATCATTATTTGCCCCCCTCTGCCAAATGGAGGCTAAAGGTGGCAAAAACAGAAAAGAATGGTTTGAAAAAATGCGCGAATATAAGCACCAATTTCTTGTTAAAGAATTGGGGTTGACCGATGAGCAACAAACCAAATTCTTCCCTCTCTACGACAAGATGGAAGATGAAATATTTAAAGTAACACACGAAACCCGTCAATTAGACAAAAAAGTTTCGTCGGGCAAAGCTACCGACCTTGAATATGAAAATGCCGCTCGTGCCATTATCGAGCTTAAAAACAAGGAATGTGACATTGAACTAAAATATTTCACTCAATTCAAGTCGGTGCTTTCAAGCAAACAGCTATTCTTATTGAAAAAGGCTGAGCGAAAATTTGCCAACGAGCTAATGAAAAGACATCACAAATGTAAAGACGGAAAAGGCAAAGGGTCTAAAAAATAGCCCCTTACCGTTCTCTCATATACATTCTCTCTATAACACAAACGGATTTTAAGGGGCTAATATCTTCCTTAAAATCCGTTTTCACTTTACAACAACACTTCACGTTATGAATCACGCTATCAAATTATTTATTTTATGTATCGCATTATTTGCGACCAATACGTTTGCGTCGACCAACAATAGCAAACCCGACTTTGCTTTTCCTCAAAAAGTATCGCAACAAGCCGAGACCAACCTTGATGTCGCCCTAAAAAACGGAGATGGCAAATTGGTGATAAAATCACTTATCGAATACACTGTAGCTCAAGGATTGATCAATCGCGACAGCACTCAATCGATAATAACAAAAGTAGAACAAGTAATAACCAAAGAGAAAGATCCTTGCTCAAAGGCATTGCTAAACGCTCTTTTATGCCAAATTTATTGCAATTATTATGAGACAACCAAAAGGCATTCGGTTGACCAACGCGCCGTTATCGATTCAGAGTCTCCTTCAGACATCACAGAATGGAGCAAAAAAGATTTTGAAAACAAAGTTTTAATGTTATGCGATAAAGCATTAAAAGACGCCGACGCTCTCAAAAAGGCAAAATTAAGTGATTATAGCGACATTATCACACATAACAACCTCACGTTCAGATACTACCCCACGCTATATGATTTTATAATCCAATGCGAAATTAAATATATCAACTCTATATTTTCCGACGTAACCGCCTCTAATGGCATACTCCCTCTTAACGAATTCCTATCCACCCCTATCAGCGAAACAAACCCGGCCGCTCATCGCATAAATTCATTATATCAGAATATTTTATCATTTCACATAAGCGACACTGCACCGTTGATTTACTGGGACTTAATGCGCATCGATGACACTTATGACTCTCAACCGACCATATTTGACGACGACTCCAATTCCATCATAACCCAACGAAATAAAGCAGTCCAAGACCTATATGACACTTATAGCGAATCGGAATATGCATCATTGGCATTAATTTATCAATGGGAAAATAGCGGGGAATATATATATTCCAAACGGGCGCACTTCTATAATCTCTTTAAAAACCGACTCAAACGTTTCCCTGCATTTAGTGGGAATTGCGAGATAGAAAATATCATCAACACCATTGAAAATCAAAATATTGAAATCAATTATTGCCCTCAAATCGCACCCAACGACACTCTCCACATCATTCTCAGGAATACCAATAGCAAATCAATAACCATTGACATTTTAAGACTTCCCGACAACATAAAATCGGGACGCACATATTCCTTCCCTAAAGGAGCAAAACCGGTGGTTTATAAAACTATCGAACGTGTTTACGACCAAGAGATTCCTTTTAATATCACTGACACAATCAACGCAACAATTTCTCAGCCCGGTTATTACTCAATTATTGCTTATAACAACAAATCCACAAAAAATCTAACCTCTCTTGAGATTCTATATTGCTCCGAGTTCACAAGTTTCTCTTCCGACAGGATTAAAAATCCTCGCATATGGGTAGTAAATGCAAAGTCGGGGAATGTTGTAAGCAATGCCGACATTAACATATATGAGGATTCACATTATATTGCAAAAAACAAACCCATACTCACGACTAAATCGTCGAAAAACGGCATCATAAATTTAAAACAACAGAACGCCCCTCAATACTATTATACAATAAGCAAGGGTGACGACAAATATGCGCCAAATTCATTTTTTTTCCTTTCAAAAACCTATTCCGACACCACATGGGTCGACCGCGGGTCATGTTTCACCTCTTTGCCGTTATATCATCAAGGCGACACAGCTGCTTGGAGTGCCGTAATTTATAGCACAAAAGGAGACACTCGAAAACTTGCCGCACATAGAACATTCTCGGTAATCTTCCGCGATGCCAACTATATGCAAATTGACACAGCTATCGCCACCACCGATGAGTTTGGTCGCATTGAAGGGAAATTCGCCATTCCCACCGATCGTCTCACCGGCAACTATTCAATAAATATCATAGGTAGATTTAATCGCCAGGTAGCAAAGAGCTCTTTCATGGTTAGCGACTATAAATTACCTACATTTGAGGTAAAAAACCTCGATGTAGACAAACGAGAAAACGGCGAATATATCATAAGTGGCGAAGTGCGTTCATTCTCAGGTTTTGCACTAAGCGATGCCACCATACATCTCAATCTACTCTCTCGGGAATATCAATTCTATTCCCATCAGTCATTCACAACCGTTCTCAACGACACCACCACAACCGATTTTAATGGCAAATTCTCATTTAGCATTCCTAAAAAACTCATAGATGGTCAGCCTTGGGACAAAGCTATCTTCAAAGCCGAAATCATCGCAACATCTCCTAACGGAGAAAGTCAAAGCGCAAATAAAACATTCACCAACGGAAAATCGTATTATATCTTTTATTACGGTTTGGAAGGATTCCCTATTGAGGTTTCGAAAAACACGAAACTCAACATAAAATTATGCTCATTATCGGGTAATTCGGTAGATGGCAGCATACACTATTCTATCATTAACAATGATAACGACATTGTAAAAAGCGGGTCATTCTCATCGGCAAATCCGGTAGTTGACTGGAGCGATATCGCAAGTGGCAAATATAACATCAAACTACATTCAATCGCGCCCACAGCAACCGATACCAGCACTGTTAAAATCAATTTATATCGCTTGACCGACGCACTACCCCCTATCAACAACGGATTATGGCTACATCGCGACAAATACACCATCACAAAAGATAATTCGGTTGAGTTTTATTATGGTTCAACATTTAGCGACGGCGACATTTTATATGTACTCTATGACGACAATAAAGTTTATGACCAACGCTGGATAAAAGCCAAAGCCGGCATTCACAAATCGCGCATTCTATTACCTAAAGGGGTAAATGAAGCCTCGATGAAATTAATCGCAGTAAACAATTATAAATCTTATTACGTTTCCGCCCAAATAGACAGAGCAAGTGCCAATAAAGGATTTAAAATATCGGCAGAATCATTCCGCGACAAAATCACTCCCGGAAGTGAAGAACAATGGGTTTTCAGCATTACTGACGCAAACAGAAATGGTTCTAAATCAGCAGTATTGATGGATATGTATTCTCTCGCTATCGAAAAATTAGAATCGCATAATTTCAATTTACACTTCTATACTCCACCGCATTATTCCAGCATCAGCAGTCCGGCGTTTTATAACAATTCTTATAGCTCATATTATAGAAATCCCATCTTGAAATATTGCACATCGGTTATGGAGCCTAAATTCAACACATATGGTTATCCATTATTAGCCGGACGCTATACAGGAAATATTTACGTTAGAGCCCTCTCTTCATCAGGTCGTTCAAAAAACAGCTCTATTGAGCAATATGCAATTGCCGAAGAGGAGATAGCAGAAGACAACTCTGAAGTTCTTGGAGAGGTGGTTGCGAGCAAAAAAGTATGTTACGCCGTACAATCAGTGTCCGACTCTCCGGATGATTCAAATTCGCCTAACATCACATTGCGCGACAATGAAACACCATTGGCATTCTTCCGTCCAATGCTCACCACCGACACTCTCGGGAACTTAACATACTCATTTACCGTACCCAATGCCAACACCACATGGCTATTCAACGCCATTGCCTATAACAAAGATTTGGATGTAGCCCACTTCGCACGCGAAGTGTTGGCCAACAAACCTATAATGGTGCAACCTAATATGCCTCGTTTCCTCCGCAATGGCGACAAAGCAACTATCAAAGCCTCGGTGATGAATAATAGCGATAGCACTTTGACAATCACTACCATCATCGAGCTATTCGACCCATCTACCTCTAAAATAATCTCAACCTATCGTCAAATTGATCAAATTGAGGCCGCACAATCTACATTAGCATCAATCGAAATCAAGGCCCCTATTGATGCAACCATGATAGGCTACCGCATTAAATCATATTGCAACAATTTTGGTGATGGTGAACAATCATTGATACCGATTCTTCCGGCGTCATCACCGGTGATTGAAGCAACAACATTCTATATGGGTATTGACGAAAAAAGTTATACTCAAACACTCCCCACAATGCCCGCCGACGCGCGTGTAACGCTCGAATTTTGTGAAAATCCCACATGGTATGCCGTTACAGCATTGCCGGGGCTTAATAAAAATCAATCACGCACCTCTACTTCAGCGGCAATGGCTATTTATTCGGCGGCAATAGCCGATGGTATTGTGCGACAAAATCCACAAATAGCCAATGCTATATATCAATGGCAGCACTCCGATAAGAGCGACTCCACACTCGTGTCGATGCTCAGCCGCAACCAAGACCTCAAAAATATGCTTTTGAGTGCCACACCTTGGGTGCAAAATGCCGAAAACGACACCGAGAGAATGGCTCGATTATCGCTTCTTTTCGACAAAAAAAGCAACAAAACCGCTATCGACAAAAATATTCATCAACTTGCCACATTACAACGCTCCGGTGGCGGTTGGGCTTGGATTGCCGAGTGTGACAAAGCATCAACATGGGCAACACTCTCTATTCTTGAGAAAATTGGACACATGAAAAAACTCGGCTTCCTTCCCGACAACAAGGATCTAAACTCCATGACCGAAAATGCATTAAAATACATTGATGCCGAATATGTGAAACTATATAAAAAATATCCCAAAGGCGACTATAGTATGTATGTATTTATTCGCGACATGTTCCCCGAATACAAGCAATCTACAGCCGCAAAAAAAGTAACCAATGCTACTATTCAACAAATCGTGGGAAACTGGAAGCAATATTCGCTTGTAAAAAAGGCCACATCGGCAATAATACTCAATAATAACGGCTATAATTCCACCGCTCGCGAAATACTGAATTCGGTTACCGAATTCGCACAAACCTCGCAATCAAAAGGCATGTGGTGGCCTACGATTGAAAACGACTCATGGGATTTCGATAAAATTCTTTCGCACGCCAACATATTGGACGCATATCACCAAATAACACCCAACAACAAAGATATTGACAAAATGCGTCAATGGCTCATTATCAACAAAGAAGCTAACGACTGGGGCAACTCATCGGCAACAAGTTATGTAATATACACACTGCTCAACACCGGAACACGTTGGACTCGACCATCGTTGGGTTGCGAAATATTGCTCAACGATGAAAGCATCACCCCTACTCGTTTCGACAACATCACCGGATATGTAAAAACCGACATTTCTCCCCTTGCGCCTTCGGGCAAGAATCTCACCATTGCCAAACATGGCGAATATCCTTCATGGGGTGCTGTATACCGCCAATTTAACGCCGACATGACCGACATTAAAGCAGTGGCCGGCAATGACATCTCTATCGAAAAAACTTTACTGAAAAAGGTTGGAGATAAATGGATTATCGCCACTGATTACAAAGTGGGAGATTTAATAAAAATACAACTCACCATCAAAGCTAAACGCGACATTGACTATGTCACGATTACCGATGAACGTGCCGCTTGTTTCGAACCTACCGAACAATTGCCAAAACCTATATTTGCCGAAGGTATATTTTTCTATCGCGAAAACCGAGATGAAGCCACAAATATTTTCGTGACAAATCTCCCTAAAGGCACATATCTACTCACTTATGATATGTATGTAAATAACGAGGGTGAATTTGCATCGGGCATCGCTACAATTCAAAGCCAATATGCACCTCAAATCACCGCCCACTCTGCCGGAAATCATATCTTCGTAGGCAAATAAAAAGCCTCATAAATTCGCAACTGAGGGGTTATGTATAAAAATGCATAACTCCTCTGCTATATTATAAATATTCATTTTCAATTATATTCTTTAACACATCATTCTATGCATTAAATAGGAGTTCATCACAAGCCGCGTTAATTTATTTAACATATTACACTCTTTTATCTATATAAATATTCTACCTTTGTGTTAATGATTAATAACATTATTTCAGTTTTTTGCAAATTTTTCATTTTTTCTTATATTTGCATATGAATATACTCATAGTGTTTATGCACGAATGAGCATATTTTTGCATTTTAATTAACATAAAACTAAATATAACTAAATATATACCATGCAAAAATTTGCAATTAAACTAATTCTACTCCTCTCTATACTCTTTTTTTCCACCAAAAATTCAATCGCCGACACCTACCCTAAACGCGAGATGCGCTCTGCTTGGTTGGCTACCGTATGGAATCTCGATTGGCCTAAAAACGATGCAGGAAGTGCATATACTGGCACCACATCTACGGTAAGGGACAATCAAAAGACATATCTTCGCAATATGATTCAGAAACTGAAAGCATCAGGATTTAATGCTGTAAACTTTCAAGTACGAAGCATGTGTGATGCAATGTATAATTCGAGCTACGAGCCTTGGTCATCGGCATTGACCGGAGCTCGTGGAACCGCTCCTTATGGCAATTGGGATCCCTTAGCATATTGCGTTGAAGTGTGTCATGAATTTGGCATGGAATGTCATGCATGGGTCAATCCATTTCGTTTTTGCACAAGTGCCACCCTATATAGCACAACAAAGGACATGACCCTTCGTAATAATGGTTGGATTATTACATATGCAGCGACCGATGAAAATGGAGATGTCACATCAACCACATCAGTTCTAAACCCAGGTATTGAAGATGTACGCAATTATATTGTGGAAAATGTTTGTAAAGAAATCGTTCAAAATTATGACATTGATGGTCTGGTTTGGGACGATTATTTTTATCCAAACGGCATACCTTCAACTATAGATGTCGGTGACTATCCGCAATACCAAAGCTACATAAACTCAGGTGGGACTATGAATATGGGCGATTGGCGTCGCGACAATGTGAATAAAACTGTGAAGTTAGCATTCGATATGATACAACGCGAAAAACCATATGTAAAGTTTGGTATCGCTCCTGCCGGTATAGCAAATGTTGGAGCAAAGGCTCACGGCATCGAACCGGCAAAAATATCCTCAAATGGATATCAATACAATGGCATTTTTGCCGACCCTTGTGCTTGGATTATTGATGGATATATCGACTATATATCTCCCCAATTATATTGGACAACAAATCATCAATCAGCTCCTTTCAATCCTCTATGTGAATGGTGGAATAATTTAGCGGCCACATATGGTGTTCAATGTTACATCAGCCATGACATTGCAGGTAGCACTAGTACATGGAATAATAATTCTAGCGATTACACCGAGAGATTTAATCAAATCGCACAAGTTAGAAACTCATCAGCCGACTTTAACCCCGGAGAAGTATTCTACTCAGCCGGCTTTATAAATGGCCCTCGAACTTCTGGATTGGGAGATTACTTAAAAGAAAACCTATATCAACACTATGCATTAACGCCTAAAGTCGTTCGTTCCGATGAAGAAACAATCATTGTCAACCCCGGAACAGTTGACGACATGGCTCTAAATGGTTCAACTCTATCATGGGGAGCTAAAAATATGAGCGTAACAGGATACAATTTATCAAATATACCCATGAGATATGCTGTATATGCAATCCCCTTAAATACTGGTGCAAACGATGCTAAATCAACAATCCACACCAACGATGGCGGATATAAAGCCGATTATCTCCTTGATATTACATATAACAATAGTTTTGATGTATCATCTTACTCATCTTCATCATATTGGTATGCAGTAACAATCGTTGACCGATTTGGCCGTGAGTGGGAAGCCGCCACACTAAATGCACCTAATCTTGGCAACGTTTCATTGTCATTGAATTCGCCTGCAACAGCAAGCATGTTGCCATTTGGCGACAACACTTTTAGCTGGACAAGCGATGGGACCTCTTTCACATTCCAAATCAGCACAAGCGAGGATTTTACAGCCCCACTAATCGAACAAGTTGTCACAACAAAAAATATAACTTTTTCTACAGCTGACTTAACCGACGGAGAGACTTATTATTGGCGCGTAATAGCATCAAAAGAATCTTACAACTCAGCATGGAGCGAGATTCGCAGTTTTACGATGGAAACCCGTCCCACAATCGCAATAACCCTGCTTACCCCCGAAAACACCAGCACTATCAACACCGAAACAATACCTTTTAGTTGGGAAGGAATAGATGGTGCAAGTTACACATTTGAACTTGCCGAATATTCGTCATTCAACGATATTTTAATTTCTACAACCACTACTGCCACAAGTTATGAAATCCCCACAACATCACTTACAGGTGGAAAAACATATTTTTGGCGTATCAAGGCCTCAAGAGACGGCTACCAATCATCGGTTTCGGATTACGCATCATTCATAACGCCTAAAGTTGAAGGTGAAACTGTTGACGGATTGACCATTGAAGAAAAATGGATTAAATCAGTCAACACCGGTAATTTCCCTGAAGAGCTTAATGCTTGTGTTAGCGCCCGCTCGATGGCTGCATATAACGGCAATGTATATATCCTCGAGCGTGCAAGCGAAACAGATTGCTCGCTATTAGAGTTTAACGGAGAAACTGGTGCATATATCAAAACTATATCTCTCAGTGGAGATATTTACACATCTACAACCGGAAACATTGCAGGTTGGAATTATCAACCGGGCAACTGTATTTTTGCCGATGGTGCCGGAAATCTTTATATCAGTAGCCTAACCGTAACCACTGAGACAAAACCTCTAACAGTGTGCTCTGTTGATATTTCTTCCGGTAAAACGACAAAAATATTTGAAGCGGAACTTACATCTTCTCGCTATCGCATCGACTATGCCAATGCATTTGGGGATTTAACCAAGACAGGTGGTCAAATATGGGCAGCGACAACTACCGACAAAGTGTTTAGATGGACTCGCAATAGCGATGACTCTTGGACAGAAGAATCAACAACAATAAATGGCTACTATCCTTCTGATGCCACGTCATTAGGTAATGCACCTTCAATTCAACCCATATCGTCTTCTCAATTCATTGTTGACGGAGCTTCTACTCACCCCACCTTATACACATTTAATAGTGGAGGAAATGCAACCCTCGATAATAGTTTTGCCAACAACGCGGCAATTCAACCAACTAATACAAACTATAATGGCACATACTCAATCACTATAGGTTCAACACCATTATTTATATATGTTGACGACAACAATAACGGAGGTGGTCATAGCTTCTCTATTGTTGCAAACAAACACAACTTTGATTTCGCTCAATTTCAATTTATGAAATCGGTTCCCGAAAACAAATTGGGACCAACCGTACATTCGTGGAATCTTGACCAACCGGTGGCAATAAACAATAATGATGGTAGTGTGACGGTATTCCTTTATGCTCCTAAAAACGGGCTTGCTGCTTATCGCATTTCATTGCCTGATATACCTATCACGCTCAACTCTCCTATCAATGATGCCAAACCCGAAGAAGGATTCGACTTCTCTTGGACTGGAGTTGAAGGCGCAACATATACCCTCGAATTATCAAAGACATCGACATTTGATAATATCTCATTCTCGACAACTACAACTGCGACAAGCTATAGTTCATCAAACTTCAACCTCGCAAGCGAAACTAAATATTATTGGAGAGTAAAAGCCTCATGCGAAAATTACATTTCCGCAACCTCTGAGGTTAGAACATTCACAAGTCCTTATAAAGAATCAACAACAGGCGATTTATCAATTGAAGAACTTTGGAATTACAATATTTCTAATCTCCCCACCCAACTCACCGGCGACAATAAACGTTCAATGACTGCCTATAATGGCAATATTTATTTCACATATCGAGCAAGTAAATCAGAATTATATTTATTAGAATTCAACGGCAAAACCGGTGATTTCATTCGCCAAATTACTCTAACCGGGGCTTGCGTCACCGGTGAATATGGCGCTAATGGTATATTTGTTGATGGTGGAAATAATTTGTGCGTAGTATCAATGGGGACTTCATCTAAGATTCCCGCAACAGTCTGCACAGTTGATATATCAACAGGCCAAACAACCCAAATATTCTCTTATGGTGCTGAAAATTTACGCTTCGACTATATAAATGCCTGTGGCGACATCACTAAGACTGGAGGAGAGATTTGGGCTGCTTCATCTAAAAACTCATCTATTACCACAAATAACAATCGCATATATCGTTGGACTCGTAAAAGCGACGGTACTTGGACCACAGCATCTACTGTTGCAAATAGTTTCTATCCTACTACCGGAGAAACCGGCGGTACCCCTTGGGTTTTGCCTATCTCATCAACTCAATTCATTGTTGATGGCAGTGGCAACTACCCTTCTTTATATACATTTAAAGCCGGAGGATATGCAACATTAGATGATGGTTTTAATTCAAGTTCTGAATTAAAACCTGCAGCGATCGGAGGCGTTGGTATGCATCAACTCGAAATTGGAGGCTATCCTCTCTTCGTTTATAACAATGAAACACACGAAGGTGCCGGATTCAATTTCAACATTGCATATAATCCATCTTCATATGATTTTGCGAATTTAGAACTTTTTTGGACTATTCCCGAAGTTAACATGGGAAAAACAAACCATCAATACGGGTTAAACTCTATTGCATCAATCAAAAACGACGACAACTCAGCTACCGTATATGTATACGCTCCAAAAAACGGGCTTGCGGCTTATCGCATTTATTTGCCAGATATGCCTATCACGCTAAATTCTCCTATCGACAATGTTCAAACGTTAGATGGATTTGACTTCACATGGAGTGGTGTTGACGGAGCGAAATATACAATCGAACTATCTACTTCTGAATCGTTCGATAACATCGCATTTTCAGCCACTACCGAGGACTTAATGTATAGCTCATATAACTTCAACCTTGCAGGGTCAACTAAATATTATTGGAGAATAAAGGCCTCACACGACAATTATACAACAACCACATCGGCTGTAGCTCAATTTATTTCTCCTGAAAAGCCCACAATGACGCCACCTAAATTATTTGTGCCTTATAATGAAACTACTCACTCTTCAGACATTTCATTTGTTGCAAAAAAATCATATATATTAAATGGTGAAGAAAAAATTTATGCATCTAAATACATTCTTGAGATATCAAGATCTGACGATTTCTCCGACATTTTCTATAGCGGAGATTCAAAATGGAAAGAAAAATCAAGTGAAGAGAGCAATTACGAAATTTGGCTACAATATACACTTCCAATATCACAATTCCCCAATGGCACATATTATTGGAGAGTCATCGCTCAAAGCAACAACTCTGATTATGGTGATGGTATATCTGAAGTGCGTTCATTTATCGTAGTGGATCAATATGACGAATCTACTACGTATAAAATGGTTCGTGAAAATTCAAGTTATTCTGAAATAGGGCTTGGTGGCAACAATTACATCTCACTTTATAATAATTGGATTCGTTCAGCAACTTATAATAATGGCATTTCACAAGCTAACAGAGGTATATATGCTCGTGGGTTCTGCGTTCGTCCCGACAAAAATGGCGAACAAAACGGAATGGATATAATATACATTCCAAATGACGATAACTCAAATGCAAATCTCGACTATTACAATGCCGCAACCGGAGAGTTTCTCGGCACCCTTCAAATGACAGCAACCGATGGGACTACTATAGCCACATCAACATATCCTTGTAATGGTCTATTTGTAGACAACGCCGGAAATCTTTGTTTTTACAACTTGGCAGGAGCAGGAGGTGTTTTACAATTGTGTACCGTTGATGTTGATTTAACTAAAAAAACAGCTGTAGCCACCGAACGATTTAGCTATACTGTCACAAATCGGGTCGACCATTGTCGTGCTTATGGCGATGTTTCAAGCAAGGATTTCACCCTTTTTGGAGCAGCGAGTGGAACCAATACAATCTATCGCTGGAGCGTTTCTGGTAGCAATGTAGATTTTAAAAATAAATCTATTTCTACAAATACAACCGACTTTGGATATAATATTATGGCATTCCCCGTAAGCGAAAATTTGGTATATATCAACGGGAACTCTTCAAATCTTGCTCTTTACGACTTTGATGAAGGCAAATACAAAAACCAATTCACTCAATCAAACACAGCTTTATGTGGTGGTGGATTTTTCATTCACAACAATGCCAATCATTTTATGGTATACCCAAACACAGGAGGTAGCGCAAGTCAGCATCAATATAAAGTTTTATCAATTGAAAATATTGCCAATGGTAATTCGGGGTCAACTACTCGTTGGAACATTCCTACCGACGAAAACGCATTACCGGCTCAATCCAGCGATAAAACTTATGGGACAATGCTTATTGACTATCTCCCAAAGTTAGGGTCCACCACTAAAAGTGCGAATAGAAACCCCAATACAACATCGGTTTATCTATATGTTCCCGGCAGTGGATTGGCATCATATTCAATCACCAGCCATATCGTAACCGGGGCTGAAAACATTGAAAGCAATAGCATTAAAATCGCAACTACTCAAGATGAAATAAAATTTGGTTGCGAGGTTGATAATGCTCAAATATATACATTATCGGGAATGTTGATCAACTCTGTTGACAATGCGTCTTCGATAGAAAAGCCTGCAAACAAAGGTGTGTATATACTTCGCCTCACAATTGAAGGAATCACAACTATACATAAGATAATAATATAAACAACTTAAATAATAATACTTTTTATGAAAAAGAACTTCTTAAAAATCACAGTGTCGCTATTGGCAATGTTGCTTGCAATGCCTGCATGGGCTGCAACAACTCCCAAACGCGAACACCGCTCAGTGTGGGTAACTACTGCATGGCGCATGTGTTGGCCTACTGATGCCGGAACAACTACTACTGTTGCTGCTTCACAACAAGCCGAAGCTATCCAGTATCTCGACTTGCTTCAAGAAAATGGGTTTAACTGTGTTTATTTCCAAGTGCGTGGCATGAGCGATGCCATGTATAAATCAAGCTACGAACCATGGTCGAGCTATGTGAGTGGTACTCGTGGTTCTGCTCCTGCGTATGACCCTCTTGCTTTTTGGATTGAAGAATGTCACAAACGTGGCATGGAACTATTTGCATGGGTAAACCCCTACCGTTATGAATCATCGATATCGGGAGCTTCTTGGACCGGAGCAAATGACTATCGTACAACCCACCCCGAATGGATTCTTGAGTATAATAACATGAGTATTCTCAATCCCGGTCTTGAAGCTGTTCAAACTCGCATCGTTGATGTGTGTCGTGAAATCGTAGGTAACTACGATGTTGATGGTCTTGTATTTGATGACTATTTCTACCTTAATAGCATTCCCAATTCTTACGATGCCGACACTTATAGCGCATCAGGTTCTTCACTTTCACAAGCCGACTGGCGTCGTGATAATGTGAATACAATGGTTCGCAAGGTTTATAATATGGTTCAGTCAACCAAACCATACGTAAAATTTGGCATCTCTCCTGCCGGTGTTTCTAAAACATCTGCTTCAAAATATGGCATTTCAACCAGTTCTATCAGCTCGGCAAGCGACTGGCAATACTCACAAATCTATTCCGACCCATTGGCATGGCTTGGTGAAGGTACTGTTGACTTTATCTCTCCCCAAATCTATTGGATTACATCTCACTCAACCAACCCATATGGGCCACTATCTAAATGGTGGAGCGATGCTTGTGCTGATGTATTTGGTCGTCATTTCTATTCCAGCCACTCTATTTCATTCTTAGATGGAGCGAATACCACCTCTAACTGGTCAGAAGTTGCGACACAAGTTCAATACAATCGCGACTACGATGGACTCAATGCCCCCGGTTGTGTTTTCTTCGGTTCTCGAGACCTCACAGGTAAACGCAATAGTGGTGTTGCCGAGTATTTGAAATCAAATAAATTCCAAAATATTGCACTTCCTCCTTGCTTGACTTGGAAATCAAGTTATGCATATAATCCCGGAACAGTATCAGGACTCACTCTATCAGGCACTACACTTTCTTGGAATGGCTATGACAATATGCGCTATGTAGTGTATGCTGTTCCTACAAACATTACAATCTCAGGCGAGATTCCCTCAGATTATATCATCGGCAACCCTTACTCTACAACCTTTGATGTATCATCTTACACAAGTGGTTATAAACTTGGGGTATCAGTGTTTGACCGCTATGGTAATGAATATGAAGTAACATGGTTGGGCGATGATGGCGGTTCAGGCGAAGAACCGGGAACTTCAACCGAACTTGAACGCACCACAATCAACACTCCTTCTGATGGTTCAACAGTGCAAGCAGGCTTCACATTTGGCTGGACTGCAAACTCGGTAAGTGGCGTTTCTTATCGTCTTGAAGTTGCAACCTCAAACACTTTCAGCGACGTCATCTTCTCAGCAACCACAGGTAGCACAAGCTATTCATCTTCATCTATCTCTTTCACTGAAGGAGCTACTTACTATTGGCGTGTTATTACATCAAAAGAGGGTTATACCAGCTCTACTTCATGGGTAGGTTCATTTACTATTGCCACATCGGGTAGTACACCTTCTACACCAACCGATGTGGTAAAAGACCCAAGCACATATAACACAGTTAACGGTTATTCTATCGAAAGCCTTTGGATGTATTCGGTTAACACCTCTAACTTTCCAACTCAACTTGGAGGCGACCAACGTGGTATGGCAGCATACAATGGCAATGTATATATCTCTCAACGCGATGGTCAACTTCTTGAATTTAGCGGTGAAACAGGTGAATACCTTCGTTCAATCACTCTCACCGGTGACTGCTTAACCGATGCAAGTGGCAACACTCTTCAATATAAATGTCAAGACCTCTTTGTTGACGCAGCAAATAACCTCTGCATAAGCAACATGACTCTTGATTGTTCATCAGTTCCACTAACCATTTGTACAATTGATGTTAATACGGGAGCAACAACTCGAGTATTTAATATGACCACTACATTAGGCGGACGTATTGACTTCGTTGCTGTTCGTGGTGATGTAAACACTACCGGTTGCGAACTTTGGGCTGCTGTTGCAAATTCAAACTATGTATATCGTTGGACTCGCAATGCAAGTGGCTATTGGGCAATTGCTTATACATCAGTAAACACTTACTATCCCTCAGGCAGTGCAACAACTAATAGTACAGCCCCTCGCATTATGCCAATATCAAACACCCAATTCATTCTCGATGGGCACAATTCGGCTCCGGCACTTTATACATTTAGTGCAAGTGGAACTGCTACATACAATGATGGTTTCGGAAGCAACACAGCGATAGCTCCAAGTGCCAACAACTGGAACGGAGTGTCGCAAGCTACTCTTAACGGAATGCCTATTTTCGCATACGTGTCGGGCATCGGTCCTAACACATTCACTATTGTAACCAATCCATCAAGTTTCAAATTCGCTTCAATGTCTAAACTTTGGACAGTTCCTGCTAATGGTTTAGGTTCTGAAGCAAACTCTTATGTTACATCTAAACCCACAATGGTTAATAACAGTGATGGTTCGGTTACGTTGTATATTTATACACCTAACAACGGTCTTGCCGCTTATAAACTCACGGCAAGTTCCACTGTTGTTACTCCTCAACTCGACGCCGTATCGTTAAGCACTCCTATAGGTGGCACAACAGCTGCTAAAGGATTTAGTTTTGGTTGGAGCTCTATCTCAGGTGCAACTTATACTCTCGAAGTGTCTAAATCATCAACATTCGCCACCATTGATTTCATGGCTTCAACAACAAGCAATAGCTACTTATCTTCCAACTTCAATCTCGCAGCCAACACCACCTATTACTGGCGAGTGAAAGCATCGAAAGATGGCTACCTCTCATCTACTTCAGGTGTGGCTTCATTTAAGACTGCTCAAGAAGCCCTTGCGTCTGTAACATTGACAAGCCCTATAGGAGGAGCAACCGTTGAAGATGGCTTTACATTTAATTGGAGTGCAATTTCAGGTGCAACATATACACTCGAAATTTCTGCAGTTGCTACATTTGCATCTATTATGTACTCAATTGAAACTACTTCAACCAGTTTTTCTTCTGCAAGTTTGGATTTCATGGATGGCACAAAATACTATTGGCGTGTGAAAGCCGATACCGATGATGCAACCGAATCGGTTTCTGCTACTGAATCATTCACAACCAAGCAAGCAGAGGTTATTAATCCTGAACCAAATCCTTCTGATTCTCCAACCGAAGGTGTAGAATACGATACAAAAAACAACCTAAGCATCAAAAACCTTTGGATTTACTCAATCCAAAAAGGGAATTTCCACGAAGAACTTGGTCGTGACCAACGTGGTATGGCTGCTTACAACGGCAAAGTATATATCTCGGAACGTGCAAACGGTGCTGGGTTCCTTCTTGAATTTGATGGCAACTCAGGTAAATTCCTTCGCAAAATCACTCTTTCTGGCGAATATTCAAGCCTTTCTGATGGTTATACATTAGGATATCCTTGTAATGATGTATTTGTTGATGGAGGTGGGCACCTTTGTGTAGCAAATATGATTACATCTTCTTCGGCAAGTAGCCAATTAAATATTTCTATTGTTGATGTTGAAACAGGTGCTACTACTCGCGTATTTGAAACAGGTATTTCAAATGCTAAATTACGTATCGATAACTGCATGGCATGGGGTGACCTCACTAAAGCCGGATCAAAAGTTTATGCAGCTCCATCGGGAAATTCTGCAACATCAACAAATTTTCGCAAACGCATCTATTGCTGGACTCGCAATAAAGATTATACTGCTGGCGTAACTGATCTTTACAACGAGTGGAATCTTGGATATAACACAGTTAGAGCATTATATCCATCATCAGCATCTAACTTTGGCAATGCCCCTCGCGTATTACCTGTTGGAGATAATCGTATCATTGTTGATGGTTCAGCCGTATATCCAACATTATACAATTATAATACCGGTTGGAATGGTGCAACATCTACTATTGAAGATAGTTTTGATTCTAATAGCAGCATAAAACCTGCAGGTATGTTAAGCGCCGGTATGTGTGTTGGCGCAATTAATGGTCGCAACCTATACATTTATAGTTTTAACGATGACATTGCTGAGTTCCATAACTTTGCTATTCTTCTTAATCCAAACGACTTTAGTTATGCCGATATGGAAATACTTTGGAAAATTCCACAAGCAGGCCTTGGTAATGTGGGTAACTCATTTGTTTCTTCTATTCCGGCAACTCAAAAGAATGCTGATGGTTCATTGAATCTTTATATCTACACTCCATCAAATGGTCTTGCTGCTTATCGCATCGACGACTCAACAACAAGTATACAAGGTATTGAGTTCAACACTAAATTAAGCATCAACGCATATAACAAGACTATCCATTGTTCTGAAGCTGTAAACATGATTAAAGTGTTCACCCCTGCCGGTGTAAAAGTTGCCGAAGGTGAAAATTGCCAATCACTCAATGTGGCAAACCTCGCAAAAGGCATCTACCTTGTTCGCGCAACAAACGATGGCGAAACAATCTCAGAAAGCATTGTTATCAAATAACATTGAATTCTAAATAACACAAAGACCGATGTGGAAATTCCATGTCGGTCTTTTTATTTTAAATGATTAATCGTAAATTTGTGCATTGAAAAATTATGATGATGAATAACGCCGAAAAATATATGCGCCGAGCCATTCAGTTAGCTCGCAACGGAATGATGTTTGCCTCCCCCAACCCAATGGTTGGAGCGGTGATTGTTCATGATGGCAAAATCATTGGCGAAGGTTTTCACCGTCGTTGTGGAGAGGGCCACGCCGAAGTCAATGCAGTGGCATCGGTGACACACCCCGAACTATTACCCCATTCCACCATCTACGTTACACTTGAGCCATGCTCACACTATGGAAAAACTCCTCCATGCGCACAACTCATCATCGACAAAAAAATACCACGAGTGGTAATTGGCACTCTCGATCCGTTTGAGAAAGTGAGCGGTCGCGGTGTGAAAATGCTCCAAGATGCCGGGTGCGAAGTAATTCACGGAATTCTAAGCAACGAATGCAAAGATTTAAACCCACATTTCATTACAGCACACACCATGCATCGCCCGTTTATCACTCTTAAATGGGCTCAAAGCAAAGATGGTTTTATCGACCATGTACGCACACAGAGCACCTCTCATGCCGCACGATTCTCTTCACCGGCCACATCAGCATTGGTGCATAAACTGCGAGCCACCCACGATGCGATTTTAGTTGGAAGCAACACTGTGATTAAAGATAATCCCGGTCTTGATTGCCGACTATGGAATGGGAATAATCCCACAAAAGTAATTCTCGATCGTAATGGAATAATTCCATCTTCATCAAAAGTTTTTGCCAACAATCCCGAAAAAACAATATATTTCACATCAAAAAAACGAATAGACCTCCCCAACAGCGTGACACAATTTATCGTTACGCTCAACACCTCTTTATCTGAAATAATGTCGATTTTATATCAACAAGGCATCACCTCCGTTCTTATTGAAGGTGGTGCGACATTGTTACAAAATGCCATTGACAGCAATTTATGGGATTCAGCACGAGTTGAGACCGCACAGTTTATTCTATGCAAAAACGGAGATATAAAAGCACCTATTATCAATAAAATGCCATCAAAATCAACAATAATTGACGAAAATATTGTCGATTTTTACTCTAATAAACACCTATAGCAAGTTAAAAACATATAAAAAGCTATATAAATCCCTTAATGATTTATCCTTTATTTTCTCTCTATCACACATTTAACAACTTTTTATAGTATATTTTTACACAAATTATTTGATAATGATTCATTGTATTAATGAAATTGTTGCTAACTTTGCAAATTGTAAAATAGTATCTTATGTTGAAAAAAATTGCAATTTATATATTGATAGCAACTTTTGCATCATCTTTTGTGGCTTGTAACGAGGATTCAGATGACCCCACCACTACATCATCAAATGTAATGGTTACATCTTTCGCTATAAATCCTAACGACACTATCCTCAACAACCTCGACTCGGTTTATTTTTCCATCGACTTGGTTAATGCTAAAATCTTCAATGCCGACTCGCTTCCATATGGCACTGATGTATCCAACCTTGGAGTACACATCAGCACATTAGGTAGTTCGGTTGCAGAGATAATCGTTCCGCGTCCCGGAAAAAGTGATACTACTATTAACTATCTAAAGAGTCCGAATAGCACAATCGACTTTAGCAATGGTCCAGTAACTCTTCATCTTGTTGCCCTTGATGGTGTAGCTCAACGCGACTATTCTATCTCGGTAAACGTGCATAAAGTAAAACCCGACTCACTATTTTGGAACAAACTCTCTTTAAACACACTTCCTTCAATATACAACAATCCTACTGTTCAAAAAACAGTAAGATATAAAAACCAAGCAGTTTGTATCTCCGGCATTCACCCACAATATACCTTGGCTAAAATCGACAACCCAAGTAACTTCATGTGGGACATGCAAGAAATCTCATTTCCTTTCACTCCAAATGTGAACTCACTCAGCGCCACTGAAGACGCTCTTTACATGCTTGACAATGAAAATAATCTATACACATCATTTGATGGTGTTAACTGGACTGCATGTAACGAAAAATGGCATCACATTTATGGTGGCTACGGAAGTTCGTTACTTGGTGTGAAACTCATTGATGGCAATTATTATCACGTTACATATCCGGCATCTACAATAGCTTTAGCTGATAGCGAATGTCCTATTTCAGGGACAAGCTCAATTGTTTCATTCGAAAACGAATGGAGCAACAACACTCAAGCATTTGTTATTGGAGGGCGTCGCAGTGATGGCAAAGTTATTGGCGACATGTGGGGATATGACGGCTCTAATTGGGCTAAAATAAGCCAAGCCGGTGTATATCCACGTGAAGAAATGACATTCTTCTCTTACTATACATTTGAAACCGACTCTACCAATTGGGAAATTACCGAATTACCTACTTTAATTGCATTTGGCGGTTTCGATCAAGAAGGTTATGCCGGCAAAAAAGTTTATATCTCAATCGACATGGGATTAAATTGGAAACTTGCCGATGACTTAATGCAACTTCCCGACTACATTCCTGCTATGGGTAATGCCCAAGCACTTGTTTTCAGTCGCACATTAGTGTCACGTGGAGGCAACTCTGATTGGATTGATTACCCTTCTAAGCAGTTACCCTCATGGTGGGAATTTTATAATCCGGTATATTCACGCGTAGCTCAGCCTACGACCAAATGGGAATGCCCTTATATTTACCTATTTGGTGGATACGACAATAATGGCAGCCTCTACAACTCAATTTGGAGAGGTGTTATCAATCGCTTAAGTTTCAAACCTGTAGTATAATGAAACGCCTATATACCCTATCTCTAATTATAGCTATGATGCTATCAGTTCAAGCGCTACAATGTAGTGCCGATGATTTTGCGTCATATAAATTTGATGTAGGGGCTCACTTTGGCATGAGTGGTTATCTTGGCGATGCCAACGAAAGCAACATGTTTAAACACCCGGGCTATACAGCCGGAGCTTCTTTCAGATATCTCCCCAATAGTCGGTGGGCATTTCGTGGCATATTTTCTACCGGGTCGCTTAGTGGCAATACAGCCGACTATGAAGATGTGTTCCCCGGTGGCGTAAATTACGAATTTTCATCGCAATTCTATGACTTAGGAGGGCGATGCGAATTCAACTTCTTCAACTATGGTATAGGTGAAACATATAAAAAGATGCGTCGTTGGAGTCCCTATCTATCAGTTGGGATAGGTGCAACTCTTGCCACATGCGATGGAAACTCGGCATTTGCTCTAAATATCCCTATGGGTATTGGTGTCAAATACAAAATAAAACAACGTCTTAACCTTGGAGTGGAATTTTCCATGACAAAAGTATTAGGCGACAATGTAGACGGGAAACAACTTACCGATTTATATCAAATCAAAAGTTCTTTTCTTAAAAACACCGATTGGTACTCTCAATTGAGTATTTCAATTACATATGAATTTGGCAAACGATGCGAAACTTGCCACTATGTTGAATAATAAATAACGATATATACTTAACTATAATGACTCTTATCGACAAAATTGACCGCAATAATCTACCCGCTCATGTAGCTATTATCATGGACGGCAATGGGCGTTGGGCTAAAGCACGACAGCTAAACCGATCGGCCGGACATGTTGAAGGAGTCAACACTGTGAGAAGAATCACTGAGATTGCCTCTGAAATAGGGATTAAGCATCTCACACTCTACACCTTCTCTACCGAAAACTGGAATCGTCCGAAGGAAGAAGTCGATACTCTTATGCGCCTTATCGTAACTGCGATAGAACGTGAGACCCCCGACTTGATTAAAAATAACGTAAGCCTATCAATGATTGGCGACAGCTCGCGCATGCCTAAAGAAGCGCTCGACCGCTTAAATCAATGCATCAGCGACACGGCACATTGCACCGGGCTCAACCTATGCCTTGCTTTGAGTTATTCTGCCCGTTGGGAAATTACTCAAGCATGCAAAAATATAGCTCAAAAAGCTGCTGACGGAGAAATTAATTCGGCTGATATCACTGATGAATTAATCTCTAAGCACCTCACAACGGCTAATATGCCCGACCCCGATTTGATGATACGAACCGGAGGGGATATGCGTGTGAGCAACTTTTTATTATGGCAAATTGCATATGCCGAAATATGTGTAGTCGATAAATATTGGCCCGACTATAGCAAGGACGATTTCTGCAATGCAATCATTCAATACCAATCACGCGAGCGTCGATTTGGTATGACAAGCGAACAAATAAACAATGAAAACAATTAACACTATGCGATATAAGCTACTAATATTAATTGCGCTGATATGCGCAACTGCATTTGGGAGTTCTGCTCAAGAAAAAGTAGACACAATATATAATCCACCGGTTATATACTCTTCTATGCCTAAAAAATATGAGCTTGCCGGAATTAAAGTTTCGGGGAATGGCAACTACGAAGAGTTTATCGTTATCGGATATTCAGGGTTGAAAATTGGCGATATCATTGAAGTGCCAGGTAAAGACATTACCGATGCTGCTAAACGCATGATGCGCCAAGGACTTTTTGCACAAGTGCAAATTAAAGTAGAAAAAATCGCTGGAAACAAAGTGTGGCTTGAACTTGCGCTACGCACTCAGCCTCGCATCTCCGACATTAATTATTATGGCGTAAAAAAAGGTGAAAAAGAAGAACTCGAAAAACGCCTTCAATTAATGAAAGGTAACCAAATCACCCAAAACATCGTGAATCGCGCCACCCAAATCATTGAAAAATATTTTGATGATAAAGGATTTGGTAATGCCGATGTGAAAATCGAACTTCGTGAAGATCTCTCTAAAGTAAACGAAATGTTTGTTGACATTAAAATCAACAAAAACAACAAAATGAAGGTTCACAAAATCTACATCGATGGCAACGAAGCTCTTAGCGACGGTGCTATTAAAAGTGCGATGAAGAAAACCAACGAAAAAGGTAGTTTAAAAAAGCTTTTCAGTCAAAAGAAATTCGTTGAAACCGACTACCACGACGACCTAAATCGCATCATTGAAAAATATAACGAAAAAGGTTATCGTGATGCAAAAATCTTATTTGATAGCGTAGCACAATACGATGAAAAGAATGTAGATGTATATATCAAAATAGAAGAAGGTCAAAAATACTACATCAAAGATATTAATTGGGTAGGAAATACTGTATACACTACTCAACAATTATCAAACTTCCTTGGGGTTTATCCCGGCGAAGTTTATAATCAAAAACTTCTCAACAAACGATTAAGCGAAGACGACGATGCGGTATCAAACTATTACATGAATCAAGGTTATCTTTTATATCAATTGGTGCCCATTGAAAAAAACATTGAAGGAGATTCAATTGATTTGGAGCTTCGCATGTTTGAAGGCCCTCAAGCCCGCATCAACAAAGTTGTTATTAATGGTAATGACCGACTATATGAAAAAGTTGTTCGTCGTGAGCTTCGAGTAAAACCCGGCGAGCTATTTAGCAAAGACGACTTGATGCGTTCGCTTCGTGAAATCGCTCAAACAGGGCACTTTAACCCCGAAAATCTTCAACCTGACATCAGGCCTAATCAAGATAACGGAACGGTTGACATTGTTCTCGACCTTGAATCTAAGGCTAATGACCAAATTGAGTTCTCAATGGGTTGGGGTCAAACCGGTGTTATAGGTAAACTCGCGTTGAAATTCACAAACTTCTCTCTAAAGAATTTATTCCGTCCAAGTTCTTATCGTGGCATTATCCCTCAAGGTGAAGGACAAACATTCACCGTGAGTGTTCAAACAAATGCTAAATACTATCAAGCATATAGCATTTCGTTCCTTGATCCATGGTTTGGAGGAAAACGTCCTAACTCATTATCTCTTTCGGCATATTATAGCCGTCAAACAGGCGTAAACTCATCATATTACAATAGCAACTGGTCAAATCCATATCTCTATGGTGGCGGATATGGCTACAACTATGGATATGGTTCAGACTATTATCAAAACAGTATTCAAAATGCCTACGACCCCAACAAATTGCTTCAAATGGCAAGTGTGACTCTTGGGTTTGGTAAACGTCTAAGCTGGCCCGATGACTACTTCACCCTATCGGCCGACCTTTCTTATAACTGGTATAACCTCAAAAACTGGGAATACCTATACTATATGAACAATGGTACATCTAATTCAATCGTATTAGGCTTGACCCTTGCTCGTAACAGTATCGACAACCCTCTATACACCCGTAGAGGTAGCTCATTCTCATTAAGCCTTCATATGACTCCTCCTGCCTCATTATTTAATCCCGGCAAGGATTGGAAATCGCTATATGGACAAAATACCACAGAGTCAAAGAAAGAACTATATGAATGGATTGAATATTGGAAACTTAAATTCCGTTCTCGCACATATACCCCACTTACCGACCCATATGGCCAATGGACTCTCGTGTTGATGACACGTGCCGATGTGGGATTGCTCGGAAGCTACAACAAATGGCTTAAATCTCCATTCGAAACATTCTATGTTGGTGGTGACGGAATGTCGGGTAGCTACACTTATGCAACCGAAACTATCGGATTGCGCGGTTACGACAATGGTCAATTCACCCCTTGGGGTAAAGAAGGTTATGCCTACACTCGTTTCGGCATGGAACTCCACTTCCCATTCATGCTACAACCCACTACAACAATTTACGGTCTTGCCTTTGTTGAAGGTGGTAACGCATGGACCTCGGTTAAAGACTTCTCACCATTCAACATCAAACGCAGTGCCGGAGCCGGTGTGCGCATCTACTTGCCAATGGTGGGTATGATGGGTATCGACTGGGCATATGGTTTCGATAAAGTATATGGCAAGAGAGGCGGCAGCCACTTCCACTTCATTCTCGGTCAAGAATTCTAATTTTTTATAATAGAATAAACTATTTAAGATTAGATTGGTCTTATATCAATAGAATAACATAAAAACAACAAATATTATGAAAAGAATAGTTTTAGCATTAGTTGTAATGATTGCATGCGCATGTGGCGCATATGCTCAAAAGTTTGCTCTCGTTGATATGGAATATATTCTCAAGAATATCCCTTCATATGAAATGGCAAATGAACAATTAAACCAACTATCTCAACGTTGGCAAAAGGAAGTGGAAGCTAAATTTAAGGAAGCCGAAACTCTCTACAAAAACTATCAAGCCGACATGGTGTTCCTCACCGATGACCAAAAGAAAAAGAAAGAAGAAGAAATCACTGCTAAAGAAAAAGAAGCTGTTGACCTTCGCAACAAATACTTCGGACAAGATGGCGAATTGAGCAAAAAACGTCAAAGCCTTCTCAAGCCTATTCAAGATGATGTGTATAACGCTGTGAAGAAAGTATCGGAAGAAAAAGGATATCAAGTAATCTTCGACCGTGCTTCATCGGCAAGCATCGTATTCGCATCTCCTCGCATCGATGTGAGCAACGAAGTATTAGCTAAATTAGGTTATTCAAAATAATTGGCTTACCTTTGCACTAACTTTTTAAAATTCACTGAATTTATAACTAAAATCACTTTATAAGAAAATGATCAAGAAAATTCTTCTCGCAATCATGATTGCGCTCCCTATGTGCGCTATGGCACAAACTAAAATCGGTGTTATCAACGCTGATGCTGTATTCCAAGCAATGCCTAAAACAGCTGAAGCTCAAACAACGCTTAAAAATGTCCAAAAGCAATATGAAGATGCTTTAAATAAATTAAAAGAGCAATATCAAAAACTCATCACCGAATTCCAAGCAATGGGAAAAGACGCAACAGTCCTTGCCGGTGAAAAAGAAGCTAAAGCAAAAGAAATCCAAGATACTGAAGCAAGAATTCAACAATTCATGCAAACTGCTGATCAAGATCTCCAAAAGCAACAACAACAACTTCTTGCTCCTATTCAACAAGAACTTGTTACAGCAATTAAAACAGTAGGACAAGAAAACGGATTCACTGCAATCTTCCCCGAAGGTGTTGCTATCTACACTGGCGCTGATGTTATCGACATCACTCCTTTAGTAAAAGCAAAACTTGGTATCCAATAATTTCAACATTATAGCATAATCAAAACGGATAGCATTTGAGCTATCCGTTTTTTTGTTATCTGAACGATATTTCATAAATTTGCACCATGAAACAATTAAGCGACAAACCTGGACCTATTGGAGTATTTGACTCAGGATATGGAGGACTGACCATATTAAGCGAAATTCAACGAGCTATGCCCGACTATAACTACATTTATTTAGGCGACAACGCTCGTGCTCCTTATGGAACTCGTTCGTTTGAAATCGTTTATCGTTTCACCCTTCAAGCCGTAAACTATCTTTTTGAGCAGGGTTGTCATTTAGTAATCCTTGCCTGCAACACTGCATCGGCTAAAGCCCTACGCTCTATTCAGCAAAAAGACTTGCCTCATATCGACCCTAATCGTCGAGTGCTTGGAGTTATCCGTCCCACAGTGGAAAAAGTGGGAGAAATATCTAAAAACGGGAATATTGGTGTGTTTGGCACACCCGGCACAATTCAAAGCCAATCTTATAATATCGAAATCGCCAAATTACACCCACATTTCAACACCTATGGCAATGGTTGCCCTATGTGGGTCCCATTGGTAGAAAATCGTGAAGCAAATCGTCCCGGAGCCGACTATTTCGTAAAACAAGAAGTCGACAATCTGTTCGGTCAACAACCCGACATCGATACAGTGCTCTTGGCCTGCACTCACTACCCATTACTTTATGATAAGATTCGCCAATATGTGCCACAATCGGCTCAAGTGATAAAGCAAGGCGAAATCATAGCCGAAAGTCTTGTTGATTATATGCGTCGTCACCCTGAAATGGACGCACGTTGCACTCGTGGAGGCTCTACACAATACCTCACAACCGAGAATGCCTCAAAGTTTTCTGAAATGGCAAGCGTGTTTCTCAACAAGTCAATTACAGCCACCCAAATAGAGCTAAAATAAATCAATCCTCCTCCTTTTCCGTTCATTATTGAAGGTGCGTAACACCAAGCGACAACACACTAATGCGAGTTGTTGGTGATGCCTCATGTATTGCCTCACAACAAGCCAACATAGTTGCTCCTGTTGTAACTACATCATCGACCAATAACACATGCTTATCGCGTAACATATCTATATTTTTAACTCTATATGCGTTTCGAGTATTTAACCATCGTGCAAAACGCCCTTTGCGTGTTTGTGTGCCTCGTTGACGCACTTTCGTCAAACAATTACATTGTTTTATACCAATCGCTTTGTTTATTGCGCGAGCTATAACCTCACTTTGATTATATCCTCGACGTATCTTTTTAAACCAATGCATAGGCACAGGCTGAACAAAATCGATCCCTTCAAAAAATCCGTCTTCTAAAATCTCTGCAACATAACACGCAGTCAATTGCGACATGATATTTGGTCGATTATTATACTTTGCGCGTTGAATCATTCGAGCGAAATCACTATCACGATAATAATAAATATATCCTCCGGCTTTATCAATCGGAGCTCTGCCTGCAAGTCGTTGATGAATGGTATTAAACTCTTCTAAATGCAATCGAGTGCGTGGCATCTCCATTTTGCAATGCAAGCAAATCGAGTCTTCTCCACGCGACAATGACCGGCCACACACCTCACACACCAAGGGGAAAACTACCCTTAGCGCATCATCGCACCATTCTTTTATTTGTCGCATAGCCATAGGCTTCGGTCTTTTATTATATTAGCGATTAGCTCTGATTCAAACCCTCGCGACACAGCATATCGAAACAATTTTGTACGCCCCTCGTAGCTATCCACATCTTTTATCGTTTTAGCTTTAGAGCGAATAAGATTTTTGAGGATATCACTATACTCTTCTGCATCAATGGCAGTCAACGCCTTTTGGATATGAGCCGACGAGATTCTCTTTGCTCGCAACCCATAAACAATCTTCACCCGCCCCCAATGATTAAATCGATACTTATCTCTACAATATGCTATTGCAAACCGTTCATCATCAATAAAGCGATTATCGATTAATTGCTTTACAATCTTTTCGCTATCACTCGATGACACACCCCAACGATATAACTTTTGTCGCACATCACAGCTACATTGCTCGGATTGGGCGCACAATGCCTCCAATCTCATCAATGCCACCTGCGGCTTCATCTTTTTCTTTTGGGGTATTTCACTCATTTTTATTCACCCTTTGTGGCCGATAGGAATCTATCACGGCCATACATATCTTTAGTTACGAGAACCTCTTCATAGTTTAATTCCCGCATCATTCCAATCATTTCAGTGGCATATATAGGATTGATTTCAAAATAAATTTTTCCTTTATTTTTTAATGCACCTATCCCCCACTTTGCTATCGCAGTGTAGAACTTTAACGGATCATCATCGGGCACAAACAATGCTGTCGATGGTTCATAGTCAAGAACTGTTGGTTCCATCTCATCACGTTCTTTGTCGGCTATATATGGTGGATTACTCACTATGATATCGTAATAATTAGGCTGCGTCACATTCATATTCAAGGCATCACCCTGTGTGAATTTCACCTTAGTTTTTAATCGCGAAGAATTGCGCTGAGCCACTTCAAGAGCACCTTGCGAGATATCCAATGCCTCTACTTGTGAGAATTTCAGTCCACGAGCGAGAGAGATGGCAATACACCCCGAGCCTGTACCTATATCTATAACCTTCAAATCCTTTGACGATGAATATTGCGATATAATTAAATCAACCAATTCTTGAGTCTCGGGACGAGGTATAAGAGTGTCGCGCGTGACCTCAAACCTGTTTCCGGCAAATCTTGCCCACCCCAACACATATTGCAACGGCTCTCCGTTGAGCAATCGAGCCACAATGCCATCAATCTTTGATTCGACAAAATCGCTCAACACCTCATCTCCTTTGAGCAATATATCCACCTCGGAATATCGCATGACATCTTCAAAAATATCACGCGAAATCCAATAGGACTCTCTCTCTCCAATACATGAGCTAAGAGTGCTTCTTATATCCGATATTTTATCTTTGAGTTTCAAATAATCTTACTCCTTATATATTTTCCACAAAGGTAATCTTTTATCCCCATTTTAGGCGTTAGAATTTGTTAATCCCATCAAAAAATTCTACCTTTGCCCATTATAATCCCATTTTTTAGCGCAATTTTAAAAGGCAAATATATCCTTTGTGAGATACGTGCTACTTATTTGGTTGTTTAATACACTATATTTATTATGAAAATTTTTCAACCTCAAGCAATGTATCAGATTGGGAAACGCGACAATCAAGAAGATGCGATTTTCCCAATATTGGGCAATGCAACAGAAAACGACCGGTTGTTTATCGTGTGCGATGGCATGGGCGGACATGATTCCGGTGAAGTTGCGAGCAACTCTATATGCCAAAATATCAGCTATTTCCTAAAAGATGCCAATCCCGACACTTTTTCGAGTGAGGATTTCAACAAAGCTCTTGGATATGCCTACGACAAACTCGACAGCCTTGACCAAGACACCAATAGTTTCCGCAAAATGGGAACAACGCTTGCTTTTCTATATTTAGGAAATAATAACGTTATAATTGCTCATATTGGCGATAGCAGAGTATACCACCTCCGTCGTCATAAAAAAGGCACCATCTCGATTTTGCATCGCACCGAAGATCATTCGTTGGTTAATGAGATGGTCAGTCAAGGAATTGTTTCAGAGGACGAGGCTCTAGTCCATCCTCGCCGCAATGTTATTACTCGTGCAATCCAGCCTAATACACCAAATCGATGCAAGGCCGACATCTACGAGACATCTGATGTTAAAGTCGATGATTATTTCTTCATTTGTAGCGATGGTGTGTTAGAATCAATTGAGGACAAAGATTTGATTAAAATATTAGAATCGAAATCATCAGACGAGGCAATGATGAAAAAGATTCAAACAATATGCAATAAAAACAGTCGCGATAATCATTCGGCATATCTTATTCATGTCAAAGAAGGTTTGGCACTCGAACCTACATATAACGAAATTACAGAAACTAAAATTACGAATAAACCGGTTATGGAGAGAATTCAACAAGAAACTCAGCAAATAAAATCATCGTCAAATGACAATTCCAGTTCATCGGCTATGGTATTAGTTATGGCGGCTCTATTTATAGCAATACTTGGTGTAGGCATTTGGGGAGCCATTAACTTTTTAGAGCTAAACAACGACATGTCTACATTTGCTAAAAACAGGAAAATAACACCTGAAGAAGCGAATAGTCCTTTTTATAAAGGAGAAGCGTCGGATACTATTGCCTCGTATGATAAAAATTTAAAAAACGAGCCCGAATATTTCAAGGCGCTTAGTAGCCAAGAAAGAGCCGATGTGATATATTTGAAAAATAATAATCGATGGAATAAGGCGATGATTAAATCTAATAAATTCCAACAAGTTTATAATGATTTGGCAAATGGCAACATCTCTGCATTAAGACAATGTTTTGCCGGATATAGCCGACAACATATCAACTACTATTTACAAGCTATTTTTCAAAAAAACATCAATACAACGAAACTAGATGATGCTCTCGATAGAGCTTCTAATGATGGAGTAATTGATCTCAAAATCCTAAATTATGCTTTACTAAACAGCAACAAAGAGAAAAAAGAAAACAAATCGACTGTGACTGACAACGAATCTGCATCTGACTCTGATAAGAAATCTTCAGAATCAACATCAACAACTAAAGACGATGCACCTACAACGACGCCAGAAGCAAAACCTACGCCTAAAAAAGAGACTCCCGCTCCAAGCACTGAACCTACGCCTAAAAAAGAAGAGCCCGCAGCTAAAGCAGAACCCTCGCCTAAAGCTGCCCCAACTCCTTCTTCTCAACCTGAACCGACTAACAACATATTCGATTAGCCCCTTCTATAATCGAATTATCATAAAGAAGGCTTGTTTTGCAAATTCGTGCATCTCAAGCCTTCTTAATTATACATCAACTACTTTCTTTGGCATTTAAACTTATTCTTTGTATTTTTGTAATTATTATATTATCTCTCAATATGGACAATGGCATAAATTCTAAATCTCAAAGCAAGCGCAATTCTACTATTGCAATGGCTATTGTTGCTATTATTATTGCAATAATTGCTTTTTTCATATGGAGAAGTCATACTAACCCACTTATCCAACCTACAACCTTTGAACAACCAACTGATAGTTTAAATGACTCAACTTTAAATATTGATTCATTACAACTCGACTCGACATTAGTTGACTCTATCGACATTGATTCAATTGATTCTCTCGACATTGATTCATTAAAAGCAGATTCTCTTAGCATCGACTCTATCAACAAATTAGCTCAAAACGGCAAAGGGTCAATTTTTGACACTTCGAAAAAAGAGATGAAAGATAGACTATTGGCTATTGAAAAATTGATAACCGATGCGATAACAGACTATGACAAAGGCAAAACATCGGCTAAAGATGCAAAAGCTATGTGCGACTCCGTTGCAAATGAGGTAGAATCAATCCTCAAAGATAAAAACTCTAATGAGTTTAAATATCAAATCAAATCTATTAATCGAAAAACTAATGAGCTTCTTAATTCGCTTGGATATATAATTGAGGACAATAACAAAGACAATAATTAATCCATCCAAATATTATGAAACAAATCCTTTCGCTCATTATTTGCATGCTAATCTGTACTCCGGTTTTTGCTCAGAATAGAATTGTTGTTTCAAAAAAGCAAATGACTCTCACCGTATATAATAATGAGAACAAAGTATTGCTAACTACAAAGGTTAGTTGCGGCAAAAACTTTGGCAACAAAAAATATCGTGGTGATAAAAGAACTCCTGAAGGCACTTTTAAGGTCAATATGATTCAAGAATCATCATCTTGGACTTGGGATTTCAAAGATGGTCGCGGAAAAATCAAAGGTGCATATGGGCCTTACTTCATCAGATTAAAAACTCCTATCACAACAATGATTGGCATACACGGCACATGTTATCCCGAGCTACTTGGCACTCGCACAAGCAGTGGTTGTATACGCATTCACAACGATGTGATGCTTGAATTAGTAAAACTTGTGAAAGTGGGCATGGAGGTGACTATCGAAAAAGACTAAATCTCATCAATCTTGCATCACCACAGTGAGTGTGCGGCCTGAGTTGATGCCTAATCGTCGTGCCGAGAAGAATTCATGTGGGTTGCAACGAGAGCAACAGGTGGGGAATTGTATGTTTTCATCACGAATGCCTATCTCAATAAGTGATTGACGGCATGCTTGTGGCAAGTCGATATGTGGGCGTGGTTGATAGTGATTCAATATCACTTGCGATGAGTCAAATCCATTATTTACAAATTGCTCAACGACCTCATGCCCGACCTCAAAACAATCGCCACATATACATGGCCCCATAGCAACTTTTATGTGCGAGAGCGATGCTCCACACTGAATCATCTTGGCTACAGTTTTTGAGGCTATGCGGCCCACTGTTCCTTTCCAACCCGAGTGTGCCACGCCTATCACTTTATTCACTTCGTCGGCAAACACTAATGGCACACAGTCGGCCGTATTGATTGCTATCGCAACACCCGAGAGTGTAGTTACAAGGGCATCGATGTTTTCTAATTTTTCGGCATCGAATGGGATTGTGTCAACGACTGCAACGTTGAGCGAGTGTGTTTGGCGAGGTATTATAAGCGATTCTCTATTTATTCCAAGTTCTTTACACAACTCCTTTCTACACCCTTCTACATGCGCCATATCATCGCCAGTGTAGTGACAAGCATTAAATCCGCTATAATTGTCACCTTCAACAACACAACCCCGGCATGTGCTTATGGCTACCATACCGGGGATTGTCATTAAGTTTATAAAAGAGAGGTTACTTTTGTGGTTCATCTTCCTCGTAATCGACCCAATCATATTCAATATCTTCGCCCCAATCATCTCCTTCATAGAAGAATTCTTCATCCTCTTCTTCTACTGGAATCGGTTCGTTTTCAAAAATAAATTCATCTTCTTCACGCACACGATGATGACCATCGAGTCGACGATGAGTGATTGTTGATGGCTCTATTCGATTATTTTCGTCGGTTATTGCGTTCCAAAGCAAATCTTTCAATTCGGTTATTCCTTGTCCGGTTACAGCTGAAATAAACACGTGCGACACACCTTCGGGGAGTTCTTTTTCCATTTCAGCTATAAGTTCATCATCGAGCATATCGCTTTTGGTGATCGCAAGCACACGATGTTTATCCTCCAATTCGGGATTAAACTTCACTACCTCATCAAGCAATATTTCATATTCCCGCTTGATATCATCGGCATCGGCAGGCACCATAAAAAGCAACACCGCATTGCGTTCGATATGACGAAGGAAACGCAATCCAAGGCCTCTACCCTCGCTTGCGCCTTCGATAATACCGGGAATATCGGCCATTACAAACGAGCGATTATCGCGATACGACACAATACCTAATTGAGGTTCCATTGTGGTAAAAGGATAATCGGCAATCTTAGGACGAGCAGCTGATAGTGAAGACAACAATGTAGACTTACCTGCATTAGGGAAACCTACGAGCCCCACATCACCAAGCAATTTAAGCTCCATAATCACAGTTTTTTCGATAGCAGGCTCGCCTGGTTGTGCATATCGGGGCGTTTGGTTAGTAGCACTTTTAAAGTGCCAGTTGCCAAGACCTCCTCGACCTCCTCGAAGAAGTTTTATCTCCTCATCATGCTCCACTACCTCACAAAGGTATTCACCGGTTTCGGCATCAAACACCACGGTGCCGCATGGCACTTCGAGAATCACATCATCGCCATCTTTACCAAAGCTGCGACCACCCGAACCACTTTGCCCATTCCCGGCAAAAACATGTCGACGATAGCGCAATGGCAATAACGTCCACATATTTTTATTTCCCTTAAGGATGATGTGACCACCACGGCCACCATCTCCTCCATCAGGGCCCCCTTTAGGGACATATTTGGCACGATAGAAGTGTCGAGAACCTGCTCCACCTTTCCCGGAGCGGCATAATATCTTAACGTAGTCTATAAAATTAGATTCTGCCATAGTTTAATGTTGTTTTTCGTTATTTGATTAAATCATTATGGTGGCGCATGAGATCTTGGGCTTGTTTAAAATCGTTTGGCGAACCCACATCAATCCATGTGCCGTTAATAGGATAATATACGACCTTCAGCCCCTTATCAATTGCCTGCTCTATTAAATCAGTTGCATCAGTGCGACTGTCACTTGGCACCGTGTCGAGCAACTTATTGGAGAAGATATAGATACCGGCATTAGCATAATATGAATATGAAGGTTTTTCTTCAATACCGTTTACGTTAGCGCCATCAGTCGTCAATATTGCATAAGGCACCGATACAACATAAGGGATTGCCGCAATAGTCACATCGGCCACTTCCTCAATATGGCGCATATACATTTCTTCAAAAGATATTGTTGTGAGCAAATCTGAGTTCATCACCAAAGTATTGCCTTCTTCTGTTCTTGACACTAATGCAGCCGCACCTATTGTGCCAAGAGGCATAGTTTCTTCTACACATTTCACCTTCACTCCGGCTACAGGTGTAGCAAAATGTTGATGTATCTGTTCTGCGAGATAACGAGTTGTAACAGTTATATCATCAATCCCCACCGAGGCCAAAGCTTCGATATTATAATCAATAATAGCTTTACCCCCAATTTCAAGTAATGGTTTGGGAGTGGTGAGAGTTAGCGGACGCAACCGTTCCCCTTTCCCTCCGGCCATCAATATCGCACTTAATGGGAGTTTAGCTTTTGTTACAGTGAGGTCATATATATCTTTAATAGTGCCATCAGCATTAAGATGTGGCAAAATTCCCACTCCCAACAAACGGCATTTACGCATCATTTCCACATCTACTTTATCACCTTTAATTGCTTTAAAGCGTGTGTGCATAGCTCGACAAACTTCATCGGCGAGCGACACACCGGCAATCAAGGCTCTACGCACATCGCCGTCGGTCAATGTGCCAACCATAATATCGGCGTCATTTGTGACAAGCAACACCATTTGTTTTCCCGACAATCGGTTTAGTTGTTGCAAAGCGTCAAGCAGTGTGGATTTTTCGTTAATTATATATTGATTCATATCCATTTCGTTCTATTTTGACATTTCATTCATCACTACCTCGGCAATAGCCCAATCAAGCGGAGTATCAAGGTCTACACTTCGGCTACGAGGCATTTCGCTTGGCACTTTTCGAGAAAATTCGCCCATTGTCATGATTCTTATCGAGTGAGGATTTATCACATACACAGCACCATTATATTCCCACACCTTGGGAGCGTCTTGCCGACGAGTATAATGTCCATCACCTTTACTCACATGAATAAAACCGGTTTTACTATCGGTTTCAAAACAATTATAATAGGGATTTACATCTGACTCAACCACACTCACTACCATATCAATATCATTACTATAGAGTGCTTGGCAAGCCTCCACATCTTTGATAGTGCGCAATGGCGATGTGGGTTGCAACAACACTACATTATCATAATCTATGCCACATTTATCGGCATAATCCATTGCATCAAGAATTACCTCACGCGAACCGGCAGTGTCGGTTGCAAGATGAGCAGGACGCATATATGGCACCTCAAGTCCGCTTAGTCGAGCCACTTGTGCAATTTCCTCATCATCGGTCGACACAATTACATGACTATCATCAACGGCCAATTCACGAGCCACTGCTATTGAATAGTGAATGAGCGGTGTGCCTGCAAGTGGTTTGATATTCTTGCGAGGAATACCTTTACTTCCCCCTCGAGCCGGGATTATATATAGTGATTTATATTTCATTCAAGTCGTAAAATGATTTTCGTTTCAAAACTTCTAACGGAGTTGTAGCTATTGCATCAACAATGAGATTTAATGTATTCTCTTTGCAATAAGGGTTTGATGCTTGTTGTGCTTGCAACTGCCCTTCATTACTTAATGCCATCGTAATCGCATCAGTAATGCTTTGTCGGTCATCGGCACAATGTATAACAGAGTCACTCGCCATTCGCCCTTGTTGACGAATTCCGATATTTACCGTAGGAATATGCAATGACGGCACCTCAATTATTCCACTCGATGAATTTCCTACTACAGCTGCCACATAATGCAATGCTGATATATATCGATGTAGCCCTAATGAGGGTTTTACCAATACCCTACCAACATTTTTAGCAGCATAATCCTCTATCATCTCAATAATAACACGCCCTTGTGCATCATTATTGGGATATGTGATAATTACTTTATTCTCAGCAAACGTATCGAGAGCATCAAGCAGTGCCTGGCACCGCGATGCCACATCGGCATCATCAAGCGTAGCAGGGTGATATGTAACAAGCAATGTGCCCGGTGTAATTTCAAAGTCGAGAGATTTATTTAATTCCTCAAGCGACATAGGCTTAATATGCGCTACATTATACACTCCAATTGCGCCGGTATTGATTACTCGATTAGGATCTTCGCCCATTTGAATCACTCGTGCTCTATATTCTTCGGTCGCAGTGAGATGTAATGACGACAATTTTGTTATTGCATGGCGAATGCTATCATCAATCGCCCCCTCCGATATTTCTCCCCCATGAAGATGTACAATAGGAATACGCATCACCGTCGCGGCACTCGCCACCGATAGCATTTCATATCGGTCTCCAAGTATCACTACTAAATGTGGATTAAGGCGAGAAAACGCGTCGACCATACCATCAAGGCATTTGGCCATAGCTTTTGCCGTCATTGCAGGAGAATCATCTTCCACCATCATTGGCACACGTTCATTAACCTCGAAACCGGCGGCAATAATGTCATCAATAGTGTGACCATAGCGCTCATCGAGATGCATATTTGTTGCCACCAATTGCAACTCCACATCGCTGTGATGCTTCAATTCATTGGCAATGCCACTGAGCAATCCCCACTCGGCACGTGTTCCGGTTACTATGCACACTTTGCGTTTCATTATCGTTTAGTCGTTATTCGGTTTCCTTATTTTCGTCGTGTCAATCGATATACATTCTTGAGGTCTTCACGAGTTATACTTATTGACTCATCAACAACTCTTACTTGAGAATTATGTTTAAATAACCATTCATAGGTCGATGGATGATAAAACATGCGTGCATATGTACCATGATCCACTCCCGGCCATTCTTCATATCTCAACAACGGTGTATCGCCGGCTGCTTCCATTTTATTTTTCACCTTACGCGACTCATTGACCGACACAGCTGCATCGGCTGTGCCATGCAATATCCACAATGGCACCTGATTTAGGCCGCTTAAATCGCGACGCGAGCCACCGCCACACATAGCAATAGCAGCTGCCACCCTATCGGGATATGCCGCAGTGAAATCAATTGTGCCATATCCACCGAGACTCATTCCCAACACATACACTCGATTAGTATCTATAGGATAACGCTCAGCCACCCAATCAATGATAGCTAATATCTTATCGGGATTCCAAGCCCCTCCGGGGTTTTGAGGAGCAATAGCATAAGCGTCGAGTTCCAATCCGCGTTTTATTGCCGACATTGTGCCATATTTCATCACTCTATTCAAGTCGGTGCCACAAAGACTGCGACCATGAAGAAACACCACTAATGGTTTTTTGCTTTTATCCATTTTTTCGCTCAATTCTTTTGCGATTTGCACTTCGGCCGACTCCGATTCGAGCATTATTGGCAAATATTCCTCTCCACTTTCATCGGTGGGTGGTGGATTGAAATTTGGATCAGAATTATCATCGGTAGAACTATTTGTGCTATTTGTTGATGACGAAACGTTTTCGGGTTCATATAACCAAAAGTTATACGCCCCACTAACCTTTCCTATCTTTGTCGACAATTGAGCATTGACGGCCAATGTCGAAAAAATAGACAACACTAATATTAAAAACAGTTTTCGCATATAATATTACTACTATTCGATTGACATTTTATATATCTGAGTGCCACGTGAACCACATACTACTTTATTTCCAATAACGATAGGTGATGACTCAAAATTATTGGCGACATGCGATGTGTGAAGAATCTCACCGGTTTTACCTCGCATTAGATACACATTACCCACCACATCACCGGTAAATATAAATAATTCATTCTTTTCGTTATACAATGCCACCGGTGATGACCATGAATAATTTTTCAAAGGTATGCGATAAATTGTTTTTCCTGTTTTGCGGTCAAATGCAACAAATTCACCAAGACGACCTGCCTTGTGAGTGACAAAATGAGAGAATATCATGCCCTCGCAATCGCCATGGCCGACAAGTGGTGTAGAGAACATTCCTCCCTCTACTTTCTTTTTGCCGTCGATGCAACGACCATCAATTTGAGTTGTCCACACTTCTTCTCCGGTCAAACCATTGAGTTTAGTAAACCAAGAGAAGCCTTCGGCTCCTTGTGAGTCGATTTCACAGCCGGTGTAAAGGAATGGCACACCATTTTCCTCAACCACAACAATCGACGCATCGGTATCATCATGATTGCGATAATGCCACACCACATTGAGATTGTCGAGATTCACACACAATATATTTCCATCGCTATCGGCTACATAGCCATAGTTACGATGAATTGCTATTGACGACTCCATACCGGCAGCGTTGCCATTCTCCCCACGGAAACGGAGTGTTGAGTGAAGTTTCACACTATCACCCTTGCAGTAAAGTTTATAGAGGGTATTGTTTTCACCCGGACGGAAGACAAATTGACCAACTGCAATAGGAGATGAATCATATGCACCCCATGCACGCCAAGCATTGCGGTCAACCGGGAAGAACGACACTTGTTTGTGGTTATATAGATTGAATACTACCGCGCCAAACGGACTTGTTGTATTAATACCTTGACCCACAAAAATATTACCATTCAATGATGGGTGAATAGATGTTGTCCCTTTAATTGGGTTATTGATATTATATGGTTCGCGAGAGGCTTTGCCGGTTTCGAAGTCGATAAAGAACACTTTGCCGGCAAGCGAACCTACGATAATTTCTTTATTTTTCAACTCCGGTTTTACATATTGAGCAGCCTCGGTTTTGATGCGTTTTAGCTGGGCATCACTCCAGTTTACATATAATGGTTGACCGGTCCAACCCGAGCCTCCGCCCCAACGAGGAGTCATTCCTCCACCGGTACTGAATGCCCAATCAACTTTTACCGTCGAAGGTGTTCCTTTCACCTTTCCGACAAAAGGAGTTTCACGAGATGGCGCCCCGCGGAATGTGAGAATACCATCAACATTCGCGTATAGGTTTTCATAACTTTCGAGTTTTCCCGGCACATCTTTGAGGAATGTGTCGATTTTTATTGCTTTGAGTTTTTTCACCGAAGCATAAGTTGTATCGGGATGTGGAGTTTGTGCCACTTTTGCCAATGAGTCTTTTTTTATAGAATCGGCTTGATTTTCCACTGATTTTGCACCTCCACCCGAGCCACACGCATATGTTCCCATCAAAGAGATTAATGCTACCAAATATAGATTTATTTTTTTCATATCTCGCTTCTTTTATACTAATTTCGACAATTATAGATTGGTTCAATTACATTAATTCACAAAGATACGTCAATTAGCTGAATTACACAACATCATATTTCACTATTACAATATCCCTCAACAATCATTAATAATCACCAAATAAATCTACTCCCCCCTATAAAACAACAAAGATGCAATCGAGATGATTGCATCTTTGTTATAACTTTTCGTCTGTGTTACTATTATTCGCCTGGAACGATTGCTTCGCTTGGACAGTTGTCGGCGCAAGTACCGCAATCGATACAAGTATCAGCGTCGATAACATAGATGTCACCTTCAGAGATTGCTTCAACAGGACAAGCAGGAAGACAAGTGCCACAAGCAACACAGTTGTCAGTAATTACGTAAGCCATAATAAATTAAATTTAGATATTATACGAATTAAATGTTTTACCACCACAAAAGTAATGTTTTTTTATAAAACAATATAATTTTATAAGAAGTTTTTTCTAAAAAATAATTGTAAATGGCATTAATTGTCGGTTTATGAGAAAGATATCATTTTGTGATATTTCACACCACCCTTCGGCCCTCTCCTCTATAAAAAAACAAAGGTGCGCCAAATCAAATTTGGCACACCTTCTATGCTTATTACAAAGTTTCCCCTTTAGAGAATTACTTTCTTGCGATTAACAATATAGAATCCACGAGGTAGATTGTCAATATAATTAACTCCGGCATTAATATTGATGATTCTTGAAACACCATCGGCACGAGTGATCAACATTTGAGTATCGATATTAGATTCAATAATCAATACACCGTTTGACACATAGATGTTTAATCTGTTTTCATTTATTACATCATCTATACCGGTTTCTTTCCAACCATCAAATTCATAAACTCCATTGTTTATCAATGAAAGGTCGGCTGTTTGGTTTGAACCTCCACCTTGACCATTGTTGAAGATAACCATAGGAGTAACAAGATTGTCGGTAGTAGTAAATGAAATTTCCCACATACCATATGCATTTTTAGTCATTGTAGTTCCGGGCCAACCGCCAAGATATTGTTTGTTGGCGTTTCCTGAATCCCACACATAAGCATATACAGTTGAGTTACCCCAATTTGTACCACGATAATAGAATTTCCATGTGCCATCGTTAGCTGGAGTGTCATCATCGTCATCATTTCCACCATCTTGATAAGTGTTGCCGGTGTAACCCGATGCCTTATAAATACCATTGTTTACCAATTTAAGATCGGCGGTTTGTGTACCACTATTATTGTGGAAAATAATCATTGGAGATGTCATTTCGCTTGAGAATGTAAGTTTGTAGTATCCCGAAGCGCTATCATAAGTCATTTTTGTACCACCCCATGCTCCCAATGGTGTGTTTGAAACATTGTCATTGTCCCAACTATAGGCATATACATTGCCCCAATTGCTATTACTGTCATCAAAATATACAGTCCAATCGCCTGTTGGATCTTCAACTACTGCATTTTTAGTATAAGTGAATGTTTGAACACGGTTCTTTCCGTTCTTTTCAACATAAGTTTTGAGCGTTGTAGTTTCGGTGAATGTCAACGCAGTTCTATATTCTGAAGAAGATGCCGAAGGTGTTGAACCATCGGTTGTGTAATAAATAGTGGCAACTGAATCAACACTCAATGTCACTGAGATAGACTCATCAAAAGTAGTACCCGATGCAGGGTTAGCAGTTACTTTTGGTGCAACAAGAGTAGTTGTGTTTCCGCCATCATCAGTTGAAGCAAGTTTACCAACACGAGCCATTGCATATGTAAACACATCTAAGTCGTTCTTTTCGGCACTTGAAGATGGATCAGCAGCATAATCTTTTGTTACATTGTCAAATACAGTTGCATCGTAAGGGATTGAACCGGTTGCACCTTGACCATAAGTTGACACATGCATTACGCCAATACCATTTGATTCAATATATTCTTTGGTTATGCCAAGTTTTGACAATGGAATTTTCATTTCGTAGAATGTGTGAGCCGATGGGTCAATTTCGCCAATAAGGTCAACAAAACCTGTTGTACCGGTCAACACCGCAGGATCATAGCCAAATGATTCTTGACCATAAATTTTAGTGATTGAAGGAAGAAGACCATCGGCATGACCATAAGAATTTGGTTCAAATGACAAGCAACTATTGGGATCGGTGTAGTCAAATTTTCCATCAGCATTTGGAAGGAAGATACCGGGAGTTCCCGATGTAGGCTTAGAATTGAATAGTATAAAACAATCGGCGCCATTCTTAAATGTATTATATTTACCGTCTGCGTCCCAAATTGTGTTACCATCAACCAATACTCCTTCAACACTTAACTCCGGATCAAGATCAAGTGCAATCATTTGACGAATATCGGCATTATATGGTTTTGATTCTCCGGGTTGTTTGCCTTCGCCATAAAGATCCCAAATCAAATATACAAACTGCCATCCAAGATATAGATAGTCGTCATCGTAGGCTGCATATAGAGAATAAGTGTCATATATTGGGCGTTCGTGAACACCTTTTATTGCTTGAGCCACGTCGCGAGCCACACCTTGTGCAATTAGTTCATTGCTTGTCCAGTTGCTCAATGCTGTAGAACTTACGCCATTGCTAAATGACATGTTGATTGTCTTATTAGTACCAACTTTGCCATCGGGGTTTGTGGCATAATAAGTAGAATTTAATTGGTCACCATTTCCGGTATTGTCATCAGTGTTGCCTGAGTCATCGTCACCTGTGTTATCATCACCTGTATTGCCTGAGTCATCGCTACCTTCTTGGTAGGTTTTACCTGTGTAGCCCGATGCATTATAAATACCATTATTTACCAATGTGAGGTCATCGGTTTGAGCACTTCCATTATTGAAGATAATCATTGGAGTTGTCATTTGGCTTGAGAAAGAAATTTTGTAATATCCCGAAGCACTATCCATTGTCATTGCAGTTCCGCTCCAACTTCCCAATGGAGTATTTGACTCATTGCTTTTGTCCCAGCTATAGGCATATACTGTACCCCAATTACTGTTGCTATTGTCGAAATATACTGTCCAATTTCCGTCATTAGTGTCACCTGAATCATCACCGGTGTTGTCATCTCCTGTATTACCGGAGTCATTTCCTGCATTTTCGTAGTCATAGACAACTGCAATACCTGTAGAGCCGATTGTTCCTGAAATTGTTGAAGCAGTCACTGTCCATGTGTTGCCTGTAATTTCATCTTTATATGTGCCGGGGGCAACAGTGCTACCTCCATTTGAGATAGTTACCGCGCCGCTACCCGATGCTTTAACCACAACAACACCTTTTTCGCGACACACTGCCATTGCGCCATTTTCACTCACATAGTAGTCTTTTTGCCCCACCATTGCATTGTGGAAATGGTTTACGGCTGCAACCTCTTTGTTTTTGAAATCAACACCACCTTTTTGACCAAGGCGAATGGAACTTTTTGATGTTGAAGTGGGGCGAGAGAAATACAATGCGCTGGCACCACTACGAGAAGCCAAGAGAGCGTAAGTGCGGTTAATTTGGTTTACGCTTGCTGTGCGTGAGTCTTCGCCATAGCCACCATCATTTGAATATGTGTCATGACTTTCTGCCCAATACACAATTTTTTTGCTATCCAAGCCACGAGCAGTCCAGTTTCCATATCCACCATATGCATTTCCACCTTGGATTGACCAACGAATATCTCTACCATATACATTGTCGGTTACTGAAATATAGTCGGTATATTCTTTCATTAATCGAGTACTTTCGTCATTGGCATTATCTGTTGGTCCAATAAGAATTTCGCCGTAATGCCACATCCCGGTACCTTGAGTCACTGCACTCCAGAAATTACAATCTTCTGAAGGAAGTCCGATATGTTTAGCCGCATCCCAACGGATACCATCAACACCATAAGATTTCAATTCATCAACATAAGCACGCACTGCATTATATACTGTTGAATGTTCTGAGTTGAGGTCGCGCATACCGATTTCACCATGAGTCACTTGCCAACGATTGCCATAGTCGATATTGCTCCCATGAGTATGCCAATATTGGCTATCGTGCCAACGTGAAGCCACATAACTCATGTTGCCGTTAAGGTGATTTGCGACAACGTCAACAATGATTTTAATGCCATATTTATCGGCTTCGGTACAAAGGTCTTTTAGTTGTTGTTTTGTACCAATACCTCCATCGGCAAAATAAAAATCATAAGGTTGATAAGCATAATACCATTCGGCATTAGTGTTGGCATTTCCTTGACAAGGTGAAGTTTGCACCGATGTAAAACCGGCAGCAGCAATGTTGGGTAACTCTTCCTTAATTTGGTTAAACGTCCAGTCAAAACAGTGCAGAATCGTACCATCTTGACAATTCTCTTTAAGGCCATAACTATTGGCCGCTGATGCATTTAAAGCACAGCACAACGATGCAATAGCAATCGCTCGTGAAAGTGTTTGATTCATGAAAATTTTAATGTAAGTATGATTTATAAAAAACTAATATAGACTTAACAAAAGCCTAATTTTCCACAAAAATACAATCTTTTTAAGGATTACACAAATTTTCAATCAAAATAGTATATGTAACCCTATATTCTTAAACGTCTACATTATTGAATATTGAGATATAACCCTCTCAAAGAAATGCCTTTATATCATCATAAAAGCGCAATAAGTTTAATCCTCTACAAGAGGTGTAGTAGTAGCGCCTTCGCCCGAATCTTCCAACATCTCAAGTAATTTTTGAGCCTCAATATGATAAATCTTCCCTTCGGGTGTGCTATAAACGAGTTTCTCCCCACGCTCAGCCTTCTCTTCTATTAACTTGCGGTTAGCAACAGCAAGCGAATCCCATAAAGAGCGACTAAATTCTTCCATTTCAGTTTTTTCCATAACGTTTCATCGTTTTTAGTCGATCCATATCATGAACCGTCACATTTTTACTTCTATTGCGACCCTCTGCCACACTCACTCTCTGCAGTTGGCTATTATCTATAATAACCCAAAAATCCACCAATCTCATATAGATATTAAACAAATTATTAATACCCATACGATAGCGTCGCGATATCACATCGGAGTCGACATGGTGTCCCCCTTCGGCCACCCTTAATTTCACTCTATCAATCGCCAATAATGGATTATTCAACCAAAAGAAAATCAAATATACTTTATATCCTAATTTATGAGCTCGTTCAATCAGTTTGAAGTATGATCGAGAGGCTAGAGTTGTTTCTATTGAAAAAGTTGCACGATGAGCCAGCAATAAATCTATTTGTTTAAGCATTATTTTGCCAGCCCTGACCGCCACCGACTTAACATCATCGGGAGCCAGGCGCTTTGCTATTTCATCGGCATTCACAAAATACTTACACTTGAGAGCTTCGGTCAATATTGTGCGACTGGCGGTAGTTTTACCTGCGCCATTACATCCGGCTATTATGTATAATCGTTTTCGCGACATCGCTTCTCATATATTGATTTCTATATCCAAACAACTAAATATATGTTTTGGTTTATCAACTAATCCTAAAAAACACTTACAAAACTAAGAATAAAATTGTAAATAACAAAAAGTCTGTTTAATTTTGTAGTCTAATTAAGTTCTTTTACAAATTATAAAAAAGTACATATCTAAATGATGAACGAATTTGAAGAAATTAACAAGTCTCAAAACAAAAAACTTGTAATAGTAATAATTGCTTTGGGTATTATATTGGTTGCAGGCATTGTTTTGTTTGTATGGCAACACCAACAAATTGAAAAAGCCAAGCAAGAAACTGAGCAATTAAAACAAGAAAATGAACAAGTTAAACTTGAAAACGAACAAGTTAAACTTGAAAATGAGCAAGTGCAACTCGACAATGAATTCCAAGTACTCGAAGATCAATTCCATGCACTTGAGATTCAAAGTCAAGCAATTGAAATACCAAAACAAGCGCTTAAAGATCCGAAGATACAAAAAGAGTATGACAACGCTAAAAAACGCATTGAGCAACTTCGCAAAGAGCTTGAAGATGAAAAGAAAAAAGGTGGTAAAAACTTAGAGCGCATCAAAGAACTTCAAGCTGAGATAAATACTCTTAAAGACATTATGCGTGAACTCGTAGCTCGCATTGATGCTCTTCAAAAAGAAAATGAAGGCTTAAAAAAAGACACCACCCGATTAAAAGCCGAAAGAAGAGTATTATCAACCCAAGTGAAACAAGTTACTGAAGAGAAAAAAGTGCTTGAAGAAAGAATGGTTCTTGCCGAAAAACTCAATGTTACCGGTGTACTCTTCTCCGCTCTAAACAAAAAAGGCAAAAACGAGAAGAAAATAGAAAAAGCCAAACAACTTAAAGTAACCTTCACCATCCCTCAAAACAACTCAACACCTGTTGGGGTTAAAAACATATACCTTCGCATCACAAGCCCTGAAGGGTCTCTCCTCGGAAATGCAGGTTCTTTTGCGTTTGAAGGGACGAGCCTTCAATGCACCGCACGTAAGCAAATCGAATATGGTGGCGAAGAAATTGGAGGTATCACTATTTTCTGGGACGTGAATACCACGCTAACAAAAGGTGAATATCTTGTCGAACTATTTACCGATGGTTATCGTTTAACTTCTCGAAGATTTAATATGACAAAATAATCCTCATTAATGACTTTTGGTATATTGCAAATATGGCAAAATTTCACCTCCTTGATATGTGTCGAGGAGGTGACTTTATGGTCGGCCGTATTCAAACTTTGCCTTAGTCTGATTTTAGGCAGCATCGTTGGCTTAGAGCGCAAACGCAAAGGACAAACGGCCGGATTACGCACATTTGCTCTCATCTCAATGGGAGCAACTCTTGCCATGCTCATCTCAATATATGTGCCACAAGTATATTTAGGTCTAAAAAATGGCGACCCCGGACGTATTGCAGCTCAGGTTGTATCGGGTATCGGTTTTCTTGGAGCAGGAGCAATCATTCAAATGAAAGGCTCGGTGAGAGGTCTCACTACTGCTGCCGGGATATGGATGGTAGCCGCCATAGGCCTTGCTGTGGGAGTGGGCATGTATATGATATCAATCATTGCCACAGCTCTTATCCTAATCATACTTGTTCCGCTCGAGCACTTTGAACACCGCATTAAAGTAGGAGCCTCATCACGCATCATTCGCATGAAAGTAGCCAGTGTTGTTGAAGATATCGAAGATTATCGAATAATATTCAAGAAACACAACATTCACCTCAGTAATGTATATGTAGGCTATGACTATGCCGAGGGGATAACTCAAATCAACTTTGTCGTATTGATGAAAGATAAAAACGACAACGTGAAACTATTTGCCGATTTACGACAAATACACCCCACCCATTCAATAACACTTGCCAATCAAGTAAATCTATAAAACCAATATATTCAAAATGATTACATCACTCATCACCGACCTTGCGTTTATTCTCATTCTCGGCGCAATTGTAACAATATTATTTAAATGGATTAAGCAACCTGTTGTGTTGGGCTACATAGTTGCAGGTTTTTTGGCAAGCCCTCACTTCGAATATCTCCCCTCGGTCAATACCGAAGAGAATATTGAATTCTGGGCACAGATAGGTATTGTTGTGCTTCTTTTCTCTTTAGGGTTGGAATTCAGCTTCAAGAAGTTGATGAACGTAGGAGGTTCGGCAGTCGTCACCGCCCTAATCATTGTTATAGGCATGATGAGTGGAGGCTTTGCTATCGGACACCTCCTCGGGTTCTCTCACATCAACAGTCTGTTTCTTGGTGGTATGCTATCAATGTCATCAACCACTATTATCATAAAAGCGTTTACCGACATGAACTTGCGAGCCAAGAAATTCGCATCAATGGTATTTGCCGTGCTCATTGTCGAGGATCTTTTTGCAGTGTTGATGATGGTTATTCTATCATCTATCGCAGTGAATAATAGCGTTGAAGGTGGCGAAATGCTTTATAGTGTGGGTAAATTAGCTTTCTTCCTCATCATATGGTTCTTGGTGGGAGTGTTTATGCTACCTTCCCTATTCAATGCCACTCGCAGGTTTCTCAACAGCGAAACATTGCTTGTCGTAGCCATGGGCCTATGCTTGGGCATGGCAGTATTCTCGGTTTACTGTGGTTTCTCACTCGCCCTTGGAGCCTTTGTGATGGGTTCAATCCTTGCCGGCACAAGCTATGCCGAGCGCATCGAGCATGTAGTGGCTCCGGTAAAAGACCTCTTTGGTGCAGTGTTCTTCATCTCTGTGGGTATGATGGTGCAACCTCAAGTGATTTTCGACTATTGGTCACCCATTCTCATTCTATCGGCTACCGTCATCATTGGCATGATAATTTTCGGCACATTCGGTATGCTTGTAACAGGGCAAACACTAAAAGTGGCTATGCAATCGGGCTTCTCTCTCACTCAAATCGGAGAATTTGCATTCATTATCGCATCGCTCGGTATGAGTCTTGGAGTACTCGACAACACAATCTACCCTATTGTGGTTGCAGTGTCGGTTATCACCACGTTCACCACTCCTTACTTCATCAAAATGGCAGAACCGGCATATAACGCAGTAGAACGCATTCTCCCCAAACGATTAAATTTTCTCATCAACCGATACTCCACTCAAGCGTCAAGCGAAAGCGAGAACAATTCTCTTTGGTCATCGCTCATTCGTAGATACTTGTGGCGTGTGCTACTCTACTCTATTATATTGATTGCCATTGTTGTCGTGTCGCAACAGTTTGTTCAACCATGGCTATATGAACATATGCACCAATGGCACAAACTCATAGGCAGTGCAATCACACTCACAGCAATGGCACCTTTCTTGTTGGCATTATCGGTTCCGGTTTCAAAAAAAATAGAAAGAAATCGTTTACGCGAAGCTCATGCTCGAATCGACGTACCATTGATTGTTATGTCAATATTCCGAATCATCATCGCTTCGGCATTTGTGGTATATGTATTGGCGACAATATATGGTGTGGCAATCGGTATCTCTGTGGGTATTGCTGTATTTGTATTACTACTCATAGCGTTCTCTAAACGCGTAGGGAAACGCCTCAACAATCTCGAATCGAAATTCCTCGATAACCTCAACGAACGCGAGCTACGCCGTAGTGGCAAAAACAACAATCTTGTAAGCGATCTACACTTAGCTTATATGCAAGTGGGACATGGATGTGAATTTGTAGGACAACGATTGATGGACTCAAACCTTCGCAAACGCTATGGAGTAAATATTGCAAGCATACAGCGTGGCACATCAACAATCCCCGTTCCCAAAGGTGACACTCGCATTTTCCCCGGAGACATTCTCGGTGTGATTGGCAACGACGAGCAATTACAACAACTACTTCCTGTGGTTGAAGCCGAAGAACAAGACTCTGCTCAATCAGTTAAAGCTTCGGAATTCCGACTCACCAACGTACAACTAAGCGAAGAATCACCTCTATTAGGAAAAACATCGGCTTCCGCCAATATTCGCAACCAATATTCAGCGCTCGTTGTAGCCATACAACGAGGCGACGAATATCTCAAACCTAATGGAGAAGTTGCATTCGAACCACTCGACATAATTTGGCTTGTAGGTGATCCGAAAATCATCAATCAACTCAAATAATACCATCGCCAATATTACGTTGAATAGTATTTCTTATAAATCTGCCCTCGATAATATCGTTGGCAGATTTCTTTTTTATCATTTCATCTACCTTTTAATTCTCCGCAATCACCATTATTGGCATGTTATTGGGTGTTTTATTTTTTAAATTGAGATTTTGTGATTAATTTTGTAGTTATTATTTATCGGGGATTTTTAGATGTTCCCTATAGGATTATTTGCCGATGGAAGAATCATTGCAGTTATCAACCGAACAGAAGTTGCAGCAACGGCTCACTCCGTTGCAGGTGCAGTTTGTGCGCATGCTTGAAATGACCGGTCCGGAGGTTGAGGAGGAGGTGCGCCGAGCTCTCGACGACAATCCCGCCCTCGAACAAGCCGACAATGATGACCATGCCAATAATCTCACCGAAGATTCGACCGAAACATTCAACGAGAGCGCTGAGGATATCCAACGTGCCGATTACCGCGATGAAGATGACATTCCATCTTATCGTCTTGAAGCACGCAACCACAGTGCCGATGACAAATATTATGAGCCGATAGCCGTGGATATGGGCGACACGTTGATAGATGTGCTTGAACGCCAGTTGATGGAATATGACCTAAGCGATATCGACTTGGCCATAGCTCAATACATCATAGGCAACCTCGACGACAATGGCTATCTCACTCGCGACCTATATGCTATAAACAATGACTTGGCATTTAGCGTTGGGATAGATGTGAGTATGGCCGATTTAAAACGTGTGAGTAATGTGGTGCGAAGTCTTGACCCTGCGGGCATTGGTGCGATAGACCTGCGCGATTGTCTTTTGCTCCAACTCAAACGCAAAGAGTCGAGCATGGCAACAAAAATCGCCACCGAAATTATTGAGGATTATTTTGATTTATTCTCAAAGAAGCACTACGACCGCATGAAGAGCCTATTGGGGATTACCGAGGAGCAACTCAAAGAAGCAATGAACATCATCACCTCGCTCAATCCCAAACCGGGCAGCCAGATAACCGGAGGCACCAGCGACCGCACTCGTCACATCATTCCCGACTTCAGCGTGGAAACCGACCCCGACAACGGAAATATCACCCTCACTCTGCTCAATCGCATTCCCGAGTTGCAAATCGAGGAAACATTCTCGGAAAGCGCAAGCGAAGTGCCGGCAAATGCCAGTCGCAGCCAACGCGAAGCCGCCACATTTATCAAGCAGAAACGCGATGAAGCAAGTGGGTTTATCAAGATATTGAAAATGCGTCAAGAAACACTCTACAAGGTGATGAAAGCAATCGTGAAGCTACAACACGACTTTTTCATGACCGACGATGAGAGTCGCATTCGCCCTATGATATTGAAAGATATATCGGCAATTACCGGACACGACCTTTCGGTTATTTCGCGCGCCACTGCCGGCAAGTATGTGATGACACAACGTGGCATTTACCCCTTGAAATTATTCTTCAACGAGCGTCCCAAAGATGATGACGATACCTCTTCACACGAAATCCTTGCCGTATTGAAAGAGATTATCGAAAACGAAAATAAAAACAAACCTTTGAGCGATGAGGCTATCACAAAAGTGCTCACCGAGAAAGGTTATGATATCGCACGTCGCACGGTAGCCAAATATCGCGAAAAATTAGGGTTGCCGGTGGCTCGATTAAGAAAAGAATTATAAGCACACAAAGTCTACAATTATGAGTGGAAAATTTGAATTAGAAGATATAGAAATTGTTCCCGATGTCAATAACGACAGCGAAAACGTCCAATTGGAAAATACTGATAACGAAGCTACTGATTTAAAACAATCATTTGACATTGATAATGGGTCTACAACAGCGCCATTACTCCGTCGTAAGGCAAATATAACAAGTCTTATCGCTTCGTTATTCTCATATATATTTTCACCATTACTCGTGCCATCATATGCGATGATGATTGCTCTCAATTTATCATACATAACTCCTGTGGCCAATTTAAAAACCCGAATTATAGTCTTGTTTGCATCATTCGTAATCACGTGTATGATGCCGGCATCGATTATCGCCTACCTTTTTAAGGCCGGCAAAATATCCGACATAGGTGTCAACAACCAAAAAGATCGACTAATCCCCTACATCGTAACAATTGTTTGTTACATAGTGTGCGCCATATACCTCACCGAGGTAAACACCCCCATTTGGATTCCGGGATTTATGATTGGAGGCGGTCTTGCCGCTCTCACATCGATGTTGGTCAATATCAAATGGAAAATCAGCGCACATGGTGCCGGTATGGGAGGCCTCATGGCGTTAGTGTTCATGATGTGGCGAAATGGCTATGGGTTATTTGATTACACCTCGGTGGTGTGTGCCGTCACACTACTCACAGGCATCGTTTGCTCAGCTCGAATCATACTCGGCCGCCACACATTGGGACAAGTTCTCGTAGGCACACTCAACGGATTATTTTGGGTAGCTCTAATGACAATTTAAACAATAAAATAGATATAATAAAATGAAACCAGTAGTAAGCATCATAATGGGAAGCACCTCTGACCTTCCCATTCTCGAAAAAGCAGCGAAATTCCTCGACCAAATGGAAGTGCCATTTGAAATGAACGCACTCTCGGCTCACCGCACTCCCGGCGAAGTGGAAGAGTTTGCGCGCAACGCTCAAGGTCGCGGCATCAAAGTGATTATCGCAGCAGCAGGCATGGCAGCTGCCCTTCCCGGTGTTATCGCGGCAATGACTCCGCTACCCGTGATTGGCTTGCCCATCAACTCCACTCTCGATGGTGTCGACGCATTGCTTTCAATCGTGCAAATGCCTCCCGGCATCTCTGTGGCAACAGTGGGCATCAACAACGGCATGAATGCCGCTGTGATGGCAGTGCAAATCCTCGCCCTCAGCGATGAAGCGCTCGCAGCTCGTTTTGCCGAATATCGCGCCACTCTCTCAGAGAAAATCGTTAAGGCAAACGACGACCTCAAAAACGTAAAATATAAATTCAAAGCCAACTAATAGCATCAACTCGATGAGCATATTCAACTATAATCGTCGCAAAACGGTAGCGGTAAATATCGGTGGCACTCCATTGGGGAGCGACTACCCTATTCGACTTCAATCAATGGCATCGACCTCTACGATGGACACCGAAGGGTCGGTGGCTCAATGTGAGCGCATAGCCCAAGCAGGCGCCGCCTTCATACGTCTCACCGCCCAAGGGGTGCGCGAAGCCGAAAACCTCGGCAACATCAAAGCGCAACTCCGTAATCGAGGCATCTACACTCCATTGGTAGCCGATATACACTTCAACCCTCGCGCGGCATTTGCCGCCGCTCAAGTGGTGGAGAAAGTGCGCATCAACCCGGGCAATTTCGTTGACCCCGGTCGCACATTCCAACAACTCACCTACACCGACGAAGAATATGCCGCCGAGATAAAGAAAATCGAAGCCACATTAGTGCCGTTTCTCGACCTTTGCCGTGAGAACAACACTGCCATACGCATAGGTGTGAATCACGGTTCGCTATCGGACCGCATCATGAGCCGCTATGGCGACACCCCTGCCGGCATGGTGGAATCGGCGATGGAATTCCTTCGTGTGTGTGTGGCTCACGACTTCCTCAACGTTGCAATCTCAATCAAGGCATCAAACACCGTGATAATGGTTGAAACGATGCGCCGATTGGTTGTGGCAATGGAGCAAGAGGGAATGATGTTCCCACTGCACTTGGGTGTCACCGAAGCAGGTGACGGCGAAGATGGTCGTGTGAAATCGGCCGTTGGCATTGGCACATTGCTTGCCGAAGGGATTGGCGACACAATAAGGGTATCACTCAGCGAGGAACCCGAATATGAAATACCGGTTGCTAAAGCATTGGTCGACTATATCGCTCAACGCGAAAACGCCCCCGCCATTAACGGCGTATATTACGACGGCTACTGCTACGAATCGCCCTCACGCCGAGCAAGCGACGTTGTGGGCAACATTGGAGGCAATGCGCTACCAATCGTTATTGCTAACGGATATGCCGAAAAGTATGCCGATGGTTGCACCCCCGATTATTTCTATATCACCGACGGAAATATACCAGCCGGTGTGGACGCCGATAAAATCATCGTGCCATTCACCGGTGAACCAACTGAATATCGCCAACTATTCACATGGCAACAACGTGACGCAATAAAGGGTTGCGATGCGCCTATAAAATTCCTCGAAGTCAATGCAGCAACGCCTATCGACGAGGTGGCTCCGGTGGTTGACGAAAACGTGGCGATAGTGCTTCATAGCTCACACATCAACGCACCGGGCGAAATGCAAGCATTTGCGCATGCGTTCACCCAACACGGGCTAAAAAATCCTATCGTGATGCGCATGGCTTATGACTGTGCCACCGATGATGTAACAATCATGGCGGCAGCCGATTTGGGCGCGATATTGCTCAACGGAAATCACGATGGTATATGGCTCCAAGCGCCACAAGTAGATGCTGCGACAGTGGCACGATTGGAGTTTGGAATATTGCAAGCGGCACGTTTGCGCATTTCTCGCACCGAATATATCTCATGCCCCGGTTGCGGTCGCACTCTTTTCGACCTACAATCAACCGTAAAAGCCGTGAAAGAAGCCACTGCACACCTCAAAGGATTGAAAATAGGTGTGATGGGGTGCATTGTGAACGGCCCCGGCGAAATGGCCGATGCCGACTATGGATATGTGGGGGCAGGAGTAGGCAAAGTGAGCCTATATAAAAACAAAACTTGTATAGAAAAGAATATCCCCACCGATGAGGCAATACCCCGACTTATCGAACTCATAAAATCGGAAGGGGACTGGGTTGACCCCGCATAACAACTGCTATGGCCGACAATAACATCTATTCATATCACACACTCGCCAACGGACTTCGCATCGTGCATCGCCAAGCACGGTCGGGAGTGGAATATTGTGGAGTGGCTGTCAACGTGGGCAGTCGCGATGAAGCTATCGAACATTATGGATTGGCTCACTTTGTGGAGCACACCATATTTAAAGGCACATCGCACCGCCGCGCATGGCACATAATCAACCGCATGGAGGCTGTGGGAGGCGAACTCAACGCCTACACCACCAAGGAAGAAACAATGCTATACTCGATTTTTCCTTCGGGCAACCTCAACCGTGCCATTGACCTTATTGCCGACCTCGTTACTTCGTCACAATTCCCGGCAAACGAGCTCGACAAAGAGCGCGAAGTAGTGGCCGACGAGATAAACTCGTATCTCGACAGCCCATCAGAAGCGGTGTTTGACGATTTTGAAGATTTGATGTTTGGCGGTTCATCGCTCGGTCATAATATCCTCGGCACAACCGACACTATTGCCACATTCACACCCGAAGTGTGTCGCAACTACCTTGCCCGCTATTACACTGCACCAAACATGGTGTTTTTCTATATGGGAAGTGAACGGCCTTCAAAAGTGTTTAAAATTGCAGAAAAGCATTTTGGCTCACTCTCCAACCAATTAGCGCCTATTAATCGCGTTATTCCCTCTAAAGTGGCCACATTTGACATCAAACGCGACCTTGGCAACCACCAATGCCACACTATAATAGGCAGCCGCATTGAAGGCATGTATTCCGAGCAGCGTTACCCCACCGCCCTATTCACCAACATAGTTGGTGGTCCGGGTATGAATTCATTGCTAAACATTTCACTTCGTGAACGCCGTGGATTAGTATACACCGTGGAAGCGTCATCGGCGATGTTTACCGATAGCGGCGCTTTCGCCATATACTTTGGTTGCGACCATAACGATCTCAATCGTTGCCGAAGATTGATTATAAACCAACTCGACTCATTAGCATCAAAAGCCCTCACATCAAAACAGATAGAGGCCGCTAAGAAACAATACCTCGGCCAACTTATCGTGGCTTCGGAAAACCGCGAACAAGCAGCCATCACCACCGGTCGTTCAATGCTCTACCACAACCATGTGGCATCAAACGACGAAGTACTCGACCGCATCAACGCCATCACACCCGAGCAAGTGCGCCAAGTAGCCGAATCAATCGCAAAAAACATTTCTACACTTTCGTTTACATAATATGTGAAGTCGCATTTTAGCGAAATAGGCACATATAATTGAAACGAAAAATGAGTGTAGGGATACGGCGTGCCCTGTCCATACAAAATCTAAATTCCATTCCTTTTTCCTCTTTTTCAAATTGGGAACTAATTGGGAACACATTTTGTGTTCAATTTCATTAAATAGAACATAATTTTGGTGTAAAATTTCAATTTACTTCAAAAAACATAGTTTATCATATCATTTTTGATATTCTTAAAATTTAATTCGTTAAATTTGCAAAAGACACTATCTAAAGCCATGACTGCTATCAGTTATTTATATTATCCATGTTCCGACATTGCCACTTCGGGGGCGTTGACGCATCGATATTATGTGCGTGATTATCTCGGCAGGAGAAATCTTTACCGAAGAGAATCTCACCGTAAAACGCCCTGGCGGCATCTCCCCCATGCGTTGGGACGAAATCATCGGCACCCCCGCCACTCGCAACTACCTCCCCGACGAAATGATAGAATAACGATATAACATGAAGCATCTATTTACTCTCATATTAACCCTTCTACTATTCACCGCCTGTGGCGAGAGCAAGCGTAATAGCCAATTGCTCGAACGAGCAGAAACTATTATGAACGACAGTTGCGATGTGGCATTGTCTATGCTCCAAGATAGTATCAACCCAAAAACACTAACAACCGAGCGTGGTCGTGCCATTTATGCCGTTTTGCTTTCGCAAGCCCTCGACAAAAACTACATCGACCTTACATCCGACTCTATCATAGCCCCTGCAGTAGAATATTTTGCCAATGGCGACAATCCTCATTATGCTATGCTCACGCATTATTATCATGGGAAGATATTGTTAAATCAAAACAAACTCTCCGACGCAATTATTTCATGTACAAAAGCCGAAAACTTCGCAAAAGAGCTAAATGATGATTTTTATTTAGGTCTTATTTATGGGACAATAGCTAAAACCTATTCTCTAACACATAATCATAATGAAGACATTAAGTATAGCCAACTCAGCCATTCTCATTTTAGCAAAATCAATAAACAACCGCATAAAAAATATGCATACTTCTCATTGGCAATTGCATATAATAACAACGGTAATTTCAACGAAAGTGAAACTATATATAAAGAACTGATTGACTCTGCTACATTCAACTGTGACACGATATTTCTTATTGAAGTTTTAGAATCTTATTCTCATATTTTATGGTATAATCAAAAAACTTCACAAGCTAAACAAATTCTTAAATCATTACATTGTGACTATAAGCATCAGCTATCAGCAAAATCGTTAGCTCATTTATCCGAGATGTATTCTAATGAGGGGAAACAAGATAGTGCAACCTATTTTTTAGCTTCTGCAAAAAATAAAGCAGCCATTTTAACAGATAGTATTGCTCTTACCCGAGCGGAATACAATATTTCTTTTGACAAAAAAGAATATCTAAATGCTATTTATTCTCTTCAAACTCAAATAAAACGATTAAACACATCAACTGAGAAAGTTTGGGAACAATCGGTAATGACCCTTCAACGTGATTATTTTGAGAGCCAAGCTAAAAATGCAAATTTAGAAGTCAATTCTAAGAAAAATCAGATTATATTAATTGTTATTATTTCAGTTGCCATATTATTTATTGCCATTTTCATGATATATGCCCTCCGAATGAGAAATAAGGCACAACAAGAGCGTATTAATCGTATTCTTAACGAGCATTATCAATCTCAAAACCTTATTTCAAATGCCGAAAACCGAATAAGCGAACTTGAACATCTTTTGGCAAATGAAACTAACAAATCGCAAAGCCTTATCAATGAGTTAGCAATTCAACAAGACGCATTGCAATTATACTACCAACAAGCAAAACTCCGAGAGGAAGCAACTGATAATATTGATTCATCTGATATCGTTATTCTCTTTCGTCAAATTTTAGCAAAAAACTCAAACCCCACTAAAGAAGATTGGGAACAACTTGATAAATATATTAATCAACAATTTCCAGGCTTTAAAAAAATTTTGTATAACCTAACAAAGTTAAGCGAAATAGAATATCAAGTGTGCCTACTTTTAAAAAGCAAATTTTCTCCAACTGAAATTACAAAATTGGTCAATTTAAGCAAGAGTGGATTGGGAAATGCTCGAAAAAGACTATTCGTTAAAGCATTCAAAACCGACGGAACGGCCTCTGACTGGGATAAATTCATCATTTCTCTTTAATTAATATTCAAGCACTTACAATATTACCCTAAAATTGGGAACTAATTGGGAACTAAAAAATAGTGTGTTTCCCATAAATAGGCTATAGATTTGCAGTGTTGCTAAAATTATCCAATTTTAATAATTAAAATATCTGTTAAAAAGTATTATTATGTTAATAAATCTACCCCCCCCCATGAGTTTTAATTTTTGTTAAAATCTCCAATTTTTCTCCTAAAATCATATTAAATTTCAAATTATTACTTTTAAATTTGGAACAATAATAACAGCAAAACCATACCATTATGAAAAAGCAATCAATTATTTCAAAAGCATTACTTACAATTTCGCTAATGCTAACCACATGCCTATCAACATTGGCTCACAACTTTGAAGTCGATGGGATTTATTACAAAATTATTTCTCAAACTGATAAAACGGCATGCGTTACATATCAAGGTGCTGAATATTACTATTACGAAAACGAATATAGTGGAGATATTGTAATTCCATCTACTGTCACCGTTGAGGACATTACTTTTTCAGTAATTGGCATTGACGCCTATACATTCTATAATTGCACTGGAGTTACATCTATTAGCATCCCAAAAACAATCACTAAAATCGGTGATTTTGCATTCTATAATACAGCGTGGTTTAATAGTCAGCCCGACGGAGTGTTGTATTTAGATGATTGCTGTGTAGGCTGTAAGGGATTTGCGCCAACAGGTGCATTAACGATAAAAGATGGTACTCGCTTAATTATCAACAAAGGATTTTACAAATTTGCCGACATTACTGAATTAACCATACCTAATTCTGTTGAAACTATTGGGGACTACGCATTTTATGAATGTAAAGGATTAAAATCGGCTGATTTGGGTAATTCGGTTGCATATCTTGGAGATGCAGCATTTAGTTATTGTGAAAACTTATCGTCAATATCAATTCCTAACTCTGTTACTAAAATTGGCTACTATGCATTTTCTGGTTGTTTAGGATTGAAAGATGTTTCTATAGGAAATTCGGTCATAGAAATTGATGAACAAGCATTCCAAGATTGCAAAAGTTTGGCTAACATTACAATTCCCAACTCGGTAACTACTATCGGTGTTTCAGCATTCAACGGATGCTCTAATTTAGAGTCGGTAACAATAGGTAATTCTGTTACAGATATTGGCAGTTGGACTTTCTACAATTGTTCTAAATTAAAAAGCATTGACATTCCAAATTCAGTTGTTAGACTTGAAAATAATGCATTTGATGGATGTACAAGTTTGAAATCGGCAAATATCGGCAACTCTACTATTGATATTTCCCGTTCTACGTTCAAAAACTGCACAAGTTTAGAAACTGTTTCTTTAGGGAATTCGATTAGTAATATTGGCGACAATGCTTTCTACAATTGCTATAACTTAAAATCAATAGAACTTCCAAACTCAATTAATATTATTGGTGACCATGCGTTCTATAACTGTGGAGGTTTGACCTCAATAGACATTCCAAATTCAGTTATAGAAATTAGAGATTATGCGTTTCTTTTTTGTTACGGATTAACCGAAGTTAATATACCTAATTCAGTTTCTTCAATTGGATTTAATGTGTTTGGATATTGTGAGAATTTGACCGAAATCGTCATACCTAATTCAGTTGAAAAAATTGGAGGGCGAGCATTTAGCGATTGCTATAACTTAAGAAAAGTAACTTTAGGAAGTTCTCTTACCGATATTGGTTCTGAAGCGTTCTATGGGTGTACATTAACATCAATAGTATCACTCAATATGACTCCTCCTTGGTGCAATGGAAATGGTGTATTTGAAGGCTCTTATGATGCCCTACTTGAAGTACCCGAAGGAGCTTATGACAGTTATTCATCGGCTCGTGAATGGAGTAAATTCACAAACATTCAAGAAATCGCAGGGGTTGAAGATATCGAAGCCGACAATAATGCTGTAGAGGTGATTCGCTATGATATTTATGGTCGCAAACTTTCTGAACCTACCAAGGGCATCAATATCGTAAAAATGAGCGACGGCACAACTCGCAAGGTTATTGTGAAATAACAATATCACATATTTAACGACAAAAGGTATTGCTATCATGGGCGATACCTTTTGTCGTATCATCTTAATCACATTTTTCCAACATAAGGGGTCGTTTTTTTGTTTTTTTTCATTAATGTGGCTATTTGAGCAGAGTAGCGAGTTTACTGTATTGATGTGGTGATTATTGCAGAGGATTGCCCTTTATTCCTCATTTTTTATCCAAAAAGGGTTAAAATAGTGATTATGTGCTATAAAATTAGTACCTTCGTGGTTATATTTGATATTATATGAAAATCGGAGATATTGATTTAGGAAATCGTCCTGTGATGTTGGCACCCATGGAAGATGTCACCGACCTTTCTTTCCGCTTGATTTGCAAAGAACAAGGGGCAGATATGGTATATACCGAATTTGTGTCGGCCGACGCACTCATACGCAACATCAATTCCACTACTCGCAAGCTCTCAATCGACCCCGGAGAACGTCCCACTGCCATTCAGATTTATGGCCGTGAAGTGGGACCAATGGTTGAAGCGGCAAAGATTGTGGAAGAAGCACGTCCCGATATTCTCGATATCAATTTTGGTTGCCCTGTGAAGAAAGTGGCAGGGAAAGGAGCCGGAGCCGGAATGCTTCGCGACATTCCAAAGATGCTCGAGATAACACGCGCGGTGGTTGATGCCGTAAAAATCCCTGTTACGGTAAAGACCCGATTGGGTTGGGATCACAACAGCAAAATCATCGTAGAACTCGCCGAGCAGCTTCAAGACTGTGGCATAAAGGCGTTGACAGTGCATGGTCGCACACGCTCCCAAATGTATACCGGCAGTGCCGACTGGGAAATGATAGCACGCGTGAAAGAAAATCCCCGATTGACAATTCCCCTCATAGGCAATGGCGACATCACCACTCCCGAACAAGTGGTGGAAGCCTTTGACCGCTATGGTGTCGACGGAGTGATGGTGGGTAGAGCCTCAATAGGCGCTCCATGGATTTTCCACGACATGAAGCAGATGCTTCTCTCCGGCGAGCGAGGCGAAGAGTTACCTATTGCCGAAAAGTTTAAAATCCTACGCCGACAAATCACCGAGAGCATCGACCGCATCGATGAATATCGCGGGATACTCCATATTCGTCGCCACTTGGCAGCATCGCCATTGTTTAAAGGCATACCATTCTTCCGCGACACTCGCATTGCCATGCTCCGTGCCGACAATTTCGCCGAACTCGACGAAATACTGCATCGCATTGAAACAGAAATAATTCCAAATATAAAATCCACTTCTATCAATTAGTATTTATCTACAGTCTAAATATATTAATCGATTATGAAAAATTTCATTTTAGCAATCATTGTCACTCTATTTGCATCGATAACAGCAAATGCTCAAGAAGAAAAGCTTAAACGTTATGAACTCGATGTGGCCGACTTCACTGAGCTAAAAGTAGTGCATAGCATCAACGTGAGATATGTCAACAACCCCGACTCGGCAGGGCGTGCTGTATTTATTGCGCCCGACAAGCATGTGTCGATGTTCATGTTTAACAACACCAAGAATCGTTTAGAGATTCAAATCGCAACCGATGACGTCAATCTCACCAACGCACCCACTATCACGGTATATTCTAAATTCCTCTCTAAAGTGGAAAACAGTGGCGATTCTACCGTTACACTTGTATCGGTAGCTCCAACACCCAAGTTTAACGCTCGCCTTATTGGCAACGGACGAATCGTTGCTCACGACCTCGATATCACCGAATTAAACGCATCGCTTTCAACCGGAAACGGACAACTCATTCTTTTCGGCAAATGCAAAAATGCCAAACTCAGCTGCACCGGCACCGGCTCAGTTCAAGCCGATGACTTGGTGGCAAACGAAGTAAACTGCCGAATGCTTGGCACCGGCACTATTGGCTGTCAAGCCATCGACAAACTAAGCATATCGGGAATATCATCAGGGAAAGTTTATTACAAAGGAAATCCCCAAGAGATAAAACGTCGCTCGGTAGGTGTGAAAATCATTCCTCTCGACAACGAACAATAATCCCATAATTTTTTATATGAGTGATACCGACAACCTAAAACTGCGCACCGCACGCACTCTGAAATGGAACGTGATTGACCGCGTTCTGTCGCAAGTGCTATATGCCGTTACAGGCATTGTGTTGGCACGAGTGTTGTCGCAAGAAGACTTCGGGTTGGTTGGAGCCACTCTCATATTCCAGGCCTTTGCCGCACTATTTGTAGAAAGCGGTTTCTCTTATGCTCTTATTCAACGCAAAAGCCCTTCCCAACTCGATTATAGCACCGTGTTGTGGTTTAATATGGGCGTTGCGGCAATTATCTATATAATCCTCTGGTTTTGCGCACCATTGATAGCATGGTGTTTTCAAAACGACCCACGCATCATTCCCCTATCGCGTGTGATATTCCTATCATTTATCCTCAACGCATCGGCCATAGTGCAAACCAACCGATTGATGAAAAAGATGGAGGTGAAAATGATTGCGATATCTAACTCAATAGGCCTTATCATTAGCGGTTCGCTTGGCATATACCTTGCACTCAACGGCTACGGAGCATGGGCTGTGGTGTGGCAAACTGTGTCGTTGGCGGCCATAAAATCGGGCATTTTGTGGGCCACAAGCCATTGGCTCCCATCGTTGGCTTTTTCATGGAAAGCGTTGCGATCATATTTCAGCGTCGGCTCGGGCATGATGGTTACATCATTTCTCAACACCTTGTTCCAAAACATCTACTCGTTCCTCATAGGTAATCAAGTGGGGTTAAAGAGTTTGGGTTATTACACACAATCCGACAAATGGAGCAAAATGGGTATAATGTCATTAACCCAAGTGCTCACCTCTACATTCCTCCCCGTGTTATCGCAAGTGCAAGATGACCCCGAACGTTTCACACGCACCACTGCTAAAATGAATCGTTTCACCGGCTATCTTCTATTCCCTGCCATTGGATTTCTTATTGTGATGGCCACACCCATTTTCCACCTCCTTTTTGGCACCAAATGGGATCCATCAATCATCTTATTTCAACTACTCCTCGTGCGTGGGATATTCACCGTGTTAAGTTCGCTATACAACAACTATATCATTTCTCTTGGCAAAACACGCCTCATCGTTTACATTGAGTTGATACGCGACGGAGCAGCAATCATTGGTCTTATCGCCACATTCCCGTTCATGGCATCAACATTCCCCGATGACCCTGTTTATGGGTTAAAAATCTTACTTTGGGGACAAGTAATAGCATCAGCTATCAGCTGGGTGGCAACAATGTTTATCAGTGCACCGCTCACTAATCGCACCATATTAAACTATCTAACCGACATTGCACCCTACCTTGTGCAAACTGTTGTGATAATGATTCCTATGTATCTATTATCAACAACAATCAACAACACACTCCTGCTTTTAGCAGCTCAAGGTGTCGTTGGTTTAGCTTGCTATTTAACAATCAACCACCTACTCCGCTCGCAAATTCAAAAAGATGCAATCGACTACTTCATGCATCGCTTCAGAAAAAAGCAAAACAATAATGAGTCTAAATAACCAACAACATAAGATATCCATTAGTTTCTTTAATGACAAAGAGATTCGTGCAGCATGGGATTATGACGACAAACGATATTTAACCGATTGCTTGCCTCAAAATGATTAGCGGAAACCGTTCTATGGCTACACCAATTTTAAGTCGGTTATCATTCACAATCCCAACTTAAAGTTTAGCAAAGTTTTCCCGAGGGGGTTAAAGTGATAATAAGATTAGAATCTATAGTAAAAAAAATAAAAGATAGTTTAAGAAGTTGTAAAATTCAATACTTAATATTAATCATATATTATTTGAAATTTGTAAATTTGTAGCGCATAAAACATTAATTATTAATTTTAAAATCATTTGCCTATGAAACAAACCGAATATTAACGCTTTATAATTCCCCTTATTTGTATGGGAATCAACTCGAATCAATTAAACAATTTATTAACTTCAGAAAAGCGTTACTATTCGTTGCTAAAATAATATATTGAGCTTTTAGCTCTTGTTCTCCAACCTCGAATACCGCCAATATTCTCTCCGAGAACAAGCAGTTGAATTGTTCACACCCTAAGGTGTGAGCCATTCGTGCTTGTTTGGAGGAAGGTCACTTGGCGGTAACCCGAGGTTGGAACAAGCAATCGAATGGTTTCACGCCTTTTCTTTTTTACTTAATTTAAAAATGAAAAAATTATTTACAATTGGCTTACTTAGCCTCGTATTCAGTTTATTTGCGCCAAAAGCTTCTGCCGAGTGTACTGTGTATATTATAATGGAAATGGACCTTGCCATACCTAAAGTTGCAATGAATATAAACGGAAAGCATGTATGCGATTTAGAATTGCAATACAAAAAGACTACCTCAGGTCTTAAATTCTATAAAAAGGTAGTTAAAAAATTTATTTTTAATACTGAAGACAAATACACCATTTCTTATGATTTAATATGGCTATATGGCGTACCCCATCATGAAGAGATAAACATTAACACCATAGATGGGGAAACTTATTACATACAGATGTTCCAAAAGAAATTGGGTAAAGGATCATGGCAATTTAAACCCCTTAAAGAAAAAGATGCGCTAAAAAAACTAAAGAAAACCGATGATTATGATTTACTTCCCGACTATGTACACCCTGCGGAATAACCTGTTAGCAATTATTTTCAGCCTTATATTCGCCAACATTCTCAATGCTCAAAGTTTTGACATTACTTCAATGATATTTCAAGACCAAGAAATTGAGTATATGGGACAACTTGATTGGCAACAAAAAAACAAAAATGGATCCGGAATATATAAAGATGGTAAAAACGTTTATTTTGGGGATTTCTTTAATGACAAAAAAAACGGATATGGCATGATAATAGCCGGACAGAAAGGAAAAATAAAAAACCTCAAAGGCTGTATGGTCTATATTGGATCATGGTTTGATGGCAAGAAAGAGGGAAAAGGGACTTGTTATGACTTCAATGGAGACATAATTTACCATGGTAAATTTGAAAATGATAAACCGACAAGCATTTATCCTTCAACCAACACCTCTACTTCTCGCTTCTCTTTTCTCGGGCTCGACGGAGGCGCTTATTTAGGAGAACTAACAGATGGAGTTCCCAATGGATATGGGCTTTTTATTGCAAATGATGGTGAATTATCATTTGGGAAAGTGAAAGATGGACAACGTTATGGAACAAGTCTTTTGCTTGAAAACCCTTATGTTTGGAAAGTTGTGAAATGGGAGGGAGATTCTTTCTCCGAAGTCACAAACTCAAATGAGCATAATTCTAAATTGCAAGTCTATAAAGATGCTCACGATAAATGGTGGAGCGAGTTGAAGTCCGAATTTAAAGAGGTAGGATTAGGATTATTAAGTACAACCAACCAATTTGTTGAATATAAAAGTAGTCAAAATAGTTCCTCAAGTGCATCATATTCTTCAGGCAATTCATCAAGAAATTCTTCTTCATCAAAATCCAACCGCTCCTCAGTGTCAAGTTCAAAAACTTCACAAGATTGTGGAACCGCATGGCAGACAGATAGTAAGAACTATTCTAACTTAGAAACTCGCGCTATGAATTGCATCGATGAATCGGAATATAATTCTATTCAATCTAAAATGAAGAGTATCCGACAAAAATGGGTATCAAGAGGCTGTCATATTACACAATCCGAATGGGAAACCAAGCCTTTTAAGGACAAATTCTAAATTTTAATTAATACCTTATTCAAAAAAAATAGCGGGAATGCATAAATCAAAATGTATTTCCGCCATTTTTCTCGTTAACATTTTTTTACTGTTTAAATATTTGTATTTAAATGCAAATAATTTAAATTTGCATCGTCATTAAGATTCATGGCTTAATGACATTGTTATCTTAATCTAGCTTTTGTTTATGGATATTTGGATTGTCTATGATTCACTTATTTTTTGACAATCAACATGACAGATTAACATCAAGATGATGTGGGAAAATACCGAGAAAGGCGATAAACTTTTGTGTTTATTGTCTTTTTTATTTCTCAAATTATGTAGCTCCCATTTTTATTATTATCTTTACACTTTAATTATATAAATTAAGGTAAATGGGCATTTTTAAGTCAGCAAGAATAATTGCCACAGTAGCAACATTGGGCATTGCCTCAGCCATTAGTGCCGAGGTGCCGGTCAACTATAAAGCCACTGTGATAGGAACTATCGGCGATGGCGATTTCGCCCCCTATTATATATCATCGCTCAATCATGGTGTGATAACCCAAAGCGAGAACACATTGTTGCGACTCGGTGCATGGAAACCTTTGGAAACCGACACGCGTTTCAGCTACGGCTTTGGTGTCGATTTCATCACAGGGTGGAGTTCGGGCGTGGATTATATGCGATTCAACCCTGCCACTTCACAATTTGAATCTCACACCGAAAAGCCCGCCAATATATGGCTACAACAACTATATGGCGAAGTGAAATATCGTGGTGTGTTTCTCACTGCCGGGCTCAAAGAACATGCATCAAAAATGCTCAACAACAATCTCACAAGCGGAGACTTGGTTGAGAGTGGCAACTCCCGTCCAATACCTGAATTGCGTGCCGGATTTATTGATTTTCAAAATATTCCGTTCACAAATGGCTGGGTACAAATAAGTGGAGAGATTTCATATGGCAAAGTCACCGACAATGATTGGGTAAGAAATCACTTCAACCACTACAACAGCCACATTTCGCAAGATACATGGTACTCATATAAACGCGCCTATTTCCGCACCAAACCCGATGAACGCTTCTCGGTTACAATCGGGGCGCAAGCTGCAGCGCAATTTGGCGGCTATACCGAATACTACCGCAATGGCGTGAACTATCGAACCGACCACCGCACAGCCAACCTCGGCGATATGTTTGAGATGTTTATCCCCAAACTAAGCGACAAAGAGGGTTTTGTAGCAGGTAATCACCTTGGCAGTTGGGATTTCATGGCTCGCTACCGTCTTAAAAACGATGATGAGTTGAAAGCTTATTTCCAATGGCCATGGGAAGACGGCTCAGGCATAGGCAAGATGAACGGCTTCGACGGACTTTGGGGCATCGAATATAAAAGCGCACGCAAAGGCTGGATTAATGGTGCAGTAGTGGAATATCTCGACTTCACCAATCAGTCAGGCCCAATACACTGGGCATCGGCTGATAGCCCCGGAACCACAATCACCGACCAAGCTACCGGTGGCGACGAATACTATAACAACGCATTCTACAACCCATATGCGCATTATGGCATGGCAATAGGTTCGCCATTTATGCGTTCACCGATATACAACACCGACGGCTATCCTATGTTTGTCGACAACCTCGTAAGGGGCTTCCATGTGGGAGTGATGGGCAACATAAGTGACGCTGTTGACTATCGTGTGCTTGGCGGCTATCGCAAAGCATGGGGCGACGGACGTATTCCACGCGCAAAAGCAGTGGAAAACACCTCGGTGATGGCCGAAGTGGGCTATAATCCCCCCTCTGTTAAAGGGCTTGCATTTAAAGCGCAAGTGGCATTTGACAAAGGCTCAATGTTGGGCGACAACTTCGGCTCATGTGTAACAGTAAGCTATAACGGACTTCTAAACATAGGCAAAAAATGAGACAGATATCACACATCATAGCAATAATAATCATAGCATTATCATTTAATGCCTGCACCCACAACAATGGCGACATCGGCGACACATTCGGCACGTGGAAACTGCAATCAATCACAATCGACGGAGAAACCGACGCTAATTACCAAAGTAATGTGTTATGGAAGTTTCAAGCATCGATTGTAAGCATGGTGCGAGTCGATGACACCACTCACAATCACTTCGAATCGTGGGGCACATGGGAATACGCCGACAACGACACCCGCTTGTTGATGAATTTCACCCACACCGATAATGACAACGCAAATCCAGGGTCGGCCAAATACTCTCCCCTACCCGAAACACACCTCCCCGGTGGCACTACGTTCCACCTCGATGTGATGACACTCAACGGCAAGGAGATGACCCTCCGTTACACCTCGCCCGACGGCAAAGAATATCTATATAAATTCAAAAAGTGGGCTTAATAATCTTGATAACAATAAAAAACTATACATAAAGATGGATAAAAATAAAATAATGCTTGTCACCGGAGCCGACGGATTTATCGGTTCACATTTGACTGAAATGTTACTCAACGAGGGCTACAAAGTGCGTGCTCTTTCGCAATACAACTCCTTCAACAACTGGGGTTGGCTCGAAGGGATCAATCACCCCAACCTCGAAGTTGTAACCGGTGATGTGCGCGACCCTCATTATTGCAAACACATTTCGCGCGATGTCGACACCATTTTCCATTTGGCGGCATTGATTGCGATACCCTATTCATATATCGCCCCCGATAGTTATGTAGACACCAACGTGAAAGGTACGCTCAATATCTGTCAGGCAGCAAAAGAAAACGGAGTGCGCAGAGTGCTTGTAACATCTACCTCTGAGGTATATGGCACCGCTCAATATGTGCCTATCGACGAGAAGCACCCCAAGCAACCACAATCGCCCTACTCGGCCACTAAAATCGGTGCCGACGCCATGGCGATGAGCTTCTACAATGCATTTGAGTTGCCGGTTGTAATTGTTCGTCCGTTCAATACCTACGGACCCCGTCAAAGCGCACGAGCCATTATCCCCACAATCATCACACAGATTGCCAATGGTGCCACTGAGATAAAGCTCGGCGACCTCACACCCACTCGCGATTTCAACTTCGTGAAAGATACCTGCCGCGGATTTATCCAACTTGCCGATTGCGACGAGGCGATAGGTCAAGAGGTGAATGTGTGTAGCAACTACGAGATTTCAATGCGCGACACCCTCAACCTTATTGCCGACATAATGGGCAAAGAGGTGAACTTTGTGGAGGATACCCAACGACTTCGTCCAAAGAACTCAGAAGTGTTCCGTCTATGGGGCGACAACACCAAGATTAAAGGTCTCACCGGTTTTGAACCTGAATATGACATTCGCCGAGGCCTTGAAGAAACAATCAAATGGTTCACTTGCGAAGACAACCTCAAAAAATACAAGTCAAACATTTATAACGTATAAACAACCTGCGGCATGAATAAAAATCTGATTCTCGTGGGAGGTGGCGGCCACTGTAAATCGGTTATCGAAGTGGCTGAATCGTGTGGCTACAACATTGTAGGCATTCTCGACCACCCATCGGAAATAGGCAATGAGATACTCGGCTACAAAGTGATAGGCTGCGATGACGATATGCCCAAATATGTCGGCTCTGCATCATTTATAGTAACCGTAGGCAGCATAAAAGACCCCTCATTGCGCAAACGCTTACACGACAGAGTCAGAGAAGCCGGAGGCAAATTAGCCACTCTTGTTGCATCAACAGCCTATGTTTCAAAACGTGCCACAATAGGCGAAGGTACTGTGGTGATGCATTTTGCAATGGTCAATGCCGATGCCAAAATAGGAACCGGGTGCATCATCAACACCCACAGCAACGTGGAGCATGACGCCGTCGTTGGGGATTATTGCCACATTTCAACCGGAGCTATGGTAAACGGTGGTTGCACTGTGGGCAATGATGTATTCCTTGGCAGCCAATCGGTGATGGCCAACGGCACATCAATCTGCGACGGCTGCGTTATTGGTGCAGGTTCGTTGGTGCGCAAATCATTCAGAGTAAAAGGTATCTACTCAGGAAACCCCGCTATTCTTAAAATCAAAGCAAAATGAGTAAAACGCTTATCATAGCCGAGGCCGGCGTGAACCACAATGGAAATATCGACATGGCAAAGCGCCTCATCGAGGCCGCTGCCGAGGCCGGTGTGGATTATGTGAAATTCCAAACGTTTAAATCAGAAAAACTCGTTTCGCGACACGCCACCAAAGCCGACTATCAGAAGGCTAATACCGGTGGCGAAGATTCGCAACTAAAAATGTTGCAACAACTTGAGTTATCGCGCGACGACCATTTCTTACTCATTGAGCATTGTAAAAAATGTGGGATAAAATTCCTCTCTACAGCTTTCGACCTCGAAAGTATTGAGTTTCTTCACTCGCTTAACTTAGATTTGTGGAAAATCCCTTCGGGTGAAATCACAAACCTACCCTATCTACGCAGCATTGCGCAAAAAGGTGGACGCGTGATTATGTCGACCGGTATGTGTGACCTCTCCGACATTGAAGCCGCTCTTAAGGCACTAATATCAAACGGAACTCCCGAAGAAAATATAACTTTGCTACATTGTAATACCGAATATCCCACCCCTTGGAACGATGTAAACCTTCGCGCTATGCACGATATTGCCAAGAGATTTAACGTACCTGTGGGATATAGCGACCACACCCGTGGCATCGAAGTGCCTATTGCCGCTGTGGCATTGGGGGCTACTGTGATTGAAAAACATTTCACTCTCGACAATAACCTTCCCGGCCCCGACCACAAAGCATCGCTCGAACCTCACCAACTCAAAGCCATGGTTGATGCTATTCGACATATCGAATGTGCGCTCGGTTCAGGCACCAAACAAGTATCGGAATCGGAACGAAAAAATATGGCAATAGCACGCAAAAGCATCGTTGCCGCCACTGAAATAAAGAAAGGGGAACTCTTCACACCTCAAAATATCACCGTAAAACGTCCCGGTGGAGGCATCTCGCCTATGAAATGGGACGAAGTGATAGGCACAACCGCCTCTCACGACTATCAACCCGATGAAATGATTTAGGGAGTAATTCCGCACTCCGCATTCCTAATTCCGCATTAACAAAGGGTTAGTGCGTTGTTTTGAATGCAAATTGCGAAGGGATTTCGCCGGTTGTCTGTGTCCATTTCAGAATTCCGTCGGGAGTGTAGCAATGAATGCGCCCCGACGATACATAGTTGCGGGCATCAGTGATATAAATTTCTCCGGTAATGGGGTGAACGGCAATGCCATGAGGCATTTTTATGTTGGCATCGGTGCCGTCCTTTATAATTTTATCGTCAACCACCCTCAATGTATTCAAATCGAGGATAGAATAACTTATAGTAGTGGAGTGCATAGCCTCGTTTCGAGCCGAAGCGTAGATATAAGCCGAGTCGCCATGAATCCACATGTCACTTATAGGGGTATTAATTTCGGCAACCACTTTATCTATTGATGGATCTATTACATATAAACTTGAAGGGACCAAAGCATTATCGCCACGCGACGACACATATATCATACCATTTTTATGACGTTTCACACGATGTAGATTTATTGCCACATCAATATCTTTTATCACTTCAAATGTATTTAAGTCAACTACCGATACCGTGCGATCATAATTAGGGGCGCGATAACCGCCTGAGTTGGCAATATATATCTTACCATTGGAGATAACCATCTCTTCGGGCTGATACCCCACATCTACCCTATCCACTATCTTCATTGATGCAGTGTCGACCTTAAAAATTGCTCCCAATGGCGCCTTTGGGTCATCTTGCACCGGTGACACATAGCTACTCACATATACATGAGGACCATATCCTATCACATAGCGGCAGTTTGGAATGTCGATACGTGCCACACTCACCGCATCAGTGGCTCGCATCACCTCAACTTTATGCGAGCAGTTGATTACCGCATAAAGCTTTGAGCCATATATCTCCACATCATTACCCACATCGCCCAACTCCTTGACCACATTTGGGTTGCGCTCGGCATAGATATTACGATGATATACACCTTGTGTCTCATCAAAATAATCGAGAGTGGCCTTATTCGACCCCATATTCCCCTCGTTTATGAGATAGAAACCGTCAACACCGGTGATGCGCGGAGACTCCACCTCGGTCGATGTTGATGGGTGTATATAAATATCCTCACGACAACCGGTGAGAACCGCAAACGAGATTATAGATAATATTAAAACTGAGGCTCGCATTATTTATATGTAATTTGCTCAATGGCTGCTACTTCGGTAGAACATTCTCCCAATGGGCCATTGGCTTGCAATACTCCGGTGTAAACTTTTATGAAATCAATCGATGCAAGCGACACCTTTACCCCGGCTGAATTTACCGCATTGTCGATATCGAGACACGAAGCCTCTACATTATTGGGGTGCGAATCGGCATAACCATCATAACATGAAAGGTCAAACTTATTTGTCTCGGTGTTAAACACTCCATTATCGGGTAAACGGCGACCGGTGAAAGTCATCGTTTCCACTTCGTCGAGCCACATAGGGAAATAATCTTGTTGATGCTCAATTGTGCGATTGATATATCCATTATCGCCATTTGTGGCACTCCATGCGATATATTGATTATCTGTAGCATCGGCAGTAGGACGATGATATGTCACTTGATAGTTGGCTATAGCATTTACATGTTGGTTTCCACGAAGCTCATACCATATATCATCGGGCAATCCGTTTCCATTTTCATCACGCATCACCATCACTATTCCGGGTTCGGGCGAACCGATGCGAATGGCATTTGAAGCGTCATTGGCATACACGGCATTTCCCACCACTCTGAAATCGGCTTTACTCTCTACGTTAGGAAGCGATTGAGGCAATTTGATTGTAACGCTACCGCCCCAAGCTCCGAGCGAAATCATATCACCATTACATAGTGACTCAGTGGCTTTGCGATTCATCGACTCATATGTATCACCGGCCTCATATTCGGGAATTTCGTTAACAAACTGCCCCGGAGCAGGCGAATAATCCAACACCGTAACATTCAATCGAGTGCTTGTCATTGTTGGTTCAACGGGTGGTACCGGTACCGGTTCATCTTTGTCGCTATCGCCACACGACACCATTGTCAAGGCCAACGCCATCATTGCCACATATTTGCTTCTTGATTTCATAATTTTATATGTTTATTTTTAATGTCACTTTATAATTGCGACCGGGCATGGGGTAATTGAGTATCACCTCATAGTCTTGGTCAAATATATTGTTCACCTCTAATCCCACACGGCATCTAACCTTGTTCAATGGGAAATTCCACACAAGCGAGGCATCGTGGGTGTACCATGGTTGCTCATGATTTTGTGGAATATTTTCTTGTGCGTTATATCGCTCACCGGTGTAGATGAAGCTATAATTAAAATCCCAACCTCGCCATGACAAACGCCCGGCAACCGACCCCGAGTGTAATGGGATATATGGGATTTGGTCGCCATAATATGAGTCGGCGCGGTCGGTAAAGTCGCGAGCCTTCTGATAAGTGTAGTTCAAGCGCAACGCACCATCTACTTTACCAAATTTCATCGCCGTCTCAGCACCCAATTCCACTCCGAGAATTTCAACCATTCCAAGATTGAGCATCGTCCAACGGAACTGCTGTCCTGATGGGTATGCTACAATTTTATTTGTCACCTTATTATAATAAGCATCACCTTTAACCGAGAATAATTTAAACACGGGGTGATTTGTGGGTTTATTATAGCTACTACCTATGCTATATTGCCATGTGTATTCAGGCTCAAGGTCTTTATTTCCCACTTCGGTGTAATAAAGGTCATTGAATGTGGGCATGCGGAATGCTTTTTTTACAAAGCCGTTTATATGCCAATCGGCCGATGATAGCGGTTGCCACGAAAGGAACAAAGCTGGAGTAAACTCAGCGCGGCAAGTCGTGCGACGACCACCTACATACTCATTTCCAATGCAATCTTGAACAAATGTGCCTAACACACTCGCTTGCGCACTCAATCCTCCATATTTAAATGCCGATGCCACCGACACATATTGAGTCCAGCGTGTGGGATACATGAAATTCGACATATTGGCATTCATCGTGTTCCATTGCGCGTCGACACTTGCCGAGAGGTCCCACCACGATGTCATTCTAAAAATATTTGCCACCGAGAGATAAGCCTCTTGTTGGTAATAACTATTATCGATATAAAGCTCTTTGGGGTCATCGCGAAGGAAACGCATATAATCCCATGCCCACTTTGCGCTACCTTTTATCTGATAACGTGGAGAGAACGAATATTCAAAACTACCCTGAACGAAAAGGTTGCGATCCCATTGCCGCTCTCCGTTTCGGAACACATTATTTACAATAGCTCCCGGAATTCCTCGCTCCGAATCGTAGTAATATACTTTTCCACACCATTGACCATGGTCGAGATATCCAAAGGTCGACACCTCGGCACGGAATGCTTCTATGTCGCTATTATGGCGAGTGGCAGTTGTGTCGTAAGCCACTGTCCCGTCGAGATTTAGACGTCGATAGTGAAAGTCATACTCTCCATCGGCATTGGTATACGAAGCACTTGCCGAGAGGCTTATGCGGTCGCTCAATCGTTGTTCCCACACCACTTCGGGGTTAATAAGACCGAAACTACCGGTCTTTAACTGCGCCATAAGATGAAATTGCTCATCATCTTTCCAACGAGGGCGACGAGTGCGTATATAAATTGTCCCCGACGAACCGAAGTCTTTTGCTCCTTGAAAGATGTTGCTTTTCTGTCCGTTATATAGATTTATCTCTTCTATATTATCGAGTGAATAACGGCCTAAATCAATTTGACCGTTCTGGGCATTGCCGAGCTGAATGCCATCATAGAAAACTCCTACATGATGAGAGCCCATCGAACGGATATTGATTGTTTTTATCCCGCCTACTCCGCCGAAGTCTTTCACCTGAATACCGGAGAAATAGCGCAATGCATCAGCAACCGACTGCGAATTGAGGCTTTGCAGTTGAGTTCCGTCAAGTCGTTGCGACTGGATAATTTCTTTACGACGGCTTTGCACAATTACCTCTTCCAACACTGTAGAGTCAAATGATTCCGCCTCGACCTCTACTGCATAGGCTGAGAGGTCGACCATAGCCAACATAATAATTATTAATATGTAAATCCTACGTAACAAAAAATTACCCGGTTTAAATTGTCGTCCTATTCAATTTGCTTTCGTCTAAAAGGGGAACCGACAATTACCGAGCAACACCTGAAAGAAATTCAGAAACCGGAATGTGATTTAGCCACACTTTTCGAGCGAAAGCGACTAATAGTGGATTTTCAACCACCTCGGTTCCTGACTTCGTGAAAACTCAACGAGTTAACAGCTACACAGTTGCGCGACAGCACGTGATTCTCACACGTTTCCCGAATATTTCGCTACAAAGATAATCATAATAATTGAGAATTGAGAGTTGAGAGTTGAAAATTTTTCATATTTTGCAAATCCCCCCCAACTTTCATCTCTAAATTCTCATCTTTCAACTCTCAATTTTATTCCGTAACTTTGCACCATGAATGGTGCTGAATTTCGCAAAAAATTGAAACCGTGGATGCTTCCTATCGCTATGGTGGGAGGAGTGTTGTTTCACGATGCCATCGCTAAAGTGGCATTTGTCACTCCATATCTCATTTTCGTGATGTTGTGCATCACTTTTTGCAAAGTAAAGCCATCGGAATTTAAGATAACACGATTATCGTGGTTATTGCTCACTGTTCAAATAGGTGGCGCATTAGGAGCTTATTTTGCACTTGCGCCATTCAACACCATAGTGGCTCAAGGGGTGATGATATGTTTTCTATGTCCCACAGCCTCGGCTGCACCTGTGGTCACAGGCATGCTCGGAGGAGGAATTGCCCGAGTAACCACTTTCTCGGTAATAAGCAATATTGCCATGGCACTGCTTGCCCCAATATTATTCTCTCACTATGGAGCGGAATCAATCCACAACACATCTTTGATTGATGCTCAGTTATCAATTTTACAACGTGTTGCGCCTTTGTTACTACTCCCTTTAATTATTGCCTATCTACTTCGTCGCATCACTCCCAAAGTGGCACAATCAATAGCTACCCACCAAAGCGCATCGTTCTATTTGTGGTCGATTGCCCTATTCATTGTTGTAGGGCGAGCCGTAAGTTTCATTATATCAGAGCCAAGCGGAGAAATCCCTACAATGATAGCATTGGCAATAGGTGCAGCCATAGCCTGTTGCATTCAATTTTGGTTAGGACGAAAAATTGGTTATCTTTGTGGAGATAAAATTGCCGGAGCTCAAGGATTGGGACAGAAAAATACCATTTTGGCGATATGGTTGGCTCTCACATGGCTCCACCCACTTGCATCGGTAGGCCCTGCAGCCTATATAGCATGGCAAAACATAATTAATTCAGCTCAATTATATAGGGCTCAAAAAAAATAATTAACAACTATACAAACAACAAATCGACAATTTGTGTTATAACATAAAACAAAATAGGCATTATCATGGATAGCATGTATGAAATACTTAAAGGGCTACCTTTATTTCACGGAGCAACATCGGAACGAATTTCCGATATAGTGGGTAAAGCCAAGTTCCACTTTCTCAAATATCTCGCCGGAGAACGCATTATTACCGCCGGGGAGCAATGTACCCATGTGAAATTTATCATTTCGGGGAAAGTTCGCTCCTCTATCACAAATCCGTCTGAACGATTCAAAGTTGCACAAACATTATCTGCGCCATCGGTTATCGCACCAGAATTCTTATTCGGGCGTGCCACCAACTATCCATGCACTGTTGATGCTCTTTCCGACACAAGCATTCTTCAGATTTCAAAAAATGATTACATGACAATACTCAATCGCGACCATATATTCCTTTACAACTTCCTCAATATATTGTCGATGAATGCACAAAAGTCGGTCGATGGTATTCTTGCGCTTGCATCAGGTGATCTTGAAGAACGAATAGCATTTTGGATTATAGCCCTTACTCAAAAAAACGGCACAGATATAAAGGTCACTTGTCGCCAACGCGATCTCTACTCTCTTTTTGGAGTGCAACGCACCTCTTTCATTGCAACTCTCGAGTCAATGAAACAACGTGGAATTATCGATTACAATTCTAATGAAATTATTGTGCTATCGCGCGCCGATTTAGCCAAGCTCATTCAACCTATATAAATTCAAAGAAAACCCGGCAATAATATCATATCACAAAAGTGTTGTTTTTAAAAAAAACAGCACTTTTTTATTATTCAAAATCAGAATTTTCGACCAATTTTTCAGAAATACAAACCGAAACAATTCTTTAATTCTTTATATATTTATTTATATCATGCCTTAACCTTCTATTTTATTTTCCACTGATTATCAACACGTTTAACTAAATATTGTTTTTATTTCATTTATATTATAGCTATATTTAGGTATTATATGTTGATATTATCTATAAATTTGCAATGTAAAATAATTAATCAGCCTAAGGGATTAGGTTACAAATAAAACTAGAATATACAATTAGGAATAATTTTTAGGGTTAGTATTTAATGTTAGATGAAGTGCTATTTTGAAGCACTTATTACACAACAAGAAAATTGATAATCGTGTTTTATGTTAGGTTTGTTTAACTTGGTAAAACCAAGGATATAAAGAAGCTACCTTGTGAAAGGTGGCTTTTTTATTTTTGTAATTTAATCTTTTTATTATATCTTTGCAAAATAGTTGAAAACTAACATAAAACATGAAACAATACATCTTAATTTTATTATTTTACATCTCAAGTATATTTAGCTATGCAGCGTTAAATGAATCTTTGCCTCAATCGCTCGATAACACTCTCGACAAATTGGATATGGCAATATCTCAACGCGATAGTTATATGCACAAACAGCTACAACCTATTGATTCCTTAAAATCTCAAATAGGCAAAGTTGACATGTCGCATCTTCCTCAATTATACGAAGAAATAGGCGACAAATACCATAGATGCAACATCGACTCTGCCTTACGTTACTATACAAAAGGGGTTGAAGCTTCAAAAATATCTAATAATCCCGAAATGGAGCAACGCCTACTCTTATCGCGTACAGCCCTACTTCCTGTACAAGGTGTTGTTAAAGAAGCTATCGAAATTTACGATTCAATAGCACCGAACGTGTTTCCTCAAAACAAAATTCACTATTATGAGGTTGGGAATAGGCTATTTTTCTTTGCAGCATCATTCTACCCTATTGAGAAATATAGCCAATACTACGAAAATCGAGCATATAAATCGACCGATTCGTTGGTAGTACTTGTAGAAAAAGACTCCCCTAACCACCATCTCTACACTGCCCAATTATTTGCCGGGCAAAACAATCAGGCAATGATGATGGCAGAATTCTCTGAGGTTATAAAAAAAGCCGATATCAGCGACTTGGAATTTGCAAGAGCTGCAAGCCATTTAGCCGAATATTATAGCAAGCAAAAAGATGGAGAAGAGAATCAGCTATATTATTTGGCATTAGCATCTCTTTCCGATATTTATTCAGGCACCCTTGAAGGGACTGCACTTCAACAATTAGGAGTAGGATTATTTAATAGAGGAGATGTTTCTCGAGCATATCGATATTTGGCATTATCACTCCACAATGCAGTAGAATCGGGGTCGAGAATACGTGCGCTACAAACGGCTGAAGTATATCCCATTATCGCCCAATCATTCAAAAAACAAGACGAAACAAAACTCGCATGGCTCACTTGGCTCGTTGTGGCTCTCATCATAGCTTTGGCCATAATCATCAGTTCGCTCATTTTCCTTCGTAAGGAGATGAGAAAACTTCACGACATGAAGATTAAATTATCTCAAGCCAACGTAACTAAAGACACCTATATTAGCCAATTCCTTTCGTTAAGTTCTATCTACATTGAGAAATTAGTCGAATTCCACCGTGTGGCAAAACGCAAAATCAAGGCCAACCAAGTAAATGACCTATACGCCCAACTCGAATCGGGCGCAATGCTTGCCGAACAAAGTCAGATGTTCTATAAAATTTTCGACAATGCATTTATTCACATCTACCCCACTTTTGTCAATGATGTAAACAACCTATTAATGGAAGACAAACGTTTTGATCTTCCAGAAATGAAACTCAACACCGAATTGCGCATTCTCGCATTCCTTCGCTTGGGCATCGACGACAGTGAACAAATTTCGCGGTTCCTCGGTCTATCTCTCAACACCATCTACACTTATCGCAACCGCCTCAAAGGTCGCGCCAAAGTGCGTGAGACCTTCGATGCCGACGTCATGAAAATAGGCGCAATAGACTAAGATAATTAGTAATTCATAAAACAAAACTGCGATAACGAGGGCATTAAACTTTGCCTTGCAACAATATTTTACACATATTTAAAGACATTAGTAGCGTTTATAGCCTTAATACCCGGCTTTTATGATATAGTTTTATCTCCTATAAAAAACGCGGCACGTCGATCACTCGACATGCCGTGCTTCTAAAAACAAATTATTCCTATTATGTATATCTGAATCTCTTAATCAAGGTCAACTTTGAGGTTGTCGAGGCAGAAGAAAGCAGGATTGTTCATACCCCAAGCCCCGGTGTCGGTTGATGTAATTTGGAAATAAATCATATCTACATCGTCGCCAAGTGGATCGAGGTCAACACGTTTCCATGTATTAAGGATATTCGCGCCATCGGCAAGCGACACTTCTACTTTACCTGAGATTACACTGCCACGCACACCATAGATGTGAAGAGTGCATTTATCGCCATCGGCAAATTGCTTGTTAAACGCCGAACCATTTTTCATTGCGTAATAGCCCCATGCGCTATTGGTTACATACACTTCTTCGGGGTCGAATGCGCCACCGCCATAACTTATGCTACATGCAGGTGGAATGGGACGAGAATTGGCGTCTTCGCTTGTATTCCAGAACCCGAGGAGATATGCATCACCCTTGCCAGCTACGCCGCCTCCGGTAATTGCACCCCATTGGTTAGAGGTCCAATCGCCATCACTATAATCGGTATTATCGGTTGATTTAGATGGGCAGAAGCCATTCCATGAATAATAGGTATAACCACCCCACTCTGTTGCCGATGCTTGGTGACTGAAGGTCATGCCATCGATTGCAAAAGAGGTCTCACCGGTATCATAAACCTTGTCCCAATAGCCTTGTTCGTTGTAAGTGATACCTTGCGCGTCGTCAAAATCTACTCTCAACTGAGTGTCGTCATCATCACTACAAGCTGTAAATGCAGTTGCTGCGAGCATCATCATTGCTCCATTACGCAAAAATCTAAATGTTTTCATCTCAAAATATTATATTAAAAGTTTAATAATAAAAAATGTCAATCATTTCTTCGCTGAGGCTCTTGAAATGTTGACAAGCTATTAATACATTGATGAAAACGTCTACCGTGAGAGGTCATCAGATATTTTGCTTAGTCTCACTTTTCGAGCGAAAGCGACTAATGGTGGAGTTCCAACCACCTCGGTATCTGACTTTATTACCACTCCAACAAGTTGCGGGGGAGTAATGTTCACAGTTGCGCGACAGTACGTGAATTTCACACGTTTCCCGAATGTTTCACCGCAAAGATATGCATTAATCTTGAAATAAAAAACAAATCTCCTCAATTTTTATCAAGAAAATTTGTCAGCACATATTTTATACTATTATTATTTAAATATCACTCAACGACTTACGAGGGAACGCATCGATAAAACTTTCGGGAGTAGAATTATACACCTTTACTCCACGATGCAATGCATAGCGTTGAATTTTGTGATATGCTTTAAATGCGACATAGAAGCTATAAATAATTTGATGAAGAGGATATTTGAGATAGTCAACTTTTATGCGTTTTTGTTCCTGCTCATCTTCTTTATAGAAATGAGGCTGAATCGACACCACCTCGTTGCGTTCGTTTACCGATAATGTTTTAGTCCAAGAATGGTCGGCACCTGTAACATAAATATTACCATACCCCAATTTCATCGCAATCATAATCGATGGAATAAGCACATTGCGAGGGCGAGGCATTCCTCTTCCCGATGCATAAGCCCAATTTTCGAACCATTCAAAACCTTCAACGGCAAGGAAATTAAAATATTCCACTTTTACATTCTCATTGTCAATTACAAATCCACGTTTTTTTGCCTCAAACGGCACAAACAATGTCATCGTCCAATCAATCGACGATAAATTATTCATCAATTTCTTCACATTAACATCATCGGTAGCTACAAAGAAATGAGGATCGGCAAGCACATAATAGCGCGGACGTAATTGAGTAAATTGAGGTGCATTTGCAGCAAAGTTCACTGCCAATGTGGGTATAGTAGTTAATTTATCGAATGAATTTTCAATGGCATCATTTAGCGACGGGCCATTACCCATTATTATGATAGAGTCATCGCAGCCCGCTACTTTCGCTACTGTAGATTTACGGGATTTTAAAGCAAGTTTCACAATGCTTTTTAGCGAATCACCTGCCCTACCAAGCAACGAAGCAAAACTATCAGAGGCTGTTTTCATCGTAGTTGTGAGTTCGAAGGTAGTGAGTCACTTTATTGGGAGTCCAATCAATCACTTTGGTGATTGCATCACTATTAAACGTAAGTGTACCTGTGAGCTGACCAAGTTTTGGGGTAGTTATCGGGCTTTTTGATGGAGCGAATATATCGCCTAATTTAGCCGCAGTTTTAGCCATCCATGTTGGCATAGTATAAATACGCTTATCACCCATTCTATATGCAAAAGCCTCGGCTAAGTCATAAACAGAAGGGTTCTCTCCATCGGTAACATTAAATTCACCCCCTATTGGCGCAATTATTTTAACCACTCGCGACACATCTGAAGCATGAACCACACTTCTACGCGCTTCATTGCCCTTTATGTGGTGATAATATCCTCGATAAATACCGTTTACCATCGAGCGCAACGTGCCTTTCATTCCGGTGCCTACAATCAATGCTGGACGCAATATAGTGAGAACCACATTGTGTTGCTTGCACCATTGTTTTAAATACTCTTCGGCTCGGTGCTTTGAAATTCCATAGTTTGTAATAGGAACGATAGGTGTTGTTTCATCAAATTCTTCTCCTTCGGTTTTACCATACACCTGCACAGTTGAGATAAACACCAATTCTTTAGGAGGATTCGCTTCAAGCCCTTTACACAAATTGATTGTGCCTTGATGATTTACCGACTCGGCCTTATCGGCACGAGCATCGCCTGCGGCATGAACCACTAAGTCAAACCCACGAGAAAAACCGGGAATATTCAATGCCAAGTCACATACGATATTATTACGAGGGTTCAATCCCAATGTGGTAACATCGCAGTCGGCAAACTCATGACATAGATAACGTCCAAGAAATCCACATGAGCCGGTAATTAACACTATTTTTTTAGGCTGTTGCGTGACGGTTTCTGTTTTCTAAAACTTTTCAAAGTACAAAGATACCGTTTTAAAAGCAAAAACACACTAACTTTACAAGAATTTTCTCGCAAAGCACGATATTTTTCACGATTATTTGTAAAAATTTGATGATAAAATCGTGTTGATAGTCCACCGGTGGTCATTGTCACCATATCAAGAGGCAAATATTTCCCCACTAATTTATTTACCACCATCAATCGCAAGAACATATCAAAGTCGGCCCCTATCAAATAATCTTCTTTATATAAGCCATACTTCTCAAACAAATCCCGACGCATATATAACGAAGGGTGAGGAGGAGCTATGCCTTGCAACAGCTTCTCAATAGTAAATTGCTGTGAAGAATAGTATCTCACAACTTTATCACTTCCTACGCGTGTGTATTTCACATCTCCATAAATAAAGGGTGTATCGCCATCTCTCAACGCCTCTGCCACTTTTTCGACTATTGACGGTGATGAGAATGTATCGTTTCCGTGCAATAGTCCGATAACATCGCCCGATGACATTTTTATTCCCTTATTGATAGCATTATACACGCCCCTATCGGGTTCACTAATATAGCGTATCTTTTGAGGATAAAGTGATGCATAACGCATTATTATCTCCAACGAGCCATCATTACTTGCGCCATCAACAATTATATATTCAATATTATCATATGATTGAGCGACAACACTTTTTATTGTTGATTCAAGAGTTGATTCATTATTATATGTGGCGGTGATGATTGTTACTTTCATTCCACACCTCCTTGTTGAACAAAATATGCAACAACTAAAGCTATCGCCAATAATATTCCATACACCCACATCCAACGACGCATTGAAGTGTGTTGTCGCCATGTGGCAACAACATATACTGCCGACGGAATCAAGATGGGCAAAAGAGGCAATGTGTAGCGCGACACGGTGCCGGCAAACATATAAGCTGGCACGAGCCACATCAATGCTCCCCACACTGTCACGCGGCGTAATATATCGGGGGAGCGACGCATCGCACTAATAAAATAATATAATATCAAGCCTCCAACAAGATACCACGGCCATGAAATATGAGCATAGGCAAGAGTATAGCCATAATGTATATCATCGCCAAATCCCCATGGCAACGGAATGAGATATTGCACGGCTGCCGACATTGGCAGATACAACAATCTTTTCCACCATGGATATCCCAAATACCCATCAACTATTCCATTATATATAGTATGATGTGGGTCATCGAGGAAGAAGGAGTTGTCTATTCCTTCACCCTTAACCAACATAACCGACACATTAGCCATCTCAGATTGGCTCTGATATCCTATATTAGCTGTAATTCCCCATGCTAAAACACATATCAAAATCATTATCGATGACATAATGAGATGCTTTCGTTGCCACTTCATCAATATAAGCGCTCCCACTATCGGCATTATCAAAAAGTTAAATCGTAAAAACGACAATATCACAGTTCCCGATGCAAACATTAATATCATTTTTACATATCGCCGGCGCGAAGTGGGCATTTTCACCAATGAAGTGATAGAAAAACCTATCAAGCTAAAAGCAAATATCAATAATGCCTCTTTTAGCAACAACGTTCCGGAATTAAGGGAATAGCACACCGATGCGCTCATTATCATTGCACACGATGCAATCCACCTGCCCGATTTTGAGGTCTCTCCACGAAGCATTCGCCATGCTATGCCTCCACACAACAAAACCGACAACAACGTAACCAACATGTTAAGCACCAATGGGGCTACAATCGTAACACCGGTAATATGCCACAATGTCGAAATTATCAAGCCATAACCATGATTTTTCGCATCGACAAAAATCCCTTCGGGATATCCCATGGTGTAGAGTGCGTTATAATGGAAACGATATGAATCGGGATTATTTAATAGTGGCAATTCTGTTGTCGCACCGGCTTTAACGGTAAAGCAATGCACATTAGCAATAATCCCCACAGCCAAAATCGTCGCCGCGATGAGCAAAGTCCACCACCCTTCACGATTGCGCCATGGTGCCGCTTGATACACTCCCGATACCACAAACCACACACCCACCATCGCTATAAGCGTGGTAATAACATGCGCTCCCGGCATAAGAATCAATGCAAGTAGCACCACTAACACATAGCCTACCTGTGCATAGGCAAATGCTCGATCATTTATTGTCATAGTGCAAACTTAGTTATTTTTCGTCAATTTTACCTCATTATATGACTAAATTTCTTAAATTTGCATTATGAATCAGTCGTCGGTAATAAAAATTGATGTCGACGAGGTATTGCGAAACCGATTACCTCGACACTATCGTTATATTCCACGATTTGTGATTCGATGGATTGAACGCACCATTTGTCAGGAACAACTCAACGAGCTACTCCAAAGCAATGCAGGAAAAGTTGATGCCGACTTTTGCAATGGAGTGCTAAAAGATTTAAATATTTCGCTCGACATAAAAGGTAGAGAGAATCTCCCTCCTCGCGAAAAACGCCGGGTGGTTATTGTGTCAAACCACCCTCTTGGCGGTCTCGACGGAGTTGCTCTAATCGACTTTTTCAGCCGATATTATGGTGGTAAAATTCATTTTGTTGTAAATGACTTGCTCATGGCAATAAAGCCTCTTAATGGAGTGTTTCTACCCATCAACAAGCATGGACAGCAAAGCCGACAATCATTTCATGCAATCGAGGACGCTTTTGCCGGTGACAATCCCATAATAATCTTCCCGGCCGGATTAGTGTCACGAAAAGGGAAAAACGGAGTTATTGCCGACCTCAAATGGCAAAAAATGTTTCTCGGAAAAGCTATCCAACATCAACGAGATGTAATTCCGTTGCATTTTGGTGGTGAAAATTCGCCATTTTTTTATAATTTTGCAAAACTTCGCACCCGAATGGGATTGAAGTTCAACATCGAGATGATATACCTCCCCCGTGAAATGTTTCGTAGCCGAAACGCAAATTTCACTATCTCAATAGGTTCGCCCATTTCCTGGCAATCATTAACCAATACCCGGGAAAAGGCCGATGAGATAAAACAAATTGTTTACGACTTGAAACATTAATCGTCGTAGACTCAACACAATGAAATTAACATGGAACAAGAAATAATTGACGCTATACCACTATCCCTAATTAAAGCAGAACTCACCGAAGAGAGATTTTTGCGCGATACCAACAAGGGTGGCAACAAAATCTATATTGTTGATGCCAATAACGCACCCAACGTGATGCGTGAGATTGGTCGATTGCGTGAGATTGCTTTCCGCAATGCCGGAGGTGGCACAGGAAAAGATTGCGACATTGATGAGTTTGACACGATGAATCCTCCGTGTCAGCAACTTATCGTGTGGGATCCCGATGCCGAATTGATTATTGGTGGTTATCGTTTCATCACAGGGAAGAATATCGCCATAGAGAATGGAGTGCCTCGCATCGCCACTTCTCACATGTTTAATTTCTCTGACCAATTCCTCAACGAATATCTGCCCTACACGCTTGAACTCGGACGTTCATTTGTGCGACTCGAATATCAATCATCAAAGGCCGGAGCTAAAGCGCTCTACGCCCTCGACAACCTTTGGGACGGACTTGGCGCATTGACTGTGGTGTATCCCGAAATAAAATATTTGTTTGGGAAAGTCACAATGTACCCAAGCTATTCGGTTGATTGTCGCAATATGATTCTTTATTTCCTTCATAAGCATTTCCCCGACAAAGACAATTTGGCAACACCCATAAAACCTCTTGAGGCAAATATCGACATCGCCGCTATGGAAAAACTATTCGTAGGAGATTGCTTTAAAGAGGATTATAAGATTTTGAATAAATCCATTCGCGATTATGGGTTCAATATTCCGCCATTGGTAAATGCCTATATGAGCCTATCGCCCACAATGAGAATGTTTGGTACTGCCATAAACGACGAATTTGGCGACGTGGAAGAAAGCGGAATATTCTTTGCCATCGAAGAAATCTTCGAAGAAAAGAAACAACGCCACATAGGCACTTATAATGCGTAATTCATAATGCATAATTCATAATGCATAATTCATAATGCGGAATTGCGAATTGATATTTCAAAATATACCACACGACTCCCACAGCATTATTCTTTATATGATATCCTCTTAAAACGCTCCGACAAGGCAATTCCGAAGGAATGCTTCTCGGTAGCCGGGGATTGAGTCTTTCCAAGGCGAAATCTCCGGAATAAAACACCAAAAACACACGAGCCTCTTAGGCTCTACCACGATTTAATTCTCAACTTTCTGAGCTATTGTAATAGGGATATGTAACGTTCCATAGGAATAGTGCGTGGCCGGGCATTGAGGTGCCGGCTGAGCAGCGGTCTTTGGCATCGATAATCTCTTTAAACTCTTCGACTGTGATTTTTCCTCGCCCCACTTCTACCAAGGTGCCTACCACGGCCCTCACCATGTTGCGTAAAAAACGGTCGGCTGTTATTACAAACACCCAACGACCCTCACCCAATGGTTCCCAACGGGCTTCGGTGACACGGCATATGTTTGTCTTATTATCGGCATGGAGTTTGGCAAATGATGTGAAATCGCTTGTAGTCAACAATATCTTTGCGGCTTCGTTCATCTTGTCATAATCGAGCGTTGCCGGGGCTTGCCAACTCAATGGATAGTCAAATGGCGACTTTTGAGAATGGGCATAATAATGATATGTGCGCGATGTGGCATCAAAGCGGGCATGAGCATCATCGGGGACTTGCTTAATGGAATATATCGCGATATCTCGTCCCACAAGAGAGTTCAATCCTCGCACAATTCCATCAGGGTTCGCAATACCATTTTCCACATCGAAATGCGCCACCATCGAATGGGCATTCACTCCTGCATCGGTGCGACCCGCCCCAACAATCTTTATGGGCATGCGCATGATGGTCGACAATGCTTCTTCGATTGTCGACTGCACCGACACGGCATTGGGTTGCGACTGCCACCCATGAAATGGTTCGCCTCGATAGGCAAGATGTATAAAATATCTACTCACTTTTATTTAATGCGAAACTTATTTAATGCATAATCCATAATTCATAATGCATAATGCGGAATTATGACCACCTCCCCCCTTCGGGGTACTCCTCCTAAAATTTTTCAAATTTCAAGAGGAGAGTTACATCTCTCAACTTTCAACTCTCAATTTTCATGCGAAAGCCTTTATGTTCATTCTGTCTAAAAAATCTCAACTCTTTTAAACATTAGTCGCGTTCGAGATAGGTGTAGCCATACAATCCTGAGCGGTAGTTACTCAAGAACTCACGACCTTCTTCGGGTGTGATACGCCCTGCTTTCATTGAAGCGGTAACCCATGTTTCCACGTTGCGCACAAGTTTTTTAGGGTTGAACTGCACATAGTCGAGCACCTCAGCTACCGTTTCGCCCTCAATGATTTGATCTATCTCGTAGCGGTCTTTATACACGCTTATGTGAACGGCATTTGTGTCGCCAAAAAGGTTGTGCATATCACCAAGGATTTCTTGATAAGCTCCCACCAAGAACACCCCGAGATAATAAGGCTCATTGGGCTTCAATGTGTGAACGGGCAACGAACTTGCAATGCCATGATTTGAAATAAAGTTGGCTATCTTACCATCAGAGTCGCAAGTAATATCTTGCAATGTAGCAGTGCGATTAGGGCGTTCATCAAGACGCGAGATAGGCATAATCGGGAACACTTGGTCGATTGCCCATGAGTCGGGTAATGATTGGAATAATGAGAAGTTGCAGAAATATTTTTCGGGCAACATCTTGGCAATCTTTCTAAACTCATCGGGAGCATGCTTCAATGTAGCAGCCAACTCGCCCACTTCGCGGGCGATTGACCAGAACAAACGTTCGATTTGAGCGCGAGTGCGCAAATCGAGCATACCAAGACTAAACAAGTCGAGAGCTGTTTCACGGATTTCGAGAGCGTCGTGCCAACTTTCAAACAAGCGAGGTTGGTTCAATTTGTCCCATATTTCATATAGCTCACGAGCCAATTCATGGCTATTTTCATCTATCTCCTCATTATCTTTCCACATTGGCAGTGCCGCCTTTTCGAGCACTTCAAACACCAATACCGAGTGATGCGCCGACAATGAACGGCCACTCTCGGTGATAATATTGGGTTGTTTTAAATCATTTTTCTCACAAGCATCAACCAATGCCGAGATTGCGTCGTTGGCATATTCTTGGATAGAATAGTTCATGCTGCTTTCGCTTGCCGAACTGCGAGTGCCATCATAATCCACTCCCAATCCACCGCCAATGTCGACGAAATCAATATTAAAGCCAAGTTTTGATAGCTGCACATAGAATTGCATAGCTTCACGCAACGCATTTTTGATGCGACGAATCTTTGTGATTTGGCTACCAATATGGAAGTGAATAAATTTCAAGCATTCACCCATCTTGTTTTTTTCCAAGAAATCGAGAGCTTCGAGCAGTTCACTTGAATTCAATCCGAATTTTGATTGGTCACCGCCCGATTCTTCCCACTTACCCGAGCCTGCGCTCGATAACTTAATGCGAATGCCAATATTAGGCTTAATGTTTATGCGCTTAGATATCTCAGTGATTAATTTTAGTTCGTTGAGTTTCTCAACAACAAGATAAATGCGGCGCCCCATCTTTTGTGCCAACAATGCAAGCTCGATATAATCCTCATCTTTATATCCGTTACAAATAATGAGAGCATTCTCTGCTATATTTGTTGCCAACACAGCGTGCAATTCGGGTTTTGAACCGGCTTCAAGACCGATATTAAACTTCTTTCCATGCGTCACAAGTTCTTCTACAACCGGACGCATTTGATTCACCTTTATAGGATAGATCAAGAAGTTTTGAGCCTTATAGTTATATTCTTCGGCTGCTTGCTTAAAACAGCGTGAAATTTTTTCAATGCGATTATCAAGGATATCGGGGAAACGCAATAACACAGGCGAAGCGATATCTCGCACCTGCAATTCGTCTAACACCTCTTTTAGGTCAACCGAAGCATATCCTTCTTTTGGTGTCACTGCTACATGTCCTTTTTCATTTACTGAAAAATATTTCAAACCCCAGCCGTTGATATTATATAATTCGGCACTATCTTCTATTCTCCATTTTCTCATCGTCAATCAAGAAAAACAATGGTTAAACGTTGCTTTTTATTAATCACATTTTTTTTGGGACAACAAATTTAAATATAATTCCTCATTTTTTCATAACGCCACACTAAATATTTACAAAAATGGAGATTTTAGCAATTCTTCACTTTAAAATTTGCCACACATTATATTGAAGTATGAATATTATTAGTAATTTTGTAACAAATTGCAATAACTATAAAATTGTACAAACAAAACAATAAATAAAATTATGAACAAAAAACTTCTCTTCACCCTCCTCATCGGAGGTACAGTCGTATTAACCGGCTGCAACAAAAAGGTTGCACCATTTGAAAGCAACTATTTCTCAGTAAATCCAAGTCCGCTTGAAGTACAAGGCAAAACTGTCCCCGGTAAAGTAACCGCTAAAATCCCTGCTAAAGTTTTTGTTAAAAACGCAGAGATAAAAGTCACTCCATTGCTTAACGTGAATGGTGTAGAAACTCCCGGACAAGCATATACTTTCCAAGGCGAAAAAGTGCGTGGCAACAGCCCTGTTATCAGCTACAATCAAGGTGGTTCATTTGTAATTCCCGTAAACTATGCCTACACTCCCGGCATGGAAGATGCTACTTTGTCACTTAAATTTGATGTTACACAGGGCAAAAAACAATATGCACTTCCTAATGTAACTGTGGCAAAAGGTGTTAACACCACATCAACTCTTGCCGATGTTGCCACTACAACTCCCGCTATCGCTCCCGACAAATTCCAACGCGTAATTAGCGAAAAATATGATGCTAATATCAACTTCCTCATCAATCAAGCAAAACTCCGTGATTCAGAAGTAAATAGCGAAGATTTCTTAGGATTTATGCAACAAATCGAATCAGCGAGCAACGATTCTACCCGTCAAATCAAAGAAATCCACATCAAATCAGCAGCTTCTCCCGAAGGTGGTGTTGAATACAACGAAAAACTTGCTGAAAAACGCGAAAAAAACACTAACGATTATCTCCAAAAATCGTTTAAAGACAAAAACATCTCCAACATTGGCGAAATCGTAGGTTCATTCACTGCTCAAGATTGGGAAGGGTTCCAAAAACTCGTAGGCGAAAGTGAAATTCAAGACAAAGAACTTATTCTTAGCGTTCTTTCAATGTATGACGACCCCGAAATTCGCGAAAGAGAAATCCGCAATATGTCGGCAATTTTCGACCAACTTGCAATCGAAATTCTTCCAAAACTTCGTTACTCTCGTCTTTCTGCCACTGTTGACGTAATCGGCAAAAGCGACGAACAAATCAAAGAAGTATACGCTGCTAAGCCCGACAGCTTGACTATCGATGAAATTCTTTATCTTGCCAACTTGACAAAAGACAATAAAGAAAAAATCAATATCTATCAAACTGCAGCCAACATCTATAGCAACGACTATCGTGCATTCAACAACCTTGGCGCTTGTCAATTTGCCGATGGCAACTACACCGAAGCTACTAAAAACATCAAAAAAGCATTAGAACTCAACCCTTCATGTGGCGAAGCTAACGTGAACCTCGGTATCATCTCATTGCTTAATGATGACTACGAAAATGCATTGGTGCAACTTGGCTATGGCGCAGGCATTGACACCGACGAAGCCCGTGGCGTTTACTACCTCAAAAATGGCGATCCTCAAGCTGCAGTAAGAGCTTTTGGCGACACTAAATCAAATAACGCGGCTCTTGCTCAAATCTTAACTAAAGATTACAGCAAAGCAAAGAAAACAATCGCTTCAATCAGCACTCCCGATGCTACTACTCATTATTTGACCGCTGTTCTTGGCGCTCGCACCAACAATGAAGGTTTGATCGTCAACAGCCTTCGTCAAGCTATTAAACTCGATAGCTCTCTCAAAGCTAAAGCGCTTAAAGACCCTGAATTTGCCAACTTCAACATAGCAGCTAAACTCTAATGAAAGTTATTAATTTTTTAAGCATCGCAGCTATTGCTGTTGGCATTAGTGCATGTAGCAACTCGACTACCACTACTTCGTCAAATGAAGGAACATGTGCCGACACTTGCACCACTCATAATCACGAGCATAACCATGGGCACGCCCATGGCGATGCTTGCGAAGGGCACAACCACGAAATGGTAGTAGTGGGCGTGGCTCAACAAGGTGATTATAAATCGGGCAAAATCACTATCAACACGCTTAGTGGAGAAAGAAAAGATTTCAATTATAAGGAATCTAATCAAGATAAGATCGCTGCATGGCAAGCCGGCGACACAGTGTCGATTATCATCGACCACCATCACCATGGCGATAAAGCTCACGATTCTATCGTAGCAATTAAGATTGGTGAGGTAAAAACGGCTGCACACGCTCACGAAAATTGTGAAGGAGAAGGTCACGAACACCATGACCACGACCATGGTCACAATCATTAATCGAAATAATTTCCTATAATATAACAAAAGCCTCGCACTTCAACAGTGAGAGGCTTTTTTTCATGTTTTATATTAGTATTTCGTCTTACAGATGAGCGGTAAACGAGGCTCGAACTCGCGACCCTCAGCTTGGGAAGCTGATGCTCTACCAACTGAGCTATTACCGCAATCTATTTTGCAAAGATACACATATTTTTTGGTTCATTACACAAGAAACTCAAAAAAATATATTCCACGCATTTCGATCCTCGCATAAAATCGCGCATAAAATAAGCGAGAGAATCATGATAATCCTCTCGCTATCTTTATTTTAGAGTATCTTATTTTTTAATACAAGCGTTGAGTTTTTCTTCGGCCTTTGCCTTAGCATCGGCGCCGGTAAATTTCTCAAAATTTCCTTCTTTGTCGGCTACGATAATCACAGGCACATCGGTCTTAGCCACACCAAATTCTTTCATCACATTAGGATTTTTGTCGAAATTGGCATAAATAAATTCAGCCTTGCCATCATATTTTGTTGAAATATCGCCTGAGAGCAATGCTGTTTCGGCCAAGGCCTTATCACCTACTTCGATAAACACCACGTTACTTGCTCTCTTTATCGATTCTTTTGAGATATTCACACCGCTCACTTCATTCATTTTTCCACCCAACGACACGGTTTCTTTTTCTCGTGAAGGTTTGTTTTCTATTGCCTCAGGATCGCCAAATGAATTAGTTTGTGCTACTGAATCTGTTGCATTTTTGTCAGAGCTATCGCTTGCTCCACACGACACCATCATCATGCCCACCGACATAATTGATGCCACCAATAATAAATTTAATTTTTTCATATCTTTATTGTTTTTTATTCTAAACGTATTTTTTGTGAATTTATTTTTAATAATATGCAATAACACGCATCTCAGCGCCTTTCTCTTGCGATAGAGAATCACTTTTACCTTCATTGCGCGACACATATTCGCGTGATAACCAATTCCCTTTATCGTCTATTTGAGTATAATTGTAATCAGTCACAGTCAATCCATCGGGGCTTTTCGTGCTATCTACCACCACTAAATCCTTCTCATCGTAACTTAAACGTGCACGGCTGCTCCACCCTTGACCTTCTTCGCGAATAGCACTCACTCTACCCTTTTCGTCATATCTAAAGCTTACAACATATTTTAAATCAATACCAGTATCTGACTTATATGGGAATAGCAACATTTTAATACGGTCAATCGAATCGCGTTCGACCTCAACCAAGCTATCACATTCCAACATTCCATCTACCGAGAATTTAAACATTCTATTCTCAAAATAGTAGTCATCGTTGTAAGTCACACTTCTTACAGCCCCATTCAATTGAAATGTAGCCAAATCGGGATGAGCCACTTCGGCTTCAGCATCTACTTGCGCTACTTTATCCGAGCCGCCACATGAGCTAATCACTCCAACAGCAACCACTGCAAGCATTATCGCTTTAATTCTTTTCTTAATCATAATTTTAATTTATATTACACCCGTTTACTTGCTATAATAAGTAATCGTACGGCTTTCGGTTGTGGTTTCAGTATTTTCAGATTTCTCATTTGTCCCTGTATCTGTAGAAATTTCTCGGTCTATTGCAGAGCGAGATGTCCAATTTCCATACTTATCCACATTTTTATACTTATAATTTATGGTCCTTTTTGTTAAATACCATCTAATTTGTCCTTCTGCATTATAACTAACTTCAAAGCCTCTCTCATCATATACCAAAGTGCCATCGATAGATCCCACAGTTGCATACCCTATCGATTGCCCCGACATTGATTTAGGTCTTCCGTCCTTATCATAGATAAAGGTAAACACACTACCCCACCCATTTTCAGAGATTTCCAATTCAGCAATACGCCCAATTTCATCACGTCTTATTACCTTACAATTACCCTCATTCAATAACTTACCATCTTCTGAGAATAAAGCCTTTCCAACATAAAATCCGTTATTATGCGTTACACTCTTAACCGGACCGTGGAGATTAAATATAGCCAAGTCGGGAGTTACACGAGTGCGACGAGCTATTGAATCTTGACGGATTGAGTCTTGGCGGATTGAGTCTTGGCGTTGAGCTTCGATTGCCATTTCCACTTTTTTGACCGAATCGGCACGCAATGAGTCTTCGGTTGATTTTTCACTTTGATTAGCTTTTTCAGTGTTGCCACACGACATTGTCATTGTCAATGCTGCTGTTGCAAAAACATATAATAATTTTTTCATGACAATTCTTTATATATTGTTTATTTTATATCTATTCCTTGATCCATGCGCCTACTATTTCGGCAATATAAATATTATGCAATGACCCGCCGGGTCCATCGTTATACCATTTTGCGAGAGAGTCTTTGTCTAAGAATTTCTCTGCTTTTAATTCATCAACATATAGCACTTTACAATCGAGCACCAAGCGTGCTTCTTCAAATGTCACCTGCCCTGTGGGCAATGTTTTTGCAGTTAATCCTTTGAAATTCATTTTGTCGAAATTGCGACCGCTCTCCTTTCCCATCACTCCGAGCATCTTTTTCATGTCTGAGGAGAAGAATGAGAGTGTGAAACGATGAGTGTGGGCAATGAATTGGTCGGTGTAACGCTCGGGACGCACATAAGCCGTTGCCACATGTTTTCCCCACAATTCGCCAACTCCACCCCAACTGGCTGTCATCATATTATATTTCGCCTCATCACCGGCAGTGATAAGCATCCAATCACTCGCAATGAGCTTGATGAAATTATCGTTGATTTCAATAGGATTAATCTCTTTCATAGTTAAAACTTTTTATATAACAAAGGAGCACACACATCGACAAATCGCAACGTGTATGCTCCAATCTTTGCTTATTGTTTTAAGGGGTTGTCCCCTTATTAACATGCTAATTTATTAAGCGAGTGCAGCATTAGTGTTGCGCACAGCGTCGGCACTTTTCTTGAAGAGTGCTTTTTCTTCGTCGTTAAGGTCGAATTCAACGATTTTTTCGATACCACCTTTACCGAGGATACAAGGAACACCGATGCAGATGTCGCTTTCGCCATATTCGCCTTCGAGCAATGCGCTACAAGGGATAAGTTTCTTTTGGTCGTGGATCACAGCAGCAGCCACTTGAGCAGCAGCAGCACCTGGAGCATACCAAGCTGAAGTGCCAAGAAGACCTGTCAATGTAGCACCACCTACCATAGTGTCGGCAGCAACTTTAGCGAGAGTATCAGCTTCGAGAAGAGTTGAAGCAGGGATACCGCGATAAGCAGCATAGCGAGTCAAAGGAATCATTGTAGTGTCACCATGACCACCGATTACGATACCTTCGATTTCGTTAGGATTAGCGTTGAGAGCTTGGCTGAGATAGAATTTGAAACGTGCGCTATCGAGTGCTCCACCCATACCGATGATGCGGTTTTTAGGAAGACCGCTTGTTTTGTGGATAAGGTAAGTCATTGTATCCATTGGGTTAGATACACACACGATAACAGCGTTAGGAGAATATTTCAATACGCTATCAGTAACTGATTTTACGATACCTGCGTTAACACCGATAAGTTCTTCGCGAGTCATACCTGGTTTGCGAGGAATACCTGAAGTGATAACAACTACATCGCTACCTGCTGTTTTTTCGTAATCGTTAGTAACACCTGTGAGACGAGTGTTGATGTTAAGGATATTAGCTGTTTGCATGATATCCATTGCTTTACCTTCTGAAAGACCTTCTTTGATGTCGATCAATACTACTTCGTCGGCAACACCTGTTGTTACCAATACATTTGCACATGTTGCGCCCACATTTCCGGCGCCTACAACTGTAACTTTTGACATAATACTATTATTTATAAATCGATTTATAAAATTAAATTCTCAATAATCCATAGTTGGACAATATATCTATGCAAATTTAATTATTTTATTTGTTATCACAGCAACATTTACTAAAATTTATCATTTTATTTTTCAACAACCCCACATTAATTACCTCTATTCCTATCTTATCGGCAAATTACCTTTATTATGACATAACAACAAAGCTCATCAAAATTTCACGTTATGGTAATCAAATTCTAATGCATCTATTATCTCAATAGAATCATTCGCCATTGTGGCCCATACTATCAATTTTTGAGAATCATTTTTGAATACAATTTGAGACACATATAAAGTATCTTGTGGGGACTCCAATAATGAATATAGTTTTTGTGCAGGCTGATATTCATAAAAATTTGCATTTTTATGGACACATAGAGGTGTGATTGCTATAGGTGAGCCATACTTTCTAAAGCCCTTTTCTAAAATATCTTCATCTAAATGCTCAATAACGTTCAACTTCTCTGCGTCAAGATTTTTAGCATCTACAGCTAATGAATTTACAGTTATTATAATAAAACTAATTGCCACAAAACCGCATATTGTGTTAATAAACGTCTTTAATAATCCATTCATAATACTCATTCGTTTTATGTTTACAAATATAATTATTATTACATGGAAATACAATGCTTTTTCAATATTTGCGCATTTAATTTCTGTTTATGGCAATTGTTTCACGAAATTACAAGAAAAAGCCGTAACTTTGTGGCATGAAAGATTTTTTTAAGATATTGAGGAGATTTGTTGCTCCCTATAAGAAATATATTGCGCTAAATATCATTTTTAATATTTTAGCGGCGTTTTTGACTTTGTTCTCGTTTGCTATCATCGTTCCAATTTTGGAGATGTTGTTTGAGATTAAGCAAGCCACCTACACTTTTATGCCTTGGGATAGCGCAAGCCTAAAAGATGTAGTAATCAATAATTTCTACTACTATACTCAAGAGCTGCTTGCCACACATGGAGCGTCGTTCACTCTCGCCATGCTTGCTGTGGCGTTGGTGGTGATGACATTGCTCAAAACCGGTGCGGCATATCTTAGCTCTTATTTTATTGTGCCATTGCGTTCGGGCGTTGTGCGCGACTTGCGTAACTGCGTTTACGATAAAATCACTTCGCTCCCCATTGCCTTCTTCTCTTCAGAGCGTAAAGGCGATGTGATAGCCCGCATGAGTGGTGATGTGACCGAGATTGAAAACTCTATCATGGCATCGCTCGATATGATGTTTAAAAACCCGGTGATGATTATAGTGTGTTTGGCGATGATGATTACCGTGTCGTGGCAGTTGACCCTCTTCGTATTGGTGTTGCTCCCTATTGCCGGTTTTGTGATGGGCAAAGTGGGCAAACGCCTCAAACGCAAATCGCTCGAAGGGCAAGAACAAGTGGGATTGATTATGTCGTTCCTCGAAGAAACCCTTGGCGGACTACGCATCATAAAAGCTTTTAACGCCGAAGACAAAGTGAAAAAGAGATTTCACGATGGCACTCAAAAATTCTATAACATATCAAACAATGTGGCACGTCGCCAATCGTTGGCTCACCCCATGAGCGAACTCCTTGGCACCACGGCCATAGCAATCGTGTTGTGGTTTGGCGGCACATTGATTCTTGGCGGATATTCCGACATTAATGCTGCCGGATTCATATATTATATGGTGATTTTCTATAGCATCATCAACCCTGCAAAAGACCTTTCGAAAGCGATGTATGCCATTCAAAAGGGGCTTGCTTCGATGGAGCGTGTGGATAAAATCCTCGGTAGCGACAACCCTATCAAAGACCCTGCCGAGCCTAAGGAATTTAAAGATTTCAAAGGCGACATTGAATATCGCGGCGTGACATTCAGTTATGGCAACACTCCTGTAATTCACGATGTGAGCCTTCATATCCCTGCCGGCAAAACAGTGGCGTTAGTGGGTCAATCGGGTTCGGGCAAATCAACCATGGCCGACCTCCTACCCCGCTTCTACGACGTGGATAGTGGCGGCATCTTTGTCGACGGCATAAACATCAAAGACCTCAAGGTGTATGACTTGCGCGCCGTGATGGGAAATGTAAACCAAGAAGCGATATTGTTTAACGACACCTTCTATGGTAACATCACCTTTGGAGTGAAAAATGCCACAATGGAGCAAGTGGAAGAGGCTGCACGCATTGCCAATGCTCACGACTTTATCATGGAGTCGGAAAACGGATATGAAACCAACATAGGCGACCGCGGCTGCAAGCTATCGGGCGGACAACGTCAACGCCTCTCTATTGCCCGTGCAATCCTCAAGAATCCTCCCATCTTGATTCTCGACGAAGCAACCTCGGCGCTCGACTCTGAAAGCGAAAAACTTGTGCAAGAAGCGCTCGACCGCTTGATGAAGGACCGCACCACCCTCGTTATCGCACACCGATTGTCGACTATCAAAAATGCCGACATGATATGCGTGATGCACGAAGGTCGCATTGTAGAAAGCGGCACTCACGACGAGCTCCTCGCCCTCAATCGCTACTACAAACGCCTCGTTGATATGCAAAAATTCTAACAAACACAAAATGCTATATATGAAAAAGATTATCGCATTTTTATTTGGTGCTTTTGCGCTTTCATCTATAGTTAGTTGTAGCTCAAATGCCGAGAATGAAGCTGCAACCGAAAGCCAGGCAGCCGATTCAGTTCAAGTCCCTCAAAAACCCGCATCTGTAAGAGTGATGATGATGGGTGATATAATGATGGGATCGCAATGTCCTTGGGATAATCGTTATATGACTGCCGACGACGGCAAATCTCTTTTCGATAGTGTGAAGCCAATAATCGCACAAGGTGATTTTATTGTTGGGAACCTCGAAGGGGTGTTGCTTGACCGCACTCCACAATCACAAAAGATGAAAAATACGTTTTCGGCTGTCAACTTTATGATGCCTCAACGCTATGCTCAATATCTTGTTGATGCCGGATTCACCGCAATGGCCATCACCAATAACCACGCCAACGACTTCCATGGCATGGGTGTCGACTCTACTATTGCCACACTCAAACGTGTAAAGATGCCATATTCGGGAGTAAAGAAAGAGGCATGTTACACTATTATTGAAAAAGGCGGGATTAAATATGCGTTATGTGCATTTAGCACAAGCCCCGGAGCTTATCATCTCGACGACCTTGCGAGTGCCGACTCAGTGGTGCGTGCCGCCGACAAAGTTGCCGACATCGTAGTGGTATCGTTCCATGGCGGTTGCGAAGGCTTGGGAGCTCGCAATGTACCCAAACGCCGTGAGATTTTCAACAACGGATTGAGTCGTGGCGATGTGTATAAGTTTGCTCGAATGTGTGTCGATGCCGGTGGAGATGTGATATTTGGCCACAGTCCTCATGTGGTTCGCGCCATGGAGATTTACAAAGACCGCATCATCGCTTATAGCTTAGGCAATTTCTGCACACCAAAGGGCATGAACAACGCCATTCCGTTTGGCTACGCTCCATTGCTCGATGTGACAGTCGACAGCAAAGGTGTGTTCCAAAAAGGTCAAATCCATAGCTTTATCCAACGCCAAGGGAAAGGTCCCATTCTCGACCCCAAACATGGCGCAGCTCTCGACATTGACCGATTGTCAAAAATCGACTTCCCCGACACTCGCCTCAACATCTCCCCCACAGGCGAAATAACCCGAAGATAATTCACGCTATAATTTATAGCGACAAATATATGGAGGTGTGTCAAGATTCAACTGATGACACATCTTCATTTTTTATTTGTTGTATGAGCATTTTGGGGGTTACACCCCACAAGCGGTGGCAAAGTTTGTTTAATCGTTGAGAGGTAATGTTCATTTCTGATGCCATATACACCGTAGTCATATTTGGTACTTTTGCAAGCAACTGCATCTGCTCTTTCATTCGTTGGTCGAGCCACTCTTTGGCGGTAACACCATAGATGCGTACAAACTTCTGATAGAACGTGTCGTATGACAAGCCCGACAGCGCTGCCAATCGCGACACGTTGCCGCCTGCCTCGATATAATTATTTTCAATAAACGCCTCGAAATCAACAGCCCCTGATATTATAGGCCTCATAAATGCAGTTACATCATCGCGATGATAATACGATTGCATTATAAAAAAGAAATATGAGTTCCACAACCTGCAGATTCTTTTATTTCTCATACGACGTTCTTTAATTTGATTGCTTATTATCATGAGCAAATCGCTCATCGCCGCACATATGGGCAGAGTGTTAAACGAATAATCACGTTTGGCGGCATGGGTGCAAAAATAGTTCAACATCTCCTTGTCGGTGCGAATAATCGTTGTGGTGAACGCAAAAAATATCACTTCAGAATCCTCTTCGGCTGTGAAATAATATTTTCCACTGCGAGGAACAAATGCCATCGTACCTTTTGAGATAAGCTTATAATTATATAGTTTACATGTCAACTTTATCATCCCTTTTCGCACAAGTATTATATAATAATAATGGGTCTGAGCATCGACATACTCATCTCCTTGCGCGAATTCAGCTACTGCAAAGCCGGTAACATGATTATCCTCGCTATCGAAAAGTTCAAATCCGCCTCGTTTAGTCAATAATCTTATATCCTTTGCCATTACACTAATCTTTTTTTAGATATACTTAATAGCCTAATTTTCAACAACATTCATTTTGTCATTACATAATTAAGCAATAAATACCCATAAAATGACTATTAAAAAACTCTACAAATTTAGCAATTATTCCCAATTAACAAACTATCTTTACACCGCAAAAATCAATTCTTGCTATCAACCACAAAATTTTTTTTTGTAAAATAGCGAAACCTTAATTAATATATAGACCAAAGCGGTGAACCCCAACAAATAGGTTCACCGCTATTTTTTGTCATATCCTTATGTGAATTTATCTCCACTACACACCAACCCCACAAAATAAATTCCAATTCCGCTTTATGAATTATGCATTACAAATCATGCATTATGAATTGGTCGGTAGTCCATTACCGAGGTGTCGAAGGTGATGTTGCGATCGGGGAAAAGGCTTTGGAGAGAGCCGTCAGTGATTAGTTGCGAGGTAGAGCCTTCTATCATTGTTGAATTGGCTGTTACGAGCCACAGGCGGTCGGTGAGAGGGAGCGACAATCCCACATCGTGAGTGGATAGTAGCACCGCTTTTTGTTGCGATTGAGCGAGATTGCGAAGCAACTGCATCGTTTCGATACGCGAAGCCACATCGAGGAAGGCAGTGGGTTCATCAAGGATTATAATAGGTGTTTCTTGAGCCAACGCACGGGCTATCATTGCCTTTTGTCGTTCTCCATCGGAGAGCGTTGCCACATAATCGTGTGTTTTATGGCTCATACCCACATTTTCAATAGCCTCAGTCACTACACGGCGGTCATCATCGTCGAGACGTCCGAAGAACCCGGTATAAGGTTGGCGACCAAGCGACACAAGTTCCTCCACAGTTAACGCTCCGGCAAGAGTGCGGTCGGTATACACAATTCCTATCAGCTTTGATAGCTCCTTTGATGAGTATGACTCGATATTGCGCCCTGCAATCGTGATTTCTCCGTTTAAAGGCGACTGCACACCCGATATTGTTCGTAGCAACGTAGATTTTCCTATCCCATTTGCACCAAGCAAACACACCAATTCACCCGGATAAAGCGACACATTAATATGTTCAAGCACTGTTGATATGCGCTTTCCGTTGCGATACCCCACTGCGAGGTCATTTGTCGATAACATTGCTTGGTGTGACATAATCAATTGAAATATAATATCTTTTTACGATTGATGATTACATATATTATAATGGGAACACCTATGATTGGAGTAATTGCGTTGATAGGAATTACCGACGAGGGCAACACGCTGATGAGGTTGCACAACAATGCTATCACCGCCCCGGCAAGAGCTGTGGCAGGGAGCAAAACAGTGTGGTTAGATGAACGCAATGCCAATCGTGCGATGTGTGGCACCACCAATCCAAGAAACCCTATCGGTCCACAAAATGCGGTGACAACAGCTGTGAGTATCCCCGATAGCAACAACAATTTATTTCGAGTAGCCTTAATGCTCACTCCCAAATTCTCGGCATAACGCGCTCCGAGCAACAGTGCGTTTAGCGGTTTCACAAGCATAAACGACAAGCCGAGCGACACAAGAATTAAAATTGAGAATAACGGTAAGCGGTCGAGCGTCACTCCGGTAAAATTACCCATACCCCATATCACAAACGAGTGAACTCCCTCTTGTGTGGAAAAGAAGTTGAGCAATGATATTGCCGACGAAGTGAGATAACCAACCATTATACCAATGATGAGCAACATCGCCGTTGATTTCACTATCGACGAAAAGAATAGCAATATCAGCATTACCACTGCCGCACCGGCAATGGCTCCAAGCAAAATGCTGAAATATGAGGTCAACGCTTCGCTCACCACGCCACCCATTGCAAGCATCACCACTGCCACACCAAGGCTCGAACCGGTTGATACACCAAGAATTGACGGACCGGCAAGCGGATTGTCGAAAGTGGTTTGCAACAACAATCCCGCCACAGCTAATGCTGCTCCGGCAAGAGCGGCCGTCAGAGCCATAGGCAATCGTGTTTCGACCACAATCGTTTTCCACGTGTGTTTCGACACCGGCTCACCGATAAGAGCATTCAACACTTCGCTAAATGGTATATCTATAGAGCCATACACCAAATTCAACGGCAACAACACCACCACAAGGAGTGATAATGCTATAAGTGTGATTGCTGAACGATGAGAGGTTGCTTTCATTTCTTTATTTTAATCTATTCAAATAGAACTTGTATCTTCTTATTCTTTAGCTTTGTTTACTCGGGCATAAATTATCAATGCAAATGCCGAGATTAGTCCGATTGCGGCAAACCAATACCAAATATAATGAGCGTTGACCGTAGCAGCCTGCCATGCCTCAACACTCTCAAATCCATTGGGGTCGGGGCAATATTTCGAAAGCAGAACGCCCGAAAGTCCAAAACCTAATATCGATGAAAGGAATGAATGCAGATGGCTGAAACCCAAATACAACCCCTCCTCTCCTTTTGGAGCTTGAAGGGAGAAATATTCAAGGTAGCGAGGCGAGATAAAACACTCGGCCAAGGCTTGGAACACAATCCCCACAATCATCATAAAGGTGATGGGGTGCATGCCCAAAATTTCGCCACTGAAGAGATTTCCCGTAGCCATCACAATTGCCGACACCGGGATAAGGAACATACCTATCACAATCGATGTCAAGGCCTTACGACGCGCCATGAATTGAGTAATCAAATTCACGAATACAACCACTACAAATGGGTTTACATTGGCAATCCAACCCGGACGAGCAGTTTCGCCGGCAAGACGAATCACATATTTAGGCATTGTGGCATATAGCTGTTGTTGCACAATCCAAAAACCGGTAACGATGAGTATCAATATAAGCAATCTCCCGTTGGAAAACACTTTCACCAATCCTTGCATCACCTCTTTCACGCTTTTTCCTTCGCCTGAGTGGTGAGCCGAATGGTAGAATAGCAATATCGCAATAAATGCTAATACACAAAGTATTGCCGAGAAAAAGTTGATATAGATATATGCCGATTCACCCACAAACGAGCGCAATGGGTCAATCACACTTTTGCCGGTAAACGAACCAATATTCACCATCATATAGAATATTGAATACCCCTTAGCACGTGTTTCAGATGTGGTTTCACGGGCAACAGAGGCCGATATGATTGACTTGATAAACGACCCTCCAATCATTAATATAATGAGAATGGGGATAATCAGATACCGTTCCCAGCTTTCGATAAGACCGGTATATATAGTTTTCTCGCCATATTGCACCAAACCGCCACTCTCAAGCATTATAGGCAATAGTCCTTGCAAGAGGTAGCCTGCCGACAATAGCGAAAATGCCACGATGATTGATTTGCGATAACCTATCTTATCGGCAAAAGCACCGGTAAATAATGGCAAAAGGTATAACCCACCAGAGAACAATCCCGAAATAAGACTCGCCTCAATATCGGAGAAACCCAAGGTGTTTGACAAATATAATGTAATCACAATAAACACAGCATAATATGCCATGCGTTCCAACATTTCCGCGGCATTTGCCGTCCAAAAAGCTTTAGAGTATTTTGCCATTATTATATTCTATTTTATTTGTTGTTTATTTCACTTGACGGAGGTAACTAAATGACTTGTCTCCATCAATAGCTTCGGGGTGAAACAATATAATATATTCACGCAACAAGCGCTCGGGGTGAAATGGGAAATCCTCAAAAAATGACGTTTCAACGGTGTTTATCACATACACCCCACCCGTAGAAAATGCCTCCATTTTTTTATTTAGAGGATATTTCGATTCGAGATCTTTTAGCGAGAAATTTGGTTCGGGACTTTTTATTAGCCAAAAATCGGCATTATAGGCTTTGTCATATACCGTAGCGAAATCGAATTGAAGCGAGCCGGTAGATTTATCATCACTCCATGGATATGATGCACCGGCATCGGCATACATTTGTGCCATATAGCTCTTTCCTCCGGGGAGAAACCACACTCCATCGGTCATCATTTCGCTTATAACAACAGGCTTATCTTTCACACCTTTCACACTCTCCGCCAAGGCGTTATACTCCTCAACCACGCCATTATATATATCGGTCGCGTCTTTGCGTTTACACAATAGTTCGCCCATCAGTTTTATCCATTCGGCACGGCCAAGAGAAGTCGACTCCATATAGTCGGCACACTCAATGATGGGAATACCGAGTTTTTCGATTGCACCATGTCCGGCATTTTGGAATGGAGAGGTCAAGATAGCTTGTGGCGAAAGTTCCACAATCTTTTCAACCGAAGGAGCCATTGAATTCCCGGCATCAACAACTGTACCCGCCTCAACGCCCTCAACTATTTCATGGATTTTATAATATTCGGCATCGACAATGCCGGTAACCGCGTTGACACAACCAAGCTCATGGAATGCACCGGCATGAACCGATGAATAAACCAATGTCGAAGTTATTGGCACTCGCACCAATGTAGCATCTGAAGGCAAGTTTCCGGGCACTACACTATCGCGATGCACAAGAGCATAGCGTTGCAACGTAGTTCCCTCTTTCCATGGATTTTCCACATCTATAAGTGCATATGAGCCACAATCAACGATAGTGAGCAACTGCGCCTTAGTGGTCAATGTATCTCCCTCTACGACATCACCTTTTGCTCCTTGCCCTTGACAACCTGTGGCAACTAAAACAAAGCTATATGCTATTACGATATTTATTAGTTTACGCAACATCACACTTTGATTTTTGTTATTCTCACTCGCTTGTTTTTTATCTTGTGAGGAGCGAGCATTGTCAACACCTCATCGGCACGATTGCGAGGCATAGCAACAAGCACACAATGGTCTTTTACCATAATTTTACCCACTTGCGATGACTCCAATCCACCTTTATTAATCATAAATCCCACCACATCGCCACGTGATATTTTTTCTTTTTTACCGGCGTTGAAATGCAATGTCGAAATATCAGATTTTATAGGGTCATCGCTTTCTCCCAAGGGAACATAGTCTCGGTCAAAATCGATATAATCAGGAATATTTTCACCCTCGGCGGTGATGACATAAACTGTCCCTTCTGCACCCATTCGGGCCGTACGGCCATTGCGATGCGTCCAACTTTCGGGCGAAGGCGGCATATGATAATGCACCACCGCTTGCACGTGGTCGATATCCAATCCACGCGAAGCGAGGTCGGTAGATACCAATATAGGTGTTGTTCCGTTATTTAGCAGGTCAATAGCCTTTTCGCGGTCGATTTGTTCAAGTCCGCCATGATATAACCCCACCGGCATACGATTTTTACGCAAAAAATCATACACACGGCTTGCACTCTCACGATGATTGACAAACAGAATCACCTTCCCGTTAGGCAACGAGCGGAGCAAATCGAGCGCCGATTGTAATTTATCTCGCACCGGACTCGCCACATTAACCACTTGCATGCGATGACGTGGAGCCTCGGTCTTCTCAGTGTAATCAAGAATTTTAGGTGACTTGAAGTTGACAAATGATGGCATATCATCGAGAGCGGTTGCCGAAGTGAGCACTGTCAACAACAACGAGCGCATTGGGCGCACCACCTTGCGCATCTCATCATGGAAGCCCAAATCAAGTGCCTTATCATATTCATCAAGCACAAGTGCATTAACTCCCACTAAATCAACATTCCCTCGATTTAAATGGTCGAGCAATCTACCGGGTGTGGCAACAATAATGTCGGGGACTGATGATGTGAGGGAACGAGCCTCATCTATCATCGAATGACCGCCATAGCACGCCACGGTCTTAAACCCTACAGCAATAAGACGTATCACCTCGGCAATCTGCATCACAAGTTCGCGTGCAGGAGCAATCACCACTGCTTGCACTTTCCCTCGCGGAGCTGTGAGAGTGCGTAACAACGCGATAGAAAATGCTACTGTTTTGCCACTACCAGTAGGCGACAGCAACAACATTTGCGATGCCGTGGTGCGAGCTACCTCTTGTTGCATTTCGTTGAGTTGCCCTATTCCAAGACGTTGCTTTATATTATTTATAATTACTGATTGTTTCATTTCTTGCGTGGATTGAAGATATTTGCCATAGCAATACGCACTTCGGCCAAGAAACTATTTATCGGAGTTAAGATAGGACGAAATTCGGTGTGAGTTTTATTGGGCACAAATATTTTAAGCCCTCCTCTACGGCATTTTATATCCATAATATCACCTAATACCACCGGGTCGCCATCAATATGAGCCGGGCCCTCATTAGAACGATAGATTACAGCCGCAGGAGCTCTAAACGACTGCAACAAGGTGTTATTATTGATATAACCGGTGAATAAATCCACACCAAGCACTGCAGTATCAAGTGGTGAGCCAGCATGAATGATTATTATATCGAGCAATCCATCGGTCATACTTGCCGTTGGAGCGATATAGGCATTGTTTCCATACTGTGAAGCGTTGCAACATGCTACCAAAAAGGCATTTTGCGTAAACACCTTACCATTTGCGCTTATAGTATAAATTTGAGGTTGAAACTGAACAAACTCTTCAATGGCACTTTTGAAGTACATGAATTTCCCTCGCTTGCCCTGCTTTGCAAAACGATCGCTCACGGCCGCGTCAAACCCCACTCCAAAGGTGCAGAAAAACGGGCGGTCATTTACCGTTGCATAATCACATGCCACAATATTATTTTCGGCTATCACATCGAGCGAGAAATTCATATCAACAGGAATTTCAAGATGACGAGCCAATCCGTTACCTGAACCCGATGGAATTATACCAAGAGCCACTCCACTATCACATAAAGCAGTAGCGACCTCGTTGACGGTACCATCGCCTCCGGCAACTATTACCCCATAATATTTTTCCTCCACTGCCTCTTGAGCAAATCTCTGTGCGTCGCCCTTTCCTGTCGTAATTTTCACATCAACAGCCATTCCCAACGACTTTTCCACTCGTTGCGATACCAATTCGGCAAGCCCCTCTTTCTTTGAGCCTCCCGATATAGGATTTATAACTAACAATAGGCGTTGATTCATAATTTCGACATATCACCATTGATGAGATTACAAAGATACAAAACCGCTCACAAATTGCCAATTAAAGAATAACCTTTTTCGGCCTTCTTTGTTGAGTTTAGAGCAAAAAAAAGCTGACCCTAGGTCAGCTAATTTTTTCCTTTGCTGTAACTGTGTATTCAATTATTTTGCAACTGAATCTTTTGCAACTGAATCTTTTGCAACTGAATCTTTTGCAACTGAATCTTTTGCAGTTGAATCAACTTGTTCTGCAACTGAATCTTTTGCAACTGAATCAGTAGCAGTAGCTTCAGTTTTAGCACCACCACAAGAGAACAAAGATACGCTGAAAGCAACAGCAAGTAATAAAACTAACTTTTTCATTTTCTTTTTTTAGATTAAATAATAAAACAATATTTTTTGCTTCAAAAACGGTACAAAGTTAATACTTATTTCTGAACTACCAAACAAAAATTATATTTTTTTTCAAAGAAATTTTTTTTCATCAAAAAAAATGCAAATTTTCGTATAATTTTGCCCATTTCTTTAACATTTATGCAAGTTTTGAGCTTTCGCCACTATAGCATTTGCCATCACCACCGCTTTAGTGATATGATCGCAAATATGGTCTTCACCAATCAATTTATCAATATTGGCATGATGCAATACCTGACGAACATTTTCTTTTACTCCTGAAAGCACCACGTGCATTCCATCATTTTGCGATGAACGGATAAGCAGCTCAAGATTATGGATACCTGTCGAATCGATAAATGGCACTTTTCGCATGCGGATTATACGCACCAATGGTTTATTGGCCATAGATGAAGAACGCATCATTTCGTCAAATTTGGTTGCTACGCCAAAGAAGAACGGACCATCAATTTCGTAGACTTCCACCCCTTTAGCCACATCAAGCACTTCATGCATATTTGTTTCTGTACCTTCAGCGATATCAAGTTGTTCGCTATAAACCTTGATTTCGGTATTTTCCATAACACGGCGCAAGAACAATACCACAGCAAGCAACAACCCGATTTCAATAGCAATTGTGAGGTCAAATATCACAGTCAAGAAGAATGTCACCAACAACACCGATATGTCACTCTTTGGTGATTTGAAGATTCCCACCACTGTGCGCCATCCACTCATATTATACGACACCACCAAAAGCACTGCAGCAAGACACGCCATTGGCACATAATTAATAAGAGGCATCAAGAATAAGAAGATAAGCAATAGCACCACGGTATGCACGACTCCTGCTATCGGAGTGCGACCTCCATTAGTGATATTTGTCATTGTGCGAGCAATAGCTCCGGTCACCGGGATACCTCCAAAGAATGGAACAGCCACATTGGCGATACCCTGCCCAATCAATTCCGTATTACTATTTGTGCGTGATCCTGTAACACCATCGGCCACGGTTGCCGACAACAACGACTCGATTGCGCACAACACTGCAATTGTAAATGCCGAAGGGAGCAACTGATTAATTGTCGACATTGAAATATCAAAACCATGAGGTGAAGGAATATCACTTGACATTGAGCCAAATCGGTCACCAATAGTTTCAACATTCAAGTTTAACACATCTTTCAAGAAATAAACCGCAACGGTAACCACAATAATCGCGATTAATGCACCAGGCAATTTCTTTGAAATCTTTGGTGTTAATATAATAATGAGTAATGACACCATACCCACAGCCAAGGTTGTCCAATCTATATTCTGCATATTTTGGAAATACACGCCCCATTTTGGAATAAATTCACTGGGAACATCTTTCAAACCCAAGCCAAGGAAGTCATTTATTTGAGTAGAGAATATTGTCAAAGCAATACCGGCAGTAAATCCCACCACAATAGGATAAGGGATAAACTTGATAACCGTTCCTAGATGAAACAGCCCCATCACCACAAGAATAAGCCCCGCCATAAATGTAGCAATAGCCAACCCTTGCAATCCATATGTTGCTATAATATTATATACGATAACAATAAATGCTCCGGTAGGCCCACCAATCTGCACCGAGTTACCTCCAAATGCAGAAACCAAAAAGCCACCAATTATTGCAGTAATCAAACCTGTTGTAGGACTCACACCCGATGCAATACCAAACGCAATAGCCAATGGCAATGCTACGATACCTACAACAATCCCCGCAATGAGGTCATCTTTAAACTTTGAAAGAGAATAATGTTTCAACGAAGAAAATAACTTCGGTCGAAAATCAATAGAACCTGATAATTTCATAATCCGTTCCTAATTAAAAATACACCTAAAACTTTTTCAATCTTTTTTTGAGGTCGCAAAGTTAACAATTTTTAGGGAGTTTAAGAAACAATTCTTTTATTAAAAACTAAAAAAGTGCACCCTCGCTACAAGGGTACACTTTTACTCATTATTATATATATTATAATATCTATTATTGTTTGCCCGAAACAGCTACTTCTCTATTGATTTTCAAAACCAAGCCTTGAAGCACCTTACCGGGACCGAGTTCTACAAATTCAGTAGCACCATCGGCTATCATATTTTGAACTGATTGAGTCCAACGTACAGGAGCGGTCAATTGAGCCACAAGATTTGCCTTGATTTCTTCGGGGTCGGTGTGAGGTTTAGCATCAACATTTTGATATACCGGACACACTGGTACTGAGAAATTAGTTTTTTCGATAGCTTCGGCCAATTCGGCACGAGCAGGCTCCATACATGGAGAGTGGAATGCACCTCCCACTTTGAGCTTCAATGCACGTTTTGCTCCTGCTGCAAGTAGTTGTTCGCAAGCGGCGTCAATTGCAGGTTCTTCACCCGAGATAACCAATTGGCCTGGGCAGTTATAGTTAGCACAAACTACAACGCCATCAATACCTGCACAAATTTCTTCAACCTTTTCATCGGGCAATGCGAGAACAGCAGCCATTGTTGATGGTTTTAGTTCACATGCTTTTTGCATTGCTTGAGCACGAGCGGAAACAAGGCGTAGACCATCTTCAAAATTCAATGCACCGGCAGCCACAAGAGCTGAAAATTCACCAAGAGAGTGACCAGCAGTCATTTCTGGCTTAAACTCGTCACCGAGTGTTTTCGCCAAGATTACAGAGTGAAGGAAAATAGCAGGTTGAGTAACCTTTGTTTGACGAAGATCTTCGTCAGTGCCTTCAAACATCAAATCTGTAATACGGAAACCTAAAACTTCGTTTGCTTTTTCAAACATTTCACGAGCCACAGGGTTATTGTCGTATAAGTCTTTGCCCATACCCACAAATTGAGCCCCTTGACCTGGAAAAACAAATGCTTTCATATTCAATAAATAATATATGTGTAATAAAAGGAGTGCAAAGTTACGCTTTTTTCTTGAAAAATATGGTATTTTCGACATATTTCTGTAACTTTACATGCTGAAATATATATTCATAACCCCTAATCAACTCATTTATATGGCGATTTTTAACATCATACCTGCATTTTTAGGACTACCTAGTGGCTCTGAATGGATTATCATTTTAGTTGTGGTTTTACTCCTTTTTGGAGGCAAAAAAATTCCCGAGTTAATGCGTGGTCTTGGCAAAGGTGTTCGCAGCTTTAAGGATGGCATGAAAGAAGCCAAAGACGAAATAAACAAAATCGACGAGGAAGAATCGTCTTATCGAGGAAAGAAAGATTAATCTACCCTACCTCTTGTTCCTCCATCCACTGTGAGCAACGAAAACAACACCTCCTCTCAAGAAATGAGTTTTTGGGGGCATCTCGATGTATTACGCGGGGTGCTATTTCGCATTGTTGCCGTCACTATTGTGTTTGCTATAGGATTTTTCATCTCGATGCATTGGCTATTCGACAATGTAATTCTCGCGCCATGCAATAGTAATTTCCCTTTATACATTTTATTTGACCAAGCTATAAGTTATTTTTCAGGCGACACCTCTAACACTGCCTCCGACTTTAGCGTAAACCTAATCAACATAAAACTTGCTTCTCAGTTTTTCATACACATTTCCACATCATGCTGGTTGGCGGTGATATGCGCATTCCCATTTATCATTTATCAAATTTGGGGATTTGTAAGCCCGGCATTATACGAGCATGAAAAACGCGGCATTCGCCCGGCATTCCTTTTTGGGAACATCATGTTTTTCCTCGGCGTGGCTGTAGGCTATTTTCTTGTATTCCCTCTCACACTCCGTTTTCTTGCCGATTACCAACTAAGCGAATCTATAGCCAACACCATCTCACTTGAATCGTATATGGATAATTTCTTCGCCATCACCTTCTTGATGGGTGTCGTATTCGAATTGCCCTTATTGGCTTGGTTACTTGGCAAAATGGGGTTTCTTTCGCGAGATTTTTTCTCAAAATACCGTCGTCATGCAATCGTCGTCCTTCTCATTTTAGCTGCGATGATAACCCCCACAGGCGACCCTTTCACTCTTTCTGCCGTATTCTTCCCCATATACATCTTGTGGGAGCTTAGCTCTCGCCTTGTTCCAAAGGCGCCTCATATTGACGAATAACCATTTAAATACAAAACGAGCAACCAAGGAGGGTTGCTCGTTATTTTTATCAGTATAGGAATTACATTTACACCTTCTAAATCATTTTTTATTTGCCAACATTCTTTGCTGCCCACGACATGGGAATATATCCTTTGTCGTTTACCTTAAGATATTTCTTTGACTTTTCTTTCTTCTCAGCCGATAGATTTGGAATATTTTTAGCCAATGCTTTAGCATAGCCATTCACATGCTCGTCGGCCAATCCGCTAAACAATGGCACTATACAATCGATATTACCGTTGTTGAGTTGAGTAAACATATCCTTGAAACGTTGCGATTTCACCTTTCCGGGCTCCCACTTATCAGCCTTTTTGAGATAAGCCAAATCAGCTTTTTCTTCAGCTGTCAATGTTTCATATTTTATCGCATTAGTTTTTGGAGCCTCTTGAGTTTCAGCAGGAGCAGGTTCTTCGGCAGGCTCTTCGGCAGGTTCTTCAGCTTTTTCACTTTCAGATTGTTCATTAGCAGCCGATTCTTCGGTTGTTTTCGATTCAGCAGGAGAAGTGGCTTCTTCGGCCGGTTGATCTATCAATGCCGAATTTTCATGATTATCTTCAGCCTCTTGTGTTTCTGCCACAACAGGTGTTTCTTCTGTCGATGAAATAGAACGCTCTATGATAACTCCACCGGCAATACCTATTGCGAAAGTGATGAGAATAGTAATTATTCGTGTCAACAATGAATTCTTTGTGCTATCGTTATTTTCCGGTTTCATCACACGAGGTCCACCGCCAACTGAGGCAGAACGACCTGAGGTTACATCAACATCATATTCATCTGAATTTTGACGACGAGTCGCTTTATACCCGTTAAATGTTCCTCGTTGCAAACTTTGATACAATGGATCTGATGGAGCCAATGTCTCTACACAAGAGAACTCTTTTCCGCCGATAGTGATATTCAATTTCACCCCACCCACTCGTGGTTTTAATGAGACTCTCATTTGAGGAGCTTTCACCAATCGGCTTGCATCAATCTCATCTTCGGCATCCTCATACAATCCTGCCGAAATTTTAATGCGCAACTTGCTTCCTAAATCGGTATCTTTCACTTTCACCACCGACCCTGGAGAAGGCACTCCATTTACTGTAATACGGGGGACGGCACGCACCGCTTTCCCTTCAGTGTCAACCAACATCACTCGGATAGATTTTTCAAACACCACTCCGGCTTCTTCTGCTGATTTTACAGTAACCTTTGTTTCTGAATATTCCAAGTATTGATTCGACTCAGGAGATCCAACTTTTACCGACACTGTAGTATCATCAAAATTAGCTTTGCTATATACAATATTGAGTAAATCTCCATCAACCGTATTTGCCTTATTTACTTTCACATCGTCAAACGCACACTCCACATCATATTTAATACGAATGCGAGTGGTCAATTTTGAGAGTTGTGATTCGGGCATCATTCCGGCTTTCACTAGGTAAATCCATCGGCAACCTGTGTATTCGGGTTGCATAGAATATTGCATTATCGTATCAAGTTCCGATTCTGAGTTATACTCACGATATGCATCTTTGTAGGCCGGCACTGATTTCACAGGCATAATCATTGGCTCTTGATCAACTGTAGTCCAGCCGTTTTGCTCGAAGCATTGTTCTACCAATGTTGATGCCGCAGCCGAGAAATTATTCGCATCATAAAGCACCACATTCAACGCATTAAGCGTTGAACGCACTTGCGCTCCGGTATATTTTGTCCCTTTTGCAATAAAAAGAGTTATACTATAATAGCCATTTCTACCCGATGTGTCATATTTACATGGCGCAACCAATGCATAGTATGAACCATAGGTCGACACCCTCATTTTATAAATCGGACCTGTTGCCTGTGGGAAATAATTACGAACATCGAGTGGATCTTTCTCCACCATATCCATCTTTATCCAATTATTTTGTGGCTCATCGGTTAAAGGCACTACCGGATATCCGTATTTAAATTCCGCCCCATTGCCAAACTGACCGGCAACTACGACTTTAAGATTCTTAAATTTATTCATGATTATATAGCTATATTCTCTTTTATTCAACATTAATCTTCAAATAGTTCTAATTTCAGAATTGAAATTTCACTATAATCCGGCACAAAGTTAGTTATTATTTTTCACTTATAAACTATAACATTCGCTTAATTATCAACATTTGACAAGTTTTATACAGTTTTTAAACACTCGTCAAAACCTTAGGTTCTACCGGCAATAGGCCATCTATTTTTCCGCGCTCGAAATTTGCGATAATGCATTAGCTAATTGGTCGGGGCAAGAGGTTGACTTATACCCACATCTAATCCCTCGAAGGCGTGAAACAACCTCATCTACCTTCATTCCTTCCACTAAACAAGATATACCTTGCAAATTTCCGCTGCAACCTCCATAAAAGTTCACATTTGAAACGATCCCATCGTTTACTTCAAACTCTATTAAGCTACTACAGGTGCCACTTGTGCGATATTGATACTTCATGATTATTCCTTTTTACATTAAACAAAAGAAATCCTCTAAAAACCTATGGAATTTAGAGGATTCTTCGTACTCGAAGCGGGACTTGAACCCGCACAGCTGCAATAGCCAAAGGATTTTAAGTCCTTCGTGTCTACCATTCCACCATTCGAGCAACTTTAACCTAACATACATTTAGGTATGTCACGAAAAGTGACGCAAAGATAATACGAAGTTTCGAGTTATGCAAGAATAAAAGATTATTTTTCAATTTCACACCCCATTTGTTAATAAAACCAAAGAGAGCAATATCTCACGATAGCACTCTCTTTTAAATCTACAATCTATAAAAACATATATATTTTGAAAAAACGGTCTCTTTTTTCAGATATAAAGCCCTTCCGAGCTTCTATTTTCCTCAAAAATATATAAAATATTTTAATTTACCAAACTTTTTATGAAAAATATTCACGCATATAGCAACAAAAATTCGCTCACCACCTTTTATATGTTATAAAAAATATTTCTGCGGCAGATTATGCTCGTTTTTGCCATCTCTTCAGCATTTCACCTTTCCAAGTTCAATAACTTCTAAATCGCGCATATTACCATTGTCGATTACAAGCCTCACCAATGTACGCTCTTTTTGCCAACCATGATAACCTGCTGCGCCGGGATTTACATGAAGCACTTGAATTTCCTTATCCCACATCACTTTGAGGATATGCGAATGTCCGGCAACCATAAGATTTATTTGATTTTCAAACAAAAGGCGTTTCATTCCCGGCGAATATCTCCCCGGATAGCCTCCGATATGTGTCATCAACACTTTTACGCCCTCTACTTCAAATATTTCAAGTTCTTTGCAACGGCGACACACTTCGCCATGGTCGATATTTCCCGACACTGCCCTCACCACTGGCACAACCTCCTCCAATCGGCGTATCACACTGATATCGCCCACATCTCCGGCATGCCATATCTCGTCACAACCGGCAAAATGCTTGGTGTAGCGATCGTCCCAACATGAGTGAGTGTCAGATAAAATCCCAATCTTCTTCATAAGATGGAGTTATCAGAAATTTTGCAATATATAGATTGCGCGAGGTGCAAATGTCATTTCCTCTTTTATCTCAACAATCTCTCCGGTTAGCACATCTTTATATTTTGCGCCTATAGGCATCACTTCGAGAGTGCGCTCCATAGTTGTGGTCAACTCTTCGTCGTTACCATTCATCAACACATGAATTTCCTTATCACCAAGTTTGCGAGTATATGCATATATGCCATTTTGAGGCATAAAGTGTTTCAACGAGCCCTTTGCAATCACCTCATTTGCCTCACCCTTACGCCAATTTAGAACTTTTGCAAGGAACGCATATGCATCATTTTGCATAGCCGTGCGACCTTCGGCAGTAAACGCATTTGTAGCATCACCGGGGAATCCGCCGGGGAAATCGCGACGCACATAGCCATCACTACCCTCTTTCGAGCCACTCATCAACAATTCTGTTCCATAATATATTTGAGGGATACCGCGCGAGGTGAGCAAAAATGCTTGCGCTTGTTTCCACCAGCCCAAATCTGTAGGCTGCTCAAGCAAAAAGCGGTCGGTATCATGATTATCCAAGAATGTAAGTATCTTTTGAGGCTCAGGGAATAGATAGTCGAGCGAAAGATGGTCATAAATTGCATTCAAGCCGGTCCATGGATTTGTTTGTTCACTAAATGCCTTGCGAGCGGTTTGCGACAATACAAAGTCCATCACCGTAGGAAGATTTGAATCGCCCTCGGTACAAACTTTGCTGCCACGTTGCCAAAATGCTTCACCGCCTTCATTGCCATACCAGCACTCTCCTACTATATTATAATGAGGATATTCCTTTTCCACGGCATCAATCCATTGCGCCATTGGCTGCAAAAATGCATATGGGTGGGTATCCATTCTTATACCGTCAATTTTCGACGACTCAATCCACCATATAGAGTTTTGCACCAAATATTTCATCAAATGAGGATTGTTTTGATTTAAATCGGGCATTGACTCAACAAACCAACCATCGGTAGTGCGTTTCTTATCATATTCACTCACATAAGGGTCGTGAATAGTAGTTAATCGATAGTTTGTTTGCACATACCCGTCGGGGAAGTTAAACCAATCCTTTGAGGGACGATCGGTAAACCAATAGTGGTCGCTCCCACAATGGTTAAATATCATATCCATCACCACTTTTATATCGCGTTTGTGAGCCTCTTCAACAAGGATGTTCCACTCCTCATTTGTACCAAATCGTGGGTCGATATTATAATAATCGGTAGTAGCATATCCATGATATGCGCCTCCGGGCATATCATTAGTTAGCACCGGATTTACCCATATTGCAGTAACGCCAAGCGAATCTATATAATCAAGATGATCTTGAATCCCCTTAATATCTCCCCCATGACGTCCATTGTGATTACTTCTATCTGCAACGGTTTTATTTTTCAATGTTGCCACATTGTCATTTTCGGGATTTCCATTTGCAAAACGGTCGGGCATGATGAGATACAACACATCGCTCGCATCAAAGCCCACATATTCCTCAGGCTTACGATCACGAGCCTTTAGTTCATATTTTACCTTTGCCTTCTTTTTTCCGTGCGAGAATGTGAGGTTCATCTCACCGGGCTGAGCGTCATCGCCTACCACAAAATAAAGGAATTGATAGTTGGGGCTATCCAATCGCGACACATCTACCAACTGCACTCCGGGGTAATCGGCCAACGACACTTCGGCATCACGAATACCTTCGCCATGCACCATCACTTGCAATGTGTCTTGTGCCATACCCGTCCACCAATAAGGAGGATTCACTACATCTACTTGTGGTTTCGCTGCCATTGCACTCAACGACACTACCGCCGACAATAACAATATATTTCTACGTTTCATAACTTTTATTTTTTTGTTTATCCTACGCAAATGTAGTAAATTTTCGTCAAACTTCCATTAAAAAAGAAAAGAGCAAGACTTTCGTCTCGCTCTTTTTAACGATATATTGATATTATTTTAATATCATTTTTTGATAATCTTGGCTGACCCATCATTTACTCTCACAATGTAAATGCCAGCTGGCAAAGAACCCATATTAAGAGTTGCCACATTATCATCAACCGACATTTCTACATCAACCATAGCACCAACATAGTTATACAATTCCAATACTGTAATATCTTCACTTGATGTTATGCTCACAACATCTACAACAGGATTTGGAGCCACTCTCAATGTAGTCTTATCTTCTATAACTATTTTATCAACTCCGGTAGAAGCATTTTTATTATATAGTTTATATTTTGCCATACCATTAGCAGGGCAATATTGATAGATATAACAACTATTATTATCTATTGCTTCAGCTCTTACCCAGTTAGCCACTGAATAGTTACCTCCGGTTTGATAGCCTAAATTACCTATTGGTTCAACATTTGCAATAACTTCTTCGGTAGTCAAATCACGCACGGTAAATCCACCTTTGTAATTTGCTCCACTGCTATGGATAAATATCTCATGGTCGCATAATTTAAAGTATTCTCCACCTACCGAGCTGTTTCGAGCCGGTTGTGTTGTTGAAGAAGATCCGGCCATGAGTGCTGTATTTGTTCCTGTGTTATATGTATAATAACCACCTGAGCGCACTTGATAAATCCATTTTTGTGGATTATTTTCCATTGGGATTACATAACCGGCAGTTGAACCGGTCAACGATAGGCCTGTGTAAGAATTTACTGCAGTTGCTTTTCCTTCAACCATTGTGACTACACACACTGCTGTTTGACCATTAGGATATACATAAATATACCCACCTTCTTTTCCAAGGACATTGCCCGATGCGCTGATAAAGTTTGCTTGACCTTCCAAAGGAAGAGTTACATCAACCGAGATTGCTGTTCCGGGATTAGCTACAGTAGCTCCTGCAGGATATATAATAAAACTGTGGTTTGCTGTAGTTTCAGCATCGTTTCGAATCACCACGTTGCCTGCATCATCGCAATCACAACCCCATCCTTTTCCTCCGGCAATACTTCCGGTATATTCAGCTTCATCGGTAAAGATATGCAATTTACCTTCTTCTTTATTATTTACATAGAATTTGCCATTATGAGCCGAGCCTTGTTGTGCGTTTGTGCCATCAATATTAGATGGAGCATTGCCCAATGTTGTACTCTTTTCCCACACTGTTTCAAACACAAATTCCACATCCGAAGACACTTCTGGTTTATATGATGAATCATACATCTTATATACCGCCATACCATTGGCCGGGCAATATTGATATACATAACAGTTATAGTCGTCGATTCGTTGAATATTTAACCAGTTGGCGCAAGTCTGATTTCCACCATCAACATATCCAAGCGTACCGATTGGAGTGATTGTAGCTGCCAATACCCCTTTGGTCAAGTCTTTCACACAGAATCCACCCTTATAATGAGCGCCACTGTTATACAAGAATACCTCTTTGCCTCCTAACTCAACGTATGCACCACCGATTGTAGTATTACGAGCCGGTGCAGTTGATGAATAAGAGTCGGCCATCAATGCCGAACTTGTTCCATTTGCATAGGTATAATATCCATTTGCACGCACTTGATAAATCCAGTTTTTAGGATCATTGTTTTTAGGGATAACATAACCTTCTGCTGTGCCTGTCAATGACAATGTGCTTGATTGTGTCACCTCTTTAACTTTTCCGTTTACTACTTTAATCACGTTGACAGTTGTGCTTCCCGAAGGATAAGTGTAGATATAACCGCCATCACCAAGCACATCACCCGATGCAGAGAACACCATTGAAGCTCCACTTGCGAGCACCTCAACATCAATATTTACAGGAGTGCCGGGGTTTGACACTGTCGCTCCCGAAGGATATACCATAAATTTGTGGGCTGTTTCATTCAATGTATCTGCTCTAAGAATTATATTTCCGGCTTCATCTATCGCACAACCACGGCCATCAGCACCGGGAATACTACCAAGGCAACCCGATGAATTAAACAAGTATAATTTTTTATCTTTGTGATTGTGAACATATAATGTTTGGTTATAACCGCCACCTTGCAATGCATATGTACCATCAATATTTTCAGGAGCATTACCTAATGCTGTACTATTTTCCCATATCACTTCAATTTTTATATCTGATGGGTCTTCAACCGAAACATCAGGAAGTGTTGTTGGATCAAGATAGTCGGTAGTAATGTAATCACAACCATAACCGGCATAAGTAGAATATGCCGAGTTTGTATTACATGACCACGCATTAACCAACAATCCCGCATCATGATATGCTTGCACACCGGCTTGTGTGATGCCATCGCCCACACCCGGACCAATATGACAACCATTAGTTTTACACCAATCCAAATTGCTATCAAAACTTGTATCATAAACAAGAAGCATAATTTCCACATCGGGATAGTTCTTCTTTACATAAGTAAGACAGTTTTTCATTGATGTAAAGATAAAGCAATTATTGCGGAATCCTTTATCAATCACGATTTGCATAAGAGCCGGAATGTTAGATTGGTCATTAGAGTTTATACCATCGGCCCATTTTAGCTCAATCACAGGAGTCACATTATATTCTTTACAGATGTCGAGATATTCCTCAAAG
>JAFQAS010000050.1 GCA_017399915.1 Muribaculaceae bacterium
TCTTCCCATTCCGAACAGAGAAGTTAAACCTCACCGCGCCGATGGTACTGCGAAAGTGGGAGAGTAGGTCACCGCCCCCTATCCGAGCCCCGATTCAGAAATGAGTCGGGGCTTTTTGTTTCTGGTGGAAACAGGGATGGGGTAAATGGGTCAAATGAGTCAAATAGGGCTACTAAGTCTACTAAGACCACTGGGTCAAATAGGGCTACTAAGTCAACTAAGTTAACTAAGTCCACTGGGGTTACTATGACTACTTGGTCAAATAGATCCACTAAGTCTAATGGATCTACTGAGTCTGTTGTGAGATAGTGTTATCGAAATCTCCTATTAATTTTAAACTTGTATTCTCTAATAGGGATAAATAGTGTGTAAAAATGTTAATGCGGTGCCGTTTAATAGATGAAACGTTGCTATATGTCAAGATGCGTGTGTTAAACAATGTCCAAGTTATAAGCATGTTAGGATATTTAATTATTTTTGTGTGTTGAATAAATACTATTTAAAATAAATTAAACTAACATATAACTAAATTTAAGCTATCATGAAAAAGGTATTTTCATTTTTCCTTATTATGTTGCTTTGTTTGCCGGTATTTGCTGCTGATATAATTTATGTAAGGCAGAAAAGTGGTGACACTCTATTAAGCATAAGTAATATTAAGGAAATTACTTTCCCATCGGGCTCTGTTGTTGTGTCAATGACCGATGGAAGTTCAAAAACTTATTCCTCTTCAAATTTTGTGTCTCTACGTTTTAATGGTAATGCTACTGTTGGAATTGATGGAGTAGAAGATGGTGCAAATGGAATCGTTTATGATGGAGTTGTAGTTAAGGCTCCACAAGAAGGAATTTCAATTTATTCAACCGATGGTCGTTTGGTTCTTTCAACAGAAGAGTCGGAACTTAACGTGTCGTCACTCGCAAATGGTATTTACATTGTAAAAGCTAATGGTTTAACATCTAAAATTGTGAAATGATGAAAAAGAAAGTATTTACAGGCGCAGTATTGACATTGTCGGCACTTTCTTTGGCATGGGCTGCTGAAACAATGTGGATTCACCGAACAGATAATATAACTCTTGGATTGCCTATCACAATAGCTGATAGTGTTTCTTTGAGCGGAAATAATGTTGTGTTTACCGCAACAAATGGCGAGGTTAAAACAATGCCTAACACAGAGGTGTCGAAAGTGACCCTTGGAGACCCCACAACAGTGGTAGAGGTGAAATATAATGGCACAGATGCCGAAATTATCAACCCATTTGCTTTTGAAGGTGTAACAGTAACCAAAACAGGGGCTGATGTAGTAGTGACTTCTACTTCATTGTCAGAGATTACATATGAATTGACCGGTACAACTACAACCGGTTCGTTTAAGGTTTATTCTGATACTAAATTTAATCTTGACCTAAATAATGTGAGCATCACAAATGATAATGGTGCTGCAATCAATATTCAAACAGGTAAGAAATGTACGGTTAATTTGGTAGGGACCTCAACACTTGCCGATGCCGCTTCATATACAACTGTTACAGGCGAAGACCAAAAGGGTTGTTTCTTCAGTGAAGGACAAATCGTATTTGGAGGTACCGGTGTGTTGAATGTTACAGGTAACTACAAACATGGTGTTGTCAGCGATGATTATATCGAAATGACATCGGGCACGGTCAATATCGTTTCAGCATTTAACGATGGTGTTCATGCCAATGACTATTTCTTGATGAATGGTGGTAAATTGACCACTAAGTCAACCGGTGGCGATGGTATTGATGGCGATGTAGGTTATATCGAAATCAATGATGGTACAATCGATATTAATCTTGCAACAGCCGACACTAAAGCAATTAAGAGTGATAGTATTATCACCGTTAATGGCGGAAATATCACCCTCACAGTGCCTGCAGCACAAGGCAAAGGTTTTAAAACAAAACAAACAATGACCGTAAATGGTGGTACAATCACAGCAAATATGACCGGTGATGTGGCTATCGTGTCAAACGATCCATCATATTGTTCGGCAATCAAAACCGATGTTGATTTTGTGCAAACAAACGGTACTATCAATATTACTCACTCAGGTGCAGGTGGTAAAGGTATTTCAGCAGATAGAAATGTAAATCTCCAAGGGGGAACACTCTCAGTGACTGTAACCGGAGGAAATGGTACATATACCAATACATCGGGAGTAACCGATAATTATGCTCCTACATGTATTTCGGCCGATAATAATGTAAACGTAAGTGGTGGAAATATCACACTCAACGTTAAAGCCAACTCGGCTAAAGGTATCAAATCAGATGTTAATACTACAATCTCAGGTGGTACAATCACCGGTACATTGACAGGAAGCAGTGTTGTTGTGAATTATGACCCATCACATTGTTCATTGATTAAATGTGATGGAAACTACACTCAAAATGGTGGAACAATCAATGCTACTCATTCGGGAGTAGGTGGTAAAGGAATCTCGGTTGATGGTGTTGCTACGTTCAATTCGGGAAATGTTACAATTACTACAACCGGAAGCGCAGCGACTTATACAGCATCATCGGGAACAGACACTTATAGCCCAATATGTATCTCGGTAGATGGTAACTTAAATCTCCTTGGCGGTACATTTAATGTTAAATCAACCGGAGCCGGTGGTAAATGTATCAAGAGTGACCAACAAATCATTATGGGTACAATCAATGGCGAATCTCCCGAGATAACCACTCCATCTGTAAGCTCAGGTAACATGTCACAAGAGTGGAACTTCTCGCAAAATGGAGGAAATAGCTCAAGTTGGGTTACAACAGGTTCTCAAGGTGTAGAAGATATAGCATTGGCTAATGGCAAACTATATGCAGTGTGTCGTGGTTCAAGCGCAACAGATCACACAATCAAGATTATCAATGCCTACACCGGTTCACAAAGTGGAACATTGAACACTACTTCGTGCACAGCAGGTACATATAATTTAAGCTCGGTAGAAACACTTGGAAGCACTATCCTTGCATGCAACTTGGCGGCAAATACATCAACTAATTTAGTAATCTATAAGTGGGATAGCGATAGTTCAACACCAACAGTGTTGCTCAATGCGGCTCCTCCATGTACACGTGCCGGAGATGCAATGTCGGTTAGTGGAACAATGACAAATGGACGTATATGGTTTGCATATGGTAGCCAAGTATATTATTATACAATTTCAAATGGGGCTATCACATCAACTACACCTACTACAATTAATTTGACTAAGAATGGCTCGGCTTATGAAATAGCGTCGGGGGTTCCTTATTCAAATATTACAGTAGAAAGCGATGGCTCATTCTGGGTGTCAAGTTCATTAGCAAACTATGCAGCAGCACATTTCAGCTCAACAGGTGCTTATATCGAAGAAATGCCAAGCGGATTGGTTAATAATCAAGGAACAGATGTTAAGTTCTTCACATATAACGGTGTGAAATATGCAGCAGCATCAACTTATCTAAACACTACAAATACTGCAATTTCAGAAGGTGCAGTTTCAGTTGTTAATATGTCAACAAGTTCAGTAGAGGGAACGTATCCATCAAATGGTCTTGGTAGCACACGTAACACATGTTTCCGCAATTCTGTATGCGTTGAAGCCGGTACAGATTCCTACTATGTGTGGGTAAATGTACCATTCCAAGGTGTAGCTTGTTACAAATATGCTGAAGCAACAACTGAAGAAGGTGGTACAACCGAGGAGGAAACTCCAACCGGAGAAATTGCGCCATTGATTGTTACTGCTCAAACAACCGGAGCTCAATTTGGTAGCTCTTCATCAAGCGGAGGCCCCGGTGGAAATCGTCCCGGAATGCCAGGAAGTTCAACTTCAACAAACGGTTCAACAAGTCCTAAAGTAATTAAAGCGATGTCGGCGATGACTGTTTATAGTGGTAGCTTTACAATTAAATCATCTAACGAAGGTGGTGAAGGATTAGAGTCAAAAACAACAATTACAATCAATGGTGGTAATTTCACATTTACAACATATGATGACTGTATCAATGCAGCAAGCGCATTGACTATCAATGGTGGTAATCTTCGTTGTGTTGCTACCGGAAACGATGCAATAGACTCAAATGGCACAATGTCAATTACCGGAGGTCTTGTGTTGGCCAATGGTTCTCGTGACCCTGAAGAAGGTGTCGATGTGGATCAAGCAAGCAAATTGTCAATCACCGGTGGTACTGTAATCAACCAAAAAGGTAATATGTTGAACCTCACTACAACACAATGCAAAGTGCCTACAATTAAGTATTCGTCTTCAATTTCGGCCGGAACATTGATTACAATCACAAATTCATCGGGCGCACACATCATGTCGTTCAAAGCACCTCAAGCAATGAGTCAAGGTTGTTATATCACATTGCCCGAATTCAAATCAGGTAGTTCATATAAACTTTATACAGGAGGCTCTGTGTCGGGTGGAACAGTATTTAATGAGGTTACAAAAGGTGGATCATTCTCAGGTGGAACACAAGTGAAATCATTCACAATCTCATCAAATTTGACAAGCATCTAAAAAACAAAAATTGACAATATGATTGGAGGGAGGTTTGCCGTAAAGGCAATCTCCCTCCAACTTTTTTGCATAGGTTGGTAAAAATGGTTAATTTCGTGGTCGATAAGTTAAGGGAATTTCTATAAATTCCAAGAATAAATTAAAGAGTAGTTATTGGGAATGTTCTTTTATGTGCTTTATGCTTTTTTTATTTGGTATCTTTTTGCCTCTGTTTCAATTGCATAGCTCGCTATGCTCATTCAACAAAAATCCGCTCAAATAAAATTCATAAATCTTCATAAAGCAATATATAGAAGTTCCCTTAAAAAAATGACATCATGGAATTTGAATCATATATAATAGCAGATACACAAGTAAGAATACCTATCCCAAAGAGCTATAGAGATTGTGTGAGATTGATAAAATCGGATAGCTATCGCCATAATGGTCGCCATGATTCTATGTTTCGGATATGGTTAGGGAGTTTTACTCGCACCTCAATGGGATTTTCAATATGGTATCGTCTTAGCCAACATAAAGGATGGGCCTATCCGTTTACAAAGATGATGCTTAATCGCTATAAACTTAAATATGGAATATTTATCCCGGCCAAAACGCGTATAGGCTATGGTATGTATATTCAGCATTGTTTCGGGATTGTAATAAATCCCACTGCTGTGATAGGTAATAATATTCATCTGAGTCAGTTTACCAGCATTGGAGCTAATACGCCCCAAGCTGCAAAAATAGGAGATAACATATACATGGGCCCCGGAGCGATAATAATAGATGATGTTGAAATAGGCTCGGGAGCTTGTATTGGAGGAGGAGCCGTTGTGGTGAAAAATGTGAAGTCAGAAGCCGTTGTAGGAGGAGTGCCTGCTCGCGAATTAAACACATCATCGCATCCCGAATACATACGCCACCCATATAAAGAGGAGTGGTTGTGCTGAAAAAATTGTAAGATTATACACTATTAACAACTTTTTGGGCAAAAGCATTTGTTATTTGTGTATAAGTTTTATAATTTTACAAGGTTTTAAATGTATAAGACTATGACAATCACCAACGATGACATCAGATTTTTGGAAATGGCAGCCGAGCTTGCTGAAAAGAATATCGATAATGGCGGAGGTCCGTTTGGAGCGGTAATTGTGCGCAATGGTGAGGTAGTGGCAACAGGCGTGAATAGGGTCACAGCCGATAATGACCCCACAGCACATGCCGAGGTAAATGCCATACGCCAAGCATGTCAACGAGAATCTACATTTAATCTCAAAGGTTGCGTGATATATAGCTCGTGTGAGCCGTGTCCCATGTGCTTGAGTGCATTGTATTGGGCAGGAGTGAGCCGTATATATTATGGTTGCACTCAAGATGATGCCGAGGCAGTGAATTTTAGCGATCGATTTATATATCGTGAATTAGAGAAACCAAAGTGCGATCGAATGATTCCATGTATAAAAATGGATAGCACTCGCACAATAAAGGTGTTTGAAAAATGGGCTGATAAGGCCGATAAAATAGAATATTAATAAAATAAATAATATAAGATTATGAAAAAAGTAATTTTTTTATTTGTGGCGATGATCACATTTGTGTCAAGTTCATTATTCGCCGGAATACCCATTTCGAAGAATGATAAAGTATCTCCTATCGATGAAATATGGATGGACATGGCAGTGACAGTTGCAAAAACAAACGTAGAAGAGGGTACAATACCATGTGGCACTGTTGTGGTGTATAATGGTAAGTTGCAAAGCACCGGACAAGCAACAGAAAAAGCTACATCGGTAGAAACTGCTATAGCAATGGCTCGATTGAATTCATTGGAATTTGCAGTGATTTACACAGTGAATGAGCCTACTGTTGAAGCATATAATGCAATTTGTAAAGCCGGCGCCGATGCTGTATATTTTGTAAATCCAAAAGAAAAAGTAATTGCAGCAGGTGTACAACCCGCCGAAGCATATGATGAAAGCAAACTTGATACATCATTGACTCAAGTGCCTATGAAACAAATGGACTATGAAGATGCTTCTGATTTATTGAAATAATAATTTAGATAACCGATATCAATCAGGAATTGAGCGATTCACCTTGCTTGATTCCTGATTTTTTTATCTCGCGATTTAGGAGATTTGTGAATTCATAGTTTTTAAGTCCCCAACGTGGCGAAATGAGAAGGTTGTCGGGTGATTGTGATACAAATCGTTCGATGGCGATTGTCGGAGCTGTGTGTTGAATTACTTTACAGCAGAGGGTGATGTATTCATCAACAGTGAAATGTGTGACGTCGTAAATGCCGTCTTCTACATCTTTAGCCATGCGAGTCCCTCGCACAAGTTGGAGTTGGTGGAGTTTTATTGTGTCGAGAGGTAGTTGAGATGTTTTTCTTATTGTATCTAATATCATTTCGTCATTTTCTCCGGGTAGCCCTAATATGAAATGTAGGCCGCAAGGAATGCCGGCATCGTGAGTGCGGAGGACAGCGTCGACAGAGTCCTCCCAAGAGTGACAACGATTGATGAAATCAAGAGTAGAGTTGTGAGATGTTTCGGCTCCATACTCAATCATTACCCAATGAGATTTGTGAAGCTCGGCAAGTTGATTGAGCAACTCTTGCGGCATACAATCGGGTCGAGTGCCAATAATTATTCCATCTACCTTATCCACCGCAAGAGCTTCGCGATACATTTCCATGATGCGATCAATATCGCCGTGAGTGTTGGTGTAGGCTTGGAAGTAGGCAAGATAACGCATGTCGGGGTATTTCTTTCCGAAGAAGCGTTTGCCCTCTTCAAGTTGCTCGGTGATAGACTGTGAGGGGGAGCAGTAGGCGGGGTTGAATGTTTGATTATTGCAGTAAGTGCAACCACCGCGCCCTTTAGAACCATCGCGATTGGGACATGTAAAGCCTGCATTGACTGCAATTTTTTGCATCTTACAGTCAAAGTGTTCAGCAAGGAACTGAGCAAAATCGCGATAGCCTTGAGCCATTGTTGACGATTAAATGTGAGTTGTTTTGTTGAGTAGATAAGCGTCGAGCATCACTATGGCAGCCATAGCCTCAACGATGGGCACCGCACGAGGCAACACACATGGATCGTGACGTCCCTTAGCTTTGAGTATAGTGGGGTTGCCGTCTTTATCAACAGTTTCCACCTCTTTGAGCAAAGTGGCAACAGGCTTGAATGCTACGCGGAAATATATGTCTTCGCCATTTGAGATTCCTCCTTGAATGCCACCTGAATTGTTTGTCGTAGTTCGGATTGTTCCGTTATCATTAACGAATAGGTCAATCATTTCACTGCCACGGCAACCAACGCCTGCAAATCCCATTCCGTATTCAAATCCTTTAGCGGCATTTATGCTCAACATGGCCTCGCCTAATCGGGCGTGAAGTTTGCCAAAAGCCGGGTCGCCCAATCCCACGGGAGAGCCTTTGATAACACCGGTGATAACACCTCCTATGGTATCGCCATCGGCTTTAACCTCAGCGATGAGGTTGTGCATTTTTGCGGCGATTTCGGGGTCGGGGCAGCGCACGTCGTTTGATTCGATTAACTCAGAGTTGTATTTTGTGTAATCGTTGTCGAGAGCAATATCGCCTACTTGTGAGGTGTAGGCGTAGATTTTTACACCAATTTGTTCGAGCGCTTGGCGCGCGAATGCTCCGGCTACAACACGCGAAATAGTTTCGCGAGCCGATGAGCGACCACCGCCTCGATGGTCGCGAATGCCATATTTTGAGGTATATGTATAGTCGGCATGAGATGGTCGGAAAGTGTTACGAATGTTTTCGTAGTCAGATGAATGTTGATTGGCGTTTTCAACAATGAAGCCAATAGGAGTTCCTGTGGTTTTGCCTTCAAACACCCCTGAAAGAATCTTTACTTGGTCTTTCTCGTCACGAGGAGTAACAATTGCCGATTGCCCGGGACGGCGACGATTTAGCTCTTGTTGCACTTTGTCAAGATTTATTTCAATGCCGGCAGGCATTCCATCAATAACACCACCCACGGCTATGCCATGAGATTCTCCAAAAGTGGTTACTCTAAAAATTTTGCCAATTGTATTCATCGTCATTGTCGTTTTGCTTTGTTTGAATTAAATCGGTTACAGAGGCTTTAATATAGCTAATCAAATCATGAGGATTAATCTTTAGCTGAAGTCCACGCACTCCGGCGCTCACAAATATAATGTCAAAATCGAGAGCCGATTGGTGAAAAAAGGTAGGAAAAGGCTTTTTCATTCCGATAGGGGAGCACCCACCACGAATATAGCCGGTGAGTGGCAGCAATTCTTTCATCGGAATCATTTCGGCTTTCTTAGCTCCGGCAGCCTTGGCCGCTTTTTTGAGGTCGACTTCGGTGTTGCCCGGTACAACGCACACGAAATGTCCGCTGCGATCGCCATGAAGAATAAGAGTTTTAAACACTTGGTTTATATCCTCTCCCAATTCCTCTGCCACATGGTCGGCAGCGAGATTATTTTCATCAACGGTGTAGGGGACTAACTCATAAGGTATTTTAGCCTTATCGAGCAGTCGAGCCACATTTGTTTTTTGTATTCCAGCCATTTCCTATCGTTATTTACTGCAAAATTAACGAAATTAATTCATAATTCATAATGCCTCCTTTATGATTTTATGCTCATTATGGCTTCTTGTCTAATAGTATCGCAAGGATTTTGACAGAATGAGCAGAATGAACATAATTTATTTAATAGAGCCAATTAATGATTACCGGGGCGACAATCCGTAAGGATTGATTAGTACGTGAGGCTGTGCTAAAATTCAAAGATTTGATGCACCTTCTTCTTTTGTTTAATTATCGTCTTAAAATGAGTTTGTGATCTAACCCCCTCCCGGCTACGCCGTACTCCCCCTATTTTCTGCGAAAACAGAGGGAGAGCTTGGTATATGCTTTGCCTCTTCTCTAATTATACATTTTTATGGGAAATAATAGCAAAGGAAAGCTCTCCCATTGATTGCAAGGCAATTAGGGGGAGTACGGCAAAGCCGGGAGGGGGTTTAAATTCACGCAAGTTTTGAGCGGAATTAAGAGGCTGAGTCAAATTTTTCTAATTTGACTCAGCCTCTTAAGTTTGAGAAAAAGGTTGTTTCTGATTATTTGATTATTGATGCTTTAGCTTTTTGATATTCATCGTAGCTGATAGAAATTTCAGTCATTTGGCGAGAAGCTTCTTTCGCAATGTTAAATTGTTTTACTTCTTTTGAGTAGTCCTCTGCATTGCCATAAGCACGTTTGATGATGCCTGCATATTCGTTATTAGCATCTAAACCCCAAGTGAAAACATGGACATAAGTATCTTCTTCATCCTTTTCAGTGTGCCAACCTTGGCTTTGTACGGCAAGGGTGAGTGGGTCGCTGCTTGCATTTTTGTCTTTCAATAACCATGCTAAGTATACATCGGGCTCGTTGATCAAAGCACCTTCTGCATCGGGAGCCGACCAAGCCATGTGGTAGTATTTAGTACAGTATGCTGTGATAGTAGTTGTATAAATCCAGTTTCTTTCATTGCATTCGTCAATAGTAATCAATGCATATGCTTGGTTTTTGTCTGACTTAGTTTTGATAGTATTCACAATCATGTCACCAGGTTTGCCATTTTTGTCAAATGCAATAGTATAAACGTTGTATTCTGTTTGAGGTTCCAAACCGTCCCACACCGAAACATAGCTTCCGTCGGGAGTCTTGCGATCACCTTTAGTTAATAGAATGTTATAAATTTCGTCGATGGTATAACAGTCATATGTGCTTTTTTTGCCAAGAGTTGAGATATAGAAGCTCACTTGAGAACCAAATTTGTAGTTATGTGCAATACCATCGCTCAATGCTACGATGTTGGTAGGCTCAGCCGTACAGTTTACAACTTTTCCAGGTTCTTGTTTTACCAATACTTCGCAAGTCAATTCACCGCTTGTGATTGTAATAGTAGTGCTACGTTCGTCAGAAGAAGGATTGCTACGTTTTGTAGCTAATTTGATTGTAGAAGTTCCTGTGCCACTAGTAGCTGAGATGTGAAGCCAATCTGCTCCACCAGCTAAGGTCCAAGGAGCAGTCGAAGCGATTGTTAATTCTTGATCGTCATTTTCTTCAGCAGTGAGAATTACTTCTGAGAGGTTTACTGTTAACACGTTTGGCTCATCTTTTTCGTCGCTACAGCTTACGGCTCCAAGGATAAAAGGCAATGCCAACAAATAAAAGAATAATTTTTTCATAAATTAAAATAATTAAAAAATTGCCTCTTATGGCTCGGAGAAGCGGATTGTAAAAATAGAGCTTTGGCATAAAAAGAAAGAGTGAGCCACATTAGTCTTATTCTAAGATGGGCTCTGGACTGCCTGGCAACGAATAAGAAAAAATAGCTCACACCTTTGACACGGCTATATGTTGATATAACATATATCGATACCAAAAGATTGCGCTACTTCTATTCCTGTTGCCGTGAATTGTCCAGATTCATCTATCGGAATAGGAGCTAAACGCTTCCTAAATATGTCAATGTTGCTCAAAGCAACGATGCAAAGATAGAAAATAATTTCTAAACAGCAAGGTGTGAGCTGATTTTTGTGCTTATTTCGTGTGCAAAATTAGTAAATTGATATGGAATGACAAGTGTACACGGTGTACAATGTGGTGTGATGTTATTTTAATAGAGCGGCTTTGCGTCGTGCAAAATCATAGAATTGTTGGTTCATTTCTGCGGTGCCGCTAAATATTCGAGAGTCGGAGTAGCATAGGTAAACAATAACTATATTTATGTCGTTGGCTACTGCTAAAATTGTGCCTATATCGGTGCCGGGAAATTTTTTTGCCACAATATGTTTGTCGCGATTGATTAACTCTCTTAGGGCAGTGTGAATTCTGTGGTTGCCAAGCTGTTGAGCGGTGTCGGTAGCGAGGTATTCAGTGCGAAGTTGGTCAAATAAACGATATTGTCGGGCGAACCATTCTTTTTTTATAGGATAGTGACCTCGGATTGTTGCAAACATTCCCATTTGAGCTTCGGCCGAGTCGAGTTTTTCGGCAGGCGAGAGTTTCTTTGCATTAGGTTTCGGAGCAGGAGGTGTAGCTACAGATGGGGGTGTGATAGGGATATTAGAAACTTGTGGCGCAGCAGTAGGCTTAGGTGTGATTTGCTTAATAGTGTCGATGGGAGTTATAGTGGTCGCCGTTGAGGTGCTATCAATGTGATTAATCTCTATAGGTTTGGGTGATATTGTGTCGACAATAGTAGTGTCAGCAATATTTGCGATACTTTGGGCGCTGTCGATATCGTTGGTGTTTTGGTTGTGTAATAATATATATGTAACGACTCCGATTATAGCTAATGCAAGGAGAATTGTTGCTGTAATAATTATTCCCTTGAAACGATTAGATTGCAGTGATTTAATAGCAGCCGTAGCCGATTGATGGCGATCGCTAGGGTCGGTTGCTGTGCATTGTGCAATGAATCGTTTTATGTGACGAGGTGGTTGGGCGTTTATTTGATTGAAAATGTGTTCGATAATTCGACCAATGGCATATATATCGCTACGGCAATCGAGTGCTCCGTTCTCTATTTGCTCAGGTGCGGCGAAAAGAGGGGTAAATCCGGAAGTGGTGTCGAAGCAGTTGGTAAGCGAAAAACCGAGGTCGATAATTTTTACCGAACAATCAATGTCGGTAATCATTATGTTGTCGGGCTTTAAGTCGAGGTGAAGCACCGAGTGAGAGTGAAGATAATCCACTGCATCGAGTAGTTGGGTGATAAATCGTGTGCAGTTGCTTTGGTCGCGAAAATAATCGGGATTATCTTTGATGAATTGTGAAAGGGTTGCTCCCTCAATCCATTCAGTAAAAATCGAACATGTTTCATCGTCGAAAGCTACATAACGCACTAAGCCATTGTGGTCGAGATTAAATCCCACTTCAAACTCCTTGCGAAAAGCATCTTGTAGCTGAGAGTTGTTTATGTCGTAAGGTTGTTTGTGAAATAGGAGCTTACCATATCGGCGCACTTTGAAGCTTTTGCTTGTAGCCCCCGATGTGTTAAGTTCTTTTACCATAATGAAATCAGAACTCTGTTTGTTATGTTTGTCGGCAGAGAATGCTGAATTTTCCATTGCGTTAATATTATATGAGTTCTATTGATTCAATCCCTTCGTGTATGCCGGCGGTAAAAGAGCCAAGGTTAGAGTTATTGCGAACTACACTCAAAATGTGGAAAGGGTGTCGCGCAATGATTTGATTGGCAATAACGATGTCGCCCTCAATAATTTTACTATTAAGTGATTTTGTGATGCAAAATTTTTGGCGGTCAATGCATTTCATCGTCACAACTCGATTTGGGGAATAGGAGAATTTCACAGATTGACCTATTGCAATAGTGTCGAGTGATATAACGTTGAGATTGTTGAATGTTGATGATTTTGAAGGTTTTTCGTCGTTGAAATTTTCCCAAGAGGTATAACCTACATATCGAGCAATGAGGTCGAGGGTGTATTTAGATGTGGCAGATGAGCTATGGATTATGCCAAAAGCGCGTTTTAGAGTGTTGGGTGATATTGACGCGTTGAGGCAGTTGCTCATGTCGTGAGCCATCATTGTGCACCCAATTGAAGTAGTTAAATCAAATGGAACAAATTGCTGAATGTGGTCGATGGATTCGTTAGGAATTTTCATTGGATAAGTATTTGTTGCAAAATTACAAAAAAAATGAGTACTTTTTCAATAAATTAAAAAATGGCTAAGATGAAGAAGTTATTATTTGTAATTATGATGTGTGTTGCAGTAGTAGCAAATTTAGCCTTATCGAGCAACCGAGCTACATTCGTTTTTTGTATTCCAGCCATGATAACTAATGATGCAAAATATATGCAGAATTAATAAAATATAATATGAAATTGAAATGAAGGGGTATAAAAGTGGTGAAATATTAGACGCGGTTGGTTTAGACTGGAGATGAGAGAGCTGATTTTGATTAATATTTATCGATAATTAACCACTTTAGTGCAAATTGAGATGTCGTTGAATTGAGGGATATTCTTTGAGATAATTTTTGCAATGGCTTCGGCTTCGGCTTTAGTGAGAAAAACGCCTATGTTGATTCTCCAATAGGGGGCATCAAACTTCTGCTCAATAATAAACTGAGGGAAAACTTTCTTAAGTGTTTTTATTTTAGCTTTGCAGTCATCATGACCGGCAGTGCCTTTGGTGACAGAATAAACGTTGAGGTAATAATATGTAAACGAGTCGCTGGTAGCACTTGGCTCGGCTTCATCATAACTGCTATAGTTATTTTTGTTTTTCACATCTAATACATCGGCAAGTCGTAGCCACTCGTAGGCTGTTGTTTTGTTTATCGCAGCAGATTTGCCACACCACGACATCATGCCGAGATATCGAGCCGATAGAGCATGGTCGTTATTGGCAGTTTCGATGAGCATGCTAATGGCTGTTGCATCATTAGAATTATCATTGTCGTTGAGATATGAAACCGCTTTATTATATTGCGATGTGTTTGTAGGAATGTCATTTGCGTTAGCCACGAAAGGTGCTATCGTGAAAAGCATTACTGTAAAAAGGGTTGACAATCGGTTCATTGCAGTGAAAAGTCGAGTTGTTGGTTAGATAATTTATGACAAAGTAAATGTATATTACCAAGAAATGCAATTTATGAATCTTAATATGTGTTGAAAATGTCAGTATAAATTAGAAAAGAACCTAATTTGATGAAATTCTCAAGGTAAATGGGGCGCTTTACAATATAAAAAGCGGATGATTTAAATCTATTGCTAAAATCATCCACTTGATATAGAAAAAGGTTGTTGTCTCTTTATTTTTTCAAAATTTCTTTTTAGAAATTATATTTTGCTCCAATAGAAATAATCATTTGGTCGTAGGTGTTGACCAATGAATATTTAAGCTCGGCATTGAGAGTGACCTCGGGTGTTATGTCATATTCAGCACCTCCACCAAATTTAAATCCAAGACCGGTGTCATTTCCTGAGCCAAATTCTCCAAAATCAAGGTGCGAATTTACAAATGTGATACCTGCTAAAGGATATAATCTGAACCCTTCTTTCATTTCAAATAGATAATGTCCGGTAACATCGAAATTAAACATCGACAACCCTGAGTTTTCAAAAAAATAGTCAAATGCAAACTCCCCACGAATGTTGTCGGTTATTCCATACTGAAATTTTCCACCAAGACCTAATGATGAGATTTCTGTGCCATAGTTGAGATTTGCACCTACTGACATATCACCTTCTTCAGCCGATAATGAAAGGCATGAAGCAATTGCAATGCATAAAAATATGAATGTTTTTTTCATGAGATAATATGATTTAGAGTTATAATTTTTAATGTTGTTTATATGCTTAAGGAGTTATTTAAAAGTCACCATGCGGTTGTAAATGAAATTGGCGAGGGTATAAACAACATTGCCTATCAATGTTGCTACTCCATAGCCCGATAAGGTGAATACTCCGAGAATATTCCATTGCATATCACCTAATGCACTTGAGTTGAGGAGGAATACTACAAGCAGTTGAATGCCATAACATACCCCAAATCCAATTCCAAATTTTACGGCTTCACGTCGATAGCCTTTTTTTGATTTAAATACCCATGTTTTGTTCCAAATAAAAGAGTTGATGAGCCCGGCTGTGTAGCCTAAAATATTGGCCACATATTCGTTGATGCCGAGCAGTGATTTGCACAAAAATATCACGCCAAGAGTGATTGCAGTGTTGAGGCAACCAACAAGACCATATTTTATGAATTGAATAAGAGTCTTTTTCTCTTTCATAATTGCAACGTTAGGGTATTGGCGTTAATCATTGTCATGCTTGAGAGTGGGCAGTTGCCATGAGTATTTTACCGCAAAGAAGCGTAATAAAATAACTGTCAATGCACATGCTGATTGTTGCAGTATTTCCGATCCTCCACATTCCATTGTGAGCCAATACACACCACCGCCGGCGATACAAGCAGTGGCATAAATGTCTTTGCGGAAGAATAGAGGCTCTTCATTAATCAATATGTCACGAACCACTCCTCCAAAAGCTCCGGTAATCATACCCATTGCAATGGCTACCCACATGGGATAGTCAAAAGCTAATGATTTTTGAATTCCAATAACCACAAATAGAGCAAGTCCAATGGTGTCAAAAAGTAAGAGCGCACCAAGGTGTTTCACTAATGTTTTGCGGAAAATGATGACGAATGCCAAAGATAGACCAGTTACGGCAAGATACCATGATGTCTGCATCCAAAACACAGGCGCATCGAGTAGAAGGTCGCGAAGTGTACCACCTCCGATGGCGGTGACCAACCCTACCACATATGCTCCAAACCAGTCAAATCGTTTTCCTGCAGCCATTCTGATTCCACTGATGGCAAACGCCACAGTGCCTATCACTTCGATAATGAAAAGAAACATATTATCCATGGTATGAGTTGTTTTGACAGGTTATTTTTCTTGTTGGAAATATCTACACACTTGAGTGAGACCACAATTCAAGCAGTCGGGACGGCGAGCCTTGCACACATATCGGCCATGAAGAATGAGCCAATGGTGAGCTAAGGGTATTATGTCGTCGGGAATGTTTTTGCACAAGGCCTTTTCGGTTTCGAGGGGCGATTTGCTATTTGTGGTCAATCCAATGCGTTCACTCACACGGAACACGTGGGTGTCGACCGCCATCGCCGCTTTATTAAATACCACGGCAAGCATCACGTTGGCAGTTTTTCGTCCCACACCGGGTAGCTTTATCAGAGAATCGATATCGGAAGGCATTTCGCAGTTGAATTCCTCAACAAGCATTTTTGCAGCACCAATTAGGTGGCGCGCTTTGTTGTTGGGGTAGGAGCAAGAGCGTATTAACTCAAATACTTCATCGATTGATGCCGCAGCGAGTGATTCAGGATCGGGGAAACGCTCGAAAAGTGCCGGAGTGATGAGGTTTACACGTTTGTCGGTGCATTGCGCCGAAAGAATGACTGCAAGCAACAAGTGAAACGGAGTGTCGTAGTGAAGCTCAGTTTCAGCAACAGGCATTGTGGTTTTAAACCACTCGATAACCTGAGTGTATCGTTGCTTGGTAGTCATATTTAAGGCTTATATGTTGCGAAAAAGCGATTAGTGCGCGCTTTGGAATTCTTCGAGGAAGCGAGCGTCGTTTTCAGAGAACATGCGAAGGTCTTTCACTTGATATTTCAAGTTGGTGATACGCTCAATACCCATACCTAACGCATATCCGCTATATTCTTTGCTATCGATGCCGCAAGATTCAAGCACGTTGGGGTCGACCATGCCACACCCAAGAATTTCTACCCAACCGGTATGCTTACAGAATGAACAGCCTTTGCCTCCACAGAGGTTACAAGATATATCCATTTCGGCCGATGGTTCGGTGAATGGGAAGTAGCTTGGACGTAGACGTATTTGAGTGGCAGGGCCAAACATTTCTTGAGCAAAGTAGAGCAATGTTTGTTTCAAGTCAACAAACGATACGTTTTTGTCTACATAAAGTGCTTCTACTTGGTGGAAGAAACAGTGAGCACGAGCCGAGATTGCTTCGTTGCGATACACACGACCCGGGCAGATGATGCGGATAGGTGGTTGTGTTTTTTCCATCACACGGCTTTGAACTGAAGAGGTGTGAGTGCGCAACAACACATCGGCAGGATCGCGTTGAATGAAGAAAGTGTCTTGCATGTCGCGTGCAGGGTGGTCGGCAGGGAAGTTCATTGAAGAGAACACGTGCCAGTCATCTTCGATTTCAGGACCATCGGCGATAGAGAATCCTAAGCGTGAGAAGATTGAAACTATTTCGTTTCTCACAAGCGACAATGGGTGGCGTGAACCGAGTTTTATGGGAGAAGCAGTGCGAGAGAGGTCAAGACCGTCGGCAACTGTTTCAACCGATTCCACAGCATCGCGAAGTGCGTTGATTTTGTCGGTTGCGAGATTTTTAAGTTCATTTAGAGCTTGTCCCATTGCTTTCTTTTGGTCGGCAGGAACATTTCTGAAGTCATTGAAAAGAAGTGAAACTTCACCTTTTTTGCTCAAATATTTGATGCGCAATGCTTCAACATCAGCAGCATTGCTTGCGGTAAGGCTTTCGATTTGAGCCTTTAGATTATTTATTTTTTCTAACATTGCAATGATTAGTTATTTTTATTTTGCGCAAATTTACAAAAAAAATAGGTTATAACATCTATTTACAAGCATAATCATTGTATCTTTGTGAAATAAATTTGATTTTTATGACAATACTATTAGTAATATTAGGCTTAATCTGTTTATTGGTTGGACTCTTAGGGTGTGTTATTCCGGTGCTTCCCGGCCCTCCATTGTCATATGTTGGAATATTGTTGATACATTTCACTGACAAATATGAGTTTTCTACACCTTTATTGTTGATATTGTTGGTGTTGACAGTATTGGTAACGGTGCTTGATTATTTGATTCCCATGTGGGGAAGCAAGTATTTCGGTGCGAGCAAATGGGGTACCCGTGGAAGTTTTATTGGAACTATTATAGGTTTGTTTTTCCTGCCGTGGGGGCTTATAATTGGCCCGTTTTTAGGCGCGTTTATAGGCGAATTGATGAATAAAAATACTAAGGGACAAGCATTAAAGTCGGGGCTCGGTTCGGTGTTGGGTCTGTTGTTTGGCACGGTGTTTAAGTGCGCGTTATGTGGATACATGATTTGGGTTCTAGTCGCTGAAATATGGGATAAGCTATGGTAGAGCAAACGCAATGTCATATTATGGAATTGCAGGTGCACGAAAATATATGCCGCTATAATTTGCTAAATGACTCTCAGAGTGTGATAGTGGCATTGAGTGGCGGAGCCGACTCTGTGGCGTTGCTAAGTGTATTAGTCAGCTTGGGTTATCGTTGTGTGGCCGCTCATTGCAATTTCCATTTGCGAGGAGATGAGTCGAATAGAGATGAGTCTCACGCAGTGGCATTGGCTCAACAAATGGGCTTGAAATGTGAGGTGACGCATTTTGATGTGTCGGCTTATGAATCACAATATGGAGTGTCTACCGAAATGGCTTGCCGTGAGTTGAGATATGAATGGTTTGAGCAGTTGCGACAAAAGTATGATGCTCAAGCTGTTGCTGTGGCGCATCATCGTGATGACGATGTGGAAACAATGTTTTTGAATCTCTTGCGAGGAAGTGGAATAGCGGGTGCAGCCGGAATGAAATGGAAAAACGGATATGTGGTGCGACCAATGCTCAATTTATCGCGAATGAATATTGAGGAATATATAAGCTCTAAGGGATTGTCTTATGTAATAGATAGCACTAATCTTGAAAATGAATATAAACGAAATCGCTTGCGCAATGAGGTGTTGCCGGTGTTGAATAAATATTTTCCCGGAGCCGATGAAATGTTAGCTAAGTCATTGAGCCATTTGAAGGAACATCGTGCGATTTACTACAATGCGATTGACGAAGCGATTATGCGGTATAAGCAAGATGATGTGATAAAGTTGTCGGAGCTAATAGCTGAATATGTGTCGCCTACAACATTGTTGTTTGAGATATTAAACCCATTAGGATTTAACATCTCGCAAGTAGAAAATATTATAAAGGCCGTTGACGATACCGGGCGAAAATTTTATGCCTCTCAATGGATTGCAGTTGTGAATAGGGGAGACTTGTTGCTAACTCCCAATGATGCTTTTTCGAGAGCCGAAGAGGTGTTTGTGATAGATTTAAGTGAATTAAAAAGAGAGAAAAGGACGCTTGACCTATCGCATTTGCCGTTGAAATTGCGTGTGAATTTAATTACACTCGATGAATTCTCTCCGGTGAAAGATGGAACTGAGATATATTTAGATGCGAACGCATTGGATTTATCGTCAAAGTTGGTACTTCGCCGATGGCGTGAAGGTGATCGGATTGCTCCATTTGGAATGAAAGGTACGAAAAAAATAAGTGATATCTTTAGTGATGCGAAACTCTCATTGGCGCAAAAAAACGATATGTGGATATTGGAGCATAATGGCTCTATATTGTGGGTTGTCGGGCTTAGAGCATCACGACATTTTGCAATAAATGACGCAACTACACATATTTTGTGTATTAAAAACTTGCAAAGCGGATATTAAAATCTTAAATTTGCATGGCTAAAAATGTGAGTTTGGCTACGATTTAAAAACGATTAATAAATAAAAGGTTTAATCCTTAATCAGTATATATGATGAAACGTATTAAATTGACAGTATTGTTGTGCGTTGCAATGTTTGGAGCAGGGCAAATTTTGGCATCAAATAGTGATAATGCATCACAATATGCCGAAGCTTATAAAGCAATTTGTGATTCAACAATAAAAAATGATAAGGTAGCAGTGGCAGTTTTGTCAGATTTGGCCGATAAGGACTATCCCCAAGCTGTTGCCGCTATGGGACTTGTATATCGTGATGGTATATCAGTGCCCCCTGACTATGACAAAGCAAAAGCATATTATAATAAAGCGATTAATTTAGGGGTAACCGGATTAGACTGCTATTTGCGTGATTGTGATAAACGTAAAGCTTATGCTACTCGAATAAACCAAATAAGACAAGGAGTGAAGAACGGAGACGCAAAGGCTTGTGGCGATTTGGGCTGGTGTTATGCAAATGGTGTGGTGGTTTATTTTGATAATGAGCGAGCTGTTGAATGTTTCAAACTTGGCGCTGAAAAGAACGATCCGCAATCAATGTATGAATTAGGTATTCGTTATTTTATCGGTTATGGAGTGGAACAAGATATCAATAAGGCAGTAAAATTAATGGAAAAAGCCGCTAAAGGAGGAAATGCCGATGCTCAATATCAAATGGCGTTGATGAATGATGAAGCTACACCAATTGCAAAAAATGATGCTGTTGCAGTAGCATGGTATGATAAAGCAATGGCTCAAAATCATGCCGATGCGCTATATAATGGAGGATTGCAGTATCTAAACGGATCATTGCGCACTGCAAATAAGGCAAAAGCAATGGAATGTTTGCTCAAATCATCAAATTTGGGTAATGCAAATGCCGCCTATCTTATAGGGACACTATATTGCCAAGGAAAGGTAGTGAGCGCTGATTTTCAAAAGGCATTGAAATATTTTCAATTAGCATATTTTCGAGGATATGACTTAGCTGCAGTGGAGGCCGGAAAAGTGTGTATGCTTATCAATAACAAAGCGAAAGCAAAAGAGTGGTTTGATAAGGCTGCGAAACAAGGTATTAATCAAGGAGAATATTATAGTTATGTGATAAATAATACCACCGACATTAAAGCGCTTGAAAAGAAATCAAAAGATGGTGACGTTGAAGCGACTAAGTTATTGGCAGTGTGCTATCACGAAGGTTTTGGTGTAAAAAAAGATGATAAAAAAGCGTTTAATTATATGAAAAAAGCTGCTGATGAAAATCGCGATGCTTGCTATCAATTAGCTCAATATTATGTGAATGGTATTGGAGTTAAAAAGGATTATAAAAAGGCTGTTGAATATTTCAAGAAATATGATAACTTGTGTGCCGAAATTGCGATATATAGCAATGCAAAAACTCATCAAGAACAATTGTCGGCCTATCGTAAAGCCGCTGCCGGAGGCAATGCCGAAGCTTATTTCATGTTGTATTTGTGCTATGAAAACGGTTGTGGAGTTGAGGCAAACGAACATATGGCGCATCAAATGCTTGTGAACTCAGCTTCGTTAGGTCATGAAATGGCTCAACGAAAAGTTGCTGCTTATTGGTCGGCTAAAAATGATAGTTTCTCGGCAGTGAAAGCTGACTATTGGAACGCAAAATATCAAGGTAAATAAGAATACAAGATATAAAACCTCATATGGGAGCTGTGTGAATATGCACGGCTCCTTTTTTATTGGTTGAAAAGAGTGGAGATGTTACCACAAAAAAAGCGATGTGTAATTGACACATCGCTTATATCTTTTGATAGAGGATTGACTGGATTAATCACCCATGGTGAAAAGAAGCTCTTCGTTTGAAGAGGTGCGTTCCATGCGGTCTTTGATGAATTCCATTGCTTCGATAGAGTTGCGATCGGATAGGAATCGACGGAGAATCCACATGCGGTTGCGCATTTCGGGGTGAATCAATAAATCATCGCGACGAGTGCTCGATGCCATAATGTCAACGGCGGGGAAGATGCGCTTGTTAGATAATTTGCGGTCGAGTTGCAATTCCATGTTGCCGGTGCCCTTGAACTCTTCGAAAATCACTTCGTCCATCTTCGAACTTGTTTCGGTCAAAGCTGTGGCAATGATTGTGAGCGAACCGCCATTCTCGATATTACGAGCCGCACCAAAGAAGCGTTTGGGTTTTTGCAATGCGTTGGCATCAACACCCCCCGAAAGGATTTTGCCCGATGCGGGAGAAACTGTGTTGTAGGCACGAGCAAGGCGTGTAATTGAGTCGAGCAATATAACCACATCGTGACCACATTCAACCATGCGTTTGGCTTTTTCAAGCACAATGCTTGCTATCTTCACATGGCGTTCGGCCGGTTCGTCAAATGTAGAGGCAATAACTTCGGCATTAACGCTACGGCTCATATCGGTAACCTCTTCGGGGCGTTCGTCGATGAGGAGAATCATGATGTATGTTTCGGGGTGATTCTCTGCTATAGCATTTGCGATATCTTTCAATAAAATAGTTTTACCGGTTTTGGGAGGAGCGACGATGAGACCGCGTTGTCCTTTACCAATAGGGGAGAACATATCTACAACGCGAGTAGAGATATTGCAAGTTGAACCTTTTGTGAGGTCAAATTTTTCGTCGGGGAAAAGTGGAGTTAAATGCTCAAATGCCACACGGTCGCGGATAAAGCCCGGTTGGCGACCATTTACACTTGTAACATTGCTCATTGGGAAATATTTTTCGCCTTCGCGAGGAGGACGGATTGTGCATTCAACCACATCACCGGTTTTGAGCGCATACATTTTGATTTGTGATTGTGTCACATACACATCGTCGGGTGATGATAGGTAGTTGTAATCGCTCGAACGAAGGAACCCATATCCATCGGGCATCACTTCAAGCACCCCATTGGCGGTTAATAACCCTTCAAAATTATATAAAGGTTCGGCCGGTTGTTGAGGCTGTTGCTGTTGTTGTTTGTTGCGATTTTTTTGTTTCTTATTTTGTTTCCCTTGTTGTTGATGTTGCTTTTCTTGAAACTCACGTCCCGGTTCGCCCAACACGATTGGCGCTTTTGCGGCTGCAATAGCGGCTGCAGCGGCAGCTTCTTCTTTTTCGCGTTGACTGCGAGGAGTAAATCGGCGACCTTCGCTACGGGGGAAGAATGAGCCAAATGATGAGTTTTCTTTTGGACGGAAGTCGGTTTTTACCTCGCCATTTTCGGTGGTGTTATCTTGTGATTGAGGCTCACCGGTGGCTTCTCCATTGTTTTGCTCTGAGGCTTCTGCAATAGGGGCAATCATAGGTTCTTCGTTTTTGCCTAATGGAGCGAGCATTGTCAACATATCTTTTTCGTCGAGTTCTTCCTCAGGGTGTTGAGGTGTTTCAGTCGCTTTTTCCTCGGCAACCTTTTCAATAGTGAGTTGTTGAGGCTCTTGAGGTTGTGCTTTTGTGCGGCGACGTGCTTTTGTTGCAGGGGCTTTAGCCTCTACTTCAGTATTGTTGTCGACAACGTCAATCTCAATTACCGATTTTGATTCTTGAGGATTTTCGATTAATTCAATCTTCGACTCTCCGGCCTTTTCTTCTTTAGACTCTTTTTTAGCTTTGGGAGCAGCCTTTTTGGCTTTAGTCTCTTTTGTTTTAGAATCTTTTTTCGCGTTGTCGGTCTTTTTTTCTTTTGGTTCTTTCTTTACGCGCTGTTTCTTCTCAGTGGCCGAAGCGGTAGCCATAGCCACAGCTTGCTCGTCGATTATACGGTAAATAAGATCTTGTTTTTTAGAGGGGTCAATCTTTTTCAACCCCATAGATTTAGCAATTTCCACGAGTTCATTCTCGCTCATCGCTTCTAAATTTTCGATTTTATACATACAAGAATAAAAAGGATTATTTTCTTATTTTATCGACATGGCACAATATGCTCACATACACATCTTTGCACACTTGTCGTTAAAAATATTTATTAGCTAAAATTTAAATGGGATAAAATCTGTTTGTTATTTTAGAGAAATATGCCACGATTGGCTTTAACAAACGATTTCGCTCTACGAAAACGTTGCAAAGATACCTCGCATTTATTAAAAAAACAAATTTTACAACAAAAATGTTTATTTATTCCCAATTTTAACCAATTTCGCCCAAAATTGTCAACTTTCCCTTGTCGCATAGAAAGGGAAAATAGGGGTTTATGACAATTTTAGGCATTTTAAACGAACAGGAGAATGAAATAAATGCAAAATGTTTTATCTTTGTATGTAATGAATAATCATTGTCCTATATATAACCCGGTTGAAGGTTCCTCTACGATAGCAATATTTATTCATGGCATCGTGGAAAGCCCGAATCAATTTCTCCCATTGATGAATGAGGTGAGAGGTCTTGGTGTGGCAGTGGCATCATTGTTGTTGCCCGGTCATGGTGGTAGTGGAGAGGATTTTGCGCGAAGTAACAAACGTGAATGGGTGGAATGGGTAAAGAATGAGGTTGATAGGTATAGGTCAATATACAGCAAAATAATATTGGTAGGCCATTCGATGGGAGGGTTGTTGTCGATACTCAACTATACTAATTGTGCAGATAAAATTGAGGGCATTATTGCCATTGATACTCCGTTGAGAGTGAGGGTGAAATTACAAGCAATAAAAAACTATTTGAAGATAGGGCTGAAATTGAGGTTGGCAGAAGATGATTCGGCACAAGTTTTATTACAAACAAAAGGGGTAGATGATTGTTCGATATTCACATATATGCGATGGTTGCCACGAATGATTGATTTATATCACTTGATGCGAGAAACAAAGCGTAAACTTCGACAAGTAGCAGTGCCGATTCTCGCGATTCAAGCCCGTCGCGATGAGGTTGTTAGTCTTAAAAGTGTGAAGATTTTTGAACAATCTATTTCGCCTGAATATCTTGAAGTGTTGTGGCTTAACGATTCTACCCACTTCGCCGTCTCAAAAAACGATACCGAGAAATATTATTCAAGAATAAAGGCGTTTTGTTCCAAAATAGGTTAAAAGGGTAGAAAAAACTATTGATGGATTTAAGGTAAGTAAAATGGTTAGTTATAAAGATTATCATGAAAAAAACAAAAAGAATAACAAAGGGACAAATTTGGATAAATATTATTGTTTTTATAATGGGAGTGCTTTTTTTTATACTCCGATCAATAGATGAAAATAATAAAGAGAAGTTATATGACGAAATGGTAAAGGAATATTTTTCAAAAGCTGATTACTATTTTGAAGGTGATTTAGTAGAAAAAACTTTTTTATATAACTTTAGAGGAAATGAATTCGAAGCTTGTAACGTATATCTAATAAAAATGAAAGTGGATTCAGCCTTCATTGGAAAAAACTTGCGATCAAAAGGGGATCCATTTGTTGGAATTTATTCTCCCAAAGATGGTTATGTGTATTTTGAATCAGGATTATATCTTTCAAAGGAAGATTATCAGAAATACAATCCGATAAGTATAGTATTATCATCTAAAACTGAAAATGTCCACCTGTCAGGTGGTTATGAGCATCGAATACGCATTCAAACAAAATTTGAAAAGCCATTCTCAGATATTGATACAATTGGTTGCATAATCTTTTAGCAAAAAATAGAAATTGAATTATATGCTTTAAGTATATTGACTAATAAGCCTATATTTGCTAAATTAGTGAATCGTAAAACATAAATAAGATAATATCATGAGCGATGATGCTATGGGAGTATTAAATCCTCCCAATAAGAAAAAACAAGAAAATGAAGACCCTATCGAAGCCTACGATAATGGATATGATGATGGTTATGATGACGGATATGAAGATGGGTCAACCGGCAAAAAGCACGGAAAAAGTTTTGATGATATGTGCGAATACGATGGCGATAACGAAATCGACTATCAAGAAGGTTATGAAGACGGCTATGAAGACGGCCGAGATGACTATGTCGATGATGAAGATTGGACCGAGTAAGAGCGTAAAATATATGGGATTATTGTAGATTATTTGTTGTTAGGGTTGGTGAGGCTTAAATGTGTTGTTGTCAGTGATTCGTTTTTTTGTTGACTGAGATATACAAAAAATGTAATATCACAAAGGAGAGCCGTTTGACTCTCCTTTGTGATCCAGGCGGGATTCGAACCCACGACCCACAGCTTAGAAGGCTGTTGCTCTATCCAGCTGAGCTACTGGACCTACCTTGTTTTTTGAGCCTTTGTGGCTCGTGCAATATTGAATTGCGAGTGCAAAGTTAATGAATTCTTTTTATTTTGCCAAATAGCTGTTAATTTAAGCTGTCAAGTACTTGACGAATTTTTTCGTAAGTGGTGATTCGTGTTGGTACTAATGGCAAACGAAGCTCGTTTTCAATGAAGCCCATTGCATTGAGCAAGCATTTCACTCCGGCAGGGTTTCCGTCAACGAAAAGCAAGCTGAACAGTTCGGTGAATCGGTGGTGAATCAATAATGCTTTTTCGAAGTCGCCATTGAGGGCAAGTCGTACCATTTTTGAGAATTCTTTTGGGAATGCGTTGCCGATAACCGAGATAACACCCACAGCGCCAAGTGTGATGAGTGGGAATGTGATACCATCGTCGCCCGAGATTACCATGAAGTCTTCATCTTTGTTTTTGATGATGTCGTCCATTTGAGTGATGTTGCCCGACGCTTCTTTCACGCCTATGATGTTTTTGTGGTCGCGAGCGAGACGAAGAGTCGTTTCGGCAGTCATGTTTACACCTGTGCGACCTGGTACATTGTAAAGGATCACCGGGATAGGGGAAGCCTTGGCAATGGCGCTATAGTGTTGATATATGCCTTCTTGTGAAGGTTTGTTGTAGTAGGGCACAACCGAAAGCACTGCGCTGAAAGGAGTGAGGTCGGAAGTGGTCAACTCTTCAACGAGAGCCATTGTGTTGTTTCCTCCAATGCCGATAACGAGAGGCACGCGTTCAGCTACGCGTTCAACGATGAAATCGCGCACTTGGCGTTTTTCGTCGGCCGAAAGTGTAGCGGTTTCGGCAGTAGTGCCGAGTACAACGAGGTAGTCGACCCCGTTTTTTATTTGATATTCGAGCAATCGAGCAAGAGCGTCGAAGTCGATGGTTTTGTCTTCTTTAAAAGGGGTGATAAGTGCTACCCCCATGCCTTTTAGGTTTATACGAGCCATATAATTGTATGTGTATATTCTTTAAGAATGCAAAGTTATGAATAATAAGTTACCTCTACAAATAATCAAGGCAAAACGTGGTTCAAAAACTGAAAAATTGAACTCCATGACGGCTTATCGTGTTATTATTTCACAGTATTTAATATAATATATAGGGATATGAAAAAGTTTGATGAAATTATTAGTGATGCTCGTCCAACGGTTGTTGATTTTTATGCTACATGGTGTGGGCCATGCACTCGACAAATGCCCATAATCGATAATTTTAAGCGAAAGATGGGCGATGAGGTGAATGTGTTGAAAGTAGATATCGATCAAGAACGGGAATTGACCGATAGATATCGTATTCAATCAGTGCCTACGATTTTGATATTTAAAAATGGAGAGGTAGTGTGGCGTGCCAGCGGTATTCAATCGCATACCGACTTAATGGTAGCTCTCAATGGGATTGAATGGCGATAGCGCTATCCTACATGAAACATAACACGAGAGCCTGGGCTGCTACCACGCGCAAGAACATTGTGAGTGGATATACGGTAGAGTAAGCCACGGCAGGAGCATCGTTGCCTGTTGAGTTGTTGGCATATGCAAGGGCAGGGGGATCGGTGCAACCTCCCGACATAAGCCCCATGATGGTGAGGAAGTTGATTTTATAAACACCTCGTGCAATTGATCCAACAATAATGAGAGGTATAACGGTAATCATAAAGCCCCAAATAACCCACCACATACCGGTAGTGTTAAATACGGTTTCGGCAAAGCCTTGTCCCGAAGAAATGCCTACTGACGCCAAGAATAGGCATATTCCCAATTCGCGCATCAATAGCGAGGCTGATGAAGATGTATAGGTGATGAGTTTGAATTTGTAACCAAAACGGCTAAGCAAGATAGCCACAACAAGAGGGCCGCCTGCAAGTCCGAGTTTCATGCCCCAACCAACGTTGATAGAGCCGAGAATTATACCAAACATAATACCCACGAATATGGTGATGAGGTTTGGTTCGTTGAGGCGTTTCATGGAGTTGCCAAGCTTGCTGGCAAGGCGTTCGATATCTTCAAGGTTCCCTACTACTGTTAGACGGTCACCTATTTGAAGGCGAAGGTTGGGCGCTGCGAGAAGATCAACCCCTGCGCGATTCACACGAGTGGCATTGAGTTTATATCCCATGCGAAGACGAAGCGACCCAAGTGCCACTCCGTTATAGTTGCCTTTTGTGATGAGTATGCGACGTGACACAACTTGTGATGGTGTTGCATTCCAGTCCATTTCCACTTCGGGGCCTATAACAGCTTTCATGCGGTCTTCATCTTGAGCCGACATAACAATATAAAGTTTGTCACCGGTATGTATTTCGGTTGTGGCTTTGGGGATAATAACCGTATCATCGGGACGCATTAATCGAGATACGACAAAATTGCATTGAATGATGTCGTGAAGTTCAACAAGATTTTTGCCGTCAATTAGACTGTTTGCGACCTCAAAAGTGCGAATATGAGGTTTGAGCTGACTATTTTCTTGTTCATCTTCAATCTCTTTTACCTCATTTTTTATATTGATGCGGAATAGAGCTTTGATGATAAACATTGCAAGTATAATGCCCACTACACCAAGAGGGTAGGCGGCAGCATATCCCATTGCCATAGTGTCGGCTTGAGCAGCCGATGCCGATTGTTGTGCGGCGGCAAGTCCGGGGGTGTTGGTGACAGCACCCGACATCACCCCTACAAGAGCTTCGATTTTAGTAGCTCCACCTTCGAAAAAGTATATGCCCAACACTATTGCCACATTAAGCACGATTCCCAATACCGCAAGTCCGTTAAGTTTCATGCCACCCTTCTTGAATGAAGAGAAGAACCCCGGACCAACTTGTAAACCAATAGAAAAGATGAAAAGGATAAGACCGAATTCGCGTATAAAGTGTAGTACCTCATGGTCGACGATATAGCCGAAATGCCCCATGATGATACCTACGAATAATACGAATGTCACACCAAGTGAAACACCACATATTTTGAGCTTACCTAAGTAAACGCCTAAGGCTATGACAAACGAGTAAAGCACGATTGTGCTTGCTAAAGACTCATTGCCCGGGAATAATAAATTCTGAATCCAATCCATTTTTTTGAATTGATGTTGTAACAGTGTTGTAAAATCGAGTGCAAAGATACTGCTTTTTATTGATTAAGATAAATAATAAAAACTATTTTTAAGGCAAAAAAAGACAGAATAAGGTCGTTGTTACAGATTTGTTGCAATTTTTAAGATTTCGTCAGTTGAGTTGACAATGTGATTGGCGCAAAATTGTTGTAGTTCTTCGATGGGTCGAAAACCCCAAGTCACTCCAATGGATTCCACTCCGGCACGTCGTGCGGTTTCCATATCTACTCCTGAATCGCCGATATATAACACATCATCTTTTTGTGTCGCTGATTTACTTAGAATGTCAAACACAATTGAAGGGTCGGGTTTTGTTGGGAATCCCTCCTTGTGCCCTTCAATGGCGACCCAGTTGATAAAGGGGAAGTAGTGGTTGATTAGTTTTACCACTGCTTCATGATATTTGTTTGATGCAACGGCAAGTTTTATCCCTTGTTCGCTTAGAGCATTTAATAATTGTGGAATGCCATCATAAGGCTTGGAGTATACTGTATTATTGTCGTTGTAATATTCTAAAAAGTGAAGTTTTACCTTTTCAATAGTCCCTTTATCTCGTGCATCTTGTGGTAGTGCGCGCTCTATTAATTTAGCGATTCCATTTCCCACAAAAAATGGATATGATGAAATGGGGTGGGTGGAGAACCCACATTTTGCAAGGGCAAAATTAGTGGCTTCACCAAGGTCGTCAATCGTGTTGAGCAGAGTGCCATCAAGATCAAATATTGCCAAAGATTTCATGGGGAGTTGAGAATTGAGAGATGGTAGTTGAGATTATGAATTACGCATTAAGAATTATGCATTAAGAATTAGAATGGGTATCCAACCGAGAAGTGGAATGAAGCATCGCGACTCCATTTGGGGTGAATCAATGGCCAACGCTCTTGGTTTCGGGCTGGGTTATAAGCTTTCATGCCAAGGTCGAAACGGAGCAAGAAATAGGTGAAATCAAGACGAATACCTGCGCCATAGGCAAAGGCAATTTGTTTGTAGAATTCATCAAATTTAAACACACCGCCTGGTTGATTTTCATATTCACGAATTGTCCAAATGTTTCCGGCATCAATAAAGAAGCCACCTTCGATAAGCCAAAATAGTTTCGCGCGGTATTCGATATTGAGGTCAAGACGAATGTCGCCACATTGATTGATAAAGTTATCAACCGAGTTGCGTGAGTCATAGCTGCCGGGACCGAGAGTTCTTACACCCCAACCTCTCACACCATTGCCGCCACCGGCATAGAAGCGTTTTTCAAAAGGCAAAACTTTAGAGTTGCCGTATGGAATTCCGATACCACCACCCACATGGAATGCCAATGAGTGTCGAGAGCTGAAATTGATGGCATGCATATAATCGGCCTCTGCTTTGAAATATTGAGAATATTGAATGCCAAACAATTTATAAACTCCGTCATCGCGTTTTTGATTGCTTAGTGATGATATGGCATAAAGTAAGTTGCCGGCAAGTTCGGCCGAGGCTCGCACACTATATATTGATGGTTGTAGAGAATATCGTTGAAGAGGTGATGCCGATGGGATACGCTTGTTTGAGTTGTAATAAGTGTATCCGGTGCGCATAATGAAGTGGTCCTCATAGCTATAGCGTAATAGGGGGTTTTCTATCTCGTCAATAAAACTTAGTGTGCTTTTGGGTAGATACACATAGTTGATATCGATGAAGTCAAAAGTGCTTCGCTCGGTGTTTTGACGATTGGCCCAATTATATTTCCATGCACCACCGGCGATGATGCGCGTATATTCGGGGCGTTCTTGGTAGTTGAGCGATAATGCGAATTCGGTAGATGCTTTCATCGAACGTTTGAAGTCGTTTGAAAGGAACGGACTCATGAATTTAGGGAATTTGATACCCACTTCGCCGGCAAATTCGGTATAACGGTCATTGATAAGCCCGTCTAAATCTCCTGAAATACTTTCATAGTTCATGCGAAATTTAGTGGTAAGCACTTCTGAGCCTTTTGCTAGATTGCGATGTTGGTATGTGGCACCAACTCCAAATCCTAAATCGCCCTCAGAGTTAGTCCCTTCAACTTCAACGCTAATGCTTTGCTTTTTGCCCGGAGATAGCATGATATAGGCGTCAACCCATTGAAATCCCATATCCTTCCCCGTAGGAACCATTTCGATATTAATATATTTAAGTATTTCGAGTCGCGACAAAGCTTCGTAAGTGCGGTCTACCGCGCTTGCGTCATATGGTTTGAGCGGCTGGATATAACATTTCTCTTCAAGAGTTTGAGGCTTGATATAACGGTCGTTGCCGTATACGATTTTATATCCTTTGTAATCGATTGTGTCGCTAATCTCACTTGTTGCATTAGTCCCAACCATTGGAGTGTAGTTGGTGACAAAATACACATTTTTTACAAAATGCGGTTCATGCTCATGGGTAATGATGCTCGTGTCGACTTTTGTGGTGGGTTTGTTGAGAACCAGTGTAAGGTCGACTTCTTTAGAACCGGCAATGGTGTCGGCGATATATGTGATATATTCTTTGCTGAAAGAGTAGTATCCGTTGTTGCGTAACCGTTGAGAGATGAGGGTGCGTTCGGCATCAAGATTGTCACGGTTGAGGAGGTCGCCCGGACGAAGATTGAAAACCGATGTGTCGCTCATCACAATGTCGTAAATCGCCGAGTCGGGAATGTTGTAAGTGATAGATGTAACCTTATGAGGTTTCCCGGCGCGAATGGTGTAATTTACATTAACCTTTTTCTTGCTTGGACGAGTGATTGTGTCAACCTTCACTGTCGCATCGAAATAACCTTTATTAATCATTGCCAATTGTAACTGATTGGCAGATATATCGGTCAAACTTTGGTCGTATATCACAGGCGCCTGCCCGAGTTTTTGGAACCATCGGTTATACCATTTGGTAGTGTCGCTACCCGAAATGTTATAGGTGGCAAGCTGAAGACGAAGAAAACCTAAGACTTTGTGGTTGGGAATTTGGCGCAAATAGTTGAATAGTTGAGTCTCGGAAACATCGGCCGAGTCTTCGATATTTATAGATACTTTGTCAACGAGATATTGCCCGTCAGGCACATGTTTGGTCGAGCTACAGTTCCAAAGCAGAACCGCAACACAACACATCGCAACTATTTTAATTATTGCACTAAATCTCATTTGTGAAATATTTTCGAGCGCAAAGGTAGTGTAATTTTATCGATTGCGAAAAATCATTGAGATATATTTACTATTTTTGTGGTGTAAATTAACATGCAATATGCAAAAAAAGAAAAAAATCATAAGAGTTACAACGGTGCCAACCTCTTTGGATACATTCTGTAAAGATATGCTTCGCGAGTTGAACGAAACATATGATGTGGTAGCGGTGTCATCGCCATTGCCTGAATTAGACGTGGTGGCGCAGAGAGAAGGAGTGAGAACGGTTGCGGTGAAGATGGAGCGACGAATCTCGATAATTCGCGATATAAAGTCGCTATGGCAATTATATCGACTATTTCTCAAGGAGCGACCATGGTTGGTTCATAGCATGACTCCCAAGGCCGGGTTGTTGAGTATGGTGGCAGGTTGGTTGACTCGTGTGCCTAATAGGGTGCATACTTTTACCGGATTGGTGTGGCCTACTGCAACCGGATTAAACCGAGCGATATTAAAAACAACCGACCGCATATTGTGTGCGTGCGCCACTCGCATCATCCCTGAAGGGAATGGTGTAAAACAAGATTTGATAAAAGGAAAAATTACACGCAAACCACTTAAAGTGCTCGCTAATGGTAATGTGCGAGGGATTGATTTGACTCATTATGCCCGCACGCAAGATGTCGAGGAGCAAGCGAGCCGGATAAGAAAAGATGGAATATTGACGTTTGTTTTTGTTGGACGATTAGTGCGCGATAAGGGTATTCACGAACTTGTAGAAGCCTTTGCGAAACTTAATGAAAAATATCCGCAAACTCGATTGGTGCTTGTGGGGAGGTCAGAACCTCAACTCGACCCTTTGTCGCCTGAAACGCAAGTGATAATAGATACTCATAAATCGATAGAAGCGGTAGGTGAGCAATCTGATGTGCGTCCATGGTTGGCGGCAAGTGATGTGTTGACGTTTCCAAGTTATCGTGAAGGATTTCCGAATGTGGTGATTGAAGCCGGAGCGATGGGGTTGCCTTCGATTGTGAGCGATATAAATGGGTGTAATGAGATAATTTTACCCGGAGAAAATGGCGTGATAGTACCACCGCGAAATGCTGAAGCGTTGTATGAAGCTATGGAAAAGATGTGTGTGGATTCAGAATATCGCAAGGCATTGACTGTGAATGCGCGCGAATTGGTCGCTTCACGATTTGATTGCCATATTGTGCGCCAAGCATTATATGATTTTTATGCTTCATTAGAGGTAAAATAGACCTAAAATATTGCTTATCATCGCTGAAATAACTAACTTTGCAATGTGGGACGATTAATGTCGATAGATTATGGACGTAAACGTTGCGGTATTGCCGTGACCGATACGTTGTGTATCGTTGCAAATGGTTTGACTACAGTGCCAACGCATACTCTTATTGATTTTGTGAAAAAATATGTGGCGACTGAACCTGTTGATAAAATTATAGTAGGTCACCCCACCACAATGCGAGGAGAAGAGTCGGAGTCGATGAAATATATCACTCCGGGCATAAATCGATTGCGAAAAGAGATTCCAAATGTGCCCATAGAATTTTGGGACGAACGTTTCACCTCGGTCATTGCTCATCGTTCAATGATTGATGGCGGAATGAAGAAGATGGCTCGCCGTGATAAAGCTATTGTCGATGAAATATCGGCCACAATTATACTTAATGATTATTTGCAAAGTAAAACATTCAATACATGAAATTACCAGTATATTTATATGGGCACCCTGTGCTTCGTAAAGTTTCCGAAGATATAACTCCCGATTATCCTGAGTTGAAGAAACTCCTTGATGATATGTATGAAACAATGTATGCCTCTGAAGGAGTTGGGCTTGCTGCGCCTCAGATTGGCCGTAATGACCGAATTGTGGTGATTGATGCCGATCCTGTGGCTGAAACATTCCCTGAATGCGCCGGTCGCAAGCTCACACTTATAAATCCTGAGGTTGAGGTTCTCGAAGGGGAGTCGGTTACACGTGGTGAGGGTTGTTTGAGCCTTCCGGGATTATCGGAAAATGTGTCGCGTGTAGAGCATATCCGTCTTCGTTGGGTTGATGAGAATTTTGAACAACACGAAGAGGAGATAAGTGGATTCCTTGCGCGTATTGTTCAACATGAGTGTGATCACCTTGAAGGGAAATTGTATATCGACCATGTGTCGCTTATTCGCAAGCAATTGATTCGTGGAAAACTCAATAATATAATTGAGGGCAAGATTCGTTGCGATTATCAAGTGCGTTACGCACCCAAGAAAAGAAAATAATAATCATAAAAATATACCATAATAAACTACTATGGCCGACGATAAAAAAGTAATATTCTCGATGGTGGGAGTGAGTAAAATTTATCCCCCACAAAAACAAGTATTAAAAAATATATACCTTTCATTTTTCTATGGTGCGAAAATTGGTATCATAGGTCTTAACGGTTCGGGTAAATCTTCTTTGTTGAAAATTATTGCCGGTATCGACAAGAGTTTTCAAGGAGAAGTGGTGTTCTCGCCCGGATATTCTGTAGGATATCTCGAACAAGAACCACAACTTGATGCCGATAAAACGGTGATTGAGGTGGTGCGTGAGGGTGTGCAACCTATTATGGATCTCCTTGCCGAATTTGATGAGGTGAATGCTGCATTTGCCGATCCCGATGTGCTTGAAGACCCCGACAAGATGGACGCTCTTATCGCTCGTCAAGCAGAGTTGCAAGATAAACTCGATGCTGCCGACGCTTGGAATATTGATAGCAAATTGGAGCGTGCGATGGACGCTCTTCAATGTCCGCCCGACGATCAAACAATCGGAACACTTTCGGGAGGTGAGCGTCGCCGTGTGGCTCTTTGCCGTTTGTTGTTGCAACAACCCGATGTGTTGCTTCTTGATGAGCCTACCAATCACCTTGATGCGGAATCAATCGATTGGCTTGAGCAACACCTTCAACAATATCCCGGTACGGTAATCGCTATTACTCACGACCGTTACTTCCTTGACCATGTGGCAGGTTGGATTCTTGAACTCGACCGTGGTGAAGGTATACCCTGGAAAGGAAACTACTCTTCTTGGCTTGAACAAAAAACTAAACGTATGGCTCAAGAAGAAAAACAAGCGAGCAAACGTCGCAAAACACTTGAGCGTGAGCTTGAGTGGGTGCGCATGGCGCCTAAGGCTCGTCAAGCTAAAGGTAAGGCACGTCTGTCATCTTATGACCGCTTGTTGAACGAAGACCAAAAAGAACGTGAAGAACGTCTTGAAATATTTATCCCTAATGGGCCACGTCTTGGTAACAAGGTGATTGAGGCTTCGTCGTTGGCAAAAGCTTACGGCAAAAAACAATTGTTTAAAGACCTCAACTTCTCATTGCCTCCTAATGGTATCGTGGGGGTGATTGGCCCCAATGGTGCGGGTAAAACAACTTTGTTCCGTTTGATTATGGGACAAGAAACTCCCGATGCCGGTACATTTGATGTGGGCGAAACAGTAAAAATCGCTTACGTTGACCAAACTCACCATGATCTTCTTCCCGAAAAATCGGTGTATGAAGTAATTTCACAAGGCGTTGAGTCGTTCCGTATGGGAGGACGTGATGTTAATGCTCGTGCATATCTCTCAAAATTCAATTTCTCAGGAGCTGATCAAGAAAAGAAAATCGGAGTGCTTTCGGGTGGAGAGCGTAACCGCCTTCATTTAGCTATGGCATTGAAAGAAGAGGGTAATGTGTTACTTCTCGACGAACCTACCAATGATATCGACGTGAACACGCTTCGTGCGCTTGAAGAAGGTCTTGATGACTTTGCCGGATGTGCAGTTGTTGTTAGTCACGACCGTTGGTTCCTTGACCGTATCTGTACACATATCCTCTCGTTTGAAGGAGATGGCGAAGTAGTGTATTACGAAGGTTCTTATTCCGACTATGAGGAGTTTAAGAAAGCTCATAACGACGGTAAAGAACCAACACGTCGTCGTTATCGCAAATTGATGGAGTAATATTAAACGTAATTTAATAAGTTCTGATAACATTACTTATATTGTATTGAATAAGTAGGCCGCAGAGGAGTTTGTTTGCTCCGCAATTTATAACACCACTATAGTTTCATATATGAATGCTATAGTGGTGTCTATTTTTGTAAAAAATGAAATTGTGATGTTTAAAATATGTTGCCGATATGTAAATTTATTTAAAATGAGGCTAAGATAGGTGATTTTCAGTAAAAAAAGATAAACAAAAATTTTGTAGCTCAAAAAATAGATGTAATTTTGCAAAAGAAAAGTTCACCTAATGTCATTTCTTGGGCTGATTAATTATTTTACGCATAAATCAATAGACTTTATGGACTAAGAAAGGCAAGGTTTAAGTTTAGCGTTGTGAAACGCTGATTTAGATTTGTTAGGTGGAGAAATGTAAGTATGATATAATCTCTACACTTAAGAAGCTTTAATAGCTATCTTTAGAATCACAAATCATGCCTTTTGGCTTTTAGTCCGGCAGCTCCCTGGTTGAAGGGGGCTGAAGGACAAATTTTTTTAGACCCCTTCGTAAATATTATAACAAAAAAGGAGACTTTGTAAAAGTCCCCCCTAAAATATTGTTGCTTAGAGTCGTAGGATATTGACGATTCTAAGAATGATTTATTTATTTATTCGCCTTTAATATTATTTCAATTTCTTCTTTTAAATAAGGTAGGTCGATGAGGTGATAACGATCGTTTGAGGGGTGGAATACCGCAAGGCGATTTTTGCTTACGAAGATATCATACTTTTTTTCAAGGATATATCTATACATGCTCACTTGCAAAGCATAATGATAGTAGGTGGTGTCGGGAATGTGTGAAATAGGAGGGAGTGCGGTTTTATGCCAAGGATTGTCTATTTCTACAATACCATTTTTTACGAGTTTTTCACTACGTTTCCAATCATATATGGTGAATTCTCCATTTTGATATTCAAGAAAATCGAGAGTGCCGGCAATGCCATATTCTTCGTAGAATATGCGCCATTCGGTGCGGAAAGGGTGTAAGGTGTGTTCTTTGGCAAACTGAAGAAACAAATCAAACGTTTCATCACTTTCGCTTGCGATACCCATATAATATTTTTCGATTTTGTCGTGCATGGCAGTTCCCAGCTCGCAAGCACGTTGAGCCTTCGCTGCCCATTGAGCTTTGAGTATTTCGGGAGTTGTGCCCAGCTGAGGAGCTTTTTTAGCAGCCCAATAATCGGCATCAAATTTAGGGAAACACTTCTCAATAAGGGTTGTGGCTGAAATTAGCTCTCTTCCTTCAAAAGTGTATCTATGTTCTTCTTCATTAAAATGGATTAATGAATCACGATGGTGAGCGTTTTGATTATTGTAGCTTAATGTCATAGATGAAATTTTTTTACAAAGATAGTTAATGAGCGGGAGTAGTGAAAATTTAGAGCGTGGTTTTGTTGTGATTTAATCGCATTAATGAAATAATATATATATATTTGTGGTAATTGAATTTTATATAAGATTTGTAGTGATTAACTAATAAAAAAAGATATTATGAAAAAGGTATTATTTGTTTTTGCATTGTTAGTGGTAAGTGTGCCTCAGTTTTTATATGCCATTGGCATAAGCGAGGAGAAGTTGTATGGCGAATGGGTTATGCCTGAAAAAGATGGCAGCTCGCTTACATTGGAATTATCGACCGATGGCGAGTATGGAATGGCTACCTTGATGCAGCCTATTAAATATGTAGAAGGTGGGATAGGTGCGCAATATAAATTATATATGTATGTGCCTGTATATTGGTCATTGAATGGCGCCCAATTAGATGTGCAGTTCGTTACGCATAATTTTGATACAGAAATCGAATTGGTGAAATATATCGGGGTGACAGAGTCGCAAGCCGAAAATGAATATGCTTATGATTTCGAACAATTAGAACAGGCATTAATCAATGACTTTGAAAATAATATGGCGATGGAAACCAATCCGAGATTTGTCTTTAAAATCGTGTCGGTCAATTCATCGGCAATGGTAGTGAATCCACGCGGAAGCAAAATGCGAAAGACATTTAAAAGAGTGAGATAATATTTTTACCACTTGTAGGTAACGGCGACCGACTCGATTTGAGTGTTAGGAATGGGGGGCGATAACTTTTCGATAGTTATTGTCCCTCCTTCTATTAGGGGGTATTGTAAAGCGAGAGAGGCACGAATGCGCTCAATTACATTTTCAATTAAGCGTGATGGTGTTTTCATTATATTTTGGATTGTTTCTATGACCTCGGCATAGTTGAGTGTGCCCGACAAATTGTCGTTCTTCATCGCACTTAAAATGGGGTAGTATAATTTCACACTTACAAGGAAATTATTGCCTACACGATGTTCTTGATCGAGAACACCGTGATAGGCATATACTTTAAGTTTGTTTATTTCAATGCAACCTCTTGGCATAGTTCTATATTCTTGAATAGTTGGTTATGTTATCTGCGTTTATTCTTTTTGCCACGGCCTTTTGGAGTGGGCTGGTTAAGAGCTTGCGCCACTGAAACTTTTTTGCCAATGGCGTCTTCGTCGCGGCGAGGGTGGCGCTCATCTACTATTGCGAAGTCGATTTGTTTGCGTTCGATATTAGCGCGTGCCACTTGTATTGTGATTTTATCACCAAGTCGATAGCGGGTGTTGGTGTGGCGGCCTACTATGCTGTAATTTTTTTCGTCAAATTCGTAATAGTCGTCGGTGAGGTCGCGAATAGGCACCATGCCTTCGCATTTATTGCTGTCGAGTTCTACATATATTCCCCACTCGGTAACGCCTGAGATAACACCTTCGTACACTTCGCCAAGGTGGTCGGCAAGGAATTCAACTTGTTTGTATTTTATCGACGCTCTTTCGGCATTGGCAGCGAGTTGCTCCATGCTTGAAGAGTGTTTGCATTGGTCTTCAAGTTTGTCTACATTCACACTGCGTCCGCCATTAAGGTATTTGTCGAGTAGTCGATGCACCATCATGTCGGGATATCGGCGGATAGGAGAGGTGAAGTGGGTGTAATATTCAAATCCCAATCCGTAGTGACCGACATTTACGGTTGTATATACCGCTTTTGCCATTGCTCTGATGGCTATTGTTGATAAGAAATTTTCTTCGCCCTTGCCTTTTAGTTCGCCCAACATTCGGTTGATTGAACGGTTTACGTCGCGAGCCGAGCCTGAGTCTTTGACTTTGTAGCCAAAAGTGCGTGAAAGTTTTGCGAGTTCCGATAGCTTCTCGGGGTCGGGCTCATCGTGAACACGATACACAAAAGCTTTCGCTTTCTTCTTGCCGCTCACACAGCCTATTTCACGAGCCACTGTTTTGTTGGCAAGCAACATAAACTCTTCGATGAGTTTGTTGGCGTCTTTCGACTCTTTGAAGAATACTCCTATAGGGTGTCCGGTTTCATCGATGTCGAAACGCACTTCGCAACGGTTGAATTCAACCGAGCCGTTTTCGTAACGTTCTTTGCGTAGAATTTTTGCCAATCGATCGAGGGTGAGGATCTCTTGAGAATATTCGCCATAGCCCGATTCGATTATTTCTTGAGCCTCTTCGTAGGTGAATCGGCGATTGCTTTCAATTACAGTGCGAGCGATTTTATGACTGATCACTCTTGCATTGTCGTCCATCTCAAATATGCAAGAGAAAGCGAGTTTTTCTTCATTAGGGCGCAATGAGCAAATGCCATTGCAAAGGTGCTCGGGTAGCATTGGCACTACACGATCCACGAGGTATACCGATGTGGCACGGCTTTCGGCTTCGCGGTCGATGATTGAGCCGGGTTTCACATAGTGGGTCACATCGGCGATGTGTACACCTATTTCGTAGTTGCCATTTGGTAATCGAGTGAGTGAAAGCGCATCGTCAAAGTCTTTGGCGTCGCGAGGGTCGATAGTGAAAGTGGTCGACTTTCTCATGTCGATGCGCGATGCGATTATTTCGGGAGTGATGCCGGCATCGATTTTGTTAGCTGCACGTTCCACTGCTTCGGGATATTTATATGGCAACCCATATTCGGCAAGAATGGCATGGATTTCGGCATTGTTTTCGCCATGGCGGCCGAGAATGTCGATAACTTCCCCTTTTGGATTTTTGTCGTCATCGGGCCAATCGGTGATTTTTACAATAGCCTTATCTCCGGTTTTGCCGTTTTTTAGTTTTGCTTTAGGGATAAATATGTCAACGGCAAGGAATTTTGAGTCGGTGAGGAGGTAGCCGTAGTGTTTCTCGACTTTTAATTGGCCAATAAACACTTGGTCTTTCTTTTCGATGATTTCCACAACCTCGGCTTCGGGTTCGGCTCCACGGCGGTGAGCGGCGATATTTACTTTCACTTTGTCGCCATTTAGAGCGTGCATCGAATTGCGCTCAGCAACAAAGATTGCTTCGCCGTCATCGTCGGTGATCACACTATTCTTTCCGTTGCTGCGACGCACAAAGATGCCTGTGGCAAAATTGGTGCGCATAGGCGCTTTGTATTTTCCCGGAGAGGTTTCGATTAATTCGCCATCAAAGGCCATTTCGGCAAGAGTGAGCGCAACGGCGCGTTGTTGCTTTGGGGTAGATGCTCCAATGGCATGTGAAACTTGTTTGTAGTTAAAAGTGTTATTTTTTTGTTGATTAATGAACTCTTTTACAAGTTGAGCTAATTTAGCTGCGCTGTTTTTCTTTGATGATCGTGCCATAATCAAATTGTTGTTTAGTGGTTAACAAAAAAAACGCGCCGTAGAGTTGCGGCGCGTTTTATATTGTGAATTACGCGTCGATGTTAGCGTAATTAGCGTTAGCTTCGATGAAGTCGCGTCGCGGAGCCACATCTTCGCCCATAAGCATCGAGAAGATGCGGTCGGCTTCGGCGGCGTCGCTGATGTTGACTTGCTTCAACATTCGTTGTTCGGGATCCATGGTGGTGTCGCGAAGTTCTTCGGCACTCATTTCACCAAGACCTTTATAGCGTTGAACTTTAGTTTTGTCGCCATGACGAGCAATGAATTGTTGCACTTGGAGGTCGGTCCAGCAATATTCCTCAACTTTACCTCGGCTACATTTATACAATGGAGGAGTGGCAAGGTAGAGATATCCGTTTTCGATAATTGGTCGCATACGACGGAAGAAGAATGTCATTAACAATGTTGCAATGTGGCTACCATCGACATCGGCATCGGTCATGATGATGATCTTATGATATGCGAGGCGAGATAGGTTCACTTGAGTTTTATCTTCTTCGGTGCCAATCGTTACACGCATAGCGCGGAAAAGGTTGGCGATTTCTTCGTTGTCAAATATTTTGTGTTCCATAGCCTTTTCCACATTGAGGATTTTACCACGCAATGGAAGGATAGCTTGGAATGTACGGTCGCGACCTTGTTTTGCTGTACCGCCTGCAGAGTCCCCTTCGACAATGAATAATTCGCAATCTTCGGCAGTGCGTGATGAGCAGTCGGCAAGCTTGCCGGGTAGGCCACCACCGCTAAGAGGTGATTTGCGAAGGATTTTTGCGCGGGCATTATATGCTGCATGGCGTGCTTGTGCGGCAACGATAACTTTTTCAACGATAGTTTTTGCTTGCTTTGGATGCTCTTCGAGGTAATTGCGAAGGGCTTCGCTTACGGCTTGTTGTACGGCTCCGATAACTTCGTTGTTGCCAAGCTTGGTTTTTGTTTGACCTTCAAATTGAGGTTCCATCACTTTTACCGAAATAACGGCAGTTACACCTTGACGGAAGTCGTCGCTCGCAATCTCAATCTTGATTTTGTCGAGCATTTTGTTGTCTTCGGCATATTTCTTCAAGGTTGCAGTCAAGCCGCGACGGAAACCTGTTAAGTGAGTACCACCTTCAATGGTGTTGATGTTGTTTACATAAGAGTAAACATTTTCGTTGAAAGTGTTGTTGTAGGTCAATGCTACTTCAACAGGAATGCCTTGACGCTCGGTGTTGAGGTGGATTACATCGTTGATGAGTGATTCTTTGTTGCCATCGATATATTCAACAAATTCGCGAAGACCATCTTGAGAGTAGAATGTCTCGTTTTTAGCTACCCCGTTTTCGTCAACTACACGCTTGTCGGTCAATTTCAATGTTATGCCGGCATTAAGGAATGCTAAGTCGCGGAGACGATTTGCAAGCGTGTTGTAATCGTAGACGGTTTCGGTGAAAATTGAGCTGTCGGGCAAGAATGTGACACTTGTTCCGGTGTGGTCGGTGTCGCCTACAACGCGAAGCTCGGTTGTGGGCTTGCCATAGGCGTATTCTTGAACGTGGATTTTGCCACCACGATGCACCTCGGCTTTTAGGTATGATGAAAGCGCGTTTACACACGACACACCCACACCATGGAGACCTCCCGACACTTTGTAAGAGCCTTTGTCGAATTTACCTCCGGCGTGAAGCACTGTCAATACTACTTCAAGCGCGCTTTTGTTCTCTTTTTCGTGCATGTCGACAGGGATACCGCGACCATTGTCGACAACTGTGATTGAGTTGTTCTCGTTGATTGTAACATCGATATTGTTGGCATGACCGGCAAGGGCTTCGTCGATTGAGTTGTCGACTACTTCATACACCAAGTGGTGTAGCCCTTTGACGCTGATGTCGCCAATGTACATTGCAGGACGTTTGCGCACTGCTTCCAAGCCTTCAAGGACCTGAATATTACTGGCGCTATATTCCTCTTCTAATTCTGCCATAAATTTGGAGTCTTATTTTATTGTTTTTTCGTTTTTTACCTTGTGTTATGAGGGGAGATGAAAACCCTTCTTTTCAGCTAACAAAGATACTAAAATTTTATTTTTTGACAAAATTTTTTACCCATAGAATGGACTACTTTTTTAGATATTGCAAAATATAACTTAATAGTGAAAAAATGTAAAATTATATATGCCTCTATTGCACGATTAAAAAATAGTATCTACCTTTGCACCGCTTTTAAGGCAAACCGGGGTGTAGCTCAGCCAGGTTAGAGTACGCGTCTGGGGGGCGTGTGGTCGGAAGTTCGAATCTTCTCACCCCGACTGGCTAAAGAGTCTCAACGATTTCGTTGAGACTCTTTTTTTTTGTATGGGTGCAGCTTGTTATCCGGAGAGGTTGCCACTCATAATCAAATGGTTATTGCCTCAATATGCCTTGTGAACAGAATTTTCAGGCAACACTTACCCGAGCTGCGCACGATTTGTGAGTAGCTAAATTATTTGTGTAAAGGGTTGCAAAAATGGGGTTACGACACTACTTTTAGGCCGATGATAGATGCGAAGAGGGTGAAGATGAAGAATAGACGGAGGAAGTTTGTGGGTTCTTTGAACACGAAGATGCCTATTAGAGCGGTGCCGAGTGCGCCAATGCCTGTCCATATTGCGTAGGCTGTGCCAATAGGGAGTGTTTGTATGGCTTTGGCAAGCAGTCCCATGCTCAGAATGGTGGAGATTACAAATCCTGCAATCCATAGATAAAATTCGATGCCTTCGGTATCTTTGGTCTTGCCAAGGCAAAAAGTCATGGCAACTTCAAACAGTCCGGCAATAAATAGTATTATCCAATTCATGAGAAACGAACCCTTTTCTTATATCCAAGTGTGGTTTTTACGATAATGGATTTTGTTTTTCACCTTGTATATCGCATTGTAGAAAGGACGGGTTAATATGAGCCAAGGAATGGTCATCATGAGGCGTCGAGATTTTAAAGCCGTCATTGCTTTTCGCCAAGTGATGATGAGAGGAATCCACAAAGCAAGGGCGAGGACAAATGTGAGTGCGAAGATGAATAGGGTGGGAATCAAATGTGGCAAGGCTGCGACTATGGCTAAGATGGAGGAAATAAGCCAAGCCCACGCTACGCAAGAGCAAGCTCCAAAGAATAATTGAGAGTTTTGTCGGAGGTATTTTGCTGTGTAATTATATCTTCGTTTTAAAATGTTGTGCGACACAACAGGGTGATGGAAGCAGCACTCAACGATAGAGTCGTCAGATAGCTCTACAGCGGTGTTGCGGGGTGTGGTGATTTCGTTGATGAAAATGTCATCGTCGCCGAAATGAAGATTTAGTGAGCGAGAGAAGCCTTTGTTGTCGAAGAAGCAATTGCGACGATAGGCAAGGTTGTAGCTAAAGCCACGGAATGGAGCATTTCCTATTGCGGCCGATAGGTAAATGACAGCTTCGGCAGCGCGGTCGAAAGCACGACGGCGGCGTCCTTTAAATGTGTCGTTTTCAGCGTTGGGGGTTGCATATCCAATAACAACATCGATGCCATCTTTGAAGTTTCGAGTCATTAATGATAGCCAATGGCGGGAATTTACTCGAGAGTTGGCGTTTACGCACACAATAATGTCGTATCGTGCAGCTTTAATCCCTATGGTGAGAGCAAGTTTCTTTCTTGAAAGGTTGCGAGAACGATCGGGAGTGTATGTGTGATATAGGTTGGGGTAGGTTAATTGAAGTTCGCTCACCACATCGCTTGTAGATTCGGCCGACCCGTCATTAACAACGATAACCTCAAATGGGGCAGGATAGTCTTGCTTGAGTATTTGAGGAAGAAGCACGGCAAGGTTTGAAGCCTCATCATTGGAATATACAATAACCGAAGCCGATGGTAGCGGAGGAAGTAGTATAGAAGTTTCGGGCTCTTCGACGGAGAAATCGAGCATGAAAGGTGAGTCGGAGTCCTCTTCTTGAGCAGGTTCCTCTTCTTCGATTTGCTGAGCCGGGTTGTTGTTGATTATAGTTGGTTCGCAGTTTTTTTTGTGAGATGCAATGCGGGCAATGCGGGCACGATAAAATGTGAGCAAAAATATTGCGCATATCGTTGCAAGACACAAAAATACGATAGAAACAGGAGATATGTCGAAAGCAAAAAACTGTGCAAGCATATTGGTGAAAAATTTTAAGAGTGCAAAGTTACAAACATAATCTGTAAAATAAAAATAGAGCAGTAAAAAGAATAAGTGTTTTTTATTAAATATGTAAAATCTTTTTTTTCGATGAGGAAATGATTAACTTTGCAGTCGCAAAAAAAATATGACGTCTTTAATAATAATAGATGTTAAAGTGCGTTATAAAGTTAAATGAGAAATATAATTTATAAAGCGAATATGAAATTACATTTGCTGTGCGCGGTTGTGTTGGCTGCTGTCGCACTTTCGTCATGTCAAACAGTATATACAACTAAGTTGCCTTATTTTGAGGATATTGACTCTGCTCAAGTGGCACAAATGGCCGATAAGGACTATAGTATAAAGATAATTCCTGATGATGAATTGTTGATAACGGTTACTACCACGGTGCCGGCCGCATCGGCAATGTATAATTTGCCATTATCTAATCCTGCCACTCGTGACGCGGTGATCTCGGCAACACAACCTCAGCAACAAACCTATATCGTTGATGCTAATGGAGATATTCAATTTCCTGTGTTGGGCAAAATGCATGTGGCAGGAATGACTACATTGCAGTTGAAAGACGAATTGGAAAAACAAATAGGCAAAAACGTTTCTAACCCAATCGTGAGAGTGCAATTTGTTAATTTTAGAGTAAATGTGCTTGGTGAGGTGAAAACACCGGGTGCTATATCGGTGAAAAAAGAGCGTTTCTCAGTTCTTGATGCATTGGCCGAAGCGGGCGACTTGACTGAATATGGTGAACGTGAAAATGTGTTGCTTATTCGCGAAGAGGGTGACAAGAAAATTTATTACCGATTTAATCTTAATAACTCAGATATTTTGACATCGCCATATTTCTATCTTAAACAAAATGATGTGATTTACGTGGAACCTAACGAGATACGTCAAGAAAATGCGATGTATAATCAAAACAATTCATTTAAAATTTCGGTAGTGTCTACAATCGTAAGCGCTACCTCAGTTATTGTGTCATTAATCATTGCTCTTGCAGTTAAATAAAAATGGAGAAAAAACAATCAACAAATAATGATATGATTGATGTGGGACAAATTGTCGCCACTTTGCGTAGAAATTGGTGGATGTTTCTACTTTCGTTGATTTTATGCCTATCGTTGGCGGTAGTTTTCCTTTATGCAAAGCACTCGGTGTATAGTATTCATGCCAAGGTGCTTGTCGCTTATGATGAGGGTGCGGGTTCAATGGGCTCTTCGCTTATGCAAAGTTTGTCGCTCGGAGGCGTTGGCGGAAGCAATATTGAAGATGAAGTGCTTGTGATGGGTGCTCATTCAATCCGTGTTCAAGCGATAAAAGAATTGGGCTTGAACCGCTCATATTATTCTCCTGAAAATGAGTTGAAGAAAAAATATTACTATAATAATTCACCAATAGTAATTTCTGCACCTGAGGAGTTGTTTGATACATTGTCAACAAGCCTAAAGTTTAAAATTGAAGCAAATGCCGATTTAAGCCGTGTTTTAGTAAAGGTTACAAAGGGTAGATTTAAAACCGTGACAGAGGTGACCGGTGATAAATTGCCTATGGTAGTGAAAACACCTTATGGCTTGTATTCAATAAATAAAACAAAATTCTACCAACCAGGCAAGCCTATTACAGTTGTAGCTTTGGTTTCGGGGAATTCATTAAGCGCAGAGAGTCTTGCTCAAGATTTGAGCGTTCAAAAATCAGAGAAGAAAGCTAATGGCATTTCATTGTATTATGAAGATATAAATATTCAACGAGGTAAAGACCTATTGAATAAGATGATTGAATTGTATAACCGTCGAGGTCAAAAAGAAAAAGATGAAATGGCGGTAAATACAGGTAAATTCATCGAGGAACGATTAGATACATTATATATATCATTAGCAAAATCGGAAAAGGATATTGAACGTTATAAAGAGGATAAAAAAATTGTTGATGTTGGTGCCGAAGCCGAATATTTGATGCAAAAGAAAGGTACGGTTGAAAATGCCTTGCTCGCTGCTGAAACATCATATGAGGTGCTCAAAATGGCCGACGATTTCTTTAATGACTCTACAAATAATTATTCAATGATGCCATTCACCCCCGATATACCCGGAGTTGATGGCGCAATCGCATCTTACAACTCTTTGATTAGTAAAAAAATAGAGTTGGAAGAAAATGCTTATGGCGACAACTCAATGTTGGTGACTTTGAAGAACCAAATCGATGCTACTCGCAAGAATATCAAAAAATCAATCACACGAGCTGTTAATAATGCATCGGTTAAGCTCGAAGAACTTCGCGCCAAAGAAACAGAATCAAACGATAAGTTAAGCGAAATTCCCGCTCAAGAAAGAGAATTCCTTGAATTAAAACGCGACCAATCAATCAAGAATCAATTATATAGTTTCTTGTTGCAAAAGAAAGAGGAAAACCAATTAGTTCTTGCCGCTACCACTCCTAAAGGAAAAATCGTTGACGAAGCATTCGCTTTCAATGAACCTATTGCTCCCAATAAAATGATGGTAGTGATGTTGGCATTCTTCTTCGGAATTTTGATGCCGGCAATGTGGCTATATGTAAGAAGCTTGATGAGTAATAAGTTTGCATCAATAGAGGAACTAAGTCGTTTGACATCATTGCCTGTAATAGGTGAGATTTGTCACTCTCGTCGAGCAAAGGACAATCCTATCGTAGTGAGTGAGAAGTCAACTCGTCCTATCGCTGAATTGTTCCGTCTGTTGCGTAGTAACTTGCAATTTATGTTCCCTGTGAAAAACTCGGATTGTGGACAAGTTGCGATGGTGACATCAAGTTGCAGTGGTGAAGGTAAAACATTTGTGTCAATGAACGTTGCCGAGTCATTAGCCTTGATGAATAAAAAAGTGGTATTGGTGGGATTGGATATCCGCCTGCCAATGTTGGCTCAAAATCTTAAATTGCCTTCTTCTCCGGGTGTAACAAATTACTTGTCGGGCGCGGTTGATAATATTGAAGATTTGGTTAATCGTCATGCTAATTGCGATATCATAGTAGCCGGACCGGTACCACCAAACCCATCGGAATTGTTGTTGAATAGCCGATTAGATCAATTGATAAATGAGTTGAAGGCGCGATATGATTATGTAATTATCGACTCTGCTCCGATAGGCCTTGTGTCAGACTCGTTCTCGTTGACAAAATATAGCGATGTTGCACTCTATGTGTCGCGAGCCAAGTACACTAAGAAAAGCTTCATAAAATACCTCAACTCAGTGGTTGAACGTGGCCAACTCAAGAATGTAGCCGTTGTAATAAACGACACAAATCCCAAATTGTCACATGGCTACGGCTATGGTTATGGGTCAAAAAAAGATGATTAATAAATAACGAAACATAACATAGGGATAGTTACATTAGTAGCTGTCTCTATGTCGCTTTTAAAACAAATGCTATTAAGTAAATCAAAAATAGTGATGAATATAGTGCTCGCACTCTTTTGGGTGTGGTGCACTTTTGGTTTTATTAGCGAAGAGATTGCTCCTTTCTTGTTAAGCATTGAATCACCATTATTCTTTTTGTTTGATGTGGTGATGCTATTTCTTGGTTTTTGGGTGCTTAAAGATAAATGGGACAAGATTTTTGTTATTTCATTCCTCGTATTGGGATATGGTATAACGTGTATTTATAATGGATATGGAGCCGGCTTCTATGCAAATGGATTGCGTGAGTTTGTATACTTGATATCATTATTGCCAATATTGCGCTATCTTTATGAAAGCGAGATAGAGGAGGAATTTGTCAAGAGGTTTGACCGTACATTGTTTATTTTCTTGATTGTACAAGCATTGTGTATCACTTTCCAGTTTGTGAAGTATGGCGCAAACGACCATGGTGGAGGATCGATGGGTAATGGGTTCTCGGGCATTGTGTCAATACTTATTTATCTCGTGTCGTTTTATTTGCTAAAGAAACGAATGGATCCTGAACGATATGTGGGTTCTTTGATTGAGAATAAATGGCTTGTGATATTGTTATATCCCACCTTCTTGAATGAAACTAAAATCAGTTTTATATTTTTTATCCTCTATTTTATATTGCTAATGCCTATCGACCGACGCATGTTTGTGCGATTAATGGTGTCGTCACCTATCGTAATAGCTATTGTGATAATATTATTTAATGTATACACATCGGCAACCGGGAATAAAGACGATGTGATGTCGGTAGATTATTATATGAATGAATATCTCTTTGCAGGAGATGATAATGATATCGTCGATTGGATGGAGTATCTATATGACCATGGTGAGGATTTGGCGATTGATGGCTCGAACGACTTGCCTCGTTTTACCAAGATTGCGCTTATTCCGGAGTTGAATGCCGAATATCCGGGTCATGCTATTACCGGTTATGGCATTGGTCAATTTAAAGGAGGAACGATGATTGCTCGATCGGAATTTTATATGGACAACGAATGGTTGTTGAGAGGTTCCGTTCCATATAGCTATCAGATGTATATTCAGATAGGATTGTTTGCATTAATGTTCTTCACTTGGATGTGGTTTAGATTATGTAGTTTGAGAATAAAAGAAAAGAAGATCGAATTAGGGATAATTGCCTTTGTTGTAATTCAAGTGCTTATTATATTATTCTATAATGATATGTTGGCATATTGCTTCCCTTCATTGGTCTTTTTCTATATATTTACGCAAGCATTGCGATGGAATTCAGAAGAAAATAAAATGATTGAAACAACATAATAATTATGCGCAAGATATTAGTAACCGGAGGAGCCGGATTTATTGGTTCAAATTTATGTGAATACCTTTTGGCAAAAGGTGATTATGTGGTGTGTCTTGATAATTTTGCAACAGGACATATCGAAAATTTGTTGCCACTTATCGAGCAATATCCCGATACATTTAAATTAATCGTAGGAGATATTCGCAACCTCGACGATTGTCGCAAGGCTGTTGACGGTATGGAATATGTGCTTCACGAAGCGGCATTAGGTTCTGTGCCTCGTTCGGTTAAGGATCCTATCACATCAAATGATGTGAATGTGGGCGGATTTTTGAATATGCTTGTCGCATCGCGCGATGCCGGTGTGAAACGATTTGTATTCGCTGCAAGTTCGTCAACATATGGCGATAGTGAGTCATTGCCAAAGGTGGAAGACGTTATCGGACGTCCGCTTTCGCCCTATGCAATCACTAAATATGTCAACGAGCTATATGCCGATGTGTTTGCCCGCACTTATGGCCTTGAATTCATAGGCTTGCGCTATTTCAATGTATTTGGACGCCGTCAAGATCCCAATGGTGCTTATGCCGCGGTAATTCCTTTGTTTGTAAAGAAATTTATGGCTCACGAAGCTCCAAACATCAATGGAGATGGTGAGTATAGCCGTGACTTCACTTATATCGATAATGTGATACAAATGAATGATCTCGCTCTTCAAGCCGAAGCAGGCAGCGATGCTGTAAACCAAATCTATAACACGGCTTATGGAGAGCGCACAACATTGAATCAATTAGTAGAATATTTAAAAGAATACTTGTCGCAATACGATGCCGAAATTGCTAACGTTATACCTACTCATGGGCCTAATCGAGTGGGAGATATCCCTCATTCACTTGCGTGTGTGGATAAGGCAAAACGTTTATTGGGCTACGATCCTAAATTCAGCATGAAACAAGGATTGAAAGAAGCGTGTGGCTGGTATTGGAATAACCTTAAATAAAAGATAGTTATGAATAAAGAAATTAAGATTGCGGTAATAGGTCTTGGATATGTGGGATTGCCATTGGCTCGCCTATTCTCTACGAAATATACTACAGTGGGCTTTGATATGAATAAAGCTCGTGTTGATGCATTGATGCAAGGTCATGATGCGACACTTGAAGTGGCCGATGATTTGTTGCAAAGTGCAATAGCCAACGGATTTAAATGTACTGCCGATGTGGAAGAAATTCGCGACTGCAATTTCTATGTGGTGGCAGTGCCTACTCCTGTCGACCGTGACAATAATCCCGATTTGACTCCTCTTTATGGAGCAAGTGAAACTGTGGGTAAGGTTATCGCTAAAGATGATATCGTGGTTTATGAATCAACTGTATATCCCGGAGTGACTGAAGATGAATGTATCCCTGTGGTGGAACGTGTGTCGGGGTTGAAATATAATGTGGATTTCTATGCCGGTTATTCTCCCGAACGCATTAACCCGGGTGATAAGCTACACACCGTAGAAAAAATTAAAAAGGTGACATCGGGCTCAACTCCCGAAATTGGAAAGATTGTCGATGAGGTGTATTCATCGGTAATCACTGCCGGCACACATCTTGCCCCTACAATCAAAGTGGCTGAGGCCGCTAAAGTTATCGAAAATTCACAACGTGATATAAATATAGCCTTTGTAAACGAATTGGCGAAAATTTTCAATCTAATGGGTATTGATACACAAGCTGTGCTTGAAGCAGCCGGAACAAAATGGAATTTCTTGCCTTTCCGTCCCGGATTGGTTGGCGGTCACTGTATCGGTGTCGACCCATATTATTTGGCTATGTGTGCTCAACGTTATGGATATAATCCCGAAATTATCCTTGCCGGACGTCGCATGAATGACAGCATGGGAGAATATGTGGCTTCGCAAGTGGTGAAGTTGATGATTAAGAAGGGTGTCCAAGTTAATGGCAGTCGTATAGCGTTGTTGGGCTTCACTTTCAAAGAAAATTGCCCCGATGTGCGTAATACTAAGGTGGTAGATATCTACAATGCTCTAAAAGAGTACAATATTGATATAATGGTCTATGACCCATGGGCAAATGCCGCTGTCGCTCAACGCGAATATGGCGTGGAAATTCACAATGAATTGCCTGCCGGCGAAAAATACGACGCAGCTATCGTGGCAGTAGCACATAATGAGTTCAAGTCGCTCGATGTAAAATCGTTATTGACTGAGAATAGCGTTGTTTACGATGTGAAGTGGATGCTCGATGGCAATGCCGATGGTAAATTATAATTGAAAGAAATAGAAATGTCGCAAGAGGATATAAAGCAAAAGGCCGTCAAAGGTATATTCTGGAGTTTTTGTGAGCGCTTTGGCTCATTATTGATTCTCTTTACAGCCAATATAGTATTGGCGCGAATACTCACACCCGATGATTTTGGTCTTGTGGGTATTTTGATGGCGTTTGTGATGATTTCTCAAATGTTGATTGACGGAGGTCTTGGAAATGCTTTAATTCAGCGACAAAAAATTACTACTGTTGATTGCTCTACCGTCTTTTACACTAATTTGGCAGTAGCGGTGGTGTGTTATGCCGCATTATATTTTGGGGCTGATGCGATAGCTTCATTCTATAATGAGCCGATGTTGGCTCAACTAATAAAAGTGCTTGGCGCAGTTGTGGTAATTGATGCTTTTGGTGCGGTGCAGAATAATCTCTTGATGAAAGAGGTTGATTTCAAGAAAATCACCATCGTAAAAGTGGGAGCCGCTTTGTTGTCATCGGTAATCGCTATTGTTGCGGCTGTTTATGGAATGGGAGTATGGAGCTTGGTAGTGCAATATGTGGTAAATAGTGTGGTTAAAAGCGCGCTTTTGTGGATCTTGTCGTCGTGGCGACCCATTCTCACTTTTAGCAAAACATCGTTTAACACGTTGTTTCGCTATGGCTCAAAATTATTACTTGCCAATTTGCTAAGCGAGGCATATCGCAATTTGTTAGTATTGATATTTGGTAAATACTTTTCAAAAGCCGAAGTTGGGTATTATTCGCAAGCAAAACATTTGCAAGATGTGCCTGTGACATCAATAATGACGATAGTAAATCAAGTGACATTTCCAATATTCTCAAAGCTACAAGATGATAAAGAACAGCTAAAACGTGGGTTGAGTCGAAGTGTGAAAATTTTGACTTTTTTGAACTTCCCATTGATGATGTGTCTTGTGATTATGGCAGAGCCAATCTTTAGATTGCTTTTTGGAGAACAATGGATACCATCGGTGCCTTATTTTCAATGGTTGTGTGGAGGTTTTGGTTTTCTATTGGTAATTCATAATACCAATATAAATGCCATTAAGGCTGTTGGTAAAAGTGGTATAGTATTATATCTCGAAATAATAAAGAAAGTTCTTGGATTAGGATTAATCATGGCCTTCATATATATGGGGTATGGGGCTATTAGTATAATGTGGGCATTGGCAATAAACTCAGTTATAGAATTCTTCTTAAACGGATATTTTACAGGGAAATATACCGGGTATGGAATATTTAGCCAGTTGCGTGATATGTTGCCCAATTTGATTGTGACAGCGATTGCTTCGGCAGCGGCATATTCGCTCACATTCGTTGATATGCATTACTTGGTATTGCTTGTGGCTCAAGCAATATGTTTCATTGGGGTGTATTTGGTTGTTATGAAAGTTGCCAAAGTCGAAATTTTTGAGTATCTTGCAGTCGAATTAAAATCAAGACTCAAGAAAAAATGAAAAAAATAGCAAAAGCGATTTTGCGCCCACCTTACGCCTATGCGCGTTATATTTATTTAAGATACATAAAACAAGGTTTTTATACTCCTACTGAGGTGGTGTCTCAAGAATTGAATTTGAACGCTGTCTCAGATTTTCCTATGTCGTATTTTGGCTATTACAATGTATCGCCCGAAAATCATAAAGGGCAAGTGCTTTATTGTGTGCCTACGGGAAAGGATTGCATCGCACTTTATTATCGTGACGCCAATGGTGAACATGAGATAGGGGAGACTAAAGCATATAACTTGCAACAAGGTTGTATGTCGCAATGGGGCTACACCAACCCTAATCGCGCATACTATAATCGATATAATCAATCTACCGATAAATATGAAGGAGTGGTTTATGATGTCGATGCTCAAAAAGAAATTGACACATTGCCCATGCCTGTATATGCGCTCTCAAAGCAAGAAGATTTTGCGTTATCGCTCAATTTTGACCGATTGGCGGTGATGCGTCCCGATTACGGGTATTTCTGCCATAAAAATTTTGAGATGCCTATGAATGATGCCGATGGAATATGGCATGTTGATGTGGCAACAAAAGAGGTGAAATTGATTATCACTTTGCAACAATTAATCGATCTTAAGCCAGCCGAAACTATGGAGGGAGCTCGACATAAGGTTAATCATATAGATATTTCACCCGACGGAAAACGCTTTATGTTCCTACATCGTTGGGTAGGTCCTAAGGGACGTTATATGCGTTTGATAACAGCTAATGCCGATGGCTCTGATATGTATATCCTCAATGGCGACAAAATGACTTCTCACTCATATTGGGTTGATAATAACCGGATAGTCTCATTTTGCCACACTCCCGAAACGGGTGATGCATATGTGATGTTTGAGGATAAAACCGATAACCGCAAATTGTTGTCAAAAAAACTCCCAGTAACCGACGGTCACCCATCAACAATCAATCAAGGGGAGTGGATGGTAACTGATAGTTATCCCGGTCATGATGCGATGTCGCGATTGTATCTTTACAATATTAAGACTGATAAACTCATTTGTCTTGGCCGTTTTTATCAACCTTTGAAATATAAAGGACCGGGACGAATTGACTTGCACCCAAAATGGAATATGCAAGGTACTCATGTCTATTTCGAATCGGGACATGATGGCAAGCGCAGATTGTATTCAATAAATGTAGAATCATTGCTAAAATAGGATAGAAATGAATATATTGATGATAAATCAAGGCCAATTTGGATATAATGCAGGATATTATCATTATTGTAAGCATTTATCGGCACAAGGTCATCGTATAGTTTATCTATGTAATGACTACCATTTGAAAAAAATGGAATTGGACTTGGTTACACCTATTTATGTAGATGAGCCAAATAGTGTGAAATGGCGATTGGAATTTTGCAAGCGCCTTGAACAGATAATGCAAGAATATTCATTTGATGTGATATTGTGTTCTTACTTCAAATGTTGCTCGATGTTGACTAAGTATTTTGGAACGACACCATCAATTATGGATATCCGTTCGGGTGATGTGAATAAAAACGCATTAAAACGCTCATTCTTTAATTGGCTGATAAAAAAAGAGGCTAATAAGTTTAGCCGAACAATGATTTTATCGGAGTCATTGTCGAAGAAATTGAAGTTGAAGAGTGGTAGTTTTGATATAATTCCGCTTGGAGCAGATGTGATTTGTGAAAACCAAAAAGAATATGATGATTTGCGACTTTTCTATGTTGGCACTCTTAAACAACGCGATATCGACAAAACAATTGAGGGATTAATCCTATTTAATAAAAAATATCCTGAGGTTGATTTCCATTATGATATTGTAGGCTTTGGCATGCAACATGAAGAGGATAAGATTAAATCGTTGATAAAAGAAAATCAACTTGAAGGGAAGGTGGTATTTCATGGGCGTATAAACTATGAGGATTTGAAACCATTTTTTATGCAAGCAAATCTTGGGGTTGCATATGTGCCAATGACTCCATATTACGAATGTCAACCTTCTACCAAAATCTATGAATATGTGTTGTCGGGAATGTATTGCATCGCTACCAATACATATGAAAATAGAATTTTGATTGAACCGGTGAATGGATTGATTTGTGATGATAATGCCGAATCGTTTTGTGAGGCGTTGGAGCAATATCATAAAATGGATAGAAGCGGATTCAACTCTGCCGAAATACGAAAATCAATGGAAAAATACGAGTGGTCAAATATCGTTAACAATCAGCTTTTCGCAATAATGCAAAAACTCGTGGCAGATAAATGTTGATTGATGTAATAAAAGGTTAATTATATACGTTTCTTATTAAGAAACGTATTTTTTATGGAAAAAAAGATATTACTTGTTAGTAAATTCTATTATACCCGAGGCGGTGCCGAGGTTGTAGCCATTAATATGGCCAACGACCTTGAAAAGCGTGGTTATGAGATAGGTGTCTTTACGATGGACTATCCTCAAAACTTATCTCCGGCAAATTTTTACACTGCTTCGCAAGTGGATTTCTCAGGAGGCTTGGGCGGTAGAATAAAGTTTGCGATGCGAACTATGGGCTTTCAAGGAATAAAATCGTCGTTTAAAAAGGCATTACAAGAATTTAAACCCGACATTGTGCATCTTCACAATGTGCATTCATATCTCTCTCCGGCGGTTGTAAAACTCGCAAAAGAGTTTGGTTGCAAAGTCGTTTGGACATTACACGATTATAAATTGGCTTGCCCGGCATATAGCTGTCTCAATAGAGGCTCAATATGTGAGAAATGCTTCACTTCAAAGTTTAACGTTGTAAAAGAACGTTGCTTCAAAGAAAGTCTGCCGGCAAGTGTTTTGGCATATTTCGAGGCAAAAAAATGGAATGTGAAGAAGCTCCAACGCTATGTCGACTACTTCGTTTGTCCAAGTGCGTTTATCAAACGACAAATGCTAAAGGCGGGATTACAAGAGGATAAATTGAAAGTGGTTTGTAACTTCGTTGACCCTATAAAGCTTGACCAATTAAAGAGCGTGGAAATTCCTGATACTCGTGAGGATTTTTATGTGTATGTGGGACGCCTATCTGAAGAAAAAGGTGTGGCAACATTGCTCAAGGCTGCAAAAGATTTGCCATATAAACTCAAACTTGTAGGCGGTGGGCATCTGTATGACGGATTTATCGCGGAGTATGGTAAATGTGAAAATATAGAGTTCTTAGGACATCAACCGGCAGAGAAGGTTGCCGAAATATTATTGTCGGCTAAATGCCTTGTGTTGCCTTCGGAATGTTACGAAAATAATCCTTTGAGTGTTATCGAGGCTTTGTGTGCCGGTATTCCCATTGTGGGGGCGAATATTGGAGGTATTCCCGAATTAATAGAACCCGAATGGGGCGAAAAATTTGAGTCGGGCAATGTTGAAGATATGCAAAAGGCAATCACTCGAGTAATGCAGTCAGATAAATATAATTATAAGCAAATTGCTCAGCAATCGCAAGAACGATTCTCGTTTGACACTCATTATAAACAATTAAAAGAATTGTATAAATGAGAATAGCGGTAATAGGCACAAGAGGATTTCCTGATATTCAAGGAGGCGTGGAGCGTCACTGCGAATGTTTGTATCCACGCTTTGGCGGTTTTGTTGAAGCGATAAAGGTGTATCGTCGCCGTCCGTATTTGTCGTCAGAAACAAGATTGGCCCATTATCCGCGAATTTCATTTGTGGATCTTCCTTCTACCCGCATTAAAGGTTTTGAGGCAGTATTTCACACTTTTTTGTGTTGTATGCACTTGTTGTTTCATCGAGTAGATGTGGTGCATATTCATAACATTGGCCCCGGAATGTTTACCCCTTTGTTGCGGTTATTTGGCTTTAAGGTGGTGATTACTTATCATAGCCCCAATTATGAACACAAAAAATGGGGTGCTGTAGCCAAAATGATACTTCGCATGAGTGAGTCATTGTCATTTGGATTTGCTAATAAAATCATTTTTGTAAACAAATTTCAAATGGAGAAGGCTCCTGAGTCGATACAAAAGAAATCGGTATATATCCCTAATGGAATCGACGCTATCACACGCAGTGAGAGCGTTGACTATCTTGAAAAAATAGGCGCAATAAAAGGCGAATATGTGCTAGGAGTGGGGCGTATCACTCCTGAGAAGGGATTTGAATATCTTGTTGAGGCAGTGAATAAACTCGATTGTGTGAAACAATTGGTAATAGCCGGAGCTGCCGATCATGGCGATGGACATTTGCAACATCTTAAAGAGTTAGATGTGAATAAGAAGGTGATTTTTGCCGGTTTTGTTGGCGGTGAAAATCTCCGTCAGTTATATAGCCATGCGCGCATGTTTGTTTTGTCTTCTGAAAATGAAGGTTTCCCCTTGGTGATGCTTGAAGCAATGAACTATGGTTTACCTATGGTTGTGTCGGATATTTCGGCAACGCATCTCATTGAATTGCCCCAAGAATGTTATGCTAAGAAGTGTGACGCTAATGATTTAGCCGATAAAATAGAGAATACCTATTCCTGCGAGCAAGCATATGAATATGATTTGTCAGGCTATGATTGGGATAATGTCGCGCGACAAACCACTGAAGTTTATTAGACGCAAATATAATAGAATAAAAACGCAGAATTTACTTGATTAAATTCTGCGTTTTTATTGTTTGCTATTTTGATTTAGGCAAGCTGAAAGTGAATTCGAGGCCACCTTTTGGACGATTTCTTACTGTTATTTTCCCTCCGTGGGTGAGAATAGTGTTTTTTACGATAGGGAGCCCTAACCCGGTGCCACCGGCTTTACGTGAACGCCCGGCATCTACGCGATAAAAGCGGTCGAAAAGATGAGGAATGTGTTCCTCTTCTACGCCGGTGCCATTGTCATAGTATTTGAATGTGTAGAAATCATCATCTTCTGCTACTAATTTTAGCCGCATTAATGTGCCACGAGAGTAGGCTACAGAGTTTTTAATCAGGTTAGAAATAGTGCTGTTAAGCAACGATGAGTTGCCATCGATAATGCAATCGAGAGGAATGTCGAAGGTCAATTCCATATCATTGTTTGACCCCGATTCAATCACATCGTTAACAATGGTGTAAACTAAGTCGTGGAAATTAAGTTTTTCGGTGGGAATAGCTGCGGTTGTTTCGTTCAGACGCGTGATAGTGGAGATGTCGTTGAGCAAGTTGCATAAACGTGTTATTTGCTCTTGTGTTTTTGAAATAAAATGATTTCGAGTGCCGTCGGGCATTTCCGGGTCATCGGCAATCGTGTCGACATATCCTTTTATAATTCCTACCGGGGTTTTGATTTCGTGGTTGATGTTGTTTGTTAGCTCACGTTTCATTCGACTTTTCTCTTCAATGGCGGCAAGAGCAACTTTATGCTCCTTCTCGCTCTCTTCAATTGCTTTTGTTTTGCTATTGAAGAGATTTACGATTTGTTGTGACACCTCGCCAAGTTCATCTTTAGGAAATTCAAATGTAGCATCAAGATGTTTCTCTGTTGCAGCTTGTTTGGCAAAATTGCGGAGTAGTTTTACCGTTTTCCCAATATAAAAAGTCGATATAAATGCTATTATTGTAACAAATAAGGCCAAGAGTATAATGGTTACCCACATGGTGCTATCGGGTGCAAGAGCCTCCGTTAAACTCATGGTGTAGGGCATGGCTGTATAAACGATAACTTCGCCATTCTTACAAAGTTGTTCCGAGTAGAAGAAGTTTGGTCGTTTGTCGGCTTCGGTCTTGTTGAGTTTAATGGGCTCGCCTAAAGAGTATATCAACTCATTGGTTGTGATATTGTAGACCGAAATTCGTGCCCCGTTATAAACCGATTGTTTGAAATATTCATTGATGAAGTCCATAAATGGCTCCAAGTTAGCATTATGCTCATAGGCATAGACAACGCGTTGAGTAACAAACTCAAGTTGGTTTTTTACAGTTTCGCTACGATATGTTTTTTCTCGTCGATATTGAAACGTCACCATTGCTGCGATTGTAAACCACAGCAAAGCGACAAGAGGGAAGAATAGTCGCCATTGATAGCTAAATGGCTTCTTTAAAACCATATCCAAATCCTAAACGAGTGATTATGTTGTTGCCATAGTCACCGAGTTTCTTGCGAAGCCGGGTGATATTGGTGTCAATTGTGCGATTTGTAACCACCACGTCGCAACCCCACACTTGGCGTATTATCTCTTCGCGCGAGTAAATGCGATTACGGTGTGTAAGGAAAAACAATAAAATGTCGAATTCGGTTTTTGTGAGCTGGATATCTTCGCCGTTCACGTAGGCCAATTTCTCATTTCGGTCTACGCGTAGTGCTTTAAAAGTGATGTCGGGCTCGTAGATGCTTTTTGAGATATTATATGCATGGTGTTGAGCGATGTGAGAACGTCGCAACACTGCTCTCACACGAGCAAGAACCTCGCTGATTACAAATGGTTTGGTAATATAATCGTCTCCACCAATATTAAGCCCCATCACGGTGTCGTCTTCTCCGTCGAGAGCCGAGCAGAATATAATGGGAGTATTTTCGGTTGCAATGTTGTTTTTGAGTCGTTTTGCAAAGTCAAAACCGCTAATGCGATCCATCATTATATCTAAGATGAATATTGAATAACTAGCAAGGTCGTGAGCCAAAGCTTCTTCGGCACTATAGGCACAGTCAACCTCATAGCCTTCCTTTTCAAGATTATATCTTAGTATTTCGCAAATCGATTCTTCGTCGTCAACAACAAGGATTTTTACTCTCATGATATTATTAGTTTTTAATTCGGTTGTTAAAGTTACAAACTAAAGATTTAATTTAGAGTTAAAATTAGTTAAGAAGTAAACCTAATGGTGAATTTAGGTGTTTTGTTGGCAAATTACTATATTGCACTGTGTTTTCATGGTATTAGATTTAAGGTTAAAACCACCCACAGGGTTGTCGTGATGACAACCCTGTGGACGTTATAATGGGGATTAATTTGTGAGACAGAAATTAAAATTTGAAATGGCTCAATGAGGCCGATCCGTTTCGAATGATTATTTGGTAGTAAGTGTTTTGATTTTTTGGTAGTATTGATCTGTTATATTTTTCTGATTCAAAAATTGAAGGCATTGATGGCTTATTCCAATTGTCAAATAGATTTTGTTCCAATGGGATTGTCTCATATCGGTCGAAATAGGGTGGGACTGATCCGTTATAAATGTGAATGTTGTCACAACTGCTCCATGCTTTAATTGAAATGGCTTGCATATCGTGGTGTGCAATCTTTACATAAATGGTATCGCTGATTGTGGAATATTTTAATGAATCCAATTCTTTTATTTCTGGAAATTTTGGCTCAATTGCATTCAATCCGTTGTCACCCGAAATTATAATATTGGCAATGCCGGTAAACTTATGTTGTTTATATATAATAGGGCTATATTCAATAATGAGTCTTTTTTGTAGATATGTGTCATCGCGATGTCCATAGCTTCCAATTGAATCAATAGGGGAGAATGTGGCATATTGGTAATCAAAATCAAATGTTATGGGATAAGAATTATCTCCAACTATTAAGCGTCGGTTGCTCTTGTCCCCTAAAATATCAGATTTGCTTGTTCGCAAGTAGATGCTTTCCGAATTAGCATCGCGAGTGATATGAAAATAAATGTTTTTTTGTTCGGTATTAATGCCTAATTTATAGAGCCTGTTATTTAATATCTCTAATCTGTCAATATGCTTTTTGATAATAGGCTCTTCATTGGGCATAAGATAGAAAATGCTATCATCTTGTGCATGGCATAACATGGAGGCTATAATCGCAAAAAGTATGGAGATAAGTATTTTTCTCATGGTATTGCTTTTTTGCAAATATAAGGATAAAATGCAAAAAAACAAGATGTTAAGAGCTTTATTTTATGATTCGAGGAAATTGAGAAGTGGTTGCTATGTTCCATTGCCCGGAGATGGAATCGGCAGTTATGAGCATTGCTGAAGTTGAGGGGATTGCTTCAATCATTTTTAGGGCTTCGCTGTGAGGCATTGCCATGCAAGCAGTGGCAAGAGCATCGGCCATCATGGCATTGGGCGCTATCACGGTAGCACTTAATGTGGAGGTGATAACCGGATGCCCGGTTTTAGGATTGATAGTATGTCCGGTTTTCTTGCCGTTCTTGTCTTTTCGGAAGTTGCGATAATTGCCCGAGGTTGCTATGCCGCAATCGCTAACCTCGATTATTGCAGCCGATGAGTGGGTTATAGACGTGTCGTTGTCGATAGGTGCATCTATCATCACACGCCACGGCTTTCCTTGGGGATTCTTTCCGGCAATAACCATATCACCACCAATCTCAATCATGAAATCATTACAGCCATTTTGTTGCATCATTGATGCTATCATGTCGCAACCATAGCCCTTGGTGATGGCACTGAAATTAAACTCGGTGCGAGGGTGTTTTTTCTTAATGCGATTATCAACTATGAAGCAAGAGTCAATGCCTACAAACATTAATGCGCTATCTATCTGTGATTGGGTAGGGGGAGTACCATAATTTTTGTAGCCAAATCCCCAAAGGTTGATAAGTGGAGAAACTGACGGGTCAAATGCTCCGCCACTCCATTGGTTGACTTGCTTTGACGTTTCAAATACTGTTGCTAACATTGAGTCAACTTCTGCATCTTCGCCATTGTTGATGCGAGTAATTAAGGAGTTGGGGCAGAAAGGTGACAAAGATAACTCCACCTCTCGCAACACCGGCTGAATGGAATCATCAAGCGTTTTCGATGCGATATAAGTGATGTGATATTGAGTATTCCACACCACCCCCTCGGCCTTATATTGCTGATTATTGGAGCAAGAGGCAAATATGAATAAACCACAAATAGAGGTTAATATAGTCGATATATATGTCGTAATTTTCATGGGTGATAAATTTCTTCAAAAGTAATAAATTAAAACCGAAACAAAAAATTATTTGAAGTGTTTAACTTGGTGGAAATTTTAGTGGAGTTTTCAGAAGGGTATTATGAAAAAATATGGGATTTTAATCTTTTTTAACTTGTGGGGGGGGGTAAATTATGGATATATTTGTAGTTCATAAGATATTAACTTAATATAAAATAACATTATGAACAAACTTAAAATTTTTAGTATTGGAGCTTGTGTGGCTTTATGCATGGGATTTGCATCATGTGAGAATGATGAACCAGGATCTCCTATAGTAGATGAATATGGAATTAGTTTGACGCAAGAGGTAGATTTAGGTCTCCCGAGTGGCCTTATTTGGGCTGGTTGGAATGTCGGAGCCTCTTCTCCTGAACAGTATGGTGGCTATTATGCATGGGGAGAATTAGAGGAAAAAGATGACTATACTTTAAGTAATTATCACTATTATAACGATAAGAATAATGATGGGAAATTGGATAAAGAAACTGAATATGAGTATCTTGGAGATGAAATAAGTGGCACACAATATGATGTGGCACGTCATAAATGGGGCAATGATTGGAGATTGCCTACTCATGACGAGTTAGACGAGTTGATTACAAATTGTACTTTTACATGGATGACATATGAAGGGGTAAATGGTTGTAAAGTAACAGGCCCCAATGGGAATAGTGTTTTTTTTCCGGCTGCGGGAACTATTGCCAATGGCTATCGTAACCATGAAACTACTATTGGATGGTATGTTAGTGGAACATTTACAACAGAAGATTTGCCATTGGTGAGTATGCTGAGAGCGAGTGAGTCTAGTCATGATATATCTTATTCAATAGTGAGATATGCCGGCTATACTGTTCGCCCGGTAAAAAGCAAATAGAATTTTGATAAAATACAATATCCGATAAATTTTTATTGGACAGAAATAATTAATAACAAGTAATCCGAGTTGAGTGCATTAAAATCTCAACTCGGATTACTTGTTTCATATATATAGCTTATTTGCTTGGAAAACATTCAATCGTGAGTTCTTCAGCTAAATATTCATCACTTAGGCAGTGCATGTCGGCAATGCCGTTGCTTATTAGCTCAAAGGTTTTTGAGTTATAGAATAGGTTTAGAGCCTCTTCGTAGGAGATGTGGTTGTTCTCGGCAAATAACTTTACAATACGAGCATATTTTCGTTGTAATAGTATTTTATTCGCAATCATTATATTATAATTTTTGAGAAGAGATATGAGTCAAAAAATCGTTGAGAATCGATTGGTTTGTATTGCAAATCTGATGGTTAGGCTTTTTGAACATTAATTGATTGAGAGCTTGCTCACGTGTATATATTCCCGAAAAATATAAGTCAATAGTGTCAAATACTTGGTCATCGGCAATTCCCCCTTCAATAATGTCAAATGTTGATTTTGATATTCCTTTTCGACTTTTTAAAACAAAATCAAGCCATTCACTATCATATTTCTCGAATTTTTTATGAGTAAATCGAGTGAATACAATTTCGTCTAATTCATATATATTTAGATAGGCATTTTCTCCTTTTTTGATAAATCGTTGTCCATACTTTATGGCTTGTGATTCTAATATGGTACAATAAAACCCTCTCCCGAAATCAAGGTAGTTTCGTGAGTATTTTATGTTGGGTTTTGCTACTTCAATATTAGATGTGTGATATATTCTCATTGGACTAAGATTCCTTTTTTCTGCATAAAATTGATGAGGTCTTCCACAATATATTCTTTTGAGAAGGTGTGTAATACGTCGTAGCATGGAACAATATATCCCGATATAATGTTTGCTTCTTGCATTTTGTGATATATATCGCGAGCACTCATCTTCAAGTGGTCGGCAACGCTTCCAATGCAAAATATCGTGAAATTTAATGTTTTAAAGTCCATTCTCTATATCTTTTGCCATTATTCTGCAAATATAACAAATTTCTATCATAATTTGTCGATTTTGTTGATTTTTAGATGGCAATTTGGTGTTATTTGTGTAAAGGGAAAATAAATGTGTCCTAAAAATAAACATCTGCGTGTGTCAGTGAAAATCTGTGAATGATATTGTTTTAGGTTGCGATAAATTGCAAATGTAGCATTCTTAATAATATTTAGGAAAATTCTTAAGGGGGATTAAACAAAAAAGGTTTGAGATGTGTTATTTTTTATATAACTTTACGAAGTTGAAAAAAACAATCAATTATTAACCTACAAACTTAATGTAAATTTTATGAAGCGATCATTTTTATTTTTAGCCGAAGGATTTGAGGAAATAGAAGCGTTGACTGTTGTTGATGTGATGCGTCGTGCCGGTATGGATTTAAAGACAGTGTCGATTACTGACGACCATAAAGTGCTTGGCGCTCATGGTATTCCAGTATTGGCCGATATGCTTATCGCTGAGGCTGATTTGGCTAACGCCGAATGGCTCATTGCTCCCGGTGGAATGCCCGGCTCAACCAATTTGGCCAATAGCGAAACTCTCAGCAAAGCACTCAAAGCTCATGCACAAGCCGGTGGTAAAATTGCCGCAATATGTGCGGCTCCTGCTGTGGTGCTTTATCCTCTCGGTATTCTTGATGGAAAAGAAGCGACATGCTATCCCGGTTTTGAAGGCGAATGTGTGAAAGCAGTGATGCGCGACACTCCAGTCGTAGCTCTTGATAATATCATTACTGCCAACGGCCCAGCTACTGCATTGCGCTTTGCATTGGCTATCGTGGCTAATTCAATGGGCGAAGGTGTGGCTCAAGAAGTGGGCAGCGGAATGTTGCATTACACTCGCTCAATGAACTTTTATTTCTAAAGGGAACTTATATAAGCCCCACGAATTAATTAAATAGTAGTTATTGGGAATGTTCTTTTATGTGCTTTATGCTTTTATTTGGCATCTTTTTACCTTTGTTTCAATCGCATAGCTCAATATGCTCATTCGACAAAAAACAAAAATCTGCTCAAATAAAATTTATAAATCTCCATAAAGCAATTTTTAGAAGTTCCCTTAATAAACGAATAAGTTATGCATAAAGAGGTGCGCATAGGCTGAAAATGAGTCGAATGCGCACTTTTTATTTGCAAAACCGGTGATTTTGAGCTAAATTTGCTTGTTTATAGGAGAAATGAAAATCAAACGGATAATATTTAGAACGCTCAGCGCATTATGGTGGACGGCAGTGGCATTGCTATTGCTCGTTCTTGGTGCTATTCAAGTTCTATATTCCGATTGGTATCAAGATGAATTGCGCTCAAAACTCGTATCGCATATAAATGCGACACAAGATATAAAAGTAACGCTCGATAAACTATCGATTGATTTCCCTATAAATGTTACTATTGAGGGGTTGTCGGTAGTTGACTCCGAAAAGGATACATTGATAGCGGCCAAATCATTTAATGCCTATGTAAATCCATTGCCATTGATGAAAGGCGAAGTTTCGGTTGAAAATGCATTCCTTCGTTCGGCTCGATATCGAATAGGTCATGTAGATTCTGCCCAATGTATAAACATATCGGCCAATAAGATGATGCTATATGAGTCGCAAGTGTTGTTGAATGAGAATGCGATAAACTTATCGAAAGCGAATCTCGAAGGAGGTCGTGTAGATATGATAATAAAAGAGGACACAACAACCACGAGTGATGAAGATGAGGATAGCACAAAATCGAAACCGTGGCACATAAAGGCTCAAAGCTTAAACTTGAAAGATTTTGCATATTCCATGTCGATTGAATCTTCCATTGATTCATTGGGTACGCATTTCGGAAACGCTTATTTCGAGGCGGTTGACATTGATATGGACGCACAAAAGGTGAAAGCAAAATCTATCAAAGGAGATCGCCTTAACGCATCATATATCGCCTCGGCATCAACGCCTGCGAAAAGCAATAAAACAAAATCGAAGAAGAATACAAAAGATAAAGAATCATCTTCATCTCAACCATGGATTGTGGAAATTGATACGATTGATTTCACTAAATCAAAAGCATTATATACAACCGCAGGGGTGAAGCCCTCGGCAGGGATTGATTTTGGTTATTTGCAAGTCGATAATCTCGATTTGGCAATATCTTCATTCTATAATAAAGCCTCAGAAATATCACTAAACATCAATAACCTCAATGCCGAGGAGCGTTGTGGTGTGAAATTGCGTGGACATGGCGAATTTGTGATGGATTCGGATTTGATGCAAATTCGCAAATTTGATTTGCGAACCAATAATTCTCATCTGAAAGTAGATGGATCCTTGGGAATGGATGGCGACTTGAGTCGTGATTTTACAGTGCCAGTGGCATTGAAAGGGAACGGCTCGATAGCTGTGAAAGATATCGCGATGATGTTTCCGCTGTATAAACCCATGCTAAAGGGTATGCCTATGCACGATAAAATCACACTTGATGTAAATGTAAGTGGTTCGGTAGATGATTTGACAATAAAGAAACTATATGCCGATGTTGCGGGGCGAGCTAATGTCAATGCAAAAGGATATGTGGCATATGTGTCGAATTTTGACAAAATGCGTGGTACACTCGATGTGAGTGGAGCTATTATTGATGCTGATTTTGTGAATGCTTATTTAGAAGATGATTTGTCAGATGATATAACGTTGCCTAAAATGTCGGTATCGGGATTGGTCGATTTTTCTCCCGGTTTGATTTCGGGTGATGTGAAAGCAAAAACAAATGGTGGAGATATGGCTCTTACTGCCGAATGGAATAGTAAGAAAACCGGATATGACGTAGATCTCGATTTGAACCAATTCCCGGTTGACGCATTCGTGCCTCGTTATGGTGTGGGGAAAGTGAGTGGTTCATTAAGCGCAAAAGGGGAGCGATTTGACCCATTTGACCTTTCGATGAAAGTTGTGGCACAAGCCGATATTAAGAGTGCCGAATATATGGGGGTGAAGTATGAATCGATACGCGCCAAGGTGGAGAAAGAAGGTAATAACGCAGATATAGAACTGAATTCAGAAAATCCTACCGCCAACCTCGACCTCACGGCAAGTTGTAAATTTGATCGTACATCGTTGGAATGGGACGTAGTTGCCGATGTGCGTCATTTTGATTTATATGCATTTAATCTTGATGAATCCAATAGCTCGATTGCCGGACAAATCACTACAAAAGGATTTTTTGATAACAAACAACGGGCTTTAAATGGCGAGATGCAAGTAGATAATGTGCTATATGTAGGTCCCGAAATGGAATTGCCTATAAGTGATGTAAATGTCAAAGCTATAGCAAATGATTCGGTGACAAACTTCTCGTTGAAGAGCGATGATTTGGCTATGCTTGCAAGTACTCCTGAATTGCCAAACGCAGAAATGCTTGATAAATTCATGAGTGCTTATGAGGAAATAAATACCCAAATAAAGGAGCGAAGCATTGATGTGGAGAAAGTGCAACAAATGTTGCCTAAATTTACTTTGTTGTTCCGTTCGGGCCCGAATAATTTATTGGCACAACAAATTGCCGCATTGGGATATGAATTTAAACGGGTGGCAATCAGAGCAAAGAATGATAGCCAGATTGACCTTACCGCACGTTTGCGCGATTTCCGTAATGGCTCTACCGCAATAGATACACTTAAGATTGAGGCTCATCAATATGGTAAAATTTTGATGTATAATGCCGTGATGGGAAATCGTCCGGGAACACTTGATGAGTTTGCACATGTTGATGTGGAAGGATATCTTGCCAATGATTTGGTATCGGCCTATCTGCATCATCGAAACATAAAAGGCGAAGTGGGATATGATATAGGGGCATTGGCTCAAGTGGGAGATTCGATAGTGAGATTTGAGCTATTCCCCGAAGAACCTATTATTGCGTATAAGCAATGGCATATTAACGATGAAAACTTTATAGACTACAACCTGTTTACTCAACATATCGATGCCGATGTGTCGGTGAATAATGCAATAAGTTCAGTGAGAATTTATACTGAACATGCAGAGCATACCGACCATGCTGAGGGAGAATTGCATCAAGAGGATATAATTGTTAAGGTAAAAGATTTGCAACTCTCGGAATGGATGGTGATAGATCCCGACAGTCCCCCGATGAAGGGCGATGTGTCGGCCGATTTGAGAATAAATTGGGGTAATGGCCGATTGAATGGAAGTGGTTCGGTAGCTCTTGAAGATTTCTTCTTTGGGCAAGAGCGTGTAGGCTCATTTGTAGCCGATTTAGGAGTGTCGACCGATAAGACAGGGAAAATAATTGCCGATGCTACATTGAATGTTGACGGAGTTAAAACTATGACCTTGTCGGGAGCCTTAAATGATGAAAATGACGAATCGCCATTCAAACTTGATATGACGATGATTCACTTCCCGCTAACAGTGGTCAATCCATTATTGCCTCCCGATATGGCTTCATTAACAGGGGCTATAAACGGTCAATTAAAGGTGTCGGGAAACCAAGATAGCCCAATTTTTAATGGCGAAATGAGTTTGGATTCAGCGTCAATTATGGTCGACATGATAGGCACAAAATTCAATATGTCGAATGAAAAGCTGAAAGTTGTGGATAATGTGATTTCATTTGACAACTATTCGATATCGGGTGTTAATAATAATCCATTAAGCATTAATGGGTCGATTGATATTACCGAATTATCATCTCCTCAAATCGATTTGTCGTTTAAGGCCCGCAATATGCAGATAATAGGAAGCAACAAGTCGAAAAAGGCCGATGTATATGGAAAAGGCTATGTTGATGTAGATGCCGATGTGAGAGGAGATTTGTCGGAATTGGATATTGATGCAACGATAGATTTATTACGAGGGTCGAATATCACATATATAATACCCGATGCAACATCAACGCTATCATCTTACAATGTTGATGATATGGTGAAGTTTGTGGATTTCTCTGATACTACGGCCGATGTGGCAAGAGAGCGTTTGATGAAAAATATGCAGATTGAGTTAGATGCGGCCCTAATTGTGTCGGAAGGAACTACTATTAATGTGGATTTGTCGACCGATGGTAAGAATAGAGTACAACTGCAAGGCGGTGGAACTATTAATTATTCGTTGTCATCGATGGAAGATGGAAGAATGACAGGTCGTTACACTATCAACAAAGGTTTTGTGCGATATACTCCTCCTTTAATGTCGGAAAAATTGTTTGACTTTAAAGAGGGCAGTTATGTGGCGTTTAATGGAGATATAATGAACCCCACATTGAGTCTGTCGGCAGTTGATAATATAAAAGCAAATGTGACACAAGAGGGCCAAGATTCAAGGTTGATAAACTTTGATGTGGAAATTAATGTCACAAATACTTTAAATAACATGAACGTGGCATTTGATTTATCTACACCCGATGATATAACGATTGCCAATGAGTTGGCTTCGATGAGTGCCGAGCAACGTGCAAATCAGGCAATGAATATGTTGCTTTACAATGTTTATTCGGGTCCCGGAGCGACAGCCAATAGCAATTTCTCGGGCAATCCGTTGTATGCGTTTGTAGAGTCGAAAGTGAATTCATGGGTGGCAAATAATGTGAAGTTTGTGGATATTTCATTTGGTATAGATCAATATGATAAAACTACCGATGGAAGCACATCTAAAACAACAAGTTATAGCTATAAGGTGTCGAAAACATTATTTGACGACCGATTTAAGATTGTTGTGGGTGGTAACTATTCTACCGATGCCGACGCTGATGAAAATTATTCACAAAATCTCATTAATGACATATCATTTGAGTATATGATAAACAAGAGTGGCTCAATGTATGTGAAATTGTTCCGTCAAGTGGGATATGAAAGTATTCTTGAAGGCGAAGTGATACAAACCGGGGTGGGTTTTGTGTATAAACGCAAACTTAAATCGTTGCGCGATTTGTTTAGATAAAAAGTGAGTTTCGACGATGGTGAAAATGACCGACATATTATATAAGATGCTGACAATAGCGTTTGTCGCTATTGTTGCGGTGTCGTGTTCGACAACAAAGCGACTTAGTGTTGATGACCCATTATACACCGGTGTGAAACGTGTGAAGATTGAGGAACCCGACGGCGAAAAAATGCCTTCTGATATAAAGTCGCAAGTGAAAGATGCTATCGATGTAACACCTAATAATAGCATGTTTTCTCCATATGTGCGACACCCATTCCCAATAGGCTTGTGGGTGTATAATAATTGGAATGAATCATCAACAGGACTAAAACATTGGCTTTATGAAAAGTTGGTTGAAGAACCGGTGTTGTTGTCAGATGTGCGTCCCGATGCACGTGTGAAAATGATAAATGAGATTCTTGAAAATAACGGATACTTTGACGCGAAGGTTGATTATGAGCTGATTAAAGGTAAAAATCCCAAGAAGGTGAGAATTGCATATGATGTGCAGAGTGGTCCGAGTTATCGTATCGATTCAGTGGTATTGTTGCCCGACACATCACATCTAAATCATATAATCGATTCGGTTGCAATAAAGTCGAAATTGTTGGCTAAAGGGGTGAGATATTGTACCGATTCGTTAAGTGAACTTCGCACGGTGATAGCTAATCAAGTGCGAAATAGAGGATATTATTATTTCCAACCCGATTATATCACATATCTTGCTGATAGCACTATTACTCCGCAAAGGATTATGTTGAAAATGACTTTTGCTGAAGACACCCCTCCCGAAGCATATCGTCGATATGTGACAGGCGATGTGACAATTTATGTGCATCGAAATGAGGGGGGAGGGACTCCCGACACAATTAAGACCTCGCGAGGCACAATTGTGCAGATGCAACCTTCGAGATTGCGTCATAATTTGATTCCCGAATGTGTGACTTTTAGAGAAGGACGCGTGTTCTCGGTAAGGACAATGAACCGCACGCAAACAAATTTGTCGCGATTGGGCATATTTAAAGATATAAACATAAAAATAACCCCCGATTCTACGACATCAAATAATCGTTTGAATGTTGATATCGCATGTACGCAAGATGCTCCGCTTGAGGCTGTGTTTGAGGTGAATGCCACTTCAAAATCAAATAGTTATCTCGGGCCGGGAATGTCTATAGGGCTTACTAATAAAAACCTTTTTGGAGGAGGCGAACAGTTTAATGTGAGTTTGCGTGGAGCGTATGAATGGCAAACAGGACGCGATCGCAGTTCGGTATTTAATTCCTATGAATTTGGGATCAACACCTCATTGTCGTTCCCTCGATTGCTCGCACCCGGATTTATTCCTCGCAGTCGAAGAGCTCTTAATTGGACACGTTTGACTCTTGATGCCGAAGTCCTAAATCGTCCGCATTATTTCAGAATGGCTCAGTTTAATGCGGCGATGAGCTATGACTGGCAAGCAAATAGATATGCTACAAACACGTTGACCTTAGGTAAAGTTACATATACAAAATTAATAAAAACAACCGAGGCTTTTGATTCTATAATGGGCGAAAATCAAGCTATCGCACAAAGTTTTCAAGATCAATTTGTGCCACAAATAGCTTATTCATACACCTACGACCGCCGAATAGATAAGAACAATGCTATAAATTGGCAATTTACGGTGCAAGAAGCCGGAAATCTATGTTGGGCGTTATGGGAGCTTGCGGGTAGTGAGGGCGAAAAACGAATGTTTAATACTCCATTCTCTCAATTTATAAAGGGCTCAACTCAAATAGTGTTTAATTGTCGATTGAAGGGTGATCATTGGTTTTATACAAGAGCTGCAGTGGGTGCTGTGCATGCTTATGGAAATTCATCGCAAGTGCCATATAGTGAGCAATTCTATGTGGGTGGGGCAAACTCAGTGAGAGCTTTTACTGTTCGCTCAATAGGACCCGGTAGTTATCGTGACCCTAATGCTACAGCCGATGGCTATTTTGACCAAACCGGTACGTTTAAATTTGAAGCCAATGCTGAATATCGATTCCCTATTTATGGAATTTTTAAAGGTGCACTGTTTTTAGATGCCGGTAATGTGTGGCTATTGGAAGACGACCCACGTCGTCCGGGTGGCCGCTTAAAAGGATCTCGTTTCTTGCGCGACTTGGCTCTCGGCACCGGATTGGGATTGAGGGTTGATATAGGAATGTTGGTAGTGCGAGGTGACTTGGGTATCGGACTACATGCTCCATATAATACCGGAAAGAGCGGATATTTTAATATGGAGTCATTTAAGAAATCATTGGCCTTTCACTTGGCGATAGGCTATCCGTTCTAAGCAATTAATTTATAAAGGAAGTTAGAATAGAAAGCAAAACATTTCAATGAGTAGATTGTAATGTTTTGCCGTTTTACGGCATTATTATGTCAGTTTCAATGAAAAAACAAATCAATAATTCTATAATCGAGTTAAAAAGGGCGAAATATGTGGGTTAATCGCTCGCGATTTGCTATCTTTGCACTTTAGAATTTATTTGGAAAATTTTTCTTGAGAAAAGCTCAATATTATATATTATCATTGTTAATGCTGTTGACATTCAATGTCGGTGCTCAAACTTCTGTAACTGAAGATGAAACCGATGTGGATTCAGTGGCATATGCCGATACATTGAACCTTGAAAAATTGTTCCCTGACGAAGAACCATCGCCGGTTGATACCACGCAAAAATCGCGTATCCGTCGAGTAAAAGTCGATCTCGACAATCAAGTGGAATTCTCGGCAAATGACTCTATCGTGATGACGGGGCAAAATCAAGTGGTTTTATATGGTAAAGGATCGGTGAAATATGGCGGATTAAAACTTGATGCCGAACATATCGATATGGATATGGATAGCAGTCTTGTATATGCAGTCGGTCGTAGAGACTCGGTGGGTGAGTGGATTGGTAAGCCTGTGTTTGACGAAGGGAGTGCCACTTATGAAACCGAAACCATGAAGTATAATTTCAAAACTAAGAAAGGTTATATCACCAATGTAATCACTGAGCAAGGCGAAGGATATCTCACCGGTGGCGAAACCAAGAAGATGGAAGATGATACTTACTATTTGAAAAATGGTCGTTACACCACTTGCGACAACCATGATTGTCCTCACTTCTATTTCCAAGTAACCAAAGGAAAGATGCGCCCCAATAAAGATATTGTTACCGGTCCCACTTACATGGTGCTTTCGGGATTGCCATTGCCCATCGCTGTGCCGTTTGGTTATTTCCCATTCTCTAAGAAATATTCTTCGGGGATACTGGTGCCAACATTTGGTGATGACTACCAACGAGGATTTTATCTAAGTGATGGGGGATATTATTTCGCGATAAATGATAATATTGACCTTGCTCTCACCGGTGAAATCTATACAAAAGGTTCGTGGGGATTGAAAGCTCGCTCAAATTATGTGAAGCGTTATAAATTTTCAGGTAATTTTGACATCAGCTACATCAAGTCAATATATGGCGATAAAGGTATGCCCGATTATTCGAGCCAAACTAACTTCCAAATCCTTTGGAGTCACACTCAAGATGCAAAGGCAAATCCAAACCTTAACCTATCGGCAAGTGTGAACTTCACTACCAGTGGCTATACCCGAAATGACTTGAATAGCTATTATAGCAACGCCTTTACCGAAAATACCAAGAGTAGCTCGGTGAACATGACATATCGATTCCCTCAATCAAAATGGTCATTGTCGACAACCCTCAATGTGGCTCAACGCACACAAGACTCTACCTTGTCGGTATCGTTCCCAAATGTCACTATCTCAATGTCGCAAGTGTATCCATTTAAACGCAAAAAAGCTGTTGGAGAGGAAAAATGGTATGAGAAGATACGTATGTCATATTCAGGCCAATTCCAAAACTCATTGACGGCTAATCAAGATGAATTTTTTAAGAAAAACATTGTTAAGGATTGGCGAAATGGCATGAAGCACTCAATTCCCATTTCGGCGACTTTCAACTTGTTTAAATATATAAACTTTACTCCGCAAATCTCATTTACCGACCGCATGTATACCAACAAGGTGCGCCGTCAATGGGATCCTAATGCGGCAGTCGAGGTGTGTGACACAACGTATAATTTCTATAACGTGTGGGACTTCTCGGCGTCAATGTCGCTCGATACAAAGATTTATGGTTTCTATCAACCATTGCCTTTCTTGGGGAATAAGGTGAAGATGATTCGTCACGTGTTGACCCCTACAATCTCATTCACTGCATCGCCCGACTTCTCATCAAGTTTCTTTGGCTATTATGGTTCATACCAGTATACCGACCCAAATGGTAAAACTCAATCACGCAAATATTCGCTCTTCCCAAATAGCTTGTTCGGTGTGCCCGGACAGGGGAAAACAGGTGCGGTCTCAGTGTCGCTTGCCAACAATGTGGAGATGAAAGTGCGCGATGATAATGATAGTATTAGTGAGAAAAAAGTGTCGTTGATAGAGAACTTTACGGTGTCGCAAAGCTATAACTTTGCTGCCGACTCGTTGAATTGGAGTAATATCAACACCTCGTTAAATCTTCGATTGGTGAAGAACTTCAACCTCAATCTATCGGCCGTGTGGGACGTTTATACATATCAACTAAACGAATATGGCAACCCTGTGCGTGTTAATATCCCTCGATGGAAAGCCGGTAAGGGGCTTGGACGCTTGTCAAGTACAGGTACATCATTCTCATATACATTCAATAACGACACTTTTAAACGGAAATCCAAAGATGATGCCGCATCGGGTGATTCTTCGCCGGATATTGATGATGGAAGTGACCAACAAAGCGAAGCTGAGGAATCGGGCCGTTCTCGCTATTCAAAGAAGAAAGGCGACTTGCCTACCGATGAAGATGGATACATGAAATGGAGTGTGCCCTGGAATCTTACAGTCAACTATTCGGTGAGCTATGGGTATGGTGAATTTGATAAGAATAAACTCGAATATAAGAGTAGGATAACCCAAAATCTAAGTTTCTCTGGGAATATACGCCCTACAAAGAACTGGAACTTCGGATTTACGGCGAGTTATAACTTTGATACAGGCAAAATTGCATATATGAACTGTAATATCTCGCGCGACCTTCACTGTTTCTCAATGCGTGCAAGCTTCGTGCCTGTAGGTCCATATAAGTCATATAACTTCCACATCTCAGTGAAATCATCAATGCTATCCGACCTCAAGTATCAAAAACGCTCATCACTCTCAAATGGCGTGAATTGGTATTAATAAGTAAAAAGAATATGACAAAGCAAGAATCAACAATGTTGAAAGGTGTGGCGATCTTATTTATGATATTTGGTCACTTATTCCTTCATCCTGAGTTGGCAAATGAAATGTATATCCCATTGTTTTGTTTGAATGGACTTTCTATTGAAAATATAATGACAAGAGCAACAGGTCCAGTTGGTTTCTATCTTTTATTGGGAGGATATGGTATGTATTATATATATAAGAATAGGGGGGTAAAGAATCAGTTGCCTCGAATTCGTAATTTATATATTAATTTTTGGATAGTATTATTACTATTTGTTTTAATTGGATATTTTATTCACCCTAATGCATATCCTGGTTCATTTGGATTATTTATAAATAATGCTACAGGATTCAATACAACTTATAATGGAGAATGGTGGTTCTTGTTGCCATATTCATTGTTGGTGTTATCTTCATATTGGGTGTTTCAGTTTGTGGATAAATATAATCCATTATTGGTTGTACTATGTTGTTTGCTTGGTTTGTTTGCCACATCATTTGTCATAAGCCGTTTTGGCGCGGATTATTTGTATTCACATAAGTTAAGGTATAATTTGTTTTTGTATTTTCATTTATTGTGGGAATTTGTTATCGGAGCAATGTTGTTGAAAATGGATTTCTTTGGCAAGTCGAAGACAAAAATACAGAAATACTTAACAAAAGATATATACATACTAATTGCACTTATTTTATTGATTGCAGTTCGATGCATATTTGATACAAGTGCAGTTCATATCTTCTACGTTGTTACATTTATTGCGTTATTCCTATCAATATCTCGATGGAGCTTTATAGACAAAAGCTTGTCATTTTTTGGGACATATTCGATGAATATGTGGTTTATTCATACTTGTATTTATTACCTGTTTAAAGATTTTATATATGGATTTAAATATCCAATAATTATTTACACGGTAGTTGTAGTATTGAGTTTAATATTTGCAATATTTGTTACAAAAATTGCAAATATTGTAATCCCTAAAGCTCGTAAATAATACGGATTATTTAAACAGTTTATGTAATTCGTCGAAGCGGGAGAGGCTTTCGGGGGAGTGGCGGGCCATTGAGGCTCTTACCTTGTCGAGTGGCTTTTCTTGCATTTTCCCGCTTTTGGAGTAGAATTTATCGGCATAGCATATGAGCTTTTCAAGCATCGTTTCAGGGAGGTAGTCTTTCCGGGGTAATGGCAGTTGTTGACGATCTATGTCATCTATTGTAAGCCCGGCACCGGTGTGCCTTTCGGCAACTCGTGCTATTGCTTCATCTACTCCTTCTTGGCGTAGTAAGTCGGCACCTAATATGCCGTGACAAATGTAATGTTCCGAGCCATGACACTCAATATCGGGAGCGTTGGTGAGGAATATGCCTATATCGTGGAGCATAGCGGCCGCTTCTACTATGTCATGTGGTATGTCGAGATTGCATCTACTAGCTATCTCAAGAGCCTTATCTGCCACTTGTCGACTATGTAGAATAAAAATCCCGCGGCACTTAGTGCCGGCGGGATAATATTTATCAATAATAGCTTGATAATCCATCATTTTTAATTATGCATTATAAACTATGCATTATGAATTGAAAAGATTACTCTACGATTGTGTTCCAACCATGAATATCCTCTTCTTCGCCGAGTTGAATGCCACGAAGTTTGTTGTAAAGAGCTGTTACCACAGGGCCGGGTTCGCCATTCTTTGAAATAACATATTTCTTGTCGAGGTCAAGGTCGTGAATTTCACCGATAGGCGATGCCACAGCGGCAGTGCCACAAGCGGCAGCTTCTTGAATAGTGTCGAGCTCTTCAAGAGGAATTTGGCGACATTCCACCTCAATGCCCATGTCCTTAGCGATTTGTTGAAGGCTCATGTTGGTGATAGAGGGAAGAATTGATTCCGACGCCGGAGTGATATATTTGCCATCTTTGATAGCCAAGAAGTTGGCAGGACCACATTCGTCGATATATTTCTTTTCTTTTGGGTCGAGATAAAGCACTGCTGAATATCCAAGTTCGTGAGCCTTTTCGCCGGCTTCGAGACTTGCAGCATAGTTTCCACCCACTTTCCAGCGACCTGTACCTTTAGGCGCTACACGGTCAAATTCTCGCATGATGCAGATGTTGGTATTCTTAAATCCACCTTTAAAGTAAGGACCTACGGGAGTTACAAGAACGAGGAATAGATATTCGCTTGAAGGTTTCACTCCCACTTGAGCTGAAATACCTATTTCGAGTGGACGGATATAGAGTGACGCGCCGCTACCATAGGGAGGAACGAAACGCTCGTTGAGTTTAACAACACGTTTCACCATGTCGCAGAATAATTCCACAGGGATTGGTTGCATTTTAATACCTTCGGCCGAAGTGATGATGCGTTTAGCATTTTCTTCAAGACGGAAGATGCGCACTTTACCATCTTTACCACGGAAAGCCTTTAATCCTTCGAAGATTTCTTGACCATAGTGGAGGCAAGTTGATGCCATGTGTATGTTGATTGACTCAGAGGTTGATTCTTCGATTTCGCCCCATTTGCCATCTTTGTAGTAACAACGTACGTTGTAGTCGGTGGGGATATATCCAAATGATAGGTTGCCCCAATCTAATTCTTGTGCCATAATGATTGTAAATTTATTCTTTTGCAAATTTAGCAAATTATCACGATATATAGCCGTTTTGTGGCAAAAAATACATTAAATATCCGATTTTGATTTATTTTTCCAAAATTTAATGATATCTGCAATGTTAAATATTAAAAGCAAACTAAAAATAGCTACTCTCCAATAATGTTTTTCTACAAATAATGATTCATAAATGATAATTAAGCATAGTATAGAAACTATGGTGTCAAGAATAGGGCTGATATACTTTTTCTTAGAAGTAGGTGACTTTGACATGTTTGCTGTGATTTGATTAATATTACTGCAAATTTAGCGATTAATAGCGACATAGAGCAGTGTGCTTATAAAAAAGTGCGACACTCAACGTTGAGTATCGCACTTTGCGTTATTTATATCTCTGAGAGATTGTAGATTAGTTGTTTTCGGGACGAAGTTTACGAACAGTAACAGCTGTTTGCCACATTTCGCTTTCGCGAAGAGCTTTGAGTTCTTCTTCGAGTTTTTCGCGATAATCGGGTTGAGAGTTGCTGTCGATTGAGATTTGAGCTTCGTTACCTGATTTTACGCTATCATAAAGTTGTTGAACAACCGGTTTGATTGCATCGTGGAATGGACCCATCCAGTCGAGAGCACCACGTTGAGCTGTTGTTGAGCAGTTAGCATACATCCAGTCCATACCGTTTTTAGCGAAGAGAGGCATCAATGATTGAGTCAATTCTTCAACTGTTTCGTTGAATGCTTCAGAAGGAGTGTGGCCGTTTTCACGGAGCACTTCGTATTGAGCGAGCAACAAACCTTGGATAGCACCCATCAATGAACCACGTTCACCTGTGAGGTCAGAAGTAGCTTCACGTTCGATAGTAGTTTCGAAGAGGTAACCTGAACCGATACCGATACCGAGAGCAAGAGCGCGGTCAGTTGCACGACCTGTAACGTCTTGAGAAACTGCATATGAAGAGTTCAAACCGCGGCCTTCGAGGAACATTGTACGCAATGATGTACCTGAACCTTTAGGAGCAACGAGGATAACGTCAACATCAGCAGGAGGAACTACGCCTGTGCGGTCGCTCCAAGTGAGTGCGAAACCATGTGAGAAGTAAAGAGCCTTACCTGGAGTAAGATATTGTTTGAGGGTAGGCCATACCGACATTACAGCAGCGTCAGAAAGAAGACACATGATGATAGTACCTTTTTCGCAAGCTTCTTCGATGCTGAAAAGTGTTTCGCCAGGAACCCAACCGTCGTTGATTGCTTTTTCAAATGTTTTACCTTGACGTTGACCAACGATTACATTGAAACCATTGTCACGAAGGTTCATACTTTGACCGGGGCCTTGAACGCCATAACCGATCACAGCTATAGTTTCGTCTTTTAAAATTTCACGAGCTTTTTCTAAGGGAAATTCTTCGCGGAGGATTACATTTTCTTCAACTCCGCCAAAATTCATTTTTGCCATAATTGAATGTTATATTAGTTTTGTATGATTTTGTTGCAAATTTACGGCTTTTATCGCAAATTAGCAACAAAATGCAATTAAATATTTAATTTTTGTGTCAATTTTTGCTTTTAAATGTAATTTTTGCTCTACAATTTGCCGTTTCATTGACTAAAATTTCAGTTTCGGCAATGTTTTCGTCGCATTTTGTGCGAATGTGAGCTTTGTCGCCAAAATGAGTTTCATGTATATATTGAATCTCAAATCGAGAAATATCATTGTTGTCAAAAAACTCAATATCCCATTGGTCGAGGAATGCGTCCATGTATCTCACACTATTCACATGGCGGTTAAAGTCGATGTCGCTCACTTTAAATCGGTGTTGAGCCGATAGTGTGGCTTCTTCCTCTTTCACCGGCATTAAACGGCTTTGCTTTGCAATGGGGCAAGGACGATCGTTGATAGTTTAGGCAAGCCACGAAATACCGGTAAGGTCCGATGGGCGACGGGTGTCCATATCGATAGCAACCCATATTGTGCGCACATATCCTATCGTTTCGCCATTGCCGTCTTGGATTTCCATATTACGTTCTGAATAAAGGCGATTAAAACCTTCAATCCAAGTGGTGAGGCTATATTCTTCATTCACGCCGGGGTAGCGAGTCATTTCGATTGACATGCGGCTCAATACCCAACCCGAGTTGAACATAATCATGTCGCTATATCCAACACCGAGAATGTTGGCATGTTCGGTAGCAATCTCAATCACTCGTTGAGCGATGAGAGTGATAGGCATTTGGCGCTGAGCATTACATTCGCCGGCAGTGAGAAAATATTTGTGAGTATGTTCCTTTGGCCTCATTATATAATATGTGTGATTAAATTAACCCTTCGGCACGGCGGCGGGCTTGTTCTTCAAGGAACATTGTTACATATTCTTGAGTTGATTTAGTGATTGCCACACGACCGCTACGCACAAATTGGCGAATGTCATAGTTTTTCAACTCTTCAAACAATGCTTCTGTTTCGTCGTTGTGTCCCGATTTCTCAATCACAGTATATTCTTTGGTGATTTCGAGAATTCGTGCATTATGGCGACGAATGATTCCTTCGAGGTTTTTCTCGTTGAGGAGTTGCTCGGTAGGTACCTTGTAGAGAGCAATTTCTTGATACACAATCTCGTCATCGGTGTAAAGGAATGATTTCAACACATCGATGCGTTTCTCGATTTGTTTTACCACTTTTTCCATTGTTACACGGTCGCTCCATGTGGTAATAGTGAATTTGTGTATCCCTTCGATTGATGAGGGGCTCACCGAAAGACTCTCGATGTTGAGGCAACGGCGAGTGTATATAATTGAAATTTGGTTGAGCAACCCAACTTGGTTTTCAGAGAAAACTGTTACTGTAAATAATTGTTTTTCCATATCGGTTACAGTGGATTAGTTGATTTGATACTTCTCATTAGCGTTGAGCATGATGTCGTCAACGGCAGCTCCGGCAGGTGTCATTGGGAAAATCATGTCGGTGGGGTCGATGTTCACGTTGAGCATATATGCGCCTTTGTGGTTGAGCATACGTGCAATCGCATCATCGAGTTGTTCGCGAGTCTCAACGTTTTCAGCGGCGATGCCATAAGCATTGGCTATCGCTACGAAATCGGGATTTACCATTGGAGTTTGTGAGAAACGGCTGTTGAAGAAAAGTTCTTGCCATTGACGCACATTGCCAAGGAAATTATTGTTGAGAAGTATTATTTTCACATCGGTGCCATATTCCATAATGGTTCCGAGTTCTTGAATAGTCATTTGCAATCCGCCATCACCGGTGAAGAAGCACACAGTGCGTTCGGGAGCTCCCATTTTCGCTCCAATAGAGGCAGGTAGACCAAATCCCATTGTTCCAAGACCTCCTGATGTGAGAATACTCTTGGGGTCGGTGTAACGGAAATAGCGAGAAGAGAACATTTGGTTTTGTCCCACATCGGTAACCAAAACGGCTTTGTCGCCGGTGGCTTTTGATACTTTATGCGCCACTTCGCCCATTGTCATAGTGCCTTCGGTGCGGAATACCTCGCGTTCGATAACCTTTTCGCGTTCCACTTTGGCACATTCGTCAAATGTCTTGAGCCATTCGCTGTGGTCGGCAGGGTTGATGAGTGGCAGAAGTTTTTCAAGCACTTCGCGGGCATCGCCATGTATTGTAGCATCGGTTTTGATATTTTTGTCAAATTCCGATGAGTCGATGTCAATATGTACGATTTTGGCTTGAGGAGCATATTTAGAAGTGTCGCCGGTTACACGGTCGTCAAATCTCATGCCTATCGCAATAATCACGTCACTACGATTTGTGTTGATATTAGGACCGATATTGCCATGCATACCGAGCATACCTTTGTATAGACGGTGGTCGCTTGGTATGGTTGAAAGCCCAAGAAGCGTTGCAGCTACCGGAATGTCGGCTTTTTCAGCAAAAGCGGCAAGCTCTTTTTCAGCCCCTGAAATCATCACACCATGTCCCGAAAGAATCATCGGGCGTTTTGCCGAATTGATAATATCGGCAGCAGCCTTTAAATCCTCATCGTTGATTTTGGGGTAGGGGATATAACTACGTATATATGTGCATTTTTGGTGACTCCATTCGAGAAGTCCGTTTTGAGCATCTTTTGCGATGTCAAGCACTACCGGACCGGGACGGCCGGTGTTAGCAATATAGAATGCACGAGCCACTGCCCAAGGTATATCTTCGGCACGACGAATTTGGTAAGCCCATTTGGTGATTGGTTGGGTGATACCTACCACGTCGGTTTCTTGAAAAGCGTCGCTACCAAGGAATGAAGAGGCAACCTGTCCGGTGATGACTACCAATGGAGTGCTGTCCATTAGAGCGTCGCTCAAGCCGGTGATTACATTTGTGGCAGCAGGTCCTGATGTTACAATGACAACGCCGGGACGACCTGTTACACGGGCATAACCTTGTGCAGCATGAGTTGCGCCTTGTTCGTGGCGAACGAGAATATGTTTTAATTGGTCGGTATAATCATATAGTTTGTCGTATACCGGAATTATAGCGCCACCGGGATAGCCGAATACGAGGTCAATCCCTTCTGCTATCAATGACTTTATTAAAGCCTCGGCACCTGTTATTCTCTCATTCATATAATTGTGAATTTTTAATTTTAAATTATGAATTATGCATTATAAATTATTCTCTCACTCCTCCTTTGTCGGCCGATGTTACCATTGAGGCGTAAGCACGCAATGCTTTTGAAATCACGCGGTCGCGGTTGCGAGGGGTAAATGCCTCTTTGCCGCGAGCTTCCTCCTCTTTGCGACGATTTTCCATTTCTTCATCGCTGATTTCCACACTGATAGTGCGTTGAGGAATGTTGATGTCAATGATGTCGCCATCGCGAACGAGTCCGATGTTACCACCTGCTGCAGCTTCGGGTGAGATGTGGCCGATTGACAAGCCTGATGTGCCACCTGAGAAACGACCATCGGTAATCAATGCACACTCTTTACCCAAGTGTTTACTTTTAATATAGCTTGTGGGGTAGAGCATTTCTTGCATGCCGGGGCCTCCTTTAGGTCCTTCGTGAGTGATTACTACTACATCACCGGCAACCACTTTGTCGCGAAGGATACCTTCAACTGCATCTTCTTGTGATTCGAATACTTTAGCGGGGCCACGGAAGTGGAAAATGCTTTCATCTACACCGGCGGTTTTTACCACACAACCATCGAGGGCGATGTTGCCACGTAATACTGCCAATCCGCCATCTTTTACGTAGGCATGTTCAAAGTCGCGAATGCAACCTTTTTCACGGTCGGTGTCGAGGGTTTCGTATGTGCAGCTTTGAGAGCCAAGTATGATATTTTTCTTTTCGCCCGGAGCGCTTTTCCACATCGCTTCGGCTTCGGCATCGAAGTTTTTACCTCCGATAGCATATTTTTCTATAGCGTCGCCAAGAGTCAAACCATCAACACGTTTTACCGATGTGTCGACGATGCCTTGGTCGGCAAGAACTTTCATGATTGAGATGATACCACCTGCGCGGTTCACATCTTGAATGTGATATTTTGAGTTTGGAGCCACTTTGCACAATACCGGAGTTTTGCGTGAAAGAGCATCAATATCGGCCATTGTGAAGTTGGCTTCAGCTTCATGAGCTACGGCAAGAAGGTGGAGTACTGTGTTGGTCGATCCGCCCATAGCAATATCGAGGGTCATTGCATTGAGCATAGCTTGACGAGTGGCGATATTACGAGGCAATACGCTTTCATCATCGTCATAGTAATATGCAAAAGTGTTTTTTACGATTTGTTGAGCGGCTTTTTTGAATAGCTCGGTGCGATTGGCGTGAGTAGCTACGATTGTGCCATTGCCGGGGAGAGCCAAGCCGATAGCCTCGTTGAGCGAGTTCATAGAGTTAGCAGTAAACATTCCAGAGCAAGAACCACAAGTGGGGCAACCGCATTGTTCGAGTTTTGTGACAGTTTCGTCATCAACGCTATCGTCGGCGGCATCAATCATGATGTCGATAAGGTCGAGAGGACGATCGCCAAGACGACCGGCTTCCATTGGGCCTCCCGATACGAAGATTGCAGGGATATTTAATCGCATGGCAGCCATGAGCATACCCGGAGTTACTTTGTCGCAGTTTGATATACACACCATGGCATCGGCCTTGTGGGCGTTGACCATATATTCAACCGAGTCAGCGATAAGATCGCGAGAGGGGAGCGAATAAAGCATACCGTCATGTCCCATTGCGATACCATCGTCGATGGCGATAGTGTTGAATTCAGCAGCGAAGCAACCGAGTTTCTCTATTTCAGCTTTTACGATTTGTCCAATTTCATGGAGATGAGTGTGTCCCGGCACAAATTGTGTGAATGAATTGACGACGGCAATAATAGGCTTGCCTATTTGTTCTTCTTTCATACCATTGGCACGCCAAAGCGCACGAGCGCCTGCCATTCTTCTTCCTTGTGTGCTTGCAGCACTTCTGAGTGGTTTACTCATAACTTTTTCCTCCGTTTTTAACTGCAATGCCTCCCAATGTGCGTTTTGTGCATGGTGGGGAGGCATCGTGTTATATATTATATATAATTAATGTGTAAATATCTACAATCATTTCGTAACCCTCCCTTGGTTATAGTCGACCGACGACCACCACCACATTTAGCAGGGGAGAATGATTAATGATATGTTGCAAATATTGACGATTCATCTAACATTAAATTGAATTGCTTGCAAAATTATGCTTTTTAACAACAAAATGCAAATAAAACGACAATAAAAACAATATATATGTCAAAAATGGAAAATATGAGGAGTGAATTTGGTGATTTTGAGGTTTGTTAATATAAGGAGATTGTCGATAAAATTCAAAGTGTTTGTTGATTTTGCTTTTTTTGAGTTATTTGGTGTGATAATTTGGCAAAAACTAATAAAAAAGAATTTTTTATCGAATTAAAATATCAAAGTGTTAAATGTTAAAACCGAAGAAAAAGTGCCAATATTTGTTTAAGATTAGATATTTTATATTATCTTTGCAAATTGTTAGGTATATTATGACGTAATGTACCGCAATAGTAATAAGAGAAAAGATAAAAATAAATAACAATTATTCTATGTTTAATTAATTATTAATTTATGAAAAAGCTGTTTCTATTACTTTTGGCAGTCCTTTCAATAAGCCTTTGCGCGTCGGCTCAGACTCGTACGGTGAAAGGGGTTGTCGTGTATGCCGGAGACCAAGAGCCACTTCCTGGCGCTACTATTCTTCCGGTTGGCGGCGGTAATGGTGTAGCAACCGACCTCGATGGTAAATTTAGCCTCGAAGTGCCCGCTAAAGTAACAAAATTGAACGTATCTTACGTTGGTATGGTAACAAAACAAGTTACTATCACTACAGGTGAAATGCGTATCGAGTTGACTAACTCTGAAAACAACCTTGATGAAGTTATGGTTGTTGCTTATGGTACTGCAAAAAAATCAACCTATACAGGTTCGGCTGCAGTAGTAAAAGCTGACGACATCAACAAGGTACAAACTTCAAATGCTGTTAACGCATTGAATGGTAAAGTATCGGGTGTTCAATTGAACAACGCTACAGGTCAACCAGGTTCTAACAATCCCACAATCCTTATTCGTGGTATTTCTTCAATCAACGCCGGTTCACAACCATTGTATATCGTCGATGGCGCACCTTATGATGGAGATATCAACAATATCTCTACTCAAGACATCGAGTCAATGACAGTGTTGAAAGACGCTGCTTCAAATGCTCTTTATGGTGCTCGTGGTGCTAACGGTGTTATCGTAATCACTACTAAAAAAGGTAAACAAGGTGATGCTAAAGTAACTCTTGACGCTAAATGGGGTGCTAACACTCGCGCTACTCAAGATTACAACACTATCAAAGATCCAGCTCAATACTACGAAATGTATTATGGCGCATTGAAGGGTTATATGATGAACACCCTTGGCTATGGCGAAGCTGCTGCTCACGCTCAAGCTAATGCTGTAATGACTGGTAACGGTTCTTATGGTCTTGGTTACAATGTTTACAATGTGCCCGATGGTCAATTCCTTATCGGTACAAACGGTAAACTTAACCCTAATGCTACTCTTGGTAACTTAGTAAACTATAAAGGTACTGACTATTATTTGACTCCTGATAACTGGTTGGACGAAGCTTATAAATCAAGCCTCCGTCAAGAATACAACTTGGCTATCAACGGTGGTACTGATCGTTCTTCATTCTACGCTTCTTTGAGCTACCTTGACAACGAAGGTATCACAGCTAACTCTGACTACGAACGTTTCACCGGTCGTTTGAAAGCTGACTACCAAGTTAAAAATTGGTTGAAAGTTGGTGCTAACATGTCTTACACTCACTTCGACGCTAACTCACTTGGTGAAGACGGTGCTTCAAACTCTTCAGTTAACATCTTCGCATATGCTACTCGTGTAGCTCCTATCTATCCTCTTTATATCCGCGATGCTCAAGGTAACATTCGCAAAGATGATATGGGATTCTCAATGTATGACTTTGGTGAAGGTGACAATGGTGGTAGCCAACGTATGATGCTTTCAGGTGCTAACCCTTATGCAGAAAATCAACTTAACACTGATAACTACGAAGGTAACGCTTTCACTGCTCAAGGTTTCGCTGAAATCAAATTCCTCAAAGATTTCAAATTCACTTGGAACAGTGGTGTGACTGTTGACGAAACTCGTACTAACGCGTTTACTAACCCTTACTATGGTCAATATGCTTCTTCAAACGGTATGTCATATAAATATCATACTCGTTCAGTTGCTCAAAACCATCAACAATTGTTGACTTGGGGCCGTCAATTTGGCAAACACAATGTTGACGTAATGCTCGGTCACGAATACTATCTCCGTGATTACTACTACTTGTATGCTTCTAAAACTAACTTCTTAGATCCTAACAACCAAGAATTGGCTGGTGGTATCTCTGAAAATGGCTCTAACTCATACACTACTAAATACAACACTGAAGGTTATTTCGGTCGTGCTCAATATGACTACGATGGCAAGTACTTCGCTTCAGCTTCTTATCGTCGTGATGCTTCTTCTCGTTTCCACCCAGATAACCGTTGGGGTAACTTCTGGTCAGCTGGTCTTGCTTGGAACATTGCTAAAGAAGATTTCTTCACTGCTGAAATGTTCGACCTTTTGAAAGTTAAAGCATCTTATGGTTCACAAGGTAACGATAACATCGGTAACTACCTTTATGTAAATACATTCGACATTGTAAACTCTAATGGTAACCCTGCAGCTGTTCCTTCAATGATGGGTAACAAAGAAATCACTTGGGAAACTCAAGGTAACTTCAATGCCGGTGTTGACTTCGGTATGTGGAACGGTCGATTCAGCGGTACTGTTGAATACTTCTATCGTAAGACAACTGACATGTTGTTCTCATTCCCATTGCCACCTTCATTTGGTTATAGCTCTTACTATGCTAACATCGGTGACATGCGTAACCAAGGTGTTGAAATCGAACTTCAAGCAACTCCTATCGTAACTCGCGATTTCTCTTGGGATGTTCGTTTGAACTTGACTCACTACAAAAACAAAATCACTTCTCTTCCTAAAGAACGTCGCACAATGGAATGTGACGGTGTAGAAGGTTACTCAAGCGGTAGCTACTACTATGGTGAAGGTATTTCACTTTACACTTTCCGTATGCACAAATATGCAGGTGTTGACGAAAATGGTAATTCTTTATGGTGGAAAAACATCGAAGAACCAGTTGTTGACGCTAGTGGCAACAAAGTTCTTGACGAAAACGGTAATGTTGTAACTAAAGTTGTAGGTAAAGAAAAAACTGATCAATATTCAGAAGCTGACTACTACCTCTGTGGTACTGCACTTCCTGATGTATATGGTGGTTTCGGAACTTCACTTGCTTACAAAGGCTTCGACCTTTCTGTTGACTTCGGTTTCCAAATCGGTGGTCAAGTTTATGATGGCGACTATGCAAGCTTCATGTCATCTCCAACAGCACGTAGCAAAGGTAACAACTTCCACGCTGACTTGTTGAACGCATGGAGCACTGATAACAAAGGCTCAAACATTCCTCGTTTCCAATTTGGTGATGAATACTCAGCTTCTTCATCTGATCGTTTCTTGACTGATGCTTCTTACCTCAGCTTGAACAACATCAACTTTGGTTATACTTTGCCTTTGGCATTGACTCGTAAAGCCGGTATGGACAAAGTTCGTTTCTATGTATCTGCCGATAACATTTGGGTATGGTCAAAACGTCAAGGTCTTGACCCACGCCAATCTATCACCGGTGGTGCAACAAGCGCTTACTATGCTCCTATCCGCACAATCTCTGGTGGTTTGACATTGACTTTCTAAACTTAACAGTTGAAAATAAAAATGCATAATATGAAAACTAAAATATCAACATTATTTGTAGGGTTCGGTCTTGCCGCTTCGTCATTGTTGACTACCGGTTGTATCGAAGAAACATTCCCTACCAGCGGAGCTACTGAAGATCAGCTTGGTTCTTCGGCTAAAGCTACTGAAGCTTTGGTGTGGGCTATGCCTGCTTATCTTAACACTCCACTTTCGCATGCTGAAAACCACTATGAGTGGGGTTATGGTGCGATGATGCACATCCGTGACGTGATGACTACCGACTTTGCTGTAGTTGCTTCAGGTTACGACTGGTTCTCTTCTTGGGCTATGAATGAAGGCCAAAGCAATAACAATATCTATCCTCAATACATTTGGAACTTCTATTGGAAAAGTATCCAAACAACAAACAACCTTATTGCTGCTATCGACGAGGATAATGCAACTAATGCTCAATTAGGTATGCTCGGTAATGGTCTTGCGTTCCGTGCAATGTATTATCTTGATATGGCTCAAATGTTTGAATTCTTGCCAAGCGACATCTATCCTTCAGGTGTGAATGGCTCGGGTATCGATGTGACAAACTACACTGTGCCCATCGTTCGCGAAGGTATGACTGAAGCTGACGCTCGTAACAACCCTCGTGCAACTCGCGATTCAATGGCTATGTTTATTCTTGAAGACTTGGACAAAGCTGAAAAATATATCGCTAATTCACCTTTCAATGGTAACAAAGCTCTTCCTGACCTTGCTTGTGTATATGGTCTTAAAGCTCGTTACTATATGTGGCTTGCCGGTGATGGCACAGGCGAAACAAGCCCTGTTCCTTACTTGCAAAAAGCTAAAGAAAACGCTCGTTTGGCAATTAACCTTGCAGGTGCTCCTATGTCAAAAGACGCATGTCTTAGCACTACAGCTGGCTTCAACACTCTCTCTGCTTGGATGTGGGGTTCTCAAATTGTGGCTGAAGATGATTGTGTGAAAACCGGTATCATCAACTGGACTTCTTGGATGTCAAATGAAACTGACTTCGGTTATGCTTCGGCCGGTGCATACAATATGATCGACGCAAGCATGTATAACCGCATGAGCGATACTGACTTCCGTAAACTTATGTGGAAAGCTCCTGCCGGAACTGCTCTTGATGGCAAATCTCAATGGTTGAAACCTGATTATGCAGAAAATACTCCTGTATATGGTTCATTGAAATTCCGTCCTGCTAATGGTGCTTACCAAACTCCTAACGAAGGTGCTGTATCGGCTTATCCTTTGATGCGTGTTGAAGAAATGTATTTCATCGAAGCTGAAGCTGCTGCTCGCCTTGGTGAAGGTACTGCTCTTCTTGTTGACTTCATGACTCAATATCGTGACCCTGAATATGTTTGCCGTGCTACTGATAATGATGACATCGTTGATGAAATCGTATTCCAAAAACGCGTAGAACTTTGGGGTGAAGGTCATTCATTCTTCGATTTCAAACGTCTTAACATGTCGGTTACTCGCGGTTACGCTGGTACAAACCACCAAGACGCAACTCGTTTCAATACTAACGGACGTCCTGCTTGGATGAGCTTTAGCATTGTTATCACTGAAGAAAATAACAACAAAGCCCTTAAAGGTTGGGAAAATCCTGACCCAAGTAGTAAATACACTCCATGGGTAGGTCAATAATATTTGAGTAAATTGCTTAAATTGAAAAAAGAGAAAAATTATGAAAAAAATTAATCTTATATTAGGCGCGTTGGTTTGCTTGTTTGCATTCTCAGCTTGTACCGATGAAGTAGATTACACTCCGGCTTCGCCTGAAAGTGCAAATGGAGTTTACTTCCCCAGCACTTCACAAGCATCTGTTGCTCTTAAGTCAGATGCTAATACATATGATGTGCAAATTTGCCGTACTGACACTGCTGCTGAACAAACTGTTCAGTTGACAGTTGAAACAAATGACACTGTTGGCGCTTTGCAAATTCCTAATACAGTAACTTTCGCTGCAGGTCAATCTTCAGCAAATCTTACTATCAACTATGACTTCGCAAAAATGGGTTATGGTAACGAATTTGCTATTCAAGTTTCTATCGACCCTGCTGTAGCTTCAACTGTAGGTCTTTCAAGCTATGCATTTACAGTTTCTGTTCCTGAACCTTGGAAATCTCTTGGTAAGGCAACATTCTCTGATACATATTTCTTCTTGGATTCTTACAAGGTAGAAATTCAACAAAATGAGCTTGACCCAACTTACTTCCGTTTGGTATATCCTTACCACGAAGCTTTTGAAGTAGATGATGATGGTTATTTTGGTGGTCCTTGGGAAAATACCGACGAATACTTGTATTTCCAACTCTTACAACCAGGTAGCTCATTGGCAGGTGTGCCCATCACAATGAATGACCTCATTTACTTCGAACCATTCATGACCGGATTTACACATCCATCATATGGTGTTGATATGGAGTTGCTCCACCCAGCACACTTCTCTTCTTTGGCTGCTGAATCAAATTTCACATACAACAAAGTATTAAGCTATCAAGAAAATGGCCTTCCTGCTGTAGTTCAAATCGCTCCTATGTATTATATGGATGGTGTAGGTGGTTTCAATTACACTCAAAATGAAGGTGTGGTAACTATCGTGTTCCCAGGTGTAGTAGTAAAAGACTATTCTGTAGGTATTGAGTATGCCGGACGTTTCACAAATCCAAGCGACGAAACATTTGCTGACTTTAACGTAGCAATGGGTGAAGATGTAGCTTCTGTAAAAGTAGGTATGGCAATTTCTGCCGATCCTAATGCAGTTGTGTCAGGTATCTTGAACGGTTCAATTGAATCTGTAGAATTGACTGAAGCTGGTTCAGCTCGTTTGGCAATGGAAACTCCCGGTGAGTATATTGCTGTTGCAATCTCTTTCGATGCTGAAGGCAATGCAAAAGAAGCTGCTATGGCTGAATTTGAATACGTTGGAGCTGGTGGTCCTGTTTGGAACTCTCTCGGTATGGGTCAATATACTGAAGGATTCGTTTGCAGCTTGTTCAATGTTCAACCTGTTTCTTATGCAGTTGAAGTACAAGAAAACGAAGACAAGCCAGGTCTATATCGTTTGGTAAATCCTTATGGTGAAGCTTATCCTTATAACCAAGCAGGTGACTGGGATGCAAGCAAAGATTACTATCTTGAAATTAACGCTCAAGACCCTGAAGGTGTTTATATTGAAGCACAAAAACTTGGTTTTGACTGGGGTTATGGTATGTTCTCAGCAAGTAGCTATGCTTACATGTTGATGGCTAACTACGATCTTGAAACAATCAAGGCAGCTGGTTACTGTGGTAAATTACAAGATGGCGTGATCACATTCCCAACTCAAGTCTTGTTGGTTACAATGGAATCTGAAGATGGATGGTATTATGCAAATGTTGCATACGACGAAAATGACCAACCTATCCCAGGTAGCGGTTCATTCAAGTTAGTTCTTCCTTCTGCTGCTAAATCAAGCAAATCAGTAAAAGCTATTGTTAATACACAAAACATTAACAAAAAGAAAGTTTCTGGTCAAAGACTTAAAAAATTCGAAAAATCACTTCCTCAAAAATTTCAAAAGAAATAAGAATTGATTAATCTCTGATATAAAAGCACGGCTCATTGAGCCGTGCTTTTTTGTTTGCAAGCATCGAACCTTATCAGGTTCGTTTTTTTTGTGTTGTGACCTATTCCCGGAGATTTCGCCTGTCGGCTCAATTAGCATTGGCTTTCAATAGGCTGCATTCGGCAATAATCAATCAAGATTAATATATTGCACTCATTTGCACTATTGTCCCCGGCTATCGAGAACCGTTCCTTCGGAATTCCCATTGCGCATTTTTTACCTTGAAATTTATGTCTGATGAAAAATTTTATTGGTGTTAGATAGAACTTTTTCAAGAGCAAATGCAACCCCTTTGGGGTCGCATTTGATGATGAATCGCGCATCGAGCCGCATTAGGCGATTCCCGGTTGTGATTTATTATGCTTATTGGGTGTAACCATTGTGCTACGGAAACGGAATCCCCACCCACCACGAGCCTGTAAAGGCTCGCTTCTTCATTTTTGCTTTTTTATTTTTTGTTTTCAATATTCTTAATTTTTTTCTACCTTTGTAACAATGTTTAATCTATAAAAATAAAAAGAAAATTATGGCAAATTGGTTTGAGTGTAAGGCTCAATTTGATAAAATGATGGAAAATGGCTCGCTTAAAAAAGTGACAGAGCCTTATTTGGTTGATGCTCTTTCTTTCACAGAAGCAGAATCACGTATTATTGATGAATTGACCCCATTTGTGTCGGGTGGTTTAGAAATTAAGGCAGTGAAGAAAACTCGCATAGGAGAGATCTTTTGGGATGATAGCGCCGATAAATGGTATCTTGTGAAAGTGGCTTTCATTACTATCGATGAAAAAACAGCGGCTGAAAAAAAAACAGTGTCACAAATCCTTGTCGCCGGTAGTGACTTCAAAGGGGCTTACGACAACTTTATGGAAGGTATGAAAGGAACAATGGCCGACTTTGATATTGTTTCAATCACCGAAACTCAAATTATGGATGTTTATAAAGTAAAACTTTCAGCGCCAAAGCCTGCAGATGAAGCTAATTCATAATTAACTCGGTCAAGCCTCGTTGAGCCCTTCGGGGATCATAATGTGTAATTTATAATTCATAATAACTATAGTCACTGTTTGAAATAGCAACTCAATGAATGTAGGCGATAATATATTAAAGGTGCGCGAAACTATTCCTTATGGGGTGGAGTTGGTTGCGGTGTCGAAATTTCACCCTAATGAAGCGATAATGGACGCCTATGGGGTGGGGCAACGTGTGTTTGGCGAAAGTCGGGCTACGGAGCTAAAGGCAAAGGCAACTTCATTACCCGATGATATAAAATGGCACTTTATAGGGCATTTGCAAACTAATAAGGTGCGCATGATAATGCCATATGTATCGCTTATTCATAGCGTAGATTCGGAGCGATTGTTGCGATTGATTGATGCTGAAGCTGCTCGCATCAACAAGCTTGTTGATGTGTTGTTGCAAGTGCATGTAGCACAGGAGGAAACTAAGTTTGGCTTTACTCCCGATGAATTGTTGCAGTTTGTAGAGAGTGGCGTTATTAATGAATTGACCAATGTTAGAGTCGTTGGTGTGATGGGAATGGCTACAAATACCGACGATGTTAATAGAATTACTGAAGATTTTAAGGCAATTAACCAAACTTTTAAAAATGCGCGTGCGTTGTTAAAAGAAAATAAAGATTTTGCCCAAATCAGCATGGGTATGAGTGATGACTATCAATTAGCGATAGAGAATGGTAGCACCATGGTGAGAATAGGCTCCACAATATTTGGATATAGGCAATATTGAATATAATAACATGAAAAATTAATGAATATGGACCAAAAAAAGACTAAAGGGAATTTAGTGGCGATTATAGCCATGTTCTTTTTGTTTGCAATGATTTCGTTTGTTACCAACTTGGCTTCGCCCATGGGTGACATTTTGAAAAATCAATTCTCAATACCCAACTGGCAAGGAACACTTGGTGTGTTTGCCAACTTTATCGCATATGCGGTGATGGGTATTCCATCAGGAGCTTTGCTCGCGAAAATGGGGTATAAGAAGACCGCTCTTTTAGCTATTGCGGTAGGTTTTATTGGAGTAGGTATACAAACACTTTCGGGTGTTGCTGAAAGTTTCGCAGTATATTTGCTCGGTGCATTTATCGCCGGTTTCTCAATGTGTATGCTTAATACCGTTGTTAATCCTATGCTCAACACTCTTGGTGGTGGCGGCAAAAAAGGCAACCAGCTTATTCAATTGGGAGGCTCTTGCAACTCGTTGGCAGGTACTGCGGTTATCGTGATGACCGGTATTTTGATTCCTTCAATCGCAAAAGCTCAAATTAGTGATGTGTTCCCATTGATGTATGCCGCTTTGGGAATCTTTGCGTTTGCGTTCTTGGTGATTTTGATGTCGAGAATTCCTGAAACAAATAATAGTGCTGCGGCTCAGGTAAAAGATGATTCAAAGATTGGGCCTATGTCGTTCCGCCATTTTGTGCTTGGCGCTATAGGAATCTTTGTTTATGTTGGTGTCGAAGTTGGTATTCCTAATGTGTTGCAAAAATGGTTGCAAAACGAGTCGTTGAATGTGTTGCAAGTACAACAAGGTGCTGAAGCTATTGCTGCATCAGTTGCTGCTACATATTGGTTCTTGATGTTGGTAGGCCGCTTGATCGGGGCTGCAATAGGAGCCAAAGTGTCGGCCAAATCAATGTTGACAACCGTGTCGTCGGTGGGTATTGCATTGGTTTTGGGTGCAATCTTTATGTCGACCGAAACATTTGTATCAATGCCGGTATTTAAAAACAGTCCCGATGGATTGTTCGGATTCGTGAATGTGCCAATTAATGCAATGTTGCTCGTGCTTGTAGGATTGTGTACCTCAGTAATGTGGGGTGGCATCTTTAACCTTGCTGTAGAAGGTCTCGGAAAATATACCGAACGTGCTTCAGGTATCTTTATGGCGTTGGTTTGTGGTGGTGGAGTATTACCATTATTGCAAAATTTAGTCGTAGATATGCAAGGTGGCGTAGGTTATCAAGCCAGCTATTGGATTGTAGTGGCCGGATTAGGCTATCTATTGTTCTATGCATTAATCGGTTCGAAAGTGAAGCCGATTAGAAAATGATAAATGAATAAAATCATAGATATTCAAATGCGGGCTTGAAGTGGCTCGCATTTGTGTTTTAAGATAATTTTTTTATCTACATTTGGCTGTTTTTTATAGTGTGAAATTTGTCTAAATGATAGTTTTGTTGTACTTTCGTAAATTAATAAATAAAATCAGTAATTCAACATATAAATAAATAATATGGATACAAAGATATTGAACAAAGCGGCCGATAATATTCGCATTTTAGCCGCATCGATGGTAGAAAAAGCCAAATCGGGTCACCCTGGTGGAGCTATGGGTGGCGCTGACTTTGTCAATGTTCTTTATTCAAAATATCTCGTAACCGATCCCGACAATCCTACATGGATTGCTCGCGATCGTTTCTTTTTAGATCCCGGTCATATGTCGCCAATGCTTTATAGTGTGTTGGCTCTTACCGGAAAGTATACAATCGAAGAATTGCAACAATTCCGCCAATGGGGTAGTGTCACTCCAGGTCACCCTGAATTGTGCCCTGAACGTGGTGTGGAAAATACATCAGGCCCTCTTGGTCAAGGTCATACAATGGCGGTGGGAGCTGCAATTGCAGAGCGTTGTCTCGTTGCTCGTTTTGGCGACTTTTTGAGCCACAAAACATATGCGTTTATCTCTGACGGTGGTATACAAGAAGAAATTTCACAAGGAGCCGGTCGTGTGGCAGGTTATCTTGGGTTGAGTAATCTTATCATGTTCTTTGATAGCAACAAGGTGCAACTTTCTACCGATGTTGATGCTGTTACTACCGAAGATTATGCTGCAAAATATCGCGCATGGCATTGGAATGTGATTGAAATCGATGGTTGCAATCCTGTTGAAATTGCAGCAGCCCTTGATAAAGCTATTGCTGAAACAGAAAAACCAACACTCATTATTGGTAACACTACAATGGGTAAAGGTTGTGTGACTGCTGATGGCTCTAATTTTGAGGGACAATGTAGCACACACGGACAACCATTGAGTAAATCAGGGGCCGATTTCCCTAAAACAGTGGAAAATCTCGGTGGTGACCCTGAAAATTTGTGGGTAGTGTGGGACGATGTGAAAGAGCTATATGCTCAACGCGAAGCTCAATTGCGCGAAATCGTTAAAGAACGTCGTGCTCAGGAAAAAGCTTGGGCAGAGGCTAACCCCGAACAAGCTAAACAACTTGCTGATTATATCGCAGGCAACCTTCCTGAGATTGATTATTCTCAAATCGCTCATAAACCAAACGTGGCAACTCGTACAGCTTCGGCCGACGTGTTAAGCGTTCTTGGTGAAAAAGTGAAAAATATGATTGTTTCATCGGCCGACCTTGCTAACTCGGATAAAACAGAAGCATTCTTGAAGAAAACCGGTGCGCTTATTAAGGGCGATTTCTCTGGAGGTTTCTTCCATGCCGGTGTAGCTGAGTTGACTATGGCTTCAATTATGAATGGTATTGCACTTCATGGTGGTATGTGGGCTGCTTGTGGCACATTCTTCGTGTTCTCAGATTATATGAAACCTGCAGTGCGTATGGCTGCATTGATGGAACTTCCTGTGAAGTATGTATGGTCACACGATGCATTCCGTGTAGGTGAAGATGGTCCAACTCACGAACCCATCGAACAAGAAGCTCAAATTCGCCTTCTCGAACAAATGAACAACCTTAGCGGTCAACCAGCAATGCTTGTCCTTCGTCCTGCCGATAGCGCTGAAACTACTGTGGCATGGGAAATGGCAATGGAAAATAAAAATACACCTACCGGTTTGATTCTCACTCGTCAAGATGTAAATGATATTCCTTCTACATCGGGAGACCGTTATGCCGATGCTCAAGGAGTGCGCCGTGGTGGATATGTGTTGAAAGATGCACAAAATCCAGCAATCGTTCTTGTCGGTAACGGCTCGGAAGTGTCTTTGCTCTGGAATGTGGCTGAGAAACTTGAAGAAGAAGGCGTTGCAGCTCGCGTAGTATCGGTTCCTTCAATCGGATTGTATAATAGCCAATCAGATGAATATAAAGCTTCAGTAATCCCTGCCGGTGTTCCTGTGTTTGGATTAACTGCCGGATTGCCTTCAGTTTTACAAGGTGTAGTAGGGTGTAAAGGTAAAGTTTATGGTCTTGCTCGTTTTGGTGCTTCAGCTCCATTTAAGGTGCTTGATGAAAAATTCGGATTTACAACCGAAAACATTTATAATGAAGTAAAAGCGATGCTTTAAAGCATGTTTTGTGACAAAAACGTGCGTATAATGTTAAATAATCTTTAAAATTAAAAGTTTTTTTGATTATTTAATGACTATTTAGCGGAAATAGTGTAATTTAGCAAAATATTATATACAAATAGGAAAATAATAACAATAATTTAGTAATATTTCTATGAAAAAAATTACATTCTTATCTTTCATTTGTGCGCTTTTTATGGGTCAAGCAGTAATGGCTCAACAAGCACAAGAGATTACTTATGTGGAAGATCCTTCTCAAGGTTATCTATTCAATAAGTTTAAAGACAATTGGTTTGTTACCGGTGAAGGTGGTGTAGGTTTCTACATGTCTCCTGGTGATACAGGTCGTGATTGGTACAATCGTCTTTCTCCAGCTGCATCAATCTATGTGGGTAAATGGTTCTCTCCCGAAATTGGTGTTCGTTTTGGTGTAAACTGGTTGCAATGTAAAGGTTTGTCAACAGTGGCAGAAGGTACCGGTATTGAATGGGAAAAACCTATTATTTCAGATGATAATCAAGAATATTATCGTCAAAAATTCTCAGAAATCGGTCCTGTATTTGACGTTATGTTCAACTTGACAAACATCGTTTGTGGTTATAAACCTAATCGTTGGTACAACCTTTCATTCTATGTTGGTGGTGGTGGCTATTGGTCAATGTCAAAGAAATATGACATGAACAGCACTAATGGTAACATCGGATTTGAAAAAGATGGCTGGGAATTCAACAATGACCGCATTATCACTTTCCGTGGAGGTATCATCAACTCTTTCAATATCTCAAAACAAGTTCAATTGGCTCTTGATATCCGTTATAGCGGTGTTGACAACCACAAAGATGAACCAGGTGAAGGTTGGAACAAAACTTCTCACGACGTTCAAGCATATCTTGGTGTAACTTACTTGTTCAAGAAACGTGAATGGAATGCTCCTATCGTTCCTGTTTGCCCAGAGCCTGAAAACTGTGACGCTCTTCGTGCTCGTCTTCAAGCTGCTGATGCTCGTATCGCTGACCTTGAACAACAACTCAAAGCTTGTCTTGAAAAACCAGAACCAGAAGTTAAAAAAGCTCCTCTTGCAACAATTTACTATCCTAAAAACGTGTTCAAACTCACTAAAAAAGATGTTAACGTGTTGACAGCAGTTGCTGAAGTGATGAAAGATAATCCTAATACAGATTATGTAATCACTGGTTGGGCTGATAACTATACCGGTAATGATGAAATCAACACTCGCTTACGTCACAACCGTGTGAATGGTGTTAAGAAACAACTTACCAAACTCGGTGTGCCCGACGAACAAGTTGAAGCAAAAGTTAACCACGCAAACCTTGTTGACCTTGGTGAAAAATATCAAGCTCTTGGTCGTGCGGTAACAATCGAAGAAAAATAATATCAGAATAAAATTACTAAAATGATATATTTTGAAAGGCTCCGTCTCTTGACGGAGCCTTTTTATTTGTTAAACGATAATTATATACAGTTTTTTGATATTTCAGATAAATAGCTTACTTTTGTAAAAGGAACAAACTAACATATTTATATCATGAAAAAAACTCTCATAACCATGTCTGCTTTTGTCATGGCATTAATGGCGACAGCAGAGTCTTTCACCGCCGGGAATGAAACATATACTTATACTGTTACCGGCAGCTCCACTCCTTCAGCGGGAATAAAGCATACACGAATGCGTTTTACTGCTCCAAGTGCATGTAATGTGAGTATAGTAGAGGTTGATTTGACAAACCCCGATGTGCGAGTAGAGGCATTTACTGCAAATGATTCATTGTTGCAGTTGGAAGCAATGACTAATTTTTACACACGCAAAAAGTCGGCAGGTAGAACAGCTGTTGTTACTCAAAACGGTCATTTTTGGTCAATGTCATCACAAACAGGAACTTCGGCCGGTGTGCATGCAACTCAAACCCTCTTAGGTGGTTGTATGGTCAATGGCTCAATCCAAACCGAGACAAATTATGTGATGGATCAATGGAATGGCGGTCCGGCTCGAACAGGTGTCTTGGGAATTACTACTGCAGGGAAAGCGGTAATAGGAAATTATAAAACAATCGCAAAGGTGATGTGTCCTGCAAAATGGGGTACAAGTGAGACCTCAAATTCATTGCTTATTACCGAGGTGAATAAATATTGCATCGCAAGTGACTATATGGCAATGTTTACGCCTGAATATCCAAAGGGACGAGCTATGAAGGTGATTAATACTTCAAGTGGACAACCCGGAAGTGAAGTGACCGGAACGGCTATAGAGGTGTATCTGAAACTTGATGCAGGTCAAACGTTGACAAATAATAGTTGGATAAACTGTACGGTTGGCGAGGTCAAGAAAAATACCTCAGGAGGGACTCGAGGCAACTATGATTTTGTGCTTGTTGCAGCTCCTGGTGTGAGCCAAAACGTCATGTCGGGTCTTGCGGTAGGTGACAAAATGAAAATCAAATATTATTGGGAATCGACAGGTAGCGATGCTACAGTTCCAAGTTTTGAGAATGTTATTGCCGGAAACGCAATAGTGATGCAAAATGGAGCAGTAACAACACGAGCCACCGATGAAAGTTATAATACAACAGCATATGCTCGTTCCCTTTACGGAATTAATGCCGATGGCTCAAAATTGTATATGTGTGTTGTCGACAAGGGGCAAAATGCAACCGAAGGAGTCTCTTATGGAGCTACATGTACTCGCATTAGTTATATCATGAAACAATTTGGAGCACAAACCGTGCTTCAAGTTGATGGTGGCGGTTCGGCTCAAATGGCAATAAATGGTAGTTTGGTGACAAAACCGGCCGATGGTTCAGAACGCAAAGTGGCATCGGGTATTGCTGTATATTCTCTTGCAGGAGGCTCGACGGTAGATCCTACTCCCGGCACACCATCTGATACGTATGTAGAAGTAACTCCTGCAAGTGGCACGCCTAATGCCTATGCTTTTGAGGTGACAGGCTCGGTAACCGACAATAAATTAAAGGTGAATTATGTGCTTAATACAGCTGCAACCGGTGTAAATGTTATAATTAAAAAGAATGGAGCAGAGGTGAAAACTATTACTCTTGATAATAGCTATTGCACCGAAGCGGCTCACACTGCCGAAATTGATATCTCGGGATTAAGTGCTGGTGATTACACTTGGGGAATTCAAGTGACCGGGGCTGTAAAAGATGCTGTTCAAGAATTTAAGGCAATCCAATTTAATCACCCTCAAGGGGTTGATACCGATAGGGATTTCGAATCACCTTATTTCGGTCGTATTTATGTGACCGAAGGACGGGCTACTACATCGTCAAAACATTATAGCTATGCAAATGGCGGGCAAGGACTTTATATGTTTACCCCTCGATTTGTTGGTATTCAAAACTGGATTACCGGTAAGTATGCTTATACCGGTGGAGTAACATTTGATCAAACAGTAGGAACTAAATCAGGAGCTGACTTCCGTAAAGTGCGTGTAGCTGCAGATGGTCGCATTTTCTTAACTCGTCAAAATGATGGTGGAAACTATCTTGTGGAAGTGCCTGATATTACTGCCGTGCAACAAAATAATGCATCTTTTTCATCTGTATTTACCGGAGGTGTATTGAATACAACTACATATGCATATGAGAATGGTTCTACGTTTATTTCTGCTCCAAATATTGGCTTTGATGTCAAGGGAAGTGGCGATAATTTAACTATTGCAATGCTTTCGGGACAAGCAGCGTTATTCTCAAGCACTGCCACATCGGCAACGCGAGTTGACCAATATGCACTCGGCTCAAATGCAAATTGGAGTGCAGCTCCCGCCGCATTGTCGGCTCTTTCGGGCAAATATACAGTAAACTATTCGGGAACAAATATTTGTTATGATAATCGAGGCGGGTTGTGGTATTGTCAATATCGTCAATCGCCATCAGCTACCCAACCATCGCTTGTGTATATCAACTCAGCCGGAGTGGAGAAATATATTGATATTACTACACCTCGTGGAGGTGGTGGCATTCGCTTCAATCACGATTTCACTCAAATAGCGATAGCAAGTTCGGCTTCGACATTCTCAATCTATGATATAGCTTATTCAAGTGATAATACTCCCACGTTGACCGAGAAAATACGTATCACACACGGAATGGGTACTAATATCAATGATATAGCATGGGATAGAGCCAACAATATATATGCAGTGAGCAATAGTGGCGAATATTTCAAAGCATTCAGTATCCCTCGCACATATAATGTGTTTACAACCGATGCTGCTTCTCAATATGGTTTTACCGTTGAAGCCGGTGACTTGAGTAATAATGAAAGTGCTATTGAAGGATATGAGTTGACCCAGGAATGGGCACAAACCGATGGCCATCTTGCTGCAAATTCAGCAAGCCGTTGGGCTACTGCGTTTGATGGAAAGATATATGTAAATGACCATTCTGCTTCTAAATTATATTATTGGACCGAAGGAGGACTGACCGATACAGGTATTTCATCGGCCGGAGGCACAGCTATCACAAGCGATGATGCTGGTAATATAATAGTATCTACCTCAATGTATGCAGGAGGTAATACGGCAATGAAGATACTCCCTGCAAATGGTTCGGCTATGCAAGACTTATCAATTACAATGCCTTCGGGTGTAACAGCAGCGCAAATGCAATATCTCGGCAAGGCATCAGGAAATATTATGGGCAACGGAGGTGCATTATATTTATTCCCAAGTGGAGCAACATCAGTGGCAAAAATTACGTTTAAAAATGGTGTGCAAGAATCGGCTGAAGCGATAGCGGTTGGCACAGTTACTGCCGATGGACAATCATTTGCATTGCCATTGGGCGATGATTACACTTCAAATGATGTGGCAGTGCGAGTGCGTGGTCAAAAACATTTCTTTCATAACGACGGCACTTCGTTTGTTGCATATCCCAATAATGGTATAACTACAACACAAGGTGGAACTATTTTCAAATTAGCCGATGTGTATTACGCTGTAGAGCCTATAGGAACAGCATATCGTGATGGATTCCAAATTGTAGATTTGACAAATAATATAATAGTCGCTACACATACTGAAGAACTTACGTCAACTGCAGTGTCACCTAATGCTAATTGCATTATTGCAGAAGTTAACACTGATAAGACTGTGAATATATATCAATATGTGCCCGGACAACTAGCTACAATGTACACTTTTGAAGTGAAGGCTCTTACAGATGTTGACAATATTGAAAAAGAAGGAGCGGTTGTGATAGCCCGAGAAGGCTATATCGAAATTATTGGTGAGGCAAAATCAATAGAAGTATTCGATATGCAGGGCATTCTCATTAGTCAAGATGAAACAAATGTGGAATGTGAATCGGGTATCTACCTTGTTAGAGTAGATGGTAAAGTCACTAAAGTGGTGGTGAAATAAGTTATATAACTAATATATCTATAAATAATTAGAGGGAGATTGTCATTGCAATCTCCCTCTATCTTTATGGAATAGAATAATGATTCTTTATGAAGCTTGCATTACGAGGAATGTAGTGTAGGCGATGTAGCATGCAACCATTGCAGCTCCTTCGATGCGAGTGATAGTGCGTTGCTTGTATAACCACCCAAATATGAAGAATAACACACTGGCTCCAACCATTGTGAGTAGGTCAATATTGTTGATACCTCCCATTGATAATGGAGTAATTGTTGATGCACAACCTAAAACAAAAAATGAATTGAATATATTGCTGCCAATGACATTTCCAATAGCCATGCCCGAATTTTTTTTCAAAGCAGCAACTACCGATGTGGCAAGTTCGGGAAGTGATGTGCCGGCTGCAACGATTGTTAGCCCTATAACTGATTCGCTTACTCCCATGCTACTTGCTATGCCACTGGCTCCATCGACAAAAAATTGTCCTCCAAATATCAATCCGGCCAATCCTCCAAGGATAAACAAAGTGGCTTTTATCCCTGACATTGTTTTTACCTCTTCGGTTGAATCTTCGCTATTGCCATTTTTTGCGATAGAGAATGTGTAGCGCATAAAAATAGCAAAGAATAATAATAGGATTAGACCATCGGCTCTGCTTATTAAATTAGTGACATCTCCATTTAAAAAGGTGTCATTAGCACAAAAAAGCATAGCTAAAGCTGAGAGTATGACTAATGGAATTTCATTGCTCATGATGCTCTTTCCCACCTTTATGGGCATTACGATAGCTACGCATCCAATTATCATGAGAATGTTGAAAATATTGCTACCAACAACGTTTCCGATAGCCAATTCTGCACTTCCATTTATTGCAGATAGGGAACTAATGACTAATTCGGGGGCTGATGTGCCGAATGCAACTATAGTTAACCCAATTACAAGGTCACTTACTCCCCATTTTTTAGCCACTGATGAAGCTCCATCGGTTAAGCAATTTGCTCCAATTAAGATTAGAGCAAGTCCACCTATTAATAGAAGTATATTTATTATCATTTATAATGTGCCTTTAGTCGAGGGTAGTGAATAATTGTTTATATCGCGATTTATCGCCATTTTTATTGCGCGGGCGAGTGCTTTAAAAATGCCTTCGATTTTGTGATGTTCGTTGGTCCCCTCAGCTCGAATGAATAGGTTCATGCGGGCGCTGTCACTTAGACTCTTGAAGAAGTGTAGAAACATTTCGGTAGGCATTTCGCCAATCTTTTCACGTTTGAAGTCGGCCTCCCACACAAGCCAAGGGCGTCCGCCAAAGTCGAGAGCAACTGTACAAAGGCAATCGTCCATAGGTAGAGTGAATCCATAGCGCTCGATACCGCGTTTGTCGCCAAGCGCAATGCGTAGTGCATCTCCAAGAGCGATAGCTGTGTCTTCGATAGTGTGGTGCTCATCAACGTGCAAATCACCGTTTACTTTTATCTTTAGGTTCATGCCTGAATGACGACCTATTTGTTCAAGCATATGGTCGAAAAATCCTAAACCGGTGGAAATATCACATTGTCCCGCCCCGTCGAGTGATAACTCTATGTCGATTTGAGTTTCGCTTGTGTTGCGTGTCACATGGGCTTTACGCTCATTGTCAAGAAGAAATTTAGCGATATCGTTCCACGATTTGAAGGCGTTTTCATTGATATATATCCCTTTGCAACCGAGATTTTCGGCCAATTTCATATCGCTTTGGCGGTCGCCTATCACAAACGAATTTTCGAGATCATAATTGCCGGTGAGATACTCGGTCAATAGAGCTGTGCCTGGTTTGCGAGTAGGTTTGTTTTCGTGCTCAAACGTGCGGTCGATTATGATGTCGTCAAATTTTATCCCTTCGTTTTCGAGCGCCTTCAACATCTTGTTATGTGCAGGCCAGAAAGTGTCTTCGGGGAATGAGTCAGTACCTAATCCATCTTGATTGGTTACCATCACCAATTTATAATTCAATCGGGTTGCAATCAAGTTCATCGCACGCATCACGCCGGGAAGAAATTCCAATTTTTCAAGCGAATCAACTTGGTAATCAACCGGTGGCTCTACAATAAGAGTCCCGTCACGATCTATGAATAACACACGTTGTTTATCTTGTGCCATATTCTTGAATTTTTTCGATTAACAATTTGTTTTCCTCGTCACTTCCAACAGTGATGCGCAAGCAGTTGCCACATAGATTCACGCGACTACGATTGCGCACAATCACACCATTATCGCGAAGGAATGCATAAAGAGCATTGGCATTCTTCACTTGCACAAGCACGAAGTTGGCGTCAGAAGGGAATATCTTTTCCACCTCATCAATCATTGCCAACTCAGCTACAAGCAGGTTGCGTGCATCGAGTATCTCAGCAGTTACGCGTTTGATATTTTCAATATCGTCGAGCACTTTAAGTGCTTGTCGTTGGGTGAGGATATTGATGTTGTAAGGATATTTTACCTTATTGTAGATTTCGATAATTTCTAGAGAAGCGTATGACACTCCAAGTCGCATAGCGGCACTTGCCCAAGCCTTTGAGAATGTTTGCATCACAATCATTCGTGGGAATTCATCGAGATATTCCACCATAGAGCCTTTTGGAGAGAAATCGATATATGCTTCGTCGATTACGGTAATGCCCTTGAAACGAGTACAAAGTTCACGTAATTGTTCGCGAGCAAATGCATTTCCGGTAGGGTTATTGGGTGTGCATATCCATAATATTTTAGTGTTTTCGTCGGTTGCATTTAGCACCGCATCAACATTGAGTGTGAAATCCTCGTTGAGGCTCACTTTTCGATATTCTACGTCATTGATATCGGCACACACTTGATACATGCCATATGTAGGGTCGAGGGCTACCACATTGTCAATACCCGGACGACAGAACACACGGTAAGCGATGTCGATACACTCATCACTTCCCACGCCGAGGAAGATTCGTGACGCATCTACGCCACGTATAGCTCCCAATCGCTCTTTTACTTCCCATTGCAGTGGGTCGGGGTAGCGGTTAAGCCCTTCAATACGGCTGTTCTCATTTGCATCAAGCCATGCACGTGCTTCGCCGGTAAATTCGTTGCGTGCGCAAGTGTAAGGCTCAAGATTCCATATATTTGGTCTTACTAATTCTTTGAGTGACATATCTTGTAATTAGTTTTGTTCTAAAGATTTTAAACGTAGAGTCATTGCCATTTTGTGAGCGTGTAAATCTTCATTTTCAGCCATCACTTCCACAGCTCGTCCTATCGAGGCAATCCCTTGTGGGGTTAGCTCTTGGAAAGTGATTTTTTTTGTGAAACTATCAAGATTTACACCGCTATATGTGCGAGCGTAGCCCGAGGTGGGGAGTGTGTGATTAGTGCCCGAAGCATAGTCCCCGGCGCTTTCGGGAGAGTAGGGGCCAACAAATACTGAACCGGCATTTTTTACTTTGGCTGCCAATCCCCAAGCATCGCTATGGTTGATGATGAGGTGTTCGGGAGCATAGCAGTTTGAGAAGTCCATCACTTCGTCATCGTTGTGCAATAATATCATTCGGCTATGGCTCAATGATTTTTCCATCATTTCGCGGCGAGGCAGCACGTTTAGTAATCTTTCTATTTCAATAGGTAATTGCTCAAGAAGCTTTTCTGAGGCAGTTACCAATATCGATTGGCTATCGGGACCATGTTCGGCCTGTGAGAGAAAATCTGATGCAACAAATGAAGCATCGGCATTTTCATCGGCAATTACCAACACTTCAGACGGGCCGGCAGGCATATCTATAGCCACGTTACCTTCGCTCACTTGGCGTTTTGCCTCGGTGACAAATCGGTTGCCGGGACCGAATATCTTATACACAGCTGGAATAGTTTCGGTGCCATATGCCATAGCGGCAATGGCTTGCGCTCCACCGGTTTTGAATATTTGTTTTACTCCGGCCACGCTTGCGGCATATAATATGGCCGGGTGGATCTTGCCATCTTTTCCAGCGGGAGTGCAGAGGATAATCTCTTCACAACCGGCAATGACTGCCGGAACGGCAAGCATCAATACTGTTGAGAATAGGGGTGAGTTACCTCCGGGAACGTATAATCCCACCTTAGTGATAGGCACTTGGCGTTGGATACATTTCACACCTGGAGCAGTGATAACTTCTACCTCGGTAGCTTGCGCTTTGTGGAACGCCTCGATATTTTTTCGAGCAGTTTCTATGGCCTCTTTTAATTCATCGCTCACAAGCATTGAGGCTTCGGCTATCTCTTGGTCGCTTACTGCGAGAGAGTCGGGTGATGCACCGGTAAAACGTTGCTCATATTCTTTTATAGCCGCATCGCCACCTTTAACCACGTTGGCAATAATATCGGCTACAATGGCTTTCACTTCCGATGCTTTATCGGCGAGAGCTCGTTGCGATAATTGTTGCCATTTGTCGGCTGATGGATATTTAATTATTTCCATTTTTGAGTGGTTGAATCATGTTTATAAAACCATTTTTTCGATATCAAGGGCGAGGATTCCTTCAGCACCAACGGCACGGAGTTTGCCGATGATTTCCCAGAAACGTTTTTCTTCGAGAACGGTGTGAACCGAACACCAATCATCGTTGGCAAGAGGTAACACTGTCGGGCTCTTGATGCCGGGCAACACGGCCAACACCTCATCGAGCTTTTCGCGAGGCACATTCATCAAAATGTATTTTTTGCCATCGGCAGCCTTCACTGCATCGAAACGGAACAATAGCTCATCGAGAATGGCTTGCTTCTCGCTTGAAAGAGCGTTTTTGGACGAACCAATAAGCACCGCTTGACTTTCGAGCACTTTTTCAACCTCTACAAGGTTGTTGCTCACGAGGGTTGAACCCGATGAAACGATATCGAAAATGCCGTCGGCAAGACCGATGCCGGGAGCAATTTCTACCGAACCGGTAATCACATGTATATCGGCGTTGATGTTATTGTCGTTGAGGAATTTTTTTAGAATTACAGGGTAAGAAGTGGCAATTTTGCGGTTGTTAAACCATTCCACGCCATTATATTCAATGCGTTTGGGAATGGCGAGCGACAAACGGCATTTGCTGAACCCAAGATCTTTAATCACTTCAACGGCTTTGTCTTTTTCGAGCACCTCGTTAAGGCCAACGATACCTATATCGGCAGTACCCATAGCCACTGACTCGGGAATGTCATCATCGCGGAGAAAAAGTAGTTCAACAGGGAAGTTGCGCGAAGGTACAAGCAATGTGCGTTTCACCGAAGTCATTTTCACTCCTGCTTCAGAGAGCAATTCCATTGTTTCTTCATAAAGGCGGCCCTTTGATTGCACCGCGATTCTAAGTTTTGTTTCCATCGTTATATGTTGTTTTTAATTATTATCAATTATAGTATATAAGTTTGCCTCTTAAAAAAAGACTAAGCCGGACACCTTATCAGGAAGCCGGCTCGGTATTTTTTGTTTTATTCAATTCATAAAAGATTTACACATACCTCATAACCATGCTCCCCATTAGAGAACAAGATGATGATAATGATGATGTGTAGCGTTGTAAATCATATTTTGATTAAAAATTCTGATATTTTGTGCAAAGATACAATCTTTTTGTTACAAATGCAATAGTTTTTGTGGAAAATTGTTATAAATTGTATCTCTAAAGCAACAATTAGCGATTCTTTTTATATTGTAACATGAAAAAGAAAAGAGATGCGCTACGAATTGATTATTTTTTGCGAGTGTATAGTTGTATGTTGGTGGTGCCTTTTGATACGATATTGTTGCCATCAACGGCAGCGTTTTTGATGCCGAAGGTGGTGTTTTCGTTGTGTGCATTTTTTAATTGCTCGTTGGCATAGTTGGCCATTGCGAGTATGTGATTGAAGAATATCGGTTCTTCGTATGCCATCACAGTGGTCACGTTGATAGTTGCCTGATTATATGAAATCTCCAAACAGCTATCGTTTATTTCCCAAGATCCGTTGATCGATGCACGAGCAATTGTGTCGGTGTGAGTGCCATCGAGAAAAGCCCACGATTGAGTGAGGGTGTAATCATCGTTGAGGGTCAATGTTTCAACTTGTTGATAAAAGCCTGCGCCATCTACCTCGTCTTCATATTCATTTACCCACGTGCCAAAGAACTCATCGCCTCCCGAAAGACACGATTGGAGCAATGTGAGCGTCGCAACTGCGATAAATATCTGCTTTAAAAGGTTCACAACAACGTGATTTTATTATACATTGAAACGGAAGTGCATGATGTCGCCATCTTGCACCACATATTCTTTACCTTCCACATTCATTTTTCCGGCTTCTTTCACAGCGGCTTCACTTCCGAGAGTGACGAAATCATCATATTTGATAACTTCGGCACGGATAAAACCTTTTTCAAAGTCGGTGTGGATAATTCCTGCACATTGAGGAGCTTTGCTGCCACGAAGGAACGTCCAAGCGCGCACTTCGTCGGCCCCGGCAGTGAAATATGTTTGTAGGTTGAGAAGGGCATAAGCTGCACGAATCAAGCGAGCCACTCCCGATTCTTCAAGACCGATTTCGGCAAGGAATTCTTGGCGTTCTTCCCATGTGTCGAGTTCGGCGATGTCGGCCTCGGTTTGAGCAGCCACGATGAGGATTTGCGCGTTTTCATTTTTCACAGCTTCGCGCACTGCTTCAACGTATTTGTTGCCGTTTACTGCCGATTCGTCGTCGACGTTACACACATACATCACAGGCTTGTTGGTCAACAAGAACAATTCGCGTGCAAACTTTTGTTCGTCAACAGTTTCAAATTGAACCGAGCGAGCAGGCAACCCTTGGTCGAGCGCTTCTTTGTATTGTTTCAACACTTCATATTGCATTTTAGCCACTTTATCGCCACCTGTTTGAGCTTGTTTTTGAGTTTTGGCGATGCGAGCCTCAACGGTTTCGAGGTCTTTAAGTTGCAATTCGTAGTCGATAATTTCTTTGTCGCGCACAGGGTCAACAGTGCCGTCAACGTGAGTGATATTATCGTTGTCGAAGCAACGTAGCACATGAAGAATGGCATCGGTTTCACGAATATTTGCGAGGAATTTATTCCCTAATCCTTCACCTTTTGACGCGCCTTTCACCAATCCGGCGATGTCGACAATTTCCACTGTGGCTGGAACCACGCTGCGAGGTTCACACATCTCAACCAATTTTGTGAGACGATCATCGGGAACGGTAATTACGCCGACATTAGGTTCGATTGTACAGAATGGAAAATTGGCTGATTGAGCCTTAGCGTTTGAAAGACAGTTAAATAGAGTTGACTTGCCCACGTTGGGAAGTCCTACGATACCACATTGAAGTGCCATTTATTATATATTTATTTGTTATTATTCAATTTCACTGCAAAGTTACGCAATTTTATCGATAATTGAAAAGTCCAACAATGGAAATCATTAAAACCGGTTCATCTACTCTTGAAGTAGTCGCTCAGCTGATTTATATTTGATTCTAAAATAGTCGAGCAAAGACTTATAGCTATCTTGTGCCGACAGGCAGGTGTCAATGAGGTATTCAGGAATATGTTCCCACTGTTGCAACCCCCGATAATTAAACATTTTTATTTCATCGGTAATGATAAAAGGAACTATACCGTACGATAAACATTCCTTAAACATAATGAGCCTACCTATACGTCCATTCCCATCTTGAAAAGGGTGCATTAATTCAAATTTATGGTGAAAATCAAGAATACACCTACTGCAAACCATTGCTTGTTTGCGTCGTAGGTGCCCGATTGAGTATCAGAAATAAAATCAATTTGAAATAAAATCAGAAATAAAATCAATGCCAAAATGTGAATAATAACAATTTAGAGTGTAGATAATTAGAATTTTATTGCTATATTTGCACATCAACAAAACTAAAATTTATTTGCCTATGGTATATTAGCGTATTTAGTTACGCACATTTTAACATATTGGAAAAGCGTTTTTAGCTTTATTCTATCATCTCGGAAGTTTGGCGACTAAAATAGATTCGATAGGAATAATGGCAAAAATGTTCGTGCTTTCAGGCGCGGGCTTTTGGTTATTCTATTGAATCGGGTTACGCCAAACACCTCGAGATGGGAATTTCCTAAATGCACCGCGTTTTTTTATGTGCGTACTTATCAAGCACAGTGGTAGGATTGATATTCCTGTAAGGTGCAAGGAGTAACCCGAAAAGCCTTAAAATGAGTAGGGAATATTTTTAATAAATTTTTAGAAAAATGAAAAGACATATATTTACATTTGTGCTGTTTGCTGTAATGGCTGCTTTTTCAATATTTGCAAATGGAGAAAAACGCTATGTGGCGAATAACGATAGTTGTGAACTTCTTGCTTCGAATGATTTCAAAAAGTGGTTTATTCGTGCAGCAACATGGAGTGAAAGCAAGAAAAAATGGCTACATCCACAATATATATACATATGTTGGAAACCCAATACGGGATTGTATATGTGGGAATATGGTGGTATAACAACTCCAGTTAAATCGTCAAATATAGAAGGCTATGACTGGATGGTGATTGATGGAAAGTTGAGATTCTATTTCAAGGATAGCGATTTAAAATGGTGATATCGATAATGTAAGTGTACAATTTGATTGTAAAAGATAGGCTGCCAACTAATGATGTTGTGCAGCCTATCTTTTGTTGTTGTGAATGAATTTATTTAATTGGTTCGGTCTATTCTTATGATTAAAAAACAGATTACTTGACGACCTCTTTTGATGCTTTGCCGGCTTGGACTTTGATGTAGATGCCGTTGGTGGGATTGGTTACTTTTAAGCCTTGGAGGTTATAGTATTCCACCGAGGCATTTTCATTTGATTCGATGTTTTCGATACCTGTACCGGTCCATTGATCGTTAAGCCATTTCACGCGAGCGTCGAGGAGTGCTTTAAATTCAGTGGCATCGGCAGTGGGGTTGGTTGAGCCGTATGATGGCCAACGTTGTGCATCACATGCTGCCGCACTTGCGATTGATGTGATGAAACTGTCGATGTAGGCACTGATAGTGGGGTATTGGTTGTTGTAGAAGTCAGGCCACAATGCCTTTACTTTGGCTTGGAACGCAGGGAATTTAGCAATCTCGGCGATCCATATTTGAGGCGTTTTGGGAGAATTGACATAGATGAATTGTTGTCCGTCGCGCATGAAAGCATCACCAAAATCCCACACCGGACCAAAGTTCCAGTTTGAGGTCGCACCACGATCTTTGTATAGATAAGTGCTGCCATTAAACGCTTTGAAGTTATCCATCACCTCTTGCACTATATAGTAGCGAGCAAGAGTGTCGAGGTCGATATATTCTTGCCATGCGGTGGAATTTTTGTCGGTAGCATAAATAGCGTCGTCCATTCCGTTGAGCTGGCTCATAAGGTAGCTGTTTTGTTGAGTAGAGAGTGCTTCGGGGTCTTTATATGTGAAGCGGGCAAGGCTGCCGTTGCCTTCGGTGATTGTCACCTGTTCGGTGCTTACCGCATTGTCAATCTCGAGCAACCAACCGCCGGTAATCAAAGTCGCGTCGGTGGCGTTGTCATCTTGTTTGGTGATGGGCACACGGTCTTTGTCGATGCGCACTGTCTCGGTCAAGAAATATAATCCTTTGTAGTCGCCATTTAGCACAAGTTCCACGGCGCGGCGGTCGGGAGTGTAGGCGAGATTCATCAATTGGCTCACTTTATAACCGGTAGTGGCACGAAGAAACGCATGTTGGTCGTCAGCGTAAGCCATCAACGCATAGTTTTTACTTTTGCTCATGCCAAGTAGCTGAGTGCCCACAGTGAGTTTGAAACGATAAGGTTTCTTGTCATAGTCGGTCCAAGAGGCTTGACCGCGACCACGAATTTTCATCGCGGTTTGGCTTGTGGCCGAACCTAACGATGCATATCCCGATGACTTGCCATCGATATAAAATGTTGCATTGATATAGTTTTCGGTAGAGGTGATTTCGGCGCTGTTTTGAGAGGTAATATAAACCACAGGCAGAGTTCCCGAAGGTTCTACGGCTTTTGCCGCAAATGTCGCAACAAGCGCAACGATTAGAAGTAAAGTTTTTCTCATATAAATTATTGATTTTGTTGTTTTTTGCTATAAATTGATATCGTGACAATGTGGGTTTATCCACATTGTTGCCAAAGATACAAAAAAATGATGTGAAAATAAAAATGGGAATTTATTTCTTTCGACAAATCCCCACTTTATTACGATAAATTATATCATTTTATGTTTTTACCTCTATTTCACCACTACTTTTTTTGCCACAGTGCTTGAAAGGGTAGTCACTTTTACGATATAGATGCCGGAGGGGCAGTCGATTTGATATTCGTGAGTTTGATTGCTTTCGGCAGCAATCACTTTGCCCGAAATGTCACTCACTAATATCGACGAAATAGGGGAGAGGCTTGCTATGGTTATCAAGCCGTTGGCAGGAGTGGTGATTGCGATGTCGCTGTCGTGATTAATGCTTTCCACACCCACACCTTCGCCCCATTGGCTCACAAGCCATGCAATGCGATTGTCGAGACTCTTCACAAATTCATCTTTGGCCCATTCGATGTCGCCGTTGCCATATTGTGGCCAACGAATGTAGTTGCTTTGCGATGCGCTATATATTTGGTTGACAAACGAGTCGATGTATTCATCTAACCCTTCGTAGTCGTTGCCCTTGAATTGTTGCCACACTTCCACCACTTTTTGTTGGAATCGAGGAAATTTGGCAATCTCGCCTATCCACGTTTGCCCGAATGGGGGATATTGATATATGAAAAATCCGTTGTTGCGACGATAAGAGTTGCCGAAGTCCCACACCGGGCCAAATATCCACTTTGTTTTCCCCTGGTCTTTATGTAGGTAGCAACTGCCGTGAAACGACTCGGCATTGTCCATCACCTCTTGCACAATGTAGAAACGCGCCAATGAATCCATGTCGATATAATGCTCCCACGTTTCCGATGATTTGTCGGTTGAGTATATCGCACTGTTTGCGGCAATCATTTGGGTGCGCAGATAGCGTTCTTGTTGAGAGGATAATATCTCGGGTGTTTTGTAGGTGAAGCGTATCACCTCGCCGTTGCCCTCGGTGATGCGCACTTGCTCCGTTTCGTCGTAGTTGTCAATCTCCACAAGCCAGCCGCCGGTGATTGTTGTGGCGTCGGTGGCAGTGTCGGGTTGCTCCACGATATTGACACGATCTTTTGCCACACGAATGGTTTCGGTCAAGAAATATAACCCTATATATTTGCCATTTAAAACCACCTCTAAAGGCTGTTGCGCCGGAGTGTATTTCAACCCCAATCGGCGACTCAATTCAAACCCCACGGTGTTGCGAAGGAATGCCATTTGGTCGTCGGCATGAGCCAATAGCGCGAAGTGCTTGCTTTTGTTCATGCCAAGTGGCGCGGCTTTCTTGTCAAATTTCAATCGGTAGGGCTTTTTGTCGAAATCTCGCCATGTGTAGTTGCCTCGGCCTCGTATTTGCAAGGCAAAAGCGCTGTCGGGCGATGCTATCGACTCAATCCCTTCGATACCCATGTTGTCAAGGTAATAAGTGGCATTGACATAATCCTCGGTCGATGTTATCTCCACTCCGCCATCGGTGTTGATATACATCACAGGTAGAGTACCCGAATAGCCTATATCGTTGGCATTGGGCGATTTCCAATAACCTTGCGCCCAGTTTTCGCCCGAGAGTGGGGTATAAGTGCCTCCCACCACTATTGTTTGGTCGGTAGTGGCAGTGCGATACTCATAATATTTGTTGCTTATCTCATCTTTTACGGTTGAGAATGTTTTTTCAATCTTGCCGTCAGAGAGTTGGGTGTTGGCAAATGTGTAGCGGTACATATCGTTTACCTTCTCGGGGAAAGTGATGCTCCACAAACCGTTGCCCTCGTCGGTCATCGACACGATATATGTTTCGGCACGCGAGTCGCTACCATACACAAATTTCACCTGGGCATATCCGGTCAACGAATTGTCGAAATAAAACGTTCCCTTGGGAATATCAAGCGCCCAAGCCGACAATCCCACAAAAAACGCAACTATAATAAACGTAAATTTCTTCATATTAATCACAAATCATTTTCACAACGCAAAAATAATAAAATTCAGCGACATACACTTTTATTGATAACAAAAAACATTCACAAATGCCCATAAATAAATAATTAAAAAATCAAAACCCCACCACTAATTTCCAAGACAGAAGAACATAAGAACAAAAAAAGCCCCCACAGAGTATGCGGGGGCGTAGTTCTTAAAACTTCGGCATATAGCCTTATTGTGATAAGATGTAGAATTATGTTGCAAATATATTATGTATTATTTTAAAAACAAAAAAAATATCATTATTTTTACGGAATAAATTAAACTTATTAATCTTAAATCAAATGAATGAAGAAGTATTAGGCCTTGATTTAGGCACAAATTCCATAGGCTGGGCAATTGTAAGGAAAGACAAAAGTCAATATGAATTATTGCATAGAGGAGTAGATATTTTCCCCGAAGGAGTGGCTCGAGAAAAGGGTAATGAGAAGCCATCGGTGCAAGAACGAACACAAGCGCGATCAATACGTCGCCATTATTTCCGCCGTCGATTGCGAAAAATAGAACTGTTAAAGGTTTTGATTGAATATAGGTTATGTCCGGAATTGACAATAGAACAATTATTAGAGTGGAAATTAAAAAAGAAATATCCATTAACTGAAGATTTTATAAAGTGGCAACGTACGGATGATAATGAAGATAAAAATCCCTATCACTATAGATATGAATGTTTAAGCCGAAGATTGAATTTAGAGCAAGAAAGTGAACGATATATATTAGGTCGTGCATTGTATCACTTATGTCAACGAAGAGGCTTTTTAAGTAATCGCAAAGATGGGACAAAAGAAAGTGATGGAGAAGTCAAGGCCTCTATAACAAAATTGACTGAAGAAATCGAACACTCAGGGTGTAAATATATAGGAGAATATTATTATTGGTTATATCAACGTGGAGAAAAAATAAGGGGGAAATATGCCGCTCGAAATGAACATTATCGCAAAGAATTTAATGCTATATGCGATAAGCAAGAGTTGCCAACAGAATTGGTGTTAAAATTAGAGCGAGCAATATTTTATCAACGACCGTTAAAGTCTCAAAAGGGTCTTGTGGGAAAATGTACATTTGAAAAAACAAAAAGTAGATGCCCATTATCTCATCCACGTTTTGAGGAGTTTAGAATGTTGTCATTCATAAACAATATCAAAGTGAAAACGATGTATGATAATGATTATCGTCCCCTTGATGAATTTGAAAAGAGATCAATAATTCCTTTGTTTATGCGAAAAAGCAAAGCTCAATTTGAGTTTGAGGATATTGCAAAAACTATTGCCGGGAAGAAAGTTAATTATGGATATAAAGATGATAAATCAGAGGTTGCGTATAGATTTAATTATCGAATGACAACAAATGTATCCGGTTGTCCGGTGACTGCAGGTCTTATTGGTGTTTTTGGAGAAGATTGGCTTGGCGAAATGTGTAGTGTATATCAAAAAGGATTAAATAAAACATCAGAAGAAATTCTTAATGATATTTGGCATGTTTTGTTCTCTTTTGATGATGATCAAAAATTGCAAGAGTGGTGTTTCAAATATTTGCAATTAAATGATGAGCAGGTAGAAAGGATTGTAAAGATACCTATGCCACAAGGTTATGCGTCCTTAAGTTTAAATGCAATAAATAAAATATTAGTTTATTTGCGACGAGGTTTGCGATATGATGAAGCTGTTATATTAGCTAATGTAAAATCGGTATTGCCTCAAAATATAGTTAACAACGATTCTGAATTTAACCAAATAGAATCAGATATAATTGATTTGATAACAAAAGATTATGTTTTTGATCCCGAAAAGCCAAATCGCACAAAACGTGATGCGGTAAAAGAATACCTTGAGGATATAGCCGATTATAAAAGGTTGGATAAGGTATACCACCCATCTATGATAGAAACTTATCCTAATGCGTCAGCGAATAAAGATGGAGTTGTGTTGTTAGGCTCTCCACGAACATCGTCGGTGCGTAATCCAATGGCAATGCGAGCATTATTCAGGCTTCGTCATCTAATTAATCAATTGATAAAGGAAGGTAAGATTAATCAGTATACAAAGGTAAATATCGAGTTTTCAAGAAGTTTAAATGATGCAAATCAACGTAAGGCGATAGAGTTAGTGCAACTTGAAAATAATAAAAAACGTAATGCTGCAATTAAGGAGATTCAACGACATTTCAAGGCGGAACATAATATAGACTATATTCCAGGTGAAGATGAAATAATAAAATATCTTTTGTGGGAAGAACAAAAGCATATGTGTATTTATACAGGTAATAAAATTGATATATCTGAATTTGTTGGAGCTAATCCTAAGTATGACATAGAGCATACTGTGCCAAGGTCAAGAGGTGGAGATGACTCTCAATTAAATAAGACATTGTGTGAATCGAGATTTAATAGAGAAGTGAAACGAGCGAAACTCCCTTCGGAATTGTCTAATTACAACGAGATAATGGCTCATGTGGCTCAACAAAAGTGGGAAACAAAGATAAATGACTTGGAAAAACAAATAAGTCGCATTAAAACATCAGGAGCAAGTAGTAAGGAGATTAAAGATGCAATGATAGTAAAACGCCATAGATTGAGAATGGAGTTGGACTATTGGAGAGGTAAATACGAACGTTTCACGATGAAGGAAGTGCCTCAAGGATTTTCTAATCGTCAAGGGGTGGATATCGGTATTATAGGTCGATATGCACGCATGTATTTAAATTCTTATTTTAATAAATATAAAGGAGATTCAAGTAGTCTTGATGATTCAAATGAAGTAGCAATTAATAAACAAATATTTACTGTAAAAGGGGCTACTACAGCAGAGTTCAGAGTAATGTGGGGGCTTCAAGAAGAATATACTAAAAAAGAGCGTGTGAATCATGTGCATCATTGCATAGATGCTATTGTTATTGCTTGTATTGATAGAGGACAATATCAGAAATGGGCAACATATAAAAGAGATTCAGAAATCTATAGATGGGATAATCGAGAAAGACCTCAATTTGAAAAGCCTTGGACTACATTTGTAGAAGATGTAAAATCAATATCAGATTCAATATTGATTTCTCACTATACGGCCGATAATATGCCAAGACAAACAAAAAAAGTGTTGCGAGTAAGAGGACGAATTCAACGAAATGCTAAAGGGGAAAAGTTGTATCAGCAAGGAGATACAGCGCGGGGCTCATTGCACCTACAAACTTTTTATGGAGCAATAAAGAAAGATGAACAGGTTAAATATGTGATACGGAAACGCCTTACAGACTTGCAAGAGAGTGATGTCAAAAATATTGTTGACGAGGTCGTGAGAGAAAAGATTTGCGAAGTAATTGCAGAAAGAGGATTTAATGAAGCGTTTGCCGAACCGGTGTGGATGAATAAGGAAAAAGGAGTAGAAATAAAAAAAGTGAGGATATATGCACAAAGTGTAAAAACCCCTATTCATCTAAAGAAACAACGAGATTTATCTTCTAAAGAATATAAACGAGATTATCATGTGGCAAATGATATGAATTATTGTATGGCAATATATGAAGGTTCTGATAATAGAGGGAAAATCAAACGCTCCTTCCGGATAGTTAATAATTTAGAGGCAGCACAAAGATTAAGACTTAACGCTCGCAAATCAGATATTGATTTAGTGCCATTATCTGACAAAAATGATTATCCTTTAAAGTGGGTGTTGAAAATAGGAACTATGGTTTTGTTTTATGAAAATTCACCGGAAGAAATTGCAAAAGATAACAAATTTGATTTAAATCGAAGATTATATAAAATAACAGGATTGAATTTAAACCCCACGGGAAATGGTTATGGTAGAATTGTGTTGATTCATAATTCAGAAGCAAGGGCATCTAATCAAATAAAATCAATTAATGGGGAATGGCGAATGGGAGAGAATTTACGTCCGTCAATTGTATTATTACATACCCAATTTAATGCACTCATTGAGGGTGTTGATTTCGAGTTAACAACAACCGGTGAAATAATATTCAAATAAATGCTGAAGCGAGCGTTATACATAACAACGGCATTGCGTCTTTCGGTAAAAAATAACCAACTTATAATAGAATCTAAGGATAAGCCGGAAGCGATGAATTCGGTTCCGATTGAAGATATAGGTTATGTAATTGTGGAAAATCAGCAAACCACATTTACCATTCCTGCATTAAACTCATTAAGCGAGAATAATGTAGCGGTAGTGTTTTGTGGGAAAAATATGATGCCATGCTCAATGTTGCTAAACTTGGATTCATGTACAATACAAGGAGAACGATATCGTCAGCAAATTTCAGCGACCGATACATTGAAAAAATATTTATGGCAGCAAATTATTGAATCGAAAATTAAAAATCAAAGTAATTTGTTAGCAAAACTTGGGTTAGATGGTGATAAGTTAAAACCGTTATATAAAAATGTAAAAAGAGGAGATGCTGATAATAGAGAAGGGGTTGCGGCAAAGATATATTGGGGCGAACTTTTTGGAAAAGGATTTTATCGATATAGAGAAGGTCCACCTCCTAACTCATTATTAAATTATGGTTATAGTATTCTCCGTGGAGCAGTTGCTCGTGGATTGATGGGTTCGGGATTATTCCCCGCATTTGGGATATTTCATAGGAATAGAAATAATGCATTTCCTCTTGCTGATGATATGATGGAGCCATTTCGTCCATATATTGATGAGGTAGTATATTATTTACATAATGAGGGTGTCGATGCTCTTAATAAAGATGTGAAACAACATATTGTAAAGACTTTATTTTGTGACACTAAATATGAACGAGTTACACGGCCTATGGATATAGGAATAACTTATAGTTGTGCATCTTTGGCGAAATGTTTTTCGGGGGAATTAAAACACCTAAAATTCCCGATTTTAATATAGATGTTTATCAATGTCGGAACTCAGGTTAAATTCATATCATATTATGTGGCTATTTGTTTTCTTTGATTTGCCGGTAATGACAAAAATACAGCGAAAGCGAGCAGCAAAATTTCGCAAACTACTCGAAAAAGATGGATTTACGATGATGCAGTATTCGGTGTATGTGCGACATAGCCCTTCAAAAGAAAGTATGGAGGTTCATCTCAAACGAGTAAAGTCGTTTATACCTCCCGCTGGTATGGTTAGTATTTTACGGGTGACGGGGAAACAATATGGAGAAATAATAAATTATTATGGGAAAGAAATACAAGATAATCCTGAAGCACCTCAACAATTAGAATTTTTTTAATATATTTGCAGATAAAACTACATCAATATAGCCATTTCCTTAGAAGTAATGCTATTTTTATTATGGAAAAACATATATAATATGTTGATAAATAGCAGATTTGGTTGCTAAGGTTGTGGTTTGATGTAGAATTCAGATAATTGACAACTTTATGATGGTTAATTACATGTATTATTTAGTTGTGGTTTGATGTAGAATTCAGATAATTGACAACAAATAATACTTTAAGTAGATGTATTTAAGTGTTGTGGTTTGATGTAGAATTCAGATAATTGACAACGTGTTGCTAAATCTACATTACAGCTTGGAAGTTGTGGTTTGATGTAGAATTCAGATAATTGACAACACTTGTCTATTTTCTCTTGTAGGGTCATAGGTTGTGGTTTGATGTAGAATTCAGATAATTGACAACGATTGGTGGGATATTAAATGCTTAATCGGTGTTGTGGTTTGATGTAGAATTCAGATAATTGACAACAATAAGTTAATGTAATGGTAAAGAAAAGCGTTGTGGTTTGATGTAGAATTCAGATAATTGACAACATACCTACTTTGCGATGTAACGTTTTCTGAGTTGTGGTTTGATGTAGAATTCAGATAATTGACAACAAAACAACATCAGCTTAAACAATTTTATGGTTGTGGTTTGATGTAGAATTCAGATAATTGACAACGATGAGGATTTATAATATGGACAAAAGAATGTTGTGGTTTGATGTAGAATTCAGATAATTGACAACACTCCTTTACCTTTTTGAATAGCTTGAGCGTTGTGGTTTGATGTAGAATTCAGATAATTGACAACGCTAAAGCAGACTTCCTTAAAAGTATTGAGTTGTGGTTTGATGTAGAATTCAGATAATTGACAACACTTGGGAGTGAACCAGGGATATATGTCCAGTTGTGGTTTGATGTAGAATTCAGATAATTGACAACTCAATCGTCAAAATTATGCAAACATTGCTAGTTGTGGTTTGATGTAGAATTCAGATAATTGACAACTGTACCGATAACGTAATTGTTAGATGCGGAGTTGTGGTTTGATGTAGAATTCAGATAATTGACAACGCGAATTAGAGAAACCAACAATGCGACAAAGTTGTGGTTTGATGTAGAATTCAGATAATTGACAACAAATACCATATCATTTAATTCAACCTAAGAGTTGTGGTTTGATGTAGAATTCAGATAATTGACAACAAGCAGCAGTTTGAACTGGACGGGTGCGGGGTTGTGGTTTGATGTAGAATTCAGATAATTTATGTCTTTTTATACTTGTGAATTAAGAGGAGTGTATAATGGACTAAAGGGGGGAGTGGGGTTGATTTTCTTTTGTTCTTATGTTCTTCTGTCTGAATTTTGTTGAGGAGATGATTAGAGGAGTGGTGTGCTATCCGGAGGTTTTGGAATGCGGTTATTACATATCGCTTTGCTTTCAAGTGCTTCGCACAAGAATAATCACAATAATAATTCGTAATGCATAGTTAATTGCAAGGAATGTTTTTTCATTTTTGCTCTTTCGTTTTTTTAGTATTGTTGTTGTGGGTTTTCAATTTTCGATTCTTTGTAGTATCTTTGCATTTTGAAATAGAAAACTGGAATATATACATTAATATATTATGAGTAAGGAAATCGTATTGAGCGGGATTCGTGCAACAGGTAATCTCCATTTGGGGAATTACTATGGCGCGTTGAGTAAGTTTGTTAAGATGCAAGAGGATTATGATTGTTTGTTTTTCATTGCCGACTTGCATGCGTTGACCACTCACCCCGATCCAAAAACACTTCACACAAATGTGAAGAATATATTGGCAGAGTATCTTGCCGCCGGCGTAGACCCTGAAAAGGCCACAATTTTTGTGCAAAGTGATGTCCCCGAAATTTCGGAGCTTTATTTGTTGCTTAACATGCATGTGGGTATCGGCGAGTTGATGCGTACTGCTTCGTTTAAGGATAAGGCTCGTAAGGCACTCGGCATCAAGACCGACAAGGAAGAGGGCGAAATCGAAAAGGAAATCATTGGCAATGAGTCAAACAAGCGAGTGAATGCCGGTTTGTTGACTTATCCAACGCTTATGGCTGTTGATATCTTGATTCAAAAGGCCAACAAGGTGCCTGTGGGTAAAGACCAAGAGCAACACTTGGAGTTGACCCGCCGTTTTGCTCGCCGCTTCAATTCGTTCTATGGCGTGGATTTGTTCCCCGAACCCGAAAACTTCAACTTTGGCGGTAACGCAGTGAAGGTTCCCGGTCTTGACGGCTCGGGCAAGATGGGTAAGAGCGAGGGCAACTGCATCTACCTCATCGATGAAGAAAAAGTGCTTCGCAAGAAGGTGATGCGTGCTGTGACCGATGAGGGACCAAAGGTACCAAATTCACCGGTGTCGCAACCAATCGAAAATCTATTCACGTTGATGGAGCTTACTTCGGCTCCCGAGGTGATTCAACAATATCGCGATGCTTATGCTGATTGCTCTATCCGCTATGGCGACTTGAAAAAGCAGTTGGCTGAGGATATCTTGAAGGTTACGTTGCCTATTCGTGAACGTATCCTCGATATTCAAAATGATGATGCATTGTTGGCACGCGTAATCAAGCAAGGTGCCGACCGCGCTCGAGAACGTGCTTCGAAAACTCTCAGCGAGGTGCGCGAAATTATGGGTATTAAGAAGTTTTATTAATTCATAATGCATAATTCATAGTTAATAGGACTTTAAAAACAATAATAAAAACGCGTGTTACATGGTGTTGTAACGCGCGTTTTTGCCTATATGTTTGTCGCTGTTGCTCAAAAGGAAATATATTTTAACAATGTTGTATCAGTTTTACAAAACTAAAAAAAATGTAAACAAATACCAAAAAAACAAATTATTTTTATTACATTTGCCCAATAATACCATAATAGTACTACTATTTACATAAAAACTATACTAACTTGACAATTAATTTTTTAAATCTAATATTTAAATTTATGAGTTTCTTTACAAAATTATCAACCGTTAAGAAGGCAGTCGTGGCTGCAGTCTTGATGACTTCGATGGGTGCATCGGCACAAATCGACTCTTATGAAGTGGGTGATATGGGATTCCTCCGTACACCAATGGAAACGGCTAATGGTATCATTATGACCAACAACCGTTATTCCGAAATCTACTCTCTAAAAGGCAACACGTTGACTCCAATTTTGCGAGCAAACAACTGTGGTCTTTACACTAATTTGAGCAAAGACGGCAAGTATCTTGGTTTTAAGAGCTTCGACGCTCACGACCATCAAGCACCTGCAATTCTTGATGTAACAACAGGTGTTGTGACAATTCTTGAAGACTATGTGTGGGAATGTGGTCAAGTTTCATTTGCTAACGATGGCACAATGGCTTACACAATGGGCAACAGCCTTATCATTCGCAATGGCAATATGCGCAAAGCATTCGACCTCGGTTTCTATACTAACATTGCAAACATTTCGCCCGACGGAACACAAGTGGCATATAGCAACATCGAAGGCCAATCATTCATTATCAATGTTGCTACAGGTGCAAAAGAAACACTTCCTGTAATTGACGGTTATCGTGCAATCTGGTCACCCGACGGAAGCAAAATGGCAATCCAAACTGCAAATGGAGGCGTTGTAGTGCGCGAGAATGCTTCAAAACGCGTGTTTGACCTTGGTAAAGTTGAATCAGTAAACTGGGCAAACAACTCAAATGAATTGGTTGTTACTCGCGTTGAACGCAAGAACGAATTTGAAGTTACCGGTAGCTCAATCAAACGTGTAAACTTCGATGGTTCAAACGAAATTACTCTCGTGAGCAATTCAAACAGCCTTCCTGTAGATGCTATCCTCACTTCTGACAATCAACTTTTGATTCCTTATAAAACAGGTGCAAAACGTGGTCTTGCTATTAAAGACCTCCGCGCAGGTATCACACCTATGGCAGCATCTATCGCCGACAATTCTGTCATCAAATTTGATAGCGAAACTGTTTTTGGTGGTCGTATCTCTAACCCTAATGACAATCCTAACATCAAACCCAACCCAATACCTGCTGAAGGTACTATCGGCGAACTTGATATTGAATATTTGAGCCAAATTTATGACTCTCCTGCTGTTAATGGTTGTACAAAACACGGTTATGTAACTTGTGCTCCAACATCAGCTTGTATGCACCTTGGTTATTTCGGTCTTCTTAACAAAAAAGCTACAACTAACCGTTACAGTGGTGCTACTAAATATTATGCTCACGCAATTAGTGCAGTATTTACTAACCAAGCTGGTTCAAAAACATTCAACGAAACAGCTTATGGTAATGGTTGCTATAGCGTTCCTGGTGGTTATGGTTATATGTGGACTGGCGACAACTCTCCAGGTGGAGGTCGCATGGGTACATTCTATACTCTTAATGGTGCAACTTCTGCAACTTACTGTTGGTCAGCATCAACTTCTTGGAGCCAATTCTGCTCTGAAGCAGCTTCAGGCCGTCCTTACCCATTGTGTATCGCCCTCGATTCAAGCGGTCACTTGATTCTCGGTTTCCGTACTAACCAATACTACCGTTCTTCTGAAGGTGGTTTCGTAGCTCGTAATGGTTGTTTCGTTTGCCACGACCCTTATGGTGACGACAACGATGCTACTTGGGCTGACAATGATGGTCAACACTCTTCATACGACTGGTTGGGTTACAACTCAGGTCGTGCTAACATCGGTACTTGGTACTGGAGTATCAAAGTAGGTATCCCTGCAAACGCTAACCCTGGTACATCAACTGAAGTAGGTGTAAAATGTGACCCTGCAAGCATCGAACTTTCAGGTGAAGTAGGTTCTTCTGCTAACATTTATAAAGATGTAAAAGTAACTGGTACTGGTCTTACTACTGACATCTCTGTAAACAGTGCAACTTCAGCTATCACAGTTGAAAAACTTTCAGGTTGGAATGATCGCACAGGTGGTACTCTCCGTTTGAAACTTAACACTAACTTCTCAAAAGGAGCCGGTACATATGAAAGCTACGTAGCAGTTCAATCTACTTCAACCTATCGTGTGCAAATCGCAACTAAAGTAACTCTTACCGACCCGGCAGGTAGCACACCAACTCCTACTATCGCAGTTTCTCCTGCAACAGTAGCTATGAGTGCAAAGGTTGGCGAAACAGCTACTTCAGCAATCAATGTAACAGGTACAGCATTGACAGGCAACATCACTGCATCACTCGCAGGCGACGCTGCATTCTCAATCAATACTACATCACTCGGCACAACCGGTGGCACAATCAATGTGACATACAAACCAACAGCAGCAGGCACTCAATCTGCAACTCTCACATTGACATCTGATGGAGCGACAGCTCAAAAAGTGACAATCACCGGTACTGCAACCGAAGCAGGTAGCTCAACTCCTTCTAACCCCGGTCAAACTATTGCTAAGGGTCTTACAAAAGTATGGCAAAACACATCAAGTGTTCCCGGTCAAGCAGCAGCCGGCGATGTTCGTTTCGCTGCTGTATCTAACGGCAAACTTCTCGTGAACGACAAAGCAGCCAATACAATTGTTGAATTAACTGAAACAGGATCTAAAACATATTATGATCCTTCAGCAGCTCTTACTGCAAACTATAACCAAACTATTGGTACAGGTATTGCTTGTGACGACGCCGGTAATATCCTTGTCAACACCGGTTTCTCAGGTGCCGCATCAGGTTCTAACTACACACTCATCTCAGCCGACCTCAAATCAACTTATAAGATTGACTTGAGCGCTATCGAAGGTTGGACACCCGGACGTTGTGACCAATTAGGCCGTATCCGTGGTAACATGCTTTCAAGCGAAGGTGGTTATGCATTCATCACCCCTAACGGTGGTACAACTATCCTTGTAGTTAAGGTTGTAAACGGTGCAGTTGATACTGATTACACTCAAGTAACTAACCCAATCGCAGGTGTAACACTTAACACATCATGCTGTCCACAACCTGCATTTGAAACTGTAGCGGAAATCGATGCTCTTATCGACGATAACAATGACTTGTCAAATGCATTTATCTTGCGTTCTCGTGGTGTTCCCGGTAGTGTATTTGCTTGGAATGCCGACAACACTGATATGGTAAAAGCATGGACATTCTCTACAGCCGACGGTGGTTGCACTACTGCAAATGCATCGGTAGAAGGTTTTGACTGGTTCAAACTTAAAGGCAAATCTTACTTCATCATGCCTGTAACTACTGACGGAACAACTAACACACGTGGTTCGGCATTCGCAATCTTTGATGAAGAAGGCACATGTGTTGCAACTTGGACAGAAGGTGAAAAGACAGGTCTTGGAGCATGCTTCGGTAGCTTCATCGCAGTGCCCATCAACGACTCGGCAGTTTATATCTACCACTTTGTTCCAGGTACAGTGGCTGAAAAATTCACATTCGCAGTTGAAGGTACAGTAGGAGTTGACGGCGTAGAGGTAGAAAATGCTGACGCTCCTGTTAAATACTACAACCTCCAAGGTGTGGAAGTTGCTAATCCTTCAAATGGTATCTTCATTAAGGTTCAAGGAAGCAAAGCAACTAAAGAATATGTTAAGTAATTCATAATGCATAATTCATAATGTGAATTCTAATGCATAATTGAGAGTTTAAAACTCTACTCAATAATATATAACGAGCGAGCAATCCTGATGGGTTGCTCGCTTTTGTGTTGGGCGAGTTTGATGAATCTTTAGAAGGCGTTTTTTTATGAAGGAGGAGAAGTGGGGGTGATACTTTTTTGCTAAAATACATTGTGGTTTAATAAATTATTGCTAATTTTGCACTCGGTTTTATCGTGCGGTAATTATGGCAAGGGTGAACCGATTGAGTTTAGTGAAAAAAAACAATAAATATTACTCTTATTTATAAGGAAGGAGGCTGGAACTATATATAGATTTATTTATATAAAATAGTATCCTAAATATTTTTAAAACATTTTTTGTGAAAAGACAAGAAATGGGGGCGAAAAGTTTTGACATGTAAAAAACTATGTGTAACTTTGTGCCCGCAAAACTCAATATTAATAAATTGAATAATAACTAAAAATAATTATAACAAAATGATCATCGTACAAGTAAAAGAAGGCGAAAACATTGAAAAAGCTTTAAAGAAATTCAAACGCAAATTTGAAAAAACCGGAATCGTTAAGGAACTCCGTAGCCGTCAAGCATTTCAAAAACCATCAGTGACTAATCGTAAAAAAATGATGAAAGCTGTATACGTTCAAAAATTGCGTTCGGTTGAAGATTAATTAAAAATTTCTCCTGAATTATTTGGAAATTTAAAAAGAAAAGCATAAATTCGTAGCTACAGAAATAGATTGAAGGCGGTGCCGCAATCGTAGCTCGAACAGAATATGCTGATACATTCTTTTTTAACATATATACGGTGTGAACTGAATCTTTCGGTTCACACCGTTTCGTCTTATCAGCACGATATTGAGCAATGGCGCGAATTTGCCACCGGTGGAAAAATTGATGAATTCAATCCCACAGATGTCACTGTAAATGACCTAAGGGTATGGTTGGCTCATTTGGCTGCTCAGGGAATGTCGCCACGCTCGATTCGTCGCAAAGTGCAATCATTGCGAGCCTTTTATCGGTATCTAAATCAATACCATGGTCTGAAAGATAATCCGGCGGCCGAACTGCCTTTGGCTCGAGTAGGGAAGGATTTGCCTGTATATATCCGTGAATCGGAAACAACTGCAATGCTCGATGAGGAGTGGGATAAAGAAGATTTTATCTCTACCCGCGATCATTTGATTATGCTCATGTTTTATTCTACCGGAATGCGCTGTAGCGAGCTTGAAACATTGACCGATGTGAATGTTGATGTGGATAGGGGAGAACTAAAAGTGCTCGGGAAACGTAATAAAGAAAGAATAATTCCATTCGGAAAAGAAATGAGCGAAACAATCAAGATATATCGTGCGCTTCGTGATGACCTTGTGGGTTGTGCGCCTGAGCGGTTCTTTACGCGACCAACAGGCGATCCAATGTATCGCAAGCTTATATACAACATTGTTCATCGCGAATTGAGCGATTCGGGGGCTCACGCATCGCGTCGCAGTCCGCATGTGTTGCGACACTCATTCGCCACCGATATGCTCAATAATGGGGCAAATTTAAATGCCGTGCAACAAATCTTAGGACATCAGTCGCTTGCTACTACGCAAGTGTATACTCATATAACATACCGTGAATTAAAACTTAATTATCAACACGCACATCCACGTGCATTAAAAAAAGGAGGATAATATGGAAGTAAAAATTAAAGCCATCCATTTCGACATCGCTGAAAAACTCGAACAGTTTATCAACAAGAAAGCCGATCGTCTTGCTCGCAAAAACGAGGACATCTCCAATGTTGATGTTTCTCTTAAAGTGGTAAAACCTGAATCTGCGATGAATAAAGAGGCAATAGTGAAGGTGGCAGTGCCTCAACACGATGATATTGTTGCATCAAAGACTGCCGATACGTTTGAAGAAGCAATCGATATGTGCCTCGAGGCAATCGAACGTCAACTCGAAAAGAAAAAAGGCAAAAAATAAATAAAGAGAATTTTAATACAGAATAAATAACCGTCGAGCCACGCATTGTTACATGTGTGGCTCGATTTGTATGAAAACACATATGTTTTTTGTATATTTGTAGAAATTTTCAAGATAACAGACGATTATGAGTGTAAATTCTCCTAAAGAAGTGATAGATGCTGCCGTGGAGGTGGGAAAAACAAAAGTGGGAATAAGTAGTGGCAACTATGGCAAATTGGCAGTGTTGTCGATGCTTGCAGGTGTGTATATCGCCTTCGGTGGTATATTGTCGCTAGTGATAGGATTTGGTTTTCCCGAAATAACAGCAGGCAACCCATCGTTGCAAAAATTGTTGAGTGGTTGTATGTTCCCCATTGGTTTGATTTTGGTGGTGCTTCTTGGTGCGGAGCTTTTTACCGGAAATAATGCGCTATTGATACCCGCTTATATGAAAAAACATTATGGAGTGTGGCCTGTTGTAAAGAATTGGATATTGGTGTATATAGGCAACTTTGTGGGAGCGATGGCGTTTACTTACTTCTTGGTGTATCTATGTGGCTTGACTGCGGCAGATCCATATCATAGCGCAATCATTAAAGTGGCAGAGGCAAAAGTGTCGATGAGTTGGGGAATGGTGTTCCTAAAGGGAATCAGTGCCAATTGGTGTGTGTGCCTAGCTGTGTGGTTGGCATTGTCGAGCCGTAGCTTTGTGGGCAAGATGGCAGGTTGTTGGCTACCGGTGATGGCATTCGTCGCACTTGGTTACGAACACTCAATCGCGAATATGTTTTTTATCCCTCTCGGCATGATGGAAGGCGCTAATGTGGAAGTGATGCAAGCAATTACCACAAGCTTCATTCCTGCCACGTTGGGAAATATCGTAGGAGGAGCATTATTTGTGGGTTGCGCTTACGGATATATCAATTTGACCAAAAATAATGATTGATTATCTACATTTTATCAAAAATTATTGCTTTTGTGCTTTTAAATAAGATAATAAAGCAGTAACTTTGCACTACGAAAAAAAAGAAAACAAATTTTATTCACTTAAATAAAAGAAAGCTAAATGGTAAGTTACAAAGAGTTAGGCTTGGTAAACACTCGTGAAATGTTTGCTAAAGCAATCAAAGGCGGATATGCTATCCCCGCATTTAACTTCAACAACATGGAGCAACTTCAAGCAATCATCAAAGCTGCTTCAGAAGAAAAATCTCCAGTGATTCTACAAGTGTCAAAAGGTGCTCGCAACTATGCTAACGCTACACTCCTTCGCTACATGGCTCAAGGTGCTGTTGCTTATGCAAAAGAACTTGGTTGGGAAAATCCTCAAATCGTGCTTCACCTCGACCACGGTGACAGCTTCGAACTTTGCAAATCTTGTATCGACAGCGGTTTCTCTTCAGTAATGATCGACGGTTCACACCTTCCTTACGAAGAAAACGTAGCTCTTACAAAACAAGTAGTAGACTATGCTCACCAACATGATGTAACTGTAGAAGGTGAACTTGGTGTGCTTGCAGGTGTAGAAGACGAAGTATCTTCTGACCACCACACTTATACTGACCCTGAAGAAGTAATCGACTTCGCTACTCGTACAGGTTGCGACAGCTTGGCTATCTCAATCGGTACTTCTCACGGTGCTTACAAATTCACTCCAGAACAATGTACAGTTAACGAAGACGGCAAGCTCGTTCCTCCTCCTTTGGCATTCGACGTATTGAAAGCCGTAGAAGAAAAACTTCCCGGATTCCCCATCGTGCTTCACGGTTCTTCTTCAGTTCCTCAAGACGAAGTTGAAACTATCAACGCTAATGGTGGTGCATTGAAAGCAGCTATCGGTATCCCCGAAGAATGGTTGCGCGAATCAGCTAAATCAGCTGTTTGTAAAATCAACATCGACTCTGACAGCCGTCTTGCTATGACTGCTGCTATCCGCAAAGTCTTCGTTGAAAAACCAGCTGAGTTTGACCCACGTAAATACCTCGGTCCAGCTCGCGACAACATGGAAAAACTTTACAAGCACAAAATCATCAACGTGCTCGGTTCTGCAGGTAAAGCATAATAATTTCCATTAGATATTTAGCAAGCGAGGTTGCCAATCAGCAACCTCGCTTTTTTATTGATAAGGGCAGAGAGGAATATTAGGGCTGTGAGGGGTGCTTGGGTTATAGGGTCGTTAAGGTCTCTAGAGTCTCTAACGACCTTAGTGACTTTAATACTCTTTTTTTGAAAATTATTTTAGGTTTAAATTATATTTCACTACATTTGTTTTTGAATTACAATTTTTTCACCAATCATGGAAACGCTAATCCCTAATAGAGGCAACTATAAAAAGTTACTGAGTTATCAAAAGAGCAATGTCATCTTTGAATTAACTTATTATTTCTGCCACAAGTATCTCTCTAAAGGTGATAGAACAATTGATCAGATGGTTCAAGCTGCGCGAAGTGGAAAGCAAAATATTATAGAGGGGTGTAGTGCGTCAAGCACATCGGCAAAAACAGAGATAAAATTGCTTAATGTGGCAAAAGCAAGTCTATTAGAATTGTTAGAGGATTACGAAGATTACTTGAAGGTGCGAAATCATCGCCAATGGGAAGAGGAGAGCGTAGAAATGGAGGCTATGCGAAAGTTGGGTATTCAACATTCCAACGCCGAATATTTTATGCACTTGGTGGAAACACGATCTCCCGAAACAATAGCAAATATGGCGATTATGTTGATTAAACAGGCTGATTATTTGCTATATCGTCAGTTGCAGCGATTATCCTCTGATTTTGTTAATAATGGAGGCTTCAGTGAGAAAATGTCGCGAATGAGGAGGGAAAATAGGGATAAAAGGTAATAATTATTATAGGGCATTAAGGTCGATAGAGTCTCTAAGGACATTAATGGTTTTAATGACTTTAGTGGCTCTCTTTTATGTGCTATTTTAACCAATAAGGCAGAATTATCTATTAATCAAAGCGTGAATGCCATATGGCATTCACGCTTTGATTCTAGTTATAGGAAAAGTATTTCTTTTAGAGAAATATTAAGTTTATTATAGAACGATTATATAAACTAATCCATATCGTAGTATCTGCCCCCATGTTCACGAATTAAACTTACAGCCAATTCAACATCTGAGCAATCGCTATAAATGTCTATTCTGTAACATTCATCCCAATCAAATTTTGAGCATGAGCCCCAATATCCATAAAAATAAATTTTATCTGAATCATTATAATCACTATACATTACTCGATAGATATGATCTTTAAGGTCATTATAATCCGATTCTGAACGGAATAAATAAGTACTTCTTCTTGTTGCCATATTTTTGTTATTTAATTACATCAAATGTTAAAACCCCAACACCAGAGATTCCTTGAAGGAATCCCGCTGAAATAGGTATAGAAAAAATTTTTTTTGTTTTTAAATTATATGCTAAAACTTCACCATTTTCATTAATATTTCTTGAGACAAGTATTTCTGCCAATTCTTCACTTCTAATATCGGAGTTATCATGGGGTTTATATCTTCGTTTTAACGACATATATACATCATATATTTCCCCAAATACTTGCAAGTCATCTATGCTTGGAATCGTTTGATATGAAATCCCTTTTTTATATTCTTCAAGGTCTATTTTATTTAATTCCATATTCACTGAAACATAAAAAGCATTTAAAGCGTCTTTTGCTGTTTCAAAGTTTTTTATCCCTGCAGAAAATGGGACGTACCTTTTGCTAGATACAACTATTCCACAATCATATCTACTATTATAATAAGGCTGAGCAATTTTATATGGAGGTTTCGTTTTTAAATCATTGTCTCTATCCTCCAAGTTCTGATATTCTTCCCTTAATTCCTTTTTCACTTTTAGATTGTTAAAGAAGCCTATTAGCAACCCTATTGCAATTATTGATACTATTACTATTAACATTAGAACTGAACTTAAATTTCCCTACTCATTTTAAGGCTTTTCGGGTTACTCCTTGCACCATTAGGTTGTCAGACCTAATGTTTTTTTGATATATACGCACATAAAAAAACGCGGTGCTATTAGTATATTCTCTACCTAAGGTGTTTGGCGTAACCTAATCAGCAGAATAACCAAAAGCCCGCGCCTTAAGGCACGAACATTTTTTGCTATATTCCTGCTGATTAATTAAGTCGCCAAACTTTTAGGTAGCAGAATAAAGCTAAAACGCTTTTCCAATATGTTAAAATGTGCGTATCAAAATACGCTAATGTTTCATAAGCAAGTGAATTATTAATTTGTAATGGTGCAAATATACAAATTAATTTTAAATATATAGCCTTTTGAGGGTTTTATTTGTGGGGAGTCTAGGGTTTTAGTGGTACTAATGGTTTATTAAATATAAAAAAGAGAACCACGATTGTGGTTCTCTTTGTCGGGGTACCAGGATTCGAACCTGGGACCCCCTGCTCCCAAAGCAGGTGCGCTAACCGGACTGCGCTACACCCCGATGCATGCCTTATTGGCGTTTGCGAGTGCAAAGTTATGAATATTTTTTTATTCGTGCAAATCTTTTCCGAAATAATTTGAAAAAATCGCTATTTTTTATTTTTTCATGATGTCGGAGATGACCAATTCGGCGAGTTTGAGCCCGAATATTGCAGTGGTGTGAGATAAAGTGCCGTTGGTTGCCACTTTATTATAGGTCATGGAATCGTCGGCATCGATTTGAGTGCCACGATTAGGGAATATTTCGTCGCTATACACGCATTTGAATTTGCGAGAGGGAAGTTGCTTGCTGCGTTTGAATCTACGGCGCAAAGCCGCTGCAAGCGGACACCCATTGACCTTCCAGAATTCAGCCGTTGAGATGCGCGATGAATCGGTTTTTAATGCTGCGCCCATTGAAGCGAATAGGGTGGCACGAGAGTCGCACGCATTGCGAATGAGTAAGGCTTTGTCGGCGAGCGAATCAATAGCGTCAATCACATAGTCGTATTCGTTGAGGTCAAATTCGTTGGCAGTATTTTCATCGTATCTCATTTCAAGGCTCGTGATTTTCGCATTGGGGTTGATGTCGAGTAGCCGACGTTTCATAACCTCCACTTTCACTCCATCAATAGTGGAAGACGTTGCCAATAATTGACGATTGATATTAGTGATACATACTTTATCGGCATCAACAAGAGTGATGTCGCATATGCCCGAACGCACCAACGATTCGGCACACCAACTGCCAACGCCGCCAACACCAAACACGATGACGCGTTTCGCCATCACTTGGCTCAATATATCATCGCCAAGAAGCAATCTTAATCTATTAAATCGTGGGTCGGAAATCATAAATTAATCTCAATAAATTATGCGTTATAAATTATGCATTATGAATTATGTGTTCTGAATTATGCATTATAAATTATGCATTATGAATTATTAATTGCATTGCGTGGTGATATAATGATGTTCGGCACTACATTCATGAAGAGTGCGGTCGATGATGATATGTCGGTTGGCCATCGAGGCTATTTGCGACATTTCGTGCGACACGAGAATGATTGTGGTGTGTTGGGCTAAATCGGCAATGATTTTATATAATTGGTTCTCAAACGCCTTGTCGACATAGCTCAAAGGCTCGTCGAGAACAAGCACACGGGGATTAGACACGATAGCACGCCCCAATAGAGTGCGTTGTAATTGGCCGCCCGATAGTTCGCCTATGAGTCGCTTGGCATGTTCTTCAAGTCCCATAAGTGCAATCGTAGCTGCAACTTTTTCGCGTCGTTGTTGTTTCGATAACCCTTTTTGCGACATCAATCCAAGAGCCACTGTTTCTTCGACAGTGATGGGAAAACGGCTGTCGATTTGATTTTTTTGGGGGAGATATCCTATTTCGAGAGTGTCGACCTCTTTGCCTCCACTGCGATATGTTACTCGGCCGCTTGTGGGCTTGATGAGTCGAAGAATGAGCCGAAGCAAGGTGGTCTTACCACCACCATTGGGTCCGGTGATAGCTATAAAGTCACCTTCATTGACCGCGAAACTCACATTTTGCAACGCTACATGGTTGTCCCATTGCATTGCCACCGAGTCAAGCTCAATCATCTTATTTTGTGGCAATCGCATCGATGATGCGTCTAATTTCGGTTTCCCAGTCATAGCTTAGCGGATTTATTGTTGTCATTGTAGCACCAATCCGGTCATTTACCACCGATGCTTGTTTTGAGTCAAATTCTTGTTGGAAGAAAAACACACGTGCTTTGTGGTTGTGGGCATTGTCGATTTGTTCCTGTAGTTGAAGTGCCGACAATTCTTTGCCAATCTGTCCGATTGTTATTTGCTCTAAACCATAATCACGAGCAAAGTAGCTCAACGAAGGGTGCCACACGAGGAATGCTTCGCCTTTGTGTGGCGCTAATTTTGATGTGGCATAGCTGTCGAGCGAATCGAGCGATGCTATAAGTTTGTCATAATTTGCTTTATAGAACGAGGCATTTGCAGTGTCGATTTTTGTCACTACATCATACATGTTGCGAGCAATCACTTTGGCATTCTTTATTGATGTCCAAGTATGAGGGTCGACTGACGCATCGTGGTGGTGATGTTTGCCTTCGTGGTGATGATGATCGCAGCAATCGTGTGTGCCGGTGATAAAATCTATTCCTTTCGACATGTCATATATGTCGAGTGTTTTATTGTTTTGTTTTAATTTGTCGGTCAACACTTGCTCGAACCCCACATTGCCCATTTTAAGATATGCAACGCTTTTCTCAAGAGCGAGCAGGTCGTTGATAGTGGGTTCGTAGCTTTCGGGGTTCCCGCCGTTGGATAATAGGCATGATACGTCGATTTTATCGCCAACGATTTTGTCTAAGAAATATTTCTGAGGCTCAAGGCTCACGGTTATCGTAGGCTTGTCGTATTCTTTGGTGCCACAACTTTGCAAAAGCATGGCAACGGTTATAAAAAATAGTAATGTTATCTTATTTTTCATTATTCACTTTATTTATAATTGCAAAAGTACCACTTTTTCAACAATTATACCCATAAAATTGCTTATAAACAATGTGTAAAATTATGAATTTACACCATAGACCTTGTTATGCAATGTCGATGCAATATGATTTAAGTCGATATTGGCAGAAGCATTGGCTGTCATCAACATCAGCGGCACCGATGGTAGCTCTTTGCTATAAGGAGGTTGTATATAATTAAAGTGAGAGTGGGCCACAAATCCGTTTCGGCAATAAAAATCTATTCTACGGCGTGCCATCTCACCCTCCTGAGGTAGCTCCACTTCGAGCACAACTGCCGATTTCACTTCGTTGATAAACTGCATCAATGCTTGGGCTCCAATCCCTTTGCCCCTCATGTTATGATTGATGGCAAAGTGCTCTACATAGCAAAAACAATCAAATTTCCACCACGAAATAAATCCGGCAAATTGGTTGTTATGCATAATTACTTTCATATTGTAACCACTCATCTCGGTTTGGAGTAAGCGTTCTACACCGGGCCATTCTCTACGCTCTTCAATCGGAAATGAATTGAAATATAAAGGTTTTATTTCTCGAAGCAAATGTTGCCATTTGCCAATATTATATAGCTTAACTTCGCTCATGATGATATTTTTGTCTACAAAATTACTAAAAATCGCAAAATATGTATCAATTTGCTACTTATAAATTGAAACTATTTGCTACCTTTGTGATAAATATAAACAAATATACAACTAAAACTATTAATTATGTCACAACCACAACTCGATTCTCTCGATATAAAGATTTTGCAAATGCTGGCAAGTAATGCGCGTAAACCATTCCTCGAAATTGCTCGTGCATGTGATGTGAGTGGAGCTGCAATTCATCAGCGAATTCAAAAACTCACCGCTATGGGTGTGATCAAAGGCTCTGAATCGCTCATCGACCCCGCTATGGTGGGATATGACACTTGTGCTTATATAGGTTTTTTCCTTAAAGACCCTTCGCAATTTAATCATGTGGTAGAGGAGTTGAAGAAAATCCCCGAAGTAGTGGAATGTCATTTCACTACCGGTCAATATGATATGTTTATCAAGCTATATGCCCGCAATAACGATCATTTGTTGCATATCATACATGAAAAATTGCAACACCTTGGATTGTCGCGCACCGAGTCGCTTATTTCGTTTAAAGAGGTATTTAAACGCCAAATCCCTATCGGAAACCAAAAGGGCTAAGGTGTTGTTATGTAAATAAACAATTAAGATATGTGTGATTGCGATATAAAGAAGCTTGTGGACGATGCTATCGCTTGGGCCCGTGAGGCGGGAGAGGTGCAATTGAAATATTTTCGTAGCTCTCATCTCAATATCCGGGCAAAGTTCAATGATAGTGATATTGTGACCGAAGCCGATAAGGCCTCGGAACAGGTGATAATAAATAATATCAATCGCACTTATCCACAACACGCAATCTTGTCGGAGGAGATGGGTGGCAATGCCATAGAAAGCGATTATCGTTGGATAATCGACCCACTCGACGGTACAACCAATTTCAGCAACGGGCTGCCATTGTTTTCGGTATCAATAGCCGTGGAGTATCGAGGCGAGGTGATAGTGGGGGTGGTGTATGCTCCTTATCTCGACGAGATGTTTCATGCGGTAAAAAGGGGAGGGGCTTGGCTTAACGGTAAGCCTATCGCACCATCGGGAAAAGAAAGTTTGTCACA
>JAFQAS010000051.1 GCA_017399915.1 Muribaculaceae bacterium
AGAGTTATTTGAGAGTATTGCTACCGCAAACCGCAGAAATTCGCACGATTCCCAAATCGTTACTTCGCTCTTTTCAAAATAACTTCAAGTGTTTATTCTTCAAACGATTATATCAAATCGATGAAATATTAAAATAAAAATCGTTTCATATATTTTTGAATTTAAATCCACTGCAGATATCACAAAGTTATGAATTTTTTCACAATATACAACCCTAACAATCTCTATTTCTGCCACGAAGCCCTCTTTCCCTTGAAATCTCGCACACAAAACTTATAGTAAACAAGAAACAGCCACTCCCGAAAAATGACTGCCTTCATAATAGATTTAGCACAACTTCTGTTTTGAATGTTGCCATAAAATTATTTGCTATGTCATTTACTATGCTATTTCCTATGTTTTTGCTATGATGAAGGCATAAAACATTATTTGAATAAGGAAATAAATTTGCGATTATTGTATCCTTTACAGAATAGAATACAAGCAAAATAATGATATTTACGCAGTGATTATCAATGTGATATAAAACAAAAAGAGGAAAGACTTTCATCTTCCCTCCTTTGAGCTGTTGACGAGGCTTGAACTCGTGACCTCTTCCTTACCAAGGAAGTGCTCTACCACTGAGCTACAACAGCATTCAGCCCTATTGAGCGGTGCAAAAGTAGAAAACAAATTTGAATCGACCAAAAAATTAAGCCTAATTTTGCACTTGAAGTACAAAAATAATGCTTACACAACACCAACCACGCAGGACGAACTGTGAATATATAGTTAGACAAACCTGGACTGCAGTATAGTAACTAACTCCATTTCATATATTAAATAGCTACAATTCAACAAGTCTTCCCGACAAAACAGATACCCCAAAGGCTCTGCTCGAACCTTTGGGGTATTGAATTCCAATTTACATCATTTACAAATTAGCAATATTTTTATCAATGAATTCCCACTTCAATCGCAGGTACTCAATCATACGATCAATTGCCTCATCACTCGGGATAAACTCATCACCATTCTCACGGCGATTATCGTCGATTAGATTCTGCTCATGCATATGCCAATTAGCCTGAGCCGAGATACGCATATACTCACGCTCCTGGTTAATATACCCAATCAATTCGGGCAAGCACCCCTTAATCAAATTCCACTGCTTGATTAACTCCTCTTTGAATGGAGGGTATTTCAACATCTCGGGCATATATATAGCACCGGCATTGATCCATTGGTTTGCAGTCGATGGCAAATACGACTTGTAATCAAAATCCCATGGTGGTCCGCAATACCACTTATCATCACTCTTCTCTTTATATGTAAACCAACTGCTTGGGCCATTTGGCTCAGGAGTACCCGAGATCTCAAACACCAACCATTGTGCAGCCCACGATGGCATATCAATATATTTGGTCATCACCTCCTCCAATTTGCTGGGATCGCCAAACATCTCATCAATCTTATGCACATAAGCCTTGATATAGTCGTGCTGCTGCTGATTCATCTCATCAATCTTCGGCTTCTTGATACTCACACGATGAGCCGAACCATGCATATTAGGCATCACCCACTCATACAGGTCGCTATTAGCGATACGATCGAGCTCAATGATATAACCTCCTGTAATAGCCTCACCCTCGGTATCGGTAATCTGCATCTCATTGATTGCCACACGATTTTTGTCGATACGAACCTGCTCTGCCAACTGATAAACTCCACGGTGAACGCCATTGAAAATCATCTCAGCCTGCACATACTTAGGCACATATTTCAATGCTGGCAATTTTCTTGAAATCCACCACGCAACGCTATTACGCATCAACGTCTTATCACGATAGTTCGCCATCAACACCCATTTCTTATGCTTAGGCATACCGAGTACCTTCTGGCGTGATTCGAGTTTGAACGTATAAGAAGGCTTCTTCTGCATAACAGTCCACGTCGCATTACCGCGACCGTGAATCTGAATCTTCTGGAACTCAGTATCGTTCATATCGCCACAACCGTAAATCTCGAGAGTAGCACCTTCATAAACACTACGGCGCTTAACCTCCTG
>JAFQAS010000011.1 GCA_017399915.1 Muribaculaceae bacterium
GACAAGAGGTGGCGACTCTTCGCCACCACTGCCAAAGGAGATTTCAGCGGAACTGTTCGATAAGGCAGTAGCACTTATCAAGGAGTTTGAGGGGTGGCACGACCATACCAAGCACCCGTACATCGGTTACGGTCATAAACTGCTTCCACACGAAAACCTGACAGCCGATATTACCGAGGAACAAGCGGATTCGTTGCTCAGAGCCGACCTATTGGAGCGATACAAATATTTCCGACAATATGGGAAAGATGCTCTGTTATTAACGGTGTTGGCTTACAATGTGGGACATTCACGCTTGCTTGGCTATGGCAAACGCCCGAAGAGTAACCTTATCAAGAAAATCGAGTCCAGCGACAGGGATTTTTACGAGGAGTATATCTCGTACCGTTGCTATAAAGGCAAGCCAATACCCAGTATCGAACGCCGCAGAAAAAGAGAGTTTCAATTGCTGTATATACCATAAAAGTAAATGGCGGCTGCTTGGTTGAGTAGTCGCCATTGGTATTATTATTTATTCAGTCTTGAGGCTTATTGTATTGAATATGGTTTATTCCATAAGTTCATTAATAATTTCTCTTATTTCTTGTGTCCCGGGTTTTGATGCATTTGTGTCTACTAGCTTACCGAATTTATCATATAGTAAATATTGTGGAATATGTCTATTATCAATCTCCTTGAGAAACACTGCTTCTTTCGGATTTAACACAATATAGTTTATACCATCGTATGTTGAAGTGTGATATTGCTCAACTGCACGTTTCCAAGCCTCTTCATTATCGTTTACGGCGAGATAAATGAATGCCACATTTTTATTCTTATATGTTTTACGTAACTTTTCAGCATCTGGCATTGTTGCCCGACAAGGGGCACACCATGAAGCCCATAGATCTACATAAATTACCTTGCCAATTGCTCTTTTAGTAGTTTGTCAAATGTTGTAGTATTACCTCCTAAATCAGCAATAATCATACTTCCCGCTTGAGTATCTGCAACAATATGTTTCTTTTTGGGGTCAAATGTGTTGCCTGTTAGTTGTTCATAGGCCACATTAAGAGCATCTACAATACTTGATGAAAAGGCTGACCCATTTTCTTTATTGATTCTTAGCATGTAGTCAACTACTGACAGCCGAGCCTTTGGTGTGATGGTAGAATCTTGGCTAAATACTAGAATTTCTGAAGGATTTTTTGATATCAAGAGTCCCTTGATTGCGCTATGTGATGATGGGTAAAACAAGAGTGAATCAGAGAGTAGAATTTGCTCAATACAATGCCTGTCTACTCCTTTTCGATAGAAATCAGCATATAGACTAGAAATCTTACCACATGACTCCAATGAATCAATATATCTTGTTTGAGCTAATTGGTATTCTGATAAGATTACTTGTAAAGAATCTATATTGGGACAAATATTGCGGTATCTATTTAGCATTTGTTGCTTACTCTTGTCAGATCTATATTGGGGATTATTGAGAGCAAACCACATTGCGCCGTAAAGTCGTGATGTGCATAAAGTCTTAATACTATATCCCGTTTGCTTATGAATTAATCGCGAGTCATGTTCAGGTATGGTGTAAAGCCAAGTTCTTTCTTCAGATTGAAGACTCTGGAGCTGTGGTCTAAGATTATCAGTATAAGTGAACAAAATTGTATCACCTGCTTCTATCAGGTAGTAGTTATCCTCAATGGATTGGTTGCGATGCATTACTTCGGCATAACCATAGTGTGATGGGATGATGAGGGTGTCGCATCCATGCATTTTAGGTAAATAGTATTGCAGTTCACCTTGCTCATTTACAAAATTAAATATCGTTGATGGTAGCGTCGTTGAATGTCCGATGCCTCTATTTGTTGTTTCGTGTTTGGGCGTATTTTGGAATATAACAACGATATTTGAATTCACCTCTTTTGGGAAACTTGAGTGATTACACGAACATAAAAATAATGTAATGATAATAAAGTGTATAAAAGAGATTATTTTCATATTAATTCATTGCCATATAAATATTATATATTGATTCATATAACTTCGCTTTAATTTTTCTGCAAAGTTAATGGAATTCTCCCAAATACGCCTTTGCACAGTCGCAAAAGTGCGTTTTTACGATATATAGCAATGGCGACCACTCATAATAAGCGGTCGCCATTGATTGTATATCATTGAATAGTGTTCAAAGAATCTTTTAAATAATCATCGATGGCAGA
>JAFQAS010000052.1 GCA_017399915.1 Muribaculaceae bacterium
ATTGTATGTTATAAAATTATATTACAATCATAAAATATACAAGTAATAAATTGATAGTTAAGTAGATATTTAAGATTGGTGAGCCTTAGGTTAATTTACTTATAGAAAAGAATAAGTGTATAATCTAAACCGTCTTAAACTTATATTATTATACTCATTGTACATTTGAACAAATGGGTGTACAAGCCATTTGCTCAAATGCAACTAAAATATGCCAAGATGCAACACTTACCCCCTCCCAGCCTCATTATGTGCCAAAGTAGGTCGTTTAAGCCAGAGAACAAACAGCGTGAGCACCAAGCCATCGACAAACAAGGATGTGTTCGATGGTGGTATATATAACGGTTTATTATTGAATAGTTCCACTATTGTCTGTTATATAAAGCCAAGGTCCTTTTTGTTACTTTATCCTCCCAGGAAAAAGTTAGAGTGTAAGTTTTGAGGCATATATAAGCCTATATATGCCGTCTTAAACTATATTATTATACTCTTGATACATTTGAACCTATATGTGAACAACCCTTTTGCCCAAAAGAGCATACCCAAAGCGCAATTCGAAAATTTTCAGAAAAAACTCATATCCCCAGCCTATCTTCAAACCTTTTCCCCAAACATCCTCTACTCTTAAAGTGATAATCGATTAGAAACACGGCAAGGGATAACACCCAGCCATAAAAACAAACAGGTATGAAAAAACTATTTTATGAGACAGAGGAATTCCTTAAGGAGAAGGTAGAGAAAATTGAGAGCGAAATTCTTGCACTCACAGACGATGGTTCAGCTTGCTGCGTATCCGATGATAAGGGTGCGTATCTTGCAAAACTTATTGAGGAGCGCAAGGATACTTTGGATGCGTTGTTTCAGGCTACACCCAATGAGGTTATGCGTATGGATAAACTGAACGACCAGTTGAAAGCTATCACACGCCAAATGCACGAGCGCGTAGCGATTGTAAATGAGGATGCGGCAAAAATTTTCGTTGATGGCAACTTCGAGGTTGAGGGGCGACTCAACTATAATCCCAATGCTGCCGGTGCCATTTTACAGATGGAGAACGACGACTATTTTGGCTCTAATTTTGCCAAGATTCACCAGGTTATCGATATGCTGTTTATTCAGGGATATCTCCCCATCAAATGCGCCGATTACATAAGAGCGTCAGACCTTGTTAACGACTTTGATAATGGCAATTGGGAGACTGCCTACGAGGATTGGCAACCACAGGCGGATAAGCTCAAGTACATCAATATCTGCTTCGCCATCCACAGCCTCAATACCTACCACCCATATTCAATTCCAGACATTCTGCGAATGAATAATTTCGATATCACAGTGACCGTCAAGCAGGTTGCGACAATGTAAACGAGTGATTTAATTTCTGTGCCGCACGGTTGGGGCACTACACCGCCTCGACCGTGCGTGTGCGGAACTATAACTCAATTGACCTATTGTCGTAGAGGTATAAAATATGACTCTCCGAGAATATTTTGCCAAAGCTGCTTGGTGTGTCGGTGTGTATAGGGATAATCGTTTGTGGGCGAATATGCTCAACAATGCGTTGCAACGATTTTGTGTCAGCGTGACCGCTCGAATGAATATCCTTGACCTGCTCGCAATGCTCCTCAACCCAACTGCGAAAACGCTCGGTGTTTG
>JAFQAS010000053.1 GCA_017399915.1 Muribaculaceae bacterium
CTTTGAGGAATATCTCGACATCTGTAAAGAATATAATGTGACTCCTGTGATTGAGCTAAAATGGGCCGATGGTATAAACTCTAATGACCAATCTAACATTCCGGCTCTTATGCAAATCGTGATTGATAAAGGATTCCGCAACAACTGCTATATCTTCACATCAATGAAAAACTGTCTTACTTATGTTAAGGAGAATTATCCCGATGTGGAAATTATGCTTCTTGTTTATGATACAAGTTTTGATGACAGTTTAAGTTGGTGTAAAACCAATGATTGCCATATTGGAACGGAAACAGGGACAGGCGTTACTAAAGCCGGAGTGCAAGCATATCACGACGCAGGGCTATTGGTGAATGCATGGACCATTGACGATGAAGGAGATTATGTGACTTATGCTAACTTTGGTTGCGACTTTATCACAACAAATAAACTTGAAAAATTGGGATTGCCACAACTTGGCGCTAGTGATCCGGTTGAGGATGTAACATTTGAAACATTATGGGAAAAGAGTACAACATTGGGAAACGCTCCATCTAATATTGATGGAAATGACGCTCGACAAGGCTCGGCTCATAACGGTATTTTTTATGTAAATAATAGGGAAGAAAAGAAACTACATCTCTTTGGCAGTGAAGCGCAATATTTGGGCTCTATTCCGGGAGGGGGTGGTTATGGTTGCGATTGTGATGATGCCGGTAATGTGGTGATTAGAAACGATGCTAACACTACAGCAAGCCATAGTTTTTTGATATATCCTGCCGGTGCCACAGTAGTAAATCCCGGAATAGCGATTTCGGTTGATGTGACACTCCCATTGGCCGGTCAAACGGACTTTATCAGTGCATCGGGAAATATACTCGGTTCAGAGGGTGGTTGCATTTATATGTACCCTAACGGACAAACTGCAGTGTGTGTTATCTCAATGGTAAACGGAGAAGTAAAAGAGATAAAATCATATACAGGTCTATCGTTGACCGGCACGGCTGCAGGTTATGTAATCCCAATGGAAAATAATCCACAAAAATGGATTTATCAAGTGCGCACCAGTGGTTATTATACATATAACACAGGAACAAATACAGCACTCAAGGCAGGCTCTTCCTCAACAACACAACCGGCTCGAAATAGCACGGTAGGTGGTGAGTACTTTAAGTTGGGAGGAGAAGAGTATTTCATTCACAATAGTGGTGCAAACTTCCAAGGTGGGTTTACAGTGCGCAAACGATCTACAGACGAAGTTGTGACAAGCGTTGAGCCTATAGGTACATTGGCGTATGAATATAATAAATCAGTGGCCAACTGGGTAAGAGCCGAAGCTATTGATGATTACAGTTGCTATATTTATCAATATTGCCCTGCTAATGGTATGGCAGTGTATAAAATTTCAGTTCCCAACCCTTATGGTGATGGGAATGCTGATGGTCAAGCAAATGAATATATCATAGAGGTGAAAAGCGAAAAATTCAGTAAGCACTCTCGTGAAACAAATCCTTTGTATGGTGTCACTTATACCGAAGATAATGCATCATATAGTAATGAGAATTGGCCATTGGTAGAAGGTGCTCACGATTTCAAACAAGGAAATTATAGCCAAACACTTGCCACTTCTAAAATCGTGCGTCAGTTTGGTGTGTCTATGGGAGTCGTATATTGGATTGACCCTGCCGAAAATTATATCTATTGGTGGAATACCGTTACCGGAGAATCGGGTAAAACTGCTCCTTCAAAATCATACGGTATTGGATATGCCGATGGGATTGATAATCCTAATTTTGACTTTACATTTCTTGGCTCTGAAACCGGTTCCGGTTCAATTTCTCACGACTGGTATGGCAACCTTGTACACATGTGGAATGAAGGATTAGACGGATGGGGGACAACTGCCGGTACTCACTTTGTTAAAGGTTATGCTGTGTATAAAGCTCCTACCGAATATGGACAATTGATGGACTTTATACCTAAATTATCAAGGTTAGATGACACAGGACGTGAAAATTATCCATTCTTTCAACGTATAGTTGAGGACGACGGAAACGGAAATGAATCGCTAAAAGGTACTTCTAATAATGACTTTTCTAATGAAAATTACACATATTATCCTTCCTCAAAAGGAAAGTCAAATCCCAACTATCCTGCCGATGAAATTGATTGGGGTAAGGAGTCGGATTACCACAAAGCAAATGTCGATACCAAAAAACAACCAACCGACTTCCTTGGGGTGTCGGGTAACCTTTGGGGAGCCGGCTTGTTGCAAGGCAGTACAAATTTCTCAAATAGTGTATATTCATTGGGTATTGCTACCGGTTATGTATTTCATGCCCGCAATAATATAGCATATGGTAATATGTTTGCCGATGGACAATATACCAACTGGTATCTAAACTATAGCTTGACTGCAGGTAACCGCACAAACTTAAATTATTTTCCGGGTGTTGGTTTGTGGAAAGATACTGATCCATCTGAATCAAACCATTTTTTACCTTGTAATGATGCGTTTGATAACGCACCAACCGAATATATTTTTAAGGAAACCGACCGACTTGAATATTTCTGGGGAGTCCCCAATGCCGGATTAGGAGAATTTAATGTTTATGACCGAAGCTCATATGAATGGAACGGCTATGTTGATAACTTAAACCATAGCGGATATAATGGAGCGACAGTGGATAAACGTCACCAATCAGATGTGTCGTTGTCGGCCGACATTGACTCAATAAAGGGTACACGTATATTGGTGCACAATTATTGGGTGGCAGATGAAGCCAGCGATATTACAAATGCGACCGAGCAACAACGACGCAACGGCTCAATAATGATTCAATATTCAAAATATGATGGGGATGCTCCAACAGCGACGATGCCGATATTTACCGGGAATCTTAATCGTGAATATGAACCGGTAGGAAATACTTATGGATATGCCAATGCTGATAAAATTCCTACTGCAAATTCCCCAATACAATTTAATAATACCGAAGTTAATAGTTGGAATGAGTTGGAACGTGTAAATGACAATGTGTTTGCTTTATATACCCACGTTCCCGGTCGAGGCTTTTCTAAAACATTTATTACTGCAGTAAGACCCAATAACCCTGTTTCAAACTTGAAGGTGGCAAAACAATATATGAATGCCAACAATCAAATCGTAAACGTATTGACATGGGTCCCACAACAATATGACCGTGCGACAATGCATACCTACGAAGTGTGGTATCGCCGTAAAAGAAGTGGAGAATCGACCTATAAAGACTATAAAACAATCGATGGGGAAAGCCGCGCAGTGTGGAATTTTGCGGGAAAAGCAAGTGTGAAATATAATGGTGACACCGACTCTACGGTTACACATACATATTCTTATGCTAATAATAGTGGCAACATTGTGTATAAAACCATCACAATCCCCAAAACGACTACGTATTACAATTCATATACTGCTGAAAGTTGTACATTTGAACACGTCGCACCTCATGATACCGAAGGAAACAAACACTACGATATGGAATATGAATATATGGTGATTCCATTATACGACCGTTCGGCTCATCGTGGCACTGAAAGTAATGTGATAATAAGCACAACTGAAGCTCCTATATGCCCTGTAAATGGTGCGTTAAAGCAAGTGACCGATATAAATGACAACGAACAGACTCTCTATGGATTCAGCGTGCAACTTGATCCTAATGTAAATGTTTCAAATACAGGGGCAAAGACTGCTAACACAATGATTATTGTCCCTCAAGATGAATATACTGAAGCAGCACTTGCAAACAGAACAAGTGTCACAGGCCCCGAAGGTGTTATCATCACCGAAAGTAAAGATGCCGCTACATATTATATTTATGGCACCAATTACTTGACAGTCGATGGCTATCATGTGATAGTAACAGATTTTGAAGTGGGAGATGAGGGCGCTTTACCATCGCTAATATGGCACAATATTGACCCAACAAAGGAATACAATGTGAAGGTTTATATTATGGCGACATCGGGCACTTACTTTACCCCAAGTGATGAATTGACAACAACACTAATTGTCCCCGAATTGACATGGTCAACAACGCCTGCCGATTTCTATAAGCTCAAAGGTGATTATGGAAAATTGACAGGAAATGAAGATATGCCAATCGGTTCGTTCCGTCGTATTGATCCTAATACGAATAAACTTGATGAAACACCCACAAACCCCGTAAGTCTCAATAATGCCAATTACTATGGGACAAATGAAAGTGTGCTAAACCCGGTGTATGTGACCGATGAGGTAATGGGTACATTGAAAAATGGAGCGTATAGTGACGCCGGTTGGGCTGTGTCGTTCGAGATTGCAATTAATGATGATAAAGACAATCTATTCTATAAAGAACAGTTTGAAAATCAATTGACATCAGCGGCATACTACTCAAATGAGAAAGGCGTGATGTGTGATGTGGTTGGATTAAAGGCTGATTATGAAGAAAAGTTAGGAGAAGACACTCGTACACGCAAGGTCTATACTCCTACCAAAAAGACATATGAGGCAACAGTGAAAGTGGCATACCAACGTTTGTCTGATGGATTGATAGTAGAAAAGACTACCAATGCCAACCTCGAACTTGGGTCAACATTACTTCCGGCATTAGGAGTTAATGCATCAACACAAAGCGTTGTAACAGGAGCATTGTATCAACGAAGTGGATCTCACTTCTATTACGATAATGCAACAAACAATGGCTATTATCCTTATTATTATGATGCTGCAATGTTGTTTAATTGGGATGAATACAATTCGCTCAATCGTTATATGGGCTATTATGGAGCATCGAAAGCAATATGCCATGGTCACTATGAAAATAATGGACCGGATCCCGATAAATGGGTTCAATATCATGCCGGTTCTGTTTTGACCGACAACGAAGTGAATGGTCTTAATCGCTCAAATCCCGCATTGACCTATGGGGCTATTGGATATACCGGCTCAAATAACTGGTCGGCTCAAGCAATAGAAAATAACCAAGTGCCAATGCTTGTTCACTATGTGTATGGAGCCAATGCCCCACTTGCATCAACTGAAACTTCCGTGTCGAAAATAAAATTTGATGTAACTTTGACTGCTGAGTATCCGGTGATTAATTATGCAGATAAAAATGCAGGAATATTGGTGGCAAAAGATCCTGCAACATATTCGATTTCAAACGGAGAGATGAATGTGATGACTGTGCCCACATCATTTACAAATATGTATGTAAATAATACCTTTGTAACTACCGGGGTAGAGGACGTCCTCTCCAATGCAGTCGGTGAAGTGAAACTTTATCCTAACCCGGTGGAAAGTGTATTCACATTACAAGCACCAACGGAAATCGGAGAAGTGCAAATATTCTCTATGGACGGTCAATTGGTTAAAGAGGAAAGTGACATCAACGATACCATCGCCAAAATCAATGTTGATGAATTGCCAAACGGAATTTATTATATCAAAGTGCTTGGTGAAACAAAAATTGTGATAAAACGCTAAAAAATGGGCATTTGTAAAATGCCCATTTGCCATTTGAGCGATTTTTTATAAATTTATGTGGAATTTTAAATATATATAATAATAACCAATAATAACCAATAATAACCAATAATAACCAAAAAATTTTATTTCATGAAAAAGATTCTAACAATTTTACTTGTCGTGGTGGCTGTGTTATCAGTCTCTGCAAAGCCCAAGTTAATAGGGCACCGTGGTAGCTATTGGGGTGTGGAAAACACCAAAGAAGCATTTATCAACGGAGCCAAAAAGGGCTATCACTGCCTCGAGACCGACATCAAGGTAACCTTGGATGGAAAGTTTATTTGTTGGCACAATGATGTCATCGAAGCAGATCAATTTGGATTTACCAAGAAATGTACAATCAATGAACATTCTCTCAAGTGGCTTCAAACCCAAACATTAACCCAAACACGCGGTGGTGTGACTTACACAGGAACATTTTGTTCCTTTGAGGAATATCTCGACATCTGTAAAGAATATAATGTGACTCCTGTGATTGAGCTAAAATGGGCCGATGGTATAAACTCTAATGACCAATCTAACATTCCGGCTCTTATGCAAATCGTGATTGATAAA
>JAFQAS010000054.1 GCA_017399915.1 Muribaculaceae bacterium
TCAAGAGTTGGAGTTTATGAAAGAGATTGTTGATGGATATCATATAACATACAATGCTCCCATTTTACAGGTTGATGTGGAAACTCCACATAATCGGTTTCAATCAATAAAACCATTCGAAGACACCAGCTGGATTGATGAACTTGATCAGAACGATTTAAGCGACGAGCAAATTATCTCGCTTAGGAATTCGATGGATATTATTGCTAAGGACTTAAATGGAGAACTTGCACCAGAATGGCCTTTTACAAGAGTCCCACTCGGCAAAAGCGGTGAGCCATTTGATAAAGAGTCTATGAAGGTCATGATGAATTTCGTCAATGACAATCACTTTGGTGCTAATGGAACATATAAAAGAGTTCGTGATTTAGCTTCTGCCATATACAACCCGAAGCATATCCGCGTTGACAAGAATACGGATTTAAATGCAATTACCAAAGAGACATTTTTAGAGTCGCCTTTTGACAAAATATTGTCGGCACTCATTAAACAGTTTGGATTGACTAGCCCGGATAATTCTCAAACATATTTACTGCATTATTACTTTCTTGACAATTGGGGACTATGCCCGGAAAGAAGGAAGAAAGTAAAGGCTCGCAATCTGTTTATCGATGGTGCTCACAGCTTTTTAGCTTCATATTGCGATTGCCTGGTCAGTGATGATAAGGGTATGAGAGATAAAAGCGGTGTTTTATACAAACGCTACGGAATTGATACTGCCATATATACCATTGATGAATTTATCGATAAATTTGACGAAGCCATTACTAATAATCAAAAATCCGTGAGTGAATACATATTTGAAACTATTGAGGATCATACTAAATCTGAGACAATCAAGATAGACAAATATGAAGGACGTACGTTTATACACATCAAACCGCACCATTCATATTTCGGATACTTTAATCAAATGATAGAGGCGTACTCCGAAAACGACTGGGGCATAATGCTAGGGAAACGCAATGGGCTGAATCAATCTATCCTACTGAGAGAGATAGAAATTATTGTCAATCGAATCAGTAAAGTATTTGCTAATATTGGATATGAATACCAACCGTTCCAATTCGAGACAGAAAGCGAACAACTCAAGGAAGATAATTGGATCGGACGAGCGTGGAGATGTCCAAACTTCATCATCAGATTAGAAAAGCTAAAAGGATATGCAAATCTCTGCTTAATAATATCTCCTTTGGCAGAACAGTCGGCTCAAACAGCTTAGCTTTCTCAATTGCAACCCATATAAATTGCCAAATCTCATATTTTTTATAAGATTTGGCAATTTATGTATAGCAGTACAATACTGCCTCACTCATTAGCGCACGTCAAAACTTGCTATTAATCAATTTATTATATAGAAAACATGCATTATTATACAGTCACTATATAATAATGCAAATCGCTCATTCCTCGAAACCTCTCAATCGAGTGATATTCACCTATTGTGAGGATGCCCAGTAATCGAGTAGGAGGTAAACGAAAGTAATGGAGTTTATCTCCTACTTTCGTTTACCGACCTCTCACACCACCGTACATGCGGGTCCGCATACGGCGGTTCCTTACATCCGATGATACTTTTCGTAGTATCCCATCAATGA
>JAFQAS010000055.1 GCA_017399915.1 Muribaculaceae bacterium
CTTTTATATACTCTTGTTCACGCTGCGCATCATACATCTTGGGAGTACATTGAACAAATGCTAAAAAGCAAAGAATGCTAAATAAATATAGGTTTTTCATAAGCCTTTATATCTTCTATTATTTCACAAAGATAATGAATTTCACACAATTATTACCAACCAAAAGCCGAAAAAATTCCTACTCTTAATTGTCTAAACTATTAAATCGCAACGCAAATGAGAAGGAGTAAATTTAGAAGACCGTGCAAGGTGCTTATATTCAATGGGGCAAGGGTGTTGGTGGCGATTGTTCGGTCGCTGCATTGTGCCGCGGAATTGACGCACGAAAACAAATCGGCAATACACAATTGTTGCACAGGCAAATCGGTCCGATCGGGGGCATATTACTATCGACAACTGCACCCTGATATTCTATTGGATATGGACGATTTGGATAATCTGACACTCAAAGAGTATGATGACTTGTGTGGCGTCAGGCGAAAGTACATCTCCACACGAAAGATGGCGCATATTCGCCAGAGGGCAAGGGATAGGCAGAGAGTGAAGATTGCCACCTCCCACCAGGAAATGAACTAATAACGGCAACTCTCAAAGCATTAGTCGGTTGCAACGATACGCCAAATAAATGCCCACTCTATTGTCCTTCGCTCATCTCGCTATTCTTCAGTATTTTTCCAGGTCTGCGAGATGAGTATTTAATTTTAGTGGTCGCCACTGGACTCACTTATAAAAATATCACTAACTTTGTTGGAGAAAATAAAGCAACCCAATATGTCAAAGAAACAACCACAGATACTAATCTTCAACGCCTCGGGAAAGTTTGTGTCAATTGCGAGGTCTATCCGCTCGGCTGCGGAGCTTACAAAAGTTGATGAGAACGAAATCAAACTATGTTGCGAGAGTCGGTTAAGCATCTCCGGACAGTTCTGCTTCCGATACAATGTAGATCTGTCAATCGCAGGAGATACACTCGGTAAACTAACGATTGACGAGTACAACAAGCTCTGTGATTATAAATAACGAGAAGCATCAGGCGAAGGTGTAAAATTTAATACACCTATACCAAGCTGAGGTGTATTTCACATCCTCATTAATAATATCCGTCATTTCCTCCACTTTATATAGTACGCAAAATGTATTTACACTTTTTGTAATAACAATTTGTGTAATTACATATTTTGTATTATATTTGCTGCAAAGAAACTAAAAACAGGCACTATGGAAACTCCTTTTATCTTTGGAAAAATCGCAACAGAGAAGAATTTTACAGACCGAGAGATGGAAACTGCAAACTTGGTCCAGAACTTCACATCGCTTATCAATACTATTATTATTTCTCCTCGTCGCTGGGGCAAGAGCTCACTTGTGAACAAGGCCGCAAAGTTGGCGATGGAGAAGGATAATAACTTGCGTATCTGCCATATCGACCTCTTTAATGTACGCAATGAGGAGCACTTCTACTCTTTGCTTGCACAGAAGGTTATCGCTGCGACATCGACCAAGTGGGAGGAGGCCGTAGAGAATGC
>JAFQAS010000056.1 GCA_017399915.1 Muribaculaceae bacterium
TAAAAGTTGTTTTGCAACGGCCTTTATCTTGGGCGAATGAAGCCCCATAACACGCCTAACGGGCAACGCATTCACCACTCGCAAATGCCCCTCCTGATACCGCGCATCCGTCAAAAACCGCTCGCAAACCAGTGGCTGTAAAAGGTGCTCTATCATAAGGATCTCAATTTATCAATAACCTCCTTATCAGCTGGTAACCACTCTACACTATCAAGTGTTTCTGCAGTTAGCCAACGAGCCGATTTATGTTCCCGCAACTCTATCTCACCTGATGCGACACTGCATAAATAGCAATGCATCGTCAAATGAAATGAGGGATAGTCATACTCAGTCGTACAGAGTAGATTTTCGATAATAATATCGATACCTAACTCCTCTTGAATTTCTCGTCTGAGTGCAACTTCACGGCTCTCGCCGGGCTCAATCTTACCACCAGGAAACTCCCACATACCATCAAATTCGCCATATCCGCGCTGCGTGGCAAAGTATGCTCCATCGCGATGCAGTATCGCTGCAACAACCTCTATCTTTTTCATTATTAAATAGCCTTTAAGTATTGAGCCATTGCCGGCTTCTGAAGTCTCCACTTAACATTCATTGGGAAGTCATCGTGTGATGAAACATAGTCCACCAAACCGAAACAATGGAATGGAGAGGTATTGCCAAAGCCATCCTTCTTCTCCTCACGCACAAAGAGAATAATTTTATTCTTTGTTTGCTCTTGTTCCGTATAACGGCGACCACCATTGTTATTATGAGAATCTGTATTTTGTGATTGCCAATGGAAATACTCCTCGTTGATTAGATAGTCGTTGTATTGTGTTGAAGGCGAGAAGTCTTTCTCTGACTTATTTAGCGTTACAAACAGCAGCGTGGCATTATGCTCTGGAAGATTAAATACACCAGAAGCAGCTCCTTGCATCTTTACCTCAGCTGTTTGACGACCAACAAGTGTAAATACCTCTTCGCGAGTATAGCAACCATACAACTCCAATCCAGGAATTATTTCAGCTCCAATAGGTGTCGTTTTGATATCCAAACGAGATAATAGGAATGAGATAATCTCTGCTATTTCCTGCTTGAAGCAAGCATATTTAGGCAAGTGAATTAACTCTAGTGCTTCGTTTATAGAACTATAACCTGTTTTGCTTAGCTTGTCCTGGAATAAAGCATAATAGAGCATAATTGCGTAGGTTTGATTATCCTCAACCTTATGTACACCCTCTCCAGCTATAAATCGTTCTACAAAGCGGAGGAATGAAGCGGTATTGTGATGTATCAAATTTGCCATACCCTTCTCCAAACGCTTAGTTACTGCATCATCGGCGTATGATATTCTACCTGCTGCACGTTTGAGCGACGACCAACAATTGGAGCCTTGATATAAAATGCGAATATCCTGCCCGTTATTTTCAAGGAACTGTGTTAGTGTTGGTATTGTCGCGTAGCTATTTATCTCTTTTACAATTCGATTCTTGTTATAAATAGCACTTGTAATATTGTCGAGGATATA
>JAFQAS010000057.1 GCA_017399915.1 Muribaculaceae bacterium
AAAGAATGCAAATGAGACCGAGACTTTATCTCGCATTGAACGCTTACAAGATAGAAATGATTTTCTAAGCTCACAAGTAGATGAATTGCGAAAGGATTTAACTCGGTTGTTACACGAGAATTTTGCATTAAAAGAGATACTGATAAAGAATGGAATTGATTACGGAAATACACAAAATCACGAGAATGTGTGAAGTTTGTGTGAAGATGTAAAATAGAGAGAAACTAAAATATTATTAACCAATTGGTTGTGGTTGATTGGAAGATGCCTTACAAGCAGAGGGTCGGCGGTTCGAATCCGTCAACGCCCACAACTTAAAGCCATCTTCCATAACGAAGATGGTTCTTTTTTTATATGAGATTTAGTGATATGGATAAATTAGATGGCATAGAATGGGTGTGGGTTGACTTAGATGATACGGTGTGGGACTTTAGTGCCAATTCGTGGGATTCATTGGGTGAACTATATTACCAAGAGGGGTTAGATGCATATTTCGCGTCGGTCGATGATTGGCGTGAGAAATATCTTGAATGTAACCACTCGTTATGGCCATTATATAACGTGGGTAAAATCACAAAAGAATATTTGCAGTTGGAGCGATTCCGCCGTGTTCTTGAAGAGGCCGGATTTCCTCAAGAACAACTTTTGGCGAAGTCAAAAGCTCTCGACCCATTGTATCTTTCAATACTCGGCACAAAAACACGATTGGTCGACGGTGCGCGTGAAATGTTGCAATATCTCAAAGGTAAAGGCTATAGGATAGGAATGATAAGCAATGGCTTTTATGAGGTGCAATACTGCAAGATGCGTTCATCACAAGTAGAGCATTTCTTTGAAGTAGTGGTGTTGAGTGATGATATAGGTGTGAATAAGCCCGATCGTCGCATTTTTGATCATGCTCTTAAAAAAGCCGGAGCCAAAGCCGAGTCGTCAATCATTATTGGCGACAACCCCGATACGGATATTTACGGAGCAATATCGGCAGGGTGGAAAGCGATATATTTTAATCCGATGAAGAAAGAGAAACCTTCGGCAATTAAAGATGTGGTTGATGTGACTCATCTCGATGAGGTGAAAAAATTCCTTTGAAAAGGTATTTTCCCTTAAAGAAATATAAAAAACACACACAACAAAGATATTGCAATAAAATCGTGTTATCTTTGTGTGGATAAGTAATATTGAATAATTAAAATTTAAACCTATTATCATCAATGAAAAAAGTGTTATTAATCTCTCTGCTGCTTTTGAATGTAGTATTGAGCTATGCACAAGAGCAGGTGTTGCACATGGATTCGGCAGTGCGCTATGGAACACTCGAAAACGGACTCACTTATTATATTAGGTATAACAACCGCAGTGGTCAATACTTGAATATGTATTTGGTTCAAAAAACGGGGGCCTTACAGGAAGAGAATTCTGAGTTGGGCTTATCGCATTTTTTGGAACATATGTCGTTTGATGGATCGAAGGATTTTCCTGATAGAACGGCACAAACATATTTGCAGAAAAAAGGACTGGTTTTAGGCGGTAATTTTGGCGCGTTGACAGGTGTCTTGAATACAGAATATTATATTAATACTATTCCATGCTATGAAAGTGGATTGATTGATAGTTGCTTGCTTATGTTGCATGGAATATCAAGTAATTTGTCGTTAAACGATGAGAAGATTAATCGACAACGCGATATAATATTACAAGAACAACAAGAATCTAATACTCCCGAATATAAAATAGCTACATCAATAATTTCAAAAGCGTTTGCTCCAAATGAGCGATATGGGACTCGTTTCCCAATTGGCGATGTGGAGGTAATAAAGCATGCCGACTCAAAAACGTTGCGCGATTTTTATACTCGTTGGTATCGCCCCGATATGCAAGCTATAATGGTGGTAGGGGTTGTTGATGTAGATGAAATGGAGGCGAAAATAAAAGAGATGTGGAAAGATGTCCCGGTGCCATCAACGCCAACTCCATTTTATGACTATGAAGTGTCATCGCACAAAGGCATTATTCCCATAGTGGAGATTGATGATAGGGGTGTAAGTAATCTTCTGAGCTTATATTATAAAGTGCCTGATTTGCCAAAGGAGAAAAAAGGCACGATTGAAGATTGTAAATTGGCAATAGAATTCTACCTAACCTCTTGGATATTGGATTCTCGCATGAAAAGAATAATGTCGGAAAATCGCACAAAGGTATATAGTGCCGATGCCGATTATGACGATTATTTTGGATCGAGATGGTATAATAGCTATCGATTAAACGCATCGATTAATTCAGCGAATTGGAAAGAAGTATTATTGCTAATGATTTCGGAAATAAAGCAGATGCGCACATTTGGAATAGGTATAAATGAATTTAATCAAACAAAAGAATTACTATCCCAAGCTTTAGAATCGGGTATTCAAAAAAGCAATGATTTGGTTAATGAAGAATATTTCGAGAGATTAAAAGCGCATTTTATTGAACATGAGATTGTTCTTGATGAAAATGAATCAAATATAATTTTAAAGAAGTGTCTTGATGATTTCACTCTCAACGATTTAAATAAATGTATTGTCAAGTCTTTTACCGACGACAATATTGTAGTGGTATTGTGTGGAAACAATATGTCGAATGTCATTACTGAGCAAGAATTAGCTTCGTTATATAAAAAATATTATGATGAGGCAATTGTGGAGGCATATGATGACCGAGAGCTGTCGCTAATCCCGGCATCAAACAAGATGGATCCCCCTGCGACTATTGTCAGCGAGCGATACGATTCAGTGATATCGGCAACAAGAATCGAGTTGTCAAATGGAGCAAAGATATTGTTGCGCTATTCCGATATAGAGCGCGATAAAGTTGATTTGGCAGTTTTTTCAAGGGGGGGAGCCTCATTGTTTGGCGTGGATAATTATGATGATTATTTGGCGATAAGAGAGATAGTGAGCAATGGCGGGTTTGGCCAAAACTCGGCTGACGATCTTGAACGTTATCAATCTAATAATATGTATGCAGTGAAGACTGAGATGGAAATAAACGATGCATATGTATTAGGCGTGGCTTCTCATAAGTCATTCCCTAAGATGGTGTCTCATTTGCGATTGCTTTTTGATAAACCTATGCGTGATGAGGTGTATTTTCAACAACAGCAACAAGTGTTAAATGAAATGTATGCACAGGGGAGCCAACACCCCGAAGTCGCATTTGCCGATAGTCTGACGGTGGCGCGATATGGGAAAGAACATGCCATAATGTCGAAAAAGTTATATTCATATCAATATGATTGGGATTCGAATAAAGCTTATGATATGTATGAGCAATATTTCTCAAATATTGATAATTTTACATTTGTATTTGTAGGGGATATGAACGTGGAGCAAATGAAAGAAATTGCTATCGAGGAAATTGGCTCAATTCCTCAATGCGATAAAAAAATGTCAACATCGCCTCAAATCGAGGTGAAAATAGATCCCGGAATGAAGCAAATGGAATTTATGCATGATGGGTTTACCGGAAATCAAAGTAGAATGAATATGCTTATTACTATTTCAGAGCAATATACGGCGAGAATGGAGCTAATTGCCGAAATATTACAACGAATATTAGATGAGAGATTGAACGAATCGTTAAGAGAACAAAAGGGTATTACATATGCGTCAAAGGTTACTGTGTCGGCATTAAGGTCGCCAACCGATCAATTTGCTCTCGAAGTTGATATTAATGTCGAAGAAGGTAAGGAGGAGTTGGTGAAAGATGAGGTGTATAGACTATTAGGTGATTTGACCAAAAATGGAATCGATTTGCAATCTTTTGAGGTAATTCTATCGGCTTTGTATGATAGCTATATGTTGGAGTTTGACGGAGCCAGTTATCCGATGAAAGAAATACTCAACGATGTAATGTATGGCACAAATACACTATATGATAAGTGTCAAGAAATTGGCGAAATACAAATTGAAGATATAAAATCGGTGTGTCGTGATTTGTTGTTTTCGACCAATGTAAAAACAGTGATAATGAAACCATCAACAAAATAATCGAAAAATAGGGTAAAAGTGGCATAAATACTCGTTTTTTGCCAAAAAAAATGAAAATTTGTTGTGGCTGTAAAAATATTCATGTAAATTTGCGTTATAATATCAGAAACATATAAAAAAAAGTGTAGTGTTGCCCTTGAAGGGTAGTTTTTAAGAGAAAATAAATAACCTTTCTTTTATAATTTATAAACAAAACAATTTTATTTTTAAACGCCGCGAGGCTTTAAACATTTTAATTTTTAATTATGGATAGTATTGAGAAAAAACCAAAAAGACCAAGAATTGGTGAAAATCGCAATGCATCATATGATGAGGTAGATGGTGCAGCTCGTTTTGAAAAAGTGGATTACTCATCACAAACCGGCTCGGAATATCAAGGAGAACGCCAATATTCACAACATCGTTCTTATAATCGTCAAGGAAACTATAATAATCGCTATAACAAACAGGGTGGTTACAACAATTATCGCCAAGGTGGTTATAACAACAATAATAGATATAATAACAATTATCAACAACGCCCATATAATGCGCAAGGCGATGGCGAAATGAACGACGGATATAACCAACAAGGAGGTTATAACAACTATCGTCAAGGTGGTTACAATAACAACCGTCAAGGCGGTTATCGTCAAAATAATTATCGCCAAGGTGGTTACAATAATAATCGCCAAGGTGGCGGATATGGCAACCAAGGTGGTTACGGAAATCAAGGCGGATATAACCAAGGCGGATATCGTCAAGGTCCCGGACGTCCTAACCCTAATCAACGTCGCAAAAAACAAAACCCCAATCAAGGTGTGATGCCTCGTAAAGGTAAAAGCTTCACTCCACGTCCCAAGCGTGTGGAATATGAAATGCCTATACCCGATCCAAACGAACAAATTCGTCTTAACAAATTTATGGCTAACGCAGGTATCTGTTCACGCCGCGAAGCCGACGAGTTGATTCAACAAGGTCTTGTAAAAGTAAATGGCATTGTTGTTACTGAATTGGGTACAAAAATCTCTCACAACGATGTGGTAGAATATGATGAAAAAGTAGTTGCTCTCGAAAGCAAATGCTATATCCTTCTCAATAAACCAAAAGATGTGGTGACTACAAGCGATGATCCTAATGGCCGCAAAACTGTGATGGACTTAGTGAAAGGTGCTTGCGATGAACGCATCTATCCGGTGGGACGTCTCGACCGCAACACTACAGGTGTGTTGTTATTGACCAACGATGGCGACCTCGCTTCGAAATTGACTCACCCCAAATATGTGAAGAAAAAAATCTATCATGTGTGGTGTGACAAAGATATCGCCGAAGAAGATATGCAACGTATTGCCGACGGTATCGAACTTGAAGATGGACCTATCCATGCCGATGCTATCAGCTATGCTACCGAAAAAGATCGCAACCAAGCAGGTATCGAAATCCACTCAGGTCGCAACCGCATTGTGCGTCGCATATTCGAATCGCTCGGTTATCATGTGACTAAACTCGACCGTGTTTATTTTGCAGGTCTCACAAAGAAAAATTTGGCTCGCGGACGCTGGCGTTACCTCACTCAAGAAGAGGTTAACTACCTTAAAATGGGTTCGTTTGAATAATTATAAACCTTAATAACGTATTCTTGTAATGAAAAGAACTAAAATTGTAGATATATTTGACCCACAACTCATTGGTCAACAAGTGAGTGTGAAAGGGTGGGTGCGTAGCCGTCGTGGTAACAAACATGTGCAATTCGTGGCACTCAACGATGGTTCAACTATCAAAAACATTCAAATCGTTTTTGATATGGCTAAATTTACCGATGAACAGTTGAAACCTATCACTACCGGTGCAAGTCTCCACGTGATTGGTCAACTCGTTGAGTCGATGGGTAAAGGTCAAACTGCCGAAATTCAAGCTGAAACACTTGAAATCTATGGTACAGCCGACCCCGAAACTTATCCAATGCAAAAGAAGGGTCACACAATGGAATTCCTTCGTGAAAAAGCTCACTTGCGTCCACGTACCAACACTTTCGGTGCAGTGTTCCGCATTCGTCACCACATGGCTATCGCTATTCACAAGTTCTTCCACGATCATGGATTCTTCTATTTCCACACACCTATCATCACAGCTTCTGACTGCGAAGGTGCCGGTCAAATGTTCCAAGTGACAACAAAGAACCTCTACGACTTGAAGAAAGACGAAAACGGTTCAATCATATATGATGATGACTTCTTTGGTAAACAAGCAAGCCTCACCGTGTCGGGTCAGCTCGAAGGTGAATTGGCTGCTACTGCTCTCGGTTCAATCTATACTTTCGGGCCTACATTCCGTGCCGAAAATTCAAACACTCCTCGCCACTTGGCTGAGTTTTGGATGATTGAGCCTGAAGTTGCGTTTGCCGACCTCTCTGACCTCATGGATCTCGAAGAAGAATTTATCAAATATTGTATCAACTGGGCTCTCGAAAATTGTAAAGATGACCTTGAGTTCCTTAACAATATGATTGATAAGGGCTTGATTGAACGATTGAAAGAGGTAGTATCAACTGAATTTGTTCGCTTGCCTTACACTGAAGGTATCAAAATTCTTGAAGAAGCAGTTGCCGGTGGCAAGAAATTTGAATTCCCTGTATATTGGGGTTGCGACCTTGCCAGCGAACACGAACGTTATCTCGTGGAAGAACACTTCAAAAAACCTGTTATTATGACCGACTATCCAAAGGATATCAAGGCTTTCTACATGAAGATGAACGAAGATGGCAAGACTGTTCAAGGTACCGACGTGTTGTTCCCACAAATTGGTGAAATCATTGGCGGTAGCGTGCGTGAAGAAGACTATGACAAGCTCATGACTCGCATCGAGGAAATGAATATCCCGATGAAAGATATGTGGTGGTATCTCGACACTCGTCGTTTCGGTACAGTGCCTCACGCTGGTTTCGGTCTTGGTTTCGAACGCCTATTGTTGTTCGTTACAGGTATGACCAACATTCGCGACGTGATTCCATTCCCACGTACTCCAAACAATGCTGAATTCTAATCTATAAAACGACTATCAAATGGCCGAAGAAATCACAAAATGCCCTAAGTGTGGCGGTGAGTATGTTTACTTTGATGGGTCGCTTTATGTTTGCCCCGATTGTGCTCACGAGTTTAATCCCGATGATGCCGAAGAGGCTGCCGATGTGGCAAAAGATAGCAACGGCGCAGAACTTTTCGATGGCGATGCGGTAACTGTTATCAAAGACCTCAAGGTGAAGGGCTCGTCAATGGTAATCAAACGTGGCACAAAAGTGAAAAGCATTCGCCTCACCGATAACCCCGAAGAGGTTGACTGCAAAATCGACGGCAGTAGCATTGTCCTCAAAACCTGCTTCCTCAAAAAATAGAAACCGATTTAATGCGGAATGTGGAATTTTCCGTTGACATTCCAATTCACATCTCACAAATATAACAACGGCTACCAATTCCCGGTAGCCGTTGTTGTGTTATAACTTAGTTAATAAATATATCTGAATCTATATTTGATGCTTACAATCCTTCGGGCAAGGGGAGGTTGAGGGCTTTGGCTACACCTATGCCGTAAGCGGGGTCGGCGCGGTAGCAGTTTGTGATGTGGCGTTCTTTGATGAAACGTTCGGCATCACCCATGGCTCGTGCTGTGTTTTCAAAAAGCAGTTGTTGCTCTTCTTTGGGCATGAGACGGAATAGATTGCCCGGTTGGGTGTAGTAATCGTCGTCATACTCTCGCTCGTTGTAGTTGAACGCATCGCCATGAATCGCCAATGGCGGTTCTTTGAGGTGTGGCGAGTCGTGCCATTCGCCATAACTGTTTGGCTCATAACTGATAGCGTCGCCATAGTTGCCATCTACTCTCATTGCGCCGTCGCGATGATAGGCGTGGAATGGGCATCGAGGTCGGTTGACCGGGATTTGATGAGCATTAACTCCAAGACGATAGCGTTGTGCGTCGCCGTAGGAGAATAAACGCCCTTGCAACATCTTGTCGGGCGAGAATCCTATCCCTTCTACAATGTTCATGGGGTTGAAGGCCGATTGCTCTACCTCGGCAAAATAGTTCTCGGGATTGCGATTGAGCTCGAGAATTCCCACATCGTGCAATGGAAAGTCACCATGAGGCCACACTTTGGTGAGGTCAAAGGGGTTGATATGGTAATTCTCGGCTTGCTCTTCACTCATGAGTTGTACTTGGAAAAGCCAACGTGGATAGTCGCCATTTTCGATGCTGTTATAAAGGTCGCGGAGATGCGAATCGCGATCCTTGGCAATAATGGCTTCGGCCTCTTGGTCGGTGAGGCATTTAATGCCTTGCAGTGTGCGAAGATGAAACTTCACCCATGTGCGTTTGTTGTCGGCATTGTAGAAACTATAGGTGTGGCTGCCAAAACCGTGCATATGGCGATAGGATAATGGAATGCCTCGCGGGCTCATGGTAATAGTGATTTGGTGCAATGCTTCGGGCAACAATGTCCAGAAATCCCAATTATTGTTGGCACTACGCATGCCGGTTTTGGGGTCGCGTTTTATGGCATGGTTGAGGTCGGGAAATTTCAGCGGATCGCGCAAGAAAAATACCGGGGTATTGTTGCCCACGAGATCCCAATTCCCCTCGTCGGTATAAAACTTCATGGCAAATCCACGAATGTCGCGCTCGGCATCGGCGGCACCTCGTTCGCCTGCCACGGTAGAGAATCGCACGAAACACTCAGTCTGTTTGCCCACTTGGCTGAATATTGAGGCACGAGTGTATTGTGTAATGTCGTGAGTCACGGTAAACGTGCCGTATGCCCCTGCGCCTTTAGCGTGCATGCGTCGTTCGGGAATCACCTCGCGATCGAAATGACCGAGTTTTTCGAGAAACCAAGGGTCTTGCATCAACACCGGTCCGCGCACCCCGGCAGTCTGAATGTTTTGATTGTCGGCAATAGGTCGCCCATTGGCCGACGTAAGACGTTTTTTATCCATAAACAACTATATTTAGAATCACAAACCAGTATTAGCATTTATATAGTAGCCCGGCAGAGTTGAAATGATTTTTGAGGTTTTGGGCTGCTTGATTGTAGAAATCGGTGCATTGTTGACGTTCAAGGTGTTTTTCGTTGTCGTCATAGTCGCTATCGTTGATTTCGTTGTGACAACGCCCAATGATGAAACTAATCGCAGTGTCGATGGTCGATTCGCATATAGGGCATTTGTGGCCCAACGCATTTACCACGAGAATGTCAAACATTTCGGCACACTCATCATTTTTCACAATCTCATCAATCTCGGGAGCAATGAAACGATTGCTCATGTCGTTACTTTGAGTGAGAAATTCAAGGAAAATACTCCCCATTCGTGCTTCCTTTGCCATAACTGAAATTTTTATAAGTAACAATGTTTTAACTCAATCTATGCAAAGAAAACAAAACCCCCATTAAAAAAGTTCACTAAATTCTATTGCGGAGAGCCTATTTAATGCGGAGTGCGGAATTATGACCACCTCCCCCCTTCGGGGTACTCCTCCTATTTTTCTTCGAAAAACAAGAGGAGAGTTGCAACTCTCAATTGCTTCGGTCAAGCCTCGTTGAGCCCTTCGGAGGGAGTTAATTCATAATTTTCATGCGTCAGCTTTTATGTTCATTCTGTCCTTCTGTCTAATTCTTTTCGGACACGGCACGCCGTGTCCGAAAAGACAATGCGTCACAATTCTCCCAATGAGAGCAGTAACTCTCCTCTTGAAAATTACAAATAATTTTTAGAAGGAGTACGGCAAAGCCGGGAGGTGGTCATAATTCCACATTCCGCATTAAATTAAAGGCACATTTCGAAGATTTTTTCGACGTCGGCAGGGGTGAGGTGTTTGAAGCCGGGGAGGATTTTGCCGCCACAGGCTTTCTTTGCCATGATGGGGAAATGTTCGGCAGTGATACCTATTTCGGTGAGGGTTCGACTCAATCCCAATGTGTCGAAAAGGAATTCCGATAGGCAGTCGATGGCTTGATGTGCTATGGCCATAGGTTCTTGGTTGGGGTCGATGCCAAACACGTTTACGCCAAATTGCACATATTTCGATACTGTTGTTTCGTCGAGGCAATATTCGAGCCAACGAGGAGTCACGATTGCCAAGCCCAATCCGTGGGTGATGTCGTAGATGGCCGACAACTCATGTTCGATGGGGTGGCAACTCCATGCCAATCGTTTGCCTCCATTAACGAAGCCGTTAATAGCCCATGATGACGCCCACATGAGGTTGGCGCGTGCTTCGTAGTCATCAGGTTTCTCAATCGCCACAGGGGTGAATTTGATGATTGTTTTGAGAAGTCCTTCCATAAAGCAATCGAGCATGTAGAGGTCTTGCTCCATGTTGAAATACACCTCAAGAATGTGTGAAATCATGTCGGCCGAACCGCAAGCCGTTTGATAAGGGCTCACTGAGTAGGTGAGGGTGGGGTCGAGGAATGACACTTTGGGGAGCATTGGCGCAGCCAGGCGGCCGATTTTGTCTTGAGTCTCGGGATTGCTGATAACACCACCCGGGTCCATTTCAGAACCGGTAGCCGAGAGGGTGAGTATTGTGACAATGGGCAATGCTTTTGTGATAGGAGCCCATTTTTCGCTTAAGAAATCCCATGGATCGTGGTCGACGCATGCGCCGGCAGCCATGAATTTAGTGGCATCGAGAGTGGAGCCTCCACCCACGGCGAGTAGCACATCGATATTGTGGTCTTTGCACATTTGAGCACCACGACGCACCGAGTCAATGCGAGGGTTGGGTTCGATGCCCGAAAGCTCAAACACTTCAAGCCCGGCACGTTCTATTTCGGCAATAACCTTGTCGTAAAGACCGATTTTCTTAATAGAACCACCACCATAAGTGAGCAACACGCGAGTGCCAAATTTGCTTAACTCCTCGCCAAGATGTTGTAACTGATTTTCTCCAAAATATACCTTTACCGGTATGTCATAAACGAAGTTGTTCATATAGAAGTTCCCTTAAATGATTATGTGAATATTTTAATGTAAAAGTAAATATAAATGTTGTATTTTTTGCGTAATTTTGTCGAAATTTTTTGACAAAGAATGAAATGCGTTAATGCTAAAATATTTGCTTGGTTTGCGTTTGTAGTCACAACCTTTTGGCTATTGGGGCAATTTGCGATATCGGTAGGCGATGATCTTGGATATATGTTTACCGATTCGGCATTGCACAAGGGCGATGGGGCGATGATTTCCGGAGTGTGGGATTGCTTCACAACTCAGGCGAAGCATTATTTAAGCACCAATGGGCGTTTTTTGGTGCATGTTACCACTCATTTTTTTACTGCCATAGCCGGAATGAAAATCTTTGCGGTGGTCAATGCTCTTATGTTTGGGTTGTTATGGCTATTGCTTGTGAAGTTTGTGGCACGTCCTGTTGATAGGGGAGTTTTTGCATCATTGTTAGCGCTTTTTATGCTTTGGACTTGTATCCCTGATGCGGGGACAATAATGCTGAGTTTGGTGGCTTTTGCCGTCAATTATATGTGGACTGCGGTGGCATATTTGGCGTTTATTCTATTGCTGAAAAAATCGCGAGATTCAAAAAAAGAGTTCCGGCGCAATTATCTTTATTATATAATCTGTGGATTGGCTTCAATCGTTGTGGGCTCATTACAAGAGAGCTATTGCTTGCCCATTAGTGCATCATTGTTCCTCTTAGGTATATTCAATTTTAAACGCATCAATTCGTTGTCGATGACAATGATGATATGTTTCTTTGTGGGCAGTTGCGTGTGCGTGTTTGCTCCCGGCAATTGGTGCCATGCAGCGCAAGGAGGAGGATTTACTATTTATAGTATTTTACGAAAGAGTGGGGTATTGTCGGCCGAATTGTTGGTGTCGGTAATCTCATTATTGTTGCTCATATTGGTGGCAGTAATTATCGTTCAACGCAAATATGCGATGCGAATAATTCGTGAAAACGCATTTTTCCTTATTGCGATATTGGTGTCGCTTATGCTCGCCATGTTGACCTTCACATCGTCGCGCCAGCTATTCTGCCCGTCGCTATTCTCAATCATTGTGATAGGGCGAATTATAATGCGTTGTGAGAGCCATAAATTATTTAGACCTGTTTCGGTTGTAGTGATGAGTGTGGCAATAGGGGTGATACTCGTAGGAGGATATATGTTGCGCAAAAACACTTATGAAATCCATAGCAAAGTATTAGGACAATTAGGTGGAAAATCATCGGTAATCATTGCCGATGCTACAAATGCAAACTACAACAACGAAAATGCAGGTGTGAGATTTTTAGCACAAGAATACGCTCCCGATCCATTGGCAAATGAAACATTACATTTGCTGTTTGACGGATATACAAAACGAGGATTGTCACGCATATGTTGGGAAAATCATAAATCAACCAATATAAAAAATTTCATTCCATATCCACTGAAAACAATCGAACAAAAATTTGCCGACTATCCCGAGCCTCAGCTTATCGAGAAATCTTCGAAATATAGGGCAAAAGCTGTTGCACTTGATGCAAAATATAAATCGGTGAGGATTTCCAAATCAATAAAGAAAGCAAAAAATTATGCTCCATTTGAGGCGGAGAAAAGCAAGAATATGTTGCCTTATGAGAAAGTTGAGCATAATGGCTATTTCTACTTTGTGATAATGAACACCGCCCCCGACACAATAGTGCTTAGATGAGCTCAATAAACGTCACATTCTAATACACCACTTTGTCGATGATGCCGGTGAGGGTGGCGATGGCGATGCCGTAGTTGGTGATGGCTATGTTTTGTGCTTGGGCTTGCGCCACGCGACTCATCACGAGCCGACGGTTAAACATGCATGCGCCACAATGTATCACAAGGTCATATTGCGATAGGTCGGTGGGGAAATCATTGCCTCCAACGATGTCGATTGTCAAGCTATCGCCAATGCGTCGGCGAAGCATTCGGGGCAGTTTTACCCGACCTATATCTTCGTTTTGTGGAATATGGCTGCAGGCTTCGGCTATTAATATGCGAGAAGAGGGTGTGAGCGAGAGTAGTTTTTTGCCTCCCTCTATAAATGTGTTTATATCACCCTTATAGCGAGCAAAAAGGATAGAAAACGAGGTGAGAAGTGGATATTGGTGACGTTCCATTTGTTGTCGATATTCTTCGACAATCTCGTTGACTGAGGCGAATACTTGCGAGTCGGTGATGATGAGTTGGGGCGGAGTATTGAGGGCGTTGAGCGATGCTTTCAGTCCCTCGGGAGTGCAACAAAGAGTGTTGCAGCCACGGTCGAGCAGTTCGCGCAACACCTCCACTTGAGGTTTTATCAATCGTCCTTTGGGGGCTTGAGAATCTTGGGGCATCACGAGTACCACCATGTCGCCGGCCGAGCATAGCCCTTCGGTGATAAGGCGTGTTTCTTGTTGCGATAATGAGGCAAGTCGGGCCAATAATTGTTCGATGCCCTCTCTTGTTGTGGCACTTAAAGCGAGAGGCTCTGACCCGATAATATCATTAACTTTTGCAGCGAGCGATGCACGATTTTGCATAGTGTCGCACTTTGAAATGACTCCGATAATAGGTGTTTTTCGTGCTGAGAGTTGTGCGATTAATGCTTCTTCAACAGAGGTGTCATCGTCATGGAATAATACCACGGCGATATCGGTTTTGTCGATAGCTTTAAGAGATTGAGCCTTGCGTTGATTGCCGAGCGGTGTGTTGTCATCGAGCCCCGGGGTATCAATCAATATAGTAGCACCCACTCCGGGCAGTTCGATAGGTTTCAATACCGAGTCGGTAGTGGTTCCCGCCATCTCCGACACAATCGCCACCTCTTGCCCTGTCAAGGCATTAATCAACGACGATTTACCACTATTGCATCGCCCAAAAAACGCGATATGAACACGATGTGAAGAGGGAGTTTGTTGCATTAATGTTATAAATTTTCGTTTTTATAATCTTCAGATAGGGCAATCATACGTTGCACTTCTGCTATTAGTAATTGTTTATTTGGGATGCAAAGAGTATATTTTGATGCAAATATCTGATTAGACAACCCTCCTAATGCAAATTCAGCAGTAAGACTATCTTTATCTGTGCAAAGAATTATTCCGATAGGAGGATTGTCGCCGTCGTCGTTAATTTCTGATGCATAATAGTTTAGATACATATTAAGCTGACCTGCGGCTTCGGGTGTTAGTTTGGTGCGTTTTAATTCTATTAATACATATGCTTTAAGGATTTTGTTGTAAAATACCATATCAACGTAATAGTGTGTATTGTTTATGGTTATACGTTGTTGAGATCCTACAAACATAAACCCACGGCCAAGTTCCAATAGGAAATTCTCTAATCCTCTGATTAACCGTTTCTCTAAATCACTTTCCAAAATTGGCTTGTTCTCAGGCATGCCAACAAATTCAAAAACATAAGGGTCTTTTATTATGTCTATAGGAGAATTTATTTCAATTCCTTTAGATGCGAGTTTTAAGACTTGTTCTTTGTTTGTTTGTCCGTTAGAAAGAATTAGTCTTTCAAAAAGCGAACTATTAATCTGTCTCTTTAATTCACGAAATGACCAATTCGCATTAATGCATTCCTTTTCATAAAAGGAGCGTTTGTCGTCATCAGATATTGTAAGCAATTCGCAATAATGACTCCAACTTAATTTGTTAGACAGTGTCTGACAAATTGGGTATTTGAGGAATAATAGTCTCATCCATTGGAGGTTGACGCGAGAAAATCCCTTGCCAAACTCTTGGGTTAGCCTTCTTGAAAGATCTTTTAAGATGCCTTTCCCGTATTCTGCACGTTTAGCATTTTGTTGCTCTTTTTCAATTATTAATTTACCAATGTGCCAATAAGTGTGGAGTAAGGTAGTGTTAACTTGAATAGCGACATTTGAACGGGCTGATTGTATGAGGTTTGCAATTTGATTAAACAGCTCGTTATACTCGATGTTTTGAGAATCTATAATAGCCATATGGTAATCTTTTAATATCCGTCAACAAAAATACAATAAAGAGAAAAATTAATTGCATTTTTATTGAATATTTCTTTTAATATTATTGTGATTTCGTCAAAGCATTAATAAGCGACGACTTACCACTATTGCATCGCCCAAAAAACGCGATATGAACACGATGTGAAGAGGGAGTTTGTGTTGAGTTGGTCATTTCAAAACGGTTTAGTGATTAGAACCTGAAGTCGCGCTTGCCGTGGGTGATGTCGTTTAGGTGGGAGAGTGTGATGCGGCGTATTTTTTCGGAGTCGATGCGTAGCACTTCGCGGGCTATCGCTTCGTTGCCCAACTGCCGGCAGAGGGGTGAGGCGTAGTCTTCGAGATATTCGCGAAGTGTCATCAGTGCGTTTGGAGCGCAACAGTTGCCTATCATGCCACGACGGGCAAGCGACATAAAACGGTCGCCGGTGCGTCCTTCGCGATAGCATGCGGTGCAGAAGCTAGGGATATATCCCAATTGCAATAACCAGGTTACAATTTCATCGAGTGTGCGATTGTCGTCGATGTCGAATTGTGCCGATTTGTCGGTGTCGATAGTTGTATCGGCATATCCTCCCACGCTTGTGCGAGAGCCTCCGCTGAGTTGCGACACTCCCACATCGAGCACTAATTCACGGCATTGTTGCGACTCGCGAGTAGAGACAATCATGCCGGTATATGGCACGGCAATGCGAAGAATTGCCACGATGCGACGGAATACCTCGTCGGTAACGGCATCGGGGAAGTCTTCGGGATTTATATCGTCGGCAGGACGAATGCGAGGCACGCTGATGGTGTGTGGCCCCACTCCGTAGGTGGCTTCAAGGTGTTCGGCGTGCATCAATAGTCCCACAAAGTCATAGCGATAGTTGTATAACCCAAACAATACACCTATGCCCACATCGTCAATTCCCCCTTGCATGGCTCGGTCCATCGCCTCGGTGTGATAACACCAGTCGCTTTTGGGACCGGTGGGGTGGAGGCGTTGATATTCCTCGCGATTATAGGTCTCTTGAAATAGGATATATGTGCCTATCCCGGCATCGCGGAGCAATCGGTAATTCTCAACCGTGGTGGCTGCGATATTCACGTTCACACGGCGAATTGCTCCGTTGCGATGATGAATAGAGTAGATGGTGTCGATCGATTCAAGAATATATTCAATGGGGTTGATAGAGGGGTGTTCGCCGGCTTCGAGGGCAAGTCGTTTGTGTCCCATATCTTGCAAAGCAATCACCTCACGACGAATCTCCTCTTGCGTCAACTTGCGACGAGGTATCGTTCGATTTTTAGCATGGTAGGGGCAATAAACACACCCATTCACGCAGTAGTTTGACAAATACAATGGGGCAAACATCACAATGCGGTTGCCATATATGCGTTGTTTAATGTCGCGGGCAAGCGAATAGATGCGATTGTTTATTTCGGTGTCGGTACATTCGAGCAGCACCATCGCCTCACGATGCGACAGCCCTTTCCCTTGTGCCGCCTTATTGAGAATCTCCTCAATAAGAACCATATCCTCACGATGCTCCGAGGCATACTCAAGAGTAGCCCTAATCTCGCCATCGTGAATAAACTCACCCGCCAAATGTGATGTTGCACTATAATTGCTCATATAGATATACCTGTGTATTAATGTGATTTTTTCTTAAATCGGATTCTATTTGTTTTAGTTGAGGGAGAGATTTATTGAAGATAGAGTCATTTAGAGGTTTAATGTAAATAACTTTGTTTGTTGTTTGTATATTCTCGGAAAAATCGTCACCATATAAAACAATTGCACCTAAATTGTTATAAATTAAAGCAGAATCAACACTTAATATATCGTATCTTCGTATGTATTTTTCAATAAATCCATCTTTTAGATATAATGCACAATTAGGGTAATCTAATAAGCCATAATATCCGGTTCTAATAATATAATCGGTGGTTTCATAGTGTTTTTTCAATGGGAAAAACATCACATTAGATCCTGGTAGTATATATAAGCAAGGTATGATACAAAAAGAAAGAAGAAGCCACCATATAAACGAATATAATTTTATTAAAACGGATTTCCAATATTTTTTTACTTTCCAAAAGATTAAAGGCAATGCCGATAGAATAGTTAGCCATAAAAAGAAGTAACCCAAATTCCATCTAATATGGTCGTAAAAAGGAAGACATAATAATATAATAGCACAAATCGCAAGCCCAATAAAATGGATAATGGCAGATGCTTTAATTATTTTAGACGTCATAAATATAAATTATATCTAAATTATAATATTAACATAGTCTTATGATATAGGAAATCTTGTGAGGTTCTATTGATTGAAAGATTCGTTTTCTTGTTGCAAACGAAAAATCATTTTTTGATGTTCAATTTCTTTGGTTAGTTCTTCTTTTGTAGGCAAGAATGTGAGATATTTTGCTTGGAATAAGCGTTCGTTGTCGTGTAAGATAGAATAACGAGCCATATCCTCACTTGTCTCAGAACAAAGAATAAGACCAATAGTGGGGTTATCTCCCTCTGTACGTTTTATGTTATCATACATTCTTACATACATATCCATCTGTCCAACATCTTGGTGAGTGATTCTTGATGTTTTAAGGTCTATTAATAAGAAGCATTTGAGAATGTAATTGTAGAATACTAAATCAATGAAATAATCGCCAATATCGGTGCGTATATGTTGCTGACGAGCAACAAAGGCATATCCTTTGCCCATCTCCATTACAAATTTTTGAATATGTGAGATTATATACGACTCAAGTTTAGTTTCCGAGAAATCAGAATTAGGAGATAATCCCAAAAACTCAGCAACAATAGGATTTTTGATAAACTCAAATTTATCTTGCTGATAGTGGGACGTTATTTGGTGCATCTCGTCTTTTACAAGTTGTTTGTTCTGAGACTGTAATAGACGATAGTAATATTGTGACGCAATATTTCTATCAAGAGTCCTTGCACTCCACATCTCATTAATTGCTTCCTTCAGATACCAATCTCGAGCATCTTTGTCTGTAACTCTTAGTAAGTTGCGATAATGAGTCCAAGAGAGAATTTTGGATTTTCCACGCATTGAGTGGAAAATGTCGGGGTAGCATTTAAAAAAATGAACAAACTGATACAAGTTGCTCTTTGTGAAGCCTTTGCCATATAAGTTAGAGAGGTGATCGGCAAGTTTTTTTATGATTTCCTTACCATATTCGGCTCTATTTTCTCCTTGCAATTCTTCATCAGCAATACGCTTGCCAAGTAGCCAATTTCGTTGAACCATAGCTACATTTACAGCTTGATAAGCGTAATTGCGCGTTTGCTCAATGATATTTTGCGCATCAATGAAAATATCACCGGTATTGCAAGCTTTTAGTATCTCAATATTTTGTTTCATTATACAAAGGTGACGTATTTAGATTCCCATTTACAAAATTAGTGCATTTTGTTGAAATCGCAGACAGAATGAGCATAAGAATTCATAATGACAGAAATTATGTTTAATCGGTCAGCCAAAAAAACTATGTGTCGAATCTTATCTAAAAAGGAATAATGTGGGTTACAAATTAAAAGTCCAATCGACCAATTCACGAGGGAGAATGATTTTTTTAGGTTCGCCACGTTGACCGGTAACGAAATAATGTTTGGCTACTTCGTCGTGGAATTGCGATACAAAGGCTTCTTTTATTCGAGCGCATTTTTCGTTAATGGAGTTCTTTGTGGGGTCGGTTACATCTTTAATGCTTTTCTTTATTTCTTTGTCGCATTTACGCCCTGTGAGTTGGCTGTAAATGTTGAGCAATTCATCATAGTAGTCGGGTAAATCTTTAAATAAAATTACATCGGGGTGGCGAAGGAATAAGAAAAATACAGCCTTGGGAAGGGGAGTGAGGTGTATTTCCATATTATTATAATCGGGAAGGATTATTTTGAAATCGGCAGTGATATGAAGTCGGCTTAAAGAGATTTCTTGTTTAAATAGTGATGCGATAATCGCTTCGGTAACACCTCGTTGGCGCAATGCTTTAACTCGGTCAATAATTTCACTCATCATTTTTTCGGTATCGAAATTAAAATAAGCGTCGGCATTGAATTTCTCGAGCGAATAGAGAGGGTGAGTGTCTTTGATATAACGGCACATGCCGGGGAGAATGTGCTCTACCGGACGTGTGTCGCGCGAGGGGACAGGCATATATGCAAATCGGCTTTCACCACCATTATAACTATCGCTTGGGAAAAATATAAATCCACGAGTAATTATTTCGGGATTTAGAAAACATTGGCTAATCAAATCCCACGAATGAGATTTTGCGATATCATTGGGCGTAAAATTCGCTTCTTCGCTTTGAGGATTAAAATAATGATAAGAGTCAAAATTGTTTAACTTACTTATTGCATTAGATAAATAGATAAAACTACAACCGGTTTCCGTAGCCACATATTCGGTGAAATCATCAATGTGTTGAGCTATAAATTGGCTTATATCAGAGTTTGGATTGGTGTCGATATAAATGAGTTCTTTTCTGTTGGGCTGAAACGAAATGCTATCATCATTAAAATATAAATATTGCATAGGAAATAGTGGGTATTCCCTGTCGGCAACAAAATCATGGATTATATTTGGCTTTCTTGCAGGTTCGTCGGCTTTTGTAGTAGAGTTGGAGGGGTGGTTTTCTTTCATAAACAATGAGGCTAATAGGTTGTAAGTAATATATAATATTAAAAATGGTGCAATAATATAAAAAATGATGATATTAATTAGTGCGGTGCCAATCTCTTTGACGCTAAATTTCTCAAATTCAATTTCAAACAGATTGTGCAGATAATCTGAAAACGATCTATGCGGTCGATATGAAATTGACGCAAAGAGCACAAACAGGAGAAAGCATATAGATTGAATTAAAAAGATAATTCCTATTGTTGACATGGGAGCATAGGTGAAACAAAATAAAAACAAAAGTACAAATAATTTGACAGATAACGAATTTTTTTGCAAGCCTTGCAGAAAATAAATATCTCCGATTTATTAACTATAAATTTGCATAACAAAACGACATAATTATGCTAACAGTATTATTACTTGCAGGAATATTTTATATAATAATCAAACTTATTACAATGGGTTATGGAAGAAAAAAATGAAAAACAAGAGAAAAATGAAAAAGCACCTTGGATAGTGCGCAATGCATGGTGGATTGCAATGTTTTTAGCCGTTTGGTTTATTAGAATGTGCAACGACCTCTCAAGTCCATATTAAAATAATTAAAGCCTCTTTAATACAGGTTGAACAAGGACGATAGAAAAATATGACACTCGCTCATTGGCATAATAAAATATTATGGTTCTATTTGTTTTTGTCGTGAAATATTTATAATTTTACGGCATAATCAATAGAATAATCGCTAATGAATTAAAGAAACCAAGATTAAATTAACATATTATTAACCGCGTTCGCTCAACTTGTAGATTCTGAAAATTACCACAATACAGAAATTACACAAATACTTACCAAGTGAACAAATGGCGAATGCTCGTGCCAATGGGTGCGAGTGTCATTGTGTAAGTATAGGTGTGTGGTAATACCTAAGAATCAGCAATGAGCTCGCACCTAAATTATTTTATCATGAAAGCATTTATTGCAATATTGTTAATCGGGAGTGGATTAGTTGCTTTCTTTAAGATATTGGCAACAAGCCCGTCGGTAGAGGAAGTTGGAGGCGCCTTTATAGGTGTATTGCTTTTTTGTGGTTTGCCCTCATATTTCCTTTTGCGAAATAAAAATAAGAGTGGAGGCAAAGAGTGGTTTGATGGCGACAAAAAATGATTAATCAATGGAAGAACCACATTTTATAGATCAAACAATAAATGATATAAAGAAAGGGATAAAAGAAAAATCCCGAATGAAGCAATGTGTAGAATTCGAAGGATCATTATATGAAGAGTTAAAGTATCGATGTTCTCCCGAGAGATATATGGAGCCTTATAACCCCAAAATGGTAGACCTCGCAGCCGATTTATATGCCGAAGTTCTCAAATGTGATGAATGGGGAGATAAAGTAAGTCAGGTGGCATTGCGTAAAAAAGCATCGTTGATTCTTGGAGTAAAGTTCTCTACAAGAAAATTGTATGAGGAGTTAAGAGAAAAATGTAATCCGGAGAATTTTATTAGTCAACAGAATTATGATGCAGAAAAGGTGAAATTAGCCAACTCTTATTATCAAAAAATAAATGAGTGTTGTGACGATATAGACGCCTTAGAACGACTTGAAAAAGAAATTATAGTGATGTTCCCGGATTCAGGTAATCATTCAGAGACAAATACGGATAATGAAGACTATTCTGCACTTGTGGTGATAATTGCGTTAATTGGGCTTATTGGAATAGTATGTATAATGATGGCGAATTTTAAATAAATAATGAAATGTTTGAAAATACATGGAACAGAATAATAGAATGGTTTAAAGACCGTTCTGAACGAGCGAAATTGGTGCGTAATTTTAATGAGGCAGCGCGTAATGCGTTTGTTTCAGGGTCGGTGCCAACATTGCTTAAAGCCGATTTCTCTAAAGGAGTTAAAGAATATCGTCATGACCTTTCGGCATGGATAAATACAGGTTTTAGAGTGCAAGCCTTTACGGGTAGACCTTTGTCTAAAGCCGAAATGCAATTCATTGGGCTTACGATTCTTTCTGACGAGAGCCTAATTCGCCGACTAATTGCCTTGGGCTGGGATACATTAGAAGTTCATGATAATAAAGGAACGTATGGGTTGCGATGGAAGATGATGGATCATGTGGTGATTGGAGGAATTTTGCCTGAATATGATTAAAGTATTAGTTATGGACGTATTAAATAATATTTGGTTTTATATTTCTATTGTTGAATTTGTAGTTATAGCAAGTTTGCTAATTGTGATTTTGAAAAATAAGAAACGTAAACATGGTAAGAAAATAAATAAAAAAGACTTGTTGAATTCTTCAGAAGATGTAGATTTTGGTGGAGTAATTCAAAGTTCTTTTCATGCAAAAGGATTATATGATACTTTAATTAGAAAGTGCCATCCTGATAGATATATTGACGAAAAACGGCGACAGATTGCGTCGGAATTATCATCGCAAATAGTAGAGAACAAGCATAATTATAAGAAACTTTGTGAATTGAAAGAAATCGCAGTTGTGAAGTTAAACATAAAAATCGATTGATATGAAAGTAGGAGGTTGGATATTGATAATATTTGGAACGTTAAATGTGGTATTAAGAGGCCTTGCAATGTCGGAATGTCCGCCACAATATAGAGGTGACCAAATGGGGCTTATTTTCTTTGGGGTAATAATGCTCGTAGGAGGCATAATACTTTTAAACAAAGCTCAAAAGAAAAAGCAAGAAGATAAAAAACGCGATGAATGGTTAAATGGGAAATAATATGATAAAACGAATTTTTATATTAATAATTACATTAGGAATAACATTAGATTTTGTCGCAATAGCGAGTTTAAAGAAAAAGGCGATACTAATCAATCGAATTGAAGTGCAAGATGGTTCGCAATATAGCTACGGAAACAATTTGGGGTCTGGAATTATAGATTGCTTTGGATTAAGACAAGCTAATTTTAATAACATTTATTCATATTGGACTTTTCCTAATGCTTCAACCCAAAGAACCGGAGCATTAGACCATTCAGTTATTAGCAAATTTAATTCACAAACTATAGAAGTGTCAATTAATTTAAAAGGTGAAGAATTGACGATTGGGTTTAAAAATAAAACATCTATGTGGTTGGCATTAGATATCTCATCGATAAGTTATAATATTTCATATTTTAGAAATGGAATAAAAATAGATTATCCGAGTTCGGAATTTGCTCAAACATTGGGGACATTATTTAGTTATCATAGAGGACAATATGATCTAGTCTTATTCCCGCCATATGCGAAGTCTGAATTTTCATATTTTAGGGTTGATGGGGTATTGAATGGTTATGAAATAATAAGTCCATGTATCAAAGATAATTCAAGACTCGATTTTAATATGCCTATGTATGTTTTTTTATCAGACCTTTTTACCTCTAATAAATCGTATATGCGTAAAAAACAAGCATATTGGTATTCACAAGAAACTCCAATAAAAAAACGAGAACCATATAGAGGAGCTTATTTTATGGATGGAAAATCAAGATATATTCACAATAATTCAATCTCATATCTTGATTCTTATTATGAATTAATTAGACTTAAGTTTGTTTGTGATGTTGATGTTTCAAATGAGGTTGTTTCAGCTGTGAAAAATAAATATGGGCTGAAGGTTTATTCAAAATAAACGTATTATAAGGTAATCGTGAGTGATGACGGATGAATAACGTGTTATGTCATAAGTTTACAATTTGTAAAAAGTCAGACATAGGGGCAAGTTTTCAACTCTCAACTCTCAATTACCTACGGCGAGCTAAAGGCTAGCAATTTTCAATTCTCCATTTTCCATTTTCAATTCAATCTTTCCTTTCTCCTCTTTCCTTTTTCCTTTTAATTATGGTCTCCGCGGGTGGGGTTGATGTGGTAGCCTATTGTGGCGAGTTGTTGTGAGAGGTTGTTGAGGGTTGTTGTGATGTCGTTTTGTGAGTGTTCTTTTCCGGGGTAAATCTCATATTTAGGGCGGGCGGTGAGGGGTGAAATGTTGGGCATCACCACATTTGCCCCCGACAGAATGCCGTCGAGATAGCCTGTTGGCGATAGCGAAGCCAACGCAGTGGTGGCAGGGATATTGGCTTTTGGGTGCATCAGTCGGGCTATCGCAATCACAGCGAGAGTGAGGCGGAGGTCGCCAGTGGGAGCAGAGCCTAATGGAGTGTCGGGGTGGGGTATAAACGTGCCTATCCCTATCATTGCCGGACGGATTTCTTGCATCAACAATAAATCTTCCACGAGGTGATCAATCGTTTGCCCGGGCACACCCACCATCATTCCCATGCCGGCTTGATAGCCTATCCGAGCGAGTGTTTTGATGCAGTCGATGCGATTGGCGTGCGACATCTCCCCGGGGTGTATCTGCTCGTAGAGGTCACGGTTTGCCGCCTCGTGGCGTAGCAGATAGCGCGAACCCCCGGCCTCGTAAAGTCGTTGATACGATTCGGCCTTTCGTTCGCCAAGCGAGAGCGTTATCGTCGCTTCGGGACATTGGTGGCGTAGTTGTGAAATGAGATTGACCAATCTCTCGTCGGTAAATGCTACATCTTCGCCACCTTGCAGCACGAAGGTGCGCAATCCTGCGTTATATCCATCTTTGCAACAAGCGAGAATCTCCTCGTCGGATAGACGATAGCGCGAAGCGTTTTTGTTGTCGCGTCGCAATCCACAATAGTAGCAGTTATTACGGCAATAGCTGCTTATCTCGATGAGCCCGCGAGTGAAAATGCCAGACCCAAACTGCTCGCGTGCAATTTGGGCAGCTATATCTCTTAATTGATTAAACGTGTTGTCATCGCCACAAGCCGCAAGCAATCGTCGAAGCCCCTCGGCCTCAATCGCATGCTCACCCGCCAACTGTTTAATCAATTTAATCATATCTTGAGAATTAAGAGTTGTGACTCGAAGAAAAATAGGAGGAACAATGGAGCAAATGAGAGCAATAACTCTCCTCTTGAAAATTACAGAGGAATTTTTAGGAGGAGTACCCCGAAGGGGGGAGGTGGTCATAATTCCGCATTCCGCACTCCGCCTTCCGCATTAATTAATCTTTGTTCAGTGGTTCGCGGCTTTTGAGCGCGTCGCTGAAAATCTTGCGGCCTGAGTCGTAGGCAGTGTGAAGGCTCGGACCTGAGATGCAGCCACCTTCGCACGCCATCACCTCAAGGAATTGTGCAGGCGATTTGCCGGTCTTGCCATAAGCCTTGAGCAATGCCACAGTCTTTTTGTCGAGGTTAGAGATTTGTTGGTGAGTGAACGAGAACGCGCCATTCACATGAGCGGCAACGGCTGCCGTTACTCCACCATTTTGTGCAAATCCGTGCGCCTCGCGTGCCACCTTGATGGGCAGACGGAACACCTTGTCCTCATCGAGCAATATATCCATGCCCTCAAACACCGATTGCAATTCTTCAAACGTCATCACATAGTCGACCGCATCGTCCTTGCGCGCCTCTTTGCGTTTAGCGATACATGGACCTATAAACACCACCTTGGCGTCGGGGTATTGCTCACGCACTATTTGGGCAGTGTAATACATAGGCGAACGTGTGCTCGAGATGTATTGCTTGAGTTCGGGCGCATGCTTTTCGGCCATTTCGATATATGACGGACAGCACGAAGTGGTCATGAATGGTTGACCTTCGTCGAGCTTCTCTTTGAGTTCTTCGCTCTCTTTCTCGGTAGTCACCACCGCACCGCGAGCCACCTCTATCACATCGGCAAAGCCTATCTCTTTTATCGAGTTGTAGATAAATTCGGCAGGGGCTTTATATTGCGAGAGGATAGCGGGAGCCACCATCGCAATCACTTTCTCGCCACGCTTGATGCTTTGGAGAATGTCGAACACTTGCGAAATCTCGAAGATGGCACCAAATGGGCAACTGTTCAAGCACTTGCCGCAATAGATACACTTCGACTCGTCGATATGTTCCACACCGAATTCATCTTTGCTGATAGCGCCCACCGGGCAAGCCTCCTCGCAAGGGATGGGAATGTGCACGATAGCATGGTAGGGGCAACTGTTGAAACATTTGCCGCAGCTGATACATTTCGACTTGTTGATGCGGCCTTGGCTCGTTTCCGAGTCAAACTCTATGGCATCTTTGGGGCAGTTGAGCGAGCAGGCACGCGCCACACAACCACGACAAAGGTTGGTGATTTGATAGTTGGTGCGCACACACGATGAACAAGCCTCATCGACCACACACATTATGTTTTCGCGAGTCTTTTCGCGATTGAGTGCTCGGCGAGCATATTCCGACAATGGTGTCAACTCGTCGTCTTCGTCGCTCATGTCAAATCCCATCAACGGGAGTGACTTATATTTCCACACGGCACGTTCCTTGTGAATACAACAACGGCCCATCGTGTGCGACTTGCGAGGACTTAATTCAAGGGGTAAACGGTCGATTTTCTCAACCAACTCATTTTCATTCCATAATTTGATGAGGCGGGTCAGTAATCGTTGACGCACAATCATCACATTGTTACGTATAGCCATAGATTGGTAAATTATTCTGCAAAATTAGCATTTTTTATACTAATAAAGGAATATTCCCCTATTTATTTTTTGACAGAAAGAGATAATTAATGCAGAGTGAGGAGAGCGGAATTATGACCACCTCCCCCCTTCGGGGTACTCCTCCTAAAAATTCCTCTGTAATTTTCAAGAGGAGAGTTATTGCTCTCATTTGCTCCATTGTTCCTCCTATTTTTCTTCGAAAAACAAGAGGAGAGTTGCAACTCTCCTCTTGCTTATGTCAAACTTCGTTGAGCCCTTCGGGGGAAGTTAATTCATAATAATGCTTATGTTCATAAATTTATATAGTATAATAATTTGCATTATGAATTATGGACTATGCATTATGCATTAATGGGGGCGGCAGCCTTTATGTTCTTTTGTCCTTCTGTCTAACTCTATTCTGACACGGTGTGCCGTGTCCATACAAAAAATAACTTTCAACTTTTGTAGGTGTTATCTATATTGTTTTCGTATCTTTTCATTACCTTTGCTATTGATATGGAATATATGGACGGTAAACGGGTGATATTGAATGAGCGGTCGGGGCTTGTGCTTGAGGGTGGAGGCATGCGCGGGGTGTTTACCTGCGGTGTGCTCGACAACTTCATGGATCGTGGCATCAGGTTCCCTTATTCGATAGGGGTGAGTGCCGGGGCTTGCAACGGACTCTCGTATATGTCGCGTCAGCGTGGCCGTGCGAAGTATAGCAATATCGATTTGCTCGAGAAATATCGTTACATTGGGTTCCGCTATCTGTTGACAAAGCGAAATATCATGGATTTTGATTTGTTGTTCGACACGTTTCCCAACGAGATTATTCCGTATGACTATGAGGGGTATGCTCAATGCCCCGAGCGGTATGAGATGGTGACGACGAGTTGCGAAACCGGTCGTGCGTGCTACTTTGAGGAGAAGCAATCGCCCGAGCGCATCATCGACATAGTGAGAGCGTCGAGCAGTTTGCCGTTTGTGTGCCCCATAGCCTATGTTGATGGCTTGCCGATGCTCGATGGCGGCATTGCCGATTCTATTCCGTTGCTCCGCGCCCGCGAATTGGGGTATGACAATAATGTGGTGGTGGTGACTCGCAACCGTGGTTATCGTAAGCCTCACAAAGCGGCTTTTGTGCCACCGTTGATGTATCGCAAATATCCGGCGTTGCGTGAGGCGATACGCAATCGCAGCCGAGTGTATAATGAGCAGCTCGAATTGGTGGAACGACTCGAGGATGCGGGCGAATTGACGGTGATACGTCCTCAACGCCCCATTGTGGTTGACCGTATGGAGCGCGACACATCGAAGCTCCTCGACCTTTATAACGAGGGGTATGAATTGGCCTCAAAGGTGATTTTTGAAAAGTAGAAACTAAGTAAATGACTATGGAACAGCTATCGGAAAAAGATAAAATGCTTCGTGGCGAGCTATACGACGCCAACTATAACGAAGAACTCATAGCAGAGCGCAATAGATGTAAAACCGTGTGCCAACGATATAACTCGTTGCCCTACGACACTCCACAGCGTGGCGAGGTGTTGCGAGGGTTGTTTGGCCGTTGTGGCGAGAATTTCACAATCGAGCCGTCGTTTTGGTGCGACTATGGTTATAATATCTTTTTGGGCGAGAATTTTTATGCCAATCACAACTTGGTGATTCTTGATGAGGCTCCAGTGACGATTGGCGATAATGTGTTTATGGCACCTAATTGCGGCATCTACACTTCGGGACACCCTCTTGATGTGGAGCAACGCAACAAGGGGCTCGAATATGCGCGTCCGGTAACGATTGGCAATAATGTGTGGATTGGTGCCAATGTGGTGATTGTGCCGGGAGTGACGATAGGCGAGGGGGCTACCATTGGTGCCGGCAGTGTGGTGGTGAAGGATATTCCTGCCCATTGTGTGGCTGTGGGAAATCCGTGCCGAGTGATAAAGAAATTAAAGTAACAATATAATTCCCTTAAGGGAACTTCTATAAATTGCTTTATGGCGATTTATGAATTTTATTTGAGCAGATTTTTGTTTTTGTTGAATGAGCATAGCGAGCTATGCGATTGAAATAAAGGTAAAAAGATGCCAAATAAAAGCATAAAGAACACAAAAGAACGTTCCCAATAAATACTATTTAATTAATTCGTGGAATTTATATAAATTCCCTTAAAATTATTGGCTATGAAAAAGGTTAAGATTACAGCGATACGCAAGGTGAGCCATGATGATTTGGCTGCAAAATATGAGCGATCGAAGGATTTTGATTGTAAGATAAAGGAAGGTGAAGTGTGGATTTCGGAAAATGGAGATAGACCTGCCGGATTATGCGATTGGGCTTGGGAAACGATGGAACTATATGTGAAGACTCTTGCCCGTGACAAAGGCGACTTCTTTGACGATTGGATGAAGGATCGCTATTCGGCTATGATTTCATGCCCCGACGGCTTCCGCCCCGTGAGCTTCTACATCGAGGCGATTGAGGATTGTTAGCTCTCCTCTTGAAAATTACAAAGTAATTTTTAGGAGGAGTACCCCGAAGGGGGGAGGTGGTTAGAGTAGTTTATAATGCGGAGTGCGGAATGATTTTTGTAGGGACACGGCGTGCCGTGTCAGAAAAGAATTAGACAGAAGGACAGAATGAACAAAAAGGCAGACGCATGAAATTTATGAATTGTGAATATACTTAACCCCTCCGGCACGTTGTGCCACCTCCCCTATCTCTTTGAGCAGGGCAGGAGTTGCCAGGTTATTAACTATGGTATTTTAGCTCTCCTCTTGAAATTTGAAAAATTTTAGGAGGAGTACGGCAAAGCCGGGAGGTGGTTAGAATAATTTATAATGCGGAATGATTTTTTGATGGAATGAACAAAAATATTTTCTTGTGTGTTCTGTTGCAATGTTCTAATCCTCTTGTAATTAAATTAGATGACGATGAAAAAGGTGAGAATCACAGCAATACGCAAAGCGTGTTATCGCGACTTGATGGCGAAGTATGAAAACCCCATTGAGCATGCTTGCGATGTGTGTGAAGGGCAGCAATGGATTGTGGTTGACGGTGAGAAACCCCACGACATGTGCGATAGTGCGTGGGAGTCGATGCAGTCGTTTGTGTCCGAGTTGGCCAATGGTGGTGGCAATTTCTACGATGGCTGGATGAAGAATCCCCATTCGGCCATGATATCATGTAACGACGGCTTCCGCCCCGTGAGCTTCTACATCGAAGTAATTGAGAGTTGATATTGTAGGGACACGGCGTGCCGTATCAGAAACGAATTAGACAGAAGGACAGAATGAACATAATTAATGGAGAGTGTGGATTTTTTTAGACAGAAGGACAAAAGGAACATAAAGGCTGCCGCATGGCAATTATGAATTATGAACTATGCATTATGAATTAACTTCCCCCGAAGGGCTCAACGAGGCTTGAACGAGTTAATTAAAAATTACCCCTCCGGCACGTTGTGCCACCTCCCCTATCTCTTCGAGCAGGGCAGGAGTTGCCAAGGTTATTGACTAAGGTATTTTAGCTCTCCTCTTGAAATTTGAAAAATTTTAGGAGGAGTACGGCAAAGCCGGGAGGTGGTTTCAAAAATGCCGTAAGGCATGACCTACGATGAAAATGTGAGATAAAAATTCTGTCATTCTGAAATTTTTGTCATTTTGTCTAATCTTTGATGCTGAGGATTTTTGTTGTTTATAAAAGATGAAAATAAAAATATAAAACAAGAAATTATGAGAAAGAATTTTGGAGTAAAAACATGGTTATATCCTATGCCGGTGTTTATCGTGGCGGCGTATGATGAAAATGGTGTGCCCAATGCTATGAATGCGGCATGGGGCGGTGTCTATACCGACGATATGATATGTGTGTGCCTTTCGGAAGGGCATAAGACCACAAAAAATATTCTTGCCTCACGCGCATTCACCGTGAGCATGGCCACTGCCGACAAGGTGGTGGAATGTGACTATGTGGGGATTGTGTCGGGGAACAAGGAACCCGACAAGTTTGCCAAGGCCGGGTTTACTGCTACAAAGTCGGAATTTGTCAACGCACCGATAATCGACCAACTGCCCATGACGGTGGAATGTGAGTTGGTGTCGTATGACGAGGAAACTTGCCACATGGTGGGACGCATTGTCAACGTGTCGGCCGATGAACGAATTCTCACCGCCGACGGCAAAATCGACGTGTCGCTTCTCAACCCCATCACCTACGACCCCATCGGCCACCACTACCTCCCCCTCGGCACCCCAGCCGGCCACGCCTTCGCCGATGGCAAAAAAATGAAATAATAATTATTAAAAACAAATACTTATGAAGAAGAATTTAGTTATAGCGATTTTGCTATGTGTTTTGACTTTGTCTATTACAGCATGTCAATCAAAGGAGGACAAGGTATTGAGCGACCTTGAAAGTATTTATAATCGTCTTAATAATAGTGAGAATTTCACTGATGAAGATTGGACTGAACTGATGACTGAATATGAGGTGATTCATGAAGAGGCTCAAACTTGTGACTTTTCTTACGAACAAAAGAAGGAATTAGGACGCATTGAAGGAAAAATATTGTCAAAGATAACCGAGCGCAAAACACAAGAATTGGGCTCTGAAATAGGTGACATTATTAATAGTGGCGGTGCAATAATAGGAGGGTTCATTGAAGGATTACAAGAAGAACTCGAAAAGGAAACTGAATAATAACGAAAAATATTATATTCACTCCGCAAGTGTCAAAGTGCATTTGCGGAGTTTTTTGTTTGTGTTTTATCGAAAAACGATAAAAAATATTAAAATTTCGATAATATTTATTGTTTTTCGATAAATTGATTGTATATTTGCATATCGAATTTCGATAAATGGCAATTCTGATTGATTTTGCGCGCGTGGTCATTTGGGAATGCTTTTTAGAAACAGATTACATTGCAGAGGAATTACCCCCCCTCCGGCGCTATGCGCCTCGTCCCCCTATTTGCATTGCAAACAGAGGGACAGTATCCTTGGCTATGGAATGTGTATCGGAATGAGAGAATGGGGCAGAATGTAAATTTGATAAATGGAATATTGTCCCCACAAAAATGTATAATCTAAAAACTATTTTATTATGGATTCAAAAAAGTATTATCATCAAATTTTGCCGTTAGTAATTTTTGCTACGATTGTGTCTTTGTTTTGGATTTACTGGACAGTTGGTCGTTCAGTGTTTACTTTTATGGGTGATGATGTCGTAAATTGGAATGAGTTTGAGCCGTTGAGGTGGGCTATTGTAATAGGATATTCGGTGTTGGCTCTTGTTTTGATAACTATTCAAACGATATTTTTTGTAAAGCAGTTGCGTAGCTTAAAGCGAGGTGTAATGTTTAATCGTGGTTGTTGGAAGTTGATAATGTGGTGGGGCATTGTGTGGGTATTCTATGATTTTTGTGCTGCCAATCTTCTCGAAATGATTTATTCGCAACGATTGACAAAAATTGTGATTGATGAAACTATGGTGGGAGTCGCAGTTATTGCGTTTGTATTTTCGTTCCTCTATCGTATTGCTACAGATGTGGCAGAGGAGAATAATCTTACGATTTAACCAGGGAGGACGCGGACTATGGCTATAATAATAAATCTTGATGTGATGATGGCGCGACGCAAAATGTCGCTCAATGAGCTGTCGGAACGAGTGGGCATCACAATCGCCAATCTCTCGATATTGAAAACCGGAAAGGCAAAGGCGATACGTTTTTCAACGCTCGACGCCATTTGCAAGGCTCTCGATTGCCAACCTGCCGATATTATAGAATATCGTGCCGACGAAGAATAAAAGCATAGAATAGAAATGAATCAGTTTTTTATCGTGGTAGCCGTCGTGGTGGCGGCTACACACTTCTCATATGCCCAAAAGATTGAGGCAACAGTGATTGATGCTCAAAGTCGTGAGCCGATAGCATATGCGTTGGTGGGAGTGGTGGAACGTACTCTCGGCACTCTCGCCGACACCGTGGGGCATTTCTCGCTCGATGTTCCTGTGGAACTCGACAGCGATTCGTTGCGAATCTCTTGCGTGGGGTATGGTGAGTTGACAATGAGTGTGGCTGATGCACGAAAATGCAAAGAGTTAGCTCTCGAAGCGGTCGAATATCCATTGCCCGAAGTGGAGGTGATGCCCATCGAAACAAAGGCAAAACATTATGGCCGAAAGTCGGCAAAAGGGTCGATGTTTCTTGTTGTAGAGGGCGATTGTGGTGCCGGAAAAGAGATGGGTATGCAGTTCAAAACCAAGAAACGAGCGTGGATAAAGAATGTGAGTTTTGCTATTGTGGAAAATGATAGTATGCTCGTGCGTATGCCGTTCAGATTGAATCTTTACAAGATGCAAGGAGATAAATACACCAATAATCTTGTGTCGTCGCTCCAATTCCTTTACACAAAAGATGCGATAGAAAATGGCAGATTTACCTTTCAGTTACCCACGCCCATCGCGATAGATAAAGGTGACTATGTGATAGCCGTTGAATTCCTTGAAAACTTCCCCAATCGCAACTTTCAGATGCGCACAAGCATCATGACCGGCCACACCTTCTATCGTTATGCTCCCCAATCATCATGGAAGAAAATCCCCCTCGGCTCCACCCTCGCCATCGATGTAGCGGAAGAGAGATGAATTTAATTGTTCTTTAGTGAAAAAAATAGTATTTTTTAACTCGTTAATGAAGAGATACTGCCCTATGATGATATTATTTTTGTAAAAAAATTAAAAATGAAACATAGATTGATTCAAACGATATCTGATGAAGGTGATATTGTGGAAGCCCAAGCTCCCGTGATAATCTCGGCAAGCCGAGCTACAGATATTCCTGCGTTTTATGCAGATTGGTTTTTTCGTCGGTTAGATATTGGATATTTGAGATGGCGAAATCCGTTTAATGGGAAATATAGTTTTGTCTCATTCCGCAACACTCGGTTTGTAGTTTTTTGGACTAAAAATCCAGCACCATTATTGCCATATGTTAGCAAATTAAAAGGGAGAGGAATAGGGTGTTATATTCAATATACATTAAATGATTATGAGGATGAGGGATTGGAACAATCTTTACCAAGTGTTAAACGGCGAATAGAAACATATAAACGTTTGGTGGAAGAACTTGGCGAGGGAAGTGTAGTTTGGCGTTTCGATCCAATGATATTAACAGATACTATAGGTATTAATGAATTGTTACAAAAAATTGCTAATATTGGAGATGCTTTACAAGGGTATGCGGAGAAAATGGTATTTAGTTATGCCGATATTGCATTATATAAAAAAGTCGTTAGAAATTTAGATGCTTATAATATAAAATATCGAGAATGGGATATGCCGTTAATGATGGAGTTTGCCGAAAGGTTGAGTAGACTAAACGCATTAAGATGGAGATATAGTTTGGCTACATGCTCTGAGAAAATTGCACTTGAGGAATATGGAATTGAACATAATCGATGCATTGACCCATTGTTAATATCTCGTCTTTCGCCAAATGATGTAGAGTTACAAAATTATTTATTTAATACAAAACGAGATTTGGGACAGCGTAAATCGTGTGGTTGCATAATATCAAAAGATATAGGGCAATATAATACATGCCCACACCTTTGTAAATATTGCTATGCTAATGATTCAGAAAATATCGTGAAAGCAAATTATCAACGACACATAAATAATCCATTAATAGATAAAATAGTTTAATAAAATGTTGAATTACACACCAAAATTACAGACATCAATCTTGTTGTTTGACCAAATAATTGAAAAAGCAAAAGCAGATGTAAAAAAGTTATCAAAAGTAGAACAACTAAAATTAAAAGACGAATTAGATCATGGGGCGCACTGTTTGACAACTAAAAAACAATTGAAGATGTATTTAGCAAGTTATGGAGAAATACATCAAGCAAAACTAATGCGTTGTTATAGAAATATCCCTTCAAAAGTGTGGTGCGAAAGTCAAATCACAATCGTTGACTATGGTTGTGGACAAGGTATTGCAGAGATTGTATTTGCAGATTTTTTGAGTTCAAAATGGATTGAATATAATTTTGTTAAGGATATAATTTTAATTGACCCATCTCGAATTTGCCTAATGCAAAGCGTAGAATATCTTTCGGGCGTTTATAGAGATAGTGATATTATTGGGATACAAAAGAATGATAAACAGATAAGTGAAGATGATTTGATGCCAAAGTCAAATACTGTGATTCATATTTTGTCAAATATTGTAGATTTGGATAACTTTCAAGGAAATCGGATATTATCATTGTTAAATGAAGATAAAAAACATAATAATATAATTATATGTGTAAGTCCATATTATCAAGAAGATTCAAGAGGAAAAAGAATTGATGAGTTTTGTAGTAAACTACAAGGATATCGATGTGTTTATAAATTCCAAAAACATATAGATGAATGGTCGGAAAAATATAGCTGTCAGATTCGTATTTATGAAAGTTTATATTATTGATTATGCTTTTTGAAATTAAAACCTACCCTCGCCATCGATGAGGCGGAAGAGAAATAGGAGGTTGTCGATTTTATCCTTTTGCGGAGCGGCTGCGGGTTACGAGGGTTACACCGCCAAAGACCATTGCGGCGGCAAGGACTTTTTGCCAACTGAGGGTGTCCATGCCTATGTAGATGCTGATGACAATGGCGATGATGGGTTGCACGTAGGAGTACATGCTCACGAGCGTCGGGCGTATGCGTTGTTGGCCAATGGGAATGAGTAGGTAGGTGATAAAGGTGGCGAAGATGATGAGGAACGATAGTTCGAAGATAAACGCGAGAGGCAATGCGCCATAATCAATCGATATTATTTCGCTGCCGGCAATGGGGAGTGATAGGAGTGTGGAGAAAAGGAATATCCACTTCATAAAGGTGATGGGTGAGTAGCGACTGATAGTGGGTTTGAATATGCCGAGGTAGAGCGAGAAACAAAGGCTGTTGAGTATCATCAAGATGATGCCTATGGGTTGTGATTGTGTGATGCCTCCGGTGCCGGTGGTGCTGTTGAGGATAAGGTATAGAATGCCCACCAAACTCAGTGCCACTCCTCCGGCTTTTTTGAAGGTGATAGGCTCACGCAACACTATGGCGGCGATTATCATGGTGTAGATGGGGGAGAGCGAACTCACTATCGAGCAATCGAGAGGCGTGATGAGTGGTATTGCCATGAGAAACGTGAGTTGGGTGAGGAAAAATCCCAACACCGATGCGGCAAATATCTTCAGATAGTCTTTGCGCTCCACCTTCTCCGATGGCATGAAGCATGATATAAGCCAAAAGATTGCCCCTGCACCAATCGACCGCAAGCAAAACAGTGCGATAGGCGAAATGGCATTGCTGCTTGTGAGGTCTTTGCACACAATGATGTTTACCCCAAAAATAGCGTATGCAATAAAGCACGCAATATGTCCTATTGATTTTCGGTGAGCGAGCATTGGTCAACTTTAGGCAAATTTTATAAAAAACGTGCAAAACTAACAATTCTTGCCGATATCGGCAAGAATGTGCGTGAAATTAGGGTGAAATTGTGGTTATTTTGCCGATAACGGCAATGAATTTTCAAAATAGTGATATGGCATTATCGTGCACGGAGTTGCCAGAAGGCTACGGCTGCAGCGGCGGCAACGTTGAGCGAATCCACATCGTGACTCATCGGTATGCGTGCCACATAGTCGGCTTTAGCTATGGTGGAGTGGGCGAGTCCGTCACCTTCGGTGCCCATCACTATTGCAAGGCGTTCTTCGGCCACGAGAGTAGGGTCGTCAATCGATACCGAATCGTCGGTCAGAGCCATTGCCACAGTTTTGAAGCCGATATTGTTGAGGGCTGTTATCGGCTCGTGAAGCCAAGTCCATGGGACGAGGAACACCGACCCCATCGACACCCTTATCGCCCTACGGTTGAGAGGGTCACACGAAGTGGGAGTGAGCAACACCGCATCGATGCCAAGAGCCGCCGCACTGCGAAAAATCGCACCTATATTGGTAGTATCGACCACACCGTCAATCACCACAATGCGTTGGGCATCGCGGCACACCTCCTCAATGCTTCGATGAGGCTTGCGACGCATGGCACACAACACCCCGCGCGTGAGCGTATATCCGGTGAGCGAAGCAAGCAAATCGCGGTCGCCTGTATAGACCGGAATGTCGCCACATCGGGCAATAATATCGGCAGCATCGCCCGTGATATGTTTCCGTTCACATAGCAGAGAAATAGGCTCATATCCCGCATTGAGAGCCACATTGATAACCTTAGGGCTCTCAGCAATAAACACCCCCTTCTCCGGGTCAATACGATTACGCAACTGCGCCTCCGTGAGCGAAGTAAACACCTCCACCCCCGGCTCATTCAACGATGTGATTTCTATAATGGGCATAAATTCTAATACTTTCCCACAAAGATAGTGGATTTTATAAATAATATAATGGGAAATTAGAGGAAATTTCCTCTTATTTGTTGATGTGAAAGTTTTATTTATATGAAAAGTTATTAACTTTGCGATGAACAATAATTTATATTTGAGTTGAATAAACAAATACAATCAGTTAGGAACAATTAAAAATGATACGAAAGAATCCTTTTGATGGGAAAAGTATATATGCGAAGTTTGTGTGGCTTATTTATAGGCGAATGATGAGTCGAGAGTGGTTTTCGCATGGAGATGTAATGGCCGATAAACTTGGGTATAAATCAGCTGCGAAATTGCCATATAGCATCTCGAAATGTCCCGATAATGGCGAGTTGAGAAAGGCTTTTCTTGATATGCTTAAGCTGATGGAAGAAAAAGCCGGGAAAGGTTGTGTTGAATCGCAAGGCAATAATAGGAATAAGGTATTTAGATATATTGGAGTAGCTGATAATCCTCTTGAAGATTATCAAAATGCATCGGCAATTAGTGATATTAGAACATATGCACAGTTTTGTGAGGATTCAGCGGGATTTTTCCCTCGTTCATGGTTAGAACATTTTTTTGAAGACACGCTTGATTTGCTAAAAATAAAGCAACGCAAAAAGAGTGGGCGACAAATGATAACTTCAAGTATAGATAGAGAGCTTAAAAACGTGAACTTACTCCCATTTTTATATGAAACCATACGCGATAAACAAGTATTGAGCATAAAATACAAGCCATATGAAGAGGACTTGGTGGAACTTGAGTTTCACCCACATTTACTCAAGGAGCATAATGGACGTTGGTTCTTGTTTGGTTATGCTAAAGGGAAGGAGCCTGATTTTGGATTCAATCTCGCTTTAGATCGAATAGAGGAAGTAGAAGCGATTCAACCACAAATGGCTATAACATATGTTCCGGCTCCGAAAGGATTTTATGACAACTATTTCAAAAATATTATAGGAGTCTCGCATGACAAAGATTCTAAAATATATAAAATTCGCATAAGGGCACATGGTTTTAAGATGTATAAACTCACAGAAACGAAACCTATTCATAATAGTCAAGAGGGAATTCTCCCATATGGGAAATATTACGATGGCGAGTATGGGGAATTTGAAGTGAATGTTGAGGTAAATAAGGAATTTATTGGACGAATTCTTCAAATGGGACCAAATTTAGAAATAATAAGCCCTCCAGAGGTGAGAAGCCTATTTAAGGAAAAAATTGAACAGATGAATAAATTATATCAGTAGTATATTAAAATATATAATAAGCACCGAAACATAATGAGTCTCGGTGCTTATTTTTGGGAAATATGGTATGTGCTTATGATTTAATTTTTCTTACATGCTTGCCAAATGTGTCAATTAAGCTCTTGGCAATATTGGGAAGGGTTCTGATTTCAACAACGCCACGGTCGGGATAAGAGTTATGGCTGAATGAATTGCGGATTTTTTGCAACACTACTTTTTCATCGTTTGTCAAATCTCCTTTTCTAAGCAGTTCTATTAATATTGCGAGAAAATCGAAATGATCTTGTTGCATAGCTTTATTTTTCAGCTCGGGATACTTTGCATATACATACTTTTCAAAATCAAGGACTAATCTCACAACTTCGGGACGACTTGTGTCGTAGTTGTCTAATTCAAGTTCAATATCTTCCTTGTCGATAGTATTGGAGTTTATGATGTCAAGTAATGAAGTGATGCGTTTATCGTGAGCAAGAGCAAAGAAATCACCATAATTTTTTAGTTTCAATCCATTAGACTTGATGGTATATACTTTTCCTTTTCGTTCAAAGACGAAATCCATTGGCATAGTTTCTGATAAAATGCCTTTCTCGGCATCGGGCATAATATCATATAGCTTAAAGTCATTTGCCGCAAAATCGAGATTTCTAGTTAACGAATCTTTTACCATCAAAAACATTAGTGCATCTTGAACCTTGTATCGGCGTATATGTTTTTCGCTTTTCTGGAAATCATTACGGCATGCACTTAATCGATTGGCGATAATTGTTTCATATTCAGAATCGGACAACCGACGAAGTTTGAAGTCGGATTGTTTCTTTTTGTAAGCCCATATAGAGTATTTTTCACTGCACTCCTTTCGATTGGTCCAGACCTCTTCACGCTCGGTAGTTGAGAGATATTGTTTGTTGATAGAGTCTTTACTGTTTACATCGCAAACGAGCAAGTCGATGTAGCGATAGTTTCGTTTCCAATTATAGAATTCTTGGAAATCATCATCAAGAACTCGTTTTAAGTATTCGCCTATGAGATATGTTACATTTGCATTGTCAAAGTCAACATCGCTCATTTGTGGCATCGCTTTCAATGCATCCTTTATTTCAGAATCAAACATTTGTCGAGGCAATTCCACCGGAGTGTCTTCACCATATATTTCGCCCATTATTTGATAGAAGTCGTTATTGCGTTTTGACCATTTGTTTTTGTCTTTATTGAAAAATGGGAGAGAAATTTGTTCTCCATTTTTTAGTTTCTCGGATATTTCAAGAAGATATTTTTTTCGAGCAAATAGGTATCCTTCATAAAAATCCACTGCATTTTTCGGACGACGCAAAAGTGCCTTTCTTAGGAATGGGTGTGATTGAGCATTGTTATTGTCAACGAGTTTTGCCTCTTTAAACATGTTGTAAAACTCTTGAAAATTATCGGCATTGTCTCCATTGTTGAAAATGGCGATTGATGCTTGCATCACTCGATAGTTTAGACCTGTAATTCGGTCAATGCCAAAATCATATCCATCTTTTTGCGATGGCTGAAACTTAACTATATCACGAGCGAGGAAATCGGCAAGTTTGCCTGAGCTTATGCGTCGATAGAAGCGTGTTCCTATTTTGTTGTTTCCCGATTCAATAGTTTTTTTCGAATCTTTGAAGTTTTTAATTAGGCGTTCGGTTTCTTGGAGTAATTCATCTATTTTCTTAGCTGCGTGAGCTCGCCAACTTTGGGTTTTGTCTTCTCCGCTCACAGCATCGAGCACTTTTTGAGGGATATCGCAACGGGGGATATTGAATGAGTCGATATTTCCTTGAGTGAGCGCTCCTTCACTTAGAGCTTTAAATAACCTGATGTAGTTATTGTATACGCTTTTTATGCGTTTTTCGGTTTTAGCACTACCAAGTAGGTGCATGTGAAACATCATTGCAGGTAATTCAAGTGTGCTCAATCGGCAATGAGGAGGTTCTTTTTCTACATACCATTTGCCATCGGAGGTTTTAACAACTCGTGGCACTACGTTGTTGTTGCTGAAAAATAACTCAATTTTGTTGTTCTCTAATATATAATGAGTGTATGTGTCAACAATGTATGGGTAATTTTCGGCATTGGAATCATCGCGTTTCACATTCTCAAAGTCGCGTATTGAAATATTTGTATCGCCATAGGTAGTCTCTCTTTGTTTGCGATAATCTTCCATTTCGGCAATACGTCCATAACCGTTAAGTTTATGTTCAAGTACCCGCACTCGCACTTCACCATCAATACATTTTTTATCGGGAGAGAATAGATATCTTAATTTACCCATATTCACATGGAATTTAATGCCATTAAATAATTTATTATGGTCGATATATTGTAGTGAATATTGAGCAAAGCGATCGGCACTTCGCATGTGTAATACCTCATTGAAATCCGATGACATTGCTCTAAATCTATCTTGGTCTTCTTGCGATAAAACCTCAAACAACTCTTTTGGACAACGTTTCAATTCGTTGAGCATATCAAGAGCAATAGAATACTCTTTTTTGTGTGATTGTATTCGTTCTTTAGGCAACACGATGCTATTTATTGATAAAGAGCGTCGAATAACCCTACATTCTTTTGACGGCTCGGTATATTGCCCATATATGGGAAGTTTAGAAATGAAAATATTAATATATTTCTTTTCTAAGAATAAACAAATGAGTTGTACAACTCCCACTCCCGATAGATGTATTTTTTTTGTCGTGTCGTTGTTGAACGATTGCATCGACAAGAAAAAGTTAAAATCAGTTTTTTTTGTTTTGCGATTAATTCGGTTGTCTTGAATAAAAGCAAGGTCGGAGGTAGTGTAGTTATATCGTTCCTTAATGTTGCGTAGAGCTGCAGTGTAGTAGCTGTTGATAGTAAAAGATAGCGGGGTCTCGTTATATTTCAAGAAATTACTATTGTCATCAAAGCTATTGTCAATCATAATATAGTGCAAGGTGTAGTCGCGATATTTTTTTAATACGCGAAACGTATTATTAAGAACAAGATAAACATCTTGGCAGTTTATCTCTATTCGAGAAATGTTGTTGCGTTTGTTATCATATTCCCTTTGCATATCGGCCATTATTTTTAAGAAAGGGAAATTGCGGAGTAATCGCTCAATAATAATGTCGGTTGTTTCGGGGTGTTGATGAGGATTGTTTCTATCTAAATATTGCATTACCGGGTGTTTCCATAAATCTTCAGGCCCATGCTCGGGATTGATGTCGGTTATATTTGTAATATTTTGAACATGGTCTAAAACTATTTGGATATTTTTCAAAGCCATAGCTGCATATGTTCCAAAAATGTGTTTTTGAGTTTCTATTAATTCAGGGATTTTCATGATTAAATATTTATTTAGTTTAAGAATTACAAATGTAAAAATTAATTCTTAACTTTGCAAGAAATCTAAATCTTTACTATTTTTTTTATGGAAAAACCTATGCAAGCTAAATTAAATCAGCACGTTACGAGCTATAGGTTGTTGAAGACCTTATTTTGAAAGGTTATTACAACCACATTTCCACTATTGAATTTTTCTCATAGTTGTTGAAGACCTTATTTTGAAAGGTTATTACAACTTAGGTTAATAAATAAAATCTTCTTGTGCCGTTGTTGAAGACCTTATTTTGAAAGGTTATTACAACTTATAAAATTTAGTTGTTAATTGTTAAATAGTTGTTGAAGACCTTATTTTGAAAGGTTATTACAACTCTTTAACTGCTGATAAATAATTGTATTTTGTTGTTGAAGACCTTATTTTGAAAGGTTATTACAACTAGCCACTCGGTCAAGATACTCTTTGTTCGGTTGTTGAAGACCTTATTTTGAAAGGTTATTACAACATGTGATTAAATGGAATATGCAAAGATTTGTTGTTGAAGGCCTTATTTTGAAAGGTTATTACAACAGCATAGCAGTAATAATTTTAGTTATTGGCGTTGTTGAAGGCCTTATTTTGAAAGGTTATTACAACAGATTTTACGCGGTAAAAAGGACTGCGAATGGTTCCAAATATTGAGGAACCATTAATTGTGTAAATTTATTTGTGGGCTATGAAAAGCGGGGCTACCTTTGTACTGTCAAAACATCGAAACCACCACGATGATTGACAATGCAAATAGTTGGTGGGAACCTCAAAAATCAAGAATATTATGGAAAAAAATCTAAAATCAATGAAGAAAAACGGTTTGTTGAACCTTGGCTATGTTGCCAATCTTAAGACATGTAGAAACGAGCTAAATCAAATGCTCGCGGATGAGAAACAAGTTGGCACATCGGAACTCAACGCAATAGTTGAAAATGCTACGATTGTATATGTGAATCGATATGGTTACGAAAAAGACCGCGATGGTTCAAATATCTCAAAAGCAAAGGCTGTGTACCTCTACTTCCAAACTGGACTTAGCGATATGAATGGCAATCCTATCATAGGATGGTTTGAACGCAAACCCAAAGAACAAGTCTTTAAGGGTGTTACTTGGGGAACAAAAGCAAGCCTTGACCTGAAAATTCGCAAAAGCAAAATGTTTCGCCTTGGAGAATTGTATTTTGACAAAGAGGCTGACGGCCTTGCATTCCTCGAGGATATTGCTGCCAGCACAATTCCTGAAACATGGTCGTTCAAGAATAAGCCAACTGCGATTAATCACCCCATTTTGAAGTCGTATATCGAAAACACATTTGATGTGTTGAGGAAGGAGGCTGAAAGAGGAGCGAAGAACAAGTTGGTATATAGCCAAGATGGGAAACATTTGGTGTTCAATACAAATCTTTTAGACCGATTCTTTCATGAGGTTCTAATTGTTGCAGATGTGCGCAAACAACCCGATGGCAGCGCTATGCTTGTGAATCCACGTCGCGTAAGAGGAGATTTGGAATTGCGTAAATTTGGCGTTCCTCGTGGAGTGAAGCCTGAGCAACCAAGGTTTTTTGAAAAAGTAGAAGAGGTAATATATCAGCCTACATGGGCAATCGATAAGGATTTTGATAAATTCCGACATATAATCGATGAGCGTCGCAATCGATTCCCTGCAGAAATGCAAAATGGTTCGTCAGACGAATTGGCTCGCAAACTCGATGACGCTATTAAGTTTGCTGTTGCCATTGCGCAACGCAACTACAAATTTGTCGTTCCCATGTACCGCCCACAAACCGGACAGATACAATTGCTGATGCCAATTTATTTGAATGGTACATATAGCAGTAAGCCTGACTTCGCATTAATTCTCACTCCCGACAAGGAGAACGAGTATTATATTCCCGAAACGATATTGCCACTTGATGCGGTATATCAAAATGCTCGCCTTATTGCTAAACCCGATGACACATGGTTGAATCCCGATACAATATTGTAGCGACAAAAGCATGAGTGAGTAAACGAAATTGGTGCCTAATGGTTCCAAATATCAAGGAACCATTAATGGCGTAAAATTATTTGCGTGCTATGAAAAGAGGTCTTACCTTTGCACTGTCAAAACATCGAAACCACCACGATGCTTGACAACGGAAATAGTTGGTGGAAACCCTGGAAATTATCTTTTTTTAATTCGATGAAAGGCCAAAAGAAAAAACAATTGGAGAGAGCAAAACAAGTAGCAGCTGAAGCAAATGCTCGCCGCAAAGTAAATAAGAGTTGGACCCAAGAGGAGCGCCGACGCCGATATAAGCAAGCTGCGATAGCTCAAGCTTGCGCGAAAGCCACAGCATTGATTGCCACTGAGTGCTTTGACGGGATAATCCTTCAGTTGAATGATCGCAATGAATCAAAGTCATATAGCTCACGAAAACGCATATTGCGAAGGGTTATAGAGAAGCGTCAAGCTCAATCGGTTCATCGAACAATAGGTCGCACATGTAACCGATTTGCAAATCATATGACGATACGCAGTGTGAGCAAAAGTGTAGGTGATTTACATCGATTGAGTTTTTGCGTGTGATGACAAATGGATGTGTCGAATGGTTCCATTTTGCTTGGAACTATTATAGTCGATAAAATATTTTGCGAGCAAAAAGAAACGATGTAATTTTGCAGAAAATCTTTAACTTAAAATCATAAAAGGCGACGGCCTATTCCGTCAAAAAACAAAAAAAAGGAAATCATGAAAAACATGACAATTTCAGCAGTAGCCGCAAAGGCTCTCCCGGCGCTCTCAGGAGCATCAGTGACTTTCAATCCCGAAAAGAATGTGTATCTCACTCTTGGTTACACAAGCAATGCCGGCAATACCTATTTCAAAGCCGTAAGGTTTTCAGATCGACTTGCCGTACACTACGACATAGGTCAAGGCTATTGCCACACGTTCCTCAATGGCATAACCCTCTTTGCTTGGGACGGACAGAAGGCAGTCATTATAGGCAAGCGCACATGGGGTGGCTATAATTGGTGTTGTTTCTCAGAACACTTTGCAAAGAATCAAACCATTCTCATGTTGAAAGATTACCTCAATGGCCAGGTAAAGGCATTGGGACAATATGTAGATGAACAGCAACTACTATCGTTCTCACGTCAAATGGTGGAAGATGTTCATAACTACCAAAGAAGAATCGCTTAATTACTAACCTCAAAACAAATAATACTATGGCTACATTTGAAAAAGCAATGACAAAAGATTTGTTCGACAACCTACTCCCAACTTATGGAAACACTCGTAAAGCAGTTCCTGCTTGGGATGAGGGTCAAAAAATGTTTCTCCTTGGGAACTATGAAAGCTCGAGCGGTAACTATTACTACGAGGGAATTCGTTTCTGTGATAGAATAGTTATAAAGGAAAAAGTTAGTCTTTGGAATACTTGGACCTATCTTAATAGTATTGAGGTTTACGCATTCAATGGCACACGTCTTGAACTCGTGCAAAAGTGCGACTACAACAAGGTGTTTAGAAATGAGGAATTTGTGCGTAGCGAGTCGGAGCGAATGATTAGCGATTACGTAAAAGGCTGTCTTAAGGCACAAGGCGAGTTGCCCGATGAGGAGCAAATTCGACTCGAAGCTCATAAAGTCGTAGACGGAAGCTACAAAAGTTTCTTGTCGCCCGATTTCAACAAACAACTAACCCGAATTCTTCCACAACTTAAAGCACTCAACGCATAACTATAAAAAACACACAATAAGATGATTGACAAAAACAACAAAGAGCAACTTCAGGCTTACGATTTCATAGCCAACACAAATTCAAGTTTCTTCTTGACCGGTCGTGCAGGTACGGGAAAGACAACCTTTCTTCAAAGTGTTCAGAAGAGCGTGAATAAGAATTTTATCACCTTAGCTCCAACCGGAGTGGCGGCAATCTTGGCTGGTGGTGATACTATACATTCATTCTTTGGGTTGCCATTGGAGGTGTGTGCTCCCGGTACATGTGGAAAAATGAATAAGGCACGAATCCTGACGTTGATCCATGCCGATACAATCATTATAGATGAGGTGTCGATGGTGAGATGCGACATTATAGATGCCATTGACTACACGATGCGAAAGGTGTTGCGCACAACATTGCCTTTTGGCGGAAAACAGGTTGTGTTTATTGGCGATATGTTCCAACTACCACCCGTAGTGAAATCGGGCGTGGAAAAAGAAATACTTCGCGATATATATCGAACCGAAGAATTCTTTTTCTACAAAGCCAATGTGATAAAACGAATGGGATTGACAAAAATTGAGTTCCAAAAGGTCTATCGTCAAGATGAAGATCCTACCTTCCTTCGCATTTTGGAAAATGTGCGAATGAATAAAGTAGCTCCTGAAAATATAATGGAGCTAAATAAGCGAGTTGTGTCGCCTTCAATCGAAGATGGCATGGTGATTACTCTTGCTTCGGTGAATAAAACTGCCGACAAAATCAACCAAAAAAGATTGGCTGATATCGATGCTGAGGAGTTTGTGTATGAAGGAAGTGTAACCGGTCGATTTGAAGAGAAAAAGTTTCCGGTAGAATATGAATTGCGTCTAAAGGTAGGGGCACAAGTGATGTTCACTCGCAATGATATTCAACGCCGTTGGGCAAATGGAACACTTGCAAAGGTTGTGAAACTAAATAAAGATGAGATTCATGTGGAATTGGAAAGTGGTGACACGTATGTAGTGCCATGTTGTTCATGGGATTCATATAGTTATGAATATGACAGGGAATCCAAAAAGATAAAAAAGGAAACGATAGGCACTTTTACACAGTATCCGCTTAAACTTGCATGGGCTATCACTGTTCATAAGAGTCAAGGAATGACATTTGAAAAAATGGCGATTGATTTAAGCTATGGCTTCTTTGTGCCGGGACAATTATATGTTGCCTTGAGCCGTTTGCGCTCGCTTAATGGCCTTTTTCTTTCAAAAAATGTCATACCACAATATGTCAATACAAATCGAGAAATTATCACATTTGCTATCGGATATAATGATGATAAAGTGATAAATAATGAAATAGAATGTGGAAAAGCGGTGTTTGAGCCGTTGCAAAATAATGATTATGATGAAGCCGCAAAACAATATTTGTTGTTGGTGGCAAAAAAATCAGAAGAAGGAGATATAAAAGAGGCGCTACGATTATCAAAACGTCTTCTTGATACAATTATTTGTGATGAAGGGTTATATGGTTGTGTGGAAAATGTGCCTAACGAACTATCTGAGGTCGATCATTGGACATATCACTTCTTGTATTCATTGCTATGCCTTTATAGCGGTAAATTTGAAGTGGCATTGGAATATATCGATAAAGTTTTGGCTAAACATCGATGTCCGGAGGCTTTGTATGTGAAATCGCGAACATTGGCGAAATTAGAACGATACAAAGATGCTGATGAAGTGAATGTCGCTCTCTGTGAGGGTTTTGAGATGGCAACTCCCGATGCGAAAGTGTTGTATATGGTTGCTATGGTCAACGAGATGTATGTGGGAGATCCAGGTATCGACTTGATGAAAAAAGTGGTAGAAATTCGGCCTAAATATGACAATGGAATTATGGCATTACGAATGCTTATGCAGCGTAAAGGGTTGAAATTGGCAGAAGCTTCTGACTCTCCATGTGAACTTGTCGATGCGTTTAATTCCGACATGAGTTCTGATGAGTTTCTTGAAAGGGTGAAAACTTGTCGCAAGGAATCCCCACAATCGGTGAAGCTTCTTGAAAGAAGAATAAAAGCTTTAATGGTCGGGAATAATGCCGACTAAAGCGAAAAGCGATGGGAAAAGATGTGATTTATATCAAATCCAAGAGGTGGTTGATGTCGTTGTAGGTTGTGGTCCAGGAGGTGACGAAGCGGACGATGGAGTGGGTTTCGCCTTGGGGACCCCATAGCTCGAAGCTTGCGTGTTGGCGTAGGCGGTCGATGAGATCGTTGGGGAGGCGGAAGAATTGTTGGTTAGTGGGGGAGTCAACGACTGTTTCGTAGCCTCGTGTGGTGAATTCTTCTTTTAGTTCCATGGCCAAATCAACGGCGTAGCGACCGATGCGCATATATAGGTCGTCGGTAAATAGTGCCTCGAATTGCAATCCGAGCAGACGGCCTTTGGCGAGTAATGCTCCGTGTTGTTTCATGAGCGGAGTCATGTTTTTGAGCAACGTGGGATTGGTCACCACCACTGCTTCGCCCATCATCGCTCCCATTTTTGTGCCACCAATGTAGAACACATCGGCCAATCGTGCGATGTCTTTAAGGGTCACATCACATTCGTCGGCAGCGAGTCCGTAGCCCAATCGTGCGCCGTCGATATAGAGCGGAATCTGGGCATCGTGGCACACTTGGCTCAAAGCTTCAAGCTCGTTGAGAGTGTAGATAGTGCCATATTCGGTGGGGAAAGAGATATACAACATTCCCGGAGCTACCATGTGAAGGAATGTCTCGTCGCGATAGAATTCATTGATATAATGTTCCACTTCCTCGGCCCACACTTTGCCTTGATGCTGAGGGAGGGTGAGCACCTTGTGTCCGGTAGCTTCGATAGCTCCGGCTTCGTGCACGTTGATATGCGCACTTTCGGGGGCTAACACACCCTCATGGCGCGCCAATAAGCCATCGATGATAGTGGCGTTTGTTTGTGTGCCACCTACCAATAGGAATACTTGCGCATGAGGAGCACCGCAAGCCTCACGAATGAGCCGGGTGGCGTTTTCGGTGTAATGGTCGCAACCGTAGCCCACGGTGTGCTCGAGGTTAGTGTCGACGAGTCGTTGTAACACTTCGGGGTGAGCCCCTGCCATATAGTCGGAATCGAAGTATATCATGATATTGTAGTTTAATCATACAAAGATATAAAAACAGATTAATAAAACATATGAAATTTTGCTCTTTTTGAAATCACGGAAATAATTGCTAAATTTGAGGATTGGAAAATAATAACAATACCATATGAAAAGAATGATTAAACGATTAGTTTTAGCAATTATGATTGTGATGAGTGTGAATAATATTAGTGCGCGGGTGATTGATGATGCCGCAGTGGCCGAATTAGTGGGGCAGATGACTGCTGATGATGCGTCGGTTGATGGCAAGTTGTTGCAACGCGGTGCATCGCAAGTGGCAGCCCTTTGGCAAACTGAAGATGGCACGGCTGAGGCGTTTGTGCAGTTTGTGAAAGATAACTATGCCGCATCGCCTGAGGCTCGTCGCGAATTGTTCGACAAATTGAGCACAGCCTACGAGGTGTTGCTCGGCACACAAAACCAAGTGGCAATCGAATTGAGTTTGCCAACGATTTTAGCCGGTCCCGAGCCTACAAATATTGATTATATCATGAGTGCGTTTAATCCATATTCGCATTTGTGGAACGACCTCTATGAAAATAAGGTGGCATTTATCACCATTCTCAATTTCCCTAATTTCACGCTTCAAGAAAAGAATGAGATGGGCGGGAATTGGAGCCGTGAACAATGGGCTTACGCTCGCATGGGCGACATGTTCACTTCGCGAGTGCCTGCTGCATTAAACAAAGAGGCGGCACAAGCTAATGCCGATGCCGAGAATTATATCGCATCGTATAACATCATGATGGGGCATCTCCTCGACAAGAAAGGGAATAAATTGTTCCCCGAAAATATGGTGTTGCTTTCGCACTGGAACCTCCGCGACGAGATAAAATCAAACTATGCCAACTTGCCTAATGCTCGCGAGAAACAAGAGATGATATATCAAGTGATGTTGCGTATCATCGACGGAACAATTCCGTTAGAGGTGATAAACAATGGCGCATATGATTGGGCTCCTTATAGCAACCTCACATGGAAAGATGGAGCAGAGGTGACTTTGGCTGCCGAAGATACTCGCCGATATGAACGCATATTGGCTCACTATAAAACAATGCTCAAAGTTGACGAGTATGAGCCACAACGCCCCACCGGAATTGCCCGAAATTTTGAGAGCGGAATGGAGATTGCTCCCGAAGAGATTGAGGCATTGTTTGTGAATCTTATTTCGTCGCCACAAGCCAAGAAAGTGGGAAAATTGATTAAAAAACGCCTTGGCCGCGACCTTCGTCCTTACGATATTTGGTATGACGGATTTAAGAGCCGTAGCGCAATCTCGGAAGATGATCTCACAGCGCAAACACGTGCTAAATATCCTACTCCCGAAGCGTTTGAAGCAGATATGCCTCGTATGCTTGTAGAGTTAGGCTTCTCTGACGCTGATGCACAATTTATCGCAAGTAAAATAAAGGTGCAAGGTGCTCGTGGTTCGGGTCACGCATGGGGTGCCGCCGGTCGTTGGGAACATTCGCTTCTTCGCACACGCATAGGAAGTGAAGGAATGGACTATAAGGGTTATAATATCGCCGTACATGAGTTTGGTCACAACGTGGAGCAAACTATCGACTTATATCTCATCGACCATTTTATGATGGCAGGAGTGCCTAACACCGGATTTACCGAAGCGTTGGCTTTCGTGTTCCAAAAACGTGACCTCAAATTGCTCGGATATGACCAACAAATCGATGACAACACCACACTTGATATTTTCTGGGGATTGTATGAGATAATGGGAGTGTCGTTGGTTGATATGCGTGTGTGGCAATGGCTATATGCCCACCCCCAAGCCACTGCTGCCGAACTTCGTGATGCCACTATCGCGATAGCCAAAGAGGTGTGGAACAAATATTATCAACCTGTGCTTGGAGAGAAGGATTCGCCCATCTTGGCGGTGTATTCTCACATGGTAAATTCGCCTATGTATCTCCCTTATTACCCATTGGGGCACATTGTGGAATTCCAGCTCGAAGAACATCTCGCAAAATTCACCGACAAGAAAGCCTTTGCCGACGAGTTGATGCGCATCTACAAACTTGGTCGCTTGACACCTAACCATTGGATGCAACAAGCCGTAGGCGCAAGCGTAAGCACCGACCCAATCCTCAATGCCGTAGATAGAATTGTGAAATAAAAGACGAATAAATAATATCAAAGGGAGCCTTGATTGGGGCTCCCTTGTTGTATAGAGTTGTGTGATGTTGATTATCCGCAGTGGAAGAAGCGTCTTACGATTTTGAGCATTTCATCTTGGTTGCCTTCGATGTCGCGACGGAGAGTTTTGTCGTCGTAAGAGCGAAGTTTGTTGATGATGCCGTTGATCATTGCAGGACTAAACACATTGTGTTTTTCGAAGATAGCACGTTGGCGTTCGAGGCAGTCGGCCGATGCAGCACAGCTGTCGGGAAGTTGAGCCAATGAGTTGAGTTTGTCGGCATTTTCGGCTTTGTGAATGTTTACGTTCACATAAGTCTTTTCTGCAATCTCCAATGCGTTTTCGAGTTCGAAACCATGGCGGCATGCTACGGCAAGACCGGCAATGAGTTGGTAGATGTCGGCAGAGCCGTCGGGAGAACGCATTTCAACAGTTTGTTTTTGAGTAGTGTCGTAGTTGCTTGGACCTTCGAGTGGGTTAGCGAGTTGACACATATCGGCTTTAGCAGCCCATCCGAGTGGCACACGCACCAATACCGAACGGTTGCGGTCGCCCCAACATACATTGGTTGGTGCTTCTTGGTGAGGTACAAGACGGAAGTAAGAAGTTGGGTTGGTGTTACCGAATGCTGTGATTGAAGGAGCGAGTTCCATCATACCAGCGATTGCTTTGCGAGCAGTTGCCGAAAGCACTCCACCATCGAGCATTTGGTTTTGACCATCTTTCACAATGCGCATATGAACATGGAGGCCCGAACCAGCTTTTCCCACAGTGATTTTAGGAGCGAAAGTGATGTCATAGCCCAATTGATAAGCGAGGTTACGGATAATCCATTTGGCCACCATGAGTTGGTCGGCAGCATCTTTGGCATTTACAGGCAAGAACTCAATTTCGTTTTGCTCATAAATCATGCCATCGATAGTGAAGTTACCCACTTCAGAGTGACCATATTTGATTTGTCCGCCGGCTTGAGCGATGTAGGCCATACATTGAGTGCGGAACTCGTTGAATTTAGCATAAGGAGCCGATTCGTGATAACCCTTTTGGTCGGTAGCTGGGAACATTTCATCATCGGGAGCGATAACATAATATTCCAATTCGCCCATTGCTTGGAATTCCATACCAGTAACTTCGTTAAACGCCTTGCACGCTTTGTGAAGAGTGTTTTCGGGAGAACTTTCAAGAGGTTCGCCATCTTTGTTGAAATAAGAGCAAAGGAGCGAGAGGGTGGGTATTTCTGCAAATGGGTCGAGGAACGCAGTAGAGAAACGTGGCAACACGTAAAGGTCGCTACTTCCAGCCTCGATAAATGGGAAAAGGCTTGAGCCGTCAACGCGTTCGCCACAAGTGAGAATAGCGTCGAGATAAGCCAAATTGTTGATTACAAAATTCAAAGTTTTCAAACGTCCATCGCCTGCAGGATACATAAAGTTGACCATGCGAATTTCGTTTTCGCTGATAAAGCGAATAATATCGGCCTTGGTAAATTCCTTTGCAGGTTTACCGAGATAAGCCACAACCCTATTGGGGTTTAGTGCAAGTTCTTTATCCATAATGTTATTATGTTGAGTTATAAATTGTCTAAATAGATTTTCAACTACAAATATAGATATTTGCGATAAAACTCACAATCAATCATATGATAATTCACAACTAAAAATGAAAAAATAAGATGAATTGTTAGATTATAAAAGCAAAAATCCCCAAAAGAAAGAACTTTTGGGATTTATTGTAAAATGGAAGGGATTTACTTATAATATGTAATTTGAAACTCTTTTACATAAGGGTAACACTCAAGTTTATACTCTATGACATTTCCCATTTCATCAAATTTTGTAGGTGTGTAATGCTGTTCTCCATTATAAGTTCCTACATTCGTTATTTTTTCGACAAAGCCATGTTTGTCATAATAGAGAGTTTGGGTGCGTCGTTTAAAATAATAGTCGGTTTGTTCAATTTTAGCCAACCTTCCATAAATATCATAGTGGTAAACATCCCCACGCTTATCTTCTGGTTTTCCTTGGCGACGAAGAATGTTGTCATTGTCGTAATGGTAAATCATACGACCGACTGAAAATGTAATTGATAGTGTAGTGCTATCATTAAGTTTCTTGATTACATTTTTAGAGTGCTCGTAAGGATCGTCATATGATAAAAAAATCCCCTCTTTAGAATAGATACATGTGTAATTGTAGGTCTCGGGTTTCGTCATAATGACTTTCTCAACATCGCCATAAATTGCATGCCCATCACGATAAACAAATTTAGGGCGGCGTCGAGAGACATCAATTTTTGCCGAGTCGGTAGCATTTAATGCTCTATTAAATGTTAAGAAATAGTTGGGGACAATTTCGTTATTTGAAGAACTTACCAACTCAAGATTGTTGTTGTCGGGGTTAATCACAAATACCAAATCAAAATTACGAGGCTCTTTGGGCGCCCATTCTACATCAACTGTGTCGGCTGGTAGGGTAAACAATAGTTTCATTGTATCCATATCTTCCGAAAAGCCAATTTTGAAATCGCTTGTCAAATCGGTAAAGAGTAAGCTCTTTTTGAAGAAATGGCGCACAGCTAATTGAGCATCATAAGTGGAATCGTTAACTTGCGCTATACGCATGTCAAGTTCAAGGCGTTGAGCATCACTTGACTCAGGGGTATAGTCGCTGTGATATAATCCCAAGAATGGGTTGGGATCATTGCTACAAGCTGTCATTGTCGCCACAACGAGCGACAATGACATTATTTTAAATACATTTATCGTGTTCATGATAAAAATTATTTACCACTTCCTCCACAAGTGCGACATTTTATCCAACCGCGGCCTCCACAAGTTATACATGTTATATAAGGACAATATGTCATGCCCTCGCCATCGCAAATGTGACATTTCATTCTACCTTTCCCATGGCAAGTTTCGCATATATTGCCTGTTTGCACAATTGTAATCTCTTGAGTCAAGTCATCACAAGTCACAATTGCTTTTGATGTTTTTGTTTGACCTGTGTTACCTTCCGATTTAAATGAAAGGAATCCATTTTTATATGAGTAAGTGACTCCTTCAGGGCAATCAACTTTCACATCACCACCGTCGGTCAAAACCTTTATGTCGTCAGCTTTTCCCTCCTTGCTTATCTCAACCTTAGCTTTAGGTATAAACATATATGATGCTCGTGTGCATTGATTGAACGGTATCGCAAGGTTCAATGTGTCACTTTTTACAATCACATAATCTTTGCGTGCTACATTGGTTTTGTTGGCCTCAACAGTATAGGTCAACAGTGTGTCGTTTAATTCAACAGTTACCCATTCGGGTGAATAAATGATTTCAACACCACCATCGCAACTGAGCGCAATCGTACCTGTTTCGCCTTTCACGCCTACATTTACCGCATCTTTATCGCATTTGAGGAATGATGCTTGACTACACGACGCCAATATCATTGTAGCAACTATGCTTAATAGCATTATATATCTTGTCTTCATTTTTTTTTAATTTAGTAGTTGATTATTTACCTTTACAAGTGGGACACGGGACTTTACCAGAGCCGTTTCTATAACCAAAATCGCCAGCTCGTGTTGATGTGCCTTTTCCGCCACAAGTCTTGCAACCAATTATGCCTTGAATCGACATACTAAAAGTGTTGCCTTGACCTTTGCACTTGGGACATTTCACATAACCGGTACTATTGCAAGTGGGGCACACATCTCCCTCTATTGTAACTGTGATTTTTTCTGAAATATCTCCCGATGTGAGTTTTATTTCACCCGATATCTGTTTCCCTTCATTCTTCTTTGAGATAAGGGTGAGATAGCTCCCATTGAGTGCTGTTACTATTTCGGGAAAAGCCTCGATGTTCACTTTGCCTCCGTCGGTCACAACTGCTACTCTCACAGTGTCGCCTTCACGAGCCATCTTAACTTCTTTGTCGGTCAATAACAGATATGACGTTTTGACACCTTGCTCCACAGGTATTGACAATTGGCTGTGACCACTTGTCACCACTATGCAACCCTCGCGTGGCACTGAATCCTTATTGGCTGCAATCACGTAATTTACAACTGTGTCGTGAGTGCTCACATTAACCCAATCAGGAGCATAAACCACTTCACAAGAACCGTCGGTGCCTTTTAGCATCAATGAATCTTGCACTCCATTCACATCTGCCGCGATTTTTTTTACATCACATGATAAATTGGCATCACTGCTACACGAGACCATCATTGCAGCAGCATAAACCATCATCGCACATTTAAATAATTGTTTTTTCATAATTTTATTTTTTATAGCTCTATTAATAATTTCTTCGCAAGACATCTTTTGCGTCTTCATACCCTTGGTCGGCGGCTTTGCGACACCATTTCACAGCCTCAGTATTAATGATTATGCTTCTGAGGGGGAACAATTATTGTGGTCAGATAAAGTCAATACGAGTAGTTACAATCGTATTAACTTATAGAATCCTTGTAGATTTATTGTCTAAACCAATCGGTTATCTTGTTATTATTGCAGTAAACAACATATACGATAACCCCAAATCTGGTTACATAGTAACGACCAACCTTTCCATTCCAATCCCAATCTCTGGCTACGTCATAAAACTCATCTACCAAATTGATAGACATACCCTTACGGAGTTGTCCTCTTTGAATAGCTTCAACATTAGCCTTACCATAAGAAGAATATAGCTGTTTGTAGTAACTATTGATTTTTTTATCATAGTCTTTTTGTATAATGTCTACTTGTTTCTGTGTTAAAAATTTGTTGTTTTCCTTATACAAACAAGTCGTTGTCCCATTTTTAGTCATCTCTATGCTAACTTTTAGTTCGGGTCTTCCCGTACTAGCATCAAACCCTTTTCCAACTTTACTATTTTTATTATATTTTTCTCGAATACTTTTGAAAGACTCATCATCATGGATATTTATTATTTTTTTACTAAATTCATCTTTGTCTTTACAAGAGCTAAGATTAATGAAATCCATAATGCTGAAAAGAGAATCAAATTTCCTTCTATTCGTGAAAGTACTTCCGTCTGGTAAATATCCCTTATTATAGAATTCGTCATATGAAAATGCAGTGCCGTCACTAAACCTCTTATAGCATTTTATTCTGTCACTATCATACTTATAGATGGCACTTTTATCAGCAGAGCTGTAATCTGTCAGCGCATAACCACGTCCGCCATTGAGTGAATAAAATTTGAGAATACCACCATTGTTCATCTTAAGAGTGAGATAGCGTTTTTCTTCTCTGAAATAGCTTTCTCCATCAAGAATATATTCAATATGACAATTCTTGATACTATCTTTATTTAGATTAGCTTTAGAGTCAAAGTCATAGTTATCGAAATATAAATTTGACAATTCATCTGAACTAAGATTATAAGGTACAGGTTCTATTGAATACAACTTATCTGCATAGAATTCATATCCTGGACTTATTGTCGAAGATTCTTTAACTGTCATATGTTCAAATCTAGAAATGGCTATGTCTACCCCTGGCAATACCTTGATATCCAAAGGCTTGCCATAGCTAACAGAAATAATTACTGGTCCTGTCAACTGTATCTCTTGGCTCGAGCCAATATTTATTCGAGATTTGGTGATTTTAGCACTAATATAAGCGCTATATGATCCTGGCAGGTTCCTAATGGGTGATACATTTATACTTTTTGCGATACCGGTTAAATAACAATTCTTACCCTCTATCGTAAATGGTTGTCCGACGTCTTTTGACGCGGTTAACATTTCTCTACTATATAACTCAACTGTATAAGTCCGTTTTTGTCTAGCGTAACTATCGAAACTGTATAATAGTTCTCCCGCCTTCTTGTGCCCATTATCCATAGCCATTGAAAGATATTCACCCGCTCTTTCAGTATTTCTTTTGGTGCCTACGCCATTGTAATAAGCAAGTGCCAGTGCATATTGTGCATCAACATCGGTCTTGGCTAATTTTTTAAGTTCCTTGCTATAGAATGAGTATAATTTTTCTTTAGCATTTTTGTAACCTTGCAAATGTGCATTATTAAAGAAATTTGCAGCCTTTGGGTAGTTTTGTACAACTTCTACGCCATTAAGGTATGCTTCGGCTACACAATATTGAGCCTTTGCATCCCCTTGTTTTGCATAATTCTCTAGGATTTTGCTATAAAAGGTATAAAGTTTGTCAGAAGCTTCTTTGTGACCTTGAGCTTTCGCTAGGTCAAACCATTTAGCAGCTGTTACTGCATTTTTAGTTATCTCTGTGCCAACAAAATAGTCCATACCTACTTCATACTGCGCTTGAGCATCGCCACCTTTGGCTGCTTTCTCTAATTCTTTGCTATAAAATGAGTATAGCATCTTTTTAGCTTCTTCGTGACCTTGAGTGGAGGCAAGATGAAACCATTTTGCGGCTGTTTCAGTGTTTTTTGCAATGCCT
>JAFQAS010000058.1 GCA_017399915.1 Muribaculaceae bacterium
CATTCATCGGTGTACCCAGTAAACCTCAATCGAGGAACATTACCTGTATTGGGTACATTAAGGTTTTTCAAACCTTGAATTTTCTCACGCTCGGCAAAATCGGAATGAATTTCGTTTTGCCTCGCTTACTCGAAAAATTAAGGGCTATAAATCCGTAAATTATAAATGTACTATAAACATCTACAATATGACGGAAATAAAATCATTTAGAGAAATTTCCTCTCTTTGGAAAGAGGAAAAAAGAAAGTATGTAAAACTTTCAACCATTTCAGCCTATGCAATTATCCTTGAAAATCATCTTTTACCAACTTTTGGCAATAAGGCAAAAGTTATAGAAGAAAATGATGTGCAAGAGTTTGTTTTTGACAAACTGAATGCAGGGCTAAGTCAAAAAACAGTAAAAGATTTTATGATTGTGCTGAAAATGGTGTATCGTTTTGGAGTAAAAATTGGAGCAATGGAACATCGTGAATGGGATATAAAATATCCAATCACACAAGAACGGACAGGTATTGAGGTGTTGAGCGTTGCTAATCACCGTAAATTAGTAACCTTCGTTGCTGAAAATTTCACATTTCGCAATCTCGGAATTTTGCTTTGCCTACATACAGGAATGCGTATCGGCGAAGTTTGTGCTTTGAAATGGGAAGATATTGATATAGCACAAGGCATAATCAATGTAAAACGAACCATTGAACGCATTTACATTATAGAAAATGGAGAACGACGAACAGAATTAATCATTTCAACACCCAAGACACAAAATTCTATTAGAGAGATACCACTTTCAAAGGAACTCATAAAAGTGATAAAGCCGTTGAAGAAAGTTGTTAATGACACCTTCTTTGTGCTTACCAACGAAAGTAAGCCTACCGAACCAAGAACATATCGCAATTATTATAAATCGGTTTTACAAAACCTCAAAATTCCTCTCTTGAAATTTCATGGTTTGCGACATAGTTTTGCCACTCGCTGCATTGAAAGCCAATGCGATTATAAAACGGTGAGCGTAATTTTGGGACACGCTAATATAAGCACAACCCTAAACTTATATGTTCACCCAAACCTTGAACAAAAGAAGCGTTGCATCGACAAGATGACCAAATTATTGAAATAACTATCTTTTACGATAGACATACGATAATTTGCCGTTGATACTTTTTGCATTTGGCACTCTTGCAGATTTGATTGCATAACGTATAATCTTCATATATAACCACTTGGCAAGGCTTTTACAAGGAGCGGGCTGGGTGGTTTGTTTTTGTGGTTGGATAATTTCTGTCTTTCTGTCTTGATTTTTTAGACATAAGAACATAAGGACAAATGAGATTTGTTTTTAAACATAGTTACCTTTGTAAAAATAAAATTGCATACGTCAGCTAATTATGCATTATGCATTATGAACCTCGAAGGGCTCAATGAGGCTTGACTGAGTTAATTATGCATTAATTTGGAGCGGTTCACGTGTCGAAATAAAACTTCACGCGTCAGCTAATTATGCATTATGCATTATGAACTATGCATTAATTTAAGTCTGTTCATCAGCCTTAAATTAAGGAGCTGGGGGAGGTGAGTGGTGCTATATGAAATGCCTCATTTTGCGGCCGTAATTTTGTGCTAATCAGGGGGAGGGAAATTTTGAGCGCAAAAAACTGCACATATCTGCGTGATTTTCGCTTGAGATTTATTACCTTTGCAAGAAATTTTGCAAAAATATGATCGACGGAATTAAAAAAGTATTACTACTCGGCTCCGGTGCCTTGAAAATTGGCCAAGCCGGCGAATTTGACTACTCTGGTTCTCAAGCATTAAAGGCTCTCCGCGAAGAGGGCATTGCTACAGTGCTTATCAACCCCAATATTGCTACGATTCAAACATCGGAAGGTGTTGCCGATCAAGTTTATTTCCTCCCAATTACTCCTTATTTCGTTGAGGAAGTGATTAAAAAGGAAAAACCTGATGGCATTCTTTTGGCATTTGGTGGTCAAACTGCTTTGAACTGCGGTACCGAACTTTATCTCAATGGCACTCTCGAACGCCATGGAGTGAAAGTGCTCGGCACATCGGTTGAGGCTATTATGATAACAGAGGACCGCGACCTCTTCGTGAAGAAACTTGATGAGATTGAGGCTAAGACTCCTATCTCGCAAGCGGTAGAGACAATGGACGACGCTAAGGCGGTGGCTCATCGCATCGGTTTCCCTGTGATGGTGCGCTCGGCTTATGCTCTCGGAGGTCTTGGCTCGGGTATCTGTGCCAACGATGAAGAGTTTAACACTCTTTGCGAAAGCGCTCTCGCTCACTCAAAACAAATTCTTGTTGAAGAGTCGTTGAAAGGTTGGAAAGAAATCGAATTTGAAGTAATACGCGATAAAAACGACCACTGCTTCACTGTGGTGCCAATGGAAAACTTCGACCCACTTGGCATTCACACCGGTGAATCAATAGTGGTGGCTCCCATAGTGTCGTTGACACAAGAGCAAATAAGTATGTTGCAAGAAATCGCCATCAAAGTGGTGCGCCACATTGGTATCGTTGGTGAATGTAACATTCAATATGCATTCAATGCCGAAACAAACGATTATCGTATCATCGAAATCAATGCCCGCTTGAGCCGTAGCTCGGCTTTGGCTTCTAAGGCTTCGGGCTATCCTTTGGCATTTGTGGCTGCTAAGCTCGCTCTTGGTTACGCTCTCGACCAAATCGGTGAGATGGGTACACCAAACTCGGCTTACGTTGCTCCGTCGGTTGATTATATGATTGTGAAGATTCCTCGTTGGGACCTCACCAAATTTGCAGGTGTGGATCGCGAAATCGGTTCTTCAATGAAGTCGGTAGGCGAAATCATGTCGATAGGTAAATCATTCGAAGAAATCATTCAAAAAGGTCTTCGCATGATAGGTCAAGGCATGCACGGTTTTGTAGGAAACCGCGACATCGAATTTGACGACCTCGACCATGCTTTGTCGCACCCAACCGACTTGCGTATTTTTGCAATAGCTCAAGCCCTTGAACAAGGATATACTGTAGAACGTATTGAAGAATTGACAAAAATCGACCCATGGTTCTTGTCACGCCTCAAAAATATCGTCGACTACACTAAGGTACTTGGCACTTATGAAAAGATTGAGGAGCTTCCCGCCGAAGTGCTTGCCGAAGCAAAACGCCTCGGATTTAGCGACTTCCAAATCGCTCGTTATGTGGAAAATCCAAACTCTACCTACGAAGCCGATGTGTTGCGCGTGCGTGAACATCGTAAAAACCTCAATGTAACTCCTAAAGTGTGCCGCATCAACACCGTCGCTTCGGAATATCCCGAATTGACAAATTACCTATATGTAACATACGGTGCCGATGCTCACCAAATTCCTTACGATTATAACTCAGGCAAAAATATAGTGGTACTCGGCTCTGGTGCTTATCGCATCGGTAGTTCGGTAGAGTTTGACTGGTGTTCGGTTAACGCTGTGAACACTTGTCGTAAACTCGGTTATAAATCAATCATGATTAACTATAACCCCGAAACCGTTTCAACCGACTATGATATGTGCGACCGTCTCTACTTCGACGAGTTGAGCTTTGAACGTGTGCTCGACGTTATCGACCTCGAAACACCACGCGGCGTTATCGTGTCGGTAGGTGGTCAAATTCCTAACAACCTTGCGATGAAACTTTATCGTCGCCATGTGCCTGTGCTTGGCACATCGCCCATCTGCATCGACCGTGCCGAAAACCGTCACAAATTCTCGGCTATGCTCGATAACCTCGGCATCGACCAACCACGTTGGAAAGAGTTGACCAGCTTCGATGAAATCGACCAATTTGTGGCCGAAGTGGGCTTCCCTGTATTGATTCGCCCAAGTTATGTGCTTTCGGGTGCGGCAATGAACGTGTGCTACGACTACGAGTCAATGCACCAATTCCTCGGAGCTGCAGCTAAAGTGTCGAAAGAATTCCCTGTTGTGGTGACCGAATTCCTTCAAAACGCCAAAGAAATCGAATTTGACGCAGTGGCACGCAATGGCGAAGTCATCGAATATGCAATCTCTGAGCACATCGAGTTTGCCGGTGTACACTCAGGCGACGCCACTCTCGTGTTCCCTGCTCAAAAGATATATATGGAAACAGCACGTCGCATCAAACGCATCAGTAAGAAGATTGCGAAAGAACTCAACATCTCAGGCCCTTTCAATATCCAATACCTTGCTAAAAACAATGATGTGAAGGTTATTGAATGTAACTTGCGTGCATCACGTAGTTTCCCATTCGTTTCAAAAATCCTCAAACGCAACTTTATCGAGACTGCAACTCGCATCATGCTTAATGAACCTGTAGAAAAAGCCGATACTTCAACATTCGATATCGACTACATCGGCATCAAGGCATCGCAATTCTCGTTTGCACGTCTCCACAAAGCCGACCCTGTGCTTGGCGTAGATATGTCATCAACCGGTGAAGTAGGTTGCTTGGGCGCCGACTTCGACGAAGCATTGTTGAACGCAATGATTTCGGTTGGTCATCGTGTGCCAAGCAAAGATAAAGCGGTGCTCGTGTCATCGGGCGACGTGCGTGGTAAAGTGGATATGCTCGACTGCTGTCAAATGCTCGACGAAGCAGGCTACAAACTTTATGCAACCGAAGGAACAGCCAAATTCCTCGAATCAAACGGCGTGAAAGTTTCTCCTGTTTGTTGGCCCGATGAAGAGGGTGAAAATATCCTCGACCTCATTGCCAACCACCACATCGATATGGTAATCAACATTCCTAAGAACCATAGCAAACGTGAGTTGACCAACGGCTATCGCATTCGTCGCTCGGCAATCGACCACAACATTCCATTGTTGACCAACGCCCGCCTTGCCGCCGCATATATCCGTGCCTTTATCAACAAACCAATCGAAGACATCAACATCGCCCCCTGGAGCGAATATTAATAAAACCCAAATAAAATCCCACACCCCCATCCTTAACCAAGGGTGGGGGTGTGGGATTTATCATAATTGGAATGCCTATTTAGGTTGTCAATAATAGCTCAAATGTAGTTATTGATATGGCACTCATAGAGGTGTTATTGTGAAATCGCAAAGATAACACATTGTATTATAAAATATTTAAGATTTTTTTGTAATGATGTAGTTAAAATCTTGCCCATTGCAAATTTTATCTTTGCATCCAAAAAATGGCAATATTATAAAATATTTTGATTAACTTTGCCATTTAAGGAAGAATATATAATATTCTTACTCTCAAAACGACCAATGATATATTAGAAATACACGCTATTTGTGCGTAGATATAAAGGAAACTCCTTTGTAGTCATAAACAGCTTTGGTCGGCTGGAGAGTACTACTTAGGAGTTTTTTTGATTAGTAGAGTAGAATGGCTGGTTGTACATATCAAAATTGGACTCTTTTTGAATTAAAAGACGCACTCCAAAATGCACACAAGGATAACAAACATATTGTTGTCCCCATGTTTCAACGTGGACTTCGTTGGGATATCAAGAGAAAGAAATCCTTTATCGACTCTATGCAAAAAGGATTTCCCGTAGGTACAATGCTATTTTACGAAACTGTTGACGGCTCTAATAGAACATATATTCTCGTTGATGGACTGCAACGAAGTAATTGCATTAGGGAGTATATCAATAACCCCACTAATTTTCTTGAAACTACTGCGATTTCAGACGACGCATGCTCAGAGATAGCAGTCATCTTGAACATAGACGCAGACGAAAATATTGATGATATTCGTCAAATACTGCTTAAATACATTCAAGAGATTAAGAAATTAAAAAATGTTCAGTTTTATTCTCTTGCTAAAAAACTTTCCACAAAGTTTGATGCAAACGATGATGTAATTGAACCATTGATAAATCAAATAACACTAATATTTGAAGATCTACAACACGCTTACGATAAAATTGGGAACTCTGTAATCCCTATTATCATATATACTGGAGACGCAGACAATCTTCCAACAATATTTGACCGCATAAATTCAAAAGGTGTGCCTTTAAATCAGTATGAAGTTTATGCTGCTTCATGGCCTGTTGATAAGAAATTTCAGATTTCAAATAGCGATATTCTCAACCATGTTATAAATAAGTACGAAAATTTCCAGCATGACGGTTACATGATTCATGGATATACAAGAGAAAACATTTTATCGTCTCAAGAAGTAAATGCTTTTGAATATTTGTTTGGTTTAAGTAAGCATCTTACAACAAAATATCCAGCTTTATCATTTGATGTTAATCGACAAGTAGATGAAGTCAATCCATTTGCATTTGAATTAGTTAATGCTTGTCTGAATGAATCTGACAAGATTAAAGAACTATACAATAATATTTACTCCCTTTATATTGATGAATTTGAGAGTGCTTTAATTAAAGCCATTGATTTTGTTATAAAATCAATTTCTCCAATCCTCTTTTTCAAGGGCAACCAGCAATCATCTTCCATCAAGAAATTCCACTCGAAGTTTCAAATTATGTCGATGATAAGCACAACATTCAAAGAAATGTTTGCTCCTGGTTATTATGCTTCTGAAAAAGAAGATTGGAACGGCAAGAAAGATAAGCTTCAGAAGAATATTTTGCACTATTACATTCACGATATTTTGACCGATTTTTGGTCTGAAGGTGGCACTGGTAAAATTCATAGCATAGCGAAACCGAATCGTTATATGAATGATATTGATGCTCTCTCATGGAAAATCGCTCTTGATAACTTCTTTGAGAAGTCTTTACAAAGATGTGAGTCGCGAAAGATTGCACTTCCTCGTTCTGAAGAATATGTGATACTTAATTGTATCTATATGAATCGGTTCTCTGCTCAAGATCAACTTTCATCTGATAAGTTTGATGTTGAACATATTGCACCTAAGAAGCAAATGCAGAATCTCATTAAACAAAGCAATGGGAATGGTCTTCCTATATCAAATATTGCAAATCTATGCTATCTTCCTCAATGTGCAAATCGCAGTAAAAAAGATAGAAACTTCTATCAAGATACAGCATATCTTGCACATATAGAATTAGAAGAAGTTGAGCAAAAATATAGCCTAACAACAAAAGATGAGCTTGAATGGATGGATATGCATTTCGGTGCAGATGAGTTCGATGTATTGAAGCAATCCTATATTGAGTTCCTTCGAAATAGATTTTCTCTATTGAAACAAGCGTTTTGTAATTCTTTAGGCATTGATTACATAAAAGTTGACACTTCGTTAACAGACAATGAAACTATTAGTCTTGTTGATGATAGTGTTTCTGATGTCCCTTTTAATTCACCTACTCAAGAATTAGCCGGACGTAACTTGACACAATACTGCATAAAGAAATATCAACATTTGGCACAATATCCTATTTCTAAAGTTAAAGGCAATCTTTTCTCAAGTCACAATAACACAAAACAATATTTCTTTTCTTCATCGAAAAATTATAATCAAGGAGGCCGTGAGAAATATTGGTATGCTTATAGAAAAGGACATCCGTGGGATACAGATACCGAACGCTACTATATTTTAGGCTGTCGTCAAGGTGAAATTTTATTTGAATTCCCTTTAGATTTTTTTGAATCTCACCTTATAAATTTAAATTTCTCAACTGAAGAAAACGGAGATATTTCGCACTGGCATATAGTTATTTTTATCGATAAAGATAATAATGCCACTATGCTACTATCTCAACCCGAATTAAAGGAAATAGACATTAATCATTTTATCATCAAATCTGAATAATGAGCAAAAAATATAAATTTGTTGACTTGTTTGCAGGTTGTGGTGGTCTTAGTTTAGGTTTAGAACAAGCAGGATTTACACCTTGGTTCGTCAATGAAATTGTCGAGCAATTTTGTAACACATATAAACGGAATCATCATTTAGATGATACACATTATTTTGTCGGAGATATTGCCGAACTAAACAAAAACATAGATAACTATAGCAACATACTATCGGACGTTGTTTTAGTCTGTGGAGGGCCTCCTTGTCAAGGATTCTCAATGGCTAATAGACAGCGTATTCTTGATGACCCAAGAAATAATTTATATAAAGAATATCTTTTATTCCTTCAACACGTTCGTCCTGCATTTTTCATAATGGAAAATGTTAAAGGCATGATGAATAAGATAGAAGAAATAAAGCAGAACTTCTTTGATTTCTTAGGTTCTGAATACTTATTTGATTTTCAAATTCTAAAGGCTCAAGATTTTGGGGTTCCTCAAAATAGAGAACGCTTCATTTTGATAGGCAATAGATTAGGTATAAATCCTAAAGAAATATTTGATGAAATCAATAAGCATAAAAGACCCCCTTTTACATTACGTGATGCGTTAATAGGGTTACCACATCTTGAAGCCCGCAAAGTAAAGGGCGCAAAAGACGTTGAAAATAGTCAATCGGGATTTACTGAATGTGAGTTTGAATATCTTGTGAACGAATTTTATGAGTTTATAAATGGAGATAAGTCTATCTCAAAATTATACAACCATAAAAATCGATATAATAATGAACGTGATATAGAAATTTATCGTCGACTACCACAAGGCGCAAACTCATTGCATGAATCTATTGCAGATATTATGCCTTATTCTCGTCGTAATAATATTTTTAAGGACAAGTATTTTAAGTTAGATGAGACTCAAATTTGCAAAACGATAACTTCTCATATGAAGTTTGATTGTAATATGTATATACACCCTTGGGAATCAAGAGGCTTAAGCCCAAGAGAGGCTGCTCGTATTCAAACATTCCCGGACGACTATATAATTACTGGTTCTCAAAATTCCTGGTATGCACAGGTTGGTAATGCAGTTCCAGTTAAACTTGCTAAAGCTATAGGAGACGGCATAATGAAGTTTTTATGAATCACGTAGAATTATTTGCAGGAATTGGTGGCTTTAGGCAAGCTATGGATTTAATATCAGCAGACCTCAAATTCCCTATTAAAACTATTGCTTATTCTGAATTAGACGAAAAAGCAATAGCCACTTATAAAGCAAATTTCGACACAACTGATGAAATTGCTATGGGGGACATCGTGAAATTTGTGGCTGATAGCAAACCGATCGAGAAATTACCTTCTTTTGAGATTCTTTCAGGTGGATTCCCGTGTCAAACTTTTAGTATGATGGGACACCAAGCAGGTTTTAATGAAGAAAGAGGTCAAATGTTTTTTAGAATAATGGATATTATTAACAAAAAACGACCTCAATATGTTTTATTGGAAAATGTAAAAAACTTAAAAACTCATGATAGAGGAAATACTATCGCAGTTATTTCTACTGAATTAGAGCGTGCTGGTTATATAGTAAAATATGATGTTTTCAACACAAATGATTTTGGATTGCCACAAAAAAGAAACCGAGTTATTATATTTGCTCGTCTAAAGCAGTTTGGCGATTTCCAGTTTTCTTCTAATTTAGTTATTGAAGCTTTCAATCAGCTAAATACCAAACATTGTTCTCTGAATTTTTATAATTCAACTATTGATGTTTTAGAAAAAAATGTGGACTCTAAATTTTATCTATCTGAAAAGATTAAACCCACATTATTAAGTGATGGAAGCGCTGGATTCAAATCTAATTCAGATATTGACCAAACTATAGCAAGACCCCTTACAGCCTCTATGCACAAAATGCACAGAGCATGTCAAGATAACTATTTTAGTGATATTTACATACAATCTCATGGAGCAATTCGCCCATCTGAGAATATGAGCAAAGAAGAACTTGCTAAAATTGCCATAAGAAAATTGACTCCCAAAGAGGCATTCCTTTTGCAAGGATTCCCTCAATGTTTTGCTAAAAATGCGTCTGTAGCAAAGGTTTCTAATGGAGCAATGTATAAACAAGCTGGAAACGCAGTTAGCGTTAATACTATATATGCAGTGTTAAATTACTTAATTACGAACAAAATAATTCATAATTAAATATGGACGAAATTATAAAACATATCAATGACACAAACGCAAGTTTTCGCAGTATAAGTGCAGGAGACGCTAAAAATACTGATTTGTTTCTTGATAATGAACATTATGAATTGTTTAAAGATGCTGGAGAACAAATTACAGTTCGATTTAATAAAGAAAATTTATCTCAAGCAATTTTATTTATTGCTTCTATTCTCCCTCGCAAGTATGACAATTCTTCTGTTCATAAAAAAATACAGTATTCAACTGAATTTGTTTTTGAACAATTAGCCCTTTTAAACGGTTTCTTTACTATTGATGGGCGTAGTGTGGATTATCGCACACAAACTTGGAATGCAAGAAAAAATGTGCCAAAGAAAAACGGAGAGATAGATAGCAGATTTTATTTTAATGGTCTTTTAGAAGATGTAAGCTACACCAATTCTAAGGGAGAATTAGTAACATCTAAATTCACTATTCGAAATTATCTTGCAGGTGGATATTCTAACTTGCACATTAAGAAGTCTTCAGATGGAATTTTTGATGTGATGATTACTAACACTTCTGAATATCTTAATGAAGATGTATTTAGTGTCATTGACAAAGGTGTAGTTCTTCAGCAAATCTACTTTGGCGCACCTGGCACAGGCAAGTCATTCGCTATAGACAAAGTTGCAAAGAAGTATAACTCGGTTCGCACGACATTCCACCCTGATAGCGACTACTCAACCTTCGTGGGGTGTTATAAGCCTTGCAAAAGTCCAATTAAGGATAAGTACTCAAATGTATTGTTAGAGGAACTAATTGATAAAGCTAATGAAATTACAAGTCGCCCTGCTGGTGATAAAGTAGGATATATTATTGATTTCGTTACTCAATATGCAGAGCGCCTTTGTCAGATTGTAGAAGAAAATGACGACATCATTTCATTAAACAATCTCCTTAATAAAGTTTTAGGTTTCTCTAATGAAACATACCTTTCTAAGGTTATATCTAAAACTTTAGAAGAAAGAAATGAAAAGACCGAAATCACATATGAATTTAGGCCACAAGCATTTACTGATGCTTATGTAAACGCGTGGAAGAATCTGGATAAACCATATTTCCTTGTAATAGAGGAAATCAATCGTGGAAACTGCGCCCAAATATTTGGTGACATTTTCCAATTGCTTGACCGAGATAGTGAATCCGGAAAATCAAGCTACAAAATCACACCAGACAAGGATTTGCAGAGTTATCTTGCTACACAATTTAAAGACTGCGATATTGATGAAGATATAAAATCGGGCGAAAAAATGCAGTTACCAAGTAACTTGAATATTCTTGCCACAATGAACACAAGCGACCAATCATTGTTCCCAATCGACTCTGCATTCAAGCGTCGTTGGGATTGGAAGTATATACCCATAAATCCTACAGAAAATAAAGCATTCATCGTAGAAGAAAAATATAGCTGGAATTCTTTCTTGAAGATTGTTAATGACCATATAGAATCTGTAACATTATCTGAGGATAAAAAAATGGGTGCATGGTTTGTTAAGGCTGATGACAAGGGGTGCATTTCTGCTGAAAAATTTGTTTCTAAAGTAGTTTTCTATCTATGGAACGATATTTTCAAAGATTTCAGCCATGACGGAAATACTATATTCAAAGATGAATATAAGAGTTTTCACAAGTTCTTTAACTATGACGGAAGTGTAAACACCGATACTCTAAATAAGTTCTTAAACTCATTTAATATAGCTCCAGAGATAAAAACTGAATAAACTCAAGCTGAATGAAAATCTTAATTGAGGGGCATTCCTACCAAGAGGCAGATGTAAGACCGATATTGAAAGGTTTTGAGCCTTTCAGCAAAGAAGGCAAAATATCGGTGAACTATGTCGGGTATTTCTATAGCAAAGAAATCTCCGATTGCATCTTCTTTCTACCTAAGGTAGTGATGAATGAAAACGGATATATTCTCCATAATGAGAAATTATATCCTGAAGACATTCTTGATTTAGAGAATGCTCTCGAAAATAAAAAACTTTCACTCACAGACTACCGATTTATTTATAATTTTTCGGTATGGATTTTCCGTGCCGTGAAAGAGTTTTACCGATTAAACTCTGATAGCGAGATTATTTTGCGTAAATCTTTCTCTCTTCTTGACCGTAGTCTAAACGAGAAAGACGCAACAATGCTTGATATAATTCTTTCGCTTATCAAGTTTAATAATGACAATCAAGATTTCTTTATGTTCACCATAAAGAACATTCACAGTGGTTACAATAAGATAAATTGGAATAAAACCATTTCTCGTAGCAATGCAATTATACAACGCAAGACTCCAATTTATCTCAATCCAGTAAACAAGAAAAAACAGATAAACTTTGACGAAGAACTACTGATAATTTTCTTCTCCATTTTGTCGCATATTAGCAACAAATATGGTTTCACAACACCAATCAATTATAATTATGAATTGATTTCAAGTGCTGCTTTCGAAAATTATCTTGCAGGATATGGCAAGGTTCGTCTTCGTCAAATCAAATATAAGTACTTTTCTGACAAGGCTCTTATGCTTTGGGATTTGTGTTACGCATACTTTGAGGCTTCCGATAAAATTAAATCTTCAGAACAAGACTGCGACTATTTACTCGCTAAAAACTTTAATATAGTTTTTGAAGCAATCATTGACGAACTTATCGGAGATAATAAAAAAGACCTATCTAAAGAATTGCACGACCAACCCGACGGAAAAATCGTTGACCACATTTTCCGTTATAACTCTCTCACTAACGATAACGATATTTACTATATCGGCGATAGTAAATACTACAAAATTGGTGGTTCGATTGGAGATCATTCTATTTATAAGCAATATACTTACGCTAAGAATGTAATCCAATTTAATATAAATTGGTTTTACGAAGATAATGGAAGTGGAGTAAAGAATTATATTCGCTATCGTGATGATTTAACTGAAGGCTATAACATCACTCCCAACTTCTTTATTAGTGCAGAAATTCCAGAAGATTTGTCATATTCTAACGACAATCTAACACCACATAAATTGCCAAAAGGCAAAAAGGAAAAGCAACACATCTTCCATTTTCCAAATAGGTTGTTCGACCGTGATACGCTTTGGCTATCGCACTATGATGTAAACTTCCTTTACATCGTTGCTCTATATGCTCGTGCGAATGATTTTGAAAAGCAGTCGTTCAAATCGTCAGTTAAAAATCAGTTCAAGCAACATATTATGTCATTGCTAAATGATAAGTATGAATTTTGTGTGCTGGAACCTAAAGAACAATATAGCTTGAAGCGTGCGATAGACATTAACTTCAAGCGCCTATATGGAAAGGTATTCAGCCCATTTGAAGATAAATCGCTTGTCGTTCTCTCACTTGAAAAGGACGCAGTTGAGAATACTCAAATTAAAGACGAAATCAAACCATACTTCTTCATTCACGAGGATTATAAGCTCGGCAACTCAATAGATGAAATATTGGTAGAGAAACAAACTGCTCGCAAGTCTTATACCGAAATTTTAGAAGAAGAAAATTTCTTCTCAGCACTTGCAGCTGAACCTGCTGAATTATATAATGCTACTACTATTGAACGCATTTTCACAGATAGCTCGGTAAGTCGTGAGTCATTGAAATCGGAATATGATATTAGCGATTTTGAAATCAATGAAATCACTTCAATTGAAAATGAATTGGTTTTGGTAGGCTATTACAATGGCGAGAAACAATTCGCTGAGATAATTCGCAACCACCTATATTATGTGAGAACCGGTTTTCGCAGTGGTTCAATACAATTGGTTAGTGGATTTGAGGAGTGCAAATATCTTTTCTTACATTATAAACAAGAGAAATATATGTTTAAGTTGAAAGGTGTTGCCCCTAAGTTATATACCGGTAGCCAACTGACTAAAAAAGGATTTGATAACAAATCTCCTAAAGAAAGTTATCTCGGTTTTGAATTGGCAGACGACAAGCCTCTGCAGTTTACCGATGTAGAACTTTCTGACGCAATAACTCGTGGCATAGGCAATAGAACTGCTGATAGCTACTTCACAACCCTAAAAGAACTATTTGATGTTTAAGCTATGGCGGACGAGTTAAATGAATATTTAGAATGTACTTGTGGGCGTTGTGATGACGGCAAATGCCAATGTTGCGAATGCGAGAACGAACACCCACAAGTAGCTACATCATACGAAGAAATAAATTACGATGATTACATTGACAATCTAAACGATTGGGATTGATTATGATTCTTTTAATCAAATATAACTCTCAATAATATGTACACATCTGTAATTTAGTCATATAATTAATTTATAGCGAACTGTTAAACAATTACTTTAATTAAATAAATTTCATAATGAAGTTATCTTTAGATGTTTTTATTTTTCAATTGCAAAAGAAACTGAATAATAAATACCAATTAGAGCCTGTCGATTTTAATGAAGCATATAGTAAATTCGACAATCTATCAGAAAATCATAAAGGCCTTAATTCCTTTTTGTCGGAATTGATATTTCAAGCAGATACGACTTTTAAATTAAACTCAGATAATTCCAAAGCATTTTCTTTTGACTCTGCAAATAATATTAAGATTAATTCAGAACGCAATACTATTTCTGGCAAATTTATTGGAGGAAATACAGGAATCAAGGTAGATGTTTATTCTAACACAGATTCTAGTAAGATTACTCATACTATTGAACCTACAGAAGTTTCTTCATTAAAATTTTTCTTTAAGTTTTGGATGCCGAAAGACTTTAATACAGGAATTTTAATTGTTCAACGTTATTCACAACATACTTGTTTAGCTTTATTTAAAGACCATTTATCTGCAACATTTAAAAAGTTGGGATATAGGTTTGTTGTGCATAAATTTGTACCCAAAGATATTAGAGATAAATTTAAACAAAATTGTAGCATTTATGAAATCAAAATTGCAAACAAACAAGATTTAGATTCAGACTTAAAACCAAAATTAGATTTACTTAGTACTAGCAAATTCAGTCGGACAATATCTAATATATCACTTTCATTAAGTCAACTTATTACTGATAAAGTATATCAGAACAAAGTATCTGAAGAAATTAAAGAATTAGAGCCTAATTATGATCCATCATTACACAACCTAAAATATTTTTATATTGACAATTCAGGACAGAAAGCGTCATCTTCATCTGAAGAAATAGAATGTCTTTTACCATCTGTAAATTTAGGTGTAACTTGCAGCAATTCTGACGGAAGTCTCAATTGGGAAGAAATTGAGAAAGTTGCAGATAATTATATTGCATTAATAAAAAATGACCTAAATTATTCAGTTAAAGAACAATGAAACTTTTAAAGGACACATTTTTACTCCTAAAAATAGGATTACAATCCTTATTTAAGAACTCTTCTGGTAGCTGTGAAACAAAGTTGTCAAATTTAATCGTTTTTATTTTAATTCCTATTCTAATCGGGATATTAAGTTACCAAAAGGCTTTTCGTATTGATAATAATTTAATAAGCGATATTTTAACTGTCATAAGTATTTTTTTAGCAATTACATTAGGTGTTATTTTTATAGTACCTGAAAAGTTAGCACAAAGATTAGAGATAGATAAATCTCAAAATGAATCTAAAATAAATAATAGAAAAAGATATAAAAATTTTTGCAAATTATTTATTCAAAGATTGACATTTGTACTAATCCTTTGTGTAATTATGATAATGTCTACATTTTTGATGAAAATTTTTCCGTCATATATAGATAATGTAATTTCATCAATTATATTAACATTATTTTCTCTATCAATTCTAACTATATTAAAACTTGTGATAGATATCTATATTTTTTTAATGGCTGATATTGACGACTTTATTTAGTAATATACATAAGTCCCAGTCGTAACCTTTATTTATACCATCTTCAGGATAGGCATACGATGATGTGCTGTTGATTCTTGTCTTTGGCTGTTCTATCAGTAAAGCAATTGTTTAAGGGTTATTGTTTAGTGTTTAACGGAACTTTTAAAGAGTCACTTGGGTGGCTCTTTTTTTGTGGGTGAAAGAAGCGTTTTTAGGTGGTAGTATGTGGGGATAGTTTAGAAATCGATTGATTTGAGGTGGGAGCGTATGTATTTTTTTGTGTAGTGTTGGAAGTGCCACCATTCGAATCGGTAGGTGTCGAAGCCGGCTTTTTTCATTGCGTTGCGGAGGATTTGTCGGTTGTCGTAGGCTTCTTGGCTTAGTTTGCCTTTTTTGAGGTTTGATTTTTCGTTGTTGATGTGCGACATGTCGGTGAATTCGTCAAATCCGGCACCCATGTCGAGGGGTTTGCCGTTGTGCATGATTGTAACGTCGACGGCACAGCCATAGTTGTGGTAGCCACCGCCATTGACAGGTTTGGCCACATAGTCGGTGAAAGGAGTGCCTTGCACTTTGTTATACATCATGCGTTGCGCACTCAACGGGCGTGCTGCGTCGTATATCACTAATGTGTATTCGGGATTTACCTCTTTGAGATATTTTTGAGCTTTAACAACCATCTTGGCAATCTCGGGACGAAGATATGCCTTGTGAAGATCGCCATACATATTTATCCCCATGAAATTGTCGGTAGAGGAGTATTTTAAATCAACCTGAATGGTAGGGTCGAGAGTTTGCACATCCACAAATCCCATTTCCTTGAATTTCTGGTCATATTCACTTGCGGTGATGGCTTTTTCTTCGGGTTGTACTTTTGTAATAGTGTCGATAGGGGAGTTTTTAGTTGAGTCGATTGTAGTTTGCATGGTGTCGATTTTAGTAACGATGCTATCGTTATTTGTAGTAATATTAGTTGTGTCGATAGTGGCTGATGCCGAGTTGGCTTCTTTTTGTTCGCCATTACAGCTTGTGGCTGATAAGATAGAGCAACAAAGCAAAAGAGGGAGTGTTATTCTTGAAATATTCATAATGATGAAATGATTAATATGCATTAAGGGGTATTACATATGCAAAGTTATTATTTTAAATTTAATTGTCAATAAAATTTGATTAATTAAGAATGCGTGATGCTAAATTTGGGAAAAAATGAGAATAGGAGATTTGTAGATGTAAATCGTTCATATTTAGATGGATGAGAGGGATAAAAGTCCGTGTTTGATAACTGAAATATTTAGAAATGTCTTTATTTGATAATATTTTGTCCTTATAAGATAAAAAAAAGAGTAAATTTTGAATTAAATTTGTAAAAATAAGGATATTATTAGGCAGAAAAAGTAATTAAATATTAATAATATAAACTAATCATTATGGCGTATCAAGAAGTTAAAACTGAAAATTATTGAACGCGTTTGTCAGGATAAAGTTTAAATTTTGCCTCAACCCTTTAAGTATAACTAAATTAATTTTAAATATGAAAAGATATTCGATTTTTGTATTAGTGTTATTTATAGCGACATTTGTATCGGCGCAAAAAAAGAGTATAGCAATTTTGTCGGTAAATGATATGCATGCTTCGATAGAGCGAATGCCTAAATTTGCTGCTATTGTAGATAGTTTGAGGGGTGTTTATCCCGATTTGCTAATTTTTTCTGCAGGGGATAATCGCACCGGAAATGCTCTAAATGATCAACATGCCGAACCATCTCGACCGATGACTCAGTTGATGAATGCTGTGGGATTTAATGCTTCAACAATAGGAAATCATGAGTTTGATTCTAAAATAGATGGTTTTAGAACCCAGTTAATTCAATCAAACTTTCCTTATTTATGTGCCAATATAGAGAAACATGATTCTCTCCGAATATTTACTTATCCATATAAAATTTTTGAAGTAGATGGAGTGAAAATAGGCGTGTTAGGTATAGTTCAAACAGGCGCAAATAATGTTCCTGACACCCATCCAAGCAATGTCAAAGGAATGAATTTTCCCGATGAAATAGAAACGATATCAAAGTATTCATGGCTTCGCGACCACTGTGATGTGGAAATTTTGTTAACTCATTGTGGATATGAAAATGATACAATTTTTGCTCGTAAGTTTCCTCATTATGACGCAATTATCGGAGGACACTCGCATACTCGAGTAGGTGATAATCAAATTCATAATGGAGTGCTAATTACGCAAGCCGAAAATAAATTGAAATGTGCGACATTGTCGGTTTTTGTTGTGGAAAATGGAAAAGTGATTGAGAAATCATCAAAACTCATCAATGTGGCAAATTATAATAAAGAAAATAGTGAGATTGCTGCGATGGTTAAAGAATATAGCAATAATCCCGAATTGAAAAAGGTTCTCACACAGGTGGCTACTCCATTTACTAAATATGAAGAACTTGGATGTATGATGACCGATGCGTTGTGTGCGCAATTAAAGTGTGATGTAGCATTGCAAAATAGTGGAGGAGTACGTTATGATAGTTTGGCGGTAGGTCCTATGACTGTTGATGATGCATTGAGATTAGACCCATTTGGCAACGAAGCGGTATTGGTAAAACTAAATGGCAAAGAATTGGCTGATTTATTGATCGATTGTCGTCGTATTGACGAACTGCGAGTCGCTTATGTTTCTGGGATTAAATATACTATAACTTATAGCAAAAGTAATCCTGAAAAAGTGATAAGTATAAAACTGTTTGATGAAAATGGTAAGAAATTAGACATGAATAAGGAATATGTTGTAGCAATGAATAGTTATATTTCATCAATGGTTACATTTGAGCATCGAAATCCATTTGAGAATGTTTATAAACCATGTTCTGATCTTATGATGGATTATTTGCGCGCACAAAAATCAATAAGTTATCAAGGAATTACTCGTGTAACTGAAATCGCTAAATAGAGTTGTTATAGCGTTTTTGAACTAAAATAAAGGAAAGACTATATAATAAGCAAAAGGGTTGCCCATCGAAGCAACCCTTTTGTTGTAATTAGAGTATTTATAATATTATTTCACAATCACTTTAGCAGTGTAAGGAGTGCCGTCGGCAGTTTTTGCTACTACGATATACACGCCGTTTAATCCAGATGCATCAATTGTGTTGTCGGTGTCGTATGCCACCATTGAACCATTGATAGAGTAGAGCGAAGTAGAAACAGCATCGATGCCAGCAATATTGAGAGTGTTGCCATTAAGCGTCACACTCATTTTTGCTTCATTGCCAAGCATAACATCTTCAATGCCCGATGTAACAAGGCTGAAGGTATATTGAGCAGCAAGCTGTCCTGGCACGTATTGATATAACTTAACAGTGTATGTGTCAACAACCTCGGCTGTGATGCAGTTGGGGTTGGGAGTTCCCGAAGGAGTTGCTTGTGTAGTGAATTGAGCATCGTGAGTAGCAACAACCTTGTTGTTGGTGATGTCTACGATTTGGAAACCGTCAACATAAGCAGTCCCTATTGGTTGTACATTGTAAAGAGTGCCATTAAGGGTGAAGAATGTACCACCTTGAGTGGTGTTGATGCCATTGTCGGGGTATGCCACGAAACTTGTGCCGTCGTTGTGATAGAAGTGCTTGTTGCCACGAACTCTCACGGCAAAGTTGTCGCCAAAGTTATCTTCCAAAGGCATTGCAAACGATTGACCATCGGCAGTGATGCCAACAGGAATTCCTCGTTGAGCTTTTTGCTCTCCATATTGAATGTAGAATTTAGCCACCGATGTAGCATCTTTAGGGAACATAAACATAATACCACCTTCGCCGTTCATAATGTTACCCACAATTTTTCCGAGATATTGCATTTGGTTAGCAGAAACACCATCGGGCATTGTTAGAGTCAAGTCTTGGAATGAGGTTCCTCCTGCAGGAAGCACTTTAAGTGCGGTGCAACCGGCAGTAAACATTGAGGTAGGGATTATAATATTACCGGCATCATCGCTTGTGATTGCAGTACCACCGGCCGATGTGATACCGGTATTTGTCAAGCCGTTAGCGTCCCAATAATATAATAATGAGTTTGCGTGGTCGTTGATGTAGATTTTGCCACCGAAACCGGTTGCCCAGCGAGTGTTGGTGTTGGCAGTAAGATGTCCTGATGTATGAGCCCAATCTTGAGTGAGTTTGTAGCCGGTAATTTCAACAGGAGTATCAGATGTTCCGGGATCTTCAGGAGTTTCAGTGTTAGAACCGGTAAGAGTTACAGTTTTAGAAGACGCTCCTTTAGATGAGATTGTGATATTGGCAGAGTGAGTGCCAATAGCAGTGGGCTTGTATGTAACTGTGATAGTTGCAGAAGCTGCACTTTGGCTGATTGAAGTTGATGAAATGCTAAATTGGTTAGCATTAGTGCCTGAGAGCGCGAGAGAGATGTCTCCACGCAAGTTTGCACCTGTTACAGTGAATGTTTTGGTTACAGGGGCATTATCGGTAGTGCTAAGCGATAATGAGGCAGAGCTTGTTGTGAGTGTAGCAGAAGGAAGTTTAACCACAAACAAACCATCGGCAACAGCACGAATGCCTCCGCCTGAGTTGTTTGTACTGGCATCGTTTACAAGTCCGCTACCGGTAATCCAAAATTGAGAAGAGCCACCGCCATCGAAGTTCATAGCATCGCTACAGCCAAGATTTTTCATTATGTCGCCGAGAACCTTACCGGTGCAGCCAGTGCTCCAACCTGAGCTGCGACCATCGACAACACACATGATGAGTTTTGTTTTGTCGGCATTGTAACCAACGGCCGTACGAGGTTGATTGCTTGAAATAGCACCGAGATCATTGGCATAAGAGCTGATGCGAGTGCCGCCATCGAGAATCATCAATGAGCCGCCAAGAGCTTGAGAAGTTACCGGAGTAGTGATATTACCGGCGTTATCTTTGATGTTGGCATTCATATATACTGTGATTTCAGTGCCAACAGTAAGACCTTTTACGTATGCGCCATTTTGAGTGCCTTTACCAAACATTACAATCCCGTTTGAAGGAATTGTTACGTTCCCTGATGAAGGAGCGCTTGCTACTTTGTATTTCAAATATTTACCGGGAGTGAGTTTTGAACCGTTTACCGGAGTGAGTTGCACTGCATATCCGCCCATGCCTGAAGTCTCTGAAGTAGAGCTGTTGCTTTCGGGTGTGTAGAAAATGATTTGTTCACCAACACCGGCATTTGATGCGGCAGTAGAAGTTGTATTGATAGCAGCAAAATCGGTCCAACCTTCAATGCCATTTACAGCACTACACCAACAAGTAATTTTGTTAAGATAGCCTGTTGTTGGAACATTATTTTCATCGAAAGTAATGGCATAATAGCCATCGCCACTAAATCCTTTGCGAGCTTCTCCATCTACAACTGTTAACCCTCCGGGAGTTTCGCTGCTGAAGAAACCACCGTTTGTGCCAACGATAGGAGTGGCATCGGTGATGCGTCCAGCCATAGTGCTCACGGTAGCGGTATTGGTGAGCTTGCTACCACCGGGCACTGCGCGCACAGCAATGTCCTCATTAGTTAAATCTGTGATTGTGTAGAAAATTCGCATATTGTGCGAACTGGTATAGACATGAGCGGCATGGTAAGTGACGCCTGTTGTCAATGTCTTTGTCGTAGTGACGTCAACGGTATAGTTTGTGCCGTTGAGAGTCCATGTCGCAGCTATTGCGCTAAATTGCATAGCAATAGCCGCCAAACCTAAGTAAAACTTTTTCATTAATTTGAAATTATGATTAAAATTATGATTGTCAAAAAAAGAACGTGCAAAGGTAGCAATAATTTCCCGGAAAATCTAATGAAAAAGGTTAAATGTGAGAGTGTTGAGGTGTTGTGTAGTGTTGTTGTATGTTGGCTGAATTATGGTGTTGCCAAGAAATGATTTTGAATGAGCTGATTAAATGCTTCGGGGGAAATGTCGCAACTACAAGTATTTATATTTTCTTTGATAATACATTTTGACGAGTTAATCAAGAGAGAGGGTATGATGTAAAATTCATCGGGATTAGAAGGCGTTCCACCTATTCCTAACGCAAAAAATAATCGGCAATTCTTTGTTTTGGCAAAATCGCAGTATCGAGAAAATTGCTTGGAGAGATTGATTTTGCCATTGCCCCATGAAGAACGATATTTGCATTCTATGAAATATTCCACTTCAAATGATGATAGTTTATGCCGGAGGTGTAAATCGGGATATAGGTTTTCGGCAGCATATGTATTCCCTATGATTTTATCGCTTCGCCAAGCGAGCAGCTTGTATCGAGATTTATCCGTAATTAGAGAAACGACAAACTCTTCAAATCGTCGTCCCTTTATCTCATTTGTGGAGGCCAATTCCACTTCTTGTTGGGCGTCTTTGGTAAAAGCATAGGCTAAGCGATAGAGCTTGTTCGTGTCAATGTGGTATTTATCGGCAAATTCTTTAAGTAGTTTGCGCTCATTATGAGAGATGACGCCATCTTTTGCCGTCATTTTGGCAATCCACTTTATAGCCTCTTGTATTGAAATTTGTTGCTCCATGTAATTTTAATTTCTACAAAGATACAAAATAAAACATAAAGCGCATAAAGAACAATATCGAAGGTGTACATAAATAGTATGTAGAAAGGGGCAAATATTGGCAATATCTCGTCAAGGATTATAATACATGGGAGATTGTAGCCGATTGAAGGAGATGGGTGATTATTAGCTTGTTGTGGTTTAATTGTTTGACTAATAACAATAAAAAAGGAGAGCCGTTTGACTCTCCTTTGTGATCCGCCTGGGGCTCGAACCCAGGACCCCATCCTTAAAAGGGATGTGCTCTACCTGCTGAGCTAGCGAATCTACCTTATTTGCACTAAGGTTTTCCCTCAAATGCGATGCAAAGGTAGACACTTTTTTTTACATGTGCAAATTTATCGGAAGGTTTTTTTGTTGTTTTTTACGGCAAAATTGTGAATTTAGTTGCTATGAGTTGATTGTTAGATAGTTGGTGGTCGTAAATTTTTTTATTTTTTTGAGTGAAAAATTAGAGGTAAATGATATTATGGAATTGATGTGTGGAAAATATTCAAGATTTATACCTGATTAAGCTTCATAATCATCATCGACTTCATATTTAGCACCATCATCATCGGCTTGCAGATACGACATATATTCGTCATAGGGGATAAATCGACCTCCCATTGATTTGAGGTGAGGCGTTTCGAGTTGGCAGTCGATGAGTGTGCCTCCATTAAGTTCCATCCAATGGGCGAGAGCTATAAGGGCAAGTTTCGAAGCGCTTGGCACTCGTGAAAACATACTCTCGCCAATGAAACAATTACCCATTAATACTCCATATAGTCCACCTACAAGCTTGTCGCCGTCCCACACTTCGACACTTGCAGCCCAGCCTTCGTGGTGCATGCGGGTGTAGGCTTCAATCATCTCTTCGCCCAACCATGCTCCTGGCTCATTGTAGCGTTTTTCGGAGCACCCACTTATAACGCCTTCAAAATCTTTGTTGATTGTAACGTTATAGCGTTGTTTGCGTATTAGAGAACGCATAGAGTGTGAGATGTGAATCTCGTTAGGGAATATTACAAAACGTTGCAGAGGACAAAACCACAAGCGTTGGTCGCGACGGAAGTCAGACCATGGAAATATTCCATTAGAATAGGCTAATAGTAATCTCTCGGTAGAAAGATCGCCTCCTACAGCAAGTAACCCATCTTCCTCGCCAAGATATGGATCGGGAAATATTAATTCATCACATAGTTGAAATACCATATCAACTATTTTTTTAGAGTTAACGATAGTTGATCGTTGGAAATTGAAATCTCGGCAACGCCTTTACTTTTCTTTGATAGTTTGCCAAAAAGAATTTCCTTGACAAGAAGAGGCTTGAGGTTATGAGTAATTACTCTCTCAATTTCGCGTGCTCCATATTTGGCCGAGAATCCGTTTTTGAGGAGCCATTCCCGGGCATCATTAGTGAGCGTGATTTCAATGTTGCGTTCATTTAATCGAGTGTTGAGCTCTGAGATCTTTTTGTCGAGAATCAATCGAGCCATATCGAGATTCATATCATTGAATACAACGATACTTGATAGACGATTGATAAATTCGGGTTTAAAAGTCTTTTTTACTTCCGATAGCATAGCTTGTCCGGTAGTAACAGTTGATCCAAATCCCACTCCTGCCTGTTTGGCAAATTGAGCGCCTGAATTAGAGGTCATGATTAAAATAACATGAGAAAAATCAACCTTTCGGCCACGGCTATCGGTTAGCGAGGCATAGTCCATCACTTGAAGCAATGTGTCGAAAACTTTCTCGTGGGCTTTTTCTATTTCATCGAGGAGTAACACGCAATGAGGATTCTTGCGAACAGCCTCGGTGAGTCTACCTCCTTCTTCATATCCAACATATCCGGGAGATGAACCAATAAGTTTCGACACACTATAGCGTTCGGAATATTCGCTCATATCAAATTTGTGTAGAGGTATGCCCAATTCATTTGAAACAACTCTTGCTACCTCGGTCTTCCCGACACCAGTGGGGCCGACAAAAAGTAATGATGATTGAGGTTTGTGCTCATCGGTCAGTCCGGCGCGGGCTGTAAGAACCGCTTCTACAACTTGCTTTATAGCTTCATCTTGACCGAATATGTTATTGTGCATATTCTTTTCAAGGTTGCGAAGTGGGGTAGTGTCGTTATCGTCGATAATCTTAGTTTTTACATTGCCCAATTGAGCTACAATCGAGTCGATGAGGTCTTTATTGATGGTTTGTTTTTTGTTTCCTTGAATAGGGTTTAATTCGCGATAAGCACCGGCCTCATCAAGAATGTCGATAGCGCTATCGGGAAGGGCTTTCCCTGAAAGAAAACGTTTGCTAAGTTTTACAATGCGATCAATCACTCCGGGAGATATGCGAATGTTGTGATACTTTTCGTATTTATTTTTGACTCCTGTGAGAATCTCTATCGTTTCTTGTTGAGTAGGTTCTTCAATATCAATTCGTCGGAATCGTCGCAAGAAACGAGAGTGGCTATCAAGATGTCGTGTAATATCTTCAAATGTGGTGATTCCGATAAAACGCAAGCTCTCGTCATCAAGATACTGCATAAATAATCCGGTTAAATCTCTTGAACCATTTGCATCACCTTTGCTCCCTACAAGTGAGTGGATATCGTCGATTACTATAATGCCACCCCCCAAGGCTTTGATGCCGTTCATCACCGAGGTGATGCGCTGTTCGATCTCTCCATGATATTGGGCATTAGCGAGGACTGATGGGATAGATAATTCATAAACGGGAAGTTGGGAGATTTTTGAGGGGAAACTATCGAGTTTTACGACAAATCCTTTTACAATAGCAGATTTTCCAACACCTGATTCTCCAACAATGAGAGCATTGTTTTTATTGCAACGACACAATGCTTGAGCCAAGCGGTTCATCTCGTTGTTTCGCCCAATGATTGCTTTTGCGTTATTACCACGTAGAGGATTGAGGTCGGTGATGTATTTCATCCATTCAGTCGATGAAGCATCATAGGTAGAAGTATTATCCCAATTTATATTGTTTTCAACATCATATCCGCGAAGGCTCTGGCCGTCTATGCTCATTAAATATGTGAGCATTTCGCTTAATTTTTTGTCGGAAATGTTATTAGAAATGACGCTGTTACAAAGATTGTCGGGGGTGTTTATAATGGCGATAATAATAGCAGTGGCAGGAACGGGAACATCACCTTCGTGTTGAACGATTTTAATAGCCTCTTTAATCGCCTTGTTCATAAGGATTGATAATGATGGTTCGGTACAATCCTCACTCCTTGGCACAAGCTCGAATACGATTTCTTGTGTTTGGTCGGCGATAAATTTAAAATCGTTGAGAAATGGGTTGTTTGTATCATTTTCGATGCAAAGTCGGCATGCTGCCATAATAAAATGTTCGGGCATCACAAATTCATGACACATAGTTGTGGCAATCAAACGTGCATCGTTGAGTATCTCTCTTGCAAATGGCGATAGTATTATATCTTTATTGGGCATTGTTTATTAGATTGTATGATTATTTATGTGTTGTTACGGTGAGTTGTAATGGGAAGCCTTCGGCACGGGCAAGTGTTATCGCTTTATTCGCCTTAGAGTGAGCAATGTCATAAATATATGTGCCGGCAGTAGCTTCACCTTTTTCATGAACGTAGAGCATTAGTTGAGTGGCTTCATTGATGTTTTTATTAAATATCTCAACAAGAATTTTCACCACAAATTCCATTGTAGTATAGTCGTCGTTGTGTATAACCACATCATATAGAGGTGGCTTTCGTTGTCGAAAACGGGTAGATGTTCTTGAAGATGATTGTTGTTGTTCCATAGTGCAAATTTAATTAATCTCTCGTGTTTGTGCAACACTATAATGACATATCGTATTACATAAAAATTAAGGAGTGATGAATTAACACCACTCCTTAGTTAATGATATGAAAAATCTATTAAAGGGGATTCTTAGAATGAATAGCTAAGACCGATAGCCGGAATCAATGCCTCGAGATCGTATTCCGCAGAGAATTTGTTTGGTTGATTAGTTAAGAAATCGGTAGATTCAATAGACCCTTTACGTGCATCGCCTGCAATGTAAGTGAATGCAAGGTCAACTGAAAGGTTTTTGATAGGACGGAATGATAGACCTATAGTTGGTTCATAGCGTGTCATACCTGGAGTTTCAGGGTTGAAGTTGTTTTCATCAACTGGAGTTGTGTCAACAATAAAACCAGCTCGAAGATCAAGACGATTTGTCATTGCAAATTCCGCACCAAAACGGAATGCCCATGCGTCACTATAGTTTTTAGCGATTTTTTGGTCAAATGGAGCGTCTAATCCAACAAAGTCAATTGCCAATTCGTCATATGCACTCCAACCACTCATTTGTGCATCAAAAGCCAATTTGAGGCGGTTGATAGGTTTGTAGCATACACCAAACGTTAATTGAGATACGGCTGGGAGTTGAGCGGCAAAATTGGTGTTGTTAAGTAGGTTGAGTTGTGATTTTACAACGCCTGCAACTGTTTCATTTGGGATGTTGTAAGAAACTTTTGCATCACCAGCTTTCACTTTCATATCCATTTTAGATTTGTAGCTTGCACCAATGGTTATTTTGTCGTTGATATCCCACATTGCACCAACGTTGAAGCCAACTGCAATTTCAGCATTTCCTTTAAGGTTAACAGATGCAGGAGTGATTTCTTCATTTAAATACATTTCTGCGGCATATTTGTTGATTAGCTCGGGAGTAATCATTTCAGCTGGTATGCCATTTGCAATTAAATTTTGTTGAACAACTCCAGGGATAATTGTATTAATAGATGATGCATTTAGTAATCCCTTGTTTAAATCGACGCTCCCCCAAGCAATCATCAATCCGGCACCAACCGATAGGTTAGGGAGGATCTTGTAGGCAACTGTGGGTTGAATGTTAAATACATGAAGTTTAGTTGATTGGCTGAATGTTGCGCCGGGCCAATTGTCGGTCCAGTCGATACCACTGCCATAAGGAGTGTTGATTGTGATACCGGCTTTAAGATTGTCGTAGATCGAGAAAGCACCACTAATTTGGAATGGAGTGCTTGCGTCGTTGTTTGTTTCGTATTTGCTGCCATCTTCAAGAGTAGCTGTTGCTGTAGAGAAAATGGGGCTTACGCTTGCTGAAAGGTCAACTGTTTTGTCCATGAACCCCATACCTGCAGGGTTGAATATCATACTTTCAGAACCTAATTTTTGGGCAACACCTGTGTGACCCATACCTTCTTGTTTAACACTGAGAGTGTTTACTTGATAACCTTCGCCCATCATCGTCAACGATGCTGCAAAAGCGAGGGTAGAAAAAATAATTTTTTTCATAAAATACATTTAATTAATCAAAAACGGCACAAAGGTATGCATAAATATTAAATTATGTTATATGAATTAACAAATTTTTAGCATTTATATTGTTCTTTTACTAACAATTTTTGGTCAATTTTTCTCAAAACGAATAGATGTATATCTAATACACATATAATAATAAAGGTGACCATTTGGCCACCTTTATAGAAATATCATGTTGTTGCAATTAATCAAACATATGATTTAATTTGCTGAAAATGCGGTTTTTAGTATCGTCAGATGGAGTGATATTTTCAGCGTCTTTGAGTGATTCGAATGCTTTGCGTTCTTCGCTGTTGAGTTGCTCAGGGATATATACCATTATATTGATGAGTTGGTCACCTGTGCCATATCCATTAACTGATGGTAACCCTTTTCCACGTAGGCGAAGAATCTTGCCGGGTTGAGTTCCCGGGGCAATTTTTACTCTTGCTCGACCCGATATTGTTGGAACTTCTACCGAGCCACCGAGTGTTGCAGTAACCACGTCGAGCATGAGATTATATATTACATCATTATCATCGCGAATCAATTCGGGGTGTTGAATTTCTTCAACAACAACAAGCAAATCTCCACTTGCACCTCCACGTCGAGCGGCATTTCCTTTACCATTGACTCTGACGCTCATGCCATCGGCAATACCTGCGGGAATATTAATGGAAACAGTTTGTTCTTTGCGTTCTACACCTTCGCCATGACATTTGTCACATTTGTCAGTGATGGTTTTACCATTACCTTCACAGTGAGGACAAGGAACAGTTGATTCTATCACTCCCAATATGGTTTGTTGGCGTTGGCGAATCACTCCTGACCCGTTACAAGTAGAACAAGTGCTATAAGCTGACCCGTTTTTAGCACCGGTGCCATTGCAATGCTCGCAACTCACCATTGTGGGTATTTTAAGAGTCTTGGTAACCCCTTTTGCAATTTCTTCAAGCGTTAGAGATACTTTAATGCGAAGGTCGCTCCCACGGCGTTGACGTTGACGACGTCCACCGGTAGCTCCTCCAAATCCACCAAAGTGTCCACCAAAAATGTCGCCAAATTGCGAGAAGATGTCGTCCATTGAGAATCCTCCAAAGCCACCAAATCCTCCGGCGCCTTGAGCCCCTGCATGACCAAATTGGTCATAACGTGAACGTTTGTCGGGATTACTCAATACATCATATGCCTCGGCAGCTTCTTTAAATTTTTCTTCGGCCTCTTTGTCATCGGGATTTTTGTCGGGGTGATATTTAATTGCGAGTTTGCGATAGGCCTTTTTTATTTCATCGGCTGTGGCGCTTTTGCTCACACCAAGCACTTCGTAGTAGTCTCTTTTATTCATAGTTGAAGTCAGAGTGTTAATTATGAGGTAGAATTATTGTGCTACAGCGACTTTAGAATGGCGTATTACCTTGTCGTTGATAGTGTAACCTTTCATTACAGTATCAATAACTTTGCCTTTTTGTGATTCGTCGGGAGATGGAACCATCGCAATAGCTTCATGAAGTTCGGTGTCGAAATCAGTACCTGTGCTTTCGATTGCTTTGACCCCATTTTGTTCGAGATATTTGATGAATTTGTTATAAATCAAATCCATTCCGTCTTTAACCGCTGCGGCGTCGGTTGTTTCAGCCATAGCTGAGAGTCCACGTTCAAAATCGTCAACCACAGGAAGCAAATCTTTCATTGCTTTCTCGGTAGCATTACGAATTATTTCGGCTTTTTCTTTGATGGTGCGTTTGCGGAAATTATCAAATTCGGCCATCAAAAACATATATTCTTTTTTTGATGCTTCGAGTTGTTGCTTTAATTGGTCGGTTTCAGAGAGGTTTTCTTCATTCTCTTCTGATACTGAAGTTTCATTGTCGATATTTTCATTTTCAATATCAGCAACTACTTCTTTTTCTTCATTTATAATCTCTTCAACTTGAGGTTCGTCTTTTTTACTCATTATAATGGTAGTTTTTATTCTTTATTCAATATAAATTCAACAACCTTTATATCAAAAAGGTTGCCAAAATTCAAATATGTTAATAAATTATAGATTTCCTACAAAGATGTCACATAGGTCGAATTTAATGGAATCTTCCTCTGCCAATTTGTCACCTTCAAAAATCCCATATACAGCCGATCCCGATCCCGACATTGATGCATATATAGCTCCCATCTCAATGAGCTGTTGCTTAATCTCTTTTACAATGTGGTGTAGAGGGAATATGCTATCCTCAAAGTCGTTTTTAATATGGCTCTGCCATTGTGAAATAGGGGTGTTAATAAGTTCGCAAAGAGGGGTAGGTGGAATTGTTGGAGCCACGCCCGAATATGCTTGGGCAGTGGGCACACTCACTTGAGGTTTTACTACCGCAATTTTATACCCCTTTAAATCAAGTGATATGGGAGCAAAATCAGTTCCAATACCGGTGGCAAGGGTAGGGGTGTTATATATAAAGAAGGGGCAGTCGGCACCAATTGTAGCAGCAATCTCCGCAAGTTCGGCGTTAGAAGCACCGATATTAAATAATTCATTTAGAGTGGTAAGAGTGAATGCGGCATCGGCACTCCCTCCACCTAATCCGGCTCCATCGGGAATGATTTTGTTTAAGTATATGTCAACCGCTGGAAGGTTATATCGCTTTTCCATTGCGCGATATGCCTTTACGACGAGGTTCTTTTCCATTTCGCAATTCACCTCACGCCCGTAGGTGGTCAATGTCGTTTCATTACCTTGCGAAGGCACAATCTCAAGTATATCACACCAAGGGATTGGCACCATTACTGTTTCAATATTATGGTAGCCATCGGGGCGTCGAGAGATTATGTTGAGCCCAATATTGATTTTAGCATTGGGAAAAGTAACCATATTCTTTGTATGAATTATTTTTTTATAATCAATTTAGCCAATTCCGGATTATAGTCATTAAGATGCTTTTCAAACATTTTGATATAGTAATCGGCTTCTTCATTCATTCCTTCTTTGCGCAAATCTTGTTCATGAGCACGCACTTCAAATAGTTTTTGTTGAGTATTCATGCCTTCGGTAGGAAGGTTGATGAATTGTTGAGCATGCTCTTTTGCTACTTCTTCAATTTTAGGAAACTGTTTTACTGTTTTAATGGTTACATTTCTTTCACAAGCCGAAGCGATGAAAAGAATTGATGAAGCAATGAGTAAAGATAATAATTTCGAAATTTTCATAACAATGAGATTGCTATTTTAGCACAAGCCTCGGCATCGGCCAAAGCATTGTGGTGATTGCTAAAAGGGATTCCTAAAAAATCGCATACATTGGGCAATGAATACGATGTGCATAGCTGACGAGGAATTTCTCGGCGAGCTTTATTTAGAGTGCAATAAAATCCGTTTTCGGGGAAGTCAATTTGATATGTGCGACAAGTCGCTCTAATGCAACGTTCATCAAATGATTTGTTGTGAGCAACAAGTGGTAAAGTGCCGATGAATTCACTAAGCTCGCTCCACACCTCGTCAAAGCATGGTTGAGAGTCGGTATCTTTGGGATATATGCCATGAATTTCTTCGCTAAATCTTCGTATATACCAATTGGGTTCGGGCTTTACAAGATGATAGTAACGATCAACAATGCGTTGGTCAATAACCTTCACCGCTCCTATTGCACATATGCTTGTGGGGAGATGATTTGCTGTTTCAACATCAATCGCTACGAAATTATTCATTATTGCAATCGATTAAACGTTTCACATGCGTTTTTACATTTTCCATGAGCCATCGGGGAGTTGATGTAGCTCCGCAGATGCCGATGCTTTCGGCGCCATTGAGCCATTCGGGGTCAATTTCATTCTCATTTGAGATGAATTTAGTGTTTGGATTTACCGAAAGACACTCATTATATAATATTTTGCCATTGCTCGATTTTTTACCACTCACAAATAATACTAATTGGTGGTTAGATGCGAATTGGCGTATGTGGTCTACACGATTGGCAACTTGGCGACATATTGTGTCGTAGCTTTTAAATGTTGATAGAGGAGATTTCTTAGATGATATGGCGTTGATGATTTCAGTAAAGCCTTGAAGCGACTTTGTGGTTTGAGAATATAGAGCTATATCATTATTTAAATCAACGTTATCAAGCTGGCTAATATCTTCAACTACGATAGCTTCGCCATTGGTTTGTCCCACAAGGCCATTTACCTCGGCATGCCCGTTTTTGCCATAAATTACGATTTGTGGGCGTGGGTTGGCTGAGGTGTATGATTCTTTTATGCGACGTTGTAATTGTAGCACTACGGGACAAGTGGCATCGATTATTTCAATATTGTTTTTCTTAGCTAATTCATATGTGGCAGGGGGTTCGCCATGGGCTCGTAGAAGCACTTTCACATTGTGAAGCTGTTGCATCTCTTCATGAGTGATGGTGATGAGCCCTTTACGACGCAATCGTTCCACCTCATCGCTATTGTGAACAATATCACCTAAGCAATAGAGGCGTCCCGTCTTCTCAAGTTCTTCTTCGGCTTTACATATTGCAGTAACCACTCCAAAGCAGAACCCTGATTTGCTATCGATTTCGATTGATGCCATTTAAAAGTGTATTATTTTGCAATGACTTCGTTGAATCGGTCAATCAACCATTTGTCTTGTTCTTCAATGCTCATATTTGAATTGTCGAGCAAGATGGCGTCTTCGGCCTTGCGTAAGGGGCTTTCTTCGCGATTTTCATCGATATGGTCGCGAGTCATCACGTTGGCAAGTACATCTTCATAGGTCGATTGTTGACCTTTGTCGAGGAGCTCTTTGTGGCGTCGCATAGCACGAGTTTCGGCCGAGGCATTAACAAATATCTTGAGCTCGGCATCGGGAAATACAGTGGTGCCGATATCACGTCCGTCCATAACGATTCCTTTTTCTGTGCCGAAAGCTTGTTGCATAGCTACCAAAGCATGGCGGATTTGGGGGATAACTGCTACTTGCGACACGTTATTAGATACATCGAGTTGACGTATCTCTTTTTCCACGTCTTCACCATTAAGCATCGTGTGTTGTCCATCTTCACACACTTTGAAATCGATATTGATTTGGGGCAATGCGGCAATTAGCTTTTCGCTATCAACTTCGTGTTGAGGCGAAACCATATTATTGCGCATCGCATATAATGTTACGGCACGATACATTGCGCCTGAATCGATATATCTGTATCCTATTTTTTTTGCAAGAGCTTTTGCCATGCTACTTTTACCTGAAGAAGAGTAGCCGTCAATGGCAATAGTTATGGGTGATATATTATTATTCATATATGTGTAACGTTATTATTTAATAAAATCGTTTAGGTTGGCAGTGAGGTTAACCATAAATGTTGTTGCTCCGGTGTGAGGTTGAGCCAATGCCACATCTATGCCAAATGATTTGACATTTATGCCGGCTCCCAAAGAGAACCCCGATAAGAAATTGCGGGAGTAAGTGCTCATGTCGGTGCGTGTTTTGTAATTGTAGCCTAATGATATGCGGAATCGCTCAGATGGTACAAAGTCGGCTCCAAATATTAGGTGGCGGAACAAGTTTGAGCCAAATGAATCTTTTAATTCAAGAGCATCAGATGATGTGCCGTCGCCGGCATCATAATATGGAAGATTCCATTTTGTGAGGTTCCAAGCCGTTACCGATAAACGGAATGGAAGATCCCCTAATCCTTTAGTGAAACCTAATCTCACGTCAATGGGCAGACGGTCGTATGATTCATTGAAACGTTTGATTTGCCCACCAAGGTTGGCAGCAACGAGCGACATTGAAAAGTCATTGTCGGGATTGTAATAATTTACACCGAGGTCGGCTGCAAGAGCCATTGCAGTATATTCGTCATATGAGCTATGAATAAATTTCAAATTAATACCACCGCGCCAACGGTCGTTGATGTCGTGTGAGTATGCCACGTTGGCAGCGATGTCTTTGGGTGAAAATGTGCCAAATATATCGCCGTTTTCATCGGCATATTTCATTTCACCATATCCAAAGTATTGAATTCCTACAGCAAATGCGCTTCTATCAGACGCTTTTTTAGCAAATTTTAAGCCTGCAAAATTCGTTTCGCCCACATATCTCATGTAGTTTATGCCTAATTGCATATCCATTTCGGGGCCTAAAAGTGCCGGGTTTTGATCGGTGGTGTTGAGGTTGTCCTCTACGGTTGAGATATTTACTCCTCCAAGGCCATATATATGTGACGACGAGGGGATATTCAGAAAATTATAAGCCACCGATCCATCTTGTGCGCTAATGCTCAGTGAGATAACGCTTGTGAGAATTAGTGCTACAATTTTAGTTTTTATATTATAAATAAAATGATTTTGCATCGAATTTTTATTAATACGAAATTTAAACACAAGTAAAAAACACAAAAGAGCATTTTTTGACTATGATAATAACGTAACAAATAGGCGTTCTATTATAAAAAAGAGCCGTTTTTTTACATTTATATACATTGTAAATAAACTTAAAACATTAATAATCATTCTCAAAATCGGTATCTTCTTGTTGTTTTATAATTAATAAGGGTATATATTTGCATCGGAAATTAATCAATCATATAAATCTCAATGGTCAGAAAAATAATTTTTTCGATAATTTTAATGATGAGCATCTGCAGTGCACAAGCACAAATGCAATATGTAAATATTGGAAGCCGAGCCGGAGAAGTTCCTGTGTATGAATATGGATATGTTGATGTGTGTCCATCTTTTCCCGGTGGAGATTGTGGATTAGTAAACTTCATTAACAAAACTCGCCAATATCCTGCCGATGCGCGAGAACAACGAATTCAAGGTCGTGTGTTGTGTGGGGTGGTGATTGGCCCAAACGGATTGATTGAGATGATTGAGGTGTTGAAGTCAGTTTCACCCAGCATTGATAATGAAGCGGTGAGAATTATTCGTGAGATGCCTCGTTGGACTGCAGGACGTCATGGAGGAAAAAATGTGCATGTGAGATGTGTGATACCAATTCCGTTTAGATTATAACTAACCGAAAAGTATAAAATATTTGCAAGTAGAGGATTAATGTAATTCTCTACTTTTTTTGTGACGATATATTGCACCTTAAATTATAAATCAAGAAAAAAAGCTGAAAAAAGGTTAACGAACTATATTATATCATAATAAATACCTATCTTTGCAACTTCCCCGAAAATACATTTTAATCTATTAAAAATAAATTAATTAAAAATGAAAAAATTGGTACTAACCTTAGCTGCTATGGTAGCACTTACAGCAAGTGCTCAGCAGTTTGAAGTTGTCAATGTGGAGCAGGTTCCTACCGGCGACAACACAATGACATTCCATCCTCGCTTTATGCCCGATGGAAAGCTTCTTGTGTCGGCCCAGAATTATGATGGCTTGGCGCTTATTGATGTGAAGAGTGGCGAATACACTCTATTAACCGAAATGCAAGGTGCCGGTTACTATGCTGTAATTAGCAAGGACGGCAAGTCAATCCTTACTCGCAACATGAATAAGGAGACTTTCACTCACGACATTTATGTGCTCGATGTGGAGTCAAAAGCCCTTAAAACTGTTGCAAAAGAGGTTGATTACTTGAATCAAATGAATTTCAATGGCGGTGTTGCTACTCTTGCTGTTGAAGGTAAGACAATGTCAAAGAAAATGGTCGACGACAAGGCTTCTAAAGCATCTCTCGATGACCTTTTGATTACTGAAGAAGATCTTAAAATTGTGGTTTATGCCAATGGCAACCGCACAGTGCTTGATCCCCTTGCAGGTCAATTAGGCAACTGGGATCCTCAATATACTTGGACAAGCCTTTCTCCCGACAAATCACGCATCCTTTTTGGTTGTGCAGGTGATGCTTACGTTTGCAACCTCGATGGCTCAAACGTGGTAAAACTTGGTGATTTGCGCTCTCCATCTTGGCGTGGCAACACTCACGTAGTGGGTATGCGCGACGAAGATGACGGTTACTACTACACTAAGAGCGACATTGTGATTGTTGATGTTACCGGTAACAACTACCAACAACTCACTACTTCGTCAGATGAAATCAAAATGTTCCCAAGTGTGTCGGCCGATGGTAGCAAAATCGCTTACCACACAAGTGATGGTAAAATTTATGTAATGACTATTAAAGAGAAATAAGCGATGAAAAAAGTATATTCATTAATATTATTGCTCCTTTGTGTGTCGTTGGGCGCATCGGCTGCATCAAAAACTAAATTATATGTTAACCCGGGTCACGGTGGTTACACTTCAAACGACCGTCAAACAACAATGCCTGCTGTTAACGGAGTAAAACTTCCGGTATATGATACTACTCTTGATGGTTATCCTCATTATAGCACTTACAATAGCAGTAACTGTTTCTGGGAGTCATCGGGTAACACTTATCGTGCTCAAGGTATTAAATATTTCTGGACAAAATACATTAATAGTTACGTTAAATTGTCGCGTTCAGAAAATACTCAAGCAACCGACTTGGAATTATCAACCATCGCATCTCAATCAAATAGTTATGGTGGTTACTTCATGTCGCTTCACACAAATGCCGGCAACGCAAGTGCCAACTATGTTGTTGTAATGTGTCGTGCAAAGTCTAAAAGTGACTATTCAGCATATAATTCAACCTCTTTGTCTATGGCACAAGCTGCTGCAAACTGGCACGACTATGTGAAATTGACAAATGTTACTTATAGCACTCCTCGTGGTATGACCGACCGTAAATTCTATGGTGGTTCGGGTCTTGGTGTATTGAACACTAATACAGCTCCGGGTTACTTAGCTGAGTCTTGGTTCCACGACTATCGCCCCGAAGCATTCCGTCTTTGTAGCAAAGGATATAACTTCTTCCTTGCATGGCAATTGTTGCGTGCTTATCTTGATTCTCCGGGTATCTCAGGTGTAAATATCTACCCTATCATCGTAGGTGATATTCGCGACCTTTCTAAATCATGTGGTTACACAAGCTACACTACTCGTGGACGCGACAAATATCTTGCAATCAATGGTGCGAAAGTGACATTGGTGAATGTGAATACCGGTGGCACAAAAACTTATACTACCGACCAATTTAACAATGGTTTCTACACATTCTATGATTGTGTTGAAGGTGCTACATATGAAATTACAGTAGAAAAAGCAGGTTATAAAACAGTGTCAAAACGTGTCACTGTTGGTGCTGATGGCAAAGGTACTCAACACTTGCTCAACTTCGACATGGAAGAAGGTGTAGCTTCAGGTATTTCTGTATCTCCTTCATCGGTTGACTTTGGTGAAGTGACTGCTGAAACTTCAACTACTAAAACTATCAATGTTACAGGTACTGAGTTGTCATCAGCTATCTCTGTATCTTCAAGCAACACTACTGATTTCGCTATCAGCACTACTTCTTTGGCTAAAACAGGAGGCGCTGTAGTAGTGACTTACAAACCCGCTGCAGCAGGTAGCCACTCTACTACAATCACTTTAACAAGTGGTACTCATAAGAAAACTGTTGTTGTGAGCGGTACTGCTAAGAATCCTCCTTTGACTTTCACTGAAGGCTGGAACTTCTCTGAATCGACAGGCAAGAAAGCTGATTGGATGACTGATTATACTTCATTCCGTAATATGGCATTTGGTGCCGGCAAACTTTATGTTGTTAACAACTCAAGCGAAATCTTGATTTTGAAAGCTCAAACAGGTGAAAAACTTGGGGCTCTCAATATGACTGGCGTAGAAGGCGGTACATTGAAAGTTATCGACGTGAAATATGTTGATGGCAAAATCGCTGCTTGTAACCTTGCTACTACCGCCGAAGGTGAACAAGTGCTTAAAGTATATGTTTGGGATAATGACGGCGCAACTCCTCGCGTGCTTCTCAACACTACTAATATTGGTAGCACAGTTCGTCTTGGTGATACATTCAATCTCCAAGGTGACTTGACTAACGGTACTCTCTTCTTTGCTGAAGGTAAAGCTGATACCGATACAAAAGTAGTTACTTACGCTATCACTAATGGTGTAGCGGCAACTACTCCTAATGTACTAACTGTGACTGACGATGGTACAAATGGTGTTCAATTCGGTCTTTCTCCACGCGTAATTCCTGAAGCTGCTGGTAAATTCTGGTGTGTAGGTCAAAACTACTATCCAACATTGTTCGACCCTGAAGGTTATGTAATGGCATCAGTAAATGCTGAAGCACTTAAGAGCGAATGTGCAGGTAACACTTTCAAAGCATTCTCATTCAAAGGTTCAAGCTATGGTCTTGCAACTACATATGAACCTAACTCTACTGCATCTGAACGTCTCCGCAAAGGTCGCGTAGTTCTTCTTGATGGTGCTGCAGGTTGGGCTGAAGCTTCTAACGTAGGTGAATATCCTGCTGCAGGTCTTGGTAATACTCGTAACACTTCTATGTCATCGGGCGTTGAGGTGGCTGTAAACGGTACTGCCGGTGTTGAAATGTGGGTATTGGTACATAACCAAGGTATCGCATACTACAAACATGGCACAGTTCCTACTTACTCTTACGAAAAAGTTCCTGAAATCACAGCTCCTTCTTCAGTTGAAATCACTACAGTAGAAGGTGTTTCAAAATCAGAAACAATCACAGTGGGTGCTCAACTCCTCACAGGCGACATCGCTGTTGCTCTTGCAGGTAGCTCGGCATTCTCTATCGACAAGACTTCTTTAAGCAAAGATGGTGGTGAAATTAAAGTAACATATAAACCATCGGCTGCCGGTTCTCACACTGCTACAATCACATTGACCGCTGAAGGTGCTGCAACAAAAACTATTACATTAAATGGTAAAGCTAATGCAGCTGTCGCTCTTGGGCTCACTAAAGTATGGCAAAATACTACAAATGTACCAGGTCAACCAGCTGCTGGTGACGTTCGTTTCGCTGCAGTATCTAATGGCAAACTTATCACTGTAGATAAATCGGCTAACAAGTTGGTTGAAGTAACTGAAACCGGTTATTCTGATTATTATGATTGTTCTTCGGCATTATCTACTCATTGGAGCGCTACTGCTATGGGCCCATTAGTAGCTTGTGACGATGCCGGCAACTTCCTTGTTCACACTGGTTGGTCAGGTGCTGCTGCAGGTAGCAACTTTATGATTATCTCAGCCGACTTGAAAAATACTTATAAACTCGACTTGAGCACTGTTGAAGGTTATACTCCTCTTCGTTGTGACCAAATGGGTCGCATCCGCGGTAATATGCTTTCAAGCGAAGGTGCATATGCCTTTGTAGTTCCAAGCACCGGTACAGGTGTTCTTATTGTTAAAATTAAGAATGGTGCAGTTGATCCTGATTACACTCAACTTTCTAACACTATTAGTGGTGTAGCTCTTTCTACTTCTTGTTGCCCACAACCTGCATTTGCTACAGTAGCTGAAATCGACGCTCTTATCGACGAAAACAACGACTTGTCAAATGCGTTCATAATGCGTTCTCGCAGTTATCCTGGTCGTGTATATGCATGGAATGCAGATAACTCTGACATGGTAGCAGCTTGGTCATTCTCAACCACTCCTTCGGGTTATTCAACCTCAAATGCTTCTGTTGAAGGTTTTGACTGGTTCAAACTCAATGGTAAGTCTTACTTCATCATGCCTGTAACTACTGATGGCACAACTAATACTCGTGGTTCGGTATTTGCAATCTTTGATGAAGAAGGTACTTGTGTAGCTGAATGGAGCCAAGGTGAAAAGACCGGCCTTGGTGCTTGTTTCGGTAGCTTCATCGTAACTCCTAACAATGACTACTCAGTAAATATCTACCACTTCGTTCCTGGAACAGTTGCTGAAAAATTCACTTTCGCTGTTCAATCAACAGGTGTAGCTGATGTTGAAATCGATGGTTCTGGAATGACTGTATCATGCGATGGTAACATCTTGCGTGTATTGGGTGTTGATGCTAAGAACGTATCAATCCACAATGCAAACGGCGCTTTGGTAGCTAACTCAAAATCTAACGTAGTAGACGTTAAAGGTCTAAATGGCGTTTACGTTGTGACTGCAACAGATGCTGCAGGTGTAGCTCACACTGCCAAAGTGGTTATTCGCTAATCGAATAAAATAACCTTTATATAAAAAATCCCTTGCTCAGTCAGAGCAAGGGATTTTTTTAATTCATAATTCATAATGCGTAATGCATAGTGTTTAATTCATGAATGTACTCTCAATTTTCATTAATATTATTGGAATATGTTTCGCAGTTGTGGTGAGAATATTGATATTATAATTGAGAGTAGAGCCACGTTGAGTGACACAATCCACACAATGTCGTTAAGAGTGAGTGTGCCGGTGGTTGTTACATTATATATAATGTTGTCTTCGATGGCGATTATTGCCAATATTGCTATTACGTAGCCGGCAATCTCGATGATTGAAATTGTGTTCCCTTGCTTTTGTGGTAATCGGTTGAGTGTCTTCTTGACAAACCAATCGTTGCGTGGGGCTTGAGGCAAAGACTTGTCAAGCAATTCGCGTATCTGTATGTCGTCGGAGTTGATTCGTTTCATCTTGTGTTGAGTTTATATTGATTCGTCCTTTTCAAGAAATTGTCGCATTCGTGATTTTGCACGATGAAGATATGATTTAATCGAGCCATCGGGTATTCCGGTTATTTCCACAATCCTTTTTATGGGCATATCTTCGAGGTAAAAGAGCATCACTACCGTTCGTTCAGCCTCGGATAATTGTGAGAGACATTGTTCTATGGTCAGTCGGGCATCAGTGGCGGTAGTGGGGCTCGTAGAGTCGATATCGGGCGGGATATCATCGGTCGTTATGTGCGAACTGCGTCGATGCGATAGAAACTCGTTGTACCCAATGCGATAGAGCCATGTTTTAAACCGGCTAATGCCTTGGAACGAGCGAATGGCAAGATATGCTTTCAAAAAAGTGTCTTGGGCCAAATCATCGGTCAACGCTTCGTCTCCACATAAATTATATAGAAACCGCCTCAGTCCCTGCTCATAGGCAATGACTAATTGCCCAAATGCATTGCGGTCATCGCCGGCGATGCATCGGGCTATCAGTTTCAGTTCTTCAAATCGAGAAAGCATCTAATAAAACATTAAGATTTTAATGATTATTCTTCGCTCTCTTTTTTGTGATCCTCAACGAAGTAGGTTATAAGTTTGGCTACGCCCACTAATAGTGGAATCAAACCGATGGAATATGCAGTTTCAGTTGGGTCGACAATATAGAAAAATCCCATTGTCCCAATACCCCAAGCCAGCCACACGAGCGATGATTGCAGACGACTTTTGTGGCGTTTAGGAGCGTCAAAGAAATTGTCGGGTAGGGGATAATTGTTCTCAATAGCCTTTTCGATGAGCTTGTTATGTTCGCGTTGACGGCTTGTAATGCCTTTGATAATAAAGAATACAATTAAAACGAGACAGGCAAAAGGTGTGATAATTGCTATAAATACAATGATTACAGTTTCTATGCTTTCTCCAAAATTGGTATTATCTCTTTGAATAATTGTGATTTCGGCGTTTTGTTTTGTTTGAGGTGTGTTTGTGTTTATTTTTACGGTAGTATCCGTTCCTGTTGAATCGATTGTGATTACTGTATCATTGTTCTTGTTATTATTGTTAATTTCCTCTAAACGCTCATTGATTTGACGACTAAACTCATCAATTTCCTCTTGTGTAATTGCTTTGCGTTGACAACTTGAAAATGAAATACTAATAACGAGTGCTACTGCTAAAAGATAAATTATTCGTTTCATATCGATTATTATTTTAATGTTTCAAATATAGTTATATTTATGAAAATATTAATGTAATGAATTTATAAACTCACATTTTACTCATTAGATGCACCATCTTCACAAAAGGTTGCATTAAGTGATAAAAATATTGATATATTTATGCTTTTAAAAAAAATATATATCTTTGTGAATATTGTAAATAACAAAAAATAAAAAAAACTATGAGAAAGATTTATTTTTTAGGTGTTGTAATGTCGTTGCTTATTGGATTCAGTGTATCGGCAGATGAGTATTATATTGTAGGAGATATGACCGGTTATAATGCGCCTAAAGATATGTCAGAAATAGAAAGGGAGAAATATGCTTTGACTGATGAAGATGGTGATAGTGTATATTCATTGACAATTGATATTCCTCAAAATAAATTTAACTTTGTGTTATTTAAGGGACTCACAGATTGGAATTCACAAGATATCTATAGGGCAGAAGAAACGTTTGAATTAATAGATAAGGCCGAAATTCAGTTAACAAAGAATATGTCACAAAATATTAGTTGTTCAAATTGGATAGGAGGCGAAGTTCAACTTGATTTTGATGCAAAAACTGAACGATTAAAAATATATAATAAGAGTATTGAATCTGAAGATATATTATATTTAGTTGGAGCACCAACGGGATATGTTGAACCAACGATAAAGAATGAAGACTCATTTGAGAATGCGAAGTTTATAGATGCCGATGGAGATGGAATATTTAAAGGCTCATTTTCAATACCAATTGATGGTTTTGAATTTTGTTTTGCAAAAGGGCTTAATGGGGACTCAACCGATTATATAGTGCCGGATAATGCAGAAGTTGTCAAATTTGATTTTGATGGAAAGTATTTTGGTACAACAGATATTGCTAATACTCCTCGGTATTGGATTAATAATGAATTGGAAATAGCATGTAGAGTCACTTTTATATATGATTCAACTGCAAATACAATATCATTCAGTAGTGACACATTAAATAAATCAAAATATTTATATCTCATAGGCACTCCATCGGGATGGTCTGCACCAACTCTTGATTCTGAAGAAACTTTAAAGAAATGGCGTCTTGTAAATAGTGAAGAAAATGAATATCTATATAAGGGGGATTTTGAAATTGATAACAGTCAGCAACTAATATTTATGTTTTATGGTGAATTAACCGGTTGGGATGGCGGTTCCTATGGATGTGAAGTAATTGATGCCCCATATGAATATGAAGTAGATGAGAATGGAATATATAGAGGAACTATTGTAAAAGGAAGAGGAAAGTGGGCATTTTCGCAATGGCCTTCATCGAAGTTATATGTAGAAGTTGACTTATTAAATATGTTGGTTAAATTTTCAAGTAGTGCAGCATCGGTGAATAAGCCATGTGAAGATGAAACAAAAATATTTCTAGATTCAACTAAGAAATTATACATTCAAGCCCCCAGAGATAAAATTGAATATGAAATATATGATATAAGAGGGCAACTAATGATATCAGGAAAAGAAAAAGTCGCGAATATCAGACATTTATTGCCAAGTATTTACTTTATAAAAGTATTTGATGAAAAAAATTATTATATATCAAAATTTATAGTGAGATAGCACGATTTCATGTGAAAAAAATAAGATAATATTGCAAAAAAAATAACGGCACCTCCGAGTGGGGGTGCCGTTGGTTTTATGGAATATCCGTTGGGGATTATTCTTCCATGAGGATTTCGAGCATCTTGATTGCAGAAACAGGGATACGAGTACCGGGGCCGAAGATAGCGGCAACACCGGCTTGATATAGGAAGTCATAGTCTTGAGCAGGGATAACACCACCGGCAACAACGATAATGTCTTCGCGACCGAGTTTCTTCAATTCGTCGATTACTTGAGGCACGAGGGTCTTGTGACCTGCAGCCAATGATGATACACCGAGAATGTGTACGTCGTTTTCAACAGCTTGACGAGCAGCTTCGGCAGGAGTTTGGAACAATGGTCCCATATCCACGTCAAATCCACAGTCGGCATAACCTGTAGCAACAACTTTAGCACCACGGTCGTGACCATCTTGTCCCATCTTCGCAATCATGATGCGAGGTTGGCGACCTTCTTTCTTAGCAAACTCTTCACACAATTGTTGTGCTTTAACGAAGTCTGCATCTTGTTTTGTTTCGCTTGAATACACGCCTGAAATAGTTCTGATTACTGCTTTATAACGACCTACGACAGCTTCGCAGGCATCTGAAATTTCACCAAGGGTAGCACGAAGGCCTGCAGCTTTAACAGCGAGGTCGAGGAGGTTACCTTCTTTAGTGCGAACACATTCTGTGATTGCTTCGAGTGCTTTCTTAACAGCTTCTTCGTCGCGACCGGCTTTAACCACGTCGAGGCGAGCTATTTGGTCTTTGCGCACTTCGGTGTTGTCGATTTCGAGGATGTCGATAGGATCTTCGTGGTCAAGACGATATTTGTTGATACCAACGATTGTTTGACGACCTGAGTCGATGCGAGCTTGAGTGCGAGCCGATGCTTCTTCGATGCGGAGTTTTGGAAGACCGCTTTCGATAGCTTTAGCCATACCACCAAGTTTTTCAATTTCTTGAATGTGAGCCCAAGCACGTTGAGCGATTTCGTTGGTGAGTGATTCTACATAATAAGAACCTGCCCATGGGTCGATTTCCTTGGTGATGTAGGTTTCTTCTTGAATGTAGATTTGAGTGTTACGAGCGATACGAGCCGAGAAGTCGGTAGGAAGTGCGATAGCTTCGTCGAGCGCATTGGTGTGGAGCGATTGAGTGTGACCGAGAGCGGCACCCATTGCTTCGATACATGTACGGCCCACATTATTGAATGGGTCTTGCTCAGTGAGTGACCAACCCGATGTTTGTGAGTGAGTACGCAATGCAAGTGATTTTGGGTTTTTAGGATTGAATTGTTTTACAATCTTAGCCCAAAGCATACGAGCGGCACGCATCTTAGCTACTTCCATGAAGAAGTTCATACCGATAGCCCAGAAGAATGACAAACGAGGAGCGAATGCGTCGATGTCCATACCTGCGTTTACACCTGCACGAAGATATTCAAGACCGTCGGCAAGAGTGTAAGCCAACTCAATGTCGCAAGTTGCACCTGCTTCTTGCATGTGGTAACCTGAGATAGAGATTGAGTTGAATTTAGGCATATTTTGAGAAGTATACTCAAAGATGTCGGCAATGATACGCATTGAGAATTCGGGTGGGTAGATGTAAGTGTTACGCACCATGAATTCTTTCAAGATGTCGTTTTGGATAGTACCTGCCATTTCTTCGAGTTTGGCACCTTGTTCAAGACCGGCATTGATGTAGAATGCGAGTACAGGAAGTACAGCACCATTCATTGTCATTGAAACCGACATTTTGTTCAAGGGGATACCATCGAAAAGCACCTTCATGTCGTCGAGAGAGCAGATAGATACACCGGCTTTACCAACGTCGCCCACTACACGTTCGTGGTCAGCGTCATATCCGCGGTGTGTAGCAAGGTCAAATGCCACAGAAAGACCTTTTTGACCCGATGCGAGGTTACGACGATAGAATGCGTTTGATTCAGCAGCAGTAGAGAAGCCTGCGTATTGGCGGATAGTCCAAGGACGCATAGCATACATGCCACTATATGGACCACGAAGGAATGGAGGAATACCTGCTACATAGTTGAGGTGTTCAAGACCTTCAAGGTCATCTTTTGTATAAATAGGTTTTACGGGAATCAACTCTGGGGTGAGCCATTCTTCACCTTGTGCGATTGGGGCTTGTGCGCCACCAAATGCATCAGCTGTTATATTGATATTTTTAAAATCAGGTCTCATAATCGTTTATTTAAGAAGTTTTGCATTGAAAGCCTGAAGGGTTTCGAGAACATTACTGCGCACGTTGATGAAGTTGGTGATGCCTTGAGCTTGAAGCTCTTCGCTGCATGCAGGAGCACCTGCAACAACAAATTCAGCACGACCATCAAGAGCCTTGTAGGCTTCGGGAGCGAGAGTAGCATATTCGTCGTCGCTTGAGCAGATAACCACGATGTCGGCTTCTTTTGCTACTGCGGCGTCGATACCTTCTTGTACTGTATTAAATCCTAAGTTGTCGATAATCTCATATCCTGCGCAACCGAAGAAGTTGGCTGAGAATTGAGAGCGAGCAAGACGCATAGCAAGGTTACCGATAGTGAGCATAAACACTTTTGGACGGTTAGCTGCAGCTTCGGTAGCGAGGCGAAGAGCGTCGAAATCGCTACTTTGACGTTTAGTAGAGAGACCACGGCCGTTGTCTTCTTTTTCAGAGCAACCACAAGAGCAACCACCGGCATTTTCAATTTTGTCGGCAGCCATTTCACCAAAGTTAGGATATTGGTTTGTCCCGAGAAGAATTTCTTTACGACGAGCCACGTCGCTATGACGTTTTTCAGATGAAGCATTTACTGCATCTTGGATAGCACAGTTGTTGACGTTGGCAAGGAAACCGCCTTTTTCTTCAACATCGAGGAAGAGTTTCCATGCTTCTTGTGCGATAGATGCTGTGAGAGTTTCTACATAATATGAACCACCGGCAGGGTCAACAACTTTGTCGAGGTGACTTTCTTCTTTGAGAAGATATTGTTGGTTGCGAGCGATACGTTCTGAGAATTCATCGGGAGTTTTGTATGATTTGTCAAATGGAGTAACTGTGATTGAGTCAACACCAGCAAGAGCAGCCGACATAGCTTCAGTTTGGCTACGGAGCAAGTTAACGTGAGCGTCAAATACAGTTTGGTTAAATTCCGATGTAACGGCGTGAGCCATCATTTTGCAAGAACATTTGCAAGCAGGCTTGAATTGTTCAACGATTTGAGCCCAAAGCATGCGAGCAGCGCGGAATTTAGCAAGCTCCATGAAGTAGTTAGATGAAATACCCATGTTGAACTTGATGCGTTTTGCTACAGTGTCAACATCAACACCTGCTTCGGTGAGCATAGCGAGCCATTCAGCACCCCAAGCAAGAGCATAACCAAGTTCTTGGAAGATATAAGCACCGGCGTTGTTAAACATTACAGAGTCAACAGCAAGTACGCGTAAGCCCTTAACTTCTTTAACCACGTCGAGTAATTCAACAGCCATCTTAGCGATGTCGCCGGGGAATTCAACACCATGTTTCAACGCTTTGCGGAATGGGTTGAAGTCGATAGAACCTTTGAACGCTTCTTCGGCACCTGCAGCTTTCACTACATCAACAAGAGCTTTTGCTACTGCAGCAGCGCTTTTAGGACAGCAGTTGAGGTTGATTTCAACTTTTGTGAGGTCGATACCTGCAACAAGAGTTGCTACATCACCGGCTTCTTTAACTTTGAAGCCAAGAGAAGTAACACCTTTAGTCAATACGTCGAGAGCTTTTTTGTTAGCGTCGGCAGCATTGTCGGCGATGATTTCTTGGCGAGTGAGCCAGTCATTTTCAGTGCGAGTACCACGCACATAAGGGTATTCTCCAGGTAGAGAATCGGTTGTTTTGAGATCGGCAATGTCTTCAGCACGATACATGGGCTGAACATTGAAACCTTCGTTTGTTCGCCACACCAATTTCTTTTCAAAAGGTACGCCTTTAAGGTCAGCGTCTACTTTTGCTTTCCATTCTTCGGTAGAAATTGGAGGAAATTGGTCAAACAATTTTTCTTTGTTTTCTGCCATAATAGGGTTATTAAATTTATTGTTTTTAGAAAGTTTAATCTTAATCACACAAAATTACAAAAACTTTGTGCATATCCCAATAAAAAACGCATATTTTATGGAAAAATTTCTTTAATCATCAACAATAAACGAGAAATGCTCCACTTTTTTACCATCACAATGAAAAAGGAGACCTCAATAATGAAGTCTCCTTAGTTGGGATATAATTATAGTTGTATTATTTATTCAATTTGAATATTGTTCCTTCGATTAGTGAGGTGTAGACGTTGCCTGAGGTGGGGTCGATGTCGATGCCGTTGGTTTCTGATTTGCCGAGGAAGAACGTTTTGATTACCGATTGAGTTTGTGGATTAACTGCAACTACCAATCCGCGGCGAGAACCGGCATAGACGATGCCATCTTTTTCGGCAACGATGCATGGTGCGTGTTCGTAGCCAAGTTTCAAATCTACAACCCATAGTTTTTTGAATTCACCTGTAGTGGCATCAACTGCAACTAATTCACCGTCCATAGTTTTGGCATAAACGCGAGTGCCATCTTCGCTACGACCAAGACTTTCGCGATATTTATGTTCGTTGTTGCGCCAAATTGTTTTCCCGGTTTTGCGGTCGATAGCAGTCATGTAGCGATCGGGAGCGACAATATATATGCGTTCACGAGTAACCACGGGAACTACGTTGCCCGGGCCGAGTTGGTTGCGACTCTTGCCGTTGTTCCATTTCCATTTGAGTTGACCGGTTTTGGCGTCAAGGCAATATAGATAAGTGTCCCATGCTCCAAAGATTACGTCATTTCCGTCAACAACCGGCGCCGCTTGACAGTAGTTGTTGAGCGCTTCATATCGCCAAATGAGTTTACGAGTCTTGGCGTCCCATTTCTCAAATTTGTTATAGCCGCCAATATATAACGCATTATCTTTATACACTCCATCGGCTACATATGCGCCATCAGAAGCATTGCGTTGAATGATTTCTCCTGTTTTCGGATTTACCCACAATAATTCTTTAGCCGCTGAGGGTATTACAACATATTTACCTGCAACAACCGGGCGAGCAAATAGTGATGCTCCTGTGGGGATTGACCATAGTAGTTTGCCCGATTTCTTGTCGATAGCCTTGGCATATCCAAGAGAGTTGCCAAAGTAAATGGTCTTTTTGTCAAATCCTAATCGAGTGAAAACCGACGCACTATCGGCATGAAGATTTTCTTCGAGCATTTTTAATGCTATATCGGAATTGGTTGTTGGTAATGATATTGCAAAACCATCAACTCTAATGGGGTCTTTCCCTAATTGCTTGTTATGAAAAATTACTGAGTCGGCGTCGACATCCATAATTGTGTAGCCATAGTTGCCGTTTTTGAAGTCGAGTGAACGCACCATCATACAATTAATGTCGCCAAAATTTTCACTCACATATTTTTCGTATTTGTGGTAATGACCATTGACGTGAGCAATAACCGGATATTTGCGAAGAATGCGAATATAGTCATCGTAGTTGTCGAGGTCTTTTTTGAGAGGGTAGTGGTTGAATGAAATAACTTGTTTCCCATTGGAGCAATGTTTGGCAAGTGTTTCGTCGAGCCAATGAAGGTCTTCTTGTTTGATATGTCCGTCGCCCATTTTCATATATGGACCGCAAGCTATACCCACGATTACATAATTGTCAAATTCGGTGACAAATCGATCGTTTCCCCAAAGGTCGAAGATTGTTTTTGTGGCACTTTGTGACCAAGTGGTTTCGTGGTTGCCGGGAAGCACGAATTGTGGTAATTTTATTTGATCGAGAATCGATTTTACGTTGCTTAATTCTTCGTCGGATCCTTCATTGGTCAAGTCTCCGTTAATGACCACTAAGTCGGCATCGGATTTATTGATTTCTTCAACTGCAATTTTGAGATTTTTTTCGCAGTCATTGCCTGGAAGCACATGAAGGTCGGCAATTACGATGATGCGAGTAGCACTAAGCGAAATCGCTGATAATAGAAAAAAGAAACTGAGTAAAATTGATTTTATTTTCATGATTCTGATGGGTTGTAGATAACTATTTTATAAAATTGATTGTCAAAGATAATGAAATAAAATCATATTTCATTAATTTTGTAGTCTTGAAAATTCCGTATGAAGAAAATTGATCGCGAAACCGTACAGAAAATCCTTGACACTGCCGACATTGTCGATGTGGTGAGCGACTTTGTTCACCTCAAACGCCGTGGTGCAGGGTATATAGGATTGTGCCCATTTCACAATGAGCGTACACCCTCGTTTTCGGTGTCAAAGTCGAAGGGTATATGCAAATGTTTCAGTTGTGGCAAAGGTGGTAGTCCGGTCAATTTTTTGATGGAACTAGAACAACTGTCGTATAATGATGCTCTGCGTTATCTTGCAAAGAAATATAACATTGAGATAAAGGAGCATGAGATGACCGATAAGGAGCGCGAAGAAGCTACCGAGCGTGAAAGTATGCTTGCGGTGAGTGAATTTGCGTTGCAACATTTTGAACATAATCTCACCGATACCGATGATGGTCGCGATATAGGGTTGAGCTATTTTCGTGAGAGAGGTATTAATGATGCTTCGATAAAAAAATTCCGTCTTGGTTATTCTCTTGAGAAACGCGATGATTTATTATCGGCAGCCAAAGCAAAAGGATATAACGAAAAATACCTTGTAGGCACCGGGTTGTGTATTCAAAACGAAGGTGGACGCACATACGACCGATTCAAAGGGCGTGTGATGTATCCTATCTTTGGAGTTAGTGGTAAAGTGTTGGCATTTGGTGGACGCACCTTGCGTAAAGATAAAGATGTGGCCAAATATGTCAATTCGCCCGAGTCGACAATCTATCGCAAAAGCTATGAGCTATATGGACTTTATCAAGCCAAGCAAGCTATTGTGAAGAAAGACAAATGTATCCTTGTGGAAGGGTATATGGACGTTATATCGATGTCGCAGTCGGGGGTGGAGAATGTTGTTGCCTCATCGGGAACTTCATTGACCGAAGGACAGATACGCCTTATTCACCGATTTACCGAAAATGTTACGGTAATTTATGATAGTGACCCGGCAGGTATTAAAGCCTCGTTGAGGGGTATTGATATGCTATTGGCCGAGGGGCTTAATATAAAAGTGATGCTTCTCCCCGAAGGTGATGACCCCGACTCGTTTGCTCAAAGTCATTCAACAAGCGAACTGGAAGAATATCTCGCATCACATGAGCAGGATTTCATTGAGTTTAAAACAAAGATATTGTTGCAAGGGGTGGAAAACGATCCGGTGCAACGCTCAAAAGCTATCACCGATATTGTTCGTTCAATCTCTGTTATCCCCGATGAAATTACACGAGCTTTATATATAAAAGAATGTAGTCGCCGATTAGAGATTGATGAGAAATTGCTCACTCGTCAGGTGGCAAAAAAAATTGCCGACCAACGAGAGAAAGATGCGCAACAACGTCAACGACAATCGGCACGTGAGAGTTTGTCTACTCCATCAGAAGATTCGCCCGGTGTTAGTCAATTACAGGAGGAATCAACTTCCAGTACCGAAAAGGATATAGTCAATCTAAGTGGTGATACATATTCACGTTTCCTTCAACCATATGAACGAGAAGTGTTGCGCTATGTGTTGCGTTATGGTATGTTGACATTATGCGAACAATGTGATGAGGATGGTAATGCCGTGCCAATGAGTGTATTGGATTATGTGAAGTCGGAATTGTCGGAGGAAGATATGAAATTCACTGATGCGAATTTTGCAAAAGTCTTTGATATAGCATATTTAAAAATTGCTCCGTCATTTGATGATGATTATAAAATTTTTGAAGAACAAGCAAAAAAACGCAGAAGCGATGCAATCGCTCAAGGTTTAGCCCAAATACAAGCCTCGGCAATAGATCTTGCAGAAATCACCCTCCGAGAGCAAATGTTAACTCAACAATGTGATGAAGCATATATTGCTGAACTTACAGAGTTTTCAGCGTTATATATGCAAAAAACTTTGCTATCGAGCCCAGATGATGTAGTGCGTCATATTACCACCGATCTCGTAAGCGAAAAGCATGTATTGAGCAAAGTGCATACGAAATTTACTAAGATAGAAACCGAGCAAGATCGTCTTGCCGACTTAGTGCCTCGTGCTATATATGAGTGGAAAGATGCAATTCTTGAGTGTCAGATTCGCGATGTGCGCGCAAGAATATGTCAAGCTACAAATGATAAAGAAGAATTGCATGCCCTAATGTCAAAATCAATGGAGCTACAACAAATCAAACGGGATTTTGCCAAATTTCTTGGCGAGCGTATTATTGCTCCACGAAAATAAAAAAAATGAAATATGGTATAAAAATAGAGCACTGCCAAGGGTAGTGCTCTGTGTTTATATATAAATGGGTTTAAAGGAAAATGTGTTAATCATGCTTTTTGTGTCAATTAAAATATTAAGGTTCTAAAACTGATGCAAAGTTAATGGGTAAAAATTACACAAACAAATCTTTTTAATTAAAAATAAAAGAAATAATCCAAATAAATGTAAAAATAACACAAAGTATGGGCGTTATTTAATTATTAACTAAGAAAAAGTATATACGCAGTTGTTTAGAGAGGTAGATGTTACTATGTATAAAAAACAGCAAGGTGCTATGAAAATCATCACAACACCTTGAGTATTATAGTAAATAGGCTTTATTAAATGCCTAAGTCTTTTTTGATTAATGCAATCTTAGCATCGGCATCGGCAATGGCTTTGTCATATTCAGCACCGCTTGCCATATGGCCTTTAACTTCAACGTAGAATTTAATCTTTGGTTCAGTACCTGAAGGGCGAACCGAAATCTTGGTGCCATCTTCGGTGAAGAATTGAAGCACGTTAGAGGTAGTAGGCATTTCTAATTTTTCTACTTTGCCGGCTTTAACATCGGTGAGTTCGAGAGAGTCATAGTCTTTGATGATGACAACATCACTACCGCCAAGTGATTTAGGAGGATTGCTACGGAAGTTTTTCATCATAGCAACGATTTCTTCGGCACCGCTCTTGCCTTTTCTCACAACAGAAATACCTTCTTCGCGAGAGAAGCCATATTTAATATAGATGTCTTGTAGCATTTGGAGGAAGTCCATGCCTTTATCTTTAGCCCATGCAGCAGCTTCGGCCATAAGTGATACGGCTGAAACAGCATCTTTGTCGCGAGCGAATTCTTCAGCAAGGAATCCATAGCTTTCTTCAGCACCACCAAGGTAGCGACAAGTAGCTTCGTTATCGCGAATTACCGATGCAATCCATTTGAAGCCGGTGTAGCAGTCATACATCTTGATGTTGTTGGCATCAGCGATAGCTTTGATTGTTTCAGTGGTAACGATTGTTTTAACTATATATTCTTTACCGGTGAGTTTGCCGAGTTCGGCATTGCGAGTCATCAAATAGTAAAGAAGAATCATAGCGATTTGGTTACCATTGATAAGCACATATTCACCTTTGTTATCGCGGATAACACAACCAATACGGTCAGCGTCAGGGTCAGAAGCCATAACCAAGTCAGCGCCCATTTCTTTAGCTTTAGCGATAGCCATAGCCATTGCAGGTGGGTTTTCGGGGTTAGGAGATTCTACGGTTGGGAAGTCTCCGCTTGGTACATCTTGTTCAGGAACGTGAATGATGTTGGTAAAGCCATAGTTCATCAATGAAGCAGGAATCAATTCCACACCTGTGCCGTGGATAGGAGTATACACGATTTTGAGGTCGCTGTTGTTTTTGATAGCTTCGGGACTCAATGAGAGTTCTTTGATGGCAGCGAGGAATGCGTCATCGATTTCTTTTCCTACGATTTCGATAAGTTCGGGATTGCCTTCAAATTTAATGCTTTCGGCACCTTTAATTTGGTTGACGTGGTTGATGATGTTTACATCGTGAGGAGCGATGATTTGTGCGCCATCAGCCCAATATGCTTTATATCCGTTATATTCTTTTGGATTGTGAGAAGCAGTGATGTTCACCCCACTTTGGCAACCGAGGTGACGGATAGCAAATGAAAGTTCGGGAGTAGGGCGGAAGTTGTCGAAAAGATAAGCTTTAATGCCATTAGCTGATAATACATTGGCTACAACTTCGGCAAATTTGCGAGAGTTGTTTCTCACGTCGTGTGCTACAGCCACTTTGATTTGATCAAGATCGGCAAATGCTTCTTTAAGATAATTGGCCAAACCTTGAGTAGCTGCACCTACAGTGTATATGTTCATGCGGTTGCAACCGGCACCCATAATGCCACGCAAACCACCTGTACCAAATTCAAGATCACGATAGAATGATTCAATAAGTTCGGTTTTGTCTTCAGCATCGAGCATGTGTTTTACTTCAGCGCGTGTTTCAGCATCATAAGCATCGCCAAGCCACACTTGAGCTTTCTCGGTGACTGATTTCAACAATTCTTCATTTTCCATAATTACAATGTTATTTTAATTTTTATTGATTATTCACACATTGCGACCTCTTAGTCGCCATTAATTCACAAAGATAAGAGATTAGCTTGTGATTTACAAATTAATTCTTTGATTTTTATAAAAATAAATTATACAAAATCTTACCACATGAAATTTTGTGACAATGAATTAGTGTTGCCACAATTATCTGTTACTATTAACGTTAATTTGTGATTTTTTCCTCGTGCAATATGTTTTGTGTTGAGTTTGTAGCTGATTGTTGCATTTTTGTTGTCGGCTTCAAATTTTACCCATTTGCCATCAATCTCTCCGCGATAATTTTTTATGCCACTAAAATTATCGGAGATAACTAATGTGACTATCCCATTGTTGCCCCACGAAAAGTGGTTTATCGGGTTGATTTTAGGGGCAATGGTATCGGTTGTTACAGCATATTCGCCAAAACGACTCACGTAGGCAATCATTTCGCCGTTTTTATAATGAGAATAAACAGCGCTTTTATTTCCGTTCCTCACTCGTGCAATACAATATTTTGCTTTGTCAGAAATCGTGTCGTGATCAACCTTTATTGCCATGCGAAAGGCTCGTGCGATAGGAGTGTAGTCATTTCCAATCAAGTATGATGATGATAAGAAATTGTTGTTTTGTTTTTGTTCTACATCAACATAAATATCTTCGTAGAAGGAGCCTTCATAAAATTTTAATGAGAGTCCACCTATTGAATGTTGCTCTGAAGTGTTTAATTTTACAAGTTTCCCTTTTGGAGATTCTGATGGAGTAATTTCAGTTTGTAATCCGTGGATAGTAAATGGCACAGACGATGAGTTGCCATATTCATCGGTCATAATAAACTCGCAATTATATGGGCGTTGTTCGGTGATGTTGATAGCCCCACCATCGAGCGATGATTCAACCATAGTTCCCAAGGGTTTTGATTGAGGAATGCGAATATACATATTCCAATTGCCGGTATTTCCTAAATCTTGATAATCAACCAACGTGTTGATGGCGCGAGTAGCTTCCATGCGGAATCTATCGATAGTGCGTCGATATACCTCATTGCCATCAACTTTTAGTACAAGGTGTTTTATGCCATATATATTATGAGAATCGGTCATATAGTCATTCGCTCTGATTGCAGGATAAACTTTTCCCCATGCAAAGAAGTTGTATATGCCACCTGGAAAAACATCTACATATACTGCGTTTTTATTGCCGTTGATCGCACCTGAGGTCTTGTCGGGATAAAGGATAAGTGTACTTGCAGTTGGTGCTACGTTGTCGGGAATAAGGTTTTTAAAGTAGGGTAGAGGGTCAAGCGCATCTCCCGTTGCAGTGTGGCGTACTTCCATATGTAAGTGTGGCCCAAATGAGTATCCACTATTGCCGCTATATGCAATGATATCGCCTTTTTTTACCGGGAAGTCATTTTCGTCAAATCGCATTGTAATGGCAAATGTTTCGAGAGCATATTGACGAGCGTCGATAACAGAATCAATTTGTGGCGCAAATTTATTTAAGTGCCCATATACGGTAGTGAGTCCCGATGCTGGGTGTGTTACATATATAGCTCGACCATAACCACCTCCCGATACACTGATTTGCGACACATAACCATCATCGGCACAATGTATAGGGTGTCCTATAGTACTTTGAGTTTTGAAGTCAATGCCTCCATGAAAATGGTTTGAACGAAGCTCTCCGAAGTTCCCACTTAGTTGTAATGGGAAATCAAAGGGACGATGGAGCTCAATGTTTGCTTGAGGAGCTCGTTCGTTTAGTGGAGCTATTGAATATGGCTTGGGTGACACAAACGTGTTATTGTTGTCAGCAAGTTCGCAGCTTGAGATTGCGAATAATGTAACTATGGCAAATGATACTAATTGGTATAATTTCATTATCTTAATGATTTATTTGGCTTCAGTGGCTAAGATGCCAAGAAATATTGTAGTAGAGGCTGTTCCGTCCATTGTAGGCTCGTTGGTTGAATAGTCGCTATAGTCATCGTGATACACCACTGTGTTGTTTTGAAATTGAGCGTATTTATCCTCATTGCGAAGGTGAACACCTTTGAGCGACTTGAATATATTGCAATAAACCGGTCCGTCAACCAATCCTCCGGTAACCTGAATTTTATTTAGATTAGTAAGTGCTGAGTGAGGGTCGCGTGGATAATCGCCATCAGAGGGTAATCCTACAATCATACATTTACCCCATGGATTCACTCCAAAGAGCCAATCGCGCATTGATGTTTCCATCTCACGGAATTGATTATCATGAGTTATTTTTCGATACAACATGGCTTGTGTCACCATTGCAACGGTGAGATTATTGGAGCACCATATAAATGGTATGCCATTATAGAAAGCGTTGCTTTCACCACGCTCTGATACACGTTGTAGACCACTGCGCACATTTCGAGTAAATTCGTTGCTAACTTTCTCGTTGTTGCTATCGGCAAGTAAAATATGTCCTAAATTATAGAATGGATACCATTGATAATGGTGTGCCGAATCTGCACCCATCCATGGAGTAATAGGTTCTTGACGGCCATATTCTACAGCGTCATTTAAGTATTTGGAGTAACCTGTGTTTATAAATTGCATCGCAGCAGCTAATTCCATATCATCTACCCAATTATCTTCTTCATAATAATATGGAGAAGTGCATGGTGCCGTTTGGCAAGCCCCGGGATTGGCTTTAGCTAAATCGTATGCAATGACCGAACGACGTTCTAACTCATCAGCAAAGTCTGGATCTATGACGCCGAAAATTATCGCCCCTAATGCGAATGTAGAGCTGAATTTGCCAACCGACGATGCCAATCCTTTGCTGTCGTTGAGATTGCCCATCAATCCATAAGGATAACCTGCACAAGGATATACGGGGCGTTGTTTTCCCTCGCCCCAACCATAATCGACCTTGTCATCGGCAGGCAACACTGCCATGCGGTGGTCGCGGTCATCGGCTATCTGGTTGAGGAATAGGGTGTCGTTAGGGTTCATTTTAATCATCCATTCAAGTCCCCATCGGGCTTCATCAAGAATATCGGCAATTCCATTGCTTCCTTTTTGCCCTTTGGCATCAAAATTATCTTCCCATATGTCGGGATTTAAATGATATGCCATGAGCATTTGGGTAGTGGCATTAGCGCTTGTTGTGAGATATTGTAGATAATCAGAGGCATCGTGCCACCCACCGGTAACATCAATATAGGTGCCATCTTTTTCTCCACTCAACACCAATATGCCATCATGACGGTGGCATGAGTCGCCAAGCGAAGGATTGTAGCCACAACGTTGTTGACGCATATAATATAATGGAACTTCTTGTGCACCATAATACACATCATTGCTAATGCGAATAGTCGATGACTCATCGCCATATCCTACTAACTTATATTCACCGGGAGTATTGATTGAAGAGAAATATATGCGAGCACACATCTCCATCGGTTCCCATGCTTGTGTTATCTTGATAGAGTCAACTTTGTACTTTTTGCCATTGCTTTTGTCTTTGATGCTAAATCCTTTTGCTGAGATATTATCAATGTTTTTGGGCATCATTGCTACGGCCACTTTGATATCTTTTTCAAGATAACCTAACTGATTAACTCTATAATATACATTTGTGGCATTGGCGCATATTATGGCACCAATGATAAATAGAAACAATGTCTTTATGCGTGATGTCATGTTTATTCCTTTAAAAATTGACATTCTTGACCAAGATTTTACAAAGATAAGCAATATAAACGAAAAAGGTTGTTAATGTAAGATAAATAAATGCGTTAATTTAAACCATTCTGCCATTTAGCTATCAAATGATGTACAAACCGGTTTAAATGAAAGCAAATTTTTTAATTAAAAACACATTGAGTTATGAAACGTAAATTATTAAGCATAGCATTTGTTGCAATTTCAGCATTGATGATAACAGCAGTTGCAAACGATAAAAAAGATCTCAAAGATGGTGGACATAAAGAATCGTGCAAGCATCATAAGATGGATAAAGGGCAACGTCACGCTCGCCCTCATTTCAACCCATTTGAAGGAATAAACTTAAACGATAAGCAAAAAGAGCAATTAAAAGAGCTAAAGGCTGAACGTAAAAAGGAGTTTGAAAAGAATAAAAAAGAACGCAAAAACCAACAAAAGGCTTATCGTCAAAAAAAACGCGACGGTCACAAAAAACAGCTTGGTGAAATGAAAAAGATTCTTACTCAAGACCAATATGTGAAATACCTCGAAAATATCGCGATGAGCAGACCAATGCACAAAAAGGGTTTTGCCAAAAAAGGAGATTACGGAAAACGTCACAATCACCCCGGTTTCCGTCCCAAAGGGAAAATTACTCCAATGGAAAAAACACAAGAGGTTTCAGAATAAAAACGAATAAACAAAGAGGTTGCAACTAACAAGTTGCAACCTCTTTAGTATGATTTAGAAAAGAATTATTTTCCTTTTTCGGCAGATGTTTCTTTGATTATAAACACTGAGAGAGCGCCGAGGATAAGTAGTACGCCTGCAAGAACAAGCATGCTGTCTTGTGCTGCAATTTCGCCATTAGGAGTGAGTAGAGATACACACACACCACCTAATGAAGCTGCCACGATTTGAGGTAGGCAGATTGTTCCATTAAACAAGCCTAAATATGTGCCCATATTTTTGCCTGATAAAGAGTTGGTGAGAATGGTGAATGGTAAAGCTAACATTGCCGCCCATGCACAACCAATAAGAGCGTATGATACAAACAACATATATTGATCGGTGATAAAATATGTTGAGATGAAACCGATAGCTCCTAATATAAGACTTAATGAATAAGCAAACTTGCGATTCTTGATCATAGGAATAACAATAGCCCAAAGAACAGAGCCGATAGCTTGTACCGCGAATAATACACCTACCCAGTCGCCGGCGGCTTGATATTGTTTTGATGCCACATCGAGCACTAATACTCCATCTTTCATTATGGTAGGAGTATTGAATGTGCTTTCTGCGATAGCTCCATTTGTATAAGTCCACATATACATAAATGCAGCCCAACAGAAGAATTGTACTAACCCAACAGTCCAGAATGTTTTAGGAGCTTTGATGAGCAATTGAATCATATTTGTTTTTTCATCTTTGCTGTCTTCTGAAATGCCATGATATTCAGCATATTGTTTCGGAGGCATTTCTTTTACGGTCATAGTGGTATATATGACACACAAAATAAGAATGATAGCACCAATGTAGAATGACCATTTTACAGAGTCGGGAATTTCGCCTGTAGCAGCAACACTGGCAATCCCTATTGCTGTAAAAATGTATGGGAATAAATATCCAACAAGGCTACCTGCATTGCAAAGGAAACTTTGAATAGAGTAGGCAAGGCCTTTTTGTTTTTCATTAACCATATCGCCCACCATCATTTTAAATGGTTGCATAGCCATGTTGATAGAGGTGTCGAGGAACATTAGTGACACAAGTCCGAATATCATTGCAGCGCCAACGCCAAAACCGAAACTTCCGGCATTAGGGAGCATGCACATGACTAATACAGATACAAGAGCTCCAATGAATAGGTAAGGTATGCGACGACCGAAACGAGTCCAAGTATTGTCGCTCCATTTCCCAACAAGAGGTTGAACTATAATACCCATCAATGGGGGGAGGATCCAGAAGAAGCTTAAGTCGTGAGGATCGGCACCCAATGTGGCGAATATTCGCGAAATGTTAGCACTTTGGAGGGCGTATGCGATTTGTACGCCGAAGAATCCGAAACTAAGATTCCATAGTTTCCAAAAACTTAAATCGGGTTTTGTTTTCATGTTTTAAAATGTAAGTTGATATAATTATTAATTTATTTAATTAGCGATTTTAACCACGCGATTTCTTGAGCCCAAATTGATTCATCGGGAGTTTCAAGAATTAGAGGAATATTATCCATGCGAGGGTCGTTCATCAAGAAAGAGAAGAAATCGGCACCAAGTACTCCATTTCCAAGTGTTTCATGGCGGTCAACCTTTGATGCAAGGCCTTTTTTAGTGTCGTTGAGGTGCATACCGCTAAGATATTGGAAGCCAATAATCTCATCAAATCTGCGCCAAGTATCGGCATATCCGTCAATTGTGGATAGGTCATATCCGGCAGCAAACGCATGGCATGAATCAATACATACACCCACACGCGTTTTATCTTCAACTTTGTCTATTATATGAGCAATTTGTTCAAAAGAATAGCCGAGGTTTGAGCCTTGACCGGCAGTGTTTTCAATCACAGCTTTTACACCCGATGTTTTTTCGAGTGTGATATTGATTGAAGCCGCAATGAGGTCGAGGCAATCGTCAACGGGCATCATCTTTAAATGGCTGCCCGGGTGAAAGTTGAGTAGTGTCAATCCTAATTGCTCGCAACGTTGCATCTCGTCGAGAAATGCTTCGCGCGACTTCTCGAGTTTCTCAGCTTCGGGAGCTCCAAGATTGATTAAATAACTATCGTGGGGCAATATTTGAGATGGGGTGTAGCCATATTTGGCGCAATTCTCTTTAAAGGCCTCTGCTTCTTTGTCGCTAATAGGCTTAGAGGTCCATCGAGATGGATTGCGGGTAAATAATGCAAAAGCATCGGCACCAATCGCATGTGCATTAATTGGTGCTTGACTCACACCATTACTTGCCGAAACATGTGCTCCTATAAATTTCATTAATAGACGAATTTTGAAAAATTATCTACAAAGATACTAAACACTTTTGATTCGTGATAAAAACATGTTGTAAAACATTGAAAAAAGCGCATAGATAAACAAAAAATCACACCAAACGGGGTAAAATGATGAAGAATTGCCAAGAATGTTGTATCTTTGTTTTATTATGATTGAGCTTACAAATAATCTCCGTAAAATGGTGGCTTCGCTTGGGAACGTTCGCAATCGCCGAGAAGAAGGTTGCTTTGTTGCCGAGGGAACGAAATGTGTTATTGATACTTGGAATTCATTTAAGTGTAAATATCTGTTTGCTACTACTGCATGGATTGAACAGCATGAAAAAGAGTTGCCTAATGCGCAACCAATTGTGGTGAAACGTGCCGATATGGAGCGCATGAGCCAGTTGTCGACACCAACGCAAGTGCTGGCGGTGTATGAAATGCCTCAAGTGACATTTGATGAGAATGGATTATCTTCAAATTTAATAATTGCGCTCGACCGAGTGCAAGATCCGGGAAATTTAGGCACGATTATTAGAATCGCTGATTGGTTTGGTATCACCGATATAGTGTGTTCTCCCGAAACAGTAGATGTATATAATCCAAAAGTTGTACAAGCCACAATGGGTGCGATATCACGAGTAAAAGTGCATTATCTTGACCTTGCTGAGTTGATAAAACGCAACCCCGATATTCCGGTTTATGGCACCTTTCTTGATGGGAGAAATATTTATGAAACATCGCTCACTCCTCATGGGATTGTAGTAATGGGAAATGAAGGTCAAGGTATTTCAGATGAAATAGGACGCCTCATAAAACGCCGATTATTTATTCCATCATATCCACAAGAGCGACCTACATCGGAGTCGTTAAATGTGGGAATGGCTACAGCTATAACTGTAGCAGAATTTCGAAGAAGAATATAATCCAACATATAGCACATATAGTTTATGGCAAAAGTAAAATCAATGTGGTTTTGTAACTCATGTGGCGCCGATTCTCCAAAATGGGAAGGTCGATGCCCGTCGTGTGGCGAATGGGGTACAATGGTTGAAGAAAAAGTTTCGTCAAAGCAAAATCGAGGCACAAAATCTACTCGAGTGGCAAAAAGTACTCCGCAAAAGGTTTCTGAAATAAAAGCAATGACAGAGCCTCGCATTCATATGCCAAGTGAGGAACTTAATCGTGTGCTTGGAGGAGGACTTGTTGCCGGTTCATTGGTGCTTATTGGGGGCGAACCGGGTATCGGGAAATCAACATTGGTTTTACAAAATATACTTTCGATAAAGTCAAAAACAATATTATATGTATCGGGCGAGGAGAGCGCTACACAATTAAAATTGCGAGCCGATCGTATCGGTCGCCAAAGCGATAATTGTTATATTGTGTGTGAAACATCGCTTGAAAATATTTTTGACCACATCGAAGAGGTACAGCCACAGATTCTTATAGTAGATTCAATTCAAACAATTGCCACTGATGCGATTGAATCATCGGCAGGAAGTGTGAGCCAAGTGCGCGAATGTTCGGCACAATTGCTCAAATATGCCAAAGAGAGTGGGGTGCCTGTGTTGCTTATTGGACATATTAATAAAGAAGGAAGTATTGCGGGTCCCAAAGTACTTGAGCATATTGTTGATGCCGTATTGCAATTTGAGGGAGACCGTCAATATATGTATCGCATACTTCGCTCTATAAAGAATCGTTTTGGAAGTACATCTGAATTGGGTATATATGAGATGTGTCAGCGAGGGTTGCGTGAAGTAACTAATCCGTCAGAAATGTTATTGTCACATAGTGATGAAGAATTATCTGGGGTTGCAATTGGTGTGACACTTGAAGGGATTCGCCCATTCCTTATTGAGGCGCAAGCCTTGGTGAGCACTGCTGCATACGGCACACCTCAACGCTCGGTTACAGGTTTTGACTCAAAACGCATGAATATGCTTCTTGCTGTGCTTGAAAAGCGTGTAGGGTTTAAGCTTGTGCAAAAAGATGTGTTTTTAAATATTGCAGGAGGATTGAAGGTTAATGATCCGGCACTCGATTTAGCTGTGATTTGTGCAATATTAGCATCAAATGTGGATATGGCTATTCCTAAAGGAATATGTATGTCGGGCGAAGTTGGCTTATCGGGTGAAATACGTCCTATTACACGCATTGAACAACGTATTATGGAAGCTGAAAAACTCGGAATGAAAACAATTATCATTCCACGCAACAATCTTAAAGGAATTGATACTTCTCGCCTAAAAATAAAAATCGAAGAGGTGTCGAAGGTTGAAGAAGCATTCAAGTTATTGTTTGCGTAAAATAGCTGTCTAAAAAAATATACAAAATAAAGCCGAGCATTTGCCCGGCTTTATTCGTTATTATGTATGGATGAGTTATTTTACTCTTGCAAGGATAAGAGCTGAAGTTGGAGCTACTGTCATCTTGCCGCCTTTAGTGGTACCCATGCCGTCGGCTTTAAGTTTGCCATCTTGAGCAATGATAGTCCATTCGCCTTTCTTGATATTTACTTCGCGAGCTTCGGTCGAACCATTGAATACAAGTTTGATTTCTTTCCAAGAGTCGCCGTTTGCGTTGTCTTTGATAGAGTAAGAGATGAGGTTTTCACCTTTTACATTATCAAATACGATGTGTTTAGCAATTGCTTCGGCTGTAGTCATGCGGAATGCAGGGTGAGCTTTGCGAAGTTTGGTCAATTCGCAGTAGTAGTTGAATTGCTCAGCATTCTTGTTTTTCAAAGTCCAATCGATAGCATTAACTGAGTCGGGGCGATTATATGTGTTGTGAATGCCCTTTTTGTTACGGAATACTTCTTCTCCGGCAAACATAAATGGAGTGCCTTGTGAAGTGAATACGATAGTTTGAGCTAAACGAGCTGCACGCATCTTTTCTTCTTCGCTTGCACCTTTCATCGATACATTAAGTTTGTCGGTGAGGCTATAGTCATCGTGGCAAGAAACGTAGTTGATGATTTGAGTAGGAGCTGTAGCGTATGCAAATTTAGAGTTATTGCCTTTTGAGTAATCAACTTGTGGGTGTGCAGTTGAAGCAACGATACCAATTTTAACGGTTTCTTTGTTGCCGGGAGCATTAGTCGCAAAACCTCTATTTTCACCATTGCTATAATGCCCTTTTACCGCATCACGAAGGTCGTCGCTAAATACTGCAATACCTTCCATTTTTGCTACGTTTTCTTTTAGTGCACGACGCTCAACAGGGAGAGGTGAGTCACCACATGTCCAACCTTCGCCATATACGAAAATGCGAGGATTTACCTCTTTAAGCGTTTTAGCTACTTCGTTCATAGTTTCAGTGTCGTGGATTGCCATAAGGTCGAAACGGAAACCATCAATATGGTATTCTTCTGCCCAATACTTAACCGAATTTACGATGTAGTTACGCATTTGTGCACGTTCCGAGGCTGTTTCATTGCCACAGCCCGATGCGTCGCTATAAGTGCCGTCTTGGCGATAACGATAGTAGTATTTGGGTGCGGTTAATGAGAAGTTAGAATCGTCATTGTTTGCAGTGTGATTATATACAACATCCATGATTACACCGATACCGGCATCGTGAAGAGCTTTAATCATTTGCTTCATTTCAAGAATGCGAGTTGAAGGGTTAGAAGGATTGGTTGAGTAAGATCCTTCGGGGACGTTATAGTTATAGGGATCATAACCCCAGTTGTATTTATTTTCGGGAAGTTGGCTTTCATCTACACTATTGTAGTCGTAAGATGGAAGAATGTGAACGTGAGTAATTCCCAATTCTTTCAAGTGGTCAATACCAGTTTTGTCGCCGAGAAGAGAACGAGTACCTTGCTCAGTAAGTGCAAGGAATTTACCTTTGTTTACTATGCCAGAAGATGGGTGAATTGAGAAATCGCGGTGGTGCATTTCGTAGATAATAACATCTGCAATGCTTCCGATTTCAGGACCTTTGTCATTTTCCCAACCGGCAGGATTAGTTGATGTAAAATCAATGATTGCAGCACGACGGCCATTAGTTCCTACGGCTTTAGCCCACACGCCGGGTGTTTCATCGAGCCATTTACCTTCATACTTGATGCGGAAGGTGTAGAATTTGCCATAAAGTTGCTTAGGAGAAGTTACACGCCAAGTGCCATTGTCACTTTTAGTCATATCAAACGTTTGGATAGCAGGGGTATTGCGATCAGTGTCATAAAGCAATACTTGTGCTGCTTGAGCTTGAGGTGACCACAATGTGAAGTGTGTACCTTTGTTATCAACTTTTAGTTCAAGATCATCGCCGTTATAGGCGGGTAGGGATGCGTATGCGGTTTCCATATTTGTAACGTTGGCATAAGCCGGCATTCCACATAGCAATGCTGCCGAAAGCATTGTCCCGGAACAGATTTTAATGAGGTTAATGTTCATTATTGATTATTTAAGTATGATTTAAGTTTTCTCTAAATACTATTTTACAACCACGGTCTTTGACCAATAGCTACACTTTACGATATAATATCCACGTGGTAACTCAATTGTAGTAGATCCTTGTCCGACGGTTATTGATTTGATAGCTTGTCCTGTAATAGAATATATTTGAAATTGAACAGCATTATCACTCGAAACAGTCAATGTAATCGCTCCTGTTGAAGCTTTTACCGATGGTTGAGCCACATTGACACTTATGTCGTTATGTGCAGGAAAGGCATAAGCTACCGATGAACCTAAGCCCATCAAGCCTATAATTAGAGCGATTGATATGTTTTTTAGTCTTTTCATATTATTACTCTTTGCCTTTAACATCACAAAGTAAAATAATAAAAATGACTTTTCCAAATATTTTTTGAGGAATTATGCATTATTGAATATTTATTATTGAAAAATTGCAATAAAAAATAACGGCTACCGAGTATTTGACTCGATAACCGTTATTTGAGTAGTTTCTATTTATCTCTTATTTCACCATCACTTTGTGTGACTCAGAACCGATTGTAATAATATATATTCCTTTAGCAACATTATTAAAGGTAGCAGTTTCATCGGAGATTGTTGTTGATTCTATAATAGAACCATTTACAGAAATAAGATTTACAATTTCATCATTGGAGTTGGCTGATTTTATTGTAATATTATTGCCATCAACAGAAATCATAGATGATGCATTGTCGCTAATCACACATTCTACTCCGGAAGCAACGTCCATCAAAGATGTGTAAAGGAATAAATCGGGGAATTTGGCATTTGTCATCACACACATTACACCTTCAAAATCTTTAAGGAATGTGGTTACACCATTTTCAAGGGTGTATTCGGTGCCAAGGATAAGTTCTTCTCCTTCGAGTTCGCCATAATCGTTGATGATTGGAGCGCCGAGGAACCAACGATAAACAGTTTGAGTTGCATCAACAACAGCTTGATCGGCAAGGTCAATAACGCCTTCGGCCGATGGAGCTACGTCGATTGGAGCTTGATTGCTATAGGAGTATGATATGTATCTTGGATTTACTTTAGGCAATGTTTTGAATGTTAAGTTGTTGCCGGTGAGGCCAAGCATAAGCAATTGAGAAAGGTTATCGACATTGATTGAAGTTAATTGGTTGTTGGTGATAGTGAATTGACTCACATTAGGCACACCATCAAGATTAATTTCAGTGAAATTATTATGGTCGAGATACAATGCCCAAATATTGTTGTTTTTGAGCTTGATTTCGCTTAATTGATTGTTAGCAACCGACAATACTTGTAACTCGGGGTTGTTTGTAACATCAAGAGTTGTCAATACATTGTCATTGAGGCTTAATGTTGTCAAATTAGGATATTTTGATGCATCAAAAGACGATAAATTATTGCCATCAAGAGTTGTTTCTTTGAAATTAGTCGATTGAGGTAAGGTAATTTCGCTAAGACCGGCATTTGAAACACTCACGTTGATTGCATCGGTGAGTTTTGACATGTCACATTTAGAAAGTGTAGCCCCCGACATACTGAATACTGATACCTTGTCAGATGGTTCATAGGTATAAACTTTTACATCAACACCGGCTTTTGTTTGAGCATCAAAAAGTTGGTAAGTTGTGCCAAGAAGATATTGACTGAGGTTTTCATTGCCATCCCAACCGATGTAAATAGCTGTGTTTGGCTGAGCTGCAGCTAATGATAAAGTAACAGCATCGCCATCTTTAACAGTGGTGAATGATGCGATTTCGTTTGTTGGCATACCGGCCGCAAGGATAGGTGTAGTTTTAAACACCTTGTCGCCAGTGAAGCCGGGATATGCAGCATTTGTCATTTCACATACAATTTCGCCAACAGAGGTATTTAAGAATCTCATGTTACCATTGTTGTTGATGTAATCAGTGCCTTCAATAAGAGAGTTGCCTTTTGAGTCCTTCCAAGTGTAGACTGTCCCAATGCCGTTTATTACGCGATTTTGTTTAGAGAGGTCAATGCCGGGCCCTTTTGTGGGGATAAACAAATCGCTTTGTGGTGCATATATATAATTTTCATCACTTAGATTGCCATGTGCTGGCAATGTCTCAATAGTGAAGTTGTTGTTATTGCATGCAAAATATTGTAATCCACATTCGGTTGGCATTACAATTGATGACAATTTATTGTGCGACACATCAAGTCGAGTCATTATTGAGCAATAAGTGAAATCGAGTGTTTCAAACAAGTTTTTTGATAAATCAACACTCAAAATATAGTCGGCATCAGAAAGGTCTATCTTAGTTAATTGGTTATTGCTAAGATTGAGTTTTTTGATTGCTTGAACATTATTGAGTGTGAGGTCGGTTAATTTATTATTGCTTAAGTTGATGTCGGTTAATGCATTCTTTTCGTAATAGCCATTATTTCCGGCAAGTGAAAGTGAAGAGAAATTATTGCCACTTAAGTTTAATGCTGTTAAGCAACGATTCCACGAAAGGTCGATGGTGTAAAGACCTGCATTGACGATATTGAGTGTGCGCAATGATGCCGATTTGGTCAAATCGGCTGAATACATTGGGATATCCTTTACATCAATAGCCGATAGAGTAGAACCTTCTTTAACAAATACATCAATAGAGCTATATCCATTCTTTTTGCCAACGACATTTGCTGTTGTAGGTGCAGTTGAAGATGTCGCGGTAAATACGGTTGGTTTGCTATCACCGAAACTTACATAAAATTCTATTGGGTTTTCAGGTGTAGCACCTTCAATACCTATGCCAAACGACATTGTTGTTTCGAGAGCAAGACCTGATGTGAATGAGAACGCTTTGATGCTATCGCCATATTCATCTTCCGATTTGATCTTGAATTTATCGGTGCGAAGTATCGCATCGGGGAAAGCCGAGTTGGCGAAGGCGATATAAACACTGTCTTCGGGAATTTTGTTGATAGTCATTACACCATTTTCGTAGGTGTAGTAACTTGGGTCAACAAGCGATGGACTTTCGGGTGATGATTCTGAAACAGAATAAAGAACTACATCGGTAGTAGTTTCTTCGCGAATTACTCGTGAAGAGTAGTCAAATGTGCTCCCCACTTTATATGATTTCTCAACCGGGAAGTTGCGTTGACCATAATAATAAGTGTTCCATGTTCCGGGATCAAGGGGAAGTGAAACAAAGTCAAGGCAGTTGTTTTGAACCTCTACAATGTAGAGATTAGGATTGTTAGTAACATCAAATGAGGTTAAATAGTTATTTGAAGCAGAAATGGTGATTAACTCAGGACATTTTGAAATGTCGATGTTTGTTAATTTATTGCCGCCACAGAATAAATATTTAAGTTTCGGATTATGGGTAACATCAAGTGAAGTGAGCTTATAATCGTAGTTATATGAACCAACGTGGTCGCAATACAACTCGGTAAGATATGGGTTGTTGCTTAAGTCGATTGATGTTATTTTAGTGTTAGAGATGTTGAGAACTCTGAGGTAAGAGTTTTTAGAAACATCTACGCTTTCCACATCGGTAACATCAAGGGTCAATCGCATCAAATTAGGACAACCAGTAGGGTCGCATTTCTTTAATCCCATATTATGATAACCATCAAACGACATGAGGTTAGGATAGTCTGATAAATTAAATTCAGGATCAAGATGTTCAATGGTGTTCATTTCAAGAATTGTCAAGTTTGGTTTGTTTTTACCAATCTTGAGAGGCGATTCAGCGCTAAATGTATTGTCAGATACATAAACAGCTTGCAAGTTTGGCATATTGCTTAAATCAAGCCCTTCCAATTCATTGTGAGTGAGGTCTAAGATTATTAGTTTGTCACAACCATTGAATTCGATAGATGAGATATAGCAGCCACTTGCATTGAAGTAGTCGATTTGGTTAGGGTCGCCATAAATCTTTACAATACCATCACTTGAAACTTGGCAATTGATTAGTGTGCCACCCATTTGATTTAGTGAATCCATATAGGCGGGTTGCACTTCATATTCAATTTTGCCGAAACCACAATCCACATCTACATATTGGGTAGAGTCAATTGAACCTATTACTAAAGAGAATTGATTAGCCTCTCCATAGCTTTTGAAAATATTGGTTTTGAATGTGATAATAGGCTCATCATAAGTTTGAGCTATTGCCACATTAGCATACCCTAATATGGAGAGACAGAGTAGGGCTCTTAGTACCAATGATTTAATTTGTTTTTTCATTAATTTGAGTTGTAAATATTAGAAATTATTTAATTAGCACACGTTGATTGTGAACGCCATTTACATTGACGAGATATACACCGGTTTCGATGTCGGAAGCATCAATCATAATTTCGTCCCCCTCACATGATTGAGTTAATACGGGCTGTCCGGAGATGTTGTAAATTGTCACGTTCATCTCATTCGCTCCACCAAGGAACACTTCTAATTGACGCTCGGCGATAGATTTTATCATCAATCGAGAATTATTATCGGTAACAATGCCTTCAACGCCATCATTTTCGGTTCTGCGAATCACTTCTTTTAATCCGGCATATGCATCAAATTTACCGGCGCCCCATTGCACAGAGTCCCCGGCTTCGACATATTTATCTTTTACAGCTGTTGACATTGCAATCTCTTTAACTTCGTCGATTGTCAATGTAGGGTCAGCTTCAAGCCATAGAGCGATAGCACCGGCAACAGCAGGTGTAGCCATTGATGTGCCCACTTGTTGGTGCCAATAGTTTTTGCGATTGTTTTCGATTAATTGAGCTTGCAATGCGCTTGCGGGTAATTGGTATTTTTCGATATAATATGAGTTTGTTGAAGAAATTGTGGTTGCCCCCGGAGCGCACACATGTGGCAAGTTGCGACCATCAATCAAAGTGCCATAAGACGAGAAACTTGAGATATATCCGGGAGTATATTGTCCGGGATAGTTATATGGGTTTCCGTCGAGAGATACCCATGTGTTACGTGTATTATAAGAACCAACAACAAGGATATTTTTAGCACAAGCCATATCGCTGATAGAACCGTTGGTGCTACCATTATCCCAATCTTCGATGCCATATCCGTTCATAGAAGAATACAATCCACTACAGAAACAATCGATGCGTTGTCCATCTTTACCTTCTACAATAAAGCCAAGTATATAGTTGCCATTGGCATTTGTCGCTTGGTTGTCAGAAATAAAATAATCGATTAAAACGTAGTATCTTCCGTTGTTTTCATCAATCATAGAACCCATACCCACATATCCGTCAAAGGCGCGGTTGAAGTTGGCGTTTGTCAAGTCACCATCTTGAGCATAATTAGGAGATGCGTAATAAACCGCGCTACCATTCATGTTTGAAGTGATAGCATGTTGGAATGTGATTGTGCCACGAGATTTATTGTATGCAATAAGTTTTACGGTAAACTCAGTTGAGTCATTACTGTAAATGTATAATTGGTCATATCTTAAGTTGTAATATGTTCCTCCCGAAGTAGGTACCTGGCTATATGTAGGCTTAATGAAAGACTTCATTTCAGTGTCTTCTTGGCTGAATGTTTGGTTGAGAGCAATAGGGAGTTCTCCTTCGTTACCGGCAGCCACACATATTATAGCTTCTTTTCCTGCCAAATCAAGATATTGACTCATAACTTCTGTTCCATCATGAGCACCGACGTTACTGCCAAGAGAAAGATTGATAACGGCAGGTTTGTTATTGTTGTATGAATAGTCAAGAATGCCTTCAATTCCTAATGCGATTAACATGTCGTTGAGTGTGCCACATGATACAGCAATGTCAGATTCGTAAGCAACACCATAAAATGGATTGTTGTCGGTCTCAACTTTTGCGCTGAGTTGGCTTGTGCCTTTTGCTACAGTGAGAGTGTCGCGATAGCTTCCTGCCATAATCCCAAGCGTGTGGGAACCATGGAATGTGGTTTCATCGTCGGTTTTAAATTTTGAAATTTGATCGGCGGTATAAGTTTTTACATCATAGCCACTGCTTGTTGTAGTAGTCGCATAAATGTGAGAAAGTTGTTGAATGCGTGAAGTGCCGTCGGCATTTCTGAAGTTTACATGATTAGGATCTAATCCGGCATCAACCAATCCGGCAACAACTCCTTTTCCGGTATATGCTTTAGGCAAATCAGTCCCGGCATAAATCTTTTCTACACCCATTGCGCTGCGCACTTTATCCATTTTAGGGAGAATTTTGCGAGAGAGTTGTAACGTCTTTATTTGTTTGAGCGAAGAAATTCGTTCAACTTCAGTTATTGGCATTGATACCAATGCGATATCACCACGCATACGAACCACATTTATACCTTCAGCTTCGAGGTCTTCAATAGAAGCTCCCTCAGCGAGTTTTATCAATCCGGTAATATGTGAAGTTGGAATATTTAAGCTTTGTAATGCTTTAGTATAAACATCATGAGTGGGGATATTTTCAGATTGATATTGTCGCAAAGTTGCTCGATTGCGTAAATCGAGATTCCCTTGAGCTACACCTGAAAAGGCCATGCCTAAAATTAATAAACTTAAAGAAATTTTTCTCATAATATTGATGAGTAGATTAAAAAATGTAATTGAGTTTTTTATACCACAAATAGAGGTAATGCCCATTATTCCTTGGGCATAACCTCTATTGTGTGTATAGAGCAATTTATTGTTTATTTGCGAACAACCTTTTTGCCGTTAACGATATATAGTCCGGCAGGAAGATTGTTGAGTTGTTCGGTAGACGCATTCTTGATGATAAGTATGCCTTGCATGTTGTAAACGTTGTTGTTGATAGCGTTTGGAGCGATTGATACGCTTTCAATGCCTGTTGTTTCGCTGATTGTGATGATGGTATCTTTTGTTATTTCAACAACGTAATTTCCATTTTCATCAGTTTCAGCTTTTTCGCCATCAATAGTAACTTGAGCTTTTTTATTGTCAACAGCGACTGTAACTTTTGTTCCGCCCAATGCAGTAAATCCGGTAGCCCAGTTTGCGTATTCTTGACCATCAGTAGCAACAGATGTAACTGCTCCTTCGATGTCTTGAGTGAATGTGACTGCAAATTTTTCAGGATCACTTGCAAGATAAACTTTTGCTTGGTCGCCATTCGCAAATGTTACATAGTAGCTGGTTGAACCTTCATATTGTGGAACTTGATATATGCCATTTAAGAAAATGTTGCAATATGTAGGTTGGTAGAATGACATATAGTAAGGATTGTCGCTTTCACCAAAGTTGAAAGAAACAGTCTCGTTTGAAATCAATGATACGTTTTGACGATCAGAATAGCGATATACACTATAACCATACATAGCAGCAGTGATGTCATCAACCCAAATAGAAGCAGTCATATCGCGAACCATTTTTTCTGAAGATATGATGATAGTGTCGTTTTCATTCAAGTTGCGCACCGATACACTTGATGTGCCATAGTTTGAACCATATTCTGAACCATTCAATAAAACAGATTTTACAAAACAGTCGGTTGCAGGCATTATATTAATGTAATTGCTATTAGATGTCAATTCAATAGCGGTATATCCATCAGCCGAAAGTGTTACAGGTGTATTTGAGTTACCTGGGTAGATTGAAATTTGGTTGATGTCATTAACTTTTGCATACACATTGTATGTTGTATATTTTGTTGCATTAATAGTAATGGTGTATTCACTCTTTGTTGCAGTGAACTCATAGTTGCCACTGAAATAGGTGCTTGAACCATCTACGTCGATAGCATAATTGAAGTTGTAAAGATTAGTATTCCCTTCAATAGTGATTTTTTGTCCTAATTTAGCTTCCAATGTTTTGCCGTCAAAGTCTTCAACTGCAACACCGTCAACTTTTACGCTGATACAACCCAATACCTCAGCTTCATTTTCTCCGTATGAGAAGGTCACTTTAGTAGGCTCATCAGGGAAGTTTGCATTTATGTCGAGGATGTCGCCATCAGCTACGTTTACTTGATAGCGTCCGTATGAATCGGCTTGGTTCTCACCATTAAGTTTTACAGAGTATAATACCTCGCCATAGTTCATGTGTTGAATTTGGAAAGGTGACTCTCCATTAGGGTTGAATTTAACTGTATTAGTTCCATTTTCAAGAGTTATAGCAGCTCCTGAATAGTATGACAAAATTACTTTTGACGCATCGTCAACATTTACTGTGCAACTTGCAGTGCGAGTTGATTCAAGATCAGCAGATGTTACAGAAAGGACTGCATCGCCATACAAATAGAAATATGTGCTACTGCCTGTGCCGGCAGTGCTTCCATCTGTTTCGTTTATCGCTGATGTGATAGTATTGCCATCGGTTGCGTTTATATACACATAGCCATAGCTGGCAGGAATAGTAAATGTACCACCATCTCCTACACATTGAGTTAAGTCGATAGTTTCTTCGTTATAGCTCCATGTTACAGGGTCAGTGTATTGATAATACGCAGTTAAACGAGTTGCGTCATCAACCTTCAAAGTTACTGTGATGTCGGCTTTAGCGGTAAATGACATAGCAATAGCCATTACAGCTATCATTAAAAATGAGTAAAGTTTTCTCATAAGATGAAAATTTAGTTTAATATATTAATTTAGTTTTTTCAATTGTAGGAATTAGCTGAATTTTGATTATTACAGCTAACATATTTGTACTAAGTGTAAAATCGGGTGCAAAGTTTGCGAAAAATATTCAAACATGCAAGATTTAAGGTGTGATTGTGGATTAATTCTATGATTTTGTAGATGAATGATATAAATTGGTAGTTTATTTATTTTAACCAAATCTATAATTAAATAAATAGTGAGAATTCTTATTTTTGTAAAAACTAAAAAAATAAATATTATGGCATTAAAAATAGGTGACAAATTGCCCGAAATTCTTGGGATTGATGCTAATGGTAATCAAGTAACGGCATCTCAATTAGTAGGTAAAAAAGTAGTATTATATTTCTATCCCAAAGATAATACTCCCGGTTGTACAGCCGAAGCTTGTAGCTTTAGTTATGGGTATGCCGAATTGCAAAAAGCCGGCTATGAAGTGATAGGAGTTAGTAAAGATAGTGTTGCTTCCCATCGCAAATTTGCCGATAAATATTCTTTGCCATTTACGTTAATTGCAGATACTGATTTAAGTTTAAATCAAGCTTTTGGAGTGTGGCAAGAAAAGAAAATGTGTGGCAGAGTGTATATGGGCACTGTGAGAACAACATTTGTGGCTGACGAAAAAGGCGTTATTACACATATTATAAATAAAGTAAACACTAAAGATGCCGCCAATCAAATTCTGAATGAGATAAATTAATTTATAAAATAAGGAAACTCGTGAATTATTATTGTTTCACGAGTTTTTTATGTTTAGAACGCTTCTCCGATTGCAAATAGAAGTCCCGATGTGTGTTTGCCAAATCCGTAATCAATACGGATGTTAACGTTGTGTTTAAATTCGAAACGCAAGCCTACTCCATAATTATATAGCCATTCGGGTTTGTTATAAGAGTCGCGAATGTTTTCAATGTCGGAGAATGAAAATAATGTTGCTCCGCCTCCCCATACAACAAAGCCTAATCGCTTCCACACTCGTTGACGATATTCAATTTGAGAGGTGATTTGGTTATTGTCGATTGTTGACCCCATATAATATCCTCGCATACGAATTCCATCAGAAGCAATCATCTCGCGCATAGTCCATGGGGTATTATCACTATTAATTTTTGCGTACCAGTCTATTGCTAATACCGATCCTTTCCACATCTTGAAATATCCGTTAGCGATAAAGTTATGGCTGTGAAAAGTAGTGTGTGCATTACCTGCAAATTGAGGATAAATCATGGGTTTATAGGCTAAATGTATACCTCTTGTAGGGGTGACAAGATTGTCGCGTGTATCATATTCAAATGATAGCCCTAAACCTGTAACAAAGTATTGATTTCTATCGCCAAGTAAATATTCCGGATTTCTTACGTTGATAGCATCGGTATAATCTGTTCGAGCTTGAAGACCAGCATAGAAGTTGCGATTAACTTTATATATATATTCGGCTTGAAAGTCGATTTGTCGACGGTCATATTGTGATTTAGGATTTTTCGCAGTCTCTTCTGCTGTTATGCCCCAAAAATCAAGACGTTTACGATACAATTCGGCTTTATAAGTCAATCTCGACCTATGGTCGGGAAATAAATGATTCCCTTTCATTGTTAACACGAAGAATCCGTTGTATGAGGCGTTTAGCGAAGCAAAGAAATCAGAAGGTTGCATTGTTGAATCATTGCGATTAACACGATATAGCCCTGTCATAGCTCCACCAATGCCGAAACCTGCTTCGCGAGTGTAAGAGGGGACGACCCCAAATCCAACATCGAATTTCTTTTCATGAGTGCGGTCAACATTGCCTTTCATCAATGAGTTGATGTATTTTTTTACCCAATCGGGAGCTTTGCTTAAAAGACCAAGTGAGTCGGGGAATTCGGTTGGCGATTTTTCTTCTTCAAACGGAAGCGGTGCCGGTTTTACATAAAATGCACCTTGTATCACCTCGTGATTAGAACGAATAGAATCAACATCATCTGATGCGAAAATGTTAAATTTCGATACAAATAATATGATTAAAATAATTATAAATCTATGATTTCTATTCATTCTATTTTCAAAAAAAGATTTGCAAAGGTAGATATTTTTGACCAAAAAAGCTATGCTATTTGAATTTTAGCATAGCTTTTAAGTATATTAGTCAACATTTTTCTCCTTATTGGGTAATGGAGGCATGTTAATGGGATATTCTTTACCATTGTCGATTTTATCGTCGGCAATAGTCTTATCACGTTCTTCTTTTTCTTTGTTGTTTTCTGCAATTTCTTTGGCTTCAGCTTCAGCTGCTTCGGCCGATTTTGCCGCAAGAATTTCATCGGTGCGAGAGGTCCATTGTCGTTTGCCAAATATTTGTTCAACATCTTCGGTGAAGATCACTTCACGTGTTAATAATATGTCGGCAAGTTTGTTGTGACCTTCGGTGTGTTGTTGAAGAAGTTTTTTCGCACGATCATATTGCTCATTAATAATACGAGAAACCTCTTCATCAATCATTTTGGCTCTGTCATCACTAAATGGTTTTGTGAATCCATATTCTTGACCCGATGAATCATAATAGCTGATATTGGGCAGTTTATTGCTCATGCCATAATAAACAACCATTGCATAAGCTTGTTTTGTAACTCGTTCAAGGTCGTTTGCCGCTCCGGTTGAAATATGCCCAAGGAATAATTCTTCGGCAGCTCTACCGGCAAGAAGTGAACAAATATCATCAAGTATAGCTTGAGAAGGAGTTATTTGTCGTTCTTCGGGTAGATACCATGCCGCACCCAATGCCTTTCCACGAGGCACAATCGTAACTTTAATCAAAGGATTGGCATATTGTAGATGCCATGATACAGTAGCATGACCTGCCTCATGAATTGCGATTGCTCGTTTTTCTTCGTCGGTAGTGATTTTAGAACGTTTTTCAAGACCACCGATGATGCGGTCAACAGCATCAATAAAGTCTTGACGCTCAACCGATGATTTATTTTTACGAGCGGCAATAAGAGCAGCCTCGTTACATACGTTTGCTATGTCAGCTCCTGAGAATCCAGGTGTTTGACGAGCTAATAAGTCAACATCTACACTTGAATCAATTTTAATATTGCGAAGGTGCACATTGAAAATTGCCACACGGTCATTTAAGTCGGGCAATTCAACATAGATTTGGCGGTCAAAACGACCTGCACGCAATAATGCTTTATCGAGAATGTCGGCACGGTTTGTGGCGGCAAGGATAATAACCCCGCTATTAGTGCCAAATCCGTCCATCTCGGTAAGTAATTGGTTGAGGGTGTTTTCGCGCTCATCATTAGAACTCATGCTTGGGCTTTTGCCACGTGCACGACCGACAGTGTCGATCTCATCGATAAATACAATACATGGCGCTTTTTCCTTAGCTTGACGGAATAAGTCGCGAACACGAGAAGCACCTACGCCAACAAACATTTCGGTGAAGTCAGAGCCCGACATATAGAAGAACGGTACATCGGCCTCGCCGGCAACAGCTTTGGCCAAAAGTGTTTTACCCGTTCCGGGAGGGCCTACAAGAAGCGCTCCTTTAGGAATTTTACCTCCAAGTTCGGTGTATCGTTTTGGATTCTTTAGGAATTCTACAATCTCTTCAATCTCAGTTTTAGCTTCGGCCAATCCTGCAACATCATTAAAGTTTACTTTTACAGCACCTTCTTTGTCAAATATTTGAGCCTTGGATTTGCCTACGCTGAAAATCCCGGCACCGCCACCGGCACCACCACCCATGCGGCGCATCATAAATATCCAAAATACAACTAATAAGATGATTGGACCTATAGACCAAAGAATTTTGCTGATACCGCTTTCTAATTCTACGCTATAAGGAGGAATCTTTATTCCTTTAGATTCGCATTCATTTATAAATAGAATAAATGAATTTTCGCTACAATTAGTATGTATTTTTGCAATAGCTCCACGATTTTTATTTTGCTTATATTGCTCGCCAAATACTTTTGTAGCAAGGGCATCATTAAGCACACCCTCTACAATTCCTTCATCTTTTTTGATGGTGATTTTAGTGATACCGCTATTATCGGTGATGTATTTTTTGAATTCATGTAGCTCTACTTCTTTGTCCATAGTATTCCCTTCGTTATTAAGGAAATACATTCCGCAAAGAAATGCTATAATTATTGCATACATCCAAAAGATGTTGAATTTAAACACTATTGGACGTTTCGACTTATTTGAAATTGGTGATTTTGCCATAATATATTAAGTGATAATTAAAGGTGTTTAGTCTAAATCGGGTATTTGAGTGATTTTAGCATCACTCCATAGCTCTTCAAGATTATAAAGGCTACGGGTTTCGGGTAGAAATACATGAACAAGAGTTTCGCCGTAGTCTATAACAATCCATTGCGAATTTTGATATCCATCGTAATTATATGGTTTTATACCGGCATTTTCACGAAGATATTCTCTAATGCTGTCGGCAATAGCTCCAACTTGCATAGTTGAAGTGCCTTCGCAAATAATGAATCGTTGAGCTGCAGCTGATTCAATATGACTAAGGTCAACGATTGAAATTCCACGACCTTTGCGTTCTTGTATTCCTTCTGTGATTAATTGTGTAATATCTACTGTATTTGTCATTGAATATATTTATTTTCTAAATTTTGTGCAAAAGTAGTCAAAAATCACTATTTAAGCATTGTCAATTAATTAAAGTTAATAGTTTCCCTACTTTTTATAACAAATAATGTGCCAAAAAGGTCATTTTTTGCGATTATTCATATCGCATTGTTTGTGCCGGACTAATTGTAGACGCTAAATGAGAGGGTAGGATTAATATTATACTTGAAATTAAGATTACACTCACATTTAATATTATTAATTGCAACCAATTGATTTCAACCGGAACGAAACTTAAATAATAGGCTTCGGGATCAAGGGGAATGAAGCGATAGCTCTTTTGTAGCCACACAAATAATAAAGAAAGAGCATTGCCAATTAGGATTCCTCGCAACACTAATCGAAGTGCCATGTGAATGAATATTTGTCGCACTTGCGAGTTTGTTGCCCCAAGCGACTTGAGCAGACCAATGGTTTTTATTCGTTCTAAAATGATGATGAATAGGCATGAGATTAATGTAAATCCCGATACACAACTCATTAATATCAGTATTACAACAACATTTGTGTCAAGCAAATCGAGCCAGTTGAAATACAAAGCGCCCGAATGTAGCACATTGTCAACTTGGTATATTTTGTCAATTTGGCGATTATATGCCGATTGGTGAATTAGTGATTGAAGTGCTATTGTGTAATCTTCAATCTCGTTATGGTTGAGCCCTATGATTTCTATTGAACTACCGTTTATAGAATCGATTTGAGCTATACGTTGCAAGGTAGATAGCGATGCAAATGCTATAACCTTGTCATATTCGCTAAAATTGCTATTATAAATTCCTGCAATTTCAAATTTGCGAGCTCTGATATTGTTGTCGGTGAAAAAATAGGTGTTAATCTTATCTCCAAGGGCTAACTCAAGCGATTTTGCTGTAGTCGATGAGATTATTACTTTATTTTTACACGAATCGTTGTCATAATCAGGTATCACACCTTCTACCAAATTTTCTTTGATATAATTAAGGTGTTGGCTATTTGACAATCCCTTAAACATTAAACCGGCAAAATTTTCATCAGTTTTCATTATTCCGGGTTGTCGCAAACAGAGTGATACCGATAATTTGGCACTATCAATATTCGAGGCCGAGTCGATTAAGTGGAGCAATGTGTCATTAAGGGAAATTGATAAATCGCTGCTGTCGTTAACGACCATAGGGGGGTAAATTGATATTTGGGAATCAAAACCGGTGACTTTTTCGCGTATTTGATTCTTAAATCCCAATACTATTGTCAGAGTTAGCACCATTATGAAAATGGCAATAGCAACACCGGCAACAGCGATAATGGAGCTCGAGGAGCTACTGTTGCGGGAATTACCCTTGAGTCGTAATTTTCGGGCTATGAATAATGAGATATTCATCAGATAGTGCGACCGGGATATGCCTTCAAGGCCTCTGCAAGAACTTTAAGTGCGTTTGCTAAATCTTCTTTATTTAATACATATGCCACGCGCACCTCGTTGCGTCCCACTCCTTCACTGGTGTAGAACCCCGATGCTGGAGCCATAAATACTGTTTGACCTTCGTATTCAAACTCGCTTAAGCACCATTCGCAGAATTTGTCGGCATCGTCAACCGGAAGTGATACAACTGTATAGAACGCTCCCATAGGGATAGGGGAGTAGCAACCGGGTATCTTATTAAGTCCATCGATAAGATATTTTCGGCGCTCTACATATTCATTATATGTCATCAACATATAATCGGCACTTGCATCGATAGATGCTTCGGCTACAATTTGACCCAACAAAGGTGGACTCAAACGTGCTTGGCAAAATTTCATCACATTCTTTTTCAACTCTTTATGCTTGGTGATGATTGCGCCAATGCGAATGCCACATTCGCTATATCGTTTTGAAACAGAGTCAATCAATACCACTTGTTCCTCAATGCCGGGAAGGTGGAATGCTGAAATATAAGGAGCACCGGTATAGCAAAATTCACGATAAACCTCATCTGAGAATAAGAAAAGGTCATATTTTTTTACTATATCGCGTATTTGGTTCATCTCTTTTTGGGTATAGAGATAGCCGGTTGGGTTATTGGGGTTGCAAATCAATATCCCTTTGGTGCGGGGAGTTATAAGCGCCTCGAATTTTTCTACCGGGGGGAGTGCAAACCCTTCGTCGATACTTGAAGGAACGGTTATGATTTTAGCACCTGCCGATATTGCAAATGCCATATAGTTGGCATAGGCTGGTTCGGGCACGATAATCTCATCACCGGGATCGAGGCATGCCATAAAGGCAAACAACACAGCCTCACTACCACCGGTAGTGACGATAATATCATCAACATCAACATCGATATTAAAGCGCTTGTAATATGCAGCTAACTTTTGGCGAAGAGAGAGCAACCCTTCCGAAGGACTATATTCAAGCGTGGTGCGGTCAATATGTTTTAGAGCCTCAAGCCCTTCTTGGGGAGAGGGTAGGTCGGGCTGACCGATATTAAGATGATACACTTTCACACCTCGAGCCTTTGCTGCGTTTGAGAGCGGCACGAGTTTGCGAATAGGTGATGCAGGCATTATCTGCCCGCGTTGTGATATACTTGGCATTTTTATAAAAACGTTTTTATTCGATAACTTTTGTGGTTATACCACATATCAATCTGCAAAGTTAATGCAAAACCATCTAAAATAAAAACCAATATCGAACTTTCGGCGAATTTTGTAAAAAATAAATATTTAAAATATAAAAAATAAATAGGCTCAAACATCGTTTGAGCCTATTTATTATATGTGTGGCATTTATCTATCTTTCATATACTTATCTGATACGAATGAAAGTTCAAGGAGCGATTTGCCATTTTTGTCACTTAAAATTACCTTTTTATCTCCGTCAAGTTCGTAATTTGTAGTAGATTCTAATGCTAATAATATTTCTTGTTCGGTTGCAATTTCTTTACAAGTAGCACGAGTTGCTGCTAAATCAAGGAATGTGATAGAGTTTTTGTCATTGACGTCTATTAAAATTTTACCATTTACAGTGTTGCAAGGTAGGTTTGCAAATACATTTCGTTCGTAAATGTCGATTGTTATAGTATATTCTTTGTGTTTGCATTTACTACCATCGCCATTGATTTTAGTGATTTTCCAAATGCCATCTAAAAAATTGAGATTGATTTTGCTAAATGTCAACATTGTTACTCCATGTTCATCAATGAAATTCAAGAATATCTCATTTCCGTTCATTGTGATAGTATGTTTTTTTGCTCTGCTAAATGCTCCGTTGATGTCGTATTCGTAAGGGGCGTCTTCGGCAGTACAATATCGTTGAGTTTTTAATGCGTTGGTAAATGTGATGAGGGTGTTTTCTTGATTAATTTCAAAATCCGCATTGATTGTATTACAACCATCATTGGCATAAAACTTATTAGATGGAGCAATATTTTTGTCTGCCTTTAGTTCTTCTAAATTGTCTTTTTCAAAGATGATAAAAGGACGCTCATCTTCGGTGATAATTGTGTTGAATTTAGAATATAGAGTCCACTCACCTTGAAGATTATCCAAGGTTAGACTTGTGTTGTTAGAATTAGAAGAGAACTCTTTATTGGTGTTTTTGCTTTTGTTTTTCTTGTTTTTGTCTTCTTTTTTCTTCTTCTTTTTAGCATCTTTCTTTTTGCCTTCGTCAATAGTGATTGTTTGGTATTCTCCACGAGAATAGTCCTTTGTAGAGATTACTTTAGAGGTGTCGTGAGTTTGGTTGATAGAGGAACAAGACGACACGATAGAAGCTATCGCAATTATGTAGGTTATGTTGCGGAAAATTTTATTCATTATTCAACAAGTTTTAAATCATATATAATTAATTGTAATTAGTCGACAAAGATAGTGAAAAAAAGTAGAATTATTGATGATTGTGAATATTAATGAGCGTTTTTTAGAATTAATGAGGTTAATTTCACTAATTTTGCATAGAATTTCTATATAACATAGTATGAAAGGTATTTTGTTTGACTTATTTATTGTCTTTTTCAAAATAGGCGCATTTACTTTTGGTGGTGGATGGGCAATGATTTCTATTATAGAGAAAGAGATTGTAGATAAAAAACATTGGGTGACAAAAGAGGAGTTTCTCGATTTATTAGCAGTGGCGCAATCTATACCCGGTATATTGGCTGTGAATATGGCTGTGGCAGTAGGAGATAAATTACGTGGTCGTGGAGGAGCTGTAATCGCAGCTTTAGGAACAATAATCCCTTCGTTTACGATGATATTGGCTATCGCTATATTTCTTACTCCCGATATGATAAAGAGTAATGAGACATTGAATAATATATTCCGAGGAATTCGCCCGGCAGTTGTGGCATTGATTATTGCTCCTGTAATATCTGCCGCTCGAACCGCGAAAATTGGGTGGAAGACCGTTCTTATTCCGGTAGTAGTCGCTTTGTTGATATGGTCGAAATTACCCATAATATCAAATCCTATTATATTTATTGTATTAGGGGGCTTAGGCGGTTATCTTTGGTTGCGTCGCCAACATGCTCGTATAAGTGGCAGAAAGGAGGAGATTGAATCATGATATATCTCAAACTAATGTGGAGCTACCTTAAAATAGGGTTGTTCGGTTTTGGAGGTGGATATGCAATGCTATCACTTATTGAGAGCGAGATAGTGGGTAATGGCTGGATAACTCGTCAAGTATTTACCGACATTGTTGCAATATCACAGATGACACCGGGGCCTATAGGAATAAATTCGGCCACTTATATAGGGTATGTGGCACCAACTGCAGCCTCGCCTGAATTTGCGGCTCCCATTTGGGGAATTTTAGGTTCGATACTTTGCACCTTCGTTGTTGTGCTACCACCGGCATTAATGGTTATGTATACAAGTCATTTCATTGCGCGGCATAAAGATAGTATTGCAATTCGGGGCATTTTCAAAGGGCTACGTATCGTAATTGTAGGACTAATTGCGTCGGCGGCGATGTTGTTAATGAATGAACAAAATTTTGGAATAGAACAATCTGAAATAATTAATAGTATAATAATCTGTATAAGTGCTTTTTGTTTGGTGTATTTTGCCAAGCTACACCCCATTTTGGTTATAATACTTGCCGGTATCGCCGGATATATAATTTATTGACATGAAAGAATATAACGACGCTATAGAATTCCTTTATACGAGTATGCCAATGTTTCAGCGAGTCGGTGCATCGGCATACAAGCCGGGTCTTGACACCGTGAAACTGCTTGATGAAAAATTTGGAACACCACATAAGAATTATCTTACGATTCACATTGCGGGAACAAATGGCAAAGGATCAACGGCTCATACTCTTGCTGCCATTCTTCAATCGGCAGGTTATAGAGTTGGGCTATATACCTCTCCACATTTAGTTGATTTCCGTGAACGTATTCGAGTTAATGGTAGAATGATTTCACGCGATGCAGTAGTTGATTTTGTAAATCGCTATCGAGCCATGTCGCTTGAGTGTTATCCATCATTTTTTGAATTGACTATGACAATGGCTTTCGAATACTTTGCTCGAGAGAAGGTTGATATTGCAGTTATAGAAACAGGTCTTGGAGGTCGATTGGATAGTACAAATATCATAACTCCAATACTAAGTGTTATTACAAATATTTCGTTTGATCACACCGCATTCCTTGGCAATACATTAGAGTCGATTGCATCGGAAAAGGCCGGAATAATTAAACCTTCGGTGCCGGTTGTGATAGGCGAAGCGCAAGGCTCGGTTCGAGAAGTGTTTCTACAAAAAGCCAATGAACAAAGAGCTCCGATATATTTTGCCGAAGATGTTGCGCCATTTGACTCAATTGAACCACTACAAGATGGATTGTTATATAAGAATACACCATATGGAGATATCATAGGTGAGCTTATGGGCGATTGTCAGCCTAAAAATGCTGCTACAATTCTCACTGCATTGCCATTGCTTGCAGAATGTGGCATTAAAGTGTCGGCTCAATCTGTTAAAGATGGTTTTGCTCATGTTGGAAGTTTGACCGGATTAATGGGGCGTTGGATGACGTTACATCGCAATCCTCATGTCGTGTGCGACACCGGGCATAATGTAGGTGGTTGGCAATACCTTTCTCGCCGACTAAAGTCAATTGACGGCACATTACACATGATTATAGGATTTGTCAACGACAAAGACGTGAGCCATATTCTCGAAATGATGCCCAAAACAGCACGATACTATCTTACTAACGCACAAATTGAACGAGCTATGCCGGTTGACCAACTTGCCGAAATCGCTGCTGAATGTGGATTGGTAGGATCTCAATATCCCTCGGTAGAAGATGCCTATAAAGCAGCCCTTGCCAATGCCACACCCTCTGATACAATCTTCATCGGCGGCAGCACGTTTATAGTGGCCGACTTGCTATCTCTCGTATAAATGATGGTTGTGGATTTAATTTAAAAAGTATTAGAACTATTGATATATAACAATATCAGGTGCAGGTAAAATTTATATAGAAAAAAACAATCCTGCCGGCTTTAAGTCGGTAGGATTGTTTTTTCTATTATTAAGCGATATTATCTCACTGCGATTACTTCAATTTCTACGAGTACTTGTTTAGGAAGCTCTTTCACTGCTACTGCAGAGCGAGCAGGGAAGGGTGCTGTAAAGTTTTCGGCATATACCTTATTCATGTCGGCAAAGAGGCTCATGTCGGCAAGGAATACTGTAGTTTTAACGACATTGTCCATTGTCAAACCGGCTTCGGCAAGGATAGCTTTGATGTTAGCCATTGATTGAGCTGCTTGTGCTTCAATTCCTTTAGGAATTTCTCCGGTGGCAGGATTTACAGGTATTTGACCTGAGATAAATACGAAAGAACCGGTGTCGATAGCTTGGCTATAAGGACCAATAGCACCAGGTGCGTTGGTTGTTGCGATTACTTTTTTCATTATTCTTTAATTTATTATTTATTGTTTATTGTTAAGATTGATATCAATATCTTTTATTAGTTGATTGTCTGTGCTTTGGGGAATTGCCCCCTCGATATTGTCAAGGATGTTGTTTATAGTGCTGAAATTGTCATCAAATTGAGGTACAAATCCCGAAGCGCCATGATTGTCAAGTTTATTTAGCACATATGCTACCGACAGTTTGTTGATGTCAATGGCTGGCTGAAAACCGGGCTCGGTATTGTCGTCATCTTCAATGATTACTCTCGACACTAAATCAGCTTCAATAAGCTCTTCGGTGATTTCCATCGCTATGCGTGGAGGGAAATTATATCTATTAGTGAGGTCGTCAATTGTGATTGGTTTGTGTCCTTGGGCAAATTGTTTCACAATCACACTCATTATCGCTAACGTGATTTTGTTGCGATAATCGTTAGATATTTCATTGATTTTATTAGAGAAATTAAATCGGTAGATGCTTTGTGATGAGTAACACACCACGATACCCGATAAGATTACTACCCATGAGAAGTGAATCCATATAAGCAATAATGGCAAGAAGGAGAAACTACCATATATGGCGTTATATTTTGATACATATAATTGTCCCGACACAAAAAGCCATTGTAAAATTAAGAACCCGGTGCCTGAGAATATTCCTGCAATTAGTGCGTTCTTGAACTTTACTTTAGTATTTGGTATAAGCATAAACATAGCTGCAAAAAATAACCATGTGAATGCATATGATGCAAATTTGAACAAGAATGAAAGTAGGGGTGACATGAATTCAAAATCAAACGTGTTTTGAAGGGTCGATGTCATAAAAATAGATAAACCACTGGCGCATATCATAAGCACCGGTAATATCAACAACATCGAAGTGTAGTCAGTGATTTTGCGTAAAATATTACGTCCGCGCTTAATACCCCAAATTGTGTTGAACGTTGATTCGATATTATTCATCAATGAAATCATTGTCCACAATAACATCACAATACCAATACCGACAAATATCCCTTCAGATGATTGTGCAAGATATGCTTCAACGAAACCGAATGTTGTTTCAAGAGCTTCGCGTTGAGCAGGTATATAGCTGAAGATTTGTGTTTGTAGCAGCTTGTGGAACCCAAACCCACGACCAATAGCAAAAAGAATTGCCAAGGCCGGCACTAATGCCAATAGTGTGCGATATGTGAGACCGGCGGCTCGTGATTGTAAATCGGAGTCGAGAAATGATCTTACCGAGAGGTTGATTGTTTTGATAAAGCGAATGCGCCAATCATCGCGTGTATCGCTCCACACATCTTTACATAGATAGCCCCATATAGCAAAGGATTTGTCTTTTATTAGTGAGATATATTTCATAAATGTGGTATTAATCTCACAAATTTAATGTAAATAACTCAAATTATGAATATAACAGCAAATAAATAATTTTTTTTTGAAAAAAGTTGAGAAAAAATTTGTGAGGAATAAAAAAAGTGATTATCTTTGCACCCGTAATCGAAACACAACCTCGATTAGGAGAGATGGCAGAGTGGTCGATTGCGGCGGTCTTGAAAACCGTTGAGGGTAACACCTCCGGGGGTTCGAATCCCTCTCTCTCCGCAAGGAAGCTCTTTGAGCTTCCTTTTTTTATTGTGGAACGCGTCGAAAGGCGCTGAAATTTAGTGAATTATGGATAAGGTATCGGACAACCCTTTAAAAAACCGAGAACGTAGCCAGAGGCTATTAATGGCCGTGGTGGCTCTCTTTGTGACACTATATCTTGTGTCGAACATAATGGCTGTAAAAGTCATTAGTCTTTTTGATCTATTTTATTTTGATGCCGGAACAATTACATTCCCCTTTGCATATATGCTTGGAGATGTGTTGACCGAGATTTGGGGATATCGCACTGCGCGCAAGGTGATATTTATGACATTTGTGTGCAATGTGATATTGGTGTTATGTACACAAATAGGGGTGTGGTTGCCATCGCCCGGCTATCTTGATGAAACGGCAAGTGCCTACAATCACATATTTAATTATGTGCCTCGCATTGTAATAGGCTCGCTTGCCGGCTTTTTGTTGGGAGAGTTGTCAAACGCATGGCTCATGGAACGGATAAAGAAATTGACCAATGGTCGCAGATTATGGGTGAGAACGATTGGTAGCTCAATGGTTGGCTATATATTCGATACATTGCCATTTGTATTAATCGCGTTCTTGGGAGTCGTGTCCACTCATGATTTGATATATATGCTTGTGTTCCAATATGTGTCAAAGTTGTTGATTGAAGCGGTGTTTGGCACTCCAATGGCATATGTAGTGATTGCATATTTGCGCAAAAATGTATTGAAATAGTTGGTCATGGAACGATATTCTTTGATTCACGACAAGTTTCCTCGTGAATTCGTACTGCTGCAAGGTACAGGTTGCCGGTGGAAAAAGTGTGCATATTGCGATTATTTCCACGATGTGAGCGAAAACCCATATGAGCTGAATAGCAAAGAGCTTGAAAAAGTCACGGGGCATTATGGTGTTCTCGATGTGATTAACTCGGGTTCGGCCATGGAGCTGGATAAAGATACAATCGCATTGATTAAGCATATTGTAGCCGAAAAGAAAATCCACACTATATGGTTTGAATCCCATTATATGTATAGAACGCATCTCGAAAAATTTGCGCGGCAATTTGCTCCGGCTAAGGTTAAATTCCGCTGTGGGATAGAAACATTTGATGCATCGTTGCGAAACAAGTGGAATAAAGGTATTCCCTCTGAGGTTACGGCACGTGATGTGGCAAAATATTTTGATGGAATATGTTTGCTTTGTGGCACAAAAGGGGAGTCGAAAGAGCGCATTATATCCGATATTGACACTGCACTCAAATATTTTGAGTATATAAGTGTGAATCTGTTTAATAAAAACACTACATCAATTGAAGTTGATGAAGATTTACAACGATGGTTTGTCACTGAGGTTTATCCTCATATTAAAGATAATCCTGCCATTGAGGTGCTTTTGCAAAACACAGATTTAGGCGTCGGGTAAAGAGTAAATCATTAAAACACTATATTTTATCATAAAAATTATAGGTTTTGTAATTAAAATCAAATTAAAATTAAGTGCAGATAAATAAATAGTATTATTTTTGTGCCAAAATAAAACTTTCAAAAATGAAAAACGATAATATCAAAAAATTATTTATTTGTGGAGGAATTGCCACAATGCTTGGGTTGGCTTCATGCGGAGGGTCTTCAGAGTCAACATCAGAGGTGTATTATGGTGATGGCCCCGGAGCGACTAATGGTGCTGACAATTCGGTTATAGATGAGAAGATGCTTGAATCTGATTCATTAGCACCCGACGCTGAGGCTGTAGTACCCGATACCGCGAAATCATTAGATGCTAATGAGGCAACTAAAGCATATACACATGTCGAATTTGCTACTCCCGAAGAGGCGGTTGAATATATGAAGAATTCAGCTCATTGGGAGGAGTATTCACAAGGGATTTTGCCACAAATGACAAAAGAAAGCCTTTCATATGCCCAAAAACTTCTAAATAGCCGTTACAATCACTTTATCATTGTTGATAAAGACCGCATGAAAGTGGTGCTTTGCGACAAATATGGTCGTGTGGAAAAAGAATACACAATGGCTTGTGCAAAGAATTATGGCTCAAAATCGGGTGATTGGGATTCGCGCACTCCCGAAGGATTCTTCTCGGCCGAAGGGGTATATAATAGCACTGATTGGTTGTTCCGCGATAAAAATGGTCGTGTGAGTCAAACTCGCGGACAATACGGGCCACGTTTCATTCGCCTCAAAACACCTGTGACAAGTGGTGTGGGAATTCATGGCACATGCTCTCCCGGTGCGCTCGGAAAACGTGTGAGCCATGGTTGTATCCGCATCAAAAATGAAAATATCCTTGAATTGGTTGAATATGTCGAAAAGGGTATGCCTATCATCGTGAGTCCGGGAGCTCGTGATATGAAGGTGAATGATAAAGAAGGTCGCAATGTAGTGAAAATTTCAAGCAAGAAAATTGCTGTCGACACCTTGTCAACCATCGACAAAGTAGTGTCAATAGATTCTATTGCCAAAGACACGAAAAAATCATCGACAAAATCGGTTGATACTATAGCAAAAGAAACATCGGTAAAAGAAAAGGCTACAGAGGTGGTTAATGGGACAGTACCGGTTGAAGAGAAGCCATCTCAGCCCGAAACAAAGATTGAAGTCGCTGATACTGTAAAGATGTTATAAAATAAAAGCTTAGCGCAGGCTATAAGCCGGGTTATGTCGCCGTGGTACTATCCCCGATGGGGAGATGCCACGGCGTTTCGTCATTTATCTTAACGATGTGTCGCCACACCGCTTGAAACGTGCGTTTCAGCACTCTACCCCCCGACAATGGACGAGCAGCCCTTAAATGCCGGTATACTTGAGCTTGCAACCCATAAGGTGTGCGGCATGCAATATCGCTATTGCACCCGGTGGGCTCTTACTCCACCTTTTCACCCTTACCTCCGTGTGGAGGCGGTTATTTTCTGTCACACTTCTCTACCGTTACCGATAGCTTCCCGTTAAGAAATATGGTGCTCTGTGTTGCCCGGACTTTCCTCTCACCCCTCATGCGTGAGTGAGCGACGAAACGCCCGCGCTGCTTTTACACTGCAAAGATAGTTATTTTGGTGTAAAAAATAAAAGGTTGTGAAGTAAATTGCTTCTCAACCTTTTTATAAGATATCTCGCTGCGCTTATCGACCGCTTTCGGTTACTTTTTCTTTGATGAGTTTGTTGAAGTCATCGCTAGCGAGTAGTTGTTCCATTGTCAAGTGCATGCGATAGCGCCAGTAGTGGCGTGGGTTGGCAGGCACGTTGATTTGCTCTTCGAGTGGGTTTTCGCGACGGAGCGCACCATCGATTGAGAGCCAATCTTGCAATGGAAGGATACACAACATTGATGGAGAGTTGAGGTGTAGGCTCACAATCTTATCACATACCCATGGTTCGGCAAAGTAGGGTGCTTCGCCACCGGCTTGTAGGGTGTTGTTGAAGAAATGTTGAGTCTTTTCGTGGTCTTCTTCCCACCATTGGCGTATGCCACCCATGTCGTGAGTTGATGTAGTACAAACCGATTGATATGGGTAGTGCCATGTGTTGCCAAATTCGGCTTTAGGGTCTTTTGGCATACGTTGGATTTCGAGCGAAAGGATTTGAAGTGCACTCATCACGGCAGGAACGCAATCGGGTATCATGCCGAGGTCTTCGGCACACACAAGCATGTCGGTAGCATCGGTCAATGCAGGGAGCTTCCACATTGCTTTGCCATACCAGAAGTCGTTGTGACGATGGTAGTAGAAGTCGTTGTAAAGACGATCGAAACACCATTTTTCGTAATCATTCAATGAACGATAGATATATGTGTATTGAGCCGAGATGCGTGGGTGATATTTGCCTTTTTCGTCGGGGTCTTCAACGAATAGCACATCGTCGATTAAGCCGAGGAGGGCATTGCATATCTTGTCGTTTTTCTCGTTCTTTTCTTGTGTAGCGAAGTAGTTGACCACTTTGCGTTGAGTGTTGAACTCATCCTTGAGTTTATAGCGGCCGTAACCTACGCTATTGAGGAATACATTGCGCACCTCGTCGGTAAATTCACCGAAGAAGTCGTGCAAGAAGTAGTCCATAATATAAGGAGTAGTTTGAAGGTCTACATCAAGCCAGAAGTCGTATCCGTAGCGCAATTCTTCGGGAGTGAAAGGTAGGGCTGGGCTGAATACCCCAAGCAAGCCATGGACGGCGTCCATAGGAATTTGCCAAATGCGGAAGAAGCCGAGCACGTGGTCGATGCGGTAAGCGTCGAAATATTCCGACATTTTGCGGAAGCGAGCTTTCCACCATGCGAAGCCGTCTTTGTTCATCTCTTCCCAGTTATATGTTGGGAAGCCCCAGTTTTGGCCTAATACTGAGAAGTCATCGGGTGGTGCACCGGCTTGGCAATCCATGTTGAATAATCGAGGAGAAATCCAAGCGTCGACACTTGTGCGTGAGATGCCGATGGGGATATCACCTTTTATTGCTACCCCTTTGCTATGTGCATAGTCGCGCACATGGCGCATTTGTTTGTCGAGGTTGTATTGTATGTAATATACGTAGTTTATTTCGTTTTTGTGCTCTTTGACGAATTTTGCTACCTTTTTTTCGTCGTAGTTGGCATATTCGCCCCAATTCATGAAATCGGGTGTTTGGAACTTATCGCGAAGCACGCAGAAAGCAGCGTAAGGAGTTAGCCAATCGGCATTGCGGCTTACGAAGTCGTTAAATTCTTTAGAAGCAACAACTTTGTCACCTTCTTGAGCGAATATTTCACGAGTGAAAGCGATTTTGCCTTGGTTTACTCTTTCGTAGTCAATCTCTTTAAGCTCGTTGAGCTCTTTGCCGAGATTGTCGTAATAGGCTTGTCGTTCAGGGTCGTTTAGTGTGCCAAGTTCTTGAAGGCGCAAATACATGGGGTGAAGCGCAAATGTTGAATTTGCATTGTAGGGATATGAGTCGGTCCATGTATGAGTCATTGTAGTGTCGTTGATAGGGAGTAGTTGCAAGAATTTTTGACCTGTCACAACAGCCCAATCAATCATTTTCTTCAAATCATAGAAATCACCAGCGCCGAAGTCTTCTTCAGTGCGTACAGAGAACACAGGAATAGCAACACCGGCACCACGCCATGGGGCTTGTGGATTGATGAATCGCATGCCTGAAACTACAAGCACTTCATTCTTTTGTGATGGAGTGATGTAGAATACTCTGTTATCTCCACCTTCCCATGCGACTACCTCTTTGGTGTCTTTTTTGAGAATTATGAATTTGTATTCAAAGTTAGGCTCGAGAGCTTTGAAATCGATATTGACGTCCCATTCAGGGAAATTTGCGTCGTTCATTTCAACTGCCTTGCTTGCGTCCCAATTGCCAAGGGCGTCAATGCCACCACATATTGCTAATACTTCATCGTTGTTTACCATTGGAGCTGATACGCGAATATTGACAATGCCATATTTCATTGTCAAAGGTTTTTGACGTTCGGCTCTATGGCAAATACAGTCGGTGAACGCCGAAGAGTAATATGGGCGATCCCATGGTTGATCTTGCCAACGGTCGAATATTTCGTAGTTTTTTGCACTGCGACCACGACGGAATGAGTGTCCTTTTCCCCATTCTTTTTTAGTATAACCGTTTTCGTGGCGGATAAAATAGTGGTATTGGAAATCGGGAGTAGAGTCGTCAATGTCAAGTTCTATTGACCAAGACTCACTGCCATCAAGGTTGAGTTGTTTTGCTTGGCTTTCGTCGTTGTTGCCAAGTTCGGGAATGTTACCCGAAATATATACCGATTCTCCCCAATTAGTGCGGTAGTCGATATTAAATGAGATTTTCATAATTTATGGTTTTATCTTTAAGTAATTTTTTGTTTAAACTATCTGTTATTAGAATCAACGCTTAAAATTACACATTATTTCTAAAAGTAACGGCTAAATTTTGAGAAAAAAATCAAAATTTAGCCGTTTTCTGAGATTTTTATTCAATTAATGCTTCATTATCCACATTTTGAAGTGCCACATGAAGTACAAATAAGACATCCTTCTTGATAAATTAATGTTTCTTGTCCGCAGTTAGGACAAGTTTGTCCTTTTGCTTTCATACCATTTGGAAGGTATTTTTTCAAGGCACGTTCTACACCCATTTTCCATGTGTTGATTGATTGGCTATCGAGCTCAAGACTACCAATAAGTTTCAATACTTGGTCGATAGGCATGCCATAGCGCAATACTCCTGAGATGAGTTTAGCATAGTTCCAATATTCAGGATTGAATTTGTCAGACAAACCTTCGATAGTGGTTTTGTAGCCACGCTTGTTGATGAATTGGAAGTCATAGCGTTTATTGCCATTCTCATCAATAGCTTTGATGATTTTGCCTCGTGTTACAGATTTTGGACAGAAGATGCCATCTTCGTCATCGGCAAGACCTGTGAAAATTTCGTAAGGTTCACCATCAATAAGACCTACAAACGCAATCCATTTCTCTTTGTTGTTTTGGAATCTTACCACATCGGCTTCGAGCTCGATTGGGCGTTTTGCGATATGAGGTTTGATCTCTTCAGTCTTAGTGTCGGATTTCTTTTCAAGTGAAACGAGTACACCTGCGCGAGAACCATCGCGATAAACGGTACATCCTTTACAACCCGATTTCCATGCTTCAACATATAGTTTGTTCACGAGTTCTTCGCTTACGTCGGCAGGGAGGTTGATTGTTACAGAAATAGAGTGGTCAACCCATTTTTGTACACGTCCTTGCATTTTTACTTTTTCGAGCCAATCGACATCGTTTGAAGTTGCTTTGTTGTAAGGTGATTTTGCAACCAATTCTTCAAGTTCTTCTTGGCTATAGTTTTTCTTAACCTCGATGTTGTTGATCTTCATCCAATCAACAAATTTTGGGTGGTAAACTACATATTCTTCAAATGCATCGCCGGTTTCATCAGTAAAGTCAACATGCACATCGGTGTCGTTGGGGTTTACTTTGCGACGACGTTTGTATACAGGTAAGAATACCGGTTCGATACCTGACGTTGTTCTTGTCATAAGGCTTGTTGTTCCGGTAGGAGCAATGGTGAGACAAGCGATATTGCGACGACCATATTTAACCATATTTTCATATAGTTCAGGCGATTCATCTTTCAAGCGATTGATGAATGGATTGTTTTTCTCGCGTTCAGCATCGAAAATTTCGAATGCCCCACGTTGACGAGCGAGCTCAACTGATGAACCATATGCAGCTAATGCCAATGTCTTGTGAACTTTTTCTGAGAAATCAGTAGCTTCAGCAGTACCATAACGATATCCAAGGGCGGCAAGCATATCACCTTCGGCAGTTGTGCCTACACCGGTACGACGGCCTTTGAGTGTTTTAGTTCTGATTTTGTCCCAAAGATTACGTTCGATAGATTTTACTTCTTCGGTTTCAGGGTCGGAGTCGATCTTTTCAAGGATTTTATCGATTTTTTCCATTTCGAGGTCGATGATATCGTCCATGATACGTTGAGCCTTAGCTACGTGTTCTTTGAATAGGTCGAAATCGAAGTATGCTTCGGGAGTGAATGGGTTCTGTACATAAGAATATAGGTTGATAGCAAGTAGACGGCAGCTATCGTAAGGACACAATGGAATCTCACCACATGGATTGGTTGAAATGGTGCGGAATCCTAAGTCGGCATAACAATCGGGAACTGATTCGCGTGTGATAGTATCCCAGAATAAGATGCCGGGTTCGGCCGATTTCCATGCGTTGTGAATGATTTTAGCCCAAATTTCAGAAGCGTTAACCTCTTTTGTCATAACCGGGTTGGGGCTGTCAACAGGATATTGTTGTATGTAAGGCTTGCCTTCAACAGCCGCTTGCATAAATGCATCGTCTATTCTAACTGAAACGTTGGCGCCTGTAACTTTGCCTTCAGTCATTTTTGCGTCGATAAATGATTCAGAGTCGGGGTGCTTGATGCTCACCGAAATCATCAATGCTCCGCGACGACCATCTTGAGCTACTTCGCGGGTTGAGTTTGAATAACGTTCCATGAAGGGAACAAGGCCGGTAGATGTGAGCGCCGAGTTTTTTACGGGAGTGCCTTTGGGGCGAATGTGCGACAAGTCATGCCCAACACCACCACGACGTTTCATCAATTGAACTTGTTCTTCATCAATACGAATGATGCCGCCATATGAGTCGGGGTTGCCATCAATACCAATAACAAAACAGTTAGAAAGAGAACCCACTTGGTGATTGTTGCCAATGCCCGACATTGGACTACCTTGAGGAACTATATATTTGAAGTTTTGAAGAAGCCCCATGAGCTCTTCTTTCGACATGGGAGATTCATATTTGTTTTCAATGCGTACAATCTCGTCGGCAATGCGATTGTGCATATCCTCCGGAGTTTGTTCATATATGTTACCATATGAATCTTTGAGTGCATACTTGCTTACCCACACGCGAGCGGCAAGCTCATCTCCGTTAAAGTATTTCAACGAGGCTTCATATGCCTCATCGTAAGAGTAGATTTTCTGTTCCACGATTTTGTTTTTTTATTAGAATGGTTAGAGGTTAGATTTAATATGAAAAATGTTGCTAAAAAATTACTTTGCAAAATTCTGAAAAAAAAATTATCCTACCAAATTTATTTACAAATATTTTTCTACAAATTTGTAAAGTTTTCCAAAATAAAATGCTAACATATTGATTAATAGTTGAATGATATTTTACTGTAGTGGCAAAAGTTTTCCAAAACGAAAAACTTATAAATATTTATTGTTTATGCAAATGATATTTATGGTTGCATTGTTGTGACATTTTAGCTACCTTTGTAGTCATAATAAAATTAAACGATATGAGTGAAAATAATTTCTTTTTGAAACGCAAAACAGTCAGAAAATATACAAAAGAAAATATTTCTGACGAAAAGATTGCACAAATGTTGACAGAAGCGTCTCATGCTCCCACAACTGGTAATATGCAACTATATAGCGTAGTGACAACTCGAACTCCGGAAGGAAAAGAAAAGTTGTCGCCGGCGCACTTTAATCAACCATCAGTTAAAGGGTGTGATGTGGTGTTGACTTTTTGTGCTGATTTTAATCGTTTTGTCAAATGGTGTGAGGTGAGTGATGCTGTGCCGGGGTATGACAATTTCCAATCATTTATGACGGCGGTATTAGATGTGACAATCTTTGCTCAACAATTTTGTACAATAGCTGAAATGCACGGTTATGGTTGTTGCTATCTTGGAACTACCACATATAATGCACCGCAAATAGCCGAAGCTTTAAATCTGCCCGATAGGGTAGTGCCTGTTACAACAATAACTTTGGGTGTGCCCGATGGAGATGCACCTACAAGCGATCGCTTGCCTATCGAAGCTATTTTACACAAAGAATTATATGTAGATTATGATGACGATACTATAAAGTCGCTTTATGCAGAGAAAGAGGCTCGTGAAGATAGTAAAAATTTTGTTGCAGAAAACAATAAGCAAACATTGGCTCAAGTCTTTACAGATGTTCGCTATACAAAAGAAGCTAATGAGGTATTTTCAAAGATATATTTTGATTTCATCAAATCAAAGGGGTTTGAATTATAGAGTATTCCTTTAAAGAAAAAAACAGTGTAACGATTAGCTAAGTCGTTACACTGTTTTTTTTAGGGTTGTGATTGTTGAATATTAATTTTTTAGAGTTTCTTCGATTTTTTTCACGTCTTCTTGGAGCTGTTTTTCAAACGCTAAGCGTTCGTCTATATTGTTGCACGCATGTAATACGGTTGCGTGAGTGCGTGAAAGTCGGGTACCGATTGCTGTTAATGGCATTTTTGCCAGTTTTTTAGATAGATACATTATCATTTGTCGAGCATCGGAGATTTCACGTTTGCGGGTTTTTGTGAAAATTAAATCGGGATCAATTTGATAATATGAGCACACTTCTTGAGTAATCATTTCAAAGTTAATCTGGCGTTTATTGACTTTAATCGCATTTGCAAGAACGTTTCGAGCGAGTTCGATAGTGATTTCTTGATTTAGGACTGTTGCATGTGCCATTAAAGATACAATAATGCCTTCAAGTTCTCTAATGCTATCTGTTACATTTGTGGCAATAAAATCAAGAACTTCCTCGGGTATAGCAAGCCCGTCTTGTTCAGCTTTTTGGATTAGTACACCTTTGCGAAGCTCAAAGTCAGGACGTTCAAGCTCAGCTGTCATTCCCCATTTGAAACGAGATAATAGACGCGCTTCCATTCCGTCCATTTGAGATGGGCAGCAGTCGCTTGATAAAATCAATTGTTTTTGATTTTGGTGGAGGTGGTTGAATATATGGAAGAACGTGTTTTGTGTCTTTTGCTTTCCAATTAAATCTTGAATATCATCAATGATTAGAGTGTCGATGCTTTGATAGAAGTTGATGAATTCGTTGACTTTGCTTCGTGCTACTGCTGCTGTGTATTGGCTTTCAAAGAGTCGGGCGGTAACATAAAGCACTCTGTTTTGAGGGTTGTCCTCTTTTATGCGTATACCAATAGCTTGTATGAGGTGAGTTTTGCCAACTCCAGATGGTCCGAATATGAATAGGGGGTTGAAGGTTTTGCACTTTGGATTTGTAGCAATAGCTTCTCCTATTGTTAGCGCAATTTTATTACTGTTACTCTTATAGTAGTTCTCGAAGTTGTATCTTGGATTTAATTGAGGGTCAATATTCTCGAGTTGTTCTTGTTTGAATGGGTTTGCCGGGGCGATAGGTGTATTGGTATCAATGTGACTCGGTTTCGAACTCTTCACTTTTATATTGGTTGAAGGTTCGTCTTTGATCTGGTTGTAGCTATAATATAGCTGGACATCATTGCCGTAGAATTTGCGTAATGCTATGGCTAACAGTTTGAAATAACGATTTTCAAGCTGTTCTACGAAGAACGAAGAGGGCACAAGCAATTTTAGTGCTCCGTCCTTGTAGCCTAATGAGGAGATGTCCTTAAACCAGGCGTCGTATTGTTCGGCAGGAATATTGTCTTTAATGAATTCAAGGCAATTTTCCCACAATTCTTTATGAGTCTTTTCCATTGATTTTGTTATAGTTTAGGCAAACTTTTTCAATACAAAGTTGAGTTTTTTTTTTTATAAAAACAATTCAAAAAATATTTGGAAATTATAAGTTGGATACAACTATGCTGAATTTCAGTGAATTACGGGAGAAGTAGTAAATATATTAAACTTACGCTTTATATTTTGACGTGTTTGTTGTTGATAATTAGTGTTATAGGTGCATTGTGTTTTTGTGGGGAGTTGTTTTAATATGTCTTTGTTTATTTGTCAAAATGCCGATAAACCTATTAAATACTATGAGTTCAGGTTATCGGCATTTTTTTCTTATTTAGAATATTTCTAAATAGTATATTTGAATTAAAATACTTTAATTGAAATGTATCTTTTTGGATTCTTTTTTATGTCGATAAATAGTGAGTCAAGATTTGTAACTGCACCATTTAAATTATGATATAATTTATCATCATTCATAAGAAGACCCAATGAAGAGTTTTTGCTATTAAGTGATGTGTTTAATCCATTAATAGTTGTATTTACTCCATCTAATGTGTTATTGAGATTTCCAGTGAGATTTTGTAGATTGTATGATACGGTGGCAATGTTTTCCATAGTAGAATCTATAGGGAGAGATTTTAGCTCGTTAGACACAACTGCTAAATCACTGGAAATGTCATTAAGGTTAGCTGTAAATCCGTCTACATTTTCCACCACGGGATTTAATGAGCCAATAAAATTATTTAGCTTTTCAGTTGTGGCGCTTAGATTGGCGGTGATTTCATCTAATCTTTTAATTGATGCATATATGGCAGGGTTGGATACAATTGTATTAACCGATGTGAGTAGGGTATCAACCTTAGGGATTATTGCAGTTACTTGGGGTAGAACTTCTTTTGTGACATTATCCATCAACCCAGATGGTGTGGCTCCTTCAATTTTGTCTCCAATTTCGTAAAATGATTTATCTCTTCCCATGTCGAGCATTATTGATGCCGAACCGAGTAGGTCGGCCGCTAATACGGCTTTTGTTCCATGAGGTAATTTTAGTTCTTTGTCAAGGCTTATTTCTACTAAAACATGTCCTGGGTTTTCGTATTCATATTGAATATCAAGAACTTGTCCTACTTTAAACCCGTTGACTGTGACAGGAGAGGCAATGTCAAGACCTGCAACATTTGTGTATGAAATGTAATAGTGATTTTCGGGTTTAAAAACGTTTATGCCTTTAAGGAATTCTATTCCGCAAAATAAAACGACAAGAGCAATTGCTACACAAATTCCTATAAGAACCTCTTTTTTGAAAATTTTCTTCATTTTATTGTCTAATTTGTTTCTATTTCTTTTAATAATTATTTTATGCGTCTCCCATCTTTGAATTTAACTATAAATGCATTTGGGAATTTATTTTTAACCTTGTTAAGTATCTTGGTTGCATCGTCAAGAGATGTGGTGCTTTCATATGTATATTTCCATAGACGACCATCTCGATACTTCCATATCGGATATAGCCCTTTGTATTCTTTAGATTCTTTTGTTAGCTCTTTGTCGCTAGTGAAGATTTGAATACGATATACTATTTCATCGTTGACGCCAATTTTATTTGATGTGGATATATTTTTTATGTCTTTTGTTTTTTCTTCTTTCGTATTTTTGTGTGTTATAGCTTCGCTATTAGCTTGAGTCTTCTTTTGTTGATTAGATTTGATATTTTTGTCTATTTTTTTTAGTGTTTTTTGGGGAGATTCTTTCGGTATTACATTTTTTTCTTGTTGAGATATTTGTTTTGAGTAAGTCGAATGATATTTAAAGAATGCATTGTAAATTGAGGTTGCAAGTTTTTCTTCGCCTTCGCTTGATGATAAAAATGCCTCTTGAGTAGGATTACATATAAAATCTAACTCGACTAAAATAGAGGGCATACTCGTTGCCCATAGAACCCAAAAGCCGGCTTGTCGAATGCCTCTATCGGCGCGCCCTGCAGTTTTTACGAGCTCCTTTTGCACATTGCCGGCGAATTCAATGCTTTGTAGCATATGTTTGTTTTGGTTCATTTCAAAGATGATATACGACTCTGTAGAGCTTGGATCAAATCCGCTATATGTAGTAGTGTAATCATTTTCTAATTTCATCACAGCGTTTTCGCGTTTTGCAACAGCAAGGTTATCTTCTGATTTGTGTAATCCTAAAGTAAATACAGATGCACCTGCTACATTTTCGCGACCTACTGTATTGATGTCGACTGAGTTTACATGTATAGAGATAAACAAATCTCCCCCTGCTTTATTGGCAATATTAGCTCGTTGTTGAAGTGAGATGAATTTATCAGTTGTTCGAGTGTAAACTACTTTTACATCGTCTATCCCGTTTTCAATCTTATTCCCGAGAAGTTTTGCAACGGCTAAATTAATATTTTTTTCTTGAGCCTTAACCCCAATAGCTCCACTGTCATGACCTCCGTGTCCGGGATCTATGACGACAACGAAGTCACGCGCAAATATTGTTGTTGGGCATATAATGACAAACAACAATATTAATATTGACGATATTTTATTCAAGCATTTAGTCATTGTTGCAAAAATTAGTGCAAATTTAAGAAATAACGTTCGATTTCACATTGTAGTTTTGTGTTTTTTTGTCAATACATTAATAAATATAGGCGAATTTGGATATAAATTTGCGCTTTTTGATGAAATTCTTGTACCTTTGTAATATTAAAATTTTACAAAAATGAAAAAGATAGTTATTACAGCAATTCTTGCAATTACAGCTTTTATGGTTATTCCTTCGTGTGGAGGAGAATCAAAGAATGAGTCAATTCAGAATGTGGGTAAATATACCCCAAAGAAAGTCAATAGATTGGATAAGACTATATATGAATATTCAAAATCAGGAAATCAAGAATTGCTGAATGATTCAATAACATCATACGGAGTATCGGCAGTTAATACTATGCTTAATATGGGGCATCCCGATGATTCTGCATTTGTAAAATATGTAGGTTCAGATGTTGTTAAAATATTTACCCCTGAGGTGGAAAAACTATATTCAAATCTTGATGAGTTGGAAAACTTGTTAGGTGGGGTTGAAGAAAATATGATAAAGGAATTAGATGGTTTGAAATTGTGTGACATTTATTCTATAGTGTCATCAAATCGACATCATTCGATATATATGTCTGATTCGACAACTATGTTGCTCGTTCTAAATCAATACTTAGGTAAAAATCATGATGCTTATAAAGGATTTGATGAATATATAAAAGCAAATAAAGAATCTATATTTATGCCTTATGATATTGTGGAGGCGTATATTGCTAATACAAAATATGCGTTTGTTCCAAATGGTACAGAAACACTTTTAAATCGCATGCTTTATCAAGGGGCGTTGGTTGAAGCAAAGATGCGTTTAGTACCGGGTGCTTCAATGGCTTTGGCTTTGGGGTATAGTGACGAACAATTTAAATGGCTCGAAGATAATGAACAAAAAGCATGGGACGTAATTGTTTCTAAAAATTTGCTTTATTCTACAGCTCCCTCTGATGTAGACCAGTTGTTGTCTCCGGCTCCTGCAACAACTATAATTAATGCGAATGCTCCAGGTCGTGCCGGTCGTTACTTTGGTTATAAAATCGTAAAGGCATATCTTGATAAAAATCCCAAAACAACACTTCCTCAACTCTTCTCGCCCGAATTTTACGCTGACCAGCAATCATTTATCACATCGGGTTACCAAGGGAAATGAAAGTAAAGATAATGTTGTTAAAATAATAAAAATAATGTGACCATTACGCGGTCACATTGTTTTTATATAGGGAACGATAATTTACATAGGGTCGACATCGTAATAAACAATCATACCTTTCATTCGAGGGAGTTGATGCATTTGCTCGTAGGTGTTGCGTAATATTTTCTTTACCTTTGCCATGGATGCATTTGTCTCTACCTTAAGCATAATTTTGCGAATGTATAATGATTGTATTCGAGAAATTATAGGTTCTTCAGGGCCAAATACTCTGTTCCCAAATAGTTGTCGTAAATGAGAAGCATATATTGTTGCAATCTCTGAGAGGGTATTGTTGTCTCGATGTTTAAGGTATATGTATATAACTCGGGTGAATGGGGGATAATTAAATTCTTTGCGTTCTTCGATTTCATGATTGAAAAATCCCGTGTAGTCATGATTCTTTAAAAAATCAATTATTGGGTGAGAGGGATTTGACGTTTGTACAATAACTTTGCCTTGAGTGTTACGCCTACCGGCACGTCCTGAAACTTGTTCAAGCATATTATAAGCTCTTTCGGCCGATCTAAAATCGGGAAAGTTAATCAATCTATCGGCATTAAGAACTGTAACAAGGCTAACTCCTCCAAAATCAAGACCTTTTGTTACCATTTGAGTGCCTACTAAGATGTTGGCCTTGTGATTTGAAAAATCTTCAATGATATTCTCGTAGTTGTCTTTGTTGCGAGTGGTGTCAAGGTCCATTCTGAGAATTTTATGCTCAGGAAATAGATTTGCTACTTCTTCTTCAATACGTTCGGTGCCGTAGCCCAGAATCTCAACAGCAGGTTCTTTACACGCCGGGCATATTGTAGGAAGAGGATATGAGGCACCACAATAATGGCAGATAAGTTGGTTTTGAAAGCGGTGATAGGTAAGCGAGACATCGCAATGCTCGCATTTGGGTGTCCAAGCACATTGCTTGCATCGAGCCATTGGTGCAAATCCTCGACGATTATGGAATACTATAATCTGATTTTTATTATTGAGAGCTTCATTCGCCGCATCGATAGTTGGTTTTGCAAACGAGCCATTTGTGAGATATCGTTTTCTTGCAATTGTCATGTCAACGGTCTCAATTTGAGGGAGTGTGACATTCTCATATCTTGTGAGTAGCTCAACGAAGCCAAATTTACCTGTTTTTGCCTTATAATATGTTTCAATAGAAGGAGTGGCGCTCCCGAGCAGAGTTTTTGCCCCATGCATTGATGCTAATACAATAGCAACGTCGCGAGCGTTGTATCTTGGTGCCGGGTCATATTGTTTGTAGCTTGATTCATGTTCTTCGTCGACAATTACTATACCTAAATTGCTGAATGGCAAAAAAAGTGATGAGCGAGCGCCTATAACTACACATGGTTCGTCTTCAGTTAGGAGCTTTTTCCAAATATCCACTCTTTCATTGTCGGAAAATCGCGAGTGATATATGAGTACTCTTTCTCCAAAAACTTTTTGAAGTCGATGAGTGAGTTGTGTGGTGAGTGCAATTTCCGGAACAAGGAATAATGCTTGCTTGCTTTGCTGAAGAATTCTTGATAATAAGTGGATATATATTTCTGTTTTACCACTTGATGTTACTCCATGTAGTAGGGTAATTGCGTGTTCTGAAAAAGAGTCCGTGATTGAGTTTAGAGCATTCTCTTGAGCTTCGCTTAATGTGGGGAGTTTGTATGTTACAACTCCACTGAATTGAAATCGATTAATCTCTTTTTTGTATACCTCAATAATACCTTTTTTAGCTAACGCTGATATAATTGCAGTTGTGACTCCGGTACGCTCTAATAGTTGCGCTCTTGATACCTCAAGGGTTTCTGCTCCCTTACGAGTGAAGCCACTCATTTCAATTAGAGCAAGGAGAAGTGTTTCTTGTTTCTTTGCACCTTTGACTGCATCAAAGGCCTTGTGTAAGCCATCGCTATCGCCTGGCTCAGCCATTAGTTTTATATATGTTTCTTTTTTTGATCGATAACGCTCAATGAGTTTTTCTGATACGATTACAGCTCCGATTGAGATTAGATGATTTATTATGTTTAGCGAATTTTTGAACCCTGTTTTTTTTTCAATATCCGAAGTGGATAATTTACCTTCATGCTCAAGGAGTTGGCAAATAATTACTTCTCTTTCGCTTAACCGGTTTTCTTCATCTTCTTCAAAATCTTTGTCAAGCTCAATAAATGTTTCGCTTTCAACTTTTAGTCCGGCAGGAACTGCAGCTTTGTAAACATCACCTATAGAACAAAGGTAGTATTCACTTATCCAATGCCATAGTTTTAGTTGTGGGTGCTTTGTTATAGAAAAATCGTCGAGTATTGAAACTATGTCTTTTACCTCATATCCTTCAGGAGCGATAGGAGAGATTGATTCAATAATGCCGGTGTAAAATTTTTTTGAGCCAAATTGCACGATAACACGTTGTCCAACCTTTATTCGTTGAACCATATCTTCTGGAATACGATATGTAAAAGTCGCATTAAGAGGAAGGGGTAATATTACTTCGGCATATTGTTGAGGCATTTGCAATATTCTAGTTTTATGAAATTTATAAATAGCCTTCTCGTTTTGCTTTTTGCTTCATTCTTGCTACTCGGTCATCAATGTTTGGGTGGGTAGAGAATAGTTGCAAAAGAGCCTCGGAATATGACGATCCTGGATTGTCTTGTAATGATTTAAGTTTCTGCAAAGCTTTTGCCATTGCGCGAGGATTCTTGCCATGACTCTTTAAAAAGTTATAACCATAGTCGTCGGCGGCATATTCTTGTTGACGTGAATAACTTGCGTTGAGATATGCTTCACTTAGTTGGCCTAATGAAGAACTCGTAAAGACATTGGCTTTGTAGCTAAATGCTGAAACTCCATCCATTATTGCTGAAGTGAGTAACGCATTTTTAAATGCTTCTTTTGAGTCGCGATTGGCGATGTGTCCTATCTCATGTCCGATTACACCAAGCACTTCTTCGTCTGTCATGATATCAAGGAGTCCGGTAAATACACGAATGCTTCCATCGGGGCACGCAAACGCATTTACGTCGTTGGTTTGATAGGCTTTAAAGTTTAGTTTTATCCCATTTGCCGAAGTTAATCCTTTTGTAAGGCGTTTAAGACGAATTGAATACTTGCTGCTATTCTTGCATGCATAGCTGCTTGCGTCGAGTTGGGTTATATAATCTTTTACATATGCTGCCATATCAGCATCGGTGATGGTGTAAGCTTGATATGCTTTAGCCGCCCCCGAAATAATGCGTCCCCAACGTTGTGCATTTGAGATAGGAGAAGTAAAGATAACGGAAAAAATTATGAGAAAAAAGATTCGTTTCATCTTCTTGGGTTATTTTATATATCCGTCTTTTTTCGCACGTTTTTCCATGCGATCAATTCGCTTGTCTAATTCGGGGTGGGTTGAGAATAGTTGATTTATAATATTGGAACTTGATGTTGATGCTCCTTGCAATTGCTGAAGTTTCTTAAAAGATAAAACCATTGCGTATGGGTTTTTATTGTGTTTTTTTAAGAACTCATACCCATATTCATCGGCTGCATATTCTTGTTTTTGAGAATAGTTCGCATTTAGGAACGATTCACCCAAGGCGCCGAGTTCAGAGTCGGTGAGTAGGGCTGCTGTGCTTCCTGTTGATGCAATGCCATCTTTAAGTGCCGATGTCAATAAAGAGTTTTTGAATGCATCTTTTGAATCGCGATTAGCAATATGTCCAATTTCATGCCCGATTACTCCAAGGACTTCGTCATCGGTCATTATATCCATTAACCCGGAATAAACTCTAATGCTTCCATCGGGGCAAGCAAATGCGTTGACATCTCGAGTATTATATACTTTAAAATTTAAAGGTATGCCATTTGCTTCGGTTAGCCCGGCTGTGAGTTTGCGTAATCGTTTAGTGTAAGCGTTACTTTCGCTACACACCTTGTTTGCAGCATCGGTTTGAGCAATATAGTCTTTAACATATGCTGCCATCTGAGCATCTGTAATAGTGTATGCTTGTATTATTTTAGTTGTGCCGGATAATAGGCGAGTCTGGTCAATTTGTGATATAGATGTGCACGAAAATAAAAAGAGTGGAGCTAAAGCTAATGTGATGATAATTTTTTTCATGAAATTTTAAAGAATAAAGATGTTTTATTTGTTCTACAAAAATAATAAAAATAAGTCAAATATGCAATTTGCAATAAAACAATATTGAGGGATTTATTTAATTAGCTGAATAAGTGAATAAAAAATACATAAAAATTTCCGTAATTAAGATTAATGTAGTAAATTTGCAAAGCAATTAGGCGTTGTGAAAATGGAGATTTTAACCAAGACATCAATGACCTCTAAAGGAGAGGCTAAATTATATACAATAACTAATAACTCCGGAGCCAAAGTGACATTGTCGTCAATTGGAGCGGGAGTTGTTTCTGTTATAGTGCCTGACAAAAATGGAGATTTGGCAGATGTAACACTTGGATATTCATCTATTGAGGATTATTTATATGATGGTCCTTGTTGTGGAAAGACAGCGGGACGCTATGCCAATAGAATTGCTCGTGGAGTATTTTCGATAGATGGTGCTGAATATCATTTAGCGGTAAATTGTGGCCCCAATGCATTACATGGCGGTCCCGAAGGATTTCAAAATCAGATATGGGATTCTGAAGTTGAAAACAATAGAGTTATATTCACAAGAGTAAGTCCTGATGGCGAAGAAGGATATCCTGGCAATCTCTTTGTTAAGGTATCATATTATTGGAGTGAAAATAATGAATTGGAAATAGAGTATTCAGCAACAACTGACAAAAAAACGATTGTGAATCTCACAAATCATTGTTATTGGAATTTATCGGGAGAGGATAATGGTTGTGCTTTAAATCACAAACTTTGGTTGGCTTGTAGTAAGTATTTGCCCACTGATGATACTTTAGTCCCAACAGGAGAATACGCTCCCGTATGCTCTTCTCCAATGGATTTTACATCATTAAAGGCTCTTCGAGTAGATATCAAAGCTGATTTCCCCGCAATTATATATGGCAAAGGATATGATAATTGTTGGTCTATCGATAATTGGGTTAGAGGTAAATTAAAACATGTAGCCAAGTTAATCGATGATAATAGCGGAAGGGTTCTTGATGTGTATTCAACTCAACCTGCGGTTCAAGTTTATACCGGAAATTGGTTGACCGGATCACCTCTCAGTAAAAGTGGCAAAGAATATAATGATTATGACGCTGTGGCAATAGAGTGTCAAGCAATGCCCGATGCTCCCAATCATTCAAATTTTCCTTCTACATTGCTTTGCCCTAATGAGGAATATAAAGAGAAAATAATATATAAGTTTACAACAAAATAGATATAATAATTATGATAAAACCAACATTATTTGTGCTTGCAGCCGGAATGGGTAGCCGTTATGGTGGATTAAAGCAATTAGATGGGGTAGGCCCTAATGGAGAGACTATTATGGACTATTCTATATATGATGCAATCCAGGCCGGTTTTGGAAAAGTTGTGTTTGTGATTCGTCACGATTTTGAGCAAGAATTTAATGATGCTGTATTGTCAAAATATAAAGGTCATATAGATGTAGATGTAGTGTTTCAATCGATTGATGCTTTGCCCGAAGGTTATAAATGCCCAGAAGGTAGAGAAAAACCATGGGGCACAAATCATGCTGTATTGATGGGGAAAGGATCAATAAATGAGCCCTTTGCTGTGATTAATGCAGATGACTTTTATAGTCGTGATGCATATGTGGTAATTGCCAAAGAGTTATGCAAACCTCGTGATAAGAAAGGCGACTATTGTATGGTTGGCTTTAGAGTAGGTAATACTATAACTGAGAATGGGACGGTATCTCGTGGCGTTTGTTCCGATAAAGATGGTTTTTTGGCATCAGTAACTGAGCGAGGATCAATTCATGCAAATGAAAACGGAGAGATTGTATATCCCGATGTTGATGGAAAAGAAAATGTTCTAGATCCGATGACTCCGGTATCAATGAATTTTTGGGGCTTTACTCCTGATTATTTTGACTTTAGTGAAAGAGAATTTATAAAATTTCTTGACACAAGAATAGATGAGCCAAAATCAGAGTATTTTATTCCAACGGTAGTAGATACTCTAATAAAGAATGGCGAGGCAACTGTAAAACTACTTGACACTGATGCTAAATGGTTTGGTGTAACATATGCCGAAGATCGTCCCGGTGTAGTGGCAAAATTGGCAGAACTACACGCTCAAGGCATATATCCTACTAAATTGTTCTAAACAAAGGAGCAATGAAATTTTTCTTTGCTCCCTTACAAGGCTATACCGATGCAGCCTATCGAAGATTTCATAATGAAACATTCGATGGTTGCATCGATTCTTATTATACTCCCTTTTTAAGAGTAGAGCATGGCGACGTACGTGCTAAAGATTTGCGTGATATATTACCTGAAAACAATCAAGGAATAAGGATTGTTCCCCAAATAATAGTTAAAAATGTAGATGAATTTCTCATATTGATAAATGCAATATTACCAATGGGGTATCAAGAGATTGATATCAATATGGGGTGTCCGTTTCCATTACAGTTAAAAAAGGGGAGAGGAGCTGCCTTATTAGACCGACCTCAAGGTGTAAAAGAAATTATGAAAGAGGTTGCGTGTATTGATGATGTGAGGTTCTCGGTTAAGATGAGATTGGGAAATAATGATAAGAACCAATGGCAAGAGATATTGCCAATCCTAAACGATGCGCCTTTACATCATATTACTCTCCATTCACGTATTGCTACGCAACAATACAAAGGTGATGTTGACTTTGATTTGTTTTCTTTATTTCAAAATGCCTGTTGTCACAAATTGGTATATAATGGAGATATAACTACTATTGAGCAATTATCTGAAATAAAGAGTAATATTCCTAATTTATATGGAGTGATGATAGGAAGAGGTCTTTTATCAAATCCTTCATTAGTGTGGGAATATGTAAATAATACTACATTAAATGAAGAAGAAAAAATCGAGCGGTTTTTAATACTTCATAATAAACTATTTCAGTTTTATGAGTCTAAATTACAAGGTGAATCTCACTTGTTGACAAAAATGAAAACAATATGGGATTATAGTGAATCCTTAATAGGTCGCAAGGCTTTAAAAATGATAAAAAAAGCAAATAATATTGCAAAGTATTCACAAATAGTCTCTTCATTGTAATCACCTGATTGTACTTTAAGCACGATAAAGATATTTTTTGTAACTTTGCTATAGAATAAAAAGAAATAATAACAATATAAATAGAGATATATGAAGAAATTTTTAATGTCATTATTAACATTTACAGCGATTATGACACAAGCTCAAAATCCGTTCTTTCAGGAGTTTGGTACTTATAAAGAAGCCTCTCCATTTAGCAAAATCAGCAATAGCCATTATGAAGAAGCTATTGATCGTGGTATCAAGTTAGCTGAGCAAGAAATTGATGCTATTGTAAAACAACGTTCTCGTCCAGATTTTGAAAACACAATAGTAGCTCTTGAGAATGTAGGCCAAGATCTTAATAGGGTGCTTAATGTATTCTATCCATTGGTTTCAGCTCATTGCGATAATGAAATGATGGAAATTTCAATTAGAGTATCGGCTAAATTAAGTGAGTATTCTACTAATATAAGCCTCAATGAAGGATTGTGGCAACGTATTAAAGAGGTGTATGAAAATCGAGATATGTTTAATCTTGATAATGAAGATAAAATGTTGCTTCAACGCACCTATGATTCATTTGCACGTTCAGGAGCAAATCTCCAAGGTGAAGATCGAGAAAAATATCGAAAACTTTCAGCTGAATTGTCGGAGTTGACAACCAAGTTCGGTCAAAATGTGTTGAAAGAGTTAAACACTTATGAAATATGGTTGACAAAAGATGACCTTGCCGGCCTCCCTGAAAGTTCAATTGAAGCCGCTGCCCTTGCAGCAAAAGAAAAAGGTCGTGAAGGTGAATATCTTTTCACTCTTGCACAACCCACATATATGGCGTTTATGAAATATTCATCTCGTCAAGACTTGCGCGAAAAAATGTATCGTCTTTATAACGGACGTAATATGAAAGGTGAGTTTTCAAATGTTGAGGTGATGAAACGCATTGTTGAGGTTCGCCGTGAAATTGCAAATCTTCTCGGATATAAGACATATGCTGAATATAGTCTTGAACGCACAATGGCACAAACCCCTCAAAATGTTTATGGACTTCTTGATCAATTACGTGATGCATATCGTCCTGCTCAACAAGCAGAGTTTAAGGCGATCGAAGAATATGCTTCTCAATTAGAAGGACGTACTATCAAATTACAACCTTGGGATTATAGCTATTATTCAAACAAGCTTAAAAATGCAAAATATAGCTACAATGAAGAAGAATTACGCCCTTATTTCGAATTAAATAATGTAATTGACGGAGTATTTGGCCTTGCAACAAAACTCTATGGTCTCAAGTTTACAAAGATAACAAATGTAGATGTTTATCACCCAGATGTAACAGCATTTGAGGTAACTGATGAAAATGGCCAATATGTGGGCTTGATTTACACTGATTTCTTCCCTCGTGAAACTAAACGTCCGGGAGCATGGATGACTGGATTCAAAGATCAATCAAATCTTAATGGAGTGATGACTCGTCCTCATGTGTCAATTGTGATGAATTTTACAAAACCTACTGCCGATAAACCTTCATTGCTCACCCCTTATGAAGTTGAAACATTCCTTCACGAGTTTGGTCATGCTCTTCATGGATTGTTGGCAAATACCAAATATGCTTCATTGTCGGGAACTTCTGTTTATCGTGACTTTGTGGAATTGCCCTCTCAATTCAATGAAAACTATTTGACTCAAAAAGAATTTCTTGATGGTTTTGCCAAACATTACCTCACAGGTGAGCCAATTCCACAAGAATTAGTTGATAAGATAATCGCATCATCACAATATGGTGCTGCATATGCTTGTTTGCGTCAATTATCATTCGGATATCTCGATATGGCATGGCACACATCAACTACATCAATTGGCGATGCTGCTGCATTTGAGAATGAGGCAATGAAAGGAGTAGAAATGTTTACACCGGTTGATGGTTGTAGTATGTCTCCCCAATTTAGCCATATATTCTCTGGTGGATATGCTGCAGGATATTATAGTTATAAATGGAGTGAAGTGCTTGATGCTGATGCCTTCTCTGTTTTCTTAAAAAATGGAATCTTTGACAAAGCAAGTGCCGATGCTTTCCGTGAAAATGTATTGATGAAAGGTGGTACTGAAAACCCTGCCGAACTTTATCGTCGTTTCCGTGGTCAAGATCCATCAATTGATGCTCTTCTTGAAAGAGATGGTATAAAAAAATAAGATATTCAATTAAATATCTTGAAAGAGACTGCATCTAAGTGCAGTCTCTTTTTTTAGGTATGTTTGTCAATTATAAAATAAAAGAACTAAAAAGTTTCAATGCGTTAAAAAATGTTGTTGATTGGATTGATTATAAATAAAAGGTGCAATAATTTTCTTTTTTAGCGAGTTTTTTCGGATATTTGCACTCTCAAAATATTGCTCAATGAGATTATCAGAATTAAAACCGGGCGAATCGGCCATAATAGTTAAGATTCTTGGTCACGGAGCTTTTCGTAAGCGTGTGATAGAGATGGGTTTTGTGAAAGGTCGCAAAATCACATCGCTTATGAGCGCGCCATTGAAGGATCCGGTGAAGTATACTCTCATGGGGTATGAAGTGTCGCTACGATTGAGCGAAGCAAATCTTGTAGAGATAATACCACTTGCCGATGCTGATAAAATTGATGATATTTCTCATCTTAATGTGATTGATGAAACCGATGAATTCTCAAAGGAATATAGTGGATTGCGTCACACAATCAACGTGGTGTTGTTAGGTAACCCTAATTGTGGTAAAACCTCATTGTTTAATATCGCAGCCGGCACTCATGAGCATGTAGGAAATTATAGCGGTGTCACTGTAGATGCAAAAAAAGGCAAATTTGAATATGGTGATTACAAATTTAATATAGTGGATTTACCCGGCACATATTCATTATCGGCTTATTCGCCTGAGGAGCTATATGTTCGTAGATATCTCAAAGAGCAGATTCCAGATATAATAATAAATGTGGTAGATGGTTCGAATCTTGAACGCAATCTATATCTCACAACTGAGTTGATTGATATGGACCGTAGTATGGTCATTGCGCTCAATATGTATGATGAACTTAATAAATCGGGAACAACACTTGATTATGAGATGCTGGGTAATATGATTGGTGTTCCTATCGTCCCCACTATCTCAACATCGGGAAAAGGTATCGAACAATTATTTGAAAAAGTAATTGAGGTATACGAAGGGCGTAATACTACAGTTCGACATATTCATGTGAGTTTGGGTAGTGACATCGAGCAAAGTGTGAAAGTGCTAAAAGATGAAATTAAAAAAGACCATCAAATCGAACAACAATTCTCGCCTCGATATTTGGCAATAAAATTGCTTGAAAAAGATAGTGAAGTAGATTCGTTGCTTAGAGTTTCAAATGAGTACAATCATCTTATATCACTACGAGATAGAGAACTGAAGCGAATTGAATTGTTAAGGGGGGAAGATGTGACCTCGCTTATTGCAAACCAGAAATATGGCTTTATAGCAGGAGCTCTTGCCGAGACGAAAACTGAAAACGAGAATGATGTCACACGAAAAACACAAATGATAGATGCTCTTGTGACAAATCGATTGTTTGGCTTTCCGTTGTTTTTGCTCATTATGTTTGTTATATTTTGGGCAACATTCGAAGTCGGGTCTTATCCTATGCAATGGATAGAATCGGGAGTAAGTTACCTCGCATCATGGGTTGATAACATTATGACGCCCGGTCCGCTTAAGGATTTAATTAAAGATGGTGTAATAGGAGGTGTAGGCGGTGTTATAGTATTCTTACCCAATATATTGATATTGTATTTCTTTATCTCCTTTATGGAAGATTCAGGATATATGGCGCGTGCCGCTTTTATTATGGATAAGTTGATGCATCGCATAGGGCTCCATGGAAAGTCGTTTATCCCTTTGGTAATGGGATTTGGGTGCAATGTGCCGGCTATTATCGCAACGCGTTCAATAGAGAGTCGCAGTAGTAGATTGATTACAATATTGATAAACCCATTTATGTCGTGTTCGGCACGACTGCCGATATATGTGTTGCTTGTTTCAACGTTCTTTAGGGAATATGCAGCGATAGTGTTTTTTGCGATGTATTTCTTGGGAATTGCTATTGCAGTTGTTACTGCAAAAATGTTGCGTCGTTTTCATTTTAAAGCCGATGAAACTCCATTTGTGATGGAGTTGCCACCATATCGACTTCCTTCATTAAATATGTCGCTAAGTCACACTTGGGGAAAAGGACAGCAGTATCTCAAAAAAATGGGGGGGATAATTCTTTTTGCAAGTATCATTGTGTGGGCATTGAATTATTTCCCAATGCATAATGAAATGGCTGAGCATAATGTGACTCGGATTGAAGATGAGGCAACAATAAATCCACAATCCGACTCTTATCTTGAAATGATGGGTAAGGCAATTAATCCGGTGATGGAACCACTTGGTTTTCATTGGAGAGCATCGGTAGCAGCGTTGGCTGGACTACCGGCAAAGGAAATTGTAGTGTCGACGATGGGAGTTTTATATACTGATTATTCAGTAGATGAAGTTGACAATGAAGCAAATCTGTCGGCACGTATTACAGCACCTTCTCCAATAACCGGAGAACCCGACTTTAACCATGCTTCGGCCTTGAGTTTTATGGTGTTTATATTGTTATATTGCCCATGTATCGCCTCTATAACTGCAATTGTGAAAGAATCGGAAAGTTGGAAATATGGAGCATTTGCGGTGATATATAATACCGCAGTGGCATGGCTTGCCGCTTTTGTTGTATATCAGATAGCTTCGTTATTCTAAAGTAACAACAGTAATACCGGCACCACCAAGTTGCACATGCTCATCGCGATAAGATTTTACTCCATTAACTGAGTCAAGATATTGGCGTAGATATTGACGTAAAGCCCCCGTCCCAGTGCCGTGAAGAATTCTCACTTGTTTAGCATTGAACTGAATGGCATCATCGATGAAATAGGTGATAGCTTGCACCGCTTCATCAACACGCATTCCTCTTACATCTATTTCTTGTTTGAAGTTTAGTTGTCGATCACGTAGCTTGTCGGTAGTCGAAGCGCTCACAAATGAAGCTTTTTTAGCTCCTGATTGAGGGTGTGCAATGGTGCGTTTAAGTCGGTCGATTTTCACTGTAGTTTTAAGCATACCAAAGGCTACAAGAGCATTTTTTCCGTTAATTTCCATTACGGTACCTACAGTAGTTTGACCTTCCATTTTTACATTATCACCCACTGCAATAGGTTCTGATGCTTTGGGTTGTGATTGTTTTTTCTTCGCCTTTGGAGCTTTTTTGAGTAGATGGTGCTCGTTTTTGTCGTTGGTTTCTTTTGCGAGTTGTTTTTTCTCTTCTTGAAGTCGACGACGAGCTTCGAGCGTGCGCTCTTTTTCGGCTTGAGCACGTTTAATCTCATGAATAGTTCGCTCGATTGATGCGTTACTGTTGTCGAGAATGCGACGAGCTTCATCACGAGCTTCGCTTATGATTTCTCGACGTTTTTCGCGTAATTGTGTAGCATCGTTTTCGTATTGTTCAAGCAAATGCTCAAGTTTTTTCTCTTTTTGGCGAATTGCTGTGCGTTTGTTTTCCCAATAACGTTTGTCGCGAGTTATGTCGAGCAAATATTTATCGAGATTAATATAGTCGCTACCAACAATATCTTCGGCATTAGCGATGATTTCATTAGGTAAGCCGATTTTACGAGCAATTTCGACGGCAAAAGAACTGCCGGGATTACCAATCGACAACTTGAATTGTGGTTGCATTAAATGTCGGTCATATAGCATTGAGCCATTTATAAGTCCGGGAGTGTCTTCGGCAAAATGTTTGAGGTTTTGGTAGTGAGTTGTTATTACTCCCCACATCTCTTTGTCGTTAAATACTTTAAGGATTGCTTGGGCTATTGCTCCACCAATTTGCGGCTCGGTACCTCCTCCAAATTCATCAATCAATACTAATGTTGATTTGCGGCCTTTGGCCACAAAATGTTTCATATTTTTAAGGTGCGAGCTATATGTACTCAAATCATCTTCAAGCGATTGGTCATCACCTATATCAATAAAAATATCATCGAAAATACCTATATGAGAGTTCTCATATAACGGTGGTAATAATCCACATTGAGCCATGTATTGGATAGTGCCAACAGTTTTAAGACATACAGATTTACCTCCTGCATTAGGTCCGGAAATGATTAATAGCCTATTTTGAGGAGTGAGTGTTATATCGAGAGGCACAATTTCTTTCCCCTGTCGGGCAAGCGATTGCAACAACACGGGGTGGCAAGCATGATACCATTCCATCTCGGGATAGTCGTTTATCGAAGGCAATTCACCACCAATTTCTTGGGCAAACAGTGCTTTGGCATGAATGAAATCAAATTCTCCCAAAATAGAATAGCTTACAAGCATTTCATCAATATGAGGACGCATCTCATCGGCAATAGCAGTAAGAATACGAGTTATTTCACGACGCTCATCCATTTGTAACTCGCGCACGCGATTATTGGCTTCGACAATCTCTGCAGGTTCGATAAATACTGTTTTTCCTGATGCCGATTCGTCATGTACAATGCCATTAATTTTGCGTTTGTACATAGGGGAAACAGGTATAACCAATCGGCCATCACGCACCGATGGGGTAGTGTCACTTTCGAGATATCCCTCTTTTGTGGCACGAGAAATAACTCTACGCATTGCTGCATTTATAGTGCCGGTCATAGATGATAATGCACGACGGATTTCAGCAAGTTCGGGTGACGCATTATCTTTTACATTCCCAAATCTATCAATTATGCGATCTATCATTGATACAATATAGGGAAATGCAATGAGGGTGAGTGATAATTGGTTGAGGACGGGGTATGGGCTATCACCTTCTTCGTTACGGTGATGAGCAAAAAATGTTCCAACCGCTGCAATTGTTGCAAGTGATTGGCGAATACGCAATAAGTCAGCTGCAGGGATGAAAGTGCCAGGAACGCGTAAATTGCGTAATTGCACATTCACATCGTGAATGTTTTCGAGTGGGAATGCTTCATCGCCGGCGATTATTGTTTTCATTTCGCTTGTTGATGTAAGCAATCTTTTTACAACATCGTAATCGGTAGAAAACGACATCGTTTGGCAATATTCACTGCCAAGAGTTGAACTGCAATGAGCTGAAACCATATCGCGTACGGCAGCAAATCCTATCTTTTTCTCAAAACTATCGGGATAAATCATATGTGAGTGCAAAGTTAATACAAAAAGTTTAAAGAAAAGCATTATTATACTTGCGAAACATAGAAGTGTAGTTATTGATTAATTGAAAATGTATATTTATGTATGGATATAGTTAATAAATGTACAATTCTATAAATATCTAAAATTTATTTCTACATTTGCAGTGTAAAAAGTCATCTTTTACGATATGATAAATTGTATATTAATATCTAAATTTAAATAATTATTTATGAGAAAAATCGTTAGTATTATTGCTTTTATTGCATTAGTTGCTACAAGTGTTAATCTTGCATCATGTGGAGGAGGTTCGACTGAAGGCGCTAAGAATGATTCAGTAAATCAAATTACTTCAGGTGCTGAGATTGATTTGGGTTTGCCAAGTGGTAAAATTTGGGCTTCATGTAATGTTGGAGCAGATTCTCCCGAAAAATTGGGAGATAATTTTGCATGGGGAGAGGTTGAGAAAAAGGATAGTTTCCCAAAGAAAGGTGATAATGGATATAAACACTTAGGCACATTGATCGGCGATGATATAAGTGCAACCGAATATGATGCAGCGACAAAGGTTATGGGTGCTGATTGGAAAATGCCTAATCAAAACGATTTCAAGGAACTAATTGATAATTGTAAGTGGGAATGGATTACTTACAAGGGTACTGTTGGTTATAAGGTAGTTGGCTCAAATGGAAATAGTATTTTCTTGCCTGCAACCGGTTATTGCGACCCGGTTTTGTGTAATCAAGGTATTTCAGGATACTATTGGAGCTCTACTGATGATGGAGGATTTAATGCTGTAACACTCAACTTTGCTAAAGGAAAACGTAGTATTAATAAAGAGTTGAGATATCATGGTCAAGCTATCCGTGCGGTAAAAGATAAAAAATAAGGAACAAGATAATATTTGTTAAAATCAAAAGCAGTCGATATTGTCGACTGCTTTTTTAGTTATATTGTACCTAAATCAACATTTATTGCTAAATTTGAAGTCAATAAAATGTAATGAATAATGGCTGCGATAAATCAACAATTAAGATGTTATATTGAAACAGCAATAATCCCTCAATATGAAAAATTTGATGATGCACACAAAAGTGATCATGTGCAAAGTGTTATCGAAAATAGTTTAGACTTGGCTCAACACTATGAAGTTGACATAAATATGGTGTATGTTGTTGCTGCATATCACGATGTGGGATTGATATATGGTCGTGATGTTCATCATATAGAATCGGCAAAGATGCTTGGAAATGATAAACGTTTGCGTCAATGGTTTTCAGATGCACAAGTTGAGATAATGGGTCAAGCGGTAGAGGATCATAGAGCATCGAATAAGCATGAGCCAAGAACTATTTATGGGAAAATTGTAGCGGAGGCAGATAGAATGATTTCGGCAGATGTAATTATACGAAGGACAATTCAATATGGATTGAAACATTATCCCAATAATAGCAAAGAAGATCATTTTGCGCGTTTTGTGGAGCATATAATGGAAAAATATGCCGAAGGGGGCTATCTTAAGTTGTGGATCCCGCAATCACCCAATGCTTTGCGATTAAAAGAATTCCAACAACAAATAAAGATCCCAAACTATTTGCGTCAACAATTTGATAGGGAATGGGAGTTGTTATTGATAAAATCAATGAAATGATAGATTTTATCGGTTGGTGGATGTTGTAGTTATATATATCTTTGCATTGTAATCAAAACAAATAGAATAACTAACAAATAAAAAGATATTTAATTATGGCTACAAAATTTTATAAATGCAATCATTGTGGAAATGTAATAGTAAAAGTTGTTGATGCGGGCGTGCCTGTAGTGTGCTGCGGACAAAAGATGGATGAATTAATTCCTAATACAGTAGATGCAAGTGGTGAAAAACATGTGCCGGTTGTGACTATGCTCGATGGAAATCGTTTAAAGGTTGATGTGGGTAGTGTTGCTCACCCAATGCAACCTGAGCATCATATCGCTTTTATATATGTTGAAACCGAAAACGGAGGGATTCAAGTAACCCTTAAAGATAAGCCTGAAGCAGTGGTATGCCTTGGGGATGAAAAGCCAATAGCGGTATATGAATATTGTAATCTTCATGGATTGTGGAAAACTGAATTATAATTTTATTAAATAGGAATAAATATAGTAGCATCTTTGGTTAAGGTGCTACTTTTTTTTAAAAGGTTTATTCTTTGTGGAAAATTTATGTTATCTTTGTGTGTAGACACTAACAATTAACCTTAGATTTGTTTTATGAAATTTATTAATTTGTTGCGTCATGTAATGATTGGCGTATATTTAATTGGTGGAGCATCAGTGGTTGATGCTCAAGAAAGTGTGGTTGTCTTATCGAGTGATTACGCTTATTCCGATGAAGTATATTCGGGATATGGTACCATTAGCGGAGCCGGAAAGGTTTATATGGTGATAGATTTTGGAGGTGATTTTCCTTCAGGTAAATATTATTATGTGAAAACCAATAAAAACCGGAAAAATAAAGCGTGGATTTATTTGACAGGTTCATGGGACGAATATGGTACAATTACACTTTGGGAACATGGTAATAGTAGTAAAAATGGTCAATTCGTAGGAGATTACTATAGGGGAACTTTTAAAGGTACATTCTATCGTAATGATGGTCGACGATTTTCTTTTAATATTAGCCTAAGAGATTAAAAAATGTAAATATTTATATTAACTTTAAATGAGTAAATTATGAAAGCTATTAATTTTTTGCGCTATGTAATTATGTGCGTGTTTATATTAATTGGACTGCAATATTCAAATGCACAAGAAAATGATATAATGCAAGGTTCACCTGAAAGGGATTACTGTTATGGGGGAGATGTATATTCGGGATATGGAACTATTAGCGGAGCCGGTAAAGTATATATGGTAATAGAAATTGTTGGGGATTATATTTCAGGAAAATATTATTATGTAAAGACTAACAAAAATAGAAAAAACATTGCTTGGATTTATTTAGATGGCACTTGGGGATATGATGGTACAATAAATTTGGCAGAAGAAGGTTATAGTAATAAAAATGGTACTTTTGTAGGTAGATTTGTTAAATCTGGGGCTTTTAAGGGAACTTTTTATCGAAACGATGGGAAACGATTTTCTTTTAATATAAATCTAAAATAAATAGTGAATATTAATAACAAGTGGACGCATCAAGCAAAATGTGTCCACTTGTTGTATTTTAGAAACTGAATTGAGTCATGAGGCAAGCTCGTCGAGCCCAATTACTTTCGCCATTGAAATTAGTTCGTTTGCCAAAGTTTACCTCGGCTGCCACTTCAAAGCGTGGTGTTATATCCCAAAACACATTGAATGCGCTATATAATCCATATTTATATGTGTCACCCGATACCTTGTATTTAGGCAACAATCGTTCTTGCCCGAATGTTGCAGTGGCGAATATATTTGGTTTAAAGTTGTATTGTATAGCACCATACCATGCAAATGATTTGGGGGCATACATTTCTCCGGGAGAATTAGGATTATTGATTAAGTCATAATTGCCCATTATTAAATCACCGGTAAGGCTTCCATAGCCACGCCCTATGTTGGCTGTGGCATATAGGGTGAGCGGTTTTGCAGGGCGCGCCACCGAACTTAGTTGCAATCCCCAACCAATTTCTCGTTCATTCGAGCCTATTGTGATATCGTGATAGGGGAGCACTCTTAATATTCCCGATAGGCGAATGTGTTGATTTGTTCCCCATTGAAATTGCCCGAATGTGGCAACGTTAGGTGCCCAATCATCAACTTTACTTGTGGTAACGTTGTCATATCCCACTTGCGATTGAGGCGTTTCAACCGATGCTGCAATTGTCCAGTTTTTGTTAAACGAGTGCATCCACCTCAACAACACTGCAGTTGTTTGCACTTCGGCTTGTGGCCCTTGGGCATCAATTAACATGGGGAATGCCGCAGGGTCGCCAAATGTGGAGTTGGCATAACCAATAGTCCAATCATTAACAGTAGCATATGCTTTTTTTAATTTCATACCCACTTGGTTGTATCCATCGAAATTAGTTTCGATATAAAGTTGATAATCTCCCAATTTGTGATTGTTCCCTATTACACGGAAATATAAAGCAGTTCCTGCCGGGGTTGTTGATATTTTCTTGCGGGCGATGTCATTGCGCGGAACTGAAATGGCATAAGGGATAAACCCATTGTATGGAATAACTCCACCCCAATCATACCACCCTCTCATTCTTACTACACCTCCTATCCCCATTGCAAATTTACTATCCTTGCTCATAAACATAAAATAAGGAGCTCTGGGGTCTTGAAGATGGCGGAATTGGTCGATGTAAAACTTGTCTAAGATGGCTCTAACAGAGTCGGGGTGAGGTATTTCTCCGGCTCCAATAACGTTGATTTGATGACTATTTTTTAATGAGTCGATTTGGACCTCGGTTTGATGTTGTGCTTTTATGCCAACTGCAAATGGGATAAAAGCTACAATCATGAGAATAATTTTTTTCATACCTATATACAATTACAAATACAAAAGTTTAATTGCAAGATAAACAATCAATAATGACGTTTGGTTGAATATTAATTTCCTTTCAACAAAATAAAAGTAAGATTTGTTATTAAGTCAAAACCAAATTTAAGTATAACTAAAATATTTAGAATTATGAAAAAAGAATGTATTAACTTTTGGGGATATACTCGCTGGTGGTGGGTGATACTAATAGTGGGAATAATGATGACTATTGCCGGATTTGCTTATTGGGTTTACCCAATAATAGGCTATGAGGTTGTATCGATGTTGTTTGGCTGGATGATGATAATTGCAGGAGTGGTCTATTTGACGGCATCATTTAGTATTAATCGCCCTAAAGGTTGGGGTTGGTGGTTGGTAGGAGGCATATTAAACATCTTTTTAGGATTTATGTTGGTGCGAAGTGTTCTTTTAAGCGCAATGGTTTTACCATTTGTGTTTGCGATATTGTTTTTCTATTGGGGAATGAATGCGTTAATTGGTGCGATAATGACCTGGAAACGTCGCTATTGGTGGATAAATCTTATTAATGGAATTTTGTTGTTGATAATAAGCTATTTCTTTGTCGAATCTGGATTTTTCCAAGATGTTATGATGATCAGTTTGTTGACTTCGGTGGCTTTTATATATTGGGGATTTTCAATAATGATAATAGCTAATGATATGCGCCCTGAAAAATGATATAATCGAGATTTTATAACTACAAATAGTTAAATAATTATTGCCAGAGGATTTGTAAATAAACACAAACCTCTGGCAATAATGTAAAAAAACACATAATTATATATAAAAAATTATGATAGAGTTATATTTTGCCTTATATTTGTGTTTAATTACGGATTAAACTTTTGTTTTATTCGATAGTCATATAGAATATAATATAAAACAATATAACTATGAATGTATTAAAGACGTTTTTTATAGCATCGGTAGCAATGATAGTTGCTCCTACTATATCGGCTGATGATTATTATGATGATGATATATACTATGATGCATCAAAGGCTAAGCAAAAAAGTGTAAAGGTAACTCCAAAAGAGAATTATTCAACAGCAATTAGTAGTGTCATAACTACCACACATTATGAATCATCGCGCGATGTTGATGAGTATAATCGTCGTGGAGGTTCATATACCGTCGATACTGTAGGATATGACTCTGTTTTGACTCAAGATGGTTATGTGTATACAAATCGAATTGAGCGATTCTATAATCCCGAAGTAGTGTCGGGTTCAGGGAATCAAGAATTAATCGAATCATATAGCGCAAATCAGCCAATAGTAAACATCTATGTTGATGATTATTGGGATCCATATCCTTATAATGATTGGCGCGTATCAGTAAACCTTGGCTGGGGCTGGGGTTGGGGATATTATCCATCTTCATGGTATTATTCAAGTGTTTGGAACCCATATTGGTCATATTATGGTTGGTATAATCCATGGTACGACCCATGGTATTGGGGATATCCTTGTTATGGACACCATCATTGTTATTATCCTTCATATTATTATCCAGCTTATAGCCATTCTTGGCGACACACCAGTCCGGGAGCACATCGCACACATCGTTCATCGACAGCTACACGTCCGGGACGCAATGCAAACACTTCTCGTCCAGGATACACTACCGGACGAAGTAATTCAATAGGTAATGATTCTTATGGAGCGCGTTCAGGAAGAGGTCGAAATAGCATCTCTACAAATTCGTCAACTAACCGCTCGAATAGTAATGTAAACGAAGGAACAAGAGCTTCACGTCGAGATAATTCAGTAAGTAGCTCAGGATCAAATAGAAGTTCAAACCGAAACTCATACTCTCGTTCAAATAGTAGTACAAGTCGCAGTAGCGGATCATACTCACGCCCAAGTAGTAGTTCAAATCGCAGTAGCGGTTCATTCTCTCGTCCGAGCTCAAGCTCAGGCCGCAGTAGTGGTGGATTTTCGGGAGGAGGTAGCCGTGGAGGCGGTGGAAGCCGTGGTCGTCGTTAATTTGTGAGATCCCTTTATAATGTTTAATAAGAATATATTTCAATATATGAGAAAGATTTATTTAGCAACATTGATGTGTGCAATGCCATCATTATTAATGGCACAAAGTGCGATTGATGCGTATCAATTGTCGCAAACTGATTTAAAAGGAACAGCTCGATTTGTATCTATGGGTGGTGCGTTTGGTGCATTAGGCGGAGACTTGTCTACGTTAAATCAAAACCCTGCCGGTATTGGTGTATATCGAAGCAGCGAAATAGGTGTTACAATGGATATTAATATCCAAGGAACAAAATCTAATTCATTAGGATTTTCGTTGAGTGAAGATCAAACAAAGGTTTATTGTCCCAATATCGCTTATGTTGGAGCCTATAATCTGGATAGTGATGTGATGCCTTATTTCAATTGGGGTATTTCATATGGACGCATAGCCTCATTTGATCGTATCTATCGTGGAGGAATGCCAACCATTACATCTTCAATGAGTAATTTTATCGCTGATTTCTCTAATGGATATCATCCCGATGATTTAGGCATGACAAATTCATATAATCCATATTGGGAGTCCGATGCAGATTGGTTGAGTATTTTGTCATATAATTCATATATGATTAATCCAATCGGAAATACAACCGAATATCAAGGTCTATTCCAAAATGGAACTGCCGGTGATGCTATGTTCTCTGTTAGAGAGCGTGGATATGTTGATGAATATTCAATTAATTTCGGTGGTAATTTTGTGAATACTGTTTATTGGGGTATTGGTATAGGTATTACTGATTTGGACTACATTAATCAAACATTTTATGATGAACAATTGACAAATGCTCGTATCCCAACTACAGACGGAATGTCGACAACAAATGGTGATGCATATTTTTTATTAGATAATTTTAAACATATAGGAGGTACCGGTTATAACTTTAAGGCTGGTTTAATCTTTAAGCCAATAAATGAGTTCCGTCTTGGTTTTGCTGTTCACACTCCTACATATTATGACTTACGTCATGACTATGATGCGATTTCTGATTTTAGCTATTCCTCAGGAGTAGAAGGATATGATTATACCGAAGTAGCAATTTTTGATTCACAACTACGTACTCCATGGCGATTGATGGCAAGTGCCGCAACTGTATTGGGTGGTCGTGCTATTATTAGTGCTGATTATGAATATGTGGCATATAATGACATGAAAGTGAAAGATGATTATGGGTATAATTTAGATGATGTAGAACAAGATATTGATAATTATTACAAAGGGCAAAATAATTTCCGTGTTGGTGCAGAATTCCGTGTAACACCTAAATTTAGTGTCCGTGCCGGTTATAACTATCAAGCAAGCAATGTGAAAGATGAAGTGAAAGATGGTTCGGAATATGTTTATACATCAGGAACAGATCCTTCATATACGTTTGACAATAAAACACAGTATATTACATGTGGTTTAGGTTATCGCACCGGTGGTTTCTATATTGATGCAGCTTATGTTCATAAAAATCGCGAAAGCGAATTCCATGCATTCAGTGATTTTAATGGCAACCAGGCTCCTAAAGCGACCATAAAGGATAATAACAACTCAATTGTGATGAGTATAGGTTATAAATTTTAATATTTAGAAAATAAATTGTAACTTTATAGCATAAAAGGATAGTGTTAATCATACTATCCTTTTATCGTTTATATGAGCGAAGCGTTAAAACATATTGATCTTGATAATGATGAGTTTCAAAATGCATGGAAACTTATCAAATATACACATAGCTCAGTGTTTTTGACAGGTAAAGCGGGTACCGGCAAGTCAACTTTTTTGCGCTATATCTGCACAAAAACAAAAAAGAAATATGTGGTGTTGGCTCCTACAGGTATTGCGGCTGTAAATGTGGGTGGTCAAACGATGCATTCGTTTTTCCGTATACCTTTTAAACCGCTACTCCCTGATGACCCTGATTTCGCAATCTCACGTATTCGAGAACGTTTAAAATATCCAAAATCATTGTGTAAACTCATTAAGAATTTGGAATTGATTATTATTGATGAGATTTCAATGGTTAGAGCCGATATTATAGACTTTATGGATAAAGTGCTGAGAGTATATTCAGGTAATATGCGAGAACCTTTTGGCGGAAAACAGTTGTTATTGGTTGGCGATGTGTTTCAACTTGAACCGGTTGTTACCGGGGATATGCGTGATGTATTGAAAAAATATTATCAAAATTCTTATTTTTTCAATGCACAAATTTTCAAGGAATTTTCATTGGTGCCAATTGAGCTGAGAAAAATTTATCGTCAAAATGATTCATATTTTATTTCAATGCTTGATCGCATTCGTATGGGCATGGCAACAACAAATGATGTGGCTGTGTTGAATGCAAAAGTAAAAGAAAATTATGAACCCGATGAAACCAAAATGGTAATGCAATTAGCAACTCGCCGAGATATGGTTGATGCTGTAAACGACGCTCATTTAGAACAATTACCGGCTCAAGAAATTATATATGAAGGATGTATTAAAGGTGATTTTCCTGAAAACTCTTTGCCTACATCTAAAGAATTAATACTTAAAACAGGCGCACAAGTTGTATTTATAAAGAATGACCCGGAGCGAAGATGGGTTAATGGGACTCTTGGAAAGGTTTATATTGCAACCGATGACAGAGTAGAGGTAGAACTTGAAAACGGGAATCGTCATGAAGTTGAACCCGAAGTGTGGAGTAATATTGCATATCAATATGATGAGAAAACTCATCGTGTCATCGAGAAAGAGTTAGGTTCGTTTACTCAATATCCGCTAAAATTGGCATGGGCATTGACCATTCATAAAAGTCAAGGTCTTACATTTAATAATGTGGTAATTGACATAGGCCGTGGGGCATTTTCAAGTGGGCAATCATATGTGGCATTAAGCCGTTGTACGAGTCTTGAAGGTTTGGTGTTAAAGAGCTCGATAAATCAGCGTGATATGTTCGTTAACCCATCAATTGTGCAATTTAGTAAAGAGTTTAATAATCCTAACCTGATAAATAGCGCATTACAATGGGCAAAGGCCGATGATGCATATCAACAAGCATCAGAGGAATTTGAACGAGGGAATTATCGTGAAGCGGTATATCACTTTATTGAAGGAGTAAATTCACGCAATGATTTGAATAGAAAAGAGGTGCCTCGATTATTGAGTCGCAAGCTTAGTATTATAACAACTCTAAAGAATGAGATAGAGGATTGTCGTAAAACAATAGAGGCTCATAAACAACGATTCAGAGAATTAGCTCGTGAGTATGTTTTAATGGGAAATGACTGTCTACAGGAAACGATGGACTATACTCCGGCAATAGCCAATTATAATAAAGCGATTTCTATCAGCGAAGATTATATCCCGGCATGGTATGGAAAAGGCATAGCTTTGATGGATGCCGGAGATGATGAAGAAGCAATTATTGCACTTAAGAAAGTTGTTGAATTAGATAGTGAAAATTTTAATGCACCATTTCAGTTGGGAAATATATATATGAAAAATGATAGCGATTATGAGGCATTAGAATGGTATTTAATCGCGTTAAAAAATAATGATAAGGAGTATAGCATTCACACTCGATTAGCCGAATTATACGAAAAAATTGGAGATGAAGATCAAGCTGATTTACATCGAAAACTTGCAAAAAAATATCGAGGGCGAACTCGTAGGAAGTAAAAATAAAATATCTCATATCTCAAAAAAATGAGGAATAATTTTGACTAATAAAACATCTGTATTACCTTTGTTGTAGTATATATAATATATGAATTATTACAAAGTATAAATTAATAATTGTAATTAAAACGATTTAAGATGAAACAACTAAAATTATTTTTAGCATTAGTATTTATAGTGGGTGTGTATTCTACATCATTGGCAAATGAGAATGATTTAGACCCTCGTTTTGATGCTGCATCAAATGGGGCAGTGGGCAATCCAACTTCGTTATGCAATAGTGTATCTGAGCCTTTTTATCAGTTTATATGTTCTTTTAGAGATGATGAGGATTTTAGAGCAGAGAGGATTGATTTAGATGCCGATTTTGAAATAGAAGATTATGTAACAATGGAGGCTACAGATGTTCCTGAAGATAATTCATTTGAATTTTATGAGGAGGCATGGTATATTGATGTTGAAGATGATAACCCAACATATACATCATTTTCAGCATCTTGGTTTGATGCATCTCGCTCAAGAGTGTGTTATGCACGAGGTGAAGGTTGTGAAGATGGTTCAATTGAGGCAGAAGTTATATATATTTTTGAATTTAAAAATGGCCAATGGTTTTTAACAAGCTATTTAGAGGCGGCCTCTGATGAAGACGGTGAGGAAGAAACCGTAGAAGAAACTGATGACGAGGAGTAAAATAATTACAATAATATTCTAATAATAACAAAGGGAATCTCAATTAGAGATTCCCTTTGTATATTACGAATTTTTATGATTATCGAGGTAGTACGTTTACTTTGAGTTTATTGTAAGCACGTTCCGCTTTTTCGCGAGCGGCTTCAACCGATTCGTCAATAGCAAGAATTACACCCATGCGGCGATGCCCTTTGATTTCGGGCTTGCCAAATATGCGCATTTGTACTCCTTCTTCGGCCAATACTTCTTCGAGATTATCCATTTCAATTTTGTCAGTATCACCTTCTACAACCACAGCACGAGATGCCGATGGTCCATAGAAACGAATGGCGGGAACAGGAAGACCGAGCAAAGCTCGTGCATGAAGAGCAAACTCACTCATGTCTTGAGAAATCATTGTAACCATACCGGTATCGTGTGGACGAGGTGAAACTTCGCTGAATATTACTTCATCGCCTTTGATAAATAGTTCCACACCAAAGATGCCATATCCACCAAGTGCATCCGTAACTTTCTTCGCAATTTCTTGAGCCGAAGCAAGAGCGTTGTCGGTCATAGGTTGTGGTTGCCATGAATAGCGGTAGTCTCCATCAATTTGAATGTGACCTACAGGAGCACAGAATGTTGTTCCTGAGCAGCTACGAACAGTTAAAAGTGTTATTTCGTAGTCAAATTTCACAAATCCTTCAACAATAACGCGACCGGCGCCTGCACGACCACCTTCTTGTGCAATTTTCCATGAATTCTCAATGTCATCGGCAGTTTTGATGACGCTTTGACCATGACCCGATGAACTCATGATAGGTTTAACTACGCATGGAATTCCTATTTCTTCAACCGCTTTTTTGAATTCTTCATAGTCTGATGCAAAACGATAAGGAGAAGTAGTTACACCAAGTTCTTCGGCAGCTAAACGGCGAATACCTTCGCGATTCATTGTCAACCATGCTGCATTAGCAGTAGGGGTTACATTATAACCTTCTGCTTCGAGTTCTTTAAGTACCGGGGTTGCAATTGCTTCAACTTCGGGAATGATATGATCGGGCTTTTCCAATTCAATTATTTCACGAAGTTTAGCTCCATCGAGCATATTAAACACATGGCAGCGATGTGCTATTTGCATAGCCGGAGCTCCTGCATATTTATCACAAGCCACAACTTCAACGCCATAACGTTGTAGTTCGATAGCAACTTCTTTACCTAATTCACCACTACCTAAAAGTAGCGCTTTGCGACCAACGGGGGTCATCACTGATCCTATTTTAGCCATAATAACGTGTAATTTATGTATTGTTTATATTAGTTTATTTTTATTCAACATTCATATCTGCAGCCAATCGTTGGCGAACAACTTCATACATCATAACACCGGCAGCTACTGAAACATTAAGCGAACCAATGTTGCCGAATTGTGGGATTGAAACCATTGTGTCGCATAGACGAAGCACTTCGGGCGAAATTCCGGTGTCTTCAGCTCCCATCACAATTGCTACCGGTCCGGTATAGTCGGCTTGAGTATATGTTATTTGTGCTTTTTCTGAAGCTGCTACAATTTGATAGCCGTTATCTTTGAGAAATCTAATTGCCGATACCACATTTTTTTCGCGACACACCGGTAGATAATGTAATGCACCTGCCGAGGTCTTTACGGCATCGGCATTAACTATGACACTACCTCTTTCGGGAATAACGATAGCATTTGCTCCCACGCATTCGCATGTGCGCGAAATCGCTCCAAAGTTACGAACATCAGTAATACCGTCGAGTACAACAACAAATGGAAGCATTCCTTCTTCGTAAACTTGAGGTACGAGATTTTCGAGAGAATGATATGTTACCGCCGACAAAATTGCAATAACTCCTTGATGATTTTTGCGGGTTATTTTATTGATTCGTTCGATGGGGACTCGTTGTGTAACAATGTTATATTCACGAATTAAATCAAGAAGTTCTCCAACTAATTCTCCTTGAAGATCTTTTTTTATGAGAATTTTATCAATGTCTTTTCCTGCTTCGATGGCTTCCATCACAGCACGAATTCCAAATATATATTCGTTTCGTTCCATATGTCTGACCTTATTTTAGTTTTAATAAACTGCGAGCATTAGCACGTGCAGCATCATCTACTTTAGACCCACTAAGCATAATTGCCAATTCATCTATTCGCTCATTATCATTGAGTTGGCGTATTCTTGTTTGGGTTGTTTTTTCATCATCTTCTTTATATACTTTATAATGTGAAGATCCTTTTGCCGCCACTTGTGGGAGATGGGTTATTGCAATAACTTGTATGTTTTTAGCAATGTTTTGCATCATATCACCCATGCGATTAGCAACATCTCCCGATACTCCGGTATCTACTTCATCAAAGATGATTGAAGGTAAATGCATCTTGTCGGCAATGATTGATTTTATAGATAGCATCAAACGCGAAATTTCACCACCGGAGGCTGTGCCATCAACCGGCATAAGTGGTTGATTCTTATTGAAGGCAAATAAAAATTCAACGTTATCAATGCCATTGTGTTGCAGGGTTGAAGTGTTGCTTACCTTAATGTCGCATTGAAGGTTTTTCATGCCTAATGGCATAGCTTTCTCTTTTAGTGTTAATGCAAATTTCTTAGCCTCTTCTTTACGGGCAATAGAGATTTTTTTTGCGATTTCAAGGGCATGAAGTTGAGCTTGTTTTGCATCATGCTCAAGTTGTTTTATTGTATCATCACTATTTTCAAGTGCATTAAGTTTTTCTTTCAAGTCTTCACGAATAGCAATTAATTCCTCAACACTATCTACATTATGTCGTCGTTGTAGTGTGTATATGTCACTTAATTGTTGTTCTATATCTTCGAGTGATTGTGGATCAGCCGATAAATTGGCATCATATGATGCAAGAGTGTCAGCTATATCTTGAATTTCAATTCGAGCCGATTCTAATCTTGCTGTTAGAGAGTCAGCGTCATCGAAAATGTTATTTAGCTCGCTGCAATTCTCTTCTGCAATTTTAAGTGAAGATAGCGCATTGCCGTTTTCTGTAGATAATGCCGAAAGAATATTGCTTAAGCGTCGTTTAATTTCTGTCATATTGCTAAGCAATTCGCGCTCTTTTTCAAGCTCCGCTTGCTCTCCGGCAACAAGATGCATTTCATCGAGATGTTTAAGTTGAAAACGCATAAATTCTTCATCGGAATTGTTTTTATTGATTAATTCACGCATTGATTTCAACTTTTTTAAGGCCTCACGAAATGCATTGTATCTGATGCTATATTCTTTTAATAAAGAATCATTCTTTGCCAAGCTATCAATAATCGTAAGTTGAAATTCGGGCAAAGATATGAGCCTGTTTTGGTGCTGAGAATGAATATCTACAAGCTGTGTCGCTATTAATTGTAATTGAGATAATGATACCGGGGTGTCATTGACAAATGCACGTGAGCGTCCCGACGGAGAAATTTCTCGTCTGAGAATACATTGGCAATCGTCCCAATCTATATCGTTTTCGTTGCAAAATGATTTAAGAGAAAGAAAGTGGGAGACATTAAAAATAGCTTCAATAATTGATTTCTTTTCTTTATCGCGAACTACCTTAGTGTCGGCTCTGCCTCCGAGTATTAGCGATAATGCTCCGAGCATGATAGATTTTCCTGCGCCTGTTTCTCCGGTAATAATATTTAGCCCATGATGAAAGTCGATGTCGATATTATCGATTAGAGCGTAGTTTGAGATGTGAAGAGACTCTATCATAGCATTATCGAACTATTTATTTGTGCCGTTTTTTATTTTAGTTACGCGGTCATTTTCAGTAGGATATAGAGTTGACAAAATCTCATAAGCATTGTCACGCTCAGTTTGTGATGATTTAGTGTATAGATTTACTAATTCATCAAGTTTTGAATCTTTAAAAATAGATAATGCAACCGACATTGGGGCTACATCATATATCTTTTTTAAGTAATTGAGTGTAGAACTTATTTTAGCTCTACCTTTATCGGGACTCAATACCATTTCATCGAGACCTAAGCGATGGTATTCATATATGAGAGTGCGAATTATTGATGTGTTAGGCTCGGTGTATGATGCTAACACTGATGGGCGATTTTTAGTGTCTTCAAAAGCTTTCCACCCACTTTCGCCCGATGATTGTGCCATTTGCACTACATTTTGGGCTTTTTCATAATATGGGTCGCCTCCGTTTAATGCGAAAGAATCGAAATCAACAGCAATAATTAGATATGCATAGAAATTAAGAATTGCTGTGAGATTACTCTCCATATTATTTTCAGAGTAAATTAGAGGTTCATTCTCTTGATATGAAAATTCAATCTTGGTATCTTTAAAATTGATAAGGGTAGTGGTATATGTGCTATTGTATACCGGACGAGATGCTTGTATTTGAAGGTCCCCAATCATTGTGTTGTCATTATATTCCTTAATGGTAAAGAATAATCGACAATCAATTTTTTCATTAGCACTAAATTGAGCATTTGAAAATTTAGTAGTATTCATATACTCATTTATTGCACCCTTTAGAGTCTCAAAAACTTGTTTGTTTGCATTTTGAATTTGGTCGGCATTTATTTCAACTTGACAATTTAATTCTTGCCCCTTCACATTAAAAGACAATGAAAGGAGAATGCAACCAATTAAAATAATATGTCGAAACATTTTACTCATTTAATGATATATTCTATAATGTCTTTTGCGACTTCGTTTTTTGATTTAAGTGGATATGTTGTTTTATTTCCCTCGCAATCAAAAATAGTGATTTTGTTTGTGTCAGTACCAAAACCGGCTCCTTTGTCTTGTAGCGAGTTTAATACAATCATGTCAAGGTTTTTGCGTTTTAGTTTTTCAACAGCATTCACTTCTTCGTTGTTAGTTTCTAACGCAAAACCTATTAATTTTTGTTTTGGGGTTTTAATTTCGCCCAAAGATGCAGCAATATCGGGATTTTTTGTCAATTTAATCACCGGTATCTCATCTTTCTCGCGTTTAATTTTATTTTCGGCACATTCTACCGGAGCATAGTCGGCAACAGCAGCGCTCATTATAGCATATTCGCATTGAGGGAAAATCTTAAGACATTCTTTATGCATATCGCGCGCTGATTCAACTTTAATTACATTTATATTAGGCGAATTTGTCGAAATCGATACCGGTCCACTAACAATTGTTACTTCGGCACCGCGACGAGCAGCTTCTTCGGCAATTGCATACCCCATTTTTCCTGAAGAGTAGTTGCCGATAAATCTCACCGGGTCTATCTTTTCATAAGTAGGACCGGCAGTAATCAATACTTTCTTGCCACTAAGATCTTGCGATGAAGCGAAGAAATTCTTTAAATATTCAAAAATCCCTTCTGGTTCTTCCATACGACCTTTGCCAATAAGGTGACTTGCTAATTCTCCCTCAGCCGGTTCTATGATGTGATTGCCGTAGCTTTTTAATAATTCAATGTTGCGTTTAGTTGATGGGTGAGCCATCATGTCAAGATCCATTGCTGGAGCAATAAACACAGGAGCCTTAGCCGATAGGTAGGTGGTTATTAGCATATTATCGGCAACCCCATTTGCCATTTTAGCTATAGAAGAAGCCGTGGCAGGAGCGATGACCATTGCATCGGCCCATAAACCAAGGTCAACATGACTATGCCATTCTCCGCTATTCGCTGTGAAAAACTCGCTTACAACAGGTTTGCCACTGAGAGCCGATAGTGTTACAGGGGTGATAAACTCTTTCCCCGAGGGAGTAATTACAACTTGCACTTCAGCTCCGGCTTTAATGAATAGTCGCAATAGTGATACTGATTTATAAGCAGCAATACCACCGGTTATGCCTAATATGATATGTTTGCCTTTCAGCATTGTTTTGAGCGTAATTTAATGTTTGTAAATACGTCTTTTGTGTTTTGAGGAAAGTCTCCTTGCATAATCCAGCTATAGTAGCCAATGTCTTTTTTAAGAACATCTTCTACGAGTTGACCTTTGTATTTACCGAAGTTTATGACTTCCTGGCGATTTTCATTGTAAATCACACGGCCGGCTAAATCTACATTTCGGTTTTGTGAAGAAAAATCAGATAGGGCTTCCATGTCGTTAGGAAGATCTTCATACATATCGAGCTGAGCTTTCAAAACTTCATATGTTGCGCGAGTGTCGTGAAGTGCAGAGTGAGCTCCCTCAAGATCTTTTCCGCAATAGAATTTATAGGCCGCAACAAGAGTGCGTTGCTCTTTTTTGTGGAAAATTGTTTGCACATCAATAAAACGAGGTTTGGTGAAGTCAAATTTTACTCCTACGCGTTGAAATTCTTGATCGAGCATCGGAATGTCAAAGCGATTTGAGTTAAAACCGGCAATATCGCAACCCAAAAAACTTTGAGCAAGGTCTTTGGCGATTTCCTTAAATGTGCGACAATTTGCAACATCTTCATCAGTGATATGATGTACGGCTGTGGCTTCGGCAGGAATAGGCATTTCGGGATTTATGCGCAATGTGCGTTCTTTTTCTTCGCCATTGGGCATAATCTTAATCATAGATATCTCAACGATACGATCGGTTGTGATATTTGTACCGGTCGTTTCGAGGTCAAAAAATATAATTGGTTTTTTGAGATTTAATTCCATTATGATTTAATTAGAATTCTGCAACAGTCATTGGCATAAGCAACATCAATAATTCGCTGTTTTCCTTGTCTTCAGAAGGAAGGAATACACCTGGACGACTTGGATCGGAAAGTGAAATTACGATATCGCTTGTTGGAAGTGTGCCAAATATTTCAATAAGATATGGAGCACTAAATCCAATAATCATTTCATCACCGGTGAAGTCGCAAGGTACAGATTCCCATGCCGATGTTTGGAAATTATTGTCTTGAGCTTTAAGTATAACTTTGTCGGGAGTGAGTTTGAATTTAACAAGTCCATGACCTGGGTCAACAAATACACCTACACGACGCACGGCATTCAAGAATGATTGGCGATCGATAGTGAGTTTATATGGGTTGTTTGTTGGAATTACTCGGTTGTAATCGGGGAAGTTACCTTTGATGAATCGGCAATTGAAAGTAAATGATGCGCTTTCAAAGGTTGCACTTTTAGGCTCGATAGTAACATTTACGTTTTCTTCTTTAGCAAACACGTTTTTCAATACAGTAGCAGGCTTGATAGGAAGGATACAAGATCCTTCAACTCCGGGAGCTGATAGAGCATTGCGATATTTTACGAGTTTGCGAGTGTCGGTAGCAACAAATGTAATAGCATCGGGTTTGATGTCCCAGAGGATACCCATCATTTGAGGACGAAGGTCGTCGTTACCTACGGCAAATAACGTGTTGTCGATACCATCGATAAGCTGTTTTGTAGGACATGTAAATTCAAGTTTGCCTGCATCTTCATTGTCATCTTTATTTGAAGGATATTCATTACCATTAAATGCAATGAGGCTATAATTTCCACTTGGGTAGGTAATTTCTACTGCAAGATTGTCATTAATTTCAAACGTGATGCCTTGGTCGGGCATTTCTTTGAGGAGGTCTACAAGGCGACGAGCATCAATACAAAACTTTCCTTCTCCTTCGGCTTCTGTTACAGGGATACGCGCAGTTAACGTGTTTTCTAAGTCAGAGGCTGTAACTGTCAATTGATTCCCTTCAAGATTAAAGAGGAAATTGTTGAGAATTGCTAACGCGTTTTTTGAATTAATAACTTTGCTTACTGATGATACATAATTGTAGAGCGTTTTGCTCGGCACATTGAATTTCATATTATTGCTATATTTTTTGAGTTTATTATTGTCGTAATTATTAATCTACAAATATAGGAATTTTTATTGAAAAAGCGAGTATATATTAAATCAAAATTTCATTAACGATAATATTAAAATTTAATCAAGAAGATTACACCAGAGAAATGAAGATTTCTTATAAAAAAAGGCGATGCATAACGCATCGCCTTTGATGGTTTATGTAGAGGGGGTGTTTACCAAATTACAACACGATCATTTACAGAGCGGAACATTTTATCACCTTCTTTTACGTTGAATGCATCGAAGAATGGTTGAAGATTGCGGAGAGTTGCATTTACACGCCAGCGACCAAGAGAGTGGGGGTCGGTTTTGGTGCGTGATAGAATTTCTTCGTCACGAATGTTTGCTGCCCACACGTTTGCATATGATAGATAGAAACGTTGCTCAGGGGTAAAACCATCAATATCCTTACGCTCTTTGCCTTTGAGAGAGTTTTGATAGGCTGTGAATGCAACACGGAGTCCTCCTTGGTCGGCAATATTTTCACCGAGGGTGAAACGACCATTAGCATGTGTGTCGCCAAGAACGATGATTTCATCGAATTGTGCAACAAGTTGATCTGCGAGTTTGTTGAATGCTTCGGCATCTTCAGCAGTCCACCAATCTTTAAGGTTGCCATCTTTGTCGAATTGGCGACCTTGGTCATCAAATCCGTGAGTCATTTCGTGGCCGATAACAACTCCAATTGCTCCGTAGTTTTCGGCATCGTCGGCATCGGGATTGAAAAATGGTGCTTGAAGTATGCCGGCTGGGAAACAAATTTCGTTAGTCAATGGGCTATAATAAGCATTAACTGTTTGAGGAGGCATATACCAACGGTCGCGGTCAACAGGTTTACCATAGTCGGCAAGATTGAAATCAACGTTGAATTTAATTGCGGCTTTAATGTTTTCCCAATAAGATTTTTTAGGGTCAATTGTGATGCCACTATAGTCGCGCCATTTATCGGGGAATCCGATTTTGACAGTAAATGTGGCAAGTTTTTCCTGAGCTTTTGCTTTTGTTGCATCACTCATCCATGTGAGATTGTCGATATGTTGACCAAGTGCAATTTTAAGATTGTTTACAAGCTCAAGCATTTTGTCTTTTGATGATTGTGGGAAATATTTTTCAACATATAGCTGTCCGACAGCTTCGCCAAGCATACCATTCGGAACACTTAATGCGCGTTTCCAACGAGGTTGAAGTTGTTGCACACCTGAAACAGCTTTTGAAAGTTCAAACTCAGCATTGATAAAATCATCGCTAAGATAGCTTGCAGCAGTAGAAACATAGCCGGCAGTGATGTAATCGCGCAATTCTTGTTCTGATGCATTTTTCATAATGCTATCAACTGCGGCAAATGATTTAGGTTGCCCTACAACAACAATGTCCACGTTGTTAAGCCCTTGATTTTTAAAGTAACGGCGTAAATCAACATTGGGGAATTGTGTGGTAATCTGGTCGAGAGTCATAGGGTTATAGCTTGCCATGGGGTTGCGTAGTTCTTCGCGAGTCATAGCGGCCTTAGCTAAGGCAGTTTCGATACTCATCACATTCTCAACAAAACGGTTTTGTTCGGTCTCTGAGTATCCAATTAGAGCACTAATTGTTTTTAGATATTTTTTATAAGCATCACGAACAGCAACTATGTTTTCGGAGTTTTCGAGATAATAGTCGCGATCGCCAAGTCCGAGTCCTCCTTGTTGCCAATACATGGTGTTCATATTAGAATTCATCATATCGGCATCTACACCGGTACCAAAGAAAGCATTAACGCCAATCATATTTGACATTAAATCGATAATGTCGGCTCTTTTAGTGTTGTTGATTGTTTTTACATCATTCATAATTGGCGTAGCACCTTCCTTGTTAAGGCGCACGCTATCGAGCCCCATTGCATATAGGTCGCCAATTTTTTTTGGTAATAGAGCCTGGTGCAGCGTTTTTTGTGTCGAGATTATCGATTAGAGAACGCACTTGTTCACGGCTGCTTTCGCCAAGTTTGTCAAATGTGCCAAATCGTGAATATTCGGCTTTAATAGGATTTGCTTTCATCCAGCCTCCGCAAGCATATTGATAGAAGTCTTCTTGAGGAGCAATAGACTCATCGAGGTTGTTGCGGTCAACCCCTTTAGGAGTTTGAGCATTAATCGTCATCGTTGAAGTTAAAGCGATTGACAAAACTGCATAGGAGAATTTCTTCATTTTGTCGATAATTTGTTAAAGTTAATTATTAATATTTTTTGATTTTATTTCTTCAAGTTCCATTGATGCAAGTTCCCATAGGCTCATTGCATTTTCGAGCTTTTTATTTTTTTCGGCATGAATGTTGAAAATGTCATTGTCGATATCCCCGGCTGCTATTTTTGCTTCAATTTCGGCGATTTCATTTTCGATATTACTTATTTCAGTTTCAGCTTCTTTTACCTTTTTTTCTGCACGTTTGATGGCTTTTTCTCGCTCGCGTTGCTCGGCATAGCTCATTTTGGCGTTATTAGTCGATGTCGTTTCATTTTTCTCGGGGGTATTTGTCGATTTAATGGTTTGATTTTTTGCTAATTGAGAATTTACTTCAAGTTCAGCAAGAGAGTCGATTTTTTTCTTTTCAAGAAACTCGTATATGCCTCCAAGGCATTCTTTGATTTTGCCTCCACCAAATTCATACACTTTTTCGACCAACCCATCGAGAAACTCACGGTCGTGAGATACCACAATAACCGTGCCATTAAAGTCTTTAATGGCTTGTTTGAGTATGTCTTTTGTTCTCATGTCGAGGTGGTTGGTGGGTTCGTCAAGAATGAGTAGATTTACGGGTTCAAGTAATAATCTAATCATCGCAAGTCGAGTTTTCTCACCGCCTGATAACACTTTTACTTTCTTGTCAGAAGCTTCACCTCCAAACATAAAAGCACCAAGTATATCGCGAATTTTAGTGCGAATATCACCAACGGCTACACGATCGATAGTGTCAAAAACTGTTATTTCTCCATCGAGTAATTGAGCTTGATTTTGAGCGAAATATCCTATTTTTACATTGTGACCTATCTTAAGATTGCCGGTAAAAGGAATCTCATTCATGATACATTTTACCAATGTTGATTTTCCTTCACCATTCTTGCCTACAAATGCTACTTTTTCCCCTCGCTTAATGGTAAATGTTGCATTGTCAAATACTTGGTGCTCACCATATCGTTTTCCTACATTGTCTGCGATTATGGGGTAATCTCCGGAACGAGGAGCCGGAGGCAATTTAAGATTTAGGTGAGATGTATCTACTTCGTCAACTTCAATACGTTCTATTTTTGCTAATTGTTTGATTCGGCTTTGTACTTGAACCGATTTTGTAGCCTTATATCTGAATCTCTCGATAAATTCTTCGGTGTCTTGAATTTGCTTTTGTTGATTTTGATAGGCTCGCATTTGTTGTTCAATGCGTTCTTGGTGTAAAACTACATATTTTGAATAATTGACAGCATAGTCATATATTTTGCCAAGGGATATTTCAATTGTTCGATTAGTCACATTGTCAATAAATGCTCGGTCGTGAGATACAAGCACAACTGCGTTGGCTTTAGTGATAAGAAAATTCTCAAGCCATTGAATTGATTCTATATCAAGGTGGTTGGTTGGTTCGTCAAGCAGGAGTACATCGGGGTGGGTGAGGAGTAGTTTTGCAAGCTCAATGCGCATTCTCCAACCTCCACTAAATTCAGCTGTTGGACGATTGAAATCATTGCGATTAAAGCCAAGCCCAATAAGTGTGCGTTCCATTTCGGCTTCTCTATTTTCGCTTTCCTCCATCGCAATATGTTCGTTGAGGATCGAGAGCCGATCTATAAGATCTTGATATTCTTTACTCTCATAATCTTCACGCGTTAATAGCTCGTTGTTTATTTTATTGAGTTGGTCGCGCATTTCATCAATATGAGAGAATGCTTTGCTCACCTCTTCTATGACGGTTAGAGAGTCGTTCAACTCCATCTGTTGAGGCAGATAGCTAATAGTAATTTCATTGGGTTTTGCGACACAACCCGAAGTGGGAGATTGTAACCCGGCAATAATTTTGAGCATAGTTGATTTGCCAGCTCCGTTTTTCCCAACAAGTGCTATTTTGTCTTTCTTATTTATGACGTAGTTGATATTGTCAAATAAAGACTTTGCGCTGAATTCTACCGATAGATTTTGTATTGAAATCATTTATTGAGATTGCAAATTATTTATTATGCAAAGTTAGCAAGATTGTTGTCGATAAGCAAATAAAAAAGGATGCCAATTTCTGACATCCTTTATAATTCATGTAAATTCTTTGCGAATTATTCTGCGCTTTCAGCAGCAGCTTCTTCAGCAGGAGCTTCTTCAGCGTTTGCAGCAGCTTCAGCTTCAGCAGCGGCAGCGGCGATTTCGGCTTTTTTCTTTGCAACTTCTTCTGCTTTAGCTTTGTTCTTAGCTTGTTCGTCTTCAAGACGTTTTTTAGCATCGCTTGCTTTTTCGTCAGCAAGTTTTGATTTGAATGCAGCAACAGCAGCAGTTTTTTTGCTTTTCCAAGCGTCGAAACGACGTTGAGCTTCAGCTTCGTCGAAAGCACCTTTTTTAACACCACCTTGGAGGTGTTTCATCAAAAGTACGCCTTCGTTAGAAAGAATGTTGCGAACTGTGTCGGTGGGTTGTGCACCGCAGTTTACCCAATACAAAGCCCGTTCGAAGTTCAATGTTATTGTAGCAGGATTAGTGTTAGGATTATAAGAACCTATCCTTTCAATAAATTTACCATCTCGTGGTGCTCTGCTATCGGCGATAACAATAGGATAAAACGCGTAGTCTTTGCGACCGTGACGTTGTAATCTGATTTTAGTTGCCATTTAAATAAAATTTAAAAAATTGGTTTTGTATTGATTTTGCGGGTGCAAAGTTACATAAAATATTCGATTTGACAAAAATAATTATGTAATAAAGCACTAATTAAACTATAATTTAGAAATAAATTGTTCTTCGGCTACTTTGATTGAATCAATTTTACCGATGTCGTGCCATTGATATTTTTCAGCCGGAGTATAACCCATAATCTTCAATTCGTTACATTTGTCAATGTAGAATGGAGTTATTGAAAATTTGGGTTCTGAGCTATATTTGTCAAGAACATCAAAGATTGATGGTGATACGATGTGTACTCCTCCAAATGCAAGTAGTTTATCGGATTCATGTGCAATATAACCTGAAGGTTTTACCTCCCCGGTAGATATATTAGTCCACCCTTTTAGCTGATTTGATTTATTGATATAAAAATATCGAGTGGTTTTCCGATCTGCTACAAGTAATGTTGCATCAGCTTTGTTATCAACGTGTTGTTTGGCCATTTTGTGTAAGTCAAAATCCGTTAGAATATCTGCATTGTGGATAATAATGGGTTCATTCCCATCAAGCCATTTGCGAGCTTTTAGTATTCCGCCGCCGGTGTCGAGTAATAAATCACGTTCATCGCTGATGTGTATAGTTATGCCAAAATTGTTTTTAGCTTTAACAAATTCAATGATTTTATCTCCGAAGTGATGTATGTTTATTACTATCTCATTGATGCCATAATTGATTAATCGCTTAATTACATGCTCGAGCATAGCGACTCCTCCCACTTCAACTAGAGCTTTAGGGCGATCGTTCGTAAGTGGACGAAGTCGAGTGCCTAATCCGGCTGCAAAAATTATCGCTTTCATTGCAAATTAAAATTTTGCGTTGAAAGTTTGTTCTATATTTTGTTCGCGGTGTATAAGCTCAACTTTAACATTAAACTTTTTGTTGATATGTTCTGCCATGTGTTGAGCGCAATAAACTGAACGGTGTTGTCCGCCGGTGCAACCAAAACAAACCATTAGATTGGTAAAACCACGTTCAATATATCGTTTTACATTTGAGTCAACAAGTTCATATGCATGATCGAGGAAAGTGATGATTTCTCCGTCATCCTCAAGGAATTTAATGACTTGCTGGTCAAGACCAGTGAATGGCTTGTAGCGTTCGTATTTGCCGGGGTTGTTTACTGCACGACAATCAAATACATAACCACCTCCATTGCCAGATGTGTCATTTGGAATGCCCTTTTTGTAAGCAAAACTCATGACTTTAACAGTAAGTGTATGTTTTTGAAGTTCGTCGCTGAATTGTTTCATCTCAACTAATTCTTTTAAGATTTTGCTTAAATATGGGTATTCGGGATATGGCACTTGAAGGAGAGTGCGAAGATTTGCTACAGCAAATGGTACACTTTGCATGAAGTGAGGCTTCTTTTCGAAATAACCTCGGAACCCGTATGCCCCAAGTACTTGCAATGTGCGGAATAAAACAAAGTGGCGAAGTTGTTCATGGAAATATTTCTCATCAACTGGCTTATATTTACGTAAGGCGTCGATATATTCTTTAATTAATTCTTGACGAAGGCTGTCGGGCATGTTCGCTTTAGCTTGCCATAAGAATGAAGCTACATCGTAGTAGAATGGGCCTTTGCGACCACCTTGGAAATCTATAAACCAAGGATTATTGTCAACGAGCATCACGTTTCGAGATTGGAAATCGCGATACATGAAAGTGCTTGATTGGCTACGCATAAGCACTTCGCTCATTTTTTGGAAATCATCTTCGAGTTTATCTTCTTGGAATTCAAGCCCGGTAGCTTTTAGGAAGCAATATTTGAAATAATTCAAGTCCCACATGATTGTGCGGGTGTCAAATTCGGCTAGTGGATAGCATTTGTTAAAATCAAGCCCAATTGCTCCTAAAAATTGAATATCAGGTAGGATACGAATGGTTTTTATTAGTAATTCTTTTTCTTCATTGCTGAATGAACGCGTTTTGCGTCCTTTCTCAATGGCTCCAAAAAGAATGTTGTCACCTAAATCTTCTTGTATATATGCCATATTGTCGTCTGACACGGCAAGGACTTGTGGCACTGGGAGATTTTGTCCTTTAAAATGTTTGGCTAAATATATAAAAGATTCATTTTCTTCTTTGCATGTGCCTATTACTCCAATAATAGAACGTTCACCAGTTAATCTGAAATATCTTCGATTAGATCCTGATGCGGGTAAGTCAATAACTTCAGTAGGTTGAGAACCTACTACTTGTGTATATAATTCTGATAAAATTGTAGAATCCATTGTACTATATTATTTTCTGCAAAGATAGTGGTTTATTTTCATACTTTTATCACAATTGTGTTTTTTTACAGCCTTTTGACTTTTTATTGTTAAATATTAGATAGTTTTTATTGGATATGTTATTCGTTACATTAAATTTTGTAACTTTGTGCCAAAATAGATAAACAAATGCTTAAGTTTTTAAAATACATAGGGCAATTAATTCTTTCTCCGGGAAATGGTTGGGAAGATGTCTCGCATGCTGGTTATGATCCTAAATCATTGGCGTCAATAGGGTTATATCCGTTAATAGGACTTGCATCAATGACAACTTTTTTAGGACTATTATTTGACCAAGAGTCCATTGTAGTAACCTTACTGCAGCAAGCAATAATAGTGTTTGTTGCGTTGTTTGTTACATATTTTATTGCGATTGCTATTTTTGGCGTTTTATTGCAATTTTTGACGGAAGGTGAGCCAAACGAAAAAAAATATACAACAGTGATAACATATTCTGTTGCATTAATGGCAATAGCAAAATTATTGGAGAATTGTATCCCAATAAAACTTCCTCTATTGTATTTTTTATACATATATATTGCCTTAATAATATGGAAAAGTGTTAGATATTTGGCTATAAAGGAAAAAAGAGTGCCATATTTTGTATTGATGGCTATATTCTCTATAATAATTCTCCCATTCATTATAGAATGGGTGCTAAGCTTGATTATCCTTTAGATTATGAAATTTAGCAAAGATATTAATATAAAAAACAAGCGAGCTACGTTTGATTATAGTATAATTGAAACGTTCACCGCCGGTATTGTATTAACTGGAACAGAAATAAAATCAATTAGATTGGGGAAAGCAAGTTTGGTTGATACTTATTGCTATGTTACAAATGGCGAAGTTTGGGTTAAGAATATGTATATTGCTGAATATTTTTATGGCACATATAATAACCATGAACAGCGTCGTGATCGCAAGCTATTACTTAATCGAAAGGAAATTCGACGTCTTGAAAAAGATGGTAAAGAAACAGGATACACAATTGTGCCATTGAAATTGTTTATAAATGAGCGAGGGTTGGCAAAATTGGTTATAGGTCTTGGTCGAGGTAAAAAAGAATATGACAAACGTCAATCGATTAAAGAACGTGAAGATAAAAGGGCTATGGCTCGAATGTTTGAAAAGATTTAAATTGGCGATGTGACAATTAATAATCTATCGCCGTTGGCAATAGTAACACCATAAAGACGATATTTATTATCGTCTTTTATTTTTAGCCTTTTGCGTAGCTCTTCAGCCGATAGAATGAAATTTCTTACCGCAATATTTGCCCTTGGATAATCTATGGCAACTTCTTTAATGATGCGAGATGAGAATGGATAAATATGCTCTATTTTATAACAATCACCGGGAAATTCTGGAATATAATTTTTTGAAGAGTAAATATGTGTGTGGGAATGAAGTTTTGAGGTGTAATATTTCTGTGATAATATTTTAAATGGTTGCATTTTCATCACACATGGATATGGTTCATAAAGGTAAATCTCAGTATTAATGTTTTCAAATGTAGATTTAGCCTCAGTCTCTTCATGATGAGTAAAAGAAAACCTATTTTCACAATCCGACAAAGTAATGCAATGTAATATAGGTGTTGATGTGGGATTTTTAAAATCAATAACAGCAACAAGTTCTTTGCATTCTTGACGAGTTCCTATGGCATATAGCTCGGTGGTTTCAGGTAATTCTCGTAATACTTGTGTAGCATCGAGCATTGGAGATATTTTGACAATTAGTTTGTCGCAATGTCGTTTAATGAGCTCAAGATGTTCTAAGACGTTTGGCTGACAATCAGCAAGCGCAAATAATCGTTTCCCTCCATCTCCACGGCGTGCGGGATCAATAAATATTGTATTGAAATGGGAGGTTGATGTTTTTAGATATTCTATGCTATCGGCATTAATTCCCGTGAAGTTTGTAATGCCAAGAGCTTTGGCGTTTATTGATAACGCATGAGCGACATCTTCGTTAAGATCGATTGCTATAACTTGTGTCGCTTTTTGAGCAAGGTGGAATGCATCGATTCCAAGTCCGGCTGTCATATCGAGCACATTCTCTCCATTATTAATTAATGAAGAATGAAACTCAGCAAGAATATCAGAGGTGCATTGTTCGGCCGATAGGGCAGTAGGGAAAATAAAATAAGGCGAACGGAGTGTTTTGAGAAGCTTTTTAGCGGCTTTCTTGCGACACTCAATTTGCATTATCGCAAAATCATATATTGCCGAATTATCTTTTTTACGACAACTTAATCGCAATTTTTGTGTGTCGCAATTTTGATGCTCCTCAATCCATTTGATGATATTTTCGTTTAACTCCGTTATCACTATTTATTCAATTTGTATAATTATGCCACGTCAAACCATAAGAGGCCTACTGATTATTATTTGAAGACTTAAATGTAGGCTTTTCTCCTAATATCATGTCGATAAACAACTTCACTCGTGCAAGAAATTCGCGGCCTTCGTTTTTTATTCGTTTGGTGATAATGTGAGAAGGTTTCGCATTATATCCTATGGCGTTTATGCCATTTTGTGACGCGAGATATATGGCTCTTTCATTGTGGTATTTTTGTGAAATTAGAGTAATATTATCATAGCCATATATTTCTTTTACTTTTACAATGGAATTTAGTGTGCGGGTACCTTCGTAGTCAAGAATAATCACGCTATCGGGCACGCCATATTCTATTAACGAATCTCGCATTGCTTCTAATTCATTATAACCATCCTGACGCGAAGAGTAGTCTCCACCACTTGCAATTACTTTACTAATTTTACCACCCTTGTATAACTCAGCAGTAGCAATAATGCGATTGATATAATAGTAATTGGGGGCATTCTCCGGAGTGCGAGGGGACGTGCCAAGTAATAACCCTACTTCATTATTAGGTATATCTTTTGTGTTATCAAAAGTCTTGTTCGAAGCATTTATTGATACTATTGAATAGCAACAAATTATTGTAAAAACAATAAGTAGGATAGCCCAAATTATAATTCGAATCATTGTTTTTTGAGAAATATGTATGGTTAGTCTAATTTTATGCAAAGATACATAATAATAGGGATTATTCTACAATATCGCCAAAGTGAATAATGCTTTTTGGTAGAAGTTGTGGATTAATTTTGATTCTTTTATATTCAATCCAAAAATCATCACCACTATGAGAATTGGTACCCTCAATATATCCTTTTTTCTTCGATGGTTTTACTGCATTTACAACTTCTAAATCTTCATAAAAATGTGACGCATAATGGAGGAGTGGTTCGGTTAATAAATTCCACTGATTATTTAGGTATGTGAATATATAATATGTAGTCCAGTTACCCATTTCAAGTTCCCATCTAATGCCAAATTCATCAGTGCCATTCCCATCTAAATCTTCTTCGGAAATCATTCTTACGTCCCAAATTTCGTAAACATATAAAGGCTTAATTTTTCCACTGGTGCTATATATTCTGAAGTTTTTGCGAAGAGTTTTAAATCCAATAGGTTCTGCAATAAGAGTGTCTATTCCATCACCACTAAAATTTCCAATTAGAGTATCACGAAGTTCAATAATATCTTCGAGTGTGTATATAGTTGTGTCATTATAGGGGTCATCGTCTAATAAAGATGGGTGAATATATTTATGTGTATCTGATGTATTTGTCAAAGAATCGGTTGGATTGTTTGAGATGTTAGTTGTAGAATAGCAACCTATTGAAGAGGAGATAGCTAAAGCGATGAGTATAAATGTAAAATGTTTCATATTAAATTAATTAGTTATAATTATTAAATTTAGATAAACAAAGATTAGAGAATTTTTCGCATGTGGCGCGATATTCATCTGTTTTATACATTTTTTCAACATAATGCGATGGGATAGAACCATACCCAAATTTTGCGCCTAAAATGGCACATGCTATTGATGCGTTTGTATCGGCATCGCCTCCTTCATTCACCACATCGATTAATCCTGAAGTGAAATCGGGGCTATGCCAATAAGCCCAAAGAGCCGCGGCTAACGTACGCAAAGTATAGCCCATTGACGTTTCGTCGTCAAGATAAAGTGCACTGATGTCGTTGTTTTCTTTTGCGATAGTAACCCATTCTGCTATTCGTGAGTCATATTGATTGGCTATTTCTATAATTTCATCATAGCCCAGTTCCTTGTTGTTCCACACAAGATTGTTTATAATCAAAGTTGCAATCACGCACGATCCTACGCATCGAGGATCATAGTGAGTCACCATGCATGCTTTTTCTGCATTTTCGATTACATATTCATTCCATAAGCCTACCACCGATGTACGCATCAATCCACCATTTGGAGCACTATTCTTATTAGTTAGTTCCCACACGATTTTAGATGTTTCAATTGGAGCCTCAAGCCACCCTGGAGCATGAATAATCTTGTATGTAAGAGCTCCACACCCCATGCCATCGGTTTCATACCAATTAAGAATGTTTTTGGCAAGAGTATTGGGATTGATACCATTATCGCTCAATAATGCATTGAGAATACAAAGCATTTGGTCAGTGTCGTCAGTAAATTCCCCCGGCTTCCATAGCCTCACATGAGCAAAAGGAATAATCTCATCATATCGTTGGAGCTTGTTTGGATACATTCGTTTCATGCCATCGGCATATTGACCTTCTCCTCCCAATCCAAGAGCATCACCAATAGCTTGACCATAAAGGCATCCCATCATTCGGTCATAAATTTGTTCTTTTGTCATCATTAGTTAAGTGGTTTAAGGTTCTTTGATAAATGTAATAGTATTAATCTTTTATATGTTTGTTGATGATTTCGCCTATTTGTTCTTCTACATTTTCGGCAAGCATTCGGCACAAATTTGGACTTGGGTGTGCTGGTAAATTCGGGTTCCCATTCATTTCCCTTAAATCATAATAAGGGATATTTTCCGCAAGATTTTGGCACCCCATGCCTATCCCTATATAATTAGCCTCGGGAATTCCCACTTTTTTCATGTTCTCTACGGCAAAGATACCTCCTCCGCCAACGCCAATAATTAAAATTTTACTCATCTGAATTTATTAGTTAAGTAGTTTAAAGTTGCAATGTGTTTTAATGACACTACAAAGTTAAGCAAAAAGAAGTGAAATTGCAAATAAAAATTAGGTATTTTATTAAAACTAAAATATAAAATCATATGTTGTACATAAAAATATAAAGTATGAAAATAATAAAGAGTAAAGTTTATGACGACGATTGTTTTTTCGCATCCGTGGGAGGGGAGCTTTAATCGGGTGATTTTAGATGGTGTTGTTGAGAAGTTGCGTGAGAAAGGACGCGTTTTTCAGGTGATAAATCTTGTTGCTGATGGATTTAATCCTACGATGAATGTGACCGATTTGGCATTGTATAATAGGGGAGAGGCAGCCGATCCCATTGTGGCTAAGTATGGTGAAATGCTTCAAAATACCGATGAGTTGATAATCATCTTTCCTATTTGGTGGGGTATGATGCCGGCCATTTTTAAGGGATTTCTCGACAAGGTATTGCTCAAAGGAGTGGCTTATAATTATTCTGATGACGGGGCGATGTTACCCGCATTAGATATTCGTCGCACGATGTTGATAACCACATCGCAAGGGCCTACGGCTCTGTATCGCCATTTTATTGAAGATAACCTCATCGCTTTTGTGCTTAATTCAGTGGGGATAAATAATGTAAAATGGTATAATTGTGAACGCACCGCTCACGGATCTCGTGAAAATCGCGAAGAATTCCTAAAAAAGGTGATAGCGAAAGTGTAGAGATGAAATGTAATGTGGAAAAGAAAAAATTCCGCATTCCGCACTAATTAAATTCTTCCGTTGTCGCTATATGAGAAATAATCGGTAGGGGTGATAATCAAATGGTCAAGCACATTGATATCGAGAAGTAGCGCTGCTTCCTTTGTCTTGGTCGTAATGCGGTTGTCTTCGGGGCTGGGATTGAGATTGCCCGAAGGGTGATTGTGGACAAGAATGATGCTTGATGCGAGTAGCTCAATAGCACGTTTCAAGATTAGTCGCACGTCAATCACGGTGCCCGAAACCCCGCCTTTGCTCATACATTCTTCAAACATCACACGATTACTGCGCGATAGGTATAACACCCAAAACTCTTCATGTTCGAGGCGTTGGAGCTTGGTGCGCATGAGGTTATATATGTCGGTTGAGCATTTTATTTGTGGGTCGAGTGCTGCATCTTCATCGCGAGTGCGCAATCCCAACTCAAAGGCGGCAGCAAGCGATATTGCTTTTGCTGTGCCCACCCCTTTGAATTTCTTTTTCATTTCATGGATTGACAATCGGCTCAATCGTGATAGACGGTTGTCGCATGAAGCAAGAACTTCTTGACTCATCGATATAACCGATTTCCCAGGCAAACCACTGCCAAAGATGATAGCAAGTAGCTCAGCATTACTAAGTGAACGAATGCCTAAAGCGAGAGCTTTCTCGCGAGGTTTGTCACTATCGTCGAGGTCGGCAATACGTCCCATAAAACGATCTTCGGGTTCTTTTAGTTGGTCGCTCATAATAGAAGATGTTATTTGCCTTTTCTTATTGCCACCTCTTCTTCAATATTACGTCCGCGACGCAACAGAATTTTTGTAGTGAATGCCTTGATAAATCCCCAACCATATCCACTCAGTTGCAATATGCTTGCCGGCACTGCTTTGAGTGCGATAACTAATGATTTAGTTGAGAATAGGGCAGTGATGAATATCGCTAATATATATGCAGCTAATGGCAAAATGCACCACCATTTCCAGAGGATAGATAGAGCGATTAGTCCCACCGAACCAATTACAAATACTGCCGGTAGAGTGTGAACAAGTTTTAGAGAGTCGGGATAAAGTAATTTAAGAGTGATGCGCGACATGCCAAATACGTATACTTGACGAGTGAACAATCGCATATTAACACGACGTTTGTGATAAACATATGCCTCACGAATCAAGCCGATAGAGAATCCGGCTTGGCGTATGCGTGTGCTCATGTCAATATCTTCTGAGAACATTTCACGAAATCCGCCCACTTTTTCATAAACCTTACGTGAATATCCCATGTTGAATGTGCGTGGTACAAATTTTTCAAGTTGTACTTTGCCTCCACGTATCCCCCCCGTTGTGAGGAATGACGTCATAGAATAATTTATCGCTTTTTGAGTGGTGCTGAACGATTCGTGGGCAGCGTCGGGACCTCCAAAACAGTCAAGAGAATTTCGGTCGAGAGCATCCGAAAGAATTTTGAAATAATCGGGCGGAATCACGCAGTCTGAGTCAAAAAAGATGAAATAATCCCCTTTGGCGCGTTCAAGACCATGGTTGCGGGCTATTGAACGGCCCTCATTTTCTTTATAATAATATGAAGCATCGACGCGGTCGGCATATTCTTCTACAACATCTTCGCATGGAGCAGAGGAACCGTCTTCGACTATTACAACTTCAAAATCTTTGCATGATTGGAGTGCGAGGCTTTCCATTAGGTCGCGTACTTCATCAATGCGGTTATATACAGGTATTATTACTGAAAATCGTGGCATAGGGTTATGATTATTATTTATTATTAGCTCATTCGTGATTTATAGTCTTCGTAGGTGTATTGTCGCAGATATTCGCAATCTCCATTAGAACGACAAAGCACTATCGCGGGGTGTTGAATGCCATTAAACATATTGGTTTTAACGGTGGTGTAGTGGTTCATGTCCTCAAGAGTGAGACGGTCGCCTATTTCGAGCGGCTTTTCAAAACTCCAATCTCCAATAAAGTCACCGCTTAGGCATGAATTGCCCCCAAGACGATATGTAGATAGCGAGGTGTCAACCTCCATACTTTCAGTGATAGCGGGCTTATAAGGCATTTCAAGGCAGTCGGGCATATGGCATGCAAATGAAGCATCTATGATTGCGGTTTTCACCCCTTGATTTTCAACCACATCTACTACCGATGTAATTAAATCGCCTGTGCGCCATGTAAACGCGCTCCCCGGCTCTAGTATTACATCAAGCCATGGATAACGGCTCTTAAACTCTTTCAAAAGCGAGATGAGGTGCTCCACATCATAACCCTCGCGAGTCATTAGATGCCCACCACCCATATTCACCCACTTCACCTGTGGTAGATATTTGCCAAATTGCGCCCCAAATGCTTCGAGAACTTTTTCCAAATCATATGATGTTGATTCGCATAGCGCATGGAAGTGCATTCCTTCAATCCCTTCGGGTAATCTGTCGCCTATAATGTCGGCTGTAACACCAAATCGAGAGCCGGGTAGGGCAGGATTATAGATGTCAGTTTCAATTACCGAGCATTGAGGGTTAACACGCACTCCGGGCGACACATGTCGTTTCCCCTCGGTGCTGTTGTGTTTTATTACCTCATCTTTGAAGCGATGCCATTGATTGAGAGAGTTGAATGTGATATGAGAACTTCCCTCGAGGTAACGATTGATTGTGAGTGGGGTATATGCCGGGCAGTAAGAGTGCACTTCATCACCCAAGCAATCGAGTGCCAAATCCATTTCATTGAGTGAACTTGCGGTTGATGCGGTGCAATATTCCTTAATGATGGGGAATGTGCGCCAAAGAGCATTGGCTTTGAATGCCATAATGATGTTCACTCCCGCTTCGCGCTTAACGCGATTAATTAATTCGAGGTTACGACGTAGGCGGTTTTCGTAGACTATATAAAATGGAGTTGGTATTTCGTTTATTTTCATTATCCTAAAATCTTGAAGCGTGCAAATTTGAGTAATAGAGTTTTGGTGCCTGTGTTGGTAAATTCCACCACGATGCGGGCATCGGTCGACGAAGTGTCGATTGTCGTGATTTTGCCGGTGCCGAAACGTTGATGTTCTATAATCATTCCTTCCGATAGCGATTTTACGTCATGTATATCGCTATTGGTTGTTGATGCTGAAGATGAAGTTGCGTAACTTGTGCGAGAAGCGTTACTCTTTCTATCACCCAATGGTTGTAACTTCCGGGAGCCTAAACCACTGCTATATGATGAATGGAATGATTTGCGATAATTGTCAACGGGGTTAATCATTGTAGAAGTTTCGCTATTTGAAGATCCCGACGATATATTTAGATATTTAGTGTCGATGTCGCGGATAAATCGTGAGGGTGAGCAAGTCTTTGTTTGGCCATTGCGGAACCGCGATGAAGCATACGATAGCATACAGAAGTTTTTAGCACGTGTTATCGCCACATACAAAAGTCGGCGTTCCTCTTCAATCTCACTTTGTGTAGTGCACATTGATGAAGGAAATAACTCTTCCTCGACACCTACGATAAACACGTTGCTAAATTCAAGCCCCTTGGCGGCGTGTACAGTCATTAGTGTGAGTTTTTCGCCATCACCATCTTGAGTGTCTTGGTCTGTCGCCAACGACACCTCGCCAAGAAAGTCTGTGAGCGATATGCTGTCCTCGGCACCTTCTTCGAGTTTGTTTGCAATAAACTCGGTAGTGCCATTAATCAATTCATGAAGGTTTTCTTGCTTTGATATGCTTTCGGGCGTGTTGTCGGAGCGTAGCATACTCAATAATTGAGTTTCTCGTATGATATGTTTTGCAACCTCTTCGGCGTTTTTACCTTCATTATTGAGGTCGATAAACGATTGTATTAAATCGCGAAATGCCAATAACTTCTTTTCTGTTCCTTTGTTTATCCCCGGGGGGTATTGCGCAAGATTATTGATTACTTGCCACATACTCACCCTATTATCGATTGCACACCTCAATAGCTTATTGACAGTTGTGTCACCGATGCCGCGAGCCGGGAAGTTGATCACACGTTTAAGAGCCTCATCGTCGTTAGGGTTTATAGATAATCTAAAGTAGGCAATTGCATCTTTAATTTCCTTGCGTTGATAAAACGATAGCCCGCCATATATACGATAAGGGATATTGCGCTTTCGTAGCGATTCTTCGAGAATACGCGATTGCGCATTGGTGCGGTATAGAATGGCAAATTCGTTATAGCTATCGTGTGATAGCATTTTTACCTGTGAAATGCGGTTGGAAACCAAAAACGCTTCCTCATAGTCGCTATAACTTTGTACCACTTCTATTTTGGAACCTAAATCATTTTTAGAAAATACTTGTTTCCTAATCTGTTCTGTATTTTTGTCAATGAGTGAGTTTGCCGCATTGATTATCGTTTGGGTAGAACGATAATTTTGTTCCAATTTGAAAATCTGCAAATCGGGATATGCATTTTTCAGGTTAAGGATGTTGCGAATATTTGCTCCACGGAAAGAATAGATACTTTGTGCATCATCACCAACAACGCATAAGCTATGATTCTCTTTGGTGAGTTGCGATATAATCAAGTGCTGTGCAAAATTAGTGTCTTGATACTCATCGACAAGAATATATCGGAAATACTCCTGATAATGATGTAAAATATCGGGATTATCGCGCAATAATACATTGGTATAATATAGCAAGTCATCAAAGTCCATAGCTCCAGCCACAAAGCACCGCTGACAATAGCCACGATATATTTCATGTAATCGAGGTCGCTTGGCTCGTCGGTCGGCTTCCATTATGTCTTTTGTTTGTGCGTAGACTGTTGGCGAAATTAGTGCGTTCTTTGCCATTGAAATAGCGCTCAACACCGTTGAGGGCTTATATATCTTGTCGTCGAGGTCAAGATCTTTTATGATAGTTTTGACCAAAGACTTAGAATCGGCTGTGTCATATATGGTGAAATCACTTTTAAAGCCTATACGTTCGGCATTGATGCGAAGTATTCGAGCGAAGATAGAGTGGAATGTGCCCATCCACAATTTTGAGGCAGTGGCACCAACAAGCCCTTCGATGCGCTCACGCATTTCGCGTGCTGCCTTATTGGTAAATGTCAATGCCAATATGCGCCAAGGCTCATAACCATGGCTTAATAGATGCACTATTTTATATGTGAGCACACGTGTTTTGCCCGAACCGGCTCCGGCGATAACCAATTGAGGTCCGTCGCAAAATAACACAGCGTTGCGTTGTTGTTCGTTTAATTCGTTTAGATATTCTTCCATTAGTTGCAAAGTTACAGCCTTTGTGGAGTGATTGCAAGAAAAAATACACTAAATTTTAAACAAATTTATTGAGAGTGGCATCATATATCATGCCAATAGATGCCAATTTTTTGCACAACTCATCTTTGTCGACATCTAAATCGTCGCAAAGAATTTCGAGCGATGCATAATTATCGCGTAGCTTAGTATTGATATAACTAAATAAAATAAAGGGGTCTTGGGGTAAATTTTCCATATTCTATAAGTTTAAGTACAAATTTAGTCAGTTTTTTGATAGTATCAAAGTGATATTAATCTAAAAATATAAATCAAAAAGATGAGTGTGTCAAAGAAGAGAAATCTAATAGGTATTTTCTTGGAATAAGATTGTTTTCAAACAATAAATTTTGTAACTTTGTAGCATATATTATAAATACTGAAAAACTATGTCGAAAATTGCTTCTTATGTGATGCTTGTTGCGATATCATTATCAATACTTGCTTGTGGAAAAACGAATCAAGATGATGTTACTCCCGTGACAAAAAGAATAGCAGAATATGCAGAGTCAAAAAGTCTTGACTCATTACAAATTTTAGGAGATTCGATAATCGCTAATGAGAATTTAGGAGAAGCTATTATTGCTCAATTAAAAGATACTACTGTAGCGATATCTTCAGCTGCGATGGCTATATCTATCGCACCCGAAAAGGCTGCTCAAATATTGTTTGAGGATATTAAAGCGATGAAAAAAGAAGATAAAGCTACAATTAAATCGCGTGTTAGATCATTGCTTTCATGGTATTCCGAATTGAAACAAGAGGCTAAGGCTAAGAAGTTTAGTGAGAGCCTTGACGCAATGGCATTAGAACTTGATATTGAAAAGCAAGCACAATGCTATGTGATGGTTGCTTCATCGCCCGCTTTTTTGGCAAGCATAATAAATAATGATGAAGGAGAAAATAAAGAAGAATTAATTAAAGCTATAGAAAAAGCTTATTCTGATAATAAAGAAGATTTAACCCAATTCCATAACGCCCTTAAAAAATAGAAAGAATGTTTGCTCCAGATTATTTGGTAAAGTATATAAATTCAGCAATTAATAAAATTGCATATCCCGAAGAACCAAAAGGATTATATGAACCAATAAAATATGCGCTTGATGGTGCGGGAAAACGCTTGCGTCCATTGTTGACATTGGCAACATGCGATGTATTAGGCGGAGATATTGATGCGGCGAAAAATCAAGCAATCGGAGTGGAAATGTTCCATAATTTTACACTTCTGCATGATGATGTAATGGATAAAGCCGATATGCGAAGAGGAAAAGCAACTGTGCATCGTCAATGGAATGAGTCAACCGCAATTCTTTCGGGAGATGCAATGTTGACGCTTGCATCGCAGTATATGGCAAAAGGTGACGGAACAAAAACCTGGGACGTTTTGACTTTGTTTAATCAGACAGCTATGGAGGTGTATCAAGGTCAACAATATGATATGGATTTTGAACACCGTTATGATGTGAGTGTTGAGGAATATATTGAAATGATACGCCTTAAAACTGCTGTTTTGCTTGGCTGCGCATGTAAGTTAGGAGCCATAATGGCAGGTGCTTTTGATTCGGAGCGGAATGCTTTCTATAAATATGGAGTTAAGCTTGGCTTAGCTTTTCAGTTAAAAGATGATTATCTCGACACATATGGAGATCCAGAGGTTTTTGGCAAAAATATTGGAGGAGATATCTTAAATGATAAGAAAACATGGCTTTTAATCTCTGCTTTGGCTGAAGATGAAACAGATACAGTTAAGGCTCTTATTGGTGCAGAGGTAGAACCTGAAGTGAAAATTGCCGAAATAAAAGCAGTATATGATCGATTGGATTTGGGTAATCGTTGCCAAGCTTTGATGGATCAATATGCAAAAGAGGCTGTAGATGCATTAAATACTGTGGGGCTAAGTGACAAAGACTTGGAGTTCTTCCGTCAAATGGCTCAAGATGCTATTGCACGAACACATTAGGCTGGATACTATATGATTATCGATACTCATACTCATCTTTATTTAGAAGAGTTCCAACCATCGCCACAAGAGGCGGTGGTTCGTGCTATAGAAGCAGGCGTGGAAAAGATGATTTTTCCTAATGTGGATTTGTCAACGATAGGACCTATGAAGGAATTGCACGCATCATTTCCTCAAAACACATTTATGGCAATGGGCTTGCATCCCACTGAGATAAAAGATTTATGGACGGTTGATTTGGAAAAAGTGTATGAGGAGTTTGTGACGAACAAAGATAAATATATTGCGATTGGAGAGATTGGAATTGATTTGTATTGGGACAAGACTTATCGACAGGAGCAGATGATTGCGTTGCGTGCCCAATTTGATTGGGCAGTAAACAACAATCGTCCTGTAATAATTCATTGTCGTGAAGGTTTAGATGAAATATTGGAAGTGCTGGATGCGATGCCACAAAAGCCCGCAGGAGTGTTTCATAGCTTTGGTGGAACGGTTGATGATGTAGAGCAAATACGCCGTAGGGGAGATTTCTATTTTGGAATAAACGGAATAGTTACGTTTAAGAATTCGAAATTGCGTGAGGTTCTCCCTACGATTGGCATTGATCGCATATTACTTGAAACAGATGCTCCATATCTTGCACCGGTGCCTCATAGAGGAAAACGCAATGAGAGTGCGTATATTATTCACACGGCAGCTCACATTGCGCAATGCCTATCGCTCACAACGGAGCAAATCGCTCAGTCGACATCAAATAATGCTAAGACATTATTTGGGATATAGAGAGGCTTTAAATAGGGTTGTTTATCACTATGTAGAGATTTAGATATGTGGCAAGTGTGAGCCATATTAAATAAGGGATAAATAAAAGAGACGCAAAGCGGTTTATGCGGTAGCATGTTAAAGTGTAGAATATAACCGTAAGGTCTAATAATGCAATGTCAATCAATCCGCTTAAAGGGTCTTGGAGATAGAAGAATAATATACTCCATGCAAAGTTGAAAATCAACTGTAGAAAGAATAACCATCCGAGCCCGGTGTCGAGCATTGTCTGCTTGTCCCATACTAAGCCTATCGATATGCCGCTACAAATATAAATAATACCCCAGGCGATTGGGAATGCTTCGTTTGGTGGTGTCAGAACCGATTTGTCAAGAGTGGGATACCATGTCGCTAATGAATGAGCTTGGAATATTTGGGCAGAATAGCCTATCCCAAAACATATAGCTATAGCCACAAAGATGTAAATAATACGTTTCATAACTCAGTAGATTTAGATGTTTTGTTTATATAACATTAAAATATATTGAGTTGTTTTCAGTAAAAAAAATAAAAGTGACAATTTCCATTTGGGGAAATTGCCACTTTTATTATGTAGTATTTAAATATTAGCCTTTGATAGCAGCTACACCGGGAAGAACTTTGCCTTCGATGGCTTCAAGGAGTGCGCCACCACCGGTTGATACATAAGAAACTTTGTCGGCAAGGCCAAATTTGTTGACACAAGCTACAGAGTCACCACCACCAACGAGTGAGAATGCACCGTTTTCAGTTGCTTCAACGATTGCTTCAGCAATTGCTTTAGAACCACCTGCGAAGTTGTCGAATTCGAATACGCCGGCAGGACCATTCCAAAGAATAGTTTTAGCAGTGCGGATAACGTTAGCGAAAGATTCACGTGTATCAGGACCTGCATCCATACCTTCCCAACCTTCAGGGATATCCATTGCAGATACAACTTGTGTATTGGCGTCGTTGCTAAATTTATCTCCGGCGATGCAATCAGTACCAAGAACGAGGTTTACACCTTTTTCTTGTGCTTTCTTCATGATGTCGAGAGCTAAATCAAGTTTGTCATCTTCGCAGATAGAAAGACCGATTTTACCACCTTGAGCTTTGGCAAATGTATATGTCATACCACCACAAAGAATTAAGTTGTCAACTTTATCCATTAGGTTTTCGATGATGCCGATTTTAGTTGAAACTTTAGAACCACCCATAATAGCTGTAAATGGACGTTTGATGTCGCTAAGGATGTTGTCAACAGCCTTAACTTCTTTTTCCATCAAATAACCGAGCATTTTATTGTCAGCATCAAAGTAGTCAGCAACAACAGCAGTTGAAGCGTGTTTGCGGTGTGCAGTACCGAATGCATCGTTTACATAGCAGTCAGCATAGCTTGCAAGCGTTTTAGCGAAAGCTTTTTGGCTTTCTTTCATTTCTTTCTTAGCAGTTTCGTATGCTGGATCTTCTTTGTCAATACCTACTGGTTTACCTTCTTCTTCGGGATAGAAACGAAGGTTTTCAAGTAAAAGTACTTCGCCAGGTTGCAAAGCAGCTGCAGCATCAGCGGCTTTTGCACAATCTTCAGCAAATTTCACTTCACGACCAAGAGCAGCACCAACAGCGTCTTTGATTTGAGCAAGAGAGAATTTAGGATTAACTTTTCCTTTTGGTTTGCCCATGTGCGACATGATGATTAAGCTACCACCTTCTTCGAGGATTTTTTTGAGGGTAGGGAGCGCACCACGGATACGAGTGTCGTCAGTAATGTTGCCATTTTCATCGAGGGGTACATTGAAGTCCACTCTCACGATTGCCTTTTTGCCGGCAAATTTGTAATTGTCGATAGTCATTTTCGTTTGAAAATTAAGTTGTTTATAACGTTATAATGTTTGTTCAATGATTTTATAGTGCAAAATTACACTAAATTTTTTAATTAGCTTGGATTTATGTACTAAATGATGTTATGAGCTTTTAATAATTTGCTCATTTGAGTGGCTAACTTTGCAGATTCTTTAGCTGCGGCTTCGGCAAAGTCTTCTCCATTAGATGCATAGATGATACCGCGAGAAGAGTTAACAAGCAATCCGCAATCTTCGATCATGCCATATTTGGCAACTTCTTCAAGGCTGCCACCTTGAGCACCAACACCGGGAACAAGGAGAAAACTATTTGGAGACACTTTGCGAATGTCTTGGAACATAGCTCCTTGTGTCGCACCTACCACATACATCATTTCTTCGCTTGAAGCCCATCGAGCAGATGTTTCTAATACGTGCTCAAATAGACGTTTGCCTTCTTTGTCTTCGATTAATTGGAAGTCATGACTCCCTTTGTTTGACGTCAAGGCGAGTAGAATAACCCATTTACCTTCATATCCGAGGAATGGTGTTACGCTATCTTCTCCCATATAAGGAGCGACTGTGATTGCGTCAACGTCGAGATGCTCAAAGAAGCTACGTGCATATAGTTGAGATGTATTACCAATATCGCCACGTTTTGCATCGGCAATGATGAATTGGTCGGGATATTTTTCTTTGAGATATTTTACTGTTTCTTCAAGAGCAATCCAACCTTCTACCCCAAGGCTTTCGTAAAAAGCAAGATTTGGTTTGTAAGCAACAGCATATGGAGCCGTTGCGTCAATAATAGCCTTGTTGAATGCTAATAATGGATTTTCTTCTGATAGAAGATGTTGGGGGATTTTTTTGATGTCAGGGTCAAGACCTACGCATAGGAATGAGCCTTTGCGACGAATATTTTCAACTAATTCGCTTCTTTTCATTGTCATGTGATTTTAAAGTTCGCTTTCTTTTAATTTTTCAGCATTTTCGGCAATAATAAGTTGGTCGATACAATCTTGTATATCGCCATCAACAAATGCTTGTAGGTTGTAAATTGTATAATTTATACGATGGTCGGTGATTCGCCCTTGAGGATAGTTGTATGTGCGAATTTTAGCCGAACGGTCACCGGTTGATACCATCGTTTTGCGTCGTGATGCAATGTCATCAATGTATTTTTGATGCTCTTTATCGTAAATGAAAGTGCGGAGACGGCTTAACGCTCGTTCTTTGTTTTTAGGTTGGTCGCGAGTTTCAGTACATTCAATAAGTATTTCTTCGCTTTCACCTGTGTTTGGATTTTTCCACAAATAGCGTAGTCGTACACCTGATTCAACTTTGTTTACATTTTGACCACCGGCACCACCGCTTCGGAATGTATCCCATTTAATTTCACCTTCATTGATTTCTACATCAAAGGCCTCTGCTTCGGGTAGCACAGCTACTGTCGCCGCCGAAGTGTGAACACGTCCTTGGGTTTCGGTGGCAGGCACACGTTGCACGCGATGTACACCACTTTCGTATTTAAGAGTGCCATATACACCTTCGCCACTTACTGCCATTACAATTTCTTTAAATCCACCGGCAGCACCTTCATTAAAACTTGTGATAGCTACATTCCACCCTTTTGACTCGCAGTATTTGCTATACATTTTAAATAAGTCGCCGGCAAATATTGCAGCTTCGTCACCACCGGTTCCTCCACGAATTTCAAGGATAGCATTTTTGCCATCTTCGGGATCGGCAGGAATGAGAAGAAGTTTAATCTCTTCTTCGAGTACAGGTATCTCGGCATTCGCATTGTCGAGCTCTTCTTTTGCCATTGCGCGCATTTCTTCGTCATTTTCAGAGTCAAGAATTTCTCGAGCTTCTTTAATATTTCCGAGTAAGTTGCGATAACGACGAGTCGCACCGGTTAATTTTTCGAGATCTTTGTACTCCTTAGTGAGGCGAACATATCGTTTCATATCGGCAATAACCGAAGGGTCGGTAATAAGAGTGCTCACTTCTTCGAAGCGAGATTCAATGCCATCAAGTCGAGATAATAATGAAGAATCAGCCATTTGTTTTATATTTTTTACAAAGTTACAAAATATTATCGAGATAGTAAAACCCAATAATGTGACTTGGTTTATAATGTGAAAGATATATGAATAAAAGTGTAAAATATTAATAAAATTGACCCGATAATATAATAACTATAGGGTTAAATGCGTAATAATTAAACCAATTAATATTTTTTACGTGAAACGATTATTAATAACTTGTTATATTATTTTATGCTCGTTGAGTGTTTTTGCATTAACATACACACGAGAGTTGGAATCTAAAGCGAATAATGGAGATGCTCATTCCCAATATTTATTATGTCATTGTTATATTGATGGTTTAGGTATTGAGATTGATTATGATGAAGCTTTTATCTGGTGTGAAAAAGCTGCGCATCAAGGACACAAAAATGCGTTAACTCAAATGGGATATTTCTACTTTTGTGGAAAAGGAACAAAACAAGATGATAAGAAAGCATTTGATTATTTTTATAAAGCTGCAAAGAAAGGTTGCCCCGATGCTCAATTTATGATGGCTCGTTGCTATAAAGAGGGGAGAGGCACTGCTAAAAATGACGATAAAGCTATTAAATTTTGCGAAAAATCGGCTTCTCAAGGGTTTGCAATGGCTCAGTGGTATTTAGGTGAGTGCTATAGCCGTGGAGATGGAGTAGAGAAAGAATTGACAAAAGCAGAATTGTGGCTCAAAAAATCAGCCGAACAAGATTTCATGTATGCTCAATACTCATTGGGTATGTACTATAAAAATTATAGTAGGGCAAAAGATGCAAAAACAAAAGCAAAAGAATGGTTGGAAAAGGCCGCTGAACAAGGATGTGAATTGGCAAAAGAAGAATTGAAAAAGTAGAAAGAATCATTAGAGAACATTTGCAATATATTTAGCTGAAGGAGAATCTCCATTAGAGATTTCCTCGGGAGTTCCCATTGCTATTATTTTGCCTCCATTTTTCCCTCCACCGGGACCCATATCGATTAGATAGTCAGCACATTTTAATACATCGAGATTGTGCTCTATAACAAGTACGGTATTTCCTTTGTCAACAAGTCGATTTAATACACTAAGTAAAGTCTTGATGTCTTCAAAATGAAGTCCGGTAGTAGGTTCATCAAGAATAAATAGAGTTTTCCCGGTGTCGCGTTTTGACAATTCAGTAGCAAGTTTAACTCGTTGGTTTTCTCCTCCCGAAAGAGTAGATGAAGGTTGTCCAAGCTTAATATATCCAAGTCCGATATCTTGTAAAACTTTAATTTTATTAAGTATAGTGGGTATTCCCGAGAAAAATTCTACTGCTTGATTTATTGTCATATCAAGGACATCTGCGATTGATTTTCCTTTGAATCTAACTTCAAGAGTTTCACGATTGTATCTGCGACCTCCACACACTTCGCATGGGACGAGCACGTCGGGAAGAAGATTCATTTCTATAGTGCGGTAGCCATTTCCATTGCAAACATCACATCTGCCTCCAGATACATTAAATGAAAATCGGCCGGGTTTATACCCACGAATTTTAGCTTCAGGAAGATTTACAAACAAAGAACGGATGTCAGAGAAAACTCCGGTATAAGTTGCCGGATTGGAACGTGGTGATTTCCCAAGAGGTGATTGGTCAACCGTAACGACTTTGTCAATATTCTCAAGCCCTAAAATTTCTTGATAAGGGAGTGGAGTTTGATTTGACCTATAAAACTTTTGGCTTAGGATAGGTTGTAATGTCGCATTTATAAGGCTTGATTTACCACTTCCCGAAACTCCGGCGACACAAGTGAATGTGCCTAAAGGGAGTGATAGTGTTACGTCTTTAAGATTATGGCCACAACATCCTTTGAGAATTAGAGTGTTTCCATTCCCTTTTCGACGAAGTTTGGGTACTTCAATCCTTTTTTCTCCATTTAAATATTGTGCGGTTAAAGTAGATGTTTTTAACATCTCGGCAGGAGTGCCTTGAAATACAACTTTACCCCCTTTTCGTCCGGCAAGAGGGCCAATGTCGATAATATAGTCTGCTTCAGTCATCATGTCTTGATCGTGCTCAACAACAATTATTGAGTTTGAAGCATCTCGTAGACGTTTAAGTGAATTTATGAGCCGTTGATTATCGCGTTGATGTAGTCCAATGCTTGGCTCATCGAGAATATATAATACATTGACAAGCTCTGAACCAAGTTGAGTTGCCAAACGAATACGTTGGCTTTCTCCTCCGGATAAAGTTGCAGAATTGCGATTTAAAGAAAGATAATCAAGGCCAACATCCACAAGAAAACGTAGTCGAGTGCGAATCTCTTTTAGGATTTCTGTTGCAATTATTGATTGTTGAGATGATAAATGCTTTTCAGCATTTTCAGCCCATTCAAGGAGATCTGATATATCGAGTTTTGCTAAATCGGCAATGTTTTTATCTCCGATAAAGAAATGAAGCGCTTCTCGATTAAGCCTATTCCCATCACACTCTGGGCAAGTAGTTCGTGAGAAAAATTGCTCACTCCATTTCTGAGCAGCGGCACCGGCATCATCGCTTTGTTGCAATTCAATATATTTAATCAATCCTTCATAGGATTGAAAATAATTAGACAAACTCATTGTCTCATTTTTTATTGCAATTCGTTCGGTAGTGCCATTGAGTATGTCGTTTATCGCTTCATTGGGTAGGTCTTTTATTGGAGTCTTTATTGTGAAGCCATATTTTTGACATATCGCATCGATTTGCCAAAATATCATAGAATTTTTGTACTTCCCTAATGGAATAATACCTCCTTCATGTATCGAAAGGTTGGTGTCGGGGATAATTTTTGCTTGGTCAACTAAGTTGACGAAACCTAACCCTTTGCAACATTGACATGCTCCTTGTGGAGAATTGAAAGAAAAATTGTGAGGGGCAGGTTCCTTATATGATATTCCGCTTATAGGATCCATTAACATTTGACTATAATGATAAATCTTATCATCGTCAACGTCATAAATCATTAATTGCTTGCCTCCTTGTTTTAGAGCGGTTGATATCGTGCTTTTTAATCGAGTGTCATCTTTACGATTAGCTTTAAGTCGATCTATTACTAATTCGATAGAGTGATTTTTATAACGATCAACTTTCATTCCAAAAGTTATTTCTTTTAACTCGCCATCGATTCTTACTGTTAGATATCCTTTTTTTCGTAGTTGCTCAAAGAGTTCCTTATAATGTCCTTTTCGATTCTTTACGATAGGGGCAAGTATATAAATCTTTCGATTCTCAAATTTCTCTAAAATAAGATCAACAATTTTTTCTTCGGTATATTTAATCATAGGCTCTCCCGAAATATAGCTGCGAGCTTGCCCCACACGAGCAAATAGCAGTCGTAAAAAATCATATATTTCGGTTGTTGTGCCTATTGTACTTCGAGGGTTCTTATTAACAGTTTTTTGTTCAATTGCTATAACCGGACTTAAACCTGAGATATAGTCAACATCGGGACGCTCAAGTGTCCCCAGCATATTACGAGCATAGCTTGAGAATGTTTCAATGTATCTTCGTTGCCCTTCAGCAAAAATGGTGTCAAATGCCAAAGAAGACTTTCCACTACCACTTAACCCTGTTATTACCGTGAGTTTGTTGTGAGGGATTGTTACATCAATATTTTTAAGATTATGCACACGAGCACCGATAACCGTTAGATTATCGATGTATTCCTCGTCGGTATATTGATTGCTATTTGACATTGATTATTGAAATTATTTTCCAACCCAAGAGGGATTATAAACATTCTTTTTTTGAGAAGAACGATATAATGATTCTTTTTTAGGAACTTTTACCTTGTATACTTTGCCTGAGGCATTTTTCAGATATTTTGCTTGAATCCAAGGATTTTGTTCTCGTAATTGAGCGTAAGTTATTCCATGGCTTTTTGCCCAAGTGACCCAATCTGAAATAGGGGTGCTTACTTCTACGATTTCACACTCTATTGGTTGATATAATTGTTCTTCTGTAACATAAAAACCATAATCTCGAGGATTTTCAAGAATTAGTTTGTATGCGAGAATTCGGAACATATATCGAGATGTTTCTGAAACCAAGTGTAAATCAAATGCCGATGTGGCTTGTTGTTTAGATAACTCAGATGTTATACGGCCATTTCCTGCATTATAAGCGCAAGCGACTGATTCCCAGTTGCCATATTTTTCATATGAATCTAAAAGGTATTTGCACGCGGCAACAGTGGATTTTTCGATATTTAGGCGTTCATCGACATAATCATTAATTTCAAGACCATAAGAGCGACCGGTCGCAGGAATAAATTGCCATAACCCTGCAGCTTTTGCCGGCGAATAAGCTCGAGTGTCAAGCATACTTTCGGTGCATGCGAGATAAAGGAAATCAAGAGGAAGCCCATTCTCTTTTAAAATAGGAGCTAATATAGGAAAAAAACGATTTGCTCGTTTTAGTGTTAAAAGAGTGCTACCATGAGTGTATGTTAGAGAAGAGAGTTCTCGATCAAGACGTTCAAACATATCGATGCGATCGAGGTCAATCTTTTGATTGGCAAATGTTATTGTCTTAGGTACTACAGGATTGTATACTTTTGAAAAATTTAGTGGTTCTTGTGCGAATGTAGTGAAAAATGTGATTAACGCAATAGCGCTGAGAATGGTTCTATTCATAATTTATTCTGTTGGTGTTGTAGTGGTACCGGTAGCACCTTTATATTTAATGATATTTATATCTCCGCTTAGATTATATTTCTTCCCATCTGATCCTTCGGCTTTAATTACATAGTAATAAACACCCGATGGGACAAATTTGCCATTATGTTTGCCATCCCAGCCTTGTGAAGGGTCGGTTAGCTCTGCAACCTTGATTCCCCAACGATTAAAAATATGGCATTCAAATGATATTAGGGATTTGTAACTTACTTTCCATTCATCATTAACCCCTTCAGTAGCATCGGGAGAGAATGCATTGGGGCATTCAAGGCGAGATTCGCCAATGAATACTTCATAGGTATCGCTATAATAGTTGCATGTCCCTGATGCATTACTTGCGACAAATCTCACATATGTAGTGCCATATTCGCGGAATGTATATGTAGTGATAGCTTCGTTAATGCGCATAGTTATGTTTTCAAATTCCGAGTCATCTGACATTTGCCATTCTTGGAATATAGCGGCATCTGTGCAAATAGCTTTAAATTCGATTTCACATGGAGCCGAGCCGCCAAGAGCGGTCTCGTCTTTTTGTTCGTTATCATTTTCGCGCAATGTTTGTGTTGCGCTTGTTTTTGCTTCTACAGCATTGGTTGTGAATCGTTCGCTTGAGATGACCGAATACTCATTCCATTGTTTTAGATATTTGTCGCCACTCAATGTGAACTCGGTGTCGCAAAACGGAGCTGTTGTGCGCAATGTGCTATTTAGGTATGCAAAAGACTTCTCGGCAACCACTTGGTCATAACTTTCAGAAGATTCATCATATTGCAAAGTATAATAGCTCAATTTAACATCTCGGTCAAGTTCTTTGGCTTGCCCATTGATTGTGTAGTATATAATGCGGTCGGCATTGCCTGTAAAGATTAATTCGGCAACATCGCATTCTTGTTGAGCAGTAAATCCTAATGATGATAGTTGTAGTTGATGTAACGAATAATCAACAACCCAGCAGTAGTAACGATTGTTCCCTTCTTCAATTATATATCCCATGTCGCCACTTCCGGTAAGGTTTATAGTGTAGTTCTTCCCGTTTTGCTTAACTCCGGCAACTTCTTGGGCGTATCCTCCACCGAGATTGCTGTACTTATACCAAGTTACGGGTGAAGTTGTTGTGGCGGTATATGTCATTTGTACTCCATTTAGATTGTGGAGAACAAATATGTCTTTAAGTCCGGTAGATGCTTCGGGCTTTTCTGAAATCGCTTTGAGGTTTGTTCCAGAAAATGAAATTGCTGCATTTATTGTGCCGCACATCATTAATGTTATTATTGAGATGAAAAAGGCTCTCATTGTTAGGCGTCTTTTATTGTAAAAATATTTATCCTACAAAGATAGTAAACTTCGACAACAATTTGACAATACTTAAAATAATAATGGATAATTTATCTTGTTTTTAGTAAAAAAGTTGTAAATTCGCAGAGTCGCAATATTAAGATTTGCGTTATGAATAAATTTAAGCAATGGTTATCTCGTTTGTCGTTTCGCACGGGGATTATATTGATAATTGCGTGTGTGATATGTTATATACTATCATTTGCTCAGATATTGTTGCCAATAAGTGTCACTGCAAAGGGAGTGCTGTGGGCGGTGTTTTTTGGATTGGCGAAAACGTTTCAGTATAGCGCATTATTGGTATTGGGAGCCGAAGGTGTAAAACGAGTTAAATCATGGTGGAAAAATAAAAAAATAGAAAAGAAATGAAATTACGTGTCCTATTATTTGCAGTATTGAGTTTTGTGTTTACACAAGTTTTGTGGTCGGCAAATACAAGACTATCAATTCTTAGACCTACAAGTTCAGTAACTCATCAATGGGAATATTTGCCATCAGGAAAAACTGTAACACAGCAAGGTATTGGCCAAAAACAGTATCCACTTGTTCAATTTCCTGAAGTTACATATTTGCAATCAGAATTAATTCCTATTGAAGGATGTGATATGGGTGTGTCGGTGCGCTATTATGTGTCAACTGTGGATACGCATGCAATAAAATTTGAACTAATCGATGCTACTGGAAATGTGATATATTCCTATGTCAATGATAAACCGGATTTAAACGCATCAACAATGACAATCGGTGATAAGATTGATATAGGAATTATAGAAGGAGTGGATAAGGCACGTATAAGATTGTCACTATCAGATGCATATAGTGAAAAAGAGGCGATATATATAGATGAAATGGAATTGTATTCCAAGAATGGAGCTGGTATAAATGATATAATAATATTAGACCCAATAAAATTAAATATTGAGCCACAAACTTTGATTGTAAATAGCAACAAAAGTGTTGAGGTTAAGGTATTCTCATTAAACGGTATGCTAGTGAGAAAAAATGCGATTTGCTCAGGCACAAATCGCATTATATTATCAGCCGGATTCTATATAATTGAAATTGATGACAAAAGATATAAGGTCGTTATTCCTTAATCAAGGAAACGAGAAGTTATTCCATTATATGCATCTATGCGACGGTCGCGTAGGAATGGCCACCAACGGCGCACGTTTTCAGAGCGCTGCATATCAATATCAATAACAGTTTCTATTTCAGCGTCGGATGGTGCGTTGAATAAAAATTCTCCTTGAGGACCGGCAACAAAACTACTTCCCCAAAATAGTATCCCATTGGTGTTGCCCGAAGGGTCTGGTTCATGACCGACACGATTAACCGATACAACAGGTAGCCCATTGGCAACAGCATGAGCGCGTTGAATTGTTATCCATGCTTCGCGTTGGCGTGCTTGCTCATCAAGAGTGTCGCTACTTTCCCATCCAATTGCTGTGGGGTAAATCAAAATCTCAGCACCACGAAGAGCCATTAGGCGAGCTGCCTCAGGGTACCATTGATCCCAGCATACCAATACTCCAAGTCGTCCAACCGATGTGTTAATCGGCTCAAATCCTAAATCTCCCGGGGTGAAGTAGAATTTTTCATAATAAGCAGGGTCATCGGGAATGTGCATTTTGCGGTATTTCCCTGCGATTGAACCATCTTTTTCAAAAACGACCGCTGTGTTATGATATAATCCGGGAGCTCTACGTTCAAATAAAGATGTTACAATTACGACTTTTAATTCTTTTGCTAATGAGGCATAAAAATCAGTCGTAGACGAGGGTATATTAATCGCAAGATTGCAATTGTCGGTAGTTTCTACTTGACAAAAGTATAGAGAATCATGCAATTCTTGATTGACAATTAGTTCCGCTCCTTGTGCAGCTAATTCTCTTATCTTTTTTGCCAATCTGTTTTTATTATCTTCAATGTCGGCTGTATTATTTTGTTGTATAATGCCGGTTTGTAATATTCGTGCCATAGTTATAATATTTCTTTAGGTAGTTGCATTGTGATGCAGTGAAGTGAGCCATGTTGCTTTATCAATGCATTACAATCAACGGTTATTATTTTATGATTAGGAAATGCAATTGCCATATTTTGGATAGCTAATAAATCTTTTTGAGGTTGATTATATATAGGCATTATGACAGACTCCTTCATAATCAAAAAGTTTGCATATGTAGCAGGAAGCCTCGTTCCATCTTCATCAAATATAGGGTCGGGTAGAGGTAGTTCAATGAGATTGAAAGGAATGTTTTCAATGTTGGTGAAATTCATTAATTGCTTTTTCATCGCCAATAGAGCATCGTAATGAATATCAGTGGGGTCATCGGTGCTTACATATACAATAGTGTTATTGGGAGCTAATCGAGCTAACGTATCAATATGGCTGTCGGTATCATCGCCTTCAAGGAAGCCGTAGTCAAGCCATAAAATCTTTTTCAGACCAAATTGAGAGGAAATATAATGCTCGATTTCTTCTTTAGATAAATCGCCATTGCGGTTGGGAGATAATAGACATTCTGATGTTGTTAACATCAAGCCATTTCCGTCACTTTCGATAGCTCCTCCTTCAAGGGTAAATCCCATGCAATTATTATAGATTCCTTTTAGTATGCCTTTTTTTATTAATTCACGTGTAATGAGGTTATCTTTACAAGCCGCAAATTTAAGTCCCCATCCATTGAATTGAAAATCATTGAGAATAAATTCTCCATTGGGATTTATCGTTGAGATAACACCAAAGTCTCTAGCCCAAGTGTCGTTGGTGTCTATGTCGACATATCTTATTTGAGATTGGTCGAGGTCTTTAAGTTGTTGTCGTGGAATAGAGGTGTCGGGTGTAACAATGATGACATCAGTTTCTTGAGTAATAGCTTTTACTATATTAATATAGCAAAAAGTAACCTCGTCGAGCATATATGCCCAATCGCTGTTTTTGTGAGGCCATGATAGCAATATTGCCCCATTTGATTCCCATTCAGCGGGAAGACGTAATGTTGATTTTCGTTGCATTTATAGTTATTCGTCAAAATCATTAAGAGATTCCCAAACAGAATTTTGAGAACGCATATAATCTTCGCAATAATCCAAAAAACCATTTTTTTCACTGCTGCCAACAGAATGACACCACTCTTCATATTCATCATTAAGAAAGTCATCTTCGGCAATCATTTTTTTGAACTCATTTTCGGCAATATCAATACTCCCATATTGAGCTAATAATGAGTTGAAAAATTGTGTTATATCTGTCATTATATATAAATTTTGTTTGGCTGTGAGTATTTGCAAAGAGAAATAAATATACTTCAAAAGTAATATTAAAAATCGAAATTGCAAAATCATGCGATGGAAGTATTAAATAGTAAATGATTAAATTTTGGTATTACGGAATGAATTCCCGGTAATTTAATAATGTTTTGTTTGTGTGTGCAAGAATGTTGCCCATGATTGTGCCTATATTTGCATCGTAATTAAAAACAAATAGATTATTAACCTATAAAACAAAATAAAGATGAAAACAATGAATAATTCAATCGTAATTTCTTCACATGTGATTAATACAATTAATTCGCTTCCAAAAGAAGAGCAAATAGCAGTAGCTAGCGCATTCGTAAGTGAGATGATTATGGGTGAAAATCCTGAAGGAGAATTGTCTCCATTGCAAACAATGTTGTATTCAGTGATAAGATTTTATGTCCAGCAAGATAGCGCTAAATTTAATGGAGCATATGCTCAATCTAACGTTGCGGTATAATACACAATCCTTTATTATATAGCCAATGAAGGCGGGAAGTTGCTTGAAATTTCCCGCCTTCGTTTTGTTCTATTTTATTAGGATTAATTAAAACTATAATAGAGATACAGATCTACTGATGAATGAATTTAGTGCTTCACCTTTTAATAATCCATTGCCAAGAAGAGCAAGGTCAATAAGTTGTTTTACTGTTTGATGATTAGCTGCATATTCTGACATGATTTTAGTCTCCTCTTCGCGTAGAGATTTGACTGCATTTTCTAATGATGCGATATTGGTATTATCTTCATCGCTTAGTTTGTTGTCTTTATTGGCATCTCTAATTGCGGTGATCTTTGTATTATTGCTTTCGATCTCAGATGTAATAGGCGAAAGCTTTTCTGCGATATTAGCATCGGCATCAGTTCTTATTTTTGCAATTAAAGGATGCTCCGTATTGATTATTAAGTTGTAACTATCAGGCATTTCTCCGTAGAATGACATGCCGGGTTGAAACGCTGCCATTTCTTTCATTCGACGCATATACTCGTTTTGAGTAATTGTAATAGGTGAATCATTTTCATTCATAGCTTCAAATGAAACAACGAAGTTGGCATTCTCAATGCTTGGTATTTGTGAGTTAAAAATGCCGGTTAGCATATTGCGTTGAGCAGAAGTTAATAAAACTTCTTTTTTATTTTCTTTGCGAATGAGATTGTCAATGACGTCACTGTCAACACGAACGAATTGAGATTTTTCGACTTGTTGTTCGAGTAATCCAATGAAATGGTTGTCTAATTGACCATCCATTAATAGCACATTGTAGCCTTTTTGAGTTGCTGCATTAATGTATGTGAATTGAGCAGTAGGGTCGGTTGTATACAAGTGAATGAGATTGCCATCTTTATCGGTTTGGACGCTTTCGATGAGTTGCTTGTATTCGTCTAATGTATAATATTTGTTGTCAGTGTCTTTTAGTAGAGCGAACTTTTTGCCTGCTTCACGGAATTTTTCATCACTTAACATTCCATATTCAATGAATATTTTAATATCGTCCCATTTCTTTTCATATTCATTTCTATCGGCTTTATAAATTTCTTCGAGACGTGATGAGACTTTCTTAGTGATATAAGTTGATATTTTCTTAACGGCAGCGTCGCTTTGAAGATATGAACGCGATACGTTAAGAGGAATGTCGGGAGAATCAATAACTCCTTGTAAAAGCATTAAAAATTCGGGAACAACTCCTTCAACCGAATCGGTAACAAAAACTTGATTACAGTATAGTTGAATGCGATTTTTGTTGATGTCGAAGTTGTTTTTTATTTTTGGGAAATATAATATTCCGGTTAAAGTGAATGGATAGTCAACATTGAGGTGAATCCAAAAAAGAGGGTCTTCTTGGCCGGGATATAGCTCATGGTAAAAATTAAGATAGTCCTCATCTTTTAACTCAGATGGTTTCTTCATCCAAGCGGGAGACGTTTCATTTACAATCTTATCTTTATCGGTATCAACGTATTTACCATCTTTCCATTCTTGTTCTTTTCCTGAAATCACAGGAATAGGAAGGAATCGACAATATTTCTTTAAAAGGGTATCAATGCGTGATTGTTCAAGGAAATCTTTATTCTCATCGTCGATATATAATATAATGTCGGTGCCTCGTGATGTTTTTTCAATCTCTTGCATTGAATATTCGGGAGAACCATCGCATTCCCATTTTACAGCTTTTGCGTCATCTTTATATGATAATGAGTGAATTTCTACTTTTTTAGCAACCATAAATGCAGAGTAGAAGCCAAGTCCGAAATGGCCAATTATTGCATTGGCATTATCTTTATATTTTTCGAGGAATTCTTCGGCTCCGGAAAATGCAATTTGATTAATGTATTTATCGATGTCTTCGGCTGTCATACCAATTCCGCGGTCGCTGACAGTGAGGGTTCCATTGTCTTTGTCAATAGAGACTTTAACATTTAATTCACCAAGTTCCCCTTTGTATTCACCGCAAGATGATAGTGTTTTGAGCTTTTGGGTAGCATCAATTGCGTTTGATACAAGTTCGCGAAGAAATATTTCGTGATCGCTATAAAGAAATTTCTTAATTACCGGAAAAATATTTTCGGTGGTTACACCTATATTACCTTTTTTCATGTTTAATATATTTATAAAGTTAATATCAAATTTGAACATTGTTTATATATAACAAAAAAAATGCCACAATGGTAATTGTGACATTTTTTCTGTTATATGCTGACAATATTTACTCCATCGATACATCGTTGTTTGTTGGATGAGTGATTGAAGTGGAAATTTTGTCATTTTCTTCGTTGTAGTCAACGTTTATGGTGTCGCCCGGAGTAATTGATTCGCTAATAATTAATTCGGCAAGCTCATCTTCAAGATATTTTTGAATAGCACGTTTTAGAGGACGAGCTCCATACTGTACGTCATAGCCTTTATTGGCAATAAAGGTACGAGCTCCATCTGTGATGTTTAATTTAAATCCTAAAGCATCTATTCGTTTTAAGAATCCGGCCAATTCAATATCGATAATTTTGAATATAGCATCTTTGTCGAGCGCATCAAACATTACTATATCGTCAATTCTGTTGAGGAATTCGGGAGAAAAGGCTTTGTTAAGTGCTTTTTGTAAAACGCTATGAGTGTATTCTTTATCGATTGTTTTGGTGTTGAATCCTACTCCGGAGCCAAAGTCTTTTAATTGTCGAGTTCCGATGTTGGAAGTCATAATGATGATAGTATTTTTGAAATCTACTTTTCGGCCAAGGCTATCGGTTAATCGCCCTTCGTCCATAACTTGGAGAAGAATGTTGAAAACATCGGGGTGGGCCTTTTCGATTTCGTCAAGGAGAACTACAGAGTAGGGGCGACGACGAACTTTTTCGGTTAATTGTCCGCCTTCTTCATAGCCAACGTATCCGGGAGGTGCTCCAACAAGACGTGATACAGAGAATTTTTCCATATATTCACTCATGTCAACGCGAATAAGGGTATCGGCAGAATCGAAAAGGTATTCTGCGAGTTTTTTTGCTAAATGGGTTTTCCCTACACCGGTTGGACCTAAGAACATGAATGTTCCAATTGGCTTATTGGGGTCTTTTAACCCAATTCGATTGCGTTGTATGGCTTTTACTATCTTTTCAATGGCTTGATCTTGTCCTATTATCTCATTTTTTAGAATAGGGGCCATCTCTAAAAGACGTTTGCCTTCAGCTTGAGCAACACGTTGAACGGGGACGCCGGTCATCATTGCGACAACTTCTGCCACTTTGTCTTCGTCTACAGTCTCTCGTTCATTATTGAGTTTTTCTTCCCAGCGGCGTTTTGCTTCTTCGAGTTCGTCGCGGAGCTTATGTTCTTTATCGCGGAAAGAAGCTGCACTTTCAAAATTTTGAGATTGAGCAGCTTTGAGTTTATTTTGAGCGGCTTCGTTTATTGCAATCTCAAGATCTTCAATTTCTTTTGGGGCATTAATGTTTGTTATATGTACCCTTGATCCGGCTTCATCGAGGGCATCGATAGCCTTATCGGGGAAATTGCGATCGCTCACATAACGTTGGGTTAGCTTTACACAAGCATCAAGAGCTTCATTTGTGAAGTTTACGTTATGATGATCCTCATATTTGCTTTTTATATTGTTTAGGATTTGAAGAGTTTCTTCGGGAGAAGTTGGCTCAACGATTACTTTTTGGAAACGACGTTCAAGAGCGCCATCTTTTTCTATGTTTTTACGATACTCATCGAGGGTTGTCGCACCTATACATTGGATTTCGCCGCGAGCGAGAGCTGGCTTTAGCATATTTGCAGCATCCATCGATCCTTGGGTATTGCCTGCTCCAACGATTGTGTGTATCTCATCAATAAATAATATAATATCTTTATTTTTAGATAATTCGTCGAGAATTGCTTTGATGCGTTCCTCAAATTGGCCACGATATTTTGTGCCGGCAACGATTGACGCCATATCGAGAGAAATAACTCTTTTGTCAAACAATAACCGTGATACTTTTCGTTGAATAATGCGAAGCGCAAGCCCTTCAACAATAGCAGATTTGCCTACGCCAGGCTCGCCAATCAATATTGGGTTGTTTTTTTTGCGTCGGCTAAGGATTTGAGCAATGCGCTCAATCTCAATCTCTCTACCAATAACAGGGTCTAATCGGTTTTCTTCGGCTGCTTTTGTCATATCTATGCCATATTTGTCGAGCATAGGTGTGTCATTATTCTTTTTTGTGCTACCTTTACGATGAGTTTCTGTTGATGGTTTTTGAGATTCGGAGTTGTTGCCGTGAGAGTCGTTAATGTCGTCTTCTAAATCATCTTCATCGGTAAATCCGGCTCCAAAAACCGGCGATTCTGTTGCTGTTTTAAGTTGATTATAAATGCTTTCGTAATTTATACCTGCGTCAGAAAAATTTTTCATAAAATCCATGTTTTGAACTTCGGAATTGTGAAATAATGCAAGGAGAAGATGTTCTACATCAACAATATCACTCCGTAGCATACGAGCCTCAAGAGAACTTAATTTTATAATACGTTCGGTTAACGAACTGGCGTTAACGTTCTCTGGGTTATATGCTGAAACGTTATTTTCGAAAATACTATTATCTAAATCACTCCGTAAAAGATAGATAGATGTATCATTTGTTGCTTCTTTTAGTAGTAAGAAGGATTTGCTTTCGGGGTGTTCGGTTAAAGCAAGTAATAGGTGCTCAGGCCTTATTTCCCGGCTTTGATGTCGAATAGCTTCTTTTCTGCTATTTTCGAGAATTAATTTATAGTCATTTGAAAATCCTAAATTCATATTGTGAAAAATTATAGTCATATTTATATGCACTCAATCCACAAATATATACAATTATTGTGCCAAAGATAATAGATGGAGTTTTAATAGAATTAAAAGTTGAATTAAAAAAACAAAACGTGGTTATAAAATTTAATTTTTTAGTTATTTTTTTGTATCTTTGTATGATTATTTTAATGACGATTAAACCGAAATGACTTGACAAGGTCAAATAGGTAAAAATAGACTAATTAACAACAAAAATAATAAAATGCTGGAACAAGATCGAATATTAAAGATCAACATTGAAAATGAAATGAAGTCGGCATATATCGACTATTCAATGTCGGTAATTGTGTCGCGTGCACTTCCTGATGTGAGAGATGGTTTGAAACCTGTGCATCGTAGAGTGCTTTACGGAATGAATGAGATGGGTAATACATCTGATCATCCACATAAAAAATCGGCCAACTGTGTAGGTGAAGTTATGGGTAAGTATCACCCACATGGTGACTCTTCAATTTATGGTACAGTAGTTCGCCTTGCTCAGCCATGGGCTTTGCGTTACACCCTAGTTGATGGCCATGGTAACTTTGGGTCGGTTGATGGTGATAGTGCTGCTGCAATGCGTTATACCGAGGTGCGTCTTGAGAAGATAGGAGAAGAGATGCTCCAAGATATTGAAGCTGATACGGTGGATTTTCAACCTAACTACGATAACTCACGTAAAGAGCCAACGGTGTTGCCAACACGTTTCCCTAACTTGTTGGTAAATGGTGCGTCAGGTATTGCTGTTGGTATGGCAACAAATATGCCTCCTCACAACTTGACCGAGTCAATTAATGCGTGTGTTGCATTGATTGACAACCCGGAATTGACAATTTCTGAATTGATGCAATATATTAAAGCTCCTGACTTCCCAACTGGTGGAACAATTTATGGCTACAACGGGGTTAAAGATGCTTTTGAAACAGGTCGTGGCCGAATACTTATTCGAGCAAAAGCCGAAATAGAAAGCGATGCTAATCATGAAGATATTATTGTAACAGAAATTCCTTATAATGTAAATAAAGCTGAGTTGATAAAATATATAGCTGAGCTTGTTAACGAAAAGAAGATAGAAGGAATTGCCGACTTGAACGATGAAAGTAACTACAAAGGTATGCGCATTGTGATTAGATTGAAGAGTGATGCGAATGCAAATGTGGTTCTTAATAAGTTGTATAAAATGACCCAAATGCAAGCATCATTCAGTGTGAATAATGTTGCATTAGTGAATGGTCGTCCTAAGTTATTGAACTTAAAAGAGCTTTTGCAGTCATTTGTTGACCATCGTCATGATGTAGTTATACGTCGTACTAAGTTCCAATTAGGAAAAGCCCAAGAGAAAGCTCATATATTGCAAGGATTGATTATCGCATCGCAAAATATAGATGAGGTAATTCATATCATACGTTCTTCGGCTAATACAGATGAAGCAAAAGCACGATTGAGTGAAAGATTTGAGTTAACTGATGCTCAAACTACTGCAATCGTTGAAATGCGATTGAAACAGCTCACCGGCCTTGAACAAGATAAGCTTACCCAAGCATATGAAGAGCTATTGCAACTTATTGCACATTTGGAAGAAATTTTAAATAATGATGTCGTTTGTCGCAATTTGATTAAAGAAGAACTTATTGAAATTCGCGATAAATATGGAGATGAACGTCGCACGGAAATAGATTATACTGCAGGTGATTTTAATGCTGAAGATTTCTATGCCGATGACGAAATGATTATCACAATCTCTCATCTTGGTTATATTAAGCGTACCCCATTGACCGAGTTCCGTGCTCAAAATAAGGGAGGAGTAGGAGCAAAAGGAAGTGATACCCGTGATGAAGATTTTATTGAATACATATATTCGGCTTCAATGCATAATTATATGTTGTTCTTTACTCAAAAAGGACGTTGCTATTGGTTGAAAGTGTATGATATACCCGAGGGAACCAAGAATTCAAAGGGTAGAGCCATTCAAAATATACTTAATATTGAGCCTGATGATGCGGTTAAAGCATTTATTAGAATAAAAGGACTTGGTGATAGCGAGTTTGTAAATAATCATAACTTGATATTCTGTACTAAAAAGGGTATTATAAAGAAAACAAGACTTGAGGCATATTCTCGTCCACGTGCAAATGGTGTAAATGCAATCATTATTCGCGATGACGACCAATTGTTACAAGTTGAGTTGACCGATGGAAATTCAGAAATCCTAATCGCAAATCGCAATGGCAGAGCAATCCGATTCCACGAAAGTAAAGTCCGTGAAATGGGAAGAATGTCAACAGGTGTTCGTGGTATGACTCTTGATGGAGGCGATGATGAAGTTGTGGGTATGATTTGCATGAATGCTGATTCTGAAAACAACGTTATGGTGCTTTCAGAGAATGGCTATGGTAAACGTTCACACCTTGAAGACTATCGCATTACTAATCGTGGCGGAAAAGGAGTGAAAACAATGAATGTCACAGATAAGACCGGTTCACTCGTGGCTATTAAGAGTGTTAATGATGATAATGATTTAGTAATCATTAATAAATCGGGTATAACATTGCGTATACATGTGGCTGACTTCCGAGTTATGGGTCGAGCAACTCAAGGGGTGAGAGTAATTAATCTTGAAAAAAGAAATGATACAATAGCGTCGGTTTGTTGTGTTGATACCGATCCAGAAGAGGATGTAGAACAAGTTGATGGAGAAGTAATCGAAGGTGTCGATGGAGAGACTATAGAGCAAGATGAAAATCCACAAGAAACAAATGAATAATTAACTACTTAAATAATTAAAATTATGAAGAAATTTAGTATTTTAGGTTTATGCCTTTTTGCCGGATTTACATTGTCGGCACAAATGGATTTAATGAAAGATGTTGAGCGTACTGTTAAGTCGGGTAATTTCAGCTACTCTGACCTTAAACCAAAGTTAGATCAAATAACTCAAAATGCAGAAACAAAAGATGACGTTAAAGCATGGAAACTTGCTGGCGATGCAGCGTTTGCTAATTATGATGCGTTGTTCTTAAAAGTTCAAATGGGTCAAGATGTCGATAAAAAAGAGATTGGGAATTCAATCATAGATGGATATAATTATATGATATCGGCGTTGCCTCTTGATACTGTTGTAGATGCAAAAGGAAAGGTGAAAACAAAAGAATCTAAGAAAATCGTGAAAACAATTGCTGAGAACTACTCACATTTCAATAATGCAGGTATTTTCTTGTGGGAAGCTCAAGATTATGCAGGTGCATATAAGGCATGGGATATTTATACATCTTTGCCTAATGATCCTCGTATGGCTCAAGTCGGATTGAAGGCAGATGCAGATACTATTGTTGCTCAAATTGTGTTTAATAAAGCTCTTGCTGCGTGGCAAACAAATGAGTTTGATAAAGCTTTGGTAGCTTTTGATGAAGCATTAGAAAAAGGTTATGATAAGAAGAACTTATATGACTATGCGATTTCGGTAGCAACTCAAGCTCAAAAAAGTGATGTTGCAGCTAAGTATGCAAAAATTGCTCAACCCAAATATGGAAACGAAGACCCGGTATATCTTCAAGTGATTGTAAATGATTTCTTAAACAAGAAAGAGTATGCAAACGCAAAAGAATATCTTGAAAGTTTATTGGCATTAGATTCTCAAAATGCGACAGTTATAGATTTGATAGGTGTGTGCTTGGAAAATGAAGGCAAACAAGACGAAGCTATTCAAAAATATAAAGAATCACTTGCAATTAATCCTTCATTGGCAATTACTCAATTTCATTTAGGAAATATTTTATACAATAAGGCCTATGCAATTGACAATGAAGCATCATCTTTGCCTCAAGCTCAATATGACAAAATCCGTGCGGAACAAACAGAACCATTACTTCGTGAAGCAGCTGCTCATTTAGAAGAAGCTTATAAACTAGATGAGCTTAATATGGGACATGCATTGAAACATTTGAAAAATATATATTACATACTTGGAGATGAAGAAGCTCAAAAGCGTGTTGACTTAATGTAATATATTGATATAAAAGTTTAGGGAGATCATATTTATATGATCTCCCTTTCTTATTGTATGTTTATGTAGTTTTGTTTGTTATCGCATGAGGTCTTTTTCCGATATATATCCATTCATAATGGCATATATACTGAGAGCTGAAACGCTTTTTATGCCTAATTTAGATGATATGTTTTTGCGGTGAGTAAGTACGGTATTAATGCTAATCGCTAACTTGTCGGCAATCTCTTTATTGATTAAGCCCATTGCAATAAGCTTTAATACATCAATTTCACGAGGCGAAAGTTCTGATGTAGTACTGTCGGTAGAAGAATCAAAGGATTCTAATATAAATGAAATTTGGTTGATAATCTCGCTTTCCGGGCTAAATACATCAATCGAAAGACAGTCTTTAATAGGTGATTTGGAAATAATAATTGTTCGATTTTTTCTTGGGAAAAAGAAGTCTGGGTATTCGATATAGCATTGTGGGGAAACGAAAAATAATGAAGATGGGTTTTCTCCCAATTGCTCTATATTTAATTGTGTAGATGTTTTTGATGGGATATTGAAATATTCCATCAAAATATACTTTAACCCAATCCTTTGGGTCGTGTCATGTGTTAATATGTGGACCTCTATCGACATGGACTATTTTTTTAGAGAATCATATATTAGAGGGATAATGCGATTTCGTATGCGGTTATTCTGTTTGAAGTCTTTTTCGAAAGCAATAATTGCAGTTATAACAGCGTAACATAAATTAAGTTCGTATTTGCCGGTAAGGTGAATGATGAACATATTCTTGAGGTCATCTATTTTGTCTTCAATTTGTGAACCATTGTGTTTCGGCTTGATTTGTGGAGTGTTTTTAGTGTTATTATTTTTTTCAAGGTCTAATATATACGGAAACCATTGAGTGCAGTCGGCATCGATTGCTTTTATTATGTCATTTTTCAATTCAATGAAAAATTGTTGCATCAATTCAAGGTTGTTGTTGTCGCCACTATGGGAAATAAGGAGCGCAAAATGGCGTTCTATATTGGGAAGCATATAGTGGGTGTAATAATGATATGTTTGGGAGATGTAGTTTATAATAATTTGAGCCTTAAATGACTTTAAAATTTTTTCAGGGAAATAATCTTCGTTAATATATGTGTTGAGAATCATTACGAAAAAATCGTAATCGAGATTTTTCTCAGTGCATATGCTTTCAATGGTTTTATCACCAACTCCTAAAGTGATTCCAAAACGATTGATTAGGGTAATGACTTCAGGATGAGAAATTATTATTTCACTAAGTTGTTTTTTTGAGGAAATTATTGCCATATTATATTGTTGAAGATAATAGAGTTAGATGGGGTGATTATAGCATCCATTGCAATGTCGTGTGGTTCGGTGTTTATTTTTTCAATTAGTTGAAAATCGTATCCGACACCAATTTTTATTGCAGATAAATTGTGTAGTAAACGATCGTAAAACCCTTTTCCTCGACCTAGTCTATTCCCGCTTTTATCAAAGGCGACTCCGGGCACTATGATTAAATCAATTTCAGAAGCCGGGATAGGAGTACCTATCGGTTCAATAATATTATAAGAACCAATCATAATTGATTTAGGGTCATATTTTATGATGTCCAAGTTGTTGTTATTAACTCGAGGTAGGAATAATTGTTTTGAGTGATGCCATTTCTCAATGATAAGTGCTGTATTCAGCTCGTCAGGGAGAGAGTGGTATATTAGAATATTGTTACAATCGTTAAAACATTTAGATTTTTCAATAATTGAAAATACTTTGTTGGCATCATTTGTCTTTTGGGATGATGTCAACTTGGTCTTTAATTGTGCAATATTTTGGCGGAGTATTTTTTTTTCGGTCATTATTTGTAGTTGATGGAGATCGGAGGGACGGCATCACCTTTGTTTATATGAGAAATAGCATTTTGTACGGTATTGTCATATGAGTTAAAAACTTCATAATAACCTTGTGTGCCTACAATATCTCTTGCGATTAATGCTTTGACGAGGTATGTAATTAATCTTTTAGATTTTTCGATGTCAAATTGTCGGGGCATTATTTTATTTTTTTGAGCATAGTCAACGAACTGAATTCGTAAATCTTCGTCAGAAGGAAGTTGTTTTAGTAATTGGTTGGTTGTTTTGCAGTTTTTTAGTGTATTGCGATTTTTGTCACAATAGTCAAAAGCAAATTTTTGGAATAAACCGGCGTTTGATACTAAGTAGTAATATTTAGATATGTCGGAGGTGTCATTCGGTACAAAGATGTCGGGCATAATGCCACCGCCACCATAGACGATTCTTCCGTTTGCAGTTTTGTATTTGAGATTTTTGTTAAGCTTAATGCTATCCGCGCTATATGCCTCTCCATGGTTGAGGCGTTCGACAATGTCATATTCGTATTTTTTGTCACCCAAGGTGTATTGTTTTTGGATGCATCTTCCTGATGGGGTGTAATAGCGACCGACAGTTAGGCGAAGGGCGCTTTTGTCGTTTAACTCAAATTGGGATTGCACTAAGCCTTTCGCAAAAGAGCGGCGGCCGATAATTAATCCTCTATCGTGATCTTGTAATGCGCCTGCAAAGATCTCGCTTGCACTTGCTGAGAATTCATCAATTAATACAACGACTTCGGAATCCTGAAAACTGCCATTGCCATTGCTGTAATTGGGTTCTTCTCGATTGCGTAACTTGGTGTTAACAATGATTTTATTTTCGGGAAGGAATTCATTGGCCATATTTAATGCCGAAATCATTGTGCCACCGCCATTGCCTCTTAGGTCGATAACGAATTTGTTTGCGCCTAAATTTGAAAGTTTCTTTAATGCCGAAATAAATTCATTATATGTTTTTTCTCCAAATTTGTCTACTTTGATGTAGCCAATTTCAGGGGATATGATATATGAAGCGATAACGGAATTCACGGGGATTTCTCCTCTAGTAATTTCAAAAGAGATTGGAACGCTGGATGTGCGTCGTTTGACTTCTATTGTTACTTTTGTGTTTTTGGGGCCTTTTAATAAGGCCATTACAGAGTCGGTTGAGATTGATACACCGGCGACTTTCTTGCCGTCAACAGAGATGATTCTGTCTCCTGCTTGTACTCCGACTTTTTCACATGGACCTCCTGAAATAACTTCGATTATGTTTATGGTATCGTTCATAACATTGAATGATATGCCAATTCCACTGAACGATCCGTGGAGCTCATCATTTGTTGCTTGTAAGTCTTTTGCCGGAATGTAAGAGGAGTGAGGGTCGAGTTGTGCGATTATGTCGGGCAATGATTTTTCAATGATACTATCGGTATTAATAGGGTCGACATATTCGTTGGAAATAAGGCCTAAAATATGAGCAAGTTTGGTTGGTGTGGATTGTGTAGACGATGAATTTGCTCGACCTATCCAGATACCAATAATTAATGAAATAGCAATTATAAAAGGAGTGATGCTTCTGATGTTAAGTTGTTTTTGCATATCCAAATTATGTGTAATATCAATTATTCAAGGTTGTTAATGTGGATGCATTCTATTTGAGCTCGTTTTAAAAGGTCGATGCCATCGGTTATGCGATATAGCTCATTGAAAACAACGCGCTTGATGCCGGCTTGAATGATTAGTTTGGCACATTCAACGCAAGGAGATGCAGTTACATAAAGGGTTGCACCATTGCTGCTATTATTGCTTCGTGCTACTTTTGTAATGGCATTAGCCTCGGCATGTAGGACATATGATTTGGTAGTACCTGTCTCGTCTTCGCATATGTTTTCAAATCCGGCGGGAGTGCCATTATAGCCGTCAGAAATAATCATTTGGTTTTTTACAATAATTGCTCCAACTTTTCTGCGTTGGCAATACGAGTTTTCAGCCCAAATTGTTGCCATACGAAGGTATCGTTTATCTAAAAGTTCCTGTTTGTTGATCTGAAGATTATCCATGTGGTTATGTATTATTTTGCAAAGATACAAACTTTTTCTGTTGCAATCAATATGCATTGATTTAAAGAAAAGCGATTGTAGAAGTTGTATAAGGAAAGTTTATGAAATGCAAATTGAAAAGATAATGTTGAAATAAGTAAATTATGTAAATGTAACAAAAATGCTATAATTATATCAAAAACATAAAAGACAGAAAATCAATATGATAAAAATAAAAGCAGATAAAAATGCGCGCATTTAACAAAAAATAACTAATAAAATATTTTGATAATAAAATATTTTGTATATTTGCAGTGTCAATTTTGTTTTTCTAAAAAAAATATACAGGTATGAGTTCAAAGAAATTTCAATCAAAACTAATGTCAATGCAAAATAATTTATTGAATTTTGCATACAGTCTAACATCAAACAGAGATGATGCATATGATTTGCTTCAAGACACCACGTTAAAAGCTCTCGACAATGAAGATAAATATGTCGATAATGTGAACTTTAAAGGATGGGTATTTACTATTATGCGAAATATATTTATAAATAATTATCGTAGAATAGTAAGGGCATCGACTATTATTGATCAAACGGAAGATTTATACCATCTAAACTTGTCACAGGATTCGGGTTTTGAAACACCCGAGGGGGCTTATGCGGCACGCGAAATTAATGAGGTTATAAATTCTTTTCCAGATGATTATCGGATTCCATTTTCAATGCATGTAGCTGGTTATAAATATAATGAAATAGCCGAAGAAATGGGGTTGCCTTTGGGGACAGTTAAGAGTAGAATATTTTTTGCAAGAAAAAAACTGCAGACATTATTAAAGGATTATCGTTGATAATTAGGGATTTGAACTCAGCATAATCATTTTATACAGGGATAATTTAAAATGGATGTGATTCACGGCGAGTGGTTAGCTCGCCGTTTTTATTTATATGAGAAAAACAGACTTATTAACTATTGAGGCAATGATTTAGAGGCTTTTGCGCCCATTTCTTTTAGCTTCTCGGCTCGAGAAATTAGATTCCCTTTTCCTAGATATAATTTATTAATCGCTTTATCATATGCATTATGAGCAGATGATATAGATTTCTCGATTAGCTTTAAATCTTCGATAAAGCCGACTAGTTTATCATACATTTTTCCGCTTTCGTTAGCAATCTCAATGGCATTACGTGTCTGTCGATCATGTTGCCATAATTGTTCCACCAATCGGAGTACTGATATCAGATGAGTAGGAGAAATTATTAAAACTCGGCTATCATATGCTTCTTGCCATAGGTTATGGTCAATTTGCATAGCATAAATGTATGCAGCTTCATTGGGGATAAACATCATTATAAATTCAGCTTTTTTATCGCCAAGATAGTCTTGATAATTTTTGTTTTTGAGCTCATTAATGTGATTGCGAATAGATAAAATGTGTTTTTTCTTGTATGTTTCAAGTAGATTCTGGTCTTCACAGTTGAGAAGATCGGTATATGCATTAAGCGAAACTTTAGAGTCAATTACAATTTTTCTTCCATCGGGATAATTTATAACAACGTCTGCAATAAGACGTTTCCCATCTTCGTTATAGGTTGATTCTTGAACGGAAAATTCACGACCTTTTTCCAATCCGGATTTTTCAAGAATGCTTTCAAGAATCATTTCGCCCCAATTTCCTTGGATTTTGCTATTTCCTTTGAGGGCGAGAGTGAGTTCTTTGGCTTCTTTGCTGATGTTGTTATTGAGCTCGATTAGCTCTTTTATGCGTCGCTCAAGAGAAAAGCGTTCGCGAGCTTCATTAGAGTAGTTTTCTGATATTAATTTTTTGAATTGTTCGATGTTTTCTTTAAAAGGATTCAATATCTCAGACAGTCTTGATTCATTTTGTTCTTTAAATGTAGCTGAATTTTCTTGAAGAATTTTGGTAGCTAAGTTTTTAAAGCGTAATTCCGCATCGGCAGTTATTCGTTCCTTTTCTTCGCTAAGAAATTTTATGCGTTCATTTAATTTGCTGTTTTCTTGATGAAGATTGTATGTAGATGTAATTAGATTTTGGTTTGACGTTTTCAACTCAATTATTTGTTCGTTTTGAATTTTGAGTTGATTTTCATGCGCGATATTTGTAGAAAAAAGAGTAATATTGCTACTTTTTAGTGTCTGATATTTGTAAATCAAATAGATAATCGCAATGATACATAAGACGATTATGATGGATAAAAAAATAGTTGTGTGCATAATGAGTATATCTATATTGCAAAGTTAGTATAAATAAGTGTAAATTGAGAATTTTGTTGTAACTTTGTGTGATATTTTTATGAAAAAATAAAGTAATGGAAAAAAGGTATTTTGGTTTATGGTCAATACTTGTGCTATCATTAGCATTCTTTGTAGTAGTTTCGGTATTTGACCCTATTACTATCGGAGGTGTAGAATTGCGTACAGTAGGGATGTATGAGCAATTAACAAAAACGCCAAAGCATATTGCGGAACAATTAGCAGAACAAAAGAAAAAAGAAGAGGATGCTAAAAAAGAGGAAGCTAAAAGACAACTGAAACTAGATTCTCCACAAACGATATTGTTTATCGGAGATTCGATGTTAGAGGGTTTAGCACCTCGACTTGCGTCATATGCAAAAGATAACGGGCATAAGTTATATTCAGTAATATGGTATAGTTCAACATCTGAAGTATGGGGGGAGACTGATTCTTTAAAAGTTAATATAGAACGTTACAAGCCAACATATGTATTTATTTGTTTAGGTGCTAATGAATTATTTGTAAGAGATATACAAGAAAAGCGCGATAAATATGTGAAAAATATTTTATCGCAAATTGGTGATTTACCATATTTATGGATTGGCCCGCCGAACTGGAAACCTGATACTGGTATAAATGATTTGATTGCGAAAAATGTAACGAAAGGATGTTTTTTCCTTTCTAATGGAATGAAGTTTGATCGTGCGAAGGATGGTGCCCATCCAACACGAAAATCTGCAATTCAATGGATGGATAGTGTGATTAGATGGATGCCTAAAAATAGTGCATATCCTATTAAAGATATGAAAATTCCATCAGAACCAACAGCTCGAGCAACAAGACAAACTATGTATCAACCAAAGAGATAATAAAGTATGGATTTGACTTATATATGGCATAATATATGTGAACTACTTTCTTTCCAAAAAGAAGCACCAATGCTCTTTTCAAGTGGAATTTTTTGGGCATTATTTATCCTATTTATTCCTATTTATTCAGCATTAAAGAATCGCAGATGGCAAATGATTGCGTTTGTTGTTGCGTTTAGTTTATATTTTTATTATAAGTCAAGCGGATTCTTCTTCTTGTTATTAACCGGAACTTCTTTGTTGGATTGGGGATTATCTCATTTGATAATAAGATTAAAATCACAATCGGCAAAAAAAGTATGTGTTACAATTTCTATTGTTGCATCGTTAAGCATATTGTGTTATTTCAAATATGCCAATTTCTTTATGTGGAATATAACACAAATGATAGGCGGGAATTTTCAACCACTAGATGTTATATTACCAGTAGGAATTTCGTTCTATACATTTCAGTCAATTAGTTATATAGTTGACGTATATAAAGAGCGTGTAGCTCCAACAAAGACATGGTTGGAATATTTATTTTTCTTATCATTCTTCCCTGCGTTGGTTGCTGGACCAATTGTTAGAGCTGACTATTTCTTGCCACAAATTACAAAGAATGAAAAAGCAACTCGTGATGAGGTGTATTTAGGCTTTTGGATGATAATATTAGGAGTGATAAAAAAAGCGATTATCGCAGATTATATCGCTCAATATAATGATTTGATATTCTCTAATCCAACCGGTTATACCGGATTTGAATCATTAATGGGGGTCATTGGCTATACAATGCAAATTTATTGTGATTTTTCGGGTTACTCAGATATGGCAATAGGCATTGCGTTGATAATGGGATTCAAATTAAGCACCAACTTTGATTTTCCATATAAATCAAAGAATCTAATGGAATTTTGGCGTAGGTGGCACATATCATTGTCATCATGGTTGCGTGATTATGTATATATCCCATTAGGAGGAAATCGAAAAGGATCGTTTAGAACTTATGTAAATAATTTCATAACGATGCTTGTTGGAGGTTTATGGCATGGAGCAGACTGGAAGTTTGTTTTTTGGGGTGCTATGCATGGTGTAGGGCTTGCGGTTCATAAAGCATTTAGACCAATTTTAACAAAAATCCCTGATAATTATTTTGTAAAAGCTGTGTCTTGGTCTATTACCATTGTATTTGTGTCGTTGTTATGGGTATTCTTTAGAGCTGATTCATGGAGCGACTCGATATTAATTATTCAAAATATTTTTGTAAATTTCCGCCCCGATTATATTCCGGTATTTGCATCGGTGAGATATGTGTGGATAATCATGATGACAGTTATTATTGTTTCTCATGCTTTGCCAAAGAAATGGTATGATAAAATGTCACTATGGTTTGTAAAGTCACCATGGGTTGTTAAATTGTTAATATTTATGATTGTAGTGCAATTAGTGTTACAATTTATGAGTGAAGAGGTTTCTCCATTTATATATTTCCAATTTTAAAGTAAATTAAACAATATTCAAAGCCGAGAGGACTTCTCACGAGGTCCTCTCGGCTTTGATATTAATATAAGATGAGAAAAGTAATTAGTATCTGCTTTCTATTATATCCCAATCAATAATATCCCAAAGAGCATTAAGCGCATCAGCTCTACGATTTTGATAGTCGAGGTAGTAGGCATGTTCCCAAACATCAAAGGTGAGTAGGGGAGTCAGCCCCTCTGTAAGAGGATTTGATGCGTTTGATCCTTGAGAAATAATTAGTTTGCCATCATTATCACTTGATAGCCATACCCACCCAGAGCCAAATAAGGTTGTCCCTGCTTTAACAAATTGTTTTTTTAAAACTTCGAAAGAGCCAAAATGAGTTGTTATAGCCTCAAGTAATTCTCCTTTAGGAAATCCACCACCATCAGGCGAAAATGAGAAAAAATAAAATATATGGTTCCAAGCTTGGGCTGCGTTATTAAAAAGGCTACCAGTCGCTTTTCTAATAATATCTTCAAGAGTCATCTCTTCATATGGTGTACCTTTGATGAGATTGTTAAGATTGTCAATATATGTCTTTTCATGTTTGCCATAATGATACTCTATTGTTTCCTTACTAATTATTGGAGCTAAAGAGTCAGTGGCATAAGGTAGTTGGGGTAGTGAATATAACATCGTCGTGAGAGTTTAAGTGAATTATTTACACTTATAACAACTCACGACGAGCAAAGTTTATAGAGGACGTTTTTATGATGTTATAAATTGATTAACCTATATCTATTTAGAAGCGTTAATTCTTTATAGTAGTTATATTCAGCGTTTAAGTAATTTTTTTGTGCTTCAATAAAAAAGTTAACCTCTTGAATATATGTGATTAAGTTGATTTGTCCACCATCGAGCGCTTTTTTGAGTAATCCTATATTATCTTGATTTTGGAGAGTGGGCCGATATTCTTCTAATTCCTGGAAGAGGGCTAATGCATTGGCTCGTTGAGATTTGAGATTGGCGATTTGCTCAATTTCATACTCTTCACTTTGAAGTCTTATCGCTTCTCTATTCGCAATGTTTGCGTCAGATTTGTGTTTATGAGAGAAAAGAGGAATCGATACTCCAACAGAAAATCCGTTGAAATATGTGCCAAGTTCGTTTTCAAGTTTATATCCAACAGAAAATCCTGGACGTTTACTCATTTCAATAACTTTTGCATTTTGTTCTTGGCTTTTAGTCATTAAAGAATATTGAGTTAGTTGAGGATCATTTTCGTGTATAAGTTGGACGTAATTTTCTTCCGATAGAATTATTTCGTCGGGATAATTATTTAATGATGCTAAAATCCCGGAAATATCTTTCCCTCCATTTTCATTTAATAAAGATGCTTCTAAGTCTTGAAGTTGATTATTCAATGATTTAATTTCGCGTGTAATCGAAATTTTTTCGATTTTGATTTTATTAATATCGAGCTTAGTTACTTCGCCACGTTTACGCCCTAATTCATATTTAGCTGCGAGTGAGTCCATTTGAGAGTCTAAACGTTTGAATAGAGCTAATTGTTTTCGTGCATTTACTATATCAATTAAAATTAGTTTTATTTCAATAATCTTATTTAATCGATTGACTTTATTTTGGTAATCAATAGCTTCAGATGTGCTATTGATTGCATTTTTTCGAGTGGAATAAATTTGAGGCCACTCAAAACTTTGAGACACACCAACACCCCATTTGGTGCCCCCACCTCCCCATTTATGTTCAAAACCAATTTCGGGGTCGGGTAGATTATTGCTGCTTTTCATTGACATTATTTCTGCATTTCCAATAGCCTTATTGGAAGCAAGAGATGGATTATTATTTGCGATTGTGCTTAATATCTCATCATATGTCATAGAATTAGCATTGAAAATGCAAGTGACGATGCTAAAGAAGAATAATATATGTTTCATTTCATTTCTTTTTTTGAGGTGATATAATAAATCGCAGGTACCACAAAAATATTTAAGATGGTAGAAGAAAGTAATCCTCCTAAAATAACGATAGCCATAGGAGATTGTATCTCATTACCGGGTTCGCTACCACGTAGAGCAAGTGGAATAAGAGCTAATGCCGATGTTAGGGCTGTCATTATAATTGGGTTGAGACGATTAGATGAGCCTTTGATGATTCGTTCCATTAATCCAATCCCGTCTTTTTTAAGTGCATTATAGTGCGAAATTAAAAGCATTCCATTGCGAGTCGTTATGCCAAGAAGAGAGATAAAACCAATGATTGCAGGAATATTAAGTTCGCCAGATGTGAATCTTAGGATAAGTATTCCACCAATCATAGCAAGAGGCATATTGATTAATATTATGAGCGAATGTTTTACGGTCTTAAATTCTTGATAAAGCAGCATGAAAATAATCAAGAGTGCTCCAATTGAGGTTATTGCAAGTGTTCTTGATGCTTCAGCTTCACTTTCAAATTGACCGCCATATACAATATAGTAGTTCTCTGGTAGTTTGATTTTGCCTTCAATTTTTTGTTGAATATCATTTACCACGCCACGAAGATCTCGATCAGCAACATTGGCTGAAATGACTAAACGTCGACTCACATTTTCTCGATTGATTGTATTTGGACCAGATGTAGAAACAACATCAGCTACATAGCTTAACGGAATTTTTCCTTGATTACTATCTATCATTAAATTTGAAATCTTATCGATAGAGTTTCGATGATTGTCATCTAATCTAACAGTTAAGTCATAGGGTAGGCCATGTTCGTATACTTGCGACACAACTTCTCCACCTAATGCTACATTAATGAATTGTGAAAATTGATTGATAGTTATGCCATATTTAGCGAGTAAGTCGCGACGAGGACGTATATCAAGTTGAGGGCGGCCAACTTGTTGTTCGATATTGACATCTACAATGCCGTTAACGTCAGATATCGCTTGCTTTATTTGTGAGCCAAGTGTGTATAAATGGGTTAAATCATCTCCAAACAACTTTATTGCAATTTGTGATTCCGTCCCTGAGAGCATTGCGTCTATACGGTGGGAAATAGGTTGCCCAATTTCAATGTTTGCCCCGGGAATTGTTGCTAATTTTTCTCTGACATCTTTTACAACTTCGCCGCGGGTACGGTTTGTCAACTTATATGGAGCTTCAATCTCAGATGAATTGACTCCAAAAGAGTGCTCATCGAGCTCTGCGCGTCCGGTCTTACGTGCAACAGTTTGAATTTCAGGGATTGATAATAACATTTTTTCGGCTTCTCGGCCAATTTTATCACTTTCGTCAAGGGCAATTCCAGGTAATGTGCTGACATTCACAGTGAATGACCCTTCATTAAACGATGGTAAGAAACTGCGGCCTAATGTAAAGAATAAGCATGCTGAGATGATAAATAATATGCAGACGGAGCTTAAAATTAGTGCTTTATGTTTTAAACTCCAATTAAGAGCTCGTTCATACCCTTTCTTTAAATTCCTGACAAGCAATGATTCTTTGTTGATTTTATCAGTCGCTTTTTTGCGATCTAATAAGTAACTGCAAAGAGCGGGAGTTAGAGTAAGAGCGACAATTGTTGATGCAATAAGAGCAACAATAAATGATATTCCAAGTGGGATTAACATTCGCCCTTCAATTCCACTTAAGAAGAATAGGGGTATAAAACTTGCAATGATAATCAGAGTCGAGTTTAGGATAGGCATTCGAACTTCCGTTGATGCCTCGAAAACAACTTTTAATGTTGTTTTACGTTGGACTTCGGGTAAAGCTCGATTTTCTCGTATACGTTTGTATACGTTTTCTACGTCAACAATCGCATCATCAACAAGAGATCCAATGGCAATAGCTATACCACCTAAACTCATTGTATTTATTGTAAATCCAAAGAAATGTAGCACTAAGACAGCAACAATTATTGATAGAGGGAGGGCTGTGAGTGAGATAAAAGTTGTGCGGACATTCATTAAGAATAAGAATAGCACAATCACAACAAATAAAGATCCTTCAATTAATGACTGTTTTAGATTCCCGATTGAGTTGTCAATAAAGTCACTTTGTTTAAAGATATTAGTTGATATTTTTAAATCTTTGGGCATATTCTTACTCATTGAAGATAACTCGTCTTCAATCTTCTCTGTAAGTTCAATAGTCCCTACTGCCGGTTGTTTTGTAATTGTCATTAGAACTGCCGGTTTTGCTCGTTCTGAAGCGACGCCAAGTCGAGGCATTTTATTGCCAATTTGAACATTCGTAATATCTTCAATTAATACCGTTCCATTTTCATCACTGCGAACAACAGCTTTTGCTAAATCTTCGGTAGAATTAGTATTAACGTCTCCTTTTATAATATATTCATTACCATATTCATAAAGGACACCCCCAGTTGCATTGTTATTAATTGCACTAACACTATTCATAACCTCATCAAGAGATACATTATAATGGCGCATTTTTTCGGGGAGAATTTGTATTTGGTATTCTTTAATATCTCCGCCAATAACAGCAACTTGAGAAACTCCACCAATAGAGAGTAGTCGAGGGCGAATAACACGGTCAGCGAGAGTTCGAATATCGCTCAATGAGGTTTTATCTGCAGTTAACCCAATGATCATAATTTCCCCTAAAATAGAGGATTGTGGACCTAATGTGGGCGTTTCGACTCCTGGAGGTAGTTGGTCATTAATTGTTGACAATTTTTCAGAAACAATTTGTCGAGCGGTATATACATCAGTCCCCCAATCAAATTCTACCCAAACGATAGAAAATCCGGTTGCCGAAGAAGAACGAACACGACGCACATCTGTGGCTCCATTAACTGCTGTTTCAATAGGGAAAGACACAAGCTTCTCTACCTCCTCGGGAGCAAAACCGGGAGCTTCAGTCATCACGACTACAGTAGGAGCATTTAAATCAGGAAAAATGTCAACCTCGGTACGAAATAGTACAAACGTCCCGGCAATCATCATTACGATTGACATAATGAGAATTGTGAGACGATTATTTAATGAAAATTGAATAATCTTATTTAGCATAGCCGTAAATTTTAATGGTTATGACTATGACCTTCGGGGACAGCTCCACTTGATTCAGCAAGTTTTACGATAATGGCCCCTTTTGTAACAACTTCATCTTTACGGGTAAGTCCGCTCAAAATCTCAATTTCATCACCATTGCTATTCCCAATTGTCACAAGGCGTTTTTCGTAACATTCTTCATCAAGTTTGACGTAGACATAATGTTTTCCTTGTTGCTCAGTTATAGCATCTATCGGGAGTACTATTGCATCGGGTTTAACATTGCCAATAAGGAAAATTTCTACATAAGCACCTGGTACGGCTGAACCATTATTGTCAAAAGAGAAATGAATGGGTATATAGCCCGATTGTTGAGCGGAAGCGGTTGATGGAGTAGATATTAAACGACCATTAACTTCGTTTAGATGTGTTGTTTCGTTAGAATAAGACGCTCTAAATGTTGCAGTTTTTATTGTCGACAGATAGGGATAATATTTTTCAGGTAAATCTGCGCGTAATGTTAATCTATCAGAGCCTGATATAACAGCAATTTGTTGTCCGGCTGTAACGTATTCACCTTCTTTAACCAAGAGTTCTGTTATCATGCCACTTGTTGCAGCTTTGGCACTTCCGCCTGAAGGAACTCCGGAATATGCAGCTTTAGCTTGTTCGTAAGCTTCAACAGCTGCATTATACTCTTTAGTCGTAATTATACTATCTTTATGAAGTGGAGTTAAGCGATCTAATTCGCGCTTAGCAGCTTCAACCTTAACGCGGTCACTTTCGTTTTTATCTCCACCGGCAATCTCTTTTGAAGTGATTGTAGCAATAATTGTCCCTTTATTAATTGATTTTCCTTCCACAATTCCCGGTTTGAAATTAATAATACCGGGAGCGGTTGCCGTAACAATGGATTGTTCACTTGCTGCTGATTCGATTTGTCCGGTTACTTTTATAATATTATTGAAGTCTTGAGGTTTTACCATTTGGCTATATACTCCAAATTTTTTTGCCGATTCAGCAGGTAAAACGATTTCATTGCCATGATTATTACTATGTGCACCATGACTGCCATGGTCGTGATTGTGCCCTAATCCATCGTCTTTGGCAGATGGTGTGCATGATGATGCGATAATTAATGTAGTAAGGATATAAATACTACGACATATTTTTCTCATATATTGTGATTTAATTGAGGTTGTGTTATTATCAATAAATAGAATCTATTGTTTAAGAGTATAATTTTATACTACAGATTTTAATGATTAACACACAGGTGGCGCTCTAAGCGACGCCACTTTAAATACCCCATCACATATTGATGCAATATAATTTATGTCATTATTGAAGGAAGTCTCTGTAACGGAGATGTTGTTATTAAAATATTCTATTAAGATTGCATTTAATAGATAAATAGGGAAATCTCCATTGAATATAAATGTTTGTTTAGCGATTTGATAATCACCTAAATGTGCTGAACAATTTTCAGCTGAGTCATTTTCAGAATGATTACAACCACAATGAGAGCAATCATGAGTATGAGAATGTTTAAAATGGTGTGATTCGTTATGGCACTCGTGGTTCATAACTTTAGATATGCCAAATACAATATCTCCATTTTCATCATGGTGATGGAACTGAATGATTGAACTTGTTACAATCATCAGCAGTACAATTGTTGATATGACAGATACCCACTTATTCATTTTACAATATCATATGCAAAGATAGTGTAAATCACGTTTAATCGCAAATACTAACGGTCTTTTCTTGTCAGATAAATTATAGATTTAGATATAAGTCTTTATATTGGTTTGCCATTGTTTCATGAGAAAAACGCTTAACATTAGCTTGCCCCGCTTTAATTACTTCTTCTAAAATAGAGTCTTGTTCAAGCATATTTAATGCCTTTATAAGTGATTTTTTATCTGCATTTTTTATTAAAAGGGGGCTCTTCCCAATAACTTCGGGGATTGACGATGTGTTTAATGCAATGACCGGACAATTAGCACTTTGAGCTTCTAAAATAGGAAGCCCAAATCCTTCATATGATGATGGATATATTAAGCATTTAGAGGAATTGTATAGTTGGTTTAATTGAGCATTGTTGATGTTTGAGTAAATTTCATATCTATTATGCCCAATTTTCTTGTTGAGAAATTGCTCTTCTTTGTTGGAGAGCGGTGTCCCACATATTTTTATACGATGAGATGTTTCGCTAAGAGCTTCTATTAGCAAATTAAAGTTTTTGTAATTGCATCTACTTCCCACATAAAGTAAGTAATCATCTTTCTCAATGTTTTCTATATGATGAAAATCGGAAGATACGCCATTATATATTACTTTAACTTTATTTTTATTTATCTCCGGAAGATAATAAAGCAAATCATTGTATGTGTTGTTTGAAACGCACACTATAAAATCAGCATTATTTATTGCCTTATATTTTTGATGACAATGAATTTGTTTTTTTATTCCGCTCATAAATCTTTCATAGGTAAAATCATGAACAGTTACTATTGATTTTATTAATTTATTTTGAGGGACTCTATAATATGAAGAATGGAATATTGAAAATATATCGGAATTAGGAACATTAATATCGAGATATCGTTCAATAGATAAAGGTAGAATAGATTTATGAATTAGAATTTTAGATTTATCAATAGATAAGTCTTTTCGATAAATATTTTGAAATACTTTTTTATTATATTCAAAACATGTATAATCAAACCTATTTTCTTGATAAAACGAATTTAGTAACATAGTCCACATAGAGGATATGCCCCCTGATTGCTGAAGAGAATATATTATATTATCAAATAATATTGTTTTCATCATGCAACAAAGGTAATAAAAAAATGAAAGCGGTCAATTATTTCTGACCACTTTCATTTATATTTATTGAAATTTCAGAAAATTAAGCGTTGTAGAAACTTAATTGTTCGGGAGTGAAGTTTGCAATAAAATCAGCATGTTTAGCAACTTCTGCTTGAGCCATTTTATTGTAAATGTTAGCTGAAGCCACAAACGATTCATTCTTATTCGCATCAAGAAGGAGCAAATAACCCATCATGATGTTACCTGCCATTTCAACAAGGCGACGAGCTAAGAAGTCGGTATAAGCTTGGTTGTCTTTTACTGAAAGAACTTTTTCAACTGCTTCGGCATATCGTGCAGTCATTGCAACGAGATTATCTTTCAATGGTTGAAGAGCAGCAGAGACTTCTTGCTCATTGTAAGAGTTAATTAATGACAAGTAAGAACCGGTAGTGACGTGGCGAATAGCTGCAACAACTTGTAATTGAGTTGTACCTTCATAGATTGAAGTGATGCGAGCATCGCGATAAACGCGTTCACAAGCATAATCTTTCATGAAACCGGAACCGCCATGAACTTGGATACAGTCATATGCATTTTGGTTGCAATACTCACTCGCCATACCTTTTACCATAGGAGTGCAAGCATCGGCAAGTTTGCTGTATTTTTTCATTTCTTGACGTTCTTCAGGAGTAAGAGAGCGTTCTTTTGCGATATCTTCATATGCTTTATAAACGTCAACAAAACGAGCTGTTTCATAAAGTAAAGAGCGAGAAGCATCGAGTTTCGCTTTTATTACAGCGATAAGTTCTTGTACAGCTGGGAACTCGATAATAGCTTTGCCGAATTGACGACGATCTTTTGCATAAGCAAGAGCTTCACGATAGCATATTTCGCTGATACCTACTGACTGAGCGGCAATACCAAGACGAGCTCCATTCATCAAGGCCATTACATATTTGATAAGACCAAGACGACGAGAACCACAAAGTTCAGCTTTTGCATTTTTATATGTCAATTCGCAAGTTGGAGACCCTTTGATACCCATCTTGTTTTCAATACGGCGTACGTTTACACCACCTTGGCGTTTGTCGTAGATAAACATAGACAAACCACGACCATCTTTAGTCCCTTCTTCAGAACGAGCAAGAACCAAGTGAATATCACTATCGCCATTGGTGATAAAGCGTTTTACACCATTAAGCAACCATGTGCCGTCTTCTTGAGGAGTGGCTTTCAACATTACAGATTGGAGGTCAGAACCTGCGTCAGGCTCAGTTAAGTCCATAGACATTGTTTCTCCATTACATACACGAGTTAAGAAACGTTGTTTTTGGTCTTCGTCACCAAATTCATATAATGTTTCTGCACAATCTTGAAGTCCCCAGAGGTTTTCAAATCCAGCATCAGCACGGCTAACAATATCAGCTGCCATGATGTATGGAGTGATAGGGAAGTTAAGCCCACCAAAACGGCGAGGCATAGCCATACCCATCAATCCGGCTTTGCGACATGCTTCAAGATTTACTTTTGTGCCATCGGCATAAATAACACGGCCATTTTCGACACGAGGACCTTGGTGGTCAACATCTTCAGCATTTTCTGCAACAATATTACCGCAAATATCGCCTACGATTTCTAACACTTTATCATAGTTATCCATAGCGTCCTCAAAGTCAAGAGGGGCATAGTCAAACTTTTCAGCTTCAGTGAAATTGCGTTCTTTAAGTTCAACGATTTTTTGCATCAAAGGGTGAGAAAGATGATGCTTTAAATCGGGATTATCTGTATAAAAATTAGCCATAACAATCTTTTACTTAGAATTTTTCTTATAATACTTGATGAGCTTAGGCACAATGTCCTCAACATTTCCAGTGATAACATAATCAGCTATAGTGTTGATGGGAGCATTGGGGTCATTGTTAATTGAAATCACTATCGAACTTTCTTGCATACCGGCAATGTGTTGGATTTGTCCTGAGATACCGCATGCAATATATAATTTAGGACGCACGGTTACACCTGTTTGACCAATTTGACGTTCGTGTTCAGAAACAAAACCAGCATCAACCGCTGCACGCGAAGCTCCAACTTCACCACCAAGAACGTTGGCTAAGTCAAATAGCATATCAAAGTTTTCTTTACTTCCTACACCATAACCACCGGCAATGATGATAGGAGAGTTTTTGATATTAACTTTTGATTTTTCAATATGGCGATCAATGATTTCTACAACAAAGTCAGCATCTGATACATATTTGTTTGCATCAAGATTGATAACTTCACCTTTGTAGTTTGCATCGAATACTTCTTTCTTCATTACGCCTTCACGCACTGTTGCCATTTGAGGACGGCAATCTGGGTTAACAATTGTTGCAACAATGTTACCACCAAAAGCAGGACGTATTTGATAAAGAAGATTTTTATATTCTTTACCGGTTTTGGGGTCTTTGTGGTCGCCAATTTCAAGAGAAGTACAATCGGCAGTCAATCCACTATGAAGAGATGAAGAAACGCGTGGACCAAGGTCGCGTCCAATACATGTTGCACCCATTAAACAGATTTGAGGTTCAATTTCCTTAAATAAATTGATTAAAACTGCAGCATGAGGATTTGATGTATATGGATACAAGCGAGAATCTGCAACTTTATATACAGTGTCTACACCATAAGGGAATACTTGAGATTCTACGCCATCGAGTTTGTCCCCAACAATAAGAGCTTCTAATTTAACTCCGAGTTGAGTTGCAAGAACTTTACCTTTAGTTAATAATTCCAAGCTCACATCGGCTACTTTGCCGTCATCAAACTCGCAATATACTATTAAGTTATTTTTTTCTGACATAATTTCTGATGATTTTAAAGTTAGCCAATAGTGTGATTTGCAATAAGTTCTTTGATGAGATCTTCTAATTGCTCATCATTGTTTTCTAAGCAACGGCTTTCTTTTGCTGTAAATACAACATTTTCGATCGCTTTTACTTTAGTAGGAGAGCCTGCCAAACCTACTTGTGTTAGGTCAGCATCTACATATGCAGCACTCCATTCTTGAAGCGCGAGATATGGACGAGCATCAACAAGAGCTTTTTTGTCATCAGCAAGTTTTTCTTTTTCACTTGGTGATACTGCATATTTGTATTTCATAACACGTTGAGCATTGCGTGGACGGCATTCAGGAGCAGAGCCATTGACAGTTACAACGCATGGAAGAGGAGCTTTAACGGTTTCCACACCTGCTTCAAGGCGACGTTTTACAACAACGTATCCATCTTTTAACTCAACAATTTCTTCAGCATAAGTAACTTGAGGAATGCCAAGCTTTTCAGCGATTTGAGGACCTACTTGTGCGGTATCTCCATCGATAGCTTGACGTCCACCAAGAATGATGTCATAATTGCCAAATTTCTTGACGGCTTGTGCAAGAGAATAAGATGTTGCCAATGTGTCGGCACCACCAAGTACACGGTCGGTTAAAACGATACCTGTATCGGCACCACGATAAATTGCTTCACGAATGATTTCAGATGCGCGAGGAAGACCCATTGTCAACAATGTTACAGTTGAACCGGGATTAGCGTCTTTTAAGCGTAGTGCTTGTTCAAGAGCATTTAAGTCTTCGGGGTTGAAGATGGCGGGCAATGCAGCACGATTGATAGTTCCATCTTCTTTCATTGCATCTTTACCCACATTACGAGTGTCGGGCACTTGCTTTGCGAGTACAATGATGTTTAAACTCATATTAAAAATATATTAGTAAATTATTTAAATTAATTCTTAAAAAATTTAAGATAACAAAGATAGCAACTTGGTTTAAATTCTCAAAACAAAAATTGTCAATTATTCATAACTTGACCCATCAAAACAATGTGTGCATATTTTGCACTTAGGCAAACCAATTGATGCGACTACATTTTCGATTGAACTAAATTTGAGAGACGTAAGTTTTAGTCTTCGTCCGATTTCTTCGACCATAGCATTGTATTTGGGAGAGCCGGTTGTTGCATATTCGTCAAGATTTTTGTTAGGATCGCCACCTTCTAATTTTGCAATTACTTGACGGGTGATTAACTCCATGTCACTTTTTGATGAAGTGAAATTCAGGAATTTACATGGATATATCAATGGAGGACAACTAATGCGAATATGCACTTCTTTGGCTCCGCAATCAAACATATCTTGCACATTATCACGCAATTGAGTGCCTCTAACAATGGAGTCGTCGCAAAAAATTACTTTTTTGTCTTTAAGAATTGAATTGTTAGAAATTAATTTCATTTTGGCAACCAATTCTCGACGCTCTTGTGAACTTGGGGTAAAGCTACGTGGCCATGTAGGAGTATATTTCACAATGCCTCGTTGGTAGGGGACTCCTTTGCCATTAGCATAACCTAATGCCATACCAATACCAGAGTCGGGGATTGCACATACACAATCGACATCTATATCATCTTCTTTTCCCATGTTAACACCTGAATCGTAGCGCATTTGCTCAACGTTTCTTCCTTCGTATTCACACACAGGATAACCATAGTATGTCCAAAGGAATGCGCATATTTGCATTTGCTCATTAGGTTTGCGTAGCTGACGATAACCCTCTGATGAAATCTCTATTATTTCACCAGGTCCCATTGTATGAGCAATAGAATATTCTAAATTGGGGAATGAACAAGATTCAGAAGTTACAGCATGAGCTCCTTCTTTTTCCCCGATTAGAATAGGAGTACGACCGAGTTTGTCGCGTGCAGCAATAATGCTGTTTTCAGTAAGAAGTAGCATTGAACATGATCCTTTTACGCGGTTGTATACATTTTCAATGCCGGATACATAATCTTTGCCTTCGCTTATAAGGGCTGCGACCATTTCGGTGGGATTGATAATGTCGTAACTATGCTCACAAAAGTGGTGACCTTTTGCTAATAATTCTTTTTCTAATTCAGAAATATTATTGATGCGTCCCACTGTAACAATGGCAAATTTGCCTAAATGACAATTTACGATAATCGGTTGGGCATCAGTGTCGCTAATGACACCAATCCCAACATTTCCTTCAAATTCGTCTAAGTCTTTTTCAAACTTTGTGCGAAAATAAGAATTCTCAATGTTGTGAATTGATCGGGTAAAAATCCCTTTATTACAAGTTGCAATTCCGGCACGTTTTGTACCCATGTGGGAATTGTAGTCAACTCCATAAAACAACTCGTTTACACATCGGTTGCGCTTGGCAACACCAAAAAAACCACCCATTTTAATATATATGTTATAAATATATCAGAGTGGAAAAATCAAGTTGTTTGATAATTTCCACTCTGTAAATATAGTTTTATTTTGTTTTTTCTTCAATCCAACGGCGAGCATTGATAAATGCATCAATCCAAGGTGTTACTTCGTCTTTGCGTCGAGATTCGGGATAGTATGCACATTGCCATGGGAATATTGCACGTTCAAGGTGAGGCATCATTGCTAAGTGACGACCATCGGCCGATGCTATACCTGCTACCGAAGCGCGAGAACCATTGGGGTTGCCCGGATATGCAGCATAATTATATTTAGCTACAATATTATATTTGTCGAGCTTTTCAGGAAGGTTGAATTTACCTTCGCCATGAGCTACCCAAATACCGGTTTTCATTCCAGATAAAGAACCAAACATTACTGAATTATTCTCGGGGATTGTAACACCAAGATATTGTGACTCAAATTTGTGAGAGATATTATGCTCCATCTTGGTGCGACGTTCGTGTTCCGGATTGATAAGGTTGAGTTCAATCATTAATTGACAACCATTACATATGCCCAAACTCAATGTGTCTTTGCGTGCATAGAAGTTGTCGAGCGCGCGTTTAGCATTTTCGTTCCACAAGAAGCCGCCTGCCCAACCTTTTGCCGAGCCAAGAACATCGGAATTCGAGAACCCGCCACAGAATACAATCATATTTACATCTTCGAGAGTTTCGCGACCGGTCATTAAGTCGGTCATGTGAACGTCTTTCACATCAAATCCGGCGAGGTAGAGTGAGTAGGCCATTTCGCGGTCACCATTAACACCTTTTTCACGGATAATGGCTGCTTTTATGCCACTCTTGTTATCACGACGCAATGCGATTCCACGAGATGCGAGTTTCCCATCAAATCCTTTGGGGAAACGATAACGAATAGGTTGCTTTTTATAGTTTTCAAAACGCATTGCTGCGCATTTTTCACCACTTTGAACTGCATCAAGCAAGTATGAAGAACGGAACCACACATCGCGTAGGTAATCAATGCCAAATAGATGTTCAGTACCTTCGTGATTAACTATGATAGCACGTTCAGCTTGAGGTTTGCCTATTTCGCAGAATTTTACGCCAGCTTCATTGAGAATGCTTTCTACGCGTTCGGTTTTAGCATCAGCTACTTGAATCACTAATGCGGGATTTTCGGCAAATAGTATCTTGACGAGGTCGTTTTCGCCAAATTGAGCAAACCCTTCAGTTGATACTGCTATACCTCCATTTACATTACCAAAAGTCATTTCGAGTAATGCAGTGATTAAACCTCCTGCCGAAACATCGTGTGCAGCTAATAATGCACGATTTCGTACTAATTTTTGAACAGCATTAAATGCGGCTGCGAATTTGTCGGTGTCGGTAACGGTAGGTGCTTCTGCGCCAAGGCGATTGAGAGCTTGAGCAAGGGCAGAGCCTCCAAGTTTGAGGTTGTCGCTTGAGAAGTCTATATAATATAATGTAGATTTCTTGTTTTGAAGAACTGGTGAAACAACTTTACGAATGTCGCTCACTTCGCCTGCTGCAGAAATAATTACAGTTCCGGGAGAATATACTTTGTCATTGCCATATTTTTGAGTCATTGACAAACTATCTTTTCCAGTGGGAATGTTTATGCCTAATTTGCAAGCAAATTCACTACAAGCTTCTACTGCACGATAAAGAGCTGCGTCTTCACCTTCGTTTTTACATGGCCACATCCAGTTGGCACTGAGAGATATGCTCTTTAAACTTTTTGCCAATGGAGCCATTGATATGTTGGTCAATGCTTCAGCAATAGCCATTACTGAACCTTTTGCAGAGTCAATAAGAGCTACTTGAGGAGCATGTCCGATAGATGTAGCGATACCGGCTTTACCCTTATAGTCAAGAGCAACAACACCGCAGTCGCTTAATGGTAATTGAATTTCACCTTGACATTGTTGACGGGCGATTTTACCTGTTACCGAGCGGTCAACTTTGTTAGTTAACCAGTCTTTACAAGCAACGGCTTCAAGACTTAATACATCTTTGATATATTCATCTATCTTAGTTTCGTCGGTTTCTACATCTTTATATGTAGTGTTGATGGTTTTGTCGGTCATAATTGTTTTGGGTGAGTTGCCAAACATATCAGCCATACCCAAATCAATAGGTTTAACGCCATCTTTTTGTTCGAATACAAAACGGTCGTCGCCGGTAGTTTCTCCAACAACATAAAGAGGAGCACGCTCACGATCGGCAATGCGTTTTACATACTCGATATCTTTTTCTTCGATAACCATACCCATGCGTTCTTGGCTTTCGTTACCAACTATTTCTTTAGATGATAATGTTTTGTCGCCAATCGGTAGAGCATCGATGTTGATTTTACCACCGGTAGCTTCAACTAATTCAGAGAGAGCGTTTAAGTGTCCGCCGGCACCATGGTCGTGAATTGAAACAATAGGATTGTTATCACTTTCGGCAAGAGCACGGATCACGTTTGATACGCGTTTTTGCATTTCAGGGTTGGCGCGTTGTACGGCATTCAATTCAATTGAATTGTCATATTGTCCGGTTTCAACCGAAGAAACGGCTCCACCACCCATACCAATGCGATAGTTGTCACCACCCATCACTACAACTTTTTCACCAGGTTTTGGTTCACCTTTGATAGCATCTTTTTTAGCGGCAAAACCAACACCACCGGCAAGCATAATCACTTTGTCATAAGCATATTGTTTGCCATTTTCGTCGTGCTCAAAAGTTAATAATGAACCACAAATAAGAGGTTGACCGAATTTGTTTCCGAAGTCAGATGCACCATTTGAAGCCTTGATTAGAATGTCGCATGGAGTTTGGTATAACCACACACGAGGGTTCATCATCAATTCCCATCGATGTTCTTCTGCCATACGAGGATATGAGGTCATATATACAGCAGTTCCTGCAATAGGCAGACTTGCCTTACCACCGCCAAGACGGTCACGGATTTCTCCACCGGTACCGGTTGATGCGCCATTAAATGGTTCAACAGTAGTGGGGAAGTTGTGAGTTTCAGCTTTTAATGAAATTACTGTATCTAAATCTTTTACTTCAAAATAGTCGGGTTGGTCGGGGTTGATAGGGTAGAATTGGTCAACTTTAGGACCTTTAACAAATGCTACATTATCTTTATATGCCGATACTAATCCGTTTGGATTTTCTTGAGATGTTTTTTTGATTAATTTAAATAGAGATAGTGGTTTTTCTTCACCATCAATCACAAAAGTGCCGTTAAAGATTTTGTGGCGACAATGTTCTGAGTTTACTTGAGAGAACCCAAATACTTCACTGTCGGTTAATGGACGACCTAATTTAGCACTTAGGTCACGGAGATATTGTTCTTCATCTTCGCTCAAAGCGAGACCTTCGGCTTTGTTATATTCCGAGATGTCATCGATATAAACAATAGGGTCGGGTGTTTTAACGATTGTAAAGGTCTTGCTATTAAGTCCTTCATATACACGTTGTAACATTTTGTCGTGTTTAGGGTTTTCATCGCGTGACAACTCAAATTGCTCAATACGAGTAATTCCTTGAATACCCATATTTTGAGTTATTTCCACTGCGTTAGTACTCCAAGGAGTAATCATTTCCTTGCGAGGTCCTACATAACGCCCTTTTAACGATGTGCTTGAGAGGGGTTTCGCGCCATCAAATAGCCATGAAAGTTTTTCTTTTTCAGCATCAGAAAACTTGTGGTCACTTTCAACGGCAAAAACTAAATTAGCGCCTTTTTTAAAGAAGATTACCATTCTCTATAAGTTTTTATTGTGATAGTATACTATTATTTCAATTAAGCTACAAAGATAGTGTAATTAATCGATATTTTGAATTACTCAAATGATAATTTTTCAACAATAGACAATTTTCGAGTAAAATTTCGATGTACTTACTTAGATAAGATGATTTTTTATTATTTTTTCTGGTTTTGTGACAATTGGCATGGAATTTGTTGCCTTTTATATAAATTTTAATATTATTTATGTGAGAGAATCCTCTCAAACGTGATATAAATTTGGTCATCATAAATAAAAAGATTAATTTTGCACTTTAATTGAAAAAATCAAAAATAAGAAAATATTTATAAATCATTATGAACGTATCAATTGAAAAAATTGACAATGTGAATGGCAAAATCACTGTGTCAATTGAAGAAAACGACTACAAAGACAAAGTAACTTCAGAGCTAAAACGTATTGGTAAAACTCACACTCTTCCCGGTTTCCGCAAGGGGCATGTTACTATTGACCAACTTCGTCGCCGTTTCGGTAAACAAGTAAAAAGTGATGTTATTAATCAAGAAGTTTACGAAGCAGTAATTAACTATATTCGTGATAACAAACTCGCTATTCTCGGAGAACCACTTCCTGTTGAAGTAAAAGAAATCGACATGAATAGTGTTGATTATACTTTTGAATATGAAATTGGTCTCACTCCTGAAATAAATGTCGACCTCAAAAAAGTCTCTCTTCCATATTATAATATTGAAGTTTCAAAAGAAATGGTAGATGAGCAAGATGCTAACTTCCGTGAACGTTTTGGTAATCAAGTGCCAGGTGAAGAAGTTGATGAAAAGGCTCTTGTAAAAGGTTCTATCATGGAACTTAATGAAGATGGCTCGGTAAAAGATACTGAAGATGCTATTCAAGTTGTAGGTGGTATTATCGCTCCTATGTATCTTAAAGATAAAGAAGAAGCAGATAAATTTATTGGCAAAAAACTCAACGACAAGGTTGTATTTAACCCATATAAAGCATGCGAAGGTGATGTTACTCGTCTTGCTTCAATGTTGAATATCGACAAAGAAAAAGCTGCTGAAGCTAAGGGTGATTTCGAAATGTCTATTGCTGAAATTATCGTAGTTAAGCCGGCTGAACTTAACGAAGAATATTACAAAAACATCTTCGGCCCTGATAAAGTGAAAACTGAAGAGGAATATTTTGAAGCAATCAAACAAATGATCTCAGCACAAATCTCAGGCAATAGCGAAATGTTATTCCACATGCAAGCTGAAAAACAACTTGTAGAAGAATATGGTAATTTCGAACTTCCACAAGAGTTTCTTAAAAAATGGCTAGTACGTCGCAATGAAGGTTTGACTGCCGAAAATATTGATGAAGAATTCGAAAAGATGATTCCTTCACTCAAATGGCAACTTATTAAAGAACGCATTGCTGCAGTAGCTGAAGTTAAAATTGAAGAAGCAGATGTTCAAAATCATGCTAAAGCAATTGCTCGTCAACAATTTGCTCAATATGGTATGACAAATGTTGAAGATGATATGCTCTCTGACTATGCAAAACGTATTCTTGAAGATAAAAACTCTCGTTCTCGCATAATCGAAGAGGCAGGTGATGCAAAACTTTTCGAAGCGATTAAACAAACTGCTAAAATCGAAGCAAAATCAGTTTCAGTTGATGAGTTTAAATCAATTGCAGAAAAAGCATAATCACATATAATTATAATGTGTATTGAGAGCGCTCCTTATGAGGAGCGCTCTTTTTCTTTGTAAATATCTGCATATTTTGCAATTTGAAGTTTTATTAGTAAATTGCGACATGAATTTTTTGAGTATAATGTTTAGGCCCCATAAATCATGAATGTGAAAAAAAATATTTTGCGAATAATTAAAATAGCTTTATCACTATATGTTTTGTATTGGATTATTATATTTCTAACTTTAGTATATAATAGTTTTACAGAACCACATGAATATCTTTCATCTGATTATCGAATATTTAAAGATACTCCAGTTTGGGATTTGGCTAAAGCTGTCCGTGATGCAGATACTGCTGAGATTACTTATTTGGTACAAGAAAAAAAAATACCAGTAGACTATCAAGACAAAAAATATGGTCATACACTATTATTATTAGCTGTATATAATGAAAACATAGCATCTGTAAAAAAATTACTAGAATTAGGTGCAGACCCTAATAAATACGAAGACACTTTAGATTTAACTGGAGAAAATGTTATGATTACTGCTTGTACATCGCTATATCCAAGTGATAAAATATTAAAATTATTATTGGATTATGGGGGGGATCCTAATTCGGTGACAAAAGGTATTACTAAAAATGGGAAATACTCCTTCCCATTTCGTCAAACAGCATTAGAAGCGGCATCAAGGAATGGAAATATCGCTAAAATTAAACTATTATTAAACTACGGAGCAGATGTCAATTTTACTCCAGATAGAGATTATGATACAGATCCTTTACGTGAAGCTTTATACACGGAAAAGATGAGAGCAGCACTATGCCTTCTTGAAAATGGTGCTAAATTTGATAAAGAATACATAAATACTTTCGATAAAGAAAAAGAAACTATTTTATCTATCTTACGTAAAATAGATTTACCTTTAGATTCTGAAGAATACAAAATCAAACTTAAAATTATAGATTTTTTAAAAGTAAACGGATTAGATTATTCTAAAGAACCGATTCCCGATTTTATGATCAAAAGAATTAAACGATTGTATCCTAATGATTGGCAAGAATATATGCAAAAATATTAAATCTTACAAAATACATTCTTTGATGTACGACCGTTGGTCGTTGGCTTGGCTGTTCTATCGGTCGCAACTGACTTAGGTTAATATCTTTTAATACTCATATAAGACCACTTTGTTTTCTCCACACAATGAGCGAGCCGAGTGGTTTTTCTGTTATCGGGTGGAGCTTCACTGCTTGATGTAAATTTTGTGCTAATTATCATTATCGATAAATCAAGAAAATAAAGATTTTGTGAAAAAATGAGTTTTTTTGGAGATATTTTTGATTGAAATTGATTTTTTATTCGTAACTTTGAATTAAGAAGCCAAGTTTGGCATATGCTTATATTGAAAAATAACGATAAATATTATGGATAATAACGATTTTAGAAAATTTGCAGTGAAGCACCTCGGTATGAATGGGCTCGCTCTCGATCAATACACTTCAGCAACCTCGTCAAATATAGTGTCAAGCTATATAAATCCAACGATTATAGAAGAACGTCAACTTAATGTTGCTCAAATGGACGTTTTTTCTCGATTGATGATGGATCGTATTATATTTTTGGGCACAGAAGTGAATGATTATACTGCAAATGTGATTCAAGCGCAATTGCTTTATCTTGATTCGGCCGATCCTGGTAAAGATGTGTCAATTTATCTTAATTCACCAGGTGGCTCGGTTTATGCCGGATTGGGTATTTATGATACTATGCAATATATATCAAGTGATGTGGCTACTATTTGTACAGGTATGGCGGCGTCGATGGCTGCAGTTCTTCTTGTTGCTGGTACAAAAGGAAAAAGATTTGCACTTAAACATTCTCGAGTGATGATACATCAACCGATGGGAGGTGCTCAAGGACAAGCATCTGATATTGAAATCACAGCTCGCGAAATTCAAAAGCTTAAAAAAGAATTATATACTATTATATCTGACCATTCGGGCGTTCCATTTGAAAAAGTAGAAAAAGATTCTGATCGTGATTATTGGATGATTGCTTCAGAAGCGAAAGAATATGGAATGATTGATGAAGTTCTTGTTAAAGCACAACACAATATCATCTAATGGCAAAGAAAAATAGCATAAAATGTTCTTTTTGTGGTCGCCCATCAGATATGAGTGAGGTTTTGGTGCCTTCGGCTATTGATGAGACATATATTTGTGCCGAATGTATCGATCAAATTCATGAAATGTTGGGCGAGTATCGCAGTGATGCTCAAGAAAAAGCGAAGGCTGAGGCTGCTACTGATTTAGACAAAGTGCCACGCCCTCGAGAAATCAATGAGTTTCTTGACCAATATGTTATTGGACAAAATTCAGCCAAAAAATATTTGTCGGTAGCTGTATATAACCACTATAAACGCTTGGCACAAAATGCAGCCGATGATGTTGATATCGAAAAAAGCAATATTATATTAGTTGGTCGTACAGGTACCGGGAAGACGTTATTGGCAAAAACAATCGCTCGATTGCTTGATGTGCCATTTACGATAGTTGATGCAACGGTGCTAACCGAGGCCGGATATGTGGGTGAGGATATCGAAAGTTTGCTCACTCGCTTGCTCCAAGCGGCAGATTATAACGTTGAAAAGGCCGAAAAAGGGATAGTGTTTATTGATGAAATAGACAAGATTGCACGAAAAGGAGATAATCCATCGATTACTCGCGATGTGAGTGGAGAAGGGGTGCAACAAGGATTGTTAAAGCTACTTGAGGGTTCGATTGTAAACGTGCCACCTCAAGGAGGTCGAAAACACCCCGAACAAAAGATGATTCCTGTAAATACTAAAAATATATTGTTTATATGTGGTGGAGCGTTTGATGGAATTGAGCGTAAAATAGCACAACGATTAAATACTCATGTTGTTGGGTATTCAACTGATGCTGCCCGCCAACGTATTCAACGGGATAACTATTTGCAATATATCGCTCCTCAAGATTTAAAATCATTTGGTCTTATTCCCGAGATTATTGGCCGTTTGCCAATATTGACTCATCTTGACCCTCTTGATAGAGATGCATTGTTGCGAGTTTTGACCGAACCTAAAAATGCAATTGTGCGTCAATATGAAAAGCTTTTTGCTATGGACAATGTGAAACTTACATTTGCTCCTGAAGCATTAGAACTCATTGTTGATAAGGCAATTGAATTTAAACTTGGAGCTCGTGGATTGCGTTCAATCGTTGAGTCGATTATGATTGATGCAATGTATGAGATTCCTTCAACTGATATAAAGTCATTTGAAGTGACAAAAGATTACGCAATAGAAAAATTGCGTGCGGCAAATTTTGATACCTCTATTATAAAATAGATAATATTACCGACAATTAACCAACAAACTATTATCATGAGCGAAACAACCAAAACTCTCCTTCATAATGCATTAAAAAAGCATTTTGGTTTTGATAAATTCAAAGGTAATCAAGAGGCTATTATGACGAGCTTGCTTGAGGGGAATGATACCTTTGTGTTGATGCCTACAGGTGGCGGAAAATCATTATGCTATCAATTGCCTGCTTTGCTCATGGAAGGCACTGCAATAGTGATTTCTCCGCTCATCGCATTGATGAAAAATCAAGTAGACGCAATGCGTAATTTTAGTGAGAACGATAATATTGCCCATTTCTTAAATTCGTCGCTTAATAAAACTGCAATCGACCAAGTGAAAAGCGATATTATTGCCGGTAAAACAAAATTGTTGTATGTTGCACCTGAGTCATTGACTAAGGAAGATAATATTGAATTTTTGAAAACTGTGCCTATTTCATTTTATGCAATCGATGAAGCTCATTGTATTTCGGAATGGGGTCACGATTTCCGCCCTGAATATCGACGAATTCGTCCTATTATTAATGAAATAGGTACACGTTCGGTAATCGCTTTGACCGCAACAGCTACTCCCAAGGTGCAGCATGATATACAAAAGAATCTTGGAATGCAAGATGCTAATGTGTATAAATCGTCGTTTAATCGACAAAATCTTTATTACGAGATTCGCCCTAAAACACAAAATGCTGACCGAGATATAATTAGATATATCAAAAATCAAGAAGGGAAATCGGGTATTATATATTGTTTAAGCCGAAAGAAAGTCGAAGAACTTGCAGAAATGTTGCAAGTAAACAATATAAAAGCATTGGCATATCATGCAGGAATGGATAGTGCAACCCGCTCGGAAAATCAAGATGCGTTCCTTCATGAAAAGGTTGATGTTATTGTTGCAACCATTGCCTTTGGTATGGGTATCGATAAGCCCGATGTGAGATTTGTGATTCACTATGATATGCCAAAATCGCTTGAGGGTTACTATCAAGAAACCGGTAGAGCCGGACGCGATGGGGGAGAAGGGCAGTGTATCACTTTTTATGCATATAAAGATCTCCAAAAAATGGAGAAATTTATGCAGGGCAAGCCTATTGCTGAACAAGAAATTGGGAAGCAATTATTATTAGAGACTGCATCATATGCCGAATCATCGGTGTGTCGACGTAAATCATTGCTCCATTATTTTGGAGAAGAATTTACACATGATAATTGTGGGAATTGTGATAACTGCCTGAACCCCAAGAAGAAAGTTGAGGCAAAAGATGATTTACTCGCAGTAATAGAAACAATCGTTGCACTTAAAGAACGATTTAAGGCCGACCATGTAATTAATGTTATGAGAGGTAGGGCAACCAATAACATTAAGTCATATCAACAAGATGAGCTTGAAGTGTTTGGGTGTGCTCAACATGCCGATGAAAAATATCTTAATGCAGTTATTCGACAAGCTATTATTGCCGGTTATCTCGATCGTGATATTGAAAATTATGGTTTGATTAAAGTTACTGCCGAGGGACAACAATTTGCTCAAAATCCTCACTCGTTTAAAATCGTAGAGGATAATGAGTTTAAAGAAGAAGATGATGTAGTTGTTGTGAAAGGTGGAGCTTCTTGTGCTGTAGACCCCGAGCTTTACTCGATATTAAAAGATTTGCGCAAAAAAATTGCTAAGAAGCATTCGTTGCCTCCTTATGTAATATTCCAAGACCCGTCTATTGAAGCAATGGCTACTACTTATCCCATCACAATGGAAGAGTTACAAAATATTACCGGGGTAGGGGCAGGAAAGGCAAAACGTTACGGCGCTGAGTTTATTAAGATAATTAAAACTCATGTTGAAGAAAATGAAATTGAACGACCTGAGGATCTTCGTGTGCGCAGTGTTGCCAACAAGAGTAAATTAAAAATATCGATAATTCAAGGTATAGATCGAAAAATACCACTCGATGAACTCGCATCTTCTAAAGGGATTGAGTATTCTGAAATTCTTGATGAAATTGAAGCAATAGTTTATTCCGGTACTAAGATTAATATTAATTACTTTATAGATGAAGTGATGGACGAAGATCATCACGATGATATTTTTGAATACTTCAGAGAAAGTGAAAGTGATGACATAAAAGATGCAATTGAAGAACTCGGTAGTGACTACTCCGAAGAAGATATTCGTCTTGTCCGTATCAAGTTCCTTTCTGAGTTAGGAAATTAAATTTTTTCAAAATATATAAAATGGTCTCCTTATTAAAAATAGGAGACCATTTTTTTTAATAGAGGGGCGATAAATCACCTGTATGTTTCCGAACTAATGTTAGATTAGCGCATGATAAAATCTAAAGTACATAATATTATAACTAAAATGAATAATATAATAAAGCAATTTAGACAACCATTAACTAAAAAATAGAGTAAATCTCGTATGTCTTTAATTTCTTCCATGATACAAAGAGAACAATTTTCTTTTAACAATTTGGTTTAACACTAATTTTAATGTGTAAGAGAATTTACAAAATACAGACACACATTAGTAAGGCTGACGATGCAAATATAAGCATTTTGAAGTTTTGCCCATAATCAATATTATGTTAAATAGTCTATTTTGAAAGAAGTAATCAAATAAATCGACTACTCCCCCGAGCTCTGAAAATCCGGAGGTGGGTTTAAATTTTAATGGATATAAAACCTAATTAATAAACACTTTTAATCATTAATATTTTTATTAATTGTCAGTTTGTGTTGATTAAGGAAAATTATTCGTGAGATTAGAAAATGATACAATTAATTGATTTAATCTTATTATCATCAAATTTATCAAAATTTACTTGAATCCTAATTTTTGAGATTTAAATAATCGATAATAATAATCGAGCTAATTTATAACTATTAGAAATTATAGTAGAAATATTCCATTCAAGGAGTTTGATTCTTTAGAGATCTGAGGAGATTTTATGTATAATATTAAATTAATTAGTAAATATATGCATTTATAAATGTAAATCGCCATTCAATTTGGAAGTGTAAACCATGAAAATTCCATAAGAAATAATGTTACAAATGCAACATTGCGACCTGTATTAAAAAATTTAAGATTGAGTATATTGTTGTCAAAATGAAATTTAAAAATGTAAAAGTTTAGAGGTCTAATTAAAGCGCTAAAAGTATTTACAAGTTACAATTATATTCGTTTAGATTCATTTACAATAGAGTTTAATTTGGCTATATATAGAGGATTAGGTGTGTATTATTAAAGTAAAGGTGCTGAAAATGATGCGTGTCATCGTTGATGTAGAGTGTTTATAAATATAATAGATTGATGTATAGGTTATTGGGTATATAAGTATAGAGTTTTGCTAAAATAAAATTTAACTCTCAAGGAATCTACCCTACTCTACGTATAACAAATGTAAATTTGAGATTGAGTAGTTTTTTAGGAGGCTAAATTTGCAAAATTCAATTAATGTAACTATATTTGCATATCGAAATAATTACAAAGCTAAATTCTAAAATATGGATATAGTCTCTCGTTTAAAAATGTTTATGACATCATTAAATATTGCAAATTCTCAATTTGCAGATACATGCCGAATACCACGCCCTACTGTATCACAAATACTTAATGGTAGAAATAAAAAGATCAGCGATGAGTTGATTAGTAAAATTCATGAAGCATATCCTCAGTTATCTGTGATGTGGTTGATGTTTGGCGAGGGAGAGATGCTAACTGATTCAAATATTCAAATCTCAGAGCCTAAAAAGGGTGATAATGTAGACTTTGGTAATGACCAACATGCGGTAAATGAGTCAATTGTAAATCAACTTGACTTTGATGCTCCTGTCGAAGAAAAATCCTCAGAAAATTATTCGATGCCTTTATCAGTTAAACAACCCAAAATAGAGCAATATAATGAGGTTGAAAAAGTAATTATAGCTAAACCTGCAGAAAAAAGCACACAGGTATCACTAAATGCCCCTTCCGCTAAGAGGGTTATTGAAATACGTGTGTTTTATAGTGATAATAGTTATGAAATTTTTGTTCCTCAATCCAAGAATTAAGAATGAATAATAAGAGACAATAAGGAGAATGATAATTGCAAATAAATAAAATCTACTTGTTGTATTAATTTTCTACTTCATTTTTTCATAACTATTTTTTCGAAAAGTCGATTATTAGATTTATCTTTGTAATAGATATATTTAATAATAGTGAGGCTAATATATTCCATCATAATCACCTTATGCAGTATCGCATTTTTTTCAAGTGAGGCTTATGGGGCTTTGCTTAACGATTCTATGGTGGTAGTATTAGCTGATTGGAATAAGAATGAGAAACATACCTTTAGATATTCTCAGTATACATATGAAATAATAGACAATGATACAATAATCAAATCAAGATACGTTAGGGATTTTATTGTTGTAGTAGATGATTCAACACAACATCTATATTCCCTCAAATATAATAGGCTTGATATGCCATCAAAAGGAGATTCGTTGGCTATAGATGAGCAACCTTTACAATTAATGACTAATCACAATGGTGCATTGATAAAGGTTCTTAATTGGGACGCTTTCTTAGCTTGGCGTAAAAATGATGTAGAGAAAACATCAGATGATTTGATGCCTTTTGTGTCGATGTTGTCATTTAATGGAAAGAAACTGCGACTTAATTATGATTATAGGGGTAGTCAGATAGTTGCAGGTCATGAGGTGTTACAGCAAGATTCTGTTAAATCGGTTTCTAATATGATGGTTTCGCGAGACTTCATTGATGAGAGAGAATATGATTTGATAACAATTAATACTTCGACAAATTATTATACCTTAAACACCGGAACCTCTATCCCACTCGTTGATAAGTTTACTCAAATTGTCGATTCTAAAAAAGGATGGGCTTTAGCTACATATTCAGAGCGTCGACGTAAGTTTTTGGGTGGTGAAGAAGTGTTGTCATGGAATATAAAATTGGTTAGATAAATTATATAAATAACATAGTTTATGAAGAAATATATTTTAGATTTAAAGGTAGTAGAAAATAGACGTGTTCATGAGCTGTATACTTTATTAAAATTAACTACTCATGATGGGTCGGCTTTGCCGGAAATGTTGCCTGGGCAATTTGTGCAAGTTGCCGTTGATGGATCTAAGACCACATTCTTACGACGTCCAATTTCAATCAACAATGTTGATCGATTGTCAAATCAATTATGGTTGTTGATAAGAAATGCAGGAGATGGTACACGTGCACTTATGGCATTGAAAGAAGATGATATTCTGAATGTGATGTTGCCGTTGGGAAATGCCTTTTCTATTCCCCAAAATGCCAATGATAGCATTTTGCTTGTCGGAGGTGGTGTTGGCGTGGCTCCAATGTTGTATTGGGGTGCTCAGCTCAAAGAGAAAGGATTTGCGCCACAGTTTCTAATTGGGGCTCGTTCGGCTAAGGATGTCCTTCAACTTGATGAGTTTGAGAAAATAGGAAAAGTAGCTGTATCTACCGAAGATGGAACAATGGGAGAAAAGGGATTGGTCACAACTAATAGTATATTGTCGACATCGATAGATAAAATTTATTGTTGTGGACCTGCCCCAATGATGAAAGCGATAGCAAAGGTTGCTAAAGAGCGAGAAATCGAGTGTGAAGTATCTCTTGAGAACATGATGGCATGTGGACTTGGTGCATGTTTATGTTGTGTTGAGAATACGGTTAAAGGAAATGTATGTGTATGCACCGAAGGTCCGGTGTTTAATATAAATGAATTGACATGGTAAATTTAGGCGTAAACATAGGCAGTCTTAGACTTAAGAATCCGGTTTTAACTGCATCAGGAACATTTGGATATGGCGAGGAATTTGCCGATTTCATTGATTTAAATCGTTTAGGTGGATTTATTATCAAAGGAACAACAATAAATCATCGCGAGGGAAATCCTTATCCACGTATGGCAGAAACACCTTCGGGAATGCTCAATGCTGTGGGGTTGCAAAATAAAGGCGTAGATTACTTTATAGAAAATATATATCCTCGAATTAAAGACGTAGACTCTCATGTAATAGTAAATGTTTCGGGGGCGACTATTGATGATTACGTTGCTGTGTGTGAAAAATTAGCTCCACTCGATAAGATAAATGCCATTGAGGTGAATATCTCATGCCCGAATGTGAAACAAGGAGGTATGGCATTTGGCACAACATGTGAAGGGGCTGCACAAGTGACAAAGGCTGTGCGTAATGCTTTTCCCAAAACGGTAATTATAAAATTATCTCCAAATGTTACCGATATAACTGAAATTGCTCGTGCGGTGGAAGCAGAAGGTGCTGATTCGGTATCATTGATAAACACATTGTTAGGAATGGCTATCGATGTAGAACGTCAACGTCCATATCTTTCTACCATTACAGGTGGGCTATCAGGTCCGGCAGTGCGTCCGGTTGCCGTAAGAATGGTGTGGCAAGTAGCTAAAGCTGTCCAAATTCCTGTTGTCGGACTTGGGGGCATTATGAATGGTAGAGATGCTATTGAATTTATCTTGGCAGGTGCAAGAGCTATACAAGTAGGAACGGCAAACTTTGTAGATCCTTCAGTGACGATGAAAATTATTGACTATATGGAAGATTATTGTCAACGTCACGGTGTGTCTGATATTAATGATTTAGTGGGAATGATTAATCAATAATCAAATTGTATAATCTTATAACCAGAAGGGTCTGCGCTTATTAGCGTAGGCTCTTCGTTGTTATTGGCATATAAATTGTTTTGGGATAGATAATCAATTAGGTTGTTGATATTATTATACCCCTCTCCTACTGTGGGAAGATTATATAGGTGAGATTCTATATTGTTGTTAGCAATGATGATATATGAAGAAATGAATTTGGTAGCTTCGCATTCAAGAACAAAAGGCATTAGTGATATATCATTATTTATATATTTAATAATGTGTTTTGGATATATTTCACCTTGATGAATAATAGCAAGAGCTAATAATGCTTTTGTTGAGGCCATTTGGTTTATAGCGGTTCAGTGTTATTTAATCTTGTCTTTAATGATGGCTTATTAGGTTGTTGAATAGGAAGAGCCTTCGCTTTTGGGGCATCGATTGTGCCCTTTTTATTGTCGTGATCTGTTGTGTTTTTTTGATCAGATGTATTCTTGTTTTTACCGTATTCAAATTTCTTTTGAGTCGCGCGTTGGCGATATAAATTTCTATCTACACGCATTCTAATAAGAGAGATGCTGTCAATGTAAACTTGCTCAAACTCTTTGGGGATAACGTAGAAATATCCGTATATTTTGTTAATAGACTTAGTTGAGTCGGTAACAATGCTAAGTGTGTTCCAACCTTCATTAATTGCGTTTGCGTTGAGGTATTCAGTGCTGCCATCAGAGTAATCTGCAGCAATACCCCATTTTATTGAAGAAGGATTATTTATCAACTTCATGCGCAATGAGAAGTTGTCGCCTTTTTCGGTATTTCGGTCTTTGGGAATAGAGAATGTGATATATTGTGAAGCCGAATTATGGTTAATCATATAACGACGAACTCCTTGCCATGTATCGGTGGAATCTCCTTCTTGTGTGCTTTCTACTTTTTCTTGAATGCCCGAACCAATATCTTTTAGGTCGTCATTGAGAATTTCAATTACGCGATCATATACTGCAATATATTCTTCAATATTTCGTCCATACCAAGAGAACGACGAGTCGAGTTCGGCTTGGGTTGCCCCATGCTTTAAAAGAATTGACTGTTTTACGGTCTTTCTTAAAGAGTCGTTGTAGTATTTTGTGCGCTCAATATCTACCATACTCTCTCCAATATGTATATCGGCAAGTAATTGAGCCATATCTTCTTGGGGCAACACGCCATCAGGTGTAGAGCTACAGCCGATGAGGAGTGTCGCTCCAATAGCGATAGGTAATATCTTTTTGCCAATAGTCATATTTTTTATTCTTGAATAGGCCCTTCAGTGTCTTGACTATCGTTGGTCGGAGTCCCGAGATATTTAGAATAAAAGAATATCAGAATTATTATTCCCACTGATATCGCAGCATCGGCAAAGTTGAAAATGGGTTGGAAGAAGGTGAAATGATCTCCACCTACCCAAGGCATCCATTCCGGCCAATTAAAGCTAAATAGCGGAAAATAGAACATATCAACGACTTTACCATAGAATAACGATGCATAGCCTCCCGCTTCGGGCATGAATGTCGCAACTTCGGGTGGGATTGGATTATTAAATAGCAAGCCGTAGAATAAACAATCAAAAATGTTTCCTGCAGCACCGGCTGTGATTAAAGAACAGCATGCCACATATCCTTTAGGAATATAATCGCGTTTTATGATGCGAGTAATATAATATCCTAAAGCAATAACAGCCACTATTCGAAATAGAGTGAGGAATAACTTACTACCTAACTCCATGCCGAATGCCATGCCGTTGTTTTCAATAAACACTAATTGAAACCAGTCGGTAATATGGAAACTTTCGCCAAGGTAAAAATTTGTCTTGACCCAAATCTTAAGAACTTGGTCAATAACAAGCACTCCCAATATAATAATGAGAGAAAGATAGCCTTTTGATATTTTCATTAACTATTTTTTGCCTAATTTTTGGTCAATGCCTAATGTTGCATGAGGTACTGCACGAAGGCGTTCTTTAGGAATGAGTTTTCCTGTTTCGCGACAAATGCCATAAGTTTTATTCTCGATGCGAATAAGTGCATTTTGTAAGTGCTGAATAAACTTCATTTGGCGTTGAGCAAGTTGTCCGGCTTCTTCTTTGCTTAGAGTGCTTGCCCCTTCTTCGAGCACCTTGAATGTGGGAGATGTATCAGAAATATCATTCCCATCAGTGTTCATTATGCTTGACTTCAACAATTCATAGTCTTGTTGAGCTTTTTCGAGTTTTTTAAGTATTATTTCCTTGAATTCTTGTAATTCTTCGTCGGAATATCTTGTTTTTTCGCTCATGGTTATAATATTTAGTGTTAATAAAATTGTTTTTATTTAGTGATGCTTACATCAACTTTAATTTCGTCAATTTCAAGAGTTTCGACTCCTTCTGCTCCATTGATGTCGCCAATAGTAATGTTTGTAGCAAGTACTTGACGAGCAATGTAGTCGCTATATGCATTTATTGCTGCATCAGTGTCGGCATTAGGTGCAAATACGAGTGAAATTTTGTCGGTTATATCATAATCGCGACTCTTGCGAATATTTTGAACACGATTTACGATGTCGCGAGCTATACCCTCTTGTTTCAATTCGTCGGTGATTGTTACATCAAGAGCAATTGTGATGTTACCTTCATTTGCAACTAACCAACCGGGAATATCTTCTGAAATAATTTCAACGTCAATAGCTTCAATCACAGCATCATTGCCATCGATATTGAGTGTGATATTGCCATTCTTTTCAAGTGATGCAATATCTTGTTGACTCATTGATGTGATAGCTGCAGCAACGGCCTTCATTGTTTTGCCAAATTTTGGACCAAGTTTCTTGAAGTCGGGTTTAACACGTTTTACCAATACACCAGCCTCATTATCAACAAACTTGAAGTTCTTAACGTTTACTTCGTTAAGGATCAATTCGCTCATTGATTCGATAGCTTCACGTTGAGCATCGTCCATCACAGGAATCATCAATGTAGAAAGTGGTTGACGCACCTTGATGTTAACTTTGCGACGAAGTGAAAGAACCATTGATGTAATCACTTGCGCAATATTCATGCGATTTTCAAGAGCTTTGTCGATAGCTGATTCATCGACTTCGGGGAACAATGCCAAGTGGACTGAACCGGCACCGGCGAGGTCTTGATATAGCTTATCGGCATAGAATGGTGAGATTGGTGCGATAAGTTTAGCGATAGTTTCAAGACAGGTATATAATGTTTGATATGCCGAGAGTTTGTCTTCATTCATTTCGCCACCCCAGAAACGTTTGCGGTTCAAGCGAACATACCAGTTGCTTAAGTTGTCGTTTACAAAATCATTGATTGCACGAGCAGCCTTTGTTGGTTCGTAATCGTTGAGGGCTTCATCTACATCTTTTACGAGAGTGTTGAGAAGTGAGATAATCCAACGGTCAATCTCAGGACGATTTTCCAATGCCACTTGAGGTTGACTGTTATCAAATCCGTCAACATTTGCATAAAGGGCAAAGAATGAATAAGTGTTATATAATGTTGCAAACAATTTGCGGCTCACTTCTTGCACTCCTGCCGGGTCAAATTTCAAGTTATCCCATGGTGATGAGTTTGAAATCATATACCAGCGCACAGGGTCAGAACCATATTTTTCAATAGTTTCAAATGGGTTGACTGCATTGCCAAGACGTTTTGACATCTTGTTACCATCTTTATCGAGTACAAGGCCATTTGAGATGACGGCTTTATATGCTACCGAGTCAAATACCATTGTGGCAATTGCATGAAGTGTGAAGAACCAACCACGAGTTTGGTCAACACCCTCAGCAATAAAGTCAGATGGATATAGTTCACCCGAATCAAGACCTTCTTTGTTTTCAAATGGATAGTGGATTTGAGCGTAAGGCATTGAGCCTGAGTCAAACCACACATCAATCAAGTCGAGTTCGCGATACATCGCTTTCCCCGATGCCGATACCAATACGATATCATCTACGTATGGGCGGTGAAGGTCAATCTTTTCGTAATTTTCTTTGCTATAGTCACCGGGAACAAATCCTTTTTCTTTATATGGATTTGCTGTCATAATGCCGGCAGCTACCGCTTTTTCTATTTCGTTGTAAAGAGTTTCTACACTGTCGATACACAATTCCTCTGTGCCATCTTCGGTGCGCCAAATTGGGAGTGGAGTACCCCAATAACGGCTACGTGACAAGTTCCAATCTTGAAGATTTTCAAGCCATTTGCCGAAACGACCGGTACCGGTTGATTGTGGTTTCCATTTGATGGTTTCGTTGAGTTCCATCATTCTCTCGCGAGCGGCAGTTGTTTTGATAAACCAGCTATCGAGAGGATAATAAAGCACAGGTTTGTCGGTTCGCCAGCAGTGAGGATAGTTGTGTACATGCTTTTCAATCTTAAAAGCTACACCCTCTTGCTTCATTTCCATACAGATAACCACGTTGAGGTCTTCGGCTTTTTGAGCGGCTTTCTCATCAAATTTACCTCCGGGGTTATATTGAGGATCATAAGCATTCTTCACATAATCGCCTGCATGATTTGAATATGCATCAATGCTCACACATGTGTCGATAAATTCTTGAGCACATTCATCGAGAGTGTAATATTTACCGGTGAGGTCAACCATTGGACGGGTCTCCCCTTTCTTGTTGATCATAAACAAAGAAGGGATTTCAGCAGCTTTAGCCACCTTGGCGTCATCGGCACCAAATGTAGGAGCGATGTGAACGATACCAGTACCATCTTCAGTGGTTACATAGTCCCCTGGGATTACACGGAATGCTTTTTCTTCAAGTTCAACGAATTTTTCGTTACCTACTGCAAAACATTTGTCGGGATTTGCTTCGGCATATTCTTTTACAAATGGAGCTGCGTTAGCATCAACTTTTTCAAGAGGTTTTACCCATGGCATGAGTTGTTTATATTGCATACCCACGAGGTCGCTACCCATATAGTTGGCAACGATGCGATAAGGCACTACCTTGTCACCTTGTTTGTATTCTTCCATTGGGAGTTCCGCACCTTCGGCTTTGAGATAAGACTTAACCAAGTCTTTAGCCATCACGATGCTGATTTTCTCGCCATTATAGGGATTGTAGGTTTGCACACACACATATTCAATCTTTGGACCAACACACAATGCAGTGTTTGAAGGCAAAGTCCAAGGAGTAGTAGTCCAAGCCACAAAGTAAGGTTTACCCCACTCTGCCATTTCGGGACGTGGATTAACCATAGCAAACAATGCTGTCACTGTTGTGTCCTTAACATCGCGATAGCAACCGGGTTGGTTCAATTCGTGAGTACTCAATCCGGTACCTGCAGCAGGTGAATATGGTTGGATAGTGTAACCTTTATATAGATAACCTTTGTTGTAAAGTTGACTCAACAACCACCACACCGATTCGATGTAACGATTGTCGTAGGTGATATATGGGTCGTTCATATCCACCCAATAACCCATAGAGTTGGTCAAGGTTTCCCACTCTTTGGTATATTTCATCACCTCTTGACGGCAAGCGGCATTATAATCGTCAACCGAGATTTTTTTGCCGATATCCTCTTTAGTGATACCGAGGGCTTTTTCCACACCAAGTTCCACAGGAAGCCCGTGAGTGTCCCACCCTGCTTTACGTTTCACATGGAAGCCTTTCATCGTTTTATAACGGCAGAAAATATCTTTGATAGTACGAGCCATCACGTGGTGAATACCGGGCATACCATTTGCAGAGGGAGGTCCTTCGTAAAACACAAATGAAGGATTTCCTTCACGCACTTTCATACTTTCTTCAAACAATCCGTTCTTGTTCCATTGCTCAAGAACCTCTTTATTCACGTTTGATAGGTTAAAACCGTTATATTCGTTGAATTTCTTATCCATTGTTACTATATAGTTACTTTTATTTTAAGGTGCAAATTTACAAAATTCTATGCAGATATAAAAGAAACACCACAACAAAGATAAAATCATACGAATATTTTACGTATAAATTCCCCAATAATAGAGTTGCCTATATAAAATCTCAAGATTTTGTTTACATTTACACAAAAGTGGCCATGTTGGATTAATTCTGTTTTACCGAACAGATTAATGCCAAATTACCGAAAAATATTGCTCAATCTTGCCGAATAATAAACAAATTTGGCAAAAAACGAGTTGTATCGTCTTTAAGATTTTATAATATTACAAAAGTTCAATTAGAACGAATCAAAAAGTATTTCAGCAATTTTGAGTAATAACAAAATTTCTGTTATAATAAATATGAGAGAGTAAGTTTCCCGATAAAACATACTCTCTTTTTTATCTATTTGAATCCTCTTTGCATTTGAAAAATCATTTAAAATTCAAAGATAATATGACTGATTTAAAATGCGTTAGGACTACATTCTATTCGTTGAATTATGAATTAAAAAGTACTACAATTCAGTCTTTGTTGCAAAGCGAAACGTGTAATGATTTACACAAAAAGTTTGATTATTATACACAATAAAGACCTTCGCAATCTTGCTTCTTTAATATAATTGTACATGCATTACAAATTATCGGATTATTTCCTGTCAATTTTACTTTATGGCTCTCTGCATATACATAATATCCTTTATCTTTTAATTCGTTAATTATGCGAGATAAGTTTTGCCCTTCTTTTATTATATCAGAGACTTCCAAATCGCTATAAATATCTATAATATCAGAAAAATACTGAAAAATATCGGCAATGTATGTACATTCTTCTTCATTAGCAGGTTCATCGTAGTATCTATAGATAAATGCGACATGATGAAAGATGTTTAACAATTCTTTACCAGAAACTATACGTTTAATAAAACGAGGCTTACGTACACTATCCTTTCCTGACATATAGCTATCTAATGTCTCTTTTACCCAGTTTTCGTGTGACGTCTTGATATAATGCAAAAGCTCCTCTGTGTATGAAGCACAATTCTCATCTATCTCACGATGGTGGTTCTTGCACAATAAAAGTAAATTTTCATATGAGTCATAATCTTCTATCCCAGGCTTATGTCGAGGGCCTTCCGCACTACTACTTATAATATGACATTCATCTCCAATAATAAAACTACCCTCATCTTCAGAAATCTGATTCACAAGTTCCTTCTTACATATAGCACACCGATTTCCAGATTTAGCCCATAACTCTTTTCTTGTTTTACTCGTGATAGCCATATTATATAGATTTTCTTTGTTTTGAGTAATGAGACTCCAAATTATGTAATTGTTGCATAAACAAGTTTGTCTGTTTAGTATTCTCCACTTTATCGTACAAACTGAGCATAATATATTCTTGCAACAAATCCTTATTCTGTATATAGTGGTGTCCACAATCAATTACAGATATATTTGGATTTAATTTTGTAGTCTCCATAGCATCAATACGGTCTGGAAAGTATCCATAAACATTTGTGTAAAAGAAGTCTTAACCCAACACCACTTGTACATATGCGAGCCTCCAAATGAATCTGATGTATATGTTTTAATGTAATATAGGATCTTTATTCGTTTCCAAAAATAGTGTAGTAGGATCAGCGCTCCTACAGCTAATACAATTATCCACAACGAAATTTGATATGTAAAATATGATGATGGAATGCTAAAGAGTATCTCCAATAATCCTATTAGAGACAACGCACCACCAACAATCGGATTTGTAAAAAACAATAGTAGCTTCTTCATATATAATAGTTTCTTTACTTAAACTCACACAAAGTTAATTATAATTACTTAAATATACTATTTTCAATAAAGAATAATTATATTTGCAAATGTGTTACAATAAATTAAATAGTGAAATGAATTTGAATAACATACAAAAAAATCCAGAACAAATAATTGATGACCTGAATAGTGAATTAAAATCATTACCTTATAACGATTTCTTACAAGCTCAAAATGAATATAGAGAAATTGAGCCTTTGTTATTGTCGCTTGGATTAGATTTAACCAGTGTAAAAAGAAGACATGGATTGCCTCTTGATTTTGAATTGAAATTTGGGAATAAAAATATTGCAATAGAAGTAACAGATGTTAGACCATATCTTGAAAATTATAAAATTGCCAAAAAAGCCACAGAAAATGTTGTTGAAGAAGTTATCAAAAATATGATAGTAGGAGATACTATATCTTATTTTCAGATAGATATTATCCTCAAAGAAAAAGCTTATTGCACTAAAAGGCTTAAAACAAATTTTGAGTTTCAACTAGAAGTTAACAAGTTTCTTAAAAATGGGGATTGCGAGGATTCTCAATATATTCAGTCCTTAACAAAAAGAGAATATTCTGATGTAAATATCCCAAAGGACAAGTTAGCATTTAACTTTCAATATGAAGGATTTTTAGCAAGAATACCATTCCAATGTATATACAAAGCCATTAGTGAAAAAGAGGACAAACTCCTTGATTATAAGGCTTTATGTGGAGGAAGTTTTGATGAATATTGGTTATGTATAGGTCTCCCTTTAGAAGAACGAGGTTATTCAATTAGTGGAGCAAGTCTTGGATTTGATTTCACATCTGATTATCAACGTATATATATAACACAACAATTGCTCCCAAAGACAATTTTATTGTATAACAAATAGCCTGCAATTGCAGGCTATTGCTGTGCTCATATACTTTTTTCGATGACTTTTATTTCAGCATCGGTTAGACCATATAAATCATAAACGATAACATTAATCTCGTTTTCTAAACTTGAAGTGTCTGCATTATTATTCCCACTTTTTAGCTGCAAGATAGTATCAACGATACTTATAACCTTATTTTGCTGCTCTTGATTTACTATTGGCAAGGGTAATTGTTCATATAAATATGTTTGTATTTCTGGAAATGCTTCCTCCTTTTTAGTTGAGAATTTTTTCTTGTAATAGAAGTCTAATAACTTTGAGTTAAGCAAGGCCAAAACGAATTTAATTTTATAACCAAATTTCTCATCTACTTTTATTCCATACACATTCTTATTAAAGCCATACGGTTTAGTTGATATTGTAGCTTCTAGACAAGTATCCACCCTTCTTAGATAAATCAATTTATTAGAGAAGAAAGATGATAGTCTATAAAATTCTTTATGTTCAGCATCAATAAAAGTATCACACCATAAAATAGAATAGCGTTTCATATCTTGACCTATAAGGGAAGGGATTCCTTTTATTGTTTCTCTCATTACCTTCTTTGAAATTTCGGCACCGCGTTTAGAAATAGAAATATCTTTAAGTTTTTTATTATTAACTAATTTTGTCAGTAAATTAATTAGCTGTTTATTTAGTCCATGAACCCATTCAAAATGTAAATTTGTAGAACAATAATCCAAATTCAATGGAATGGTATTTTCAAAGCACAATGAATTAGGATTATACTTGAATACTTCTATTTCATCTTGTTTATTGTTGTTCTTTGATAATAATACCACAGTGTTCTCAGTTACTGCAGTTTCAAAAGGATTACAAAATGCTATTTGTTTTATTTCTAGGTTACAACTAAACGTTTTCCGCATTTGCTCATCCTCAAGATTTAACATCCAAAATTTTGGCGTTATAAAGCAAAGGTGACCAGAGAAATTCATTAAAACATCAATACCTAATTCATAGAACATCTTATATAAATCGCTATTCCACTTATATTTAGGATAATCTCGCTTATTTGTAACCACATACGGCGGATTGCCAATCACGATATCGAAACCTTTTTTGCCGTCTTCGCGGTTGAATACATCGCTAAACCAAGTGTGCCACAAGAAGAATTTATTGTTTTCGGCAAGGTTTATTTCGTGTAATTGTTGAAGTATTTCGGGGTCGTAATTTTGAGCTTCGAGTTGGGCGTTGATAGTGTCGGTAATGCGTTGTTGTAGTCTTATTTTGCTATCATGGTCGCTACATGAATAATACTCACGCAATAGGTCCGAGACCACTTTTTGTAATCTATTTTTCTCGTCGTCAAACAATGATCCTGCCCCACTATCACGTTTCGATTGTCGCTCGTAGGTTAGTTTGCTCAAATCTACACCCATAAAGCTCTCAATAAGCGAGTTCCCTTGCATAATTTTATAATCGAGGTTAGGCAACGGCAATGGCTTTTCTTCGTCAACCACTATTGAGAGCCAAAAACGCAATCGGGCTATATCCACAGCACCCTTTTCGATATCGACCCCATAAATGCTATTTTGGATAATACTCTTTTTTATCTCGGCACGGTCGTAATGCGTGCCACTCAATGCCTCTCGGCAACGCAACAATTCGTTGAGCAATCCCATGGGAAAAGCTCCCGACCCAATGGCAGGGTCGCAAATCTTCACATCTTCAAGAGCATTGACAAGTTTGGGGCGTTTCATTTCAGGGATATTCTCTGCCCCTTCTTCGGGCGACAACACAAATTGGCGAATTTTGTCGGTGGCAATAGAGGTGTTTGTCTCAAGATAGGCGATTAATGATTCTTGACACATATATCTAACAATCTCTTTCGGGGTATAAAACGCACCTTTGTCCTTGTTGTCCTCAAGCAAGTTTTCAAAGATTTTACCCAACATTTCGGGGTCAACACCCACTTCGGCATCGTTGGGGTCGTTTTCGTCGATAGTGAAGTTGTATTCGCTGAAAAATTGGAATAATCGTGCAAAATATTCTGCCGGGAACACGCTATCAGGCTCATCTTCGGCATCACGTTCAAATAATCCACCATTGAGATATGGAATATCCACCCATTTGTTGAGTAATGATTTATCCCAACCAAGTTGCTCAAACACGCTCTCTCGTTGCGATGGCTTGGTATTTAATATGCCGAAGAAAAGAGGCTCCAACACTGCATCGAGATAGTTATCTTTGTGGCGTGATTGTTCAAACATATTTTGCATATAATTCAAGTCGCCATTCAGCCACCCTTTGCGTTGCAAAAAGTGTAGAAACGTGATGCGTCCCATCATCTTTTTGATATAATCGCGTATGCGTTTCTCGTTGTTGCCAAACGCTTGCATAAATTTCACATTAGGGACCGATACTTCTTTCTCAACCCACTTGCTACCCGATTTAACCACACGTTTACCGGTGACATATTGAATGAAATCGGCATATTGCTCGCGATATCGGTCAAAGAATTCATTTGATAGAGCCTCTACCGAGAATGCGGTTTTGATGTTTTCAAACGAGATACCTTTCTTCTGTAATAGGTTAAATCGATCTATAGGGGTGCGATAAAGTAATTCTTTATCTCCAAATACGTAGGTGTATCGTTTGGGAGATGTGGCTTCCTCTTTTATGTCGCAAATAAACGACAACCGCCAATGGTCGCCACTATCAAACACTACCAATGCCGCATCAAATTCATATCTCAAAAACGGCTTGATAAGATTTCTCAGCCCTACCCTTTTATTGGCAACCGACCCGGCATTGATTTCATAATGAAACAACCCTATTCTGAAATAATCAGTTGTTTCGATATTCCCTAAATAATACCCTTTATCAACAGAGTCGAAGTCGGTAATCGGTTCGGGTGTCACACGCAATTCTGTAGCATTAAACAGCTCACGCAATAGCGTAATCCATTGTGATTTGTCAAATTTATTACGAAATATTGCTCTTAGTTCTTCGGGTTTGTAAGTTGCCATAATGATTTTAAGTTAATAGGGTGATTGATTGGTTGGTTGATTGTTTATGTGTTATGCGAATGTTTCGGAAATGATTACTAAAGGATTGGAAACATCTTGGGCGTCACGACGTTGGTCACTATTCATTGTCTTATACTCTCCCACCAGTTTTTCGATATCTTGGAGTATATCATATTGAGCTAATTTTACTTTTGCCCGGTCATTCCGACACTTTCGAGATAGCTCCTTTATTCGTCGGGGAAGTTTTTGATATATCCCTTCGTTGATATATTTTGTGAGAGTGTCGCAATGAGATATTAGCCTGTCATCATCGCTCACTTGCTTTATTGTTCTTAAGAAACTATTTGCTTCGAGCGATGTGCGGTCAAGGTCTCTGCGGGTAACATTGATTGATGATGTGTCGGCCGCTTCGACATATTCAGAGGTAAATTTTTGCAACGCCTCATTCACATGGTTGAAATGAACCATCTCGTTGGTGAATGGAGCGGGTTGTTCTTCGGGATTGGCTTTCAGATATTTCACAGCCTCTAAAAAGTCAATTGCTTCAACTTTCGACGATGAGGCAAGATAGAATTCAGTTTTTACATTAGAAGACACAAATACAATTGATTTGCCGCTATGTTTGCCGGTATTACGCATTGCTCGGCTTTTCATTGGCAACGATTTGATTTTGTTATAAAGATTCCTATCGCGATTGTATAGTTCCCTAACCTCTCGCAGTAAAGCAATCTTTTTGTCGATAACATCTTTTACATTGCTGTCAAACATCTTGGATTCTTTTACAATCTCCTCGTGAGAGTATATTTGTGCATCTTCACCAAAGGCCGAGTGAAAACCTTGCAGTTTCACAAGAGCGTTCTTATATAGCTGAATCTCTCTGTCACCTTGTCGCGAAGGATAGAACATATAATTGTAGATGCGTGGAGCAACCGAACCGATACGATTTACACGACCTATGCGTTGCATCAATCGAGTTGCATTCCATGGTGAGTCGTAATTAATTATCACATTCGACCGGTGAAGATTCACACCCTCGGCCAACACATCTGATGTGATAATGATATTATATTGTGAGGCTTTGGTGTCGTTATTGGCATCAAAGTTGTCGGCTATAATTTGACGGAATCTGTCGCGATTGGCAGCGGTGATTTTTAATACATCGGTGCGGCCTATCTCTGTGGTCAATCGGTCGTATAGATAATTGAGTGTATCTACACTCTCTGAGAATAGCACAAGTTTGCCACTTGCATTTATATCCTCGTTCATAAACTCCGTTTCAAGACGGTTGCGGAATAGGTCAAACTTGGGGTCTTCGTTTTCATTGTTCCAATCATTGTTCAACTGCTCTAAAACCACCCTGTCATAATGTAGCATTTCAAGAAATTCGGGGGCAAAGGCTTCGGCTTCATATAATATATCCTCTTCGAGATAGCCTTTTTCAAGAGCCAGTTGGATTATTTCATCGAGTTCCATGTCTTTGGCTTGCAAGTCCTTGACCTTTAAGTCGGGGGCTATGATAACTTTGTTTTCTTCAAACATTTTTATCATATCGGTAGTGATACGCAATAGTGTGGCAAGAGATTTCTTAAAAGCATAAAAACTACTTTCCAAGCGTTTCACCATGTGAACACGATATATCCCTGCCAATGATTGTCCTATATGTACTGCGTTTTTATATTTTGCTCGATATTCCTCTTTGAGATATTCTACTGCTCGATAGCGAGCATAGTTAAGCCCTATGCCGAGTGGATTTTGCTCTGATTTGCTGTCGGTGAGCATTTTAAGTGTTTTGTAAAAACGCACACTTGTGTCGCTATCCATCTGATATGTCAACTCATTAGGTGGCAATATCTGTGGAAACACAATGCCTTGCAATGCTATGTCGGCTTTGTAATCGGGGTCATTTTGTATATTGTTGCGAGTGCGTCGCACGGTAACTTTGTCGATAACTTTATCCCTTATCGCTTCGTATATCTTATCAACTTCGGCTGTTACATCGCGTTCTTCGCGTTCTCGCATCAATCGGTCATAGTTTTGAATTAATGGAGAGAAGAATGCTTTGAGATTGGGAATACCATCAATTGTGCAATTTTGACTATTTTGAAATAGAAGTAATTGATTTAATAAATCAGACGGACGATTATTAAGAGGAGTGGCCGAGAGCAACATTACTTTCTTTTGATAGCTATGTAACAGGCCGCCGTTCACACATGGAGCCTTGCAAATTTTTTGCAATTCGTCATATCGTCCCGATGTGTCGTTTCTGAAACCGTGGGCTTCATCAATGATAATCAAGTCAAATTCGCTTTTATCTTTATATTGGTCTTTACCTTCAAGAATTTTTGACAGACTGCCATTGGTAATAAATTGTGCTTTGTTTTTGATACCAAATAGTTTGAACGCATCGGCCCAGTTTTTGGCTAATGCCGGCGGATAAATAACCAATATATTTGTGTTGCCACCATTGGCCTCCACAAACCTTTTGGCTATCATCGTGGCAATCATTGTTTTTCCAAGCCCCACAACGTCGGCAAGGAACAATCCGTTATGCTCCATCAGCATTTGGTATCCTTGAATCACGGCATCTTTTTGATATTTCAAGTCTTTGACTCCTTGGGGCAATTCCATTGTGAAATTATCTTCCACTTGGTTGCCAAATGTGTCGATAAGTACCTTGATATACAATTCATAGGGTGTGGGCTGATAGCCTAAGTGTGTCTTGTTTTTATACGATACGATATCATCGGCTTTCAGTGGTATCGCCTTTTCCCATAGTTCCACAAATTCATCGTGACAATATTTTACATCGTCATAGTCTTTCATCGCCACGTTTAGCTCATATTGTGGCGGTTGCTTCAATCCTAATCCCGATTCCGATATATTTGATGAACCCATCACTACCCAACCGTCGCTATGTTCACTATGTTCGATGGGTAAACACAAGTAGAATTTGGCATGTAGATTTTTGTCGGCACATATACGCATTTGTAATCGGCCGTCGATTAAATCTTCACACATCTGAATGATGCCGGCTTCAACTTCGGGACTATATTTTGAATTGATTATATCTTCCTTAAATCCGTTTTCATATATCTCTTTTGCCTTTACACTATCGCCAAACATTAACACCGCTTTGTTGTGTTTGCGAAAGATGTCATCGATATTTATTCCTACCAATATTTTTATTTCAGAAATATCGCCTAATTCTTTTCTTAATTTGAAATATCCCGAGGAACGAAAGAAGCCTACAACGGCGAGAAATCTCTCGAAAGAAGCCATATTTGTTGCAATCCCTTTCAGCTTGTCAAAAAGGGTGTTGCCGGGTGTGTTGTTGAAAAATTTGGTGCTCATAGCCCTCTGGTTTTACGGCAAGGGCTACTGTGCCGTTGTGTTTTACAATGGATTAATAAGAGCATAAAAAAAGCGTGAAGCCCTCGCATTGTCGCTCGCTCCACATTCTGAGGCTCGTAGGAATGGCCTTTGCAAGTTGAAGCGAGCAACGCTAAAGCCCCACGCCGATATGTATAACCACTAATCTATGCCTATGGTTGTCATTGGCGTAGGGATACACCAATGACAACAAGACATAGGAGGGGTTGTATATAACATACCCACGGGGCATTCATCGTTGCTTGGTTCTGAACTTGCAATTTGAAATTTTCCTACGATTTCAGAATGTCAAAACCGAAGCGTCAATAAACGCCTTTAATATGTCTGCCCCACCCGCCACTTTGAAAAGCTTCGGCGTAGGGCACTACAAAACTACAAAATCTATTTGAAAAATCCTAAAAGATTTACTAATTATTTCTATGAATAAAAATGGCGGAAGATTATAAAATAAACCTTCCGCCAAGACATAAACCAAACCGATTGATTAAATGTGTATCTGAAATTCAATTATTTTAATTTGCCGCCTTTTACGCCTTTAACGCCGCCTCCGCCGAGAGAGAAGATGTTTTGGTCGTAAGATACTGTTTTCATGTTCATTTCGCGTTTGCGTTTGAGTGCGAGTTGAACGAGTTTGTCCATCAATTTGTCAAATGAGATGCCTGTTGCTTCCCAAAGGTAGAATGACAATGAACCTGGAATGGTGTTGATTTCGTTAACGTAGATATTGCGAGTTTTGCGGTCGATGATAACGTCGATACGGCTCACACCATGACAAGATAGAACTCGGAATGTTTCGCTTGCAAGGAATTGAATACGTGCAGTTTCTTCGTCGGGCAATTCGGCAGGAATGCGCTTTTGAGATGCTTGCATACCTTTTGCACCTTTTGTTCCGCCCATGTATTTATCTTCGTAAGAGAGGATTTCGCCACTCTTGATAGGTTCTTCACATACCGATGCTTGATATTCGTCGCAGTCACCGAGTACAGAGCAGTTGATTTCTTGAAGTTCTTCGACCATATCTTCAACGATGATGCGAGTAGAATAACGTTCAGCATCGTTGATTTTTTCGATGAGCTGTTCACGATCGATTGCGCGACCGATACCTACACTTGAACCGAGATTGGCGGGTTTAACGATTACCGGATAGCCAATTTTATCTTCGATTTTGGCGATTAATTCATCGCGTTGAGCAAACCATTGTTTGTCGGTAAACCACACATAGTCAACTACGGGAATATCACATGCTTGAAGTATCATCTTCATGGTGATTTTGTCCATACCATTGGCCGATGATAAAGTGTTACAGCCGGCAAAAGGAATACCTGTTGATTCCAATACTCCTTCAAAGATACCATCTTCTCCATTAGAACCATGAAGAACAGGGATAACTACATCGAGATGAGTTAACACGTCGGAACCAAACATCGATTTTTTAACCTTGTAGAGTTTATAGTCATCATATATCGGTTTCATATACACCTCGGTACATTTAGCAAGCAATGCGGGAATATCGCGATAGTTAGCTACTTCAAAAAGTGCTTCACCAGTGTACCATTTACCTTGTTTTGTGATATAGATAGGTGTTACATCATATTTGTCGCGGTTGATAGCGTGCATAGCTTGTGATGCCGAAATCACTGATATTTCATGTTCGGTAGAACGTCCACCAAAAAATACTCCAATGTTAGTTTTCATTATATATTGATTTTACTATTAATTTTATTATGAATTATGCATTATGAATTACTTAAACGTGTCGGGAAGGTCGTTTTCGTAAAGAACGGTGTCGCCGGCTTTTGCTATTGATGCAAGAACTCGTTGAGCATCGTTAAATGACGCTACTGCATGAACGTTTTCTTTGTTCATGTTGCCTTGCTTGATACCATTGAGAAGCGCGTCTTTATTGTACTCCCCTACAATGATTGCCACATCGGCACATTCGGCGATTTTTACGCCCAAGGCTTCGTTAAGTTCATATTGTTTGTCTCCAAGTTCAATCATGCCCGGAGTGATAACAATGCGTTTGCCTTTATTGAAACGGCTCAATACGTCCATTGCCATTTTAGAGCCGGTAGGATTACTATTGAATGCATCGTCGATGATAGTTATACCTCCCGGTGTGCGTTTGAGGTTGAGGCGATGTTCAACTTGCTCAATCTTTTCAACTGCATAACGAATTTTTTCATCGGGAACATCAAGACGAAGTGCGATAATTACAGCTGCAATGAGGTTAGAGATATTGCACTCCCCTACTAAGCGAGTGTGAAGTGTCAATTCTTTGCCATTGCCAACGATAGTGAATCGAGTGCCTGTTTCGTCATAGATGATATCTTTTGCAGTGTATGAGGCATTGCCTGTTTCGTTTACGGCATAGCGAACGCATTCTACATTGTCAACTTTACGATTTGCAACAAACGGGAAATCGTCGTTTACCACACCAAGGCCATCACTTGGAAGTGCATCGATAAGTTCAAATTTAGTGCTTTGAACGTTTTCAATTGATTTAAAAGACTCTAAGTGTTGTTCGCCAACAGCGGTTACAATACCCATTTGTGGATTTACAAGGTCGCATATCTCTTTGATGTCGCCTTGTTGTTTAGCTCCCATTTCAACGATAAACACTTCATTATATGGCTTGAGGTATTCGCGTATAGTACGGATTACACCAAGTGTTGTATTGAAACTGCCAGGGGTCATTAATACATCATATTTTTCACTGAGAATACGATGTAAATAATGCTTGGTGCTTGTTTTGCCATAGCTCCCGGTAATGCCTATAATCTTCAAATCGGGCATTGATGCAAGAATGCGAGCTGCATCGTTGTAATATTTTTTGTTTATATGTTTTTCAACCGGAGCAAGCAATATGTTTGAAATATACATTACGATGTGAGATGCAACATATATACCTAAAGACGATATAGTTGATGCGAAAACAATGGTGTCAGTGTTCTCAAAATCACCGTAAAGCCAAGTTAAACATGCAATAATAATTATAGACATTGTGATAGCTACACCATAAATGCGACGTGCGCGATTGGTGAATACAAGGGGTTTCTTGTATTTAGCTTTGATGAGTTTTATTGCATTAAATGTTGAAAATGCAAAAACGAGGAAAAACGCAATCTTGATAGGACAAAAATTAGTAAGAGAGATTAATAAAATGCCTAAAGCAATGATGCGTGGATATGATGTGCTGTCTTGGCTGCTGCGAAGCCAACGCATATATCGTTCGTTGCGATATGAATTTTGTTGCAACATCATCAAGTCGCGTTTTAGCTCGAGTAATGCGCTTGTGAGTGCAATAATTGATACGATAATAAAAACAATTGTCATTGTGAATATATTTTCGATTTATAATTATTCCTTTATAAAACTGCGTAAAACAGCGGCAAATTGAATGGGATTGTCGAGGAAGCTATAATGTCCACACCCCGGGAATGATACAAGACCTGCATCGGGAATGAGTTTTTCCATTATTTGGGCGTCACGTAAAGGTGTTGCAGTGTCGTTTTCGCCCCATATTAATAATGTTGGAGCTGAAATTTTAGGCATACAATGCTTTAAATCTTCATTCACCACTTTGCTTAATATCGCTCTCATCATGGGACTTGCGTTATTATAATCGCTTGACCCACGTTTGGCGCGCATTTGTTCGATGCGTTCTTGAGCACCTTTTTTGCCATATATTAAAGGCATAAGTTTTTTGCCTAATTTATATGTATAAACTTTGAAATAGTATTTTAAGGAGCGACGAGGTTTTACTCCTGCAGCATCAACAAGGATTAGTTTTTTCACCTTGTTGCGTGATGAATATAAGATACCAACTCTTCCTCCAAATGAATGACCAAGTAAAATGGGGTTTTCAATATTTTCAATTTTGATAAATTGCTCAATCAATTGGGTGTATAACTCTACTCCCCACACTTCATTTGGCTCTTCTGATTGCCCAAAACCAGGAAAATCTACATTGTATACAGTGTGATTTTCAGCAGCAACCTTTTCTATACTTGCCAATGTAGTCAAATTGCACCCCCAACCATGCATTAAAACAATTGGAGAGCCACTACCTTGTACTGTATAGTGAAAATTTAAGCCGTTGATTGTTATATTCTTTTCCATAATTATTTGCGACTACAAAGTTAATATTTTACCTCCGTAAAATGAAAGAATATGATGTTTTTTTGTTATTCCGATGTGATAAAACCACTAAAAGAGATAAAAATAGCATTTGTGGGTAGTATAGAGCTTTTATTATTAAAAAAAGAGATTATCTGAGTAAAGATAATCTCTCATAAGTATTATTGAATAAAAAATCTATCTTTTATAAATGCTCATTGGTAAGCGTCGGCAATTATATTGCGATGCCATTATTTCACCATAAGCACCTGCTGATTGTATTGCTATAAAATCACCTCGCTCTAATTGTGGCAAAAGTTCATCTTCGCCAAAACAATCTGACGATTCGCAAATAGGTCCTACTACATCATATTTTGTTAAAGGGGCGTCTACCCTTGGAGCTATTGGCGTTATTGCATGGTGCGCTTGATATAATGCTGGACGAATCAATTCGGTGAAACCTGCATCAATTATCGCAAATTTTTTACTTGTCCCATGTTTTACATATAGAACCCGGCTGATTAATGAACCGCATTGCCCTACAACAGACCGGCCAAGTTCGAAATGTAGCTCTTGGTTATCTCCTAACTTTATATTTTCATGAAAAGTATTGAAATATCCTTTGAAGTCGGGAATCGGATTTTGAGATGGATTTTCATAGTCAATGCCCAATCCTCCTCCAACATTGATGGTTTTGAAAGTCACTCCTTTTGCGGCATATTTTGCTGTCAATTCATTGATTTTATCACAAAGAATTTTGAAGGGTTCGTTGATTGTGATTTGGCTGCCAATATGGAAATGTAGACCTTGGAGTTTAATATTTTCCATATTTAAAGCTAAATCAATAACATTATCAAGTGCCTCGAGATTTATCCCAAATTTATTTTCGGCCAATCCGGTTGTAATATAGTGATGTGTATGGGCATCTATATTAGGGTTTACGCGAAGGGCTACACGAGCTGTTTTGCCCATTTTATGGGCAATAGAGTTAATTACAGATAATTCTTCAATTGACTCTACGTTAAAACACGCAATATTGTGTTGTAGTCCTAATTCTATCTCCCAATCGCTTTTGCCTACTCCGGCAAATACAATTTTTTGAGCGTCGAATCCGGCATTTAGAGCAGCTTCAATTTCCCCTCCACTCACACAATCAACGCCTAATCCCGCTTTTCGAATTTCTTCCAATATCACTGCATTTACATTTGCTTTTATAGCATAATGTACGTGGTAATTGTCATAATTACTATGAATATTAATCTCATCGAGAGTTTTGCGAAGTAACTCGATGTCATAATAGTAAAAAGGGGTGCGAAGGGCTTTGAACTCTTCTAAAGGGAAATTTGTCATTTTCTTTTTATTTGCAGAGGTTTGAGTCTACTTGTTTTTGAAAAGATGGTCGCTCAAAGCATTTAAAGCTTTCACTTTGTCATCTTTGCGCACTAATACAGAAATGTTATAATTGCTACCGCCATATGAAATCATGCGAACAGGAATGTCTTTTAATGCTTCAATGACTTTTGCTTCAAAACCACGATTTTGCCATTCAAGGTCACCTACTACGCAAATGATAACCATGTCCTTATCTACGGTAACCGTGCCAAATTTCTTCAAATCGTCAACAATATTTTGAAGGTTGCGTTCATTGTCAATGGTTACAGATACTCCGACCTCAGATGTGGCAATCATATCAATAGGAGTTTGATATGTCTCAAAAATTTCAAATACTTTGCGTAAGAAACCATATGCCAATAGCATTCTGCCACTTTTAATCTTGATAGCTGTGATGTTGTCTTTTGCGGCAACTGCCTTGATTGAGCATCCAGAAGTTGTATTATATATTAATGTACCTTTTGCATTGGGTTGCATTGTATTGAGTAATCTCACAGGGATATTATTCAATTTGGCAGGCAATACACAAGTAGGGTGTAATATTTTTGCTCCAAAATAAGCTAATTCGGCAGCTTCTTCAAAATGCAATTCGCTTACAGGTTCCGTTCCTTCAACGAATCGAGGGTCGTTGTTGTGCATGCCATCGATATCTGTCCATATTTCAATTTCTTCAACATTGAGAACCGAACCAATTAATGATGCAGAATAGTCGCTACCTCCTCGTTGTAAATTATCAACATCGCCATATGCATTTCGACAAATATACCCTTGTGTAATATATATGTCGGCTTCTTGATGTTTGTCGAGCAATGCAGTTAACTTTTGTTTGATATATTGAGTATCTGGCTCTGCGTTCTTGTCAGTTCGCATATAATCAAGAGCAGGCAACATTTCAGAATTAACACCTTGTTCTTGTAGGTATAAATTCATAAGAGCTGTTGACATCAACTCTCCTTGAGCAAGAATTTCTTTTTCTTCAAATGAGGTAAAGATATCTTTAGAGAATGATCTAATATAGTTGAAGCATGCTTTTATCTCTTTTGTCGCTTTTTCTTTATACTCTTGTGTAGAATATAATTCATTAATGGTGCGATTGTATTTTTGTTCAAGACCATTTACAGTCTCTTTCGCTCCATCAACATTCTTTTTGTATAGATAATCCGAAATCTCAACCAAAGTGTTAGTTGTTCCTGACATTGCCGAGAGGACAATGATGTTTTTTCCTCGTTCGGTCACTAACTTAGCGACATCTTTAATTCGTTGGGCAGATCCTACTGAGGTGCCCCCAAATTTCATTACTTTCATTTTCTTAATTTAATAGGATAATAGCTTAAAATTCTTTACTATATCATTCTTTATGAGGTAAAACTCACAAATTGACTGCAAAGATACATCTTTGCTTCCAAAATAGAAAATCAATACTGTATTTTTTTATTTAATCTATTAACATAGATAATTTAGTTATAACAGAATTAAAAGTCTTTGTTCATGTATAAATAGATGTTTTAATTCATCAAATAAACAAATTTCAATCAAAATGGCAGTCTTGTTGTCAATTTGTTTGAAAATCGTAGAAAAATGCTTATCTTTGCAATTCAAACTACACATTTTTGTATTTAAAGTGGAAAAGAAGCGTCAAAATAGTGCAATTTTGCTAATGCATTGCCCCGACCAACCGGGTATTATTGCGGTAATTACAGAGTTTATTAATACCAATGGTGGTAACATCTTGTATCTCGATCAATATGTAGATAAAGAGAACGGTGTGTTTTATATGAGAGTAGAATGGGATTTAGATAATTTTATAATTCCCGCAGAAAAAATAAACGATTATTTCAATACGCTATATGCTGGTCGTTATAATGTTACCTATCGATTAAGCTTTACTGATCGTCCGCAACGTATGGCTCTATTTGTGTCAAAAATGTCGCATTGCCTTTATGATATTCTTGCACGATATGTTGCCGGAGAATGGGATGTGGAAATACCGGTTATAATTAGCAATCATCCAGATTTAAAGTCGGTTGCAGAACAGTTTAATATTCCATATGAAGTGATTCCCGTAACACGTCAAAACAAAGAGGAAATGGAAGCAATAGAGTTTGAGATTCTTGATCGATATAAGGTAGATTTTATAGTCTTGGCTCGATATATGCAAGTGCTTTCTGAGGTTTTTATTAATCGTTATCCCAATAGAATTATTAATATTCATCACTCATTCCTTCCTGCATTTGTTGGCGCTAAACCCTATCATGCTGCATATGACCGCGGAGTGAAACTTATTGGGGCTACAAGTCACTATGTGACAACCGAATTAGATGCCGGGCCAATTATTGAACAAGATATTGTGAGAATAACTCATAAGGATACGGTAAATGATTTGGTGAAAAAAGGCCGAGATTTGGAAAAAATTGTGCTTTCTCGTGCAGTTGAAAAGCATATTCAACGTAAAATACTTACATATAACAACAAAACGGTTGTATTTAGTTGATACAATTAAGAAGAATGTCGCTCAATTCGAGTATTGAATTATGAAAATTGCAATAATAAAATACAATGCAGGTAATAACTTCTCAGTAGAATGTGCGCTTCGTCGTCTTGGATATGAAGCGATTGTAACAGATGATCCTAATGAAATCGAAACTGCAGATAAAGTGATTTTCCCAGGCGTTGGTGAAGCTCGTAGTGCGATGCGGTATCTTCAGCAACATGGACTTGATAAGGTAATATGTAATTTGCGTCAACCGGTATTGGGTATTTGTATAGGGCAACAACTAATGTGTAAGCACTCTCAAGAAGGAGATGTTGATTGTCTCGGAATTTTTGATGCTGAAGTGAAACGTTTTGATGCGGTTGATTCTGATATGAAAATCCCTCATATGGGGTGGAATACAATTAATATAATTAAAGGTGGTTTTATACCTAAGGAGTTAAATGGTAAGTATGTTTATTATGTGCATAGTTACTATGTTCCCGTAAATGAAGCAACAATTGCAACTACTGAATATATAGTGCCGTATAGTGCCGCATTACACAAAGATAATTTTTATGCTACGCAATTTCACCCCGAAAAGAGTGGCGATATAGGAGAACAGATATTAAAAAGTTTCATTGAGCTATGATTGATATTATCCCTGCGATAGACGTAATAGATGGTAAATGTGTGCGCCTAAGTAAAGGCGATTATAATCAAAAAAAAATATATGCCGAAGATCCTCTTGAGGTGGCGATAATGATGCAAGATGCAGGGTGTAAACGATTACACTTGGTAGATTTAGATGGCGCAAAATCAAATCATATTGTAAATTATAAAGTATTAGAAAGAATTGCTACAAAAACTAATCTGATTATTGACTTTGGTGGAGGATTGAAAAGTGATGAAGATCTTCGAATTGCGTTTGATTGTGGAGCATCAATGATAACGGGAGGAAGTATCGCCGTGAAGCAACCGGATACATTTAAAAGTTGGATTGATACATATGGTAGTGAGAAGATTATTTTAGGAGCTGATGCTCGAGATGGGAAAATTTCTACTTCGGGTTGGACCAATGATAGTAATCATGATATAATACCTTTTATAAGAAATTATATGAATCAAGGTATTACTCAAGTCATTTCTACAGATATAAATGTTGATGGAATGCTCAGAGGTCCATCAGTTAATTTGTATAAAGAAATCCTCGAAGTTATGCCTGAGTTATATCTAATAGCAAGTGGAGGTGTGAGTTCAATGGCCGATATTGAGGCTTTAGAACAAGCAGAAGTTCCAGCTGTTATAGTTGGTAAGGCTATATATGAGGAGCGAATATCACTTAAAGAATTGGAAAAATTTAATTTATCACGTTAATACTTTAACTATGCTTGCAAAACGTATTATTCCATGCCTTGATGTAAAAGATGGAAAAACAGTAAAGGGAGTTAATTTTGTGAATTTTCGTGATGCAGGTGATCCTGTAGAGCTTGGTAAGAAATATAGTGATGATGGTGCAGATGAGTTAGTATATCTTGATATAACAGCATCACATGAAGGGCGTAAAACATTTGTAGACTTAGTGCGCAGAGTCGCGGAAAATGTGAGTATCCCATTTACAGTGGGAGGAGGTATAAACCAAGTTGATGATGTTGAGGTTCTTTTAAATGCTGGGGCTGATAAGATATCAGTAAATTCAGCTGCATTGAGAAATCCCGACTTAATAGATGGAATTGCCAATAGATTTGGAAATCAGGTGTGTGTTACGGCTATTGATGCACGTATGGAAGGTGATGAATGGGTTTGTTATATAAATGGAGGTCGAGTGTCAACTGGTCGCAAGCTAATTGAATGGGCTCATGAAGCACAAGAACGAGGCGCTGGAGAAATACTTTTTACAAGTATGAATCATGATGGAGTAAAAACAGGCTTCGCAAATGAAGCGTTAGCAATGCTTCATGATACACTATCGATTCCTATTATCGCGTCAGGTGGAGCCGGCGATTATTCTCATTTTTATGATGTGTTTACGCAAGGAAAAGCCGATGCGGCTCTTGCTGCGAGCATTTTTCACTTCAATGAGATACCAATTAATGAATTAAAACAGTATCTTTGCAGAAATAATATAAATGTAAGAATATAAAAATAACAATATATAGATTATGAATATTGATTTTAACAAAATGCAAGGTCTTGTGCCTGCCATAATTCAAGATGCTCGAACAAAAAATGTGTTGATGCTTGGATTTATGAATGAGGATGCTTATAATAAAACAGTTGAAATCGGGAAAGTAACTTTTTTTAGTCGCACAAAAAATCGCTTATGGACAAAAGGTGAAGAAAGTGGTAATTATTTGAAAGTAGTGTCAATAGAAGAAGATTGTGATAATGACACACTTTTGATAAAAGTTAATCCCGTAGGTCCGGTATGTCATACTGGTACAGATACTTGCTTTGGTACAAAAAATGAGTGGGGAGTTGAATTCTTTAGATACCTTCAAGACTTTATTCAACGTAGATATAATGAGATGCCTGAAGGCTCATATACAACATCACTTTTTAAAAGTGGGATAAATAGAATGGCTCAAAAAGTAGGTGAAGAGGCCGTTGAAACTGTAATTGAGGCTACAAATGGCTCCGATGATAGATTGATTTACGAAGCATCTGATATGATATATCACCTTATTGTGTTGCTTACATCAAAAGGTCATCGTATTGAAGAACTTGCCGAAGAGTTAGTAAAACGTCATAAGGAATAAAATCATATACTATCAATATTTATGTCTTAAATAATACCAAATAAAAATGAGGAGCATTGTCAAATATCGAAATGTAGAGATTCTTCGAAAGGAACATGTTGTGCTTAAAGATGTAACTTTTGATCTTCAGCAAGGCGAATTCTTGTATCTAATCGGAAAAGTGGGAAGTGGAAAAAGTAGCTTACTAAAATCAATTTATTCGGAAATTCCGATAAGCGATGGTTCTGCAAGGGTATTTGATTTTGATTTAAATAGTATAAAGAGGAAAGAAATTCCAATGTTACGTCGACAAATAGGAATAGTATTCCAAGATTTTCAGTTGTTGACAGATCGTAATGTTTATGATAATTTGCGTTTTGTCTTAGAAGCGACAGGCTGGGATAATCGTAATGAAATAGAAGGACGTATTGAGGAAGTGCTCAAGCAAGTTGGAATGTTGAACAAAAGTTATAAGATGCCTCACGAATTATCGGGAGGAGAACAACAGCGCATTGTTATCGCTCGGGCGCTTCTTAATAAACCTCAATTAATTTTGGCAGATGAACCTACAGGAAATTTGGATCCAGCGACAAGTGAACAGATAGTAAATCATTTGCATGAAATTTCATCAAATGGCACTGCTGTAATAATGGCCACTCATAATTTAGCATTAGTCGACCAATTCCCTGGAAGAGTGTTGAGATGTGAGGATAAGAAATTAGTTTAAAGATATCGAATCAAAAGAAAAATTTGATATTTGCGACAAATAAGAGCTTAAATAACAGATAAAGTTGCGGATATCAAAAAAAAAATGTACCTTTGCACCGCTTTTTAGCATCCCGTGTGATGGGAAATTAAGGAGCAACTTAATTTTTAGTAACACATTAAATTTAAAACAAATGAAAGTATTTCAATTAGAGGCAACTCCTCGTACCGCAACAGGCAAAAAAGCAGCTAAAGCTCTTCGTGGAACACAAAGCGTTCCCGCTGTACTTAATGGTGGCGAAATGGTAGATCTTCCCTATGCTGGAACTCTTAAAGCTGGTGAAAAAGTAGTAGAAATTGGCAATGGTAAAGGTCTAATTACTACAGATATCGTAGTTTCAACTGAAGCAGTTCGCAAACTCGTTTACACTCCTGAAATCTTTGCAATTGAATTGACATTGAATGGAGAAAAGAAAATGGCTGTGTTGAAAGATATTCAATTCCACCCAGTAAAAGATACAATTCTTCACATGGACTTCCTTGAAGTAAATGATAAGAAACCAGTTGTTATCGAAGTTCCTGTTAAACTTGAAGGTCACGCTGAAGGTGTTAAAGCCGGTGGTAAGTTGACTCTTTCAATGAAGAAACTTAAAGTTAAAGCTGTATACACTGCAGTTCCTGAACGTCTTGTTATTAACGTAGATTCTCTTGGCCTTGGTAAATCACTTCAAGTTGGTGAACTTAATTTCGAAGGTCTTGAATTGGTTAATGCTAAAAATGCAGTTGTATGTGCTGTTCAGCTCACTCGTGCCGCTCGTGGTGCTGCTGCCGCTGCTGCCGCTGCCGGTAAATAATACGTTTAGAGCTTAATTACCCTATGAAATATTTGATAGTGGGTCTCGGTAATATCGGAGACGAATATAAAGAAACCCGCCATAACATAGGATTTAAAATATTGGATGCCTTTGCCGAGGCGTCCAATATTTCTTTTTCAACAGAGCGTTATGGTGATGTGGCACGTGGCAGAGTTAAAAACAAACAAGTGGTTTTGTTAAAGCCTTCTACTTATATGAATTTAAGTGGAAATGCCGTGCGATATTGGAAAGAAAAAGAAAATATTTCAGTTGATCACATATTGGTATTAGTTGATGATTTAGCGCTCCCATTTGGTGCTATTCGAATAAAAGGACGAGGAAGTGATGCCGGACACAATGGATTAAAAAGTATAGCTCAGTTGTTAGGTACTGATGCCTATCCTCGTTTAAGATTTGGTATAGGGAATGATTTTCCTCGAGGTTGTCAAGTTGATTATGTATTGGGGAATTTTACTCTTGATGAACGGCAAAAATTATCCACTCGTCTTGAGGTCGCATGTGATGCAATAAGAACCTTTTGCTTGGCAGGAATTAATATTGCGATGAACACCTATAATAATAAATGACATAATTATCAAATGGCTAAAAGCGAAGAAAGAATAGATAAATGGTTGTGGGCAATGCGAGTTTTTAAAACTCGTACAATTGCAACCGATGCCTGTAAGAAAGGTCGTGTGACAATTGGTGATACCGCTTCCGGAATTGTTGCTAAGCCATCAAGATTGATTAAAATAGGTGATATTATAAATGTTAGAAAGCCACCAATAACATATTCTTTTAGAGTTAAAGCTCTGACAGAAAACCGTCTTGGAGCGAAACTGGTTCCTGATTATTTGGAAAATATAACACCTCAATCAGAATATGATTTACTTGAGGTTGTTAAAATCTCAGGATTTATTGACCGTCGTAAAGGTTTAGGGCGTCCTACAAAACGAGAAGGGCGTGAACTCGCTAAATTTACTCAAGAAGCAATGGATTGTGGATGGGATTTTGATTGGGATGAAGATGATGATGAATAAAAAAGGAGCTAATAGCTCCTTTTATTCTATAGTCAAGTTTTATAGGCTAAAATTTTAGAGATTCAAAAAACTCGTTTCTAAGAGCTGGCGATGATTCAAAATCGCCAATGTAATCTACTGTTGTAGTTGAAGAGTTTTGTTTTTCTACCCCACGCATTTTCATGCATAAATGTTGTGCATTACATGCTACAATCACCCCTTTAGCATCTAATGATTTTGCGACAGCTTGGCATACTTCAGTAGTGAGGCGTTCTTGTACTTGAAGGCGTTGTGCATATACGTTTACTATTCGCGCTAATTTGCTAAGACCAATCATTTTTCCATTTGGTATATATCCGATTGAAATATTACCAAAAAATGGTAGTATGTGGTGTTCGCAAAATGAATAAAATTCAATATCTTTAACGATGATGATTTTTGATCCGGCATGCTCAAAAATTGCCTGATTCGCAATTTCAATTGCATCAGCACGATAGCCTTTTGTTGAGTTATATAGGGCTTTAGCAGCGCGAATAGGAGTTTTTAATAACCCTTCGCGCATAGTATCTTCTCCGAGTAATTTTATGATTTCCTCAAAGTGATACGCAATCTTTTCGACAGTTTCGTTTGAGTCTTTAATATGATTCATAATATCTCTTAAATGAGAATATTAGCGGGTTATAACAATATTTTTCTTTCGGAGAGAAGGAGTTGTGCCAGGGATGGAGCCTCGAATGTTACTCATGGCTTTTTTTGCGTCGTTTTCATCAAAAAAAGGTCCGACGCTTACCTGCCAATAAGGCAAATTAGATGTGACACGAGCCCTATATCCAGGGAATTTTGAATTTATTTTTTGAGCAATTGCCTTTGCATTGTCGCGTTGATTTGGTTTATTAAATGCAATAATAGTATAGCTAACGCGTTTTCCTTCTGTTATTTTAGTCTTCCCGGTCGCGATTTTTTCATCTTTTTTTGGGGTATGAACTTTTTTAGGAGTATCTTTCTTTGGTTCCTCGTTTGATAAGTTAATTATTCTCTCATTAAGTAACTCAGGTTGAATAATCTCAATTGTAGAGGTTGAGTCATTATTAATGATGTCAATAGCCGATATTGAGTCGGGTAATTGTTGTATAACATTATTACTCTGCTCGGTTTTGTTTTGTGCTGAGGATACGAAAAATATAGACGCGTATACTAGCGACAACATTAATGTAAAGAAATTGCGACTTGACATAGAATAACTTTTTGAATTAAGAGTAAGTTATAATTAAGGCTACAAAAATAGTAAAAATTCTTGTAGCCTTAGTTATTTTTATTGAAAAATATTGTTAGAATGCAGTTACAATGCCCATAAATGATTCCACATCAAGAGAAGCCCCACCAATTAAGCCTCCATCAACATTTGGTTTCGCAAATAATTCTGCTGCATTTGATGGTTTACAGCTTCCACCATAAAGAATAGAAGTATTATCAGCTACTTCTTGTCCATATTTTTCAGCTAGGACACCACGAATGAATGCATGCATTTCTTCTGCTTGTTCAGCTGTTGCTGTTTTGCCTGTACCAATAGCCCATACTGGTTCGTATGCAAGAATAATTTTAGAAAAATCATCAGCTGAAAGCTCGAAAAGTGCGTCTACGATTTGGGTTTTAACAACATTGAGATATGAACCATTTTCGCGTTCTTCTAAAACTTCACCAATACAGAAGATTGGGGCAAGATTGTTTTCAAGGGCAAGGTTAACTTTTGTTTTTAATATTTCAGATGTTTCACCATAATATTGGCGACGTTCAGAGTGACCTAGAATTACATATTTTGCACCGGTAGATGCTACCATAGGAGCCGAAACTTCACCTGTATAAGCGCCAGATTTATGATCAGCACAGTTTTCAGCAGCAAGGCCAAGTTTAGAAGAGTCAATAGCATCATTAACAGGAGCTAAGTGAGTAAAAGGTACTCCGATAATTACATCGCAATTTGCAGTAATATTTTTAAGTGCTTCATTTACACCTTTGGCAAGAGCAACACCTTCTTGAAGATTAGTGTTCATTTTCCAATTGCCAGCAACAATGTTTTTTCTCATTTTGTTTTTATTTAAATTATAAATACTGATATTATTGTAAATCTTTTAATTATTTTATTGATTTGTCTTGCAAAGTTACATTCTTTTTTTTGCATATACGAGAAAAAAAAGATGTAAGTACTACAAATAGTAGATTAATTGTAAAAATAATTATTATGGAACATATAAATATTGATGAGTAATGGCGCATCATATGATTATCCTTTGGATATAGTTGCTCAAATGCATTTTCTGAGTTGCTTATTGAAAAAATATCCGTAGGAATTGATGAAAGAGTTCTTTTCCATTGTATTATACCATCTTTGAGATAAACAACAGAACCTTTTCCTCGAGCAATTTCTTTGATAGAAGTATCTTCAGCGGTGTAAATAGGCCATTGAATGAGTGATCTATCAACCCAATCTTTGATTTGTTTTTTGTCATTTGTTGCAAAAATGCCAATTAGTTCTCCTCCCCTATTTTTTATATAATTATCCATTTCATTTGTCATAAAAGAGTATGAAATGTCGGCATATTTAATTTCGGGAAATAACAATATTATTTGTTCGCCTTCATTGGTTATAACTTCAGAAGTAACATCATTATTGTTTAAGTCATATATTGTTATACTATGATTAGTTGTTGAGTCAGAACCAATTTTAGTCCGTTCAACAAAAGTCCAAGTTGAATCGGGTAGGCTATCGATATCAAAAGATTGTTTAATTCCATTTTTTTCGTAAATGAAATTAAATGTAATATTATCTGATGAATTTTTTGGAGTAAATTCTGTTCCTACTTTATATGATCGAAAATCAACCAATGGTTGAACATTATATCCAACAAATCCAATAACGAGGATGTATATGTAGCATATTGTGGCAACAATCCATTGGATATATGGTTTGAATATACCAAATGTGCGCTTGTTAAATATGCATAAATAGATTAATCCGATGGTTATTGCTAGATTTTTACAAAATGTAGCGAAATTTGATATGACCAAATAATCCCCAAAGCAACCACAATTATCAACCGGATTAGCAATCATTATATATGCGCTTAGAGGTAGCATAAATATCATAATAATGGTTGCAATCCATGGTGAAGATTTTTTATAACTACCCGTAGCCATCATACAACCAAGAACAAATTCAATAGCAGAGATGGTCATAGCTACGATTACAACTATGGGGCGTGTAACGTCCCATCCCCATACATTAAGATACTGCTCAATTTTATATGTAAATCCCCATACATCTATCATTTTCGTAAGTCCCGAAATGATAAATGTTCCACCAATAAGTATCCTTAAAATCCAAGTGATAGTAGGAGTTAAATAACTTGAGAATACACTCTTCCAATTCATTGCTTTTCGGTGAGTTTAATAATTGCAAAGATTGAATAGTTAATCATATCTTTGTAATTGGCATCAATGCCTTCAGATACCAATGTCGCTCCATCATTATCCTCTATTTGCTTTGTGCGAAGTATTTTCATGAGAATAAGATCGGTATATGAGTACACTCTCATCGAACGCCATGCTTCATCGTAGTCATGATTTTTAGCAATCATCAGTGCTTTTGTTTCGGCCACAAGGTTGTCGTATAACTCAATAGCTTCCTCAACAGACATGTCTTCAGTTTCGGCATGACCTTTCAATAATTGAATTAATCCAATGATACCATAATTTACAATGCCTATAAATTCAGGAAGAATCCCCTCGCCTACTTTGGATTCTTTTTTAATCTCGAGCGAACGAATACGATTTGCCTTGATGAATATTTGATCGGTTATAGATGTTGCTCTCATGATGCGCCATGCAGCTCCATAGTCATGCAACTTTTTAACAAATAAGTCACGGCACATTTTTAGTGCTTCATCAAATTGTGCATTTGTATCAATCATAATCGAGAATAAGTTTATTGAATTAATTCACTACAAAGATACGCAAATTATGTGAAATCTTTTAGATAAAATCACAATTAAAAGAAAATATTCTGCAATAAATAATATATATTGAATTAAAAACGTTACATTTGCAGATAATTTTCAAAAAATAAAAAATAGAATATGTTAAAGACAGTATTATCAATATCAGGACGCCCCGGATTATTTAAACTAGTTAGTCAAGGAAAAAACATGTTGATTGTGGAATCAATAGGAACCGGAAAACGTACTCCGGCATATGCTCACGATAAAGTAATTTCTCTTGGAGATATTGCTATCTATACATATGAGGAAGATATTCCATTGGCCGATGTTTTTGAGTCAATAAAAGAAAAAAATGAAGGGAAAGTTGTTGATATAAAGGCTCTTGGTGGAGAAAAAGGTATTCGTGAATACTTTGCTACAGTTTTGCCCGATTTTGATGATGAACGCGTTTATACTAATGATATCAAGAAAGTATTCAGTTGGTACAATATTCTTGTTGGAGCAGGATTTACAGAATTCAAATCTACAGAAACAGTAGATAATGTAGAGGAAAACGAAGAAAAATAAAACTAATCATATTCCGAATAAAAGGTCACCAATTACTAATTGGTGACCTTTTTGTACGTTAGTACTACCCTCTAATCTTATGTCTCTTTGTTGTATTTTTTATTTTTGGTATCTTTAGCTCAATTTTATGGCATTAACTGCCGGCTCATCTGTAATTGCGATGTTAAATACTTCAAGCATAGTAGTTACATAGTGGAAGGTAAGTCCTTTGAGGTAAATTTCGCTGATGTCATTAACATCTTTGCGATTGTCGGCTGAGAGAATAATATTGGTGATTCCAGCACGTTTAGCGGCGAGAATTTTTTCTTTAATACCTCCAACAGGTAGTACCTTTCCACGGAGTGTAATTTCCCCGGTCATAGCGGTGCGAGCTTTGACTTTGCGTTGAAGGAAGGTTGATACAATAGATGTTGCCATTGTGATACCTGCCGAAGGTCCGTCTTTGGGAATTGCGCCTTCGGGAACATGTATGTGAAGGTTGTATTTCTCAAAAACATCAAGCGGTATATTAAGTGATTCGGCATGAGATTTCACATATTGTAATGCTATTACTGCTGATTCTTTCATTACGTCGCCAAGATTACCTGTCAAAGTGAGTTTCTCTCCTTTGCCTTGGGCTAATGATGATTCAATAAATAGGATTTCTCCTCCAACAGATGTCCAAGCAAGTCCTGTAACAACTCCGGCAAAGTCATTTCCTTCATAACGATCCTTGTTATATGATTCTACACCAAGAAGTTGTTTCAGATCATCTTTTGTTATTTCTGTTGAATATTCTTTGCCACTCATTTTGTTGAGGACAATTTTGCGAATTATCGATGAGATCTTCTTTTCAAGTTGACGCACACCACTTTCAGAGGTATAACATTCTATTATAGTAGTAAGTGCTTCATCGGTAAATTGAATCTCGTTATCGGCAAAACTGTGTTCTTTGGCGATACGAGGAATTAGATGGCGACGAGCTATTTCAACTTTTTCTTCGATAAGATATCCTGAAATATCAATTATCTCCATGCGGTCAAGCAAGGGTTGAGAAAGTGTTGAAAGAGTGTTTGCTGTTGCTATAAATAACACTTTAGAAAGGTCATAATCAACATCGATATAGTTATCGTGGAAACGACAGTTTTGTTCTGGATCAAGAACTTCAAGTAGAGCTGCCGATGGGTCGCCTTTGAAATCTTGACCAATTTTATCGATTTCATCAAGTAGTAATACCGGATTTGAAGATCCGCTTCGTTTCATTGCATCAATTATGCGACCGGGCATTGCTCCGATATATGTACGACGATGCCCACGTATTTCAGCTTCATCATGAAGACCGCCGAGAGATACTCTTTGATATTTGCGTCCCAATGCTTTTGCAATAGATTGACCAAGCGAGGTTTTGCCTACTCCTGGAGCTCCACATAGGCATAAGATTGGGGCTTTCCCATCGGGGGTGTTCATTAAAACGGCTAATTGCTCAAGTATACGATCTTTAACCTTATCAAGCCCATAGTGGTCATTATTGAGAATCTCTTCTGCCTTTTTAAAGTCAGTGTTAAGGGGCGATTCATTGTTCCATGGGAGCTCAATTAGAGTTTCAAGATAAGTGAATTGAATTGAATAATCAGGACTTTGTGGGTTGAGTCGACGAAGTTTTTCCAATTCTTTATCAAATGCTTTCGCAACATGCTCAGGGAATTGTATTTTATCGGCACGTGCGCGAAGGTTGTCGGCGTCATCAGAATCTCCATATAACTCTTGACGGATAGTTTCCATTTGTTGATGAAGGAAAACATTGCGTTGTTGCTCATCAAGTGATTTACGAGCTCGTTTTTGAATGTCACGGCTAATATCAACCATCTGCTCATTACGAGAAAGCTCGCTAAGAAGAGCGAATGCTCGTTCTTTAAGTCGATTTTGTGCTAATAAAGATTGACGGAACTCAACATCAAATGGAAGATGTGATGATATGAGGTTGATTAACCCCACAGGATCGGGGAAATTCGCTATGTTAAACACTAATTCATTAGGACCCTCCGACGTTTTCTTCAATATATTTAAGGTGGATTCTTTAATTGAAGCCGATAGGGCTAAAAATTCTTTATCATTACTGCGAGGATTTGTGTCTTTAATGGGCTTTACTTTTGCGGAAAGTTCTGCATTGGGAATCACTAAACCATCTCCTTTGCCCATGATTTTAAATTTGCCACGAGCTCTAACGATAGCAGTATAATTGCCATCAGGAAGATTGAATACTTTAAGAACATCGGCAAAGACACCATATTTAAATAGTCCTGTAGTCACTGCAGGTCTTTCATCATCTGCATTGATTTGGCAAACTATTCCAATGGGAATTTGATGTTTCGATGCATACTCTGCTGTTTTTCTCGAGTTTTCACGAACGAGAGAAATAGGAATTGTAACGCCAGGAAACAAAACGAGATTGCGAGTGGGTAAAATTGGCAAGTCGTTTAGATTTGGCTCGGCATTAAATGAAGTTGCATCAATATCGATTTGTCCAATAGAGACTATAGAATGATTATCGTCGTTATTATTCATTGTAAAAAAAGAATGGTTAAATAAAAAACACCAATATTATAGCAAAATGAGTGCCAAAAAATAATGATGTCAAGAAAATGGTCAAAAAAGTTGTTTTTTGTCACGAAAAAAAGCTAAAAAATGAAATAATGTTTAGAAACATACTAATAAAAGTTTGTAGATTCAAAAATAATGACTATTTTGCGGTCGATTTTAACAAATCTATATAACCTAATTTATAAACAACATTAAATCTAAATAGTATGAAGGTTTACGAAACAAAAGAAATCAAGAACATCGCCTTGCTTGGAAGTAAAGGCTCTGGAAAAACCACACTCGCTGAAGCAATGCTTTTCGAGTGTGGAGTTATAAAACGTCGTGGCACAGTTGATGCTAAAAATACTGTGTGTGACTATTTTCCGGTTGAAAAAGAATATGGTTACTCTGTTTTTTCAACCGTTTTTTATGCCGAATTTTTAGGCAAGAAATTAAACATGATTGATTGCCCAGGTGGTGATGACTTCGTAGGTAGTGCAATTACTGCATTAAATGTAACAGATACAGGTCTAATTGTAATTAATGGCCAATATGGTGTAGAAGTTGGAACTCAAAATATATTCCGCACTACTGCAAAATTGAAAAAACCTGTTATTTTTGCAATGAACCAGTTAGATGGTGAAAAAGCTGACTATGACAATGTATTGGAACAAATGAAAGAAGTCTTTGGTAATAAGGTTGTTCCCATTCAGTATCCATTGTCATGCGGTGCGGGTTTTAATGCAATGATCGACGTGCTCTTGATGAAAAAATATTCATGGGGTCCTGATGGTGGTGTTCCTACCATTGAGGAAATTCCAGCAGAAGAAATGGAAAAAGCAAAAGAATTGCATCAACAACTCGTAGAAGCTGCGGCTGAAAACGATGAAACATTGATGGAAAAATTCTTTGATCAAGGTCACCTTACTGAAGATGAAATGCGAGAAGGTATCCGTAAGGGTCTTGTTGACCGTTCGATATTCCCTGTATTCTGCGTAAGTGCAGAGAAAGATATGGGTGTTCGTCGCATGATGGAGTTCCTCGGAAATGTTGTGCCATTTGTAGAAGATATGCCTGTGCCTGTTGATGCTAATGCAAACGAGGTAAAACCTGACTCAAATGGACCATTGAGTTTGTATGTATTTAAGACTACAGTAGAACCTCATATCGGTGAAGTAAGTTATTTCAAGGTAATGTCAGGAACATTGAACGCTGGTGCAGACCTTGATAATATAAGCCGTGGTTCTAAGGAACGTTTTGCACAAATAAATTGTGTGTGTGGTCAAATAAAGACTCCAGTAGAAAAACTATGTGCAGGTGATATAGGTGCAACTGTTAAAATGAAAGATGTCCGCACCGGTAATACTTTGAATGAGAAAGGTTGTGAATATTCTTACGATGATTTCATTAAATATCCGGCGCCTAAATATCAACGTGCAGTGCGTCCTGTAACAGAAAGTGATGCTGAAAAATTGAGTGCAATTCTTACTCGCATGCATGAGGAAGATCCTACTTGGGTTGTGGAGCAATCAAAAGAATTGAAACAAGTAATTCTTTCGGGACAAGGTGAATTCCACTTACGCACATTAAAATGGCGTGTTGAAAACAATGATAAATTGCCAATTGTCTTTGAAGAACCTAAAATTCCATATCGTGAAACTATTACAAAAGCTTCACGAGCAGATTATCGTCATAAAAAACAATCTGGTGGTGCCGGTCAATTTGGTGAAGTTCACTTAATTATCGAACCATATACCGAAGGCATGCCTGCTCCTGATACTTATCGATTCGGTAGTCAAGAGTTCAAGATGAATGTGCGTGACACTCAAGAAATCCCATTGGAATGGGGCGGTAAACTTGTGGTATATAACTGTATTGTAGGTGGAGCAATTGATGCACGTTTTATCCCTGCAATTGTAAAAGGTTTGATGGATAGAATGGAGCAAGGTCCATTAACTGGCTCATATGCTCGCGATGTTCGCGTTTGTATCTATGATGGTAAAATGCACCCGGTTGACTCAAATGAAATTTCATTCCGCTTGGCTGGACGTAATGCATTTAGCGAAGCCTTCCGCAATGCAAATCCAAAGATTCTCGAACCCGTATATGACGTGGAAGTAATGGTTCCAGGGGATGTAATGGGTGATGTAATGAGTGATTTACAAGGTCGTCGCGCCATTATAATGGGTATGGAAAGTGAAAGCGGTTTTGAAAAAATCAGTGCAAAAGTACCTTTGAAAGAAATGTCATCATATTCAACAGCGTTGAGTTCTATTACAGGTGGACGTTCTTCATTTACAATGAAGTTTGCTTCATACGAGCTTGTGCCAGGCGATGTTCAAGAAAAATTGCTTAAAGAATATGCTGCAACCCAAACAGAAGAATAATATCAGATCTCTTTATAACTCAAAAGCCATCCTCAAATGAGGGTGGCTTTTGTTATATTCTATAAAGAAAATATTATTGTTTATCTTTTGCTTGAAATGAAGTTTTTTACTTCTTGGAAAAGGTCAGTCGCAAATACAAAATCATTTAGTGGTTGGTTGTCACTTGTGTATATTTGGCTCATGTCCCCTACCCATTCGCGATGCCCTTTGTTGAGAAAAATGATATTTTCACCAATTCCTAAAACTGAGTTCATGTCATGAGTGTTAATGATAGTTGTCATATTATATTCATGAGTGATATCACTTAATAACTCATCAATAAGTATTGAGGTCTTTGGGTCAAGTCCTGAGTTTGGTTCATCGCAGAACAAGTATTTGGGATTCATTGCTATTGCACGAGCAATGGCAACACGTTTTTGCATACCTCCGGAGAGTTCTGAAGGGTATTTCTTATCAGCGCCTTTGAGATTAACACGTTCGATGCAAAATAATGCGCGATCTCTCATTTCAGCTTGAGTCATGTTTGTAAACATTACTAATGGAAACATGACATTCCCAAGTACCGTCTCAGAGTCAAATAGTGCTGAGCCTTGAAATAGCATACCGATTTCTTTGCGTAATTCCTTCTTTTGTTTAGAGTCCATTTGCAAAAGGTCTCTGCCATCATATAAAATCTCACCTTCCTCAGGGGTAACCAATCCAACGATAGATTTCATTAATACAGTTTTACCCGAACCACTTTGTCCAATAATCAAATTGGTCTTGCCATCATAAAAAGTGGCATCAACGCTATGTAAGATTGTTTTATCGTCAAACGATTTATTTACGTTCTTAACTTGAATCATTGTAATAATAATTTAGTGAGAATTACGTCGAATAAAAGAATAAGGATGCTACTTGTTACAACGGCATTTGTGCTTGATTTACCCACTTCAAGTGCACCTCCTTTAACATAATAGCCAAAAAATGATGCGACTGAAGAAATAATAAAGGCAAAAACTAATGATTTAATTAATCCATACCACACATACCATTCGTTGAATAAAGTTTGTATACCATATATATATTTTGAAACAGGTATCATATCGGTAAACAACGCAATCAAATATCCACCAATTAGAGATGTCCCCATACAGAACACAACTAATACGGGCATGAATAAAATAAATGCTACAATTTTAGGTAAAACAAGATAATTAGCTGAGTTAACACCCATAATTTCAAGGGCGTCAATTTGTTCAGTAACTCTCATCGTGCCAATTTCAGATGCAATGTTAGACCCAACTTTTCCCGCCAAAATTAAGCATAGAATAGAAGATGAAAACTCTAATAGAATAATTTCACGAGTTGCAAGACCTACAGAATAACTTGGAATTAAAGGCGACATTATATTAAGTTGCATTTGTATTGTTATAACTGCTCCAATAAAAAGGGAGATAATTATAACAAGAGGAATTGAGTCAATCCCAAGTTTTGAAATTTCAGCAATTGTTCTATTAAAGAAAACATGCCACCTATCGGGGAATGTAAAGATTCGTTTTATAAAAAGGCAGTATTTGCCAAATGTTGCAATAGAGTCGGTAATTACCATAATAAAATATTTTATAGTGCAAAGGTAGTGATTTTTTCTTTAATCTGTGTTGTTTAATTAATATTGAGAGAGATTGATTATCATATTTGACTAATAAATAAGTAATTTTAGCGATAAAGATGATATAATATGATTAATTTTTAGTAATTTCGTGGCAACAAAAATAATAATAAAATGGTAATTATAGGAATAGCAGGAGGAACAGGATCGGGTAAAACTACTGTGGTTAATAAAATTGTAAAAAGTCTACCCCAAGATAAGGTCGCGGTAATTCCTCAAGATTCATATTATAAGGATTTAAGCCATCTGTCATTAGAAGAGCGAAAGACGCATAATTTTGATGAGCCTAATGCAATAGAATGGCCATTGCTATGTAGGCATATTCAGGAATTAAAACAAGGAAAAATGATAGATGTGCCAACATATTCATATTTGTCATGTACACGCCAAAGCGAAACAATTAAAATTGAGCCGTGCGATGTGATAATTGTAGAAGGGATATTGGTGTTAAATGATGGGGAACTTAGAGAAATGATGAATATTAAGGTATTTGTTGATACAGATGCCGATGAGAGATTAATAAGAGTTATTGCTCGTGATTGTGTAGAACGAGGAAGAACACCAATGATGGTAATCGATAGATATCAAGAAGTTTTAAAACCAATGCATGATCAATATATAGAACCATCAAAACGTTATGCCGATTTAATATTACCTCAAGGAGGCAATAATGAGGTAGCAATTAGATTATTAACTGATTATATAGCAGGTCGCCTACAAAAATAAGATACTTATGAGTGAATTAATAACTGAAAATGAACCAGTAAATTTGCAAGCAGAGTTAACTGTACATGATGCTGAGAATAAGATGGTATTGCGAACCGAAAATTTGGTAAAAAAATATCGTCAGCGCACCGTTGTTAATCATGTTTCAATTGATGTTACACAAGGAGAGATCGTTGGTTTGTTAGGCCCTAACGGAGCAGGCAAAACTACTACATTCTATATGACTGTTGGGTTGGTGACTCCAAATGAAGGGGAAATATTCTTGAATGACTTAAATATTACCAAGTATCCGGTATATATGAGAGCTCAAAATGGTATTGGTTATTTGGCTCAAGAACCATCTGTATTTAGAAAAATGTCAGTTGAAGATAATATTAGGTCAGTACTTGAGATGACTAATACTACAAAAGAATATCAAAAGGAAAAACTTGAAAGTTTAATATCGGAGTTTAGTCTTGAAAAGGTAAGAAAAAACCTTGGAGATCAGTTGTCGGGTGGTGAGCGAAGACGAACTGAAATTGCTCGATGTTTGGCAATCAGTCCAAAGTTTATTATGTTAGATGAACCATTTGCCGGAGTAGACCCTATTGCGGTAGAGGAAATACAATCGGTAGTGTATAAGTTGAAAGAGAAGAATATTGGTATTCTTATAACAGACCATAATGCACCTGAAACATTAAGTATTACAGATCGTGCCTACTTGCTTTTTGAGGGTAAAATTTTGTTCCAAGGCACGTCAGAGGAATTAGCAGAGAATCCAATAGTAAAGGAAAAATATTTAGGGAGAAATTTTGTTTTCCATCGAAAGAAATTCGATTAATAATAAAGGACTTGCATTTTGCAAGTCCTTTATTATTATGATAGTGTTTTAGATTGGCGCTTTAAAATGAGTATACCTAATGTCGTGGCAATTATGCTTATTACAATAAGAGTATAGGCTTCAGGTGAAAAATCGGTGCCAATTTTATTGAAATCAATATTTGAAGTATTACGTGAAATTAGCCATGATGAAATTACAACAAGGCTATTATTAAGGGTGTGAGCAAAAATCGGAAGCCAAATTGATTTACTCCAAAAAGCTAAATATCCGAAAAATGCGCCCAATAAAACACGAGGAATAAAACCATAGAATTGGAAATGCATTGCACTGAAAATTACTGCAGTAATCCATATAGCAAGATGAGGATTCATTGGACGTGTTCTTAAAATATTTTGTAGTCCACCTCGAAAGAATAGTTCCTCCCCTATCCCAGTAAGCACACCTACAATAAGTATAGAGATAATTAGACTGCCAATTGATGGTTCTCCAAGTAGAATATTAATTTGTTGCCGACTCGCTTCTTCCATCGCTTTCATCGCATTTTCTATATGACTTAGAGATTCAGGCAATACTATAGATTCGTTGCAATGAACAATGAAATTCATCGCCGGGACGCTCAAAACCAATATTAATGTAGTGAGTATAATAAATTTTAAAGATGGAAATTTGCTGAGCTGAAGAAAATCTGCTGGAAGTTTAGTGATAAATAAGGCAGTAATGATAGCTGGAGTCATAAATAATATTAAGTTTTGTATGACTGTAGAAATACGTATTGACGCAGCTGTATTGCCCCAAACAAGTGTAATTATATAAGCGAAAATGCTGGTAATAAATAAGCAAATTATTGTCAAGGAGAAAAATAAACCTAATCTTGATTTGAAATTTAATATGAGTTTTGTATTGTCAATCATGTTGCTATTATAGTTAAAATTTTAAATAGAAATCTTTTGTCAAATTTATATATTCAACACTATATTCGTTATTGTTATCTCTTATAGATATATTTGATTGAGTTAGAGGGCGTTTTTTCTTACATATTTCCCATAAAATCCTTACCGGGTTGCCATTTGTCTTTGAATATACAATAGTCATTCGAGATATATGTAAGTTAATAATATCACAATAAAAAATTATATCATCTTTTCGGTCATATGGAGATATTATTGAAATTCGCCCATCGTCATTCAGAAGAGGGGATGATAATTTTAGAAGTTGTTCATATCCGAGAGAACTGTCATGACGGGCAATCGCGCGAGTCATTATAGGTGCAGAAGGCCCAGATTTAAAAAAAGGAGGATTGCTTATAATGTGGTCAAATTTAGAAATACGATTATTATTAGCTGCCCATTTAACAAAATCTTCATTAATAATTTGAATTCGATTATTCCAAGGTGATTGATTGACGTTTTCAGTTGCTTCGGTTGCGGCATGAGTGTCAATTTCGATTCCAAGAACATTAGCATTGCATCGTTGCGCTATCATGAGAGATATGAGTCCACTACCCGCTCCTATATCAAGAACATTTTTTGAGTTATAAATATCTGCCCAAGCACCAAGTAAGACTCCATCGGTGCCTATTTTCATCGCACAATTATTGTCATTTATGCCAAATTGTTTGAATTGGAATCGATATTTATTTTGATTTATCATTTTGTATATACAAATTTCTACAAAGTTACTGAAAAACGCTGGAATAATCAACCGAAATCGGAATAATAGTGCATCCTGCACTGATAATAAACGCATTACGCTGAAAATCTCGGAAATACGGGAAATAGCAATTTAGCAAAGAAACGCAAGGTAATGAAATAGAACGGTTGC